>NZ_JABUMR010000002.1:198298-765004 GCF_013336725.1 Myxococcus sp. CA040A | reverse complement strand
CCACGCACAGCCCCACCTTCACCTCGGGGCCTACCCCCATCCCTCTCAGGTGGTGCGCCAGCTGATTCGCTCGGCGGTTCAGCTCTCCGTAGCTCAGCCTCTCGCCCTCGTACTCCACCGCCACCGCTTCCGGACTGCGCCTCACCTGCTCCTCGAAGAGTGACGCCAGGCTTGCCTCTCGCGGGTACTCCACGCGTCGGCCGCTCCACTCCTCCACCAATACTCGCCGCGCCTCTTCCCCCTGCATCGGCAGCGTCCACAGCCTCGCCTCCGGCCGCGCCACTCCTGCCTCCAGCAGCACCCGAAGGTGCTCCACCATCACCTCCACCGTCCTCCTCTCGAAGAGGTCACTGTTGTAGTTCGCCACCACCGCCACTCCGTCCTCCGCCTCCTCCACCACCAGCGACAGGTCGAACTTCGACGTGGTCCCCTCCGCCGGCATTCCCTTCAGCGTCAGTCCTTCCTGACGCAGCTCCGTCACCGGCGTGTTCTGCAGCGTCAACGTCACCTGGAAGAGCGGGCTCCGACTCAAGTCCCTCTCAGGCTGCAACTCTTCCACCAGCTTCTCGAACGGCACGTCCTGATGCGCGTAAGCGCCCAGCGTCGTCTCCCGCACCTGCTTCACCAACCCCGCGAAGGTCTCCTCTCTCTTCACCCGCCCCCGCAGGACCAGCGTGTTGACGAAGCACCCGATCAGCCCCTCCGTCTCCGTCCGCGTCCTTCCCGCGATGGGCGCGCCCACGCACACGTCTTCCTGACCCGCGTACCTGCCCAGCACCGTCTGGTACGCGGCCAGCAACACCATGAAGGGCGTAGCGCCCTCCCGCCTCCCGAGTCCCTCCACCGACCTCCAGAGCGCACTCCCCCACAGCGCCTTCACGAAGCCGCCTCGGTACGTCTGAGTCGCGGGCTTCGGCCGGTCGGTTGGGAGCTCCAATGCGCGCGGAGCGCCCTTCAGTTGGTTGCGCCAATAGGCGAGCTGTCGCTCCAGCTCCGCCCCCTGCAACCACTCCCGTTGCCACACCGCGTAGTCCGCGTACTGCACCGGCAGCTCGCTCAAGGGAGACAGTTGTCCCTTCGCGTACGCCTCGTAGAGCGCGCCCACTTCCCTCACCAGCACACCCATCGACCAGCCGTCCGACACGATGTGGTGCATCACCAGCACCAGCACGTGCTCCCGCTCCGACAGCTTCACCATCACCGTCCGCAGAAGTGGCCCTGACTCCAGGTCGAACGGCCGCCGGGCTTCCTTCGCGATGCACTGCTTCACCGCGCCTTCACGCTCCGCCTCCGGCAACCCGCTCACGTCCTCTCGCTGGAGGACCCACTCCGCGCCCTCCGCGATGACCTGAACGGGACCGCCCGCGCCCGCACGGAACGTCGTGCGCAACGATTCGTGGCGACGCACCAGCGTCGAGAAGCTCCGCTCCAACACCTCCACAACCAACGGGCCTTCGATTCGCAGCGCCGCGGGGAGGTTGTACGTGTCCAATCCCGCCTGGAGCTGATCCAGGAACCACAGTCGCTGCTGGGAATACGACAACGGCAGCGGCTCGCTTCGCGATACGGGCCGCAGCGGCGGCGGCAGAGCACCCTGCTCGGAACGGAGCGCCTGCTCCACGAGCACGGCCAACGTCTCCACGGTGGCGGACTCGAAGATGCTCCGCAGCGACAGACTCACCCCGAACGTGGCGTGGACTCGCGACGCCACCTGGGTCGCCAGCAACGAGTGCCCACCCAGTTGGAAGAAGTCGTCCCGGATGCCGACACGCCGCTGCCCCAGGAGCGACTCCCACAGCCCCACCAGGACCTGCTCCGTCGGAGTCCTCGGCGCCACGTACGAGGCCGACTCCGTGGCGTCCACCGACTCCGGAGCGGGAAGCGCCTTGCGGTCCACCTTCGCGTTCGGCGTCAGCGGCAGGGACTCCAACCGAATCAGCACCGAAGGCACCATGTACTCCGGCAACTTCGTCCTCAGCAGCGCCTTCACCGCCACCAGGTCGGGCAGCGTGTCCGCCACCACGTACCCCACCAGTCGCTTGTCTCCGGGAACGTCCTCCCGGACCACGACCACCCCATCACGCGCCCCAGTCACCTGCTTCAGCGCCGCTTCCACTTCGGCCAGCTCGATGCGATGGCCCCGCACCTTCACCTGAGCGTCCTCGCGGCCGTGGAAGCCCAGCGTCCCGTCCAGACCCATCCGGACCAGATCGCCCGTGGCGTACATCCGCGAGCCCGCGGGGCCGTCCGGGTCCGGCACGAAACGCATGGCCGTCTCCATCGGCCGTCCCGTGTAGCCCTGCGCGACACCGACACCGCCGATGTACAGCTCTCCCAGCGCTCCAGGCGGCACAGGCCGCCACGTCGCATCCAGCACCTTGCAGCGAGTCCCGGGAAGCGGTCGCCCGATGGGCTCACGCCCCAACCCCAGGGCTTCGGCCTCGTGGAACGTCGACCAGATGGTCGTCTCGGTCGGGCCGTAGACGTTGAAGAGTCGCCCGCAGTGGCGTCGCAACGTCGCCGCCAGCTCACCTTCCAACGCCTCGCCTCCGCAGAGCAGCGTCAGGTCCTCGCCGCCCACGAAGCCCGCGGCCAGGAGAAGCCGCCACGTGGACGGAGTGCCCTGGACCAGGTTCACCCGCTCGTCGCGCAGGAGCGCATTGAGACGCTCGCCATCCAGCCGAGGTCCCCGGGTCGCGACGACGACACACCCTCCGACAAAGGTGGGAAGCAACAACTCCAGCAGCGCGATGTCGAACGACAGCGCGGTGTTCGCCAACATCCGCGTGGACACCGTCGCACCCACGCGGGACGCCATCGCCCCCAGCAACTGGGTCAGCGCGCCGCGAGGAACCATCACTCCCTTGGGCCGCCCTGTAGAACCCGACGTGTAGCAAAGGTACGCGGGCAGCTCGTCCGGGAGCAGCCCCGCCTCCACCACCGCGTCTCCGGCCTGGGCCAGCAAGTGCTCCACCGACACGGTCTCCACGCCCGGCCCCACCCGGTCCCGCGCGTCGTCAACGTCGCTGACGATGAGCCCCAGGCCCGCGTCCTCCACCATGAAGCGGTGACGCTCCATCGGATAGGACGGGTCCAACAGGACGAAGGTCACCCCGGCCCGCAGGGCCCCCAGCACCGTCACCACCGTGCGCGCCGAGGGCCCCATGAGGATGCCGATACGGCCACCCAGCCCCACCGCGCTTCGCAGCGCTTGCGCGATGGCGCTCGCCTCCGCTTCCACGCGTGCGTAACTCCAGGCCGCCCCCGCATCGCTGATGGCCACGGAATCGGGACGGGTGCGCGCATGTCCTGCCAACCGCCGGTCCACGCTCTCGTACCGCCCCGCGGAGGCTCCCGCCCCCTGCGACACCAAGGCACGCTGCTCCGCGGGCGTCAGCAGCGGCAGCGCCGCCACCGTCACCGAGGCATCCTCCGCCAGCCCCTCCAGCAACCGCTCATATCGACGCGCCAGGGACTCGACTTCCTCGCGCTCGAAGAGGTCCGTCGCGTACGAGAACGAGCAGCACAACCGCGCGCCCTCCAAGGTGATGGAGAGCGACAGGTCGAACTCCGCCGCCGCCGTCCTCACCGCCAGGGACTCCAGCTTCAGTCCCTGGTGCTCGCTCTCCATCAACTGGAGTTCCAGGAACGCGAACCACAGTTGGAAGATGGGAGTCGTCGACAAGTCTCGAACGGGCTTGAGCTTCTCGACGATGCGGTCGAACGGCACCGCCTGACGATCAAACGCCGCAACCGACGCCTCCCTCACCCGTCGCAGCAGCTCCACCCCGGACCGCGTCACGTCCACTTGCACGCGCAGCGCCAGGGTGTTGGTGAAGAAGCCCACCAGCGCGTCCAGCTTCGGGTCCACGCGGTTGGAGACCGGGGTCCCCAACGTCAAGTCATGGTCCCGCGAGTGCCGTGAGACCAGGGCCGCGAAGCCCCCCAGCAGCACCATGAACAGCGTGCAGTCCTGACTCCGGGCCAGCCTGCGCAGCTTCTCGACGAGCGGCGCGGAGAGCTGGCTGAGCACCACATCGCCCGCGCCGCTCCTGCGCGACGGTCTCGGCCTGCTCGCCAGCGTCTCCACGGGCTGCTGACCGCGCAACGTGTCCAGCCACTGGTCCAGTTGGGTCCGCATCCCCGGCGAGTCGACCCACTGCTGCTGTGCCACCGCGTAGTCGCGGTACTGAAGCTCCAGCGGACGCAGCGGCGACGCCTCACCGGAGACCGCCGCGCCGTACAGCGCCGTCAGGTCGCTGGTGAGCACTCGCATGGACCAGCCATCCGCCACCAGATGGTGGAAGACGATGACGAGCACATGCTCGAGTTCCCCCAAGCCCAAGAGCGCCGCGCGCACACACGGCCCCTCCGCCAGGGAGAACGGCCGCTGCGAGTACGCGCGAATCCAGTCCTCCAGCTCCTCCGCCGACATCTCCTCGAACGGAAGCAGCGGCAGCTCCACCGGGCGTCGCACGTCGAACCACTGCACAGGGCGTCCGCCCACCGCACCGAACCGGGCGCGGAGCGGCTCATGTCGCTCCACCAGCGAATGGAGTGCCCGCCGCAACGCACCCACGTCCAGCGGTCCCCGAAGCCTGAGCGCGATGGGGATGTGGTACGTGGCCTTCCCGGGCAGGAGCTGTTCGAGGAACCAGACGCGCGCTTGCGCGGTGGACATCGGGTAGTGCTCCGCCTCCGGCGCCCGCTCCACCACCAGCGCGTCAGCTCCCGCCCCTTCACTCCGGAGCCGCTCGATGCGCGCCGCCATGTCGCGGAAGATGGGCGTCTCGAAGAGGGCGGAGACCGGCAGGTGCACCTGAAGCGCGGCGTTGATGCGCGCCATCAATCGCACCGCCATCAGCGAGTGGCCGCCCAAGCCGAAGAAGCTCGCGCTTTCGTCCGGAAGCCGTCGCTCCAGCAGGTCTTCCCAGATGCCTCGCAGCAAGGTCCCCACGGTCCCCCCGCCGCTCGGAGTGGCGGGCGCGGGGCCGTCTTCGTCACGCGCGGGCTCCCAGGCGGACAGGGCCGTGAGGTTGACCTTTCCGCTGGAGGTTCGCGGCAACTCGGGCACCACCCGGACGTCCGAGGGACGCATCCAGGGCGCCAGCTCGCTGGCCGAGAAACTCGTGAGGTCGCGGACGAGCGCCTCCGCCCGCTCCGCTCGGAGCGGCTCGTGAGTCCACTGTTCGAGCGTCACCGGCAACAGCACCGGAGCATCCGGAGCCAGTGGCGACTGGGGCAGGCCCAGCACCAGGTCGAAGCGCGCCACGTCCTCGACGCGCAGTCGGCACTCCGCGGTCAGCCCCAGCGCCGCCGCCTCCGCCAGCAGGTGCTCGGGGTCCACGGCCTCTCGACGCCGAGGCGAAACCCCGCGCAGCTCCTCCACCGTGCGTTCCGCGCGCGCGCCCTGGGCCAGGACGGAGGTCCGCTCCAGGACAGTCACCAGCCGCGCGTTCGGAATCCCCACGACACGCAGCGGAAGCGTGCCGGTGCTCAGCCAGTGCTCCAGACCCTGCCCGGGCTCCCAGGAGACCTCCAGGAGGGGCACCGTCTCCCCAGGGGCGCCCACGTGCAGCACCGCGTCGTATCGGAACTGATTCAGCTCATTCGCTGTCGCCCCGCCTCGCACCAACAGGCGCACTCCCGAGAGCCGGGGGAGCTCTCGCGCCAACACCTGGAAGAAGCGTGGATCGACGAGCAGCTCCTCTTCGAGCTGCGCGGCCCGGCTCGCCTGTCGCTCCAAATCCTCCAATGACGTCTGTCCGGCCGCCCGCGACAGCGCGACATGCCGCTGGAAGTCCGCATGGAGACCCAGGTGTCGCACGTCCCCCACGTAGACAACCCCGCCGGGCCGTGTCGCGGCCACCGCATGGCGCAGCACGTCCACCAGGTACGCCGCGCTCGGGAAGTACTGCACCACCGAGTTCACGACGACGACATCGAAGCGCCCCTCGGCGTATCCGCCCTCCTCCGCCTTCCGCAACAGCAACCGCGTGCGCCCCGCCGCTCCCACGCGTCGGGCTCGCGCCGCCGCCGTCTCCAGCGACACCGGCGAGACATCCGTGGCCCAGTACTCCTCACACACCGGAGCCACGTGTTCGAGGATGGCTCCCGTTCCGCAGCCGATCTCCAACACCCGGCGCGGCCGGCGCTCCAGGATTCGCGCGCACGTCGCGGCCAGCCACTCGCGCATCACCTCGCGCGGCATCGCCTCTCCCGTCACCGCGCTGGACCAACCAGCGAACTCCTCGTCGGGACGGGGCTCCGACTTCAGGGCCTGCTCGAAGGCCAACAGCCACCGGTCCACCCGCTCCCGCTCCAGCTCGGGCCTGCGGTACTCCCGTCGGTCCACCGCGTACGTCACCAGCCGCGTCTCGCCGCCCGAGGTCGCTCGCGCCGCCGTGCACACCTCCGCCACGCTCGGATGTCGTCCGAGGACGCCATCCACCTCGCCCAGGTCGACCCGCGCGCCGCGCACCTTTACCTGCCGGTCCGCGCGCCCTCGCAGCAAGACACGACCATCCGCCAGCAGGACCGCCCTGTCCCCTGAACGGAAGGCCCGCGAGCCAGGAGGCCCCAGCGGATCCGGGACGAAGCGCTCCGCCGTCTCCGCGGGCGCGAGGTGATAACCAAGGCCCACGCCGACACCGCCGATGAGCAACTCCCCCTCCACCCCCGACGGCAGGGGCCGCACCCACGCGTCCACCACCACGCCCGTCACCCCCGCCAGCGGCAGGCCGATGGGCACCTGCGTGCCCAACTCCTCGACGTCGTCCACGACGTGCATGTGGCTGCACACCGTCGTCTCCGTCGGCCCGTAGGCATTGACGAAGCGAGCGCGTCCGACGAAACGCTCCGCGAGCTCCGGCGGGCACGCCTCGCCCACCGACATCACCACGGGCCAGCGGTCGTCGCAGAGCGCCTCCGCGTCGACCAATCGCAGGATGGAGGGCACCGCGCAGATGTGGTCCACCCGCCAGCGACGGGCCGTCTCCACCATCACCGCCGGGTCCACGTGAGCGCCCGCGAAGACGAGCGTCCCCCCACGGAACAGCGTCAGCGACAGGTTGTAGAGAAACGCATCGAAGGCGACCGAGCCCACGTGCAACGCGCACTGCCCACCACCCGCCACCCGATGCATGGCGTGCGCGAGCCACAGCAGCCCACCCCGCGTCACCATCGCCGCGCGCGGAGTCCCCGTGGTTCCACTGGTGAGGGACAAGCAGGCTGGCAGCAGCGGCTCCGCGAACAACGGCCCCCGCAACGCGGGGCGCTCGGGGTCCACCGTCTCCAATGCCAACCGCCGCACCCTCGGCGCCAGGTCCTCGGGCAGCAGTGCGCCACGGGTCACCACGAGCGAGGCCCGCACCGTCTCCAGCAGGCTGGCGGTGCGCTGCGCGGGCACGCGGGCATCCAGCATCGCGAAGGTCCCACCGGCCGCGAGCACCGCCAGCGGCGCCACCACCAGGTCCATCGGGTCCTCCACCAGCACGCCCACCACCTGCCCGAGCACCCCTTGTTGCCACAAGGCGTAGCCCAACCGCCTCACCGCGCCATCCACCTCCGCATACGTCCACGCGCGCTCGCCATGGGCCAACGCCACCGCCTCCGGATGCGCCGCCACCATCGCCGAGAAGGCCGTCAGGCAGTCCTCGCCCACACCTTCGGCGGGGACCTCGCCCCGCGTCGCGTGCTTGAGGGCCTCCAGCATCTGCGCGTCGAGCAGGGGCAGTCGCGCCCAGTCCCGCATCGGGTCCTTCAGGGCCGCGTCCAGCACCGCTCGGGCCGAGCGCGCCAGACTGGCGCCGCCATCTCCGCGTCCTTCGAGCGCGAGCCCTTCCCCGGTCCTCCGGATGACCAGCTCGGGAATCGCGCCGGAAGGCACGGTCGTCGTCACCTCGCCGCCCATGGGGACCAGCCGCACGCGCGCCACGGACGCGGGGTCTTGCGCGGGGGAGGCCGAGCCACGGCGCAGCGCCCGGTGGACTCGCACCACCAGGTCCACGAAAGCCTCTCGCGTCACCGGAGGACAGGCCACCAGCACGGAGCGGCTCGGCCCTTCCACCAGGCAGCGGGACGCGTGCTCCGGCCTCGCGGTCGCGAGGGTCGCCAGCCACGCCGCGAGGAGCACCGTCTCCTCGCCCGTTCCATGCTCACGGACGAACGCCGCCAGGCGCCCATCGAGGGCACCATCACGAAGTGTCACTGTCATGTCGCTCACCCCAGGCTTCCGGCCACCTACCAACGGAATTCCTGCTCACATGGGCCGTCGCGCGGAGGCTCCAGGATGGCGTCGAGCGCCATCAACCTCCGGCCGAGACTCTCCGCGCCCAGTCCCTCCACCGCCCGGCAGACCTCCTCCAGGGCGGCGCGCATCGTCTCCTCGCCGTAGAGCTCCGGGTCGTACCAGAGCTGGAGCGTCAAGGTCCGCGCGTCCTCCTCGCTCTCCACCGCCAGGAGCGCGACGTCGAACTTGGAGCCCGCGCGCTCGTAGCGCAGCCGGCGCAACTCCAGCCCCTCCACGACGTGCCGCTCCGCGCTGAAGTTGTGGTACGCGAAGAACACATTCACCAGCGGCTGCCGACTGTCGTGTCGCTCTGGCTGGAGCTGCTCCACCAGGCGGTCGAACGGAAGCTCCTGGTGTTCGAGCGCGCCGAGCACCGTCTCCCGCACTCGCGCCAACAGCGTGAGCAGGCTCGGGTTGCCCGAGAGGTCCGTCCTCAACACCAGGACGTTGACGAAAAAGCCGATGAGCGGCTCCAGGTCCTTGCGCATGCGACCCGCCACGGCCGAGCCCACCGAGATATCCAGGCTGCCACTGCGACGGTGCAGGATGAGCAACCACGCCGCGAGCAGCGCCATGAACCGCGTGACGGGGCCGGAGTCGTCTCGAAGCGCGGCCCCTGCTTCGGCGCGCAGGCGGTCCAGGCTCGCCGTCGAGAGCTGGCCCGCGACATAGGCACCGTCCAGCCGCGACACGCGAGGTCTCTGCCGGTCCGTTGGCCAGTCCAGTTGCATGGGTGCCCCCCGCAGCCGGGACACCCAGTAGCGCTCCTCCTCCGCCAGCTCCCCTCGCTCGAGCCGTCGCCGCTGCCAGGCCGCGTAGTCGGCGTACTGGACGTCCAGCACGGGCAGCCCGGCCCCCAGCGGCCGGCCACGAACCGCGTCGCCATACAACGTCGCCAGCTCCCGCAGCAGCACGCGCACCGACCAACCGTCGGACACGATGTGGTGCGAGGCCACGACGAGCACGTGGCGCTCCTCGGCGGTCCACACGAGCGAGAAGCGGATGAGGGGACCTCGCGACAGGTCGAACGAACGCGTGGCCTCCGCGTCCAACACCTCGCGAAGCCGTCCGTCCGTCTCCTCTTCGGAGGGCGAGCGGAAGTCGAGGACCTCCAGCTCCGCGGGCCGTGGCTCCAGGATGCGCAGGCTCGGCTCACCGGCTGTCTCCGCGATGACCGTCCTGAGCACCTCGTGACGTGCGAGCAGGTGGTCCACCGCGCGCCGCACCGCCACCACGTCCAAGCGCCCGCGAAGCTCCAGCACGACCAGGGGCTCGTTGTAGATGGGATTGCCGGGCGCGATGCGGTCGATGAACCAGAGGCGCTGCTGACCGTAGGAGAGCTGCAGCCGCTCCGCGCGGGAGACACGCTCGAGGCCGGACGTCTCGCTGCTGGGCATCCTCACCTTGCACCTCGGGATGGCTCGGGTTGCTGAAGCTGGGCGCGCGCTTCGTCCTCGGAGAGCGATTCGATCTCCGCGAGGAGCCGCGCGAACTCCGGGTCCTCCACCTCCGCTCCCGTGGCCACCGCGAGCGCCAGCGAGAGTTGGGCAATGGTCGGCCCCTCGAAGAGCACGCGCAGCGGCAGGTCCACCTGGAAGGTCGTCCTCACGCGGGCCAAGAGCTGCACGGCGGTGAGCGAGTTGGCTCCCAGCTCGAACAAGTCCTCGGTGGGTCCCGCCTCCACGCCCAACAACGCATGGACGATTCCGGCGAGCGCGGTGGAGATGTCCGCGCCACCAGGTGGAGTTCCCGGGGTGCTCGAGGCCACCGTGGAGCCCGGCGCCGTCGGAAGCTCCGCCACGCGGACCCATTGGCGCACGCGGTCCTCCAGGTCATCCCGGGTGACGACCACCCGCCGGAGCTCTGGGGCGCGCAGGACCTGGTCGAGCACCTGTGCGAGTTCGTCGTCCGCGAGCATGCGATTGCGCTGATTCGCGGCGATGCCGTCCGACCAGGTCGACGGTTGCGTCCCCCGGTGCCACCCCTCCCAGTGGATGGCCCTCCAGCGGGCCTCTGGTGGCGCCGCCTGGACGAAGGCATCCACGTAGCCATTCGCCGCGCCGTACGCGCCCAGTCCGAGCCCACCGAGGATGGGGGACATCGACGATGTCGTCAGGCGGAAGTCGACGTCCACGCCCTCGAGCGCGCGCGTCAGGGCCCGCACGCCGTCCACCCGAGGCGCCAGTTGTTCCTCACAGCGCTCGGGGGTGAGCTCCAGCAGCGCGCAGTGGGTCTCATCCCGGATGACTCCCGCCGCGTGGAAGACCCCGTGCAGCCGCCCATGCCGTCCAACGATGTCCTGGACGACGCGCGTCACCGCCGCCATGTCCGTCACGTCCGCCTGGACCACGTGGACCCGTGGGTCGACCGGCAGCTCACGCGACCTGCCGCGCGCCAGGGCGTAGACGGTGGCGTTCCACCGGTCGAGGAGCATGCGCGCCACGATGGAGCCGAAGCGCCCCGTGCCGCCGGTGATGAGATACACCCCGTCCTTGCGCAGGAGCGAGGGGCGCTCGGTCGACGGCGGCTCGACGTGGGGATGGACTCGGGTCCACACGTGATGGCCGCGGAAGGCCAACATCGGTCGAGGCGTGGCGCCCAGCACCTCGTCGAGCAGCGCCTTGCTCGCGGTGTCGAGCGAGTCACAGTCGAAGTGGGCTCCCCACAGCCCCGCGATCTCCTGGCTCGCGATGAGCGACAGCGGACCGAGCATCGCCCGCTCGGGCAGCACCGTCTCCGTTCCCACGACGTCGTGCGCCTGCTCGGTGAGGGTGAAGATGCGAGTCCCCCGCTCATGGGGTCGCCGTCCCAGGACGCGGATGAGGCTGAGCAGCCCTCGGAAGCAGCGGTCCCGCTCGTCCGCGCTCACCGGCCCCACACCCCACAGATGCAGGGCGCGCGCCGGGAGGCCACCGCGTGATGAGACGCTGTCGACCACGCGCCGCAGGTCTTCATCCACGCCCGCGCGCACGACGAAGCGGTGGTCGTCGAGCCGCTCGAACCCGCGACCTGGAACGACCTCCACCACCGCGTGGCCCTGCTCACGGAGCGCGGCGATGAAGCGCCGACTCGAGTCCTGGTCTCGCACGAGCGCCAGCCAGGGCGTCTGCGCCACCCACGCCAGCTCGGGTGTCACGGCCGTCCCAGCGGGGGCCGCGGACTGGACCTGCTGCCACGAGACCAGCCGCGTGGAGAGCGCCCGGGACGCATTCGCGGGCGCGACGGTAGGCACCCCGCGCCCGGCGGAAGGCTCCACCTGAGGCGTCGCGGACGACTCCAGCCAGTACGACGTCCTCGCGAACGGATAGGCCGGCAGTGGGACGCGCCGACGTGGCTCGCCGTCGTAGAGCTTCTCCAGGTGGACGGAGCGCCCCTGAGAGCGGAGTCGGCCGATGGCCTCCAGGACCTGGTTCAGCGCATCCCGCTCCGGACTCGCGCAGCACGCGACCGGCACGAAGGCATCCCGGTCGTACTGCTTCGCGGCGCTGGACAGCGCGCGCCCCGGCCCTACTTCCAGGGCCAGCAAGGGACCACTGCCCTGCCCCATGAGCCCCTTGAGAGTGCCCAGCGCGTCCACGAAGCGCACGGGCCTGCGCACCTGTTGGACCCAGTCGTCGCCTCTCCCCTGCGCGCCCTCCCCCACGCGCGCTCCCGAGGTGGAGGAGATGAACGGGATGCTCGGCGGCGCGAAGCGGATGGGCGCCAGGGCGTCTCGCAGCCCTCCGAGGATGGGCTCCATCAGCGCCGAGTGGAAGGCGCGCTTCGTGCGCAGCCGTTGCCAGGGGATGCCCAACCGGTCCAGTCCCTCGCAGAACCCGGCCAGCGCGACCTCCGGGCCGGAGACCACGGTGGCCGCGCGGCCATTCACCCCCGCGAGCGCGAGTCCCGGAATCAGGCGCTCCAGCACCGCCTCTTCTCCCAGCGACACCGCGACCATTCCTCCAGGCTGGGTGCTGACCATCAGTCGCCCGCGCGCGGCCACGGCCTCGAGCGCGACGCGAACATCCACCGTGCCGCTCGTCACCGCGGCGTTCCACTCGCCCAGGCTGTGCCCGAGCACCACGTCCGGCACCACACCCACGGCGCGCAGCGTCTCCGACAGTGCGTGAGAGGTCAGGAACAGGAGGGGCTGGAGCACGTCCGTGTCGTGCTCGCGCTCCTCGGCGCTCAAGGCCAACAGGTTGGGACCGCCGCGCCGCTCCAGGTGCCCCGCGAGGTTGTCGAACGTCTTCCGGAACAGCGGCAGGTCCCGACGAAGCTGCCGCGTCATCGCCGCCACTTCGCCCCCCTGTCCCGGGAACAGGAACGCCACGCGCGGCGGTCCTCCGGGCGATGGAGCCAACGGCTTCGCGGCGCGCAGCTTCGCGGCGACGGCGGAGGGCGTGTTCCCGACGACATCCAACCGGTACGGCAGCTCTCGTCGCCCCACATGCAGGGTGTAGGCGACGTCCGCCAGGGGCAGCTCGGTGTCGGACTCGAGCACGCTCGCCAGTCGCTCCGCCGAAGCCGTCGCGGCCTCGGACGTCGCCGCGCTGAGCGACACCAGGCGAGGACGCGGCCTCAGCTCCGCGACAGTTGCGCGCGCCTCCGGCGGTTCTTCCAGGACGACGTGCGCGTTCGTCCCGCCAATGCCAAAGGAGCTCACGCCCGCGCGAAGCGGCTCACTGCCTCGCTCCCAGACCATGGCTTGACGAGGCACGCGCAGCACGCGCTCGCTGGCCACCGTGAGCGGCGAATCCGTGCCCCCCAGCGTCAGGGGAATCCGGCGGTGCCGCAGCATCAGGAGCGCCTTGAGCAACCCGGCGATGCCGGCCGCCGACTCCGCGTGGCCCACGTTGCCCTTGCAGGAGCCGAGCAGGAGGGGCGTCCTTCGCGCCGACTGTCCGAAGACATCCCGCAGCGCGCGCAGCTCGATTTCATCCCCGAGCCTCGTGGCGGTGCCGTGCCCCTCCAGGTAGCTGATGTCCGAGGGCACGAACCCCGCCGCCGCGAGTGCGTCCGCGATGACGGCGCGCTGTCCTGCTTGAGAGGGCGCGGTGAAGCCCGCCTTGCCGTGGCCATCGTTGTTCACCGCCGAGCCCGCGATGACACCCAGGATGCGACTGCCTCGGGCGAGCGCGTCATCCAGCCGTTGAAGCACCACGACGCCCGCACCGCTGCCGAACAGGGTGCCATCCGCGTCGCTGGCATAGGGCCGGCACTGGCCGGTGGGCGACATCACGCCCCCCGTGGCCGCGTGGTAGCCCGCGTGCTGCGGAAGCCGGACGGACACGCCTCCCGCGAGCGCCACGTCGCACTCGCCATCCAGCAGCGCGCGACAGGCCAGATGCACCGAGACCAGGGAGCCGGAGCAGGCCGTCTGCACCGCGCAGCTCGGACCGCGCAGGTCCAACTTGTAGGAGATGGACGTGGGCAGGAAGTCGGCGTTGTTGTGGATGGCAATCGTGTCCACGCCGACTTCATCCCGGGCGTTGGTCGCCGCCAGGTTCTCCAGCAGGTAGCCGCTCGCGGTGGACGCGATGAAGACGCCCACCGCATGCTCGACCGAGGCCGGGGTGATGGCCGCGTCGTCGAGCGCCGCGTGCGCGCACTCGAGCATCACCCGCTGCTGCGGGTCCATCACCTGGGCCTCGCGGGGTGAGTAGCCAAACAACCTCGCGTCGAAGCAGTCCACCTCGTCGAGCGGTGCGCAGACGCCCACCCAATCAGGGGCACCGGGATGGATGCCCTTGAGGAGCGACTTCTCGGCCGCCTCGCGGGCGATGCGCTGGAAGCCGGTGCGTCCGGAGAGGAGCAGGTCCCAGTAGGCGTCCAGGTCGCGTGCGCCCGGGAAACGGCAGGCGGCGCCTACCACCGCGATGGCGGTCTCAGAGGTCATGGTCGTCCTGGGTGGAGGGCTCGGCCGACGTGGCGCGGGTGCGGCGTCTCTCGCGGCGTCGTCGGCCCCGCTCGCCCAGCGCGGCACCGGGAGCGGCCGACGGGGCCCCGTTGCGCAGGAAGGCGCCCAGCGTGGCCACCGTGGGGTACTGGTACAGGTCGGCGACGGTCAGCCCAAGCTCGGCCACCTCGAGGCGGTCGAAGACCTCCAGCATGAGCAGGGAGTGCCCGCCCAGGTCGAAGAAGTTCTGCTCGCGCCCCACCCGTTCGCGCCCGAGCACCTTGCACCACGTCTGGACGATGCGCTCCTCCACGGCATCCAGCGGAGCCTCTGCGTCCACATCGGGGATGACCGCCGCCTCCAGCGCCCTGCGGTCCAGCTTCCCGCTCGGCGTTCGGGGAAGCTGCTCCACCACGGCGAAGCGCGCGGGAACCATGTACGCGGGCAGCGCGCCGCCCACCCACGTCCGCAGCGCCTTCTCCGACAGGTCGGCGGGGGCAGGAGGTGGTGGCATCGGACGCGACGCACGCGGCGCCGGAAGTGGGCACGCCTTGCGCCACGCATGGAGCATCCACAGCTCCGCCTTGGACAGATAGCGGTGCGGAATCCAGCGCAGCTCGAACGTCTTGGGGATGAGGGCTTCGACCTGGGCCCGGCTCCCTCCGCGCTCCTCGACCTCAATCAGGAGCTGGTCGATGCGCTCCCAGTGCTGGGGCTCGATGCCTCGCAGCACGTCGATCTCCGCGCGCTCGACATCCACCTTGAGCAGATGCACCCGGGGCAGGGATAGCCGCTCCATCAAGGCGGAGACGGTGGTGACCTCCACCTCCGTCGCGCGTCCGACGAAGCGCGCCTCCGACAACCTGTCCAGCGCCTCCGAGGGCAGCACCGCGCCCACCTCGCGCCCCACGGACTCCGCCCCCGAGCGGAAGATGAGCGCATCCCACGCCTGGTCCGGGAAGAGCCCGGACTGCACGCTGGCCCCCGGGTAGAAGGTGAAGGTCCGCCGGCCCGGTGCCTCCGCCAGCGCCGCGCCGATGACGGTGGCCTCGCAGGCATGCAGTCGCAGGTTCTGCTCCAGCAACCGACGAAGCTCGTCCGCGGGCTCCACGGCGACGATGAGGGTTCGCTGCGCGGCATAGTGCGAGAAGAGAGAGAAGAGGCCGATGTTCGCGCCGACGTCCATGACGACCGCGTCATCCGGAAGTCCCAGGGCGATGGCGTCCTGACCGAACATCTCCGTGAAGAGGTAGTCGGACTCCGAGCGCTGATGCTCGAAGACCGCCAGCCCGTTGGGCAGCGTGTGCAGGCGCCCTCCCCGCAGCCATTGCTCGCGCTCGTCAGGCATGACGAAGGCGGTGAGGCGCTGGTGCTGCTCGTCGAAGATGACCGCCGAGGCCGCCACGCCAGGGCACCCATCCAGGGCCGCCTCGATTTCGGCGACCTCCACGCGCGCACCCCGGACACTGACCTGCTGGTCCGCTCGCCCCAGGTAGGTCAGCGAGCCATCGTCATCGAGGCGGCTGAGGTCTCCGGTGCGGAAGACGCGGCCACCGTCACCCGAGGGGTCCGGGAGGAACGTCGCCGCCGTGCGAGCGGGGTCATCCAGATAGCCGCGGTTGACGACCTCGCCTCCGACGTACAGCTCACTGAGGGCCCCCGTTGGCACCGGACGCATGCGTGAATCCAAGAGCGCCGCGCTGCTGCCCGAGATGGGGCGACCGATGGGCGGTGCGCGCCCCGTGTCGTCGACCTCCGTCCAGGTGTCGTCACAGGCAATCTCAGAGGCACCGTACAGGTTGATCAGCCGAGCCGAGGGGAGCCGCTCGCGGAACTGGCGGACGACCTCCGAGGGGAGCGCCTCACCACTGGCAATCCACAGCGACAGGGAGCCCAGTCGCTCCTCCAACGGCGCGCGCACCCGGACGACAGCCGCGAGCAGCGAAGGGACGATGATGATTCGCGTGACACGGTGGCGCGCCAGCTCCTCCACGAACACGTGAGGGTCCTTCAGCGCGTCGTCCGAGAGGATGACCTGGGGGACACCCGCCAGCAGCGGGCCGACGATCTCCTGAAGCGAGTCCCCGAAGCTGAGGGGCGTCTTCTGGCAGCACACCTCGTCCGCACGGTAGGGGAAGGTCACCTCGCGCCAGGCCGTGACTGCGAGCGTGGCCCGGTGCGTGCCCATGACGCCCTTGGGACGTCCCGTGGAGCCCGACGTGAAAAGGATGTATGCGAGGCCGTCCGCGAAGACCTCGACGTCTGGCGCGGACAGCGGCTCGCCCGTGGCGAAGGCGTCCACGTCGATCAGCTCGGCGGTCAGTTGCCGGGCCTCGTCCGGAATGCGGTCCGCGAGCCGACCCACCGTGAGGACGACAGGAGGCTTCGCCGCCGTGAGCATCTGTTCGATGCGCTTGCGCGGATACGACGGGTCCAGCGGCACATACGCGCCCCCCGCCTTGAGCGTCGCCAGGATGCCGACGACGGATTGAATCGAGCGGCCGATGAAGAGGCCCACGGGGACCTCCGGGCCCACGCCTCGCTTCACCAGCGCATGGGCGAGGCGGTTCGCCCACGCATCCAGTCGCGCGAAGCTGACCGAGGTCTGCTCTTGGAGGAGCGCCGTCGCATCGGGACTCCGACGCACACGTGCCTCGAAGGCACGGTGGACCGTGGTCTCGCGATAGGCCGCGGCCCGGGGCATGGATAGGACGGACCCGCCGTCGGCGAGCGCCAGGTCTCCGACGCGGGTGAGCGACGCGTCGACAAGTCCCACGAGGGCGCGGCGCAGGGAGCCGAGGACGGACCGGGCGCGGGCCTCGGACATGCGCGTGGGGTCCCAGGCGAGTTGGAGCTCCAGTCGTTCCCCCGGGATGATGACCAGCGTGGCGGGATAGTGGGAGCGCTGCACCACATCCACCCCCTCCAGCGTGAGCTCCGAGGAGAGCGCGCGCAGGGCATGCTGGACGGGGAAGTTCTCGATGAGGACCACGTGGTTGAAGAGTGACTCCGTGGCGCGGAGCTGACTCCAGCGCTGAATCTCCGAGAGCGACGTCCCTTCATAGGGACCCCGAGCCAGGGCCTCACGCTGGAAGGCCGACAGCCAGACGCCTGGAGCCTCCGTGTCGGGGACGCGCACGCGCACCGGCACCGTGTTGACGAACAACCCCACGGCGCGGTCCACCCCCGGAAGGTCCGTGGGGCGACCGGAGACCGTCAGTCCGAACACCACTTCGGACGAGCGGGCGAAGCGCGCGAGCACCAGGCTCCAGCCCGCCTGCAGCAAGGTCCCAAGGGTGATTTCGTGTCGACGCGCCCCCGCGACGATGCGCGCCGTCTCCTCGACGTCCAGTTGCAGGGACACCTGCCCGTGCTCGCGCAGCAGCTCACCCGGGTTGCCGACTGGTCCGAGCCCCAGCGGGTCCGACGGCTGGGCCCCCGCGAGGGTGCTGGCCCAGAACGCACGCGTGCGCGGTCGCGACGGCAGGTCCGGGCGTTCGGAGGACTGGCGCGCGAGCAACTGCTGGAAGGCATCCGAGACACCGCTGCCTTC
This sequence comes from Myxococcus sp. CA040A, assembly GCF_013336725.1. Classification (NCBI taxonomy): domain Bacteria; kingdom Pseudomonadati; phylum Myxococcota; class Myxococcia; order Myxococcales; family Myxococcaceae; genus Myxococcus; species Myxococcus sp. CA040A. The sequence goes on along the minus strand of NZ_JABUMR010000002.1, from coordinate 747,283 downwards.
CAGCGATGCACCGGCGTACGTCCGCAGTAGATCCTCGACGACGGTGGTCACCGCCCAGCCGTCGACGATGAGGTGGTGGAAGGTCCAGAGCACCTCCCAGGCCTCGTCTTCGTGTCGCAGCAGCGACATGCGCGCGAGCGGCGCACGCTCCAGGTCGAACGATGCGACGCGCTCTCGGGTGGCGTACTCGGCGGCGGCCACCGCGCGCTCGGACTCGGGGATCGGACGCAGGTCGAGGACGGCGAGCGGCGCTTCGACGTGCCGATGAACGAGCTGGAGCGGCTCGGCCAGGTCTCGGAACTCGAAGCTGACCCGGAGGGCCGCGTGCCGCGCGAGGACGCTCGCCCAGGCCGCACGGTAGCGTTCCACGTCCAGCGCGCCCCGGAGCCGGAAGCGCATCTGATTCTCGTAGACCCCGGAGTCCGGCGCCGCGCGGACGTGGAAGAGCATGCCCCGCTGCATGGGGGTGAGGGGGAAGAGGTCTGGCGCGCCTCTCTCCCGGACCAGCTCCGCGAGCCGCGACAGCGGAATCTCTGGAGGCGTCAGGTCGAGCGCCACCTCGGGAATCGCGCGGGCCTCCGCCAGCAGCGCGCGCAGCTCCCGGGCGAGCCCCTCCAGCACCGTCGTGGCGGAGCCCCCCGGTGCACCATCCGCGCGAGTGAGACGCAGCTCCAGGCCACCCTCGACGAGCGCCGCGTCCAGCGCCAGGGGATAGGGCGCGGACGACGGCGTCGGAGGGCTCTCCCCCCTGAAGTCGCGCAGGCTCCGCAGGATGCCCTTCGGCTCGACGCTGGCGATGCGCCCCAGGTAGTTGACGACGGCGAGCGCTCGCGCCGCCCCGAGTCGACCCCGAAGCTCCGGGTCCTCGGCCAGATGGCGCAGCAGCAGATAACCCACGCCACCGGAGGGAACGCTCCGGAGTGCGGCGACGGCGGACCTGAGCTGATCCACCCGTGCGCGCCGGGGGTCCACCTGCACGGCCACGGGATACAGCGCGGTGAACCACCCCACGGTCCGCGATGTGTCGAGTCCGGGCGAAGAACGGCCGTGCCCTTCCACATCGATGAGGACCCGAGCGGTCCCCGTGGCCTCCGAGAGCAGTCGGGCCAGGGCCGCATACAACACAGCCAGCGGTGAAGCCCCGACGCGCCGGGCGACGTGAAGCACCTGCTCGGTCTCCGCTTCACTCAACTGGAGGACCGCGTTGCCAGCCACGGGCGAGGGCGGCAGTGCCACGCTTACGCCCGTCAGCTGCTCGCGCCAGTGGTCCGCCTCCGCGAGCCACGCCGGGTCCTTCGCGCGGGCCACGAGCTGACGGGCCCACTCCACGTACGGCGTCGAGGACGGCAACGCGGGCTCGTGCCCCTTCGTGAGGGCGTCATATGCGGCGAGCAGGTCCTCGCAGAGCGTGGGCCAGGACACCGCGTCTACCGCGAGGTGGTGGACGACGAGGACCAGGTCCCCACCTTCGTCCGGGCGGGAAGAAGGCACGAGCCCCGCCGCCAGCATGCGGCCTTCCAGTGGCTCCAAGGCCCGCGTCAGCAGGGCGCGCGCTTCGTCGGCCCCCGGGGCGACCGGCAGTCCGGTGAGCCTGGGGAGTGCGTCCGGCGGGAGGACGTGAATCAGGCCCGCGCCAACGTCGATGCGGGAGTGCAGGACATCATGCGCGGCGATGACGGCGTTCAGCGCCTGGACCAGCCGCGCCGTGTCGACTCCTGGCTGGAGCGCCAGGACGACGGACTGGGTCGCCCATTTCGGAATGCCTCCGCCGCCTTGTTCGAGGAGCCAGCGCTGGATGGGCGTCAGCGGAGCGGCTCCCGAGGCGGGCGCGACCTGCTGGAAGTCCCCCACCCTGGCCGCGAGCCGACGGATGGTCGGGTTCTCGAAGAAGTCGATGACCTCCAGGCGGATGTTCTCCGCGCGCAGACGGGCAATCACCCGGACGATGAGAATGGAGTCTCCGCCCAGCTCGAAGATGGACTCATCGATGCCGACCTCGCGCTGGCCCAGCACGTCGCACCACGCGCGAGCAATCGCACGTTCCCGCTCGTTGCGTGGAGCCTCCGGGGTCCGGTCGGAGTCCATGCGCTCGGGCACCGTCAGGCGCGCGCGGTCTATCTTCCCGCTCGGGGACCGGGGCAGCTCCTCCACGAGCACGATGGCCGTGGGCACCATCCAGCTCGGCAGCTCACGCGTGCATCGAGCGAGGAGCGCGTCCTTCAGCGCGACGGCGCGCGGCCCATCGACGACGAGTTCGCGCTCCGTGGGGACACACCAGGCGACGAGCCCCTCGGCGCCCCCCTGCCCCACGGGACGCGCGGCCACGACGGCATGGGCGACCAGGGGCTCACGAATGAGCGCGGCCTCGACCTCCGCGGGTTCGACCCGTGCGCCGCGAATCTTGAGCTGGCCATCCACGCGACCGTGGAAGATGAGCGCTCCGTCCGGACGGAGCGAGACGAGGTCTCCGGTGCGGTACATGCGCTCGTGACGCTGGAGGCTCGGGACACGCGCCCGCTGCCCCGCCACGCACCAGAGCGTGAAGCGCTCCACGCCGTCACTCGTCGCGATGGCGTAGGGAATCTGGTAGACGTGCAGGTCGACGCAACCGACCTCGGACAGCACCCCCGCCAGTTGTCGGAGCTGGGCCTCCGGTGCGCCCTCTTGCACACAGCGAAGGCTCGCGTCCGTGTACACGAGCGCCGGAAACACATCGGGCGAATCGAACGCCCGGTGCGGCAGCAAGAGCTGGAGTGAGAATCGTCCGCCCGGGCGCAGCACCTCCACGAGGTTGCGCAGGAACTCGCGCGGATGTGCCACGCGGTCCAGCACCAACGAGGAGAGCGCGAAGTCCAGCGAGCCGGGCACCAGGCCCGTGTCCGAGGAGAAGCGCGCCATGGGCGTATCCACATGCGCCTGGACGACCCGGTGGCCCCTCAGCCGGGCGCGATGCACCTGCCAAGGGCCAATGTCCACGCCCGTGACGTCCGCACCCGCCGCCCGCAGGGTGTCGAGCACCTCTCCCCCGCCGAAGCCCAGGTCCGTGCCCTTGAGGCCCTGGAAGCCGGCGACGCCGAGCAGATGCGCGAGCACCGGCTCCTCCAGACCTCGACCGTTGACCAGGTCATGCGAGCCCTCCGCGAGATAACGGAGGAAGCCATGTCGGTTCGCTTCGTCCGCCAGTCCCGCGGCGAGTTCGCGCGTGCGCTGGACGATGTCCTCGGGGAGCCCCTGCACCATCGGGTCGAAGGCCTCCGGGTCCAGGCAGCGACGTCGCAGAGACGCCGCTTCGATGGGCGTTCCGGGGCGCGAGGTGATGAAGGACTCGACGGCGTGCACCGCGGCCGGATGGTCCAGGTCGACCGGAGGAGGAAGCTCGTCCACGAACGGATTCGGGAGGAACCGCTCGGAGGTGATGTCCGGACGCCCGAAGTAGCCCATCGCGACGCCCGGGCCGGACAGGTAGAGCTCGCCCCGGACACCGCAGGGCACGGGCTCGCCCCGCGCATCCAGGACATAGGCCCGGGAGTTGTCGAGCGGCAGGCCGATGGGAACCGTGCCTGACGTCTCGTCGAAGCTCTCTCCCAGGTCATGCGCCGTGGAGTACACGGTGTACTCGGCCGGGCCGTAGGCGTTGCACAGCCTGCGGCGTCCCATCCACCGCTGGACCAGCGCGGGAGGAAACGCCTCCCCCACCACCACGAGCCAGCTTTCGAGTCGCGCGGGCACGAGCGACGGGTCCACCCGGGCGAGGAACGAGGGCACCACCACCGCGACGTCGACGGCATCCTGGACGAGCACGTCCGCGAAGGCCTCGGGCGTGCGCCGCTCGTCCGGAATCATCACGAGCGTCCCGCCATTGAGCAGCGCCATGGCCGTCTCACCGACGATGGCGTCGAAGCTCACTCCGGAGAACTGCGAGACGACGCTGCCAGGACGGATGCCGAAGTAACGGGCCTGCCACTGCGCCAGGTTGAGCAACCCGCCGTGGGCGACCTCGATGGCCTTCGGACGTCCCGTCGAGCCGGACGTATAGACCAGGTACGAAGGCGCCTCGGGACCGAAGGCCGCGTCAGGTGGAGTGGAGGGGCGAGCGGAGATGGCGCGGGACTCGTCATCGAGCATGACGATGGGGGACATCAGCGTCACGGGCAGGCCATCCACCAGGGCCGACGTCGTCACCACCAGACCCGGCGTCGCGTCCTCGACCAGCGCGGCGATGCGCTCGGTGGGCAGGTTGACGTCGAAGGACACATAGGCCCCGCCCACCAACTGCGTGGCCAGCATCGCGACGATGAGCTCGGGGTCGCGCGTCAGATAGAGCGCGATGCGGACACCCGGGCGCGCGCCATAGGCATGCAGGTGATGCGCGAGACGCGAGGCCCGTTCGAGCAGCTCCTGGTACGTGAAGGAGCGCTCCCCTGCCCGGAGCGCCACCACGTCCGGATGCTGGCGCGCCACGCGGGTGAAGCGTGCGCCGACGTTGGGCTCTTCCGGAAAGGGCTGCTCCGGCCCGCGCAGGCGCGTCAACTGGTGGCGACGCTCCTCCTCGGAGAGCAGCGGCACGGTGCCGACCGTGAGGTCTCCCGGCTCGACCAAGGCGACGAGGGCCCGCAGGAACATCCCCAGGATGGCGTCGACCGTGGCCGCGTCCAGCACCGCGGTGCGGAACTCCGCGGTCACCGCGAGTTCTGACTCCTGGGGATGGACCCGCAGGAAGAGGTCGAAGGGCGACTGTCCGGGATGGACGACGCGCAAGTCCACCCGGGCACGCCCCAGGCGAGCCGCGCCTACCGGAGCACCGTCGTGCACGAAGGCCACCTGCGACAGCGGATGCGTCCTCACATCCGGGCGCTCTCCCGCCAGCGCGACGACGCGGTCGAAAGAGAGGTCCCTGTGCGCGAGCGCGCCCTGGGTCACCTCGCCCACCCGGGCGATGAGCTTCGAGACAGACAGGTCCTCTCCGGCCTGGAGCCGCAGCAGCAGCGTGTCCACCAGGTTGCCGACGACGCGCATCGAATCGGCGCGCTCACGCGCGGCGAAGGACGTGATGACCGCGACGTCGTCCTGCGCCCCCAGCCGGTGCAAGACGACTTCGAAAGCGGACAGGAGCACGACGAACGGCGTCGTCCGATGCTGGCGCGCGACGTCGTCGATCTGTCTCCGCAGTCCTGTGGGAAGAGAGAGGACGAGCGTCTCAGCACGGTCATCCCCGGACCGCCCCGCGCGAGCGAGGTGCGCCAGGGGGGACGCGGGAAGTGCCCCCACGAGGGGTGCCCAGTAGCGCTCCAGCGCTTCGCGCCTTTCGGGCGACGGCTCCGCCAGGGCGCGCGCGACATAGGCCCCGTAGTCCTCGGCGGGAGAGAGACACGCGGGCCTCCCGTCGAGTTCGGCCTCATAGGCGGCGGTGAGGTCGTCGAGCAGAATGCCGCGAGACCAGGCGTCGAAGGCGATGTGATGCACGACGAGCACCAGCAGGTGCTCCTCAGGCGCCACCACGACGGCGAGCGCGCGCACCACCTGCCCCCGGCTCAGGTCGAACGGGAGCCGAGCGGCCCCCCGCGCGAGTTCGTCGGCCGCCGCCTCCCGCTCACCAGCAGGCAGCGCCCCCAGGTCGTGCACTTCCAGCACCAAGGGGGCGTCGACCACCTTCGGAACACAGGTGCCCTCCTGTTCCTCGTAGGCGGTGCGAAGGATGGCGTAGCGCTGGACGACGATGTCGAGCGCGCGCTGGAGGGCCGTCAGGTTGAGCGGACCTCGGACCCGCAGGGCGGCGGCGTTGTTGAACGTGCTCGTGCGCCCCAGGGCGCGGTCCACGAACCAGATGCGACGCTGGGCGCCAGAGAGGACGGGCGTGCGCGTGGGCGTGGCCTCCGCCTTACGCAGGGTGCGGGCCAGCTCGGCGATACGCTCGGGCGACAGCCCGCGAAGACGCTGGTTGAGGTCGTTCATGGGCGGGCGTCTCCCTGCTGCCGTACGGCGTCGCCAAGGACTCCATCCGCGTCGAGCTTGATGAGCGTCTCCACGACGGCGTCAGCCAGCCCGGCCACCGTGGGCGCATCGTGGAGCCGGTTCAACGCGACATCGATTCCGAAGTCCCGATGCATGTGCCAGAGCACCTTGAGCGCCAGCAGCGAGTGGCCACCCAGCGCGAAGAAGTTGTCATGGGCGCCCACGCGGTCGACTCGCAGGACGATGCGGAAGATCTCCGCGATGCGCTCTTCCACCGACCCGTCCGGCGCCACGTACGCGCCCGCCGAATCGGGCCGGGCGGTGGACGTCTGTCGCATCGCCTGGAGGATGGCCGCCGAGGTGCTCCGCTCGGCCACGGGGACGGGAATGCCCGCGAAGCCGCTGCCCCGGTCATCGACAGCCGCTCGCGGTGGGGCAGCGTGGGGCGCCTGGGGAGCTTCGGAGAGGACCGCATCCAGCGGCACCTCCCAAGTACCCGCGTCCCCGTCGAGCACACCGCCCAGGCCCGCCAGGAAGGCCATCGCTGGCTCGTTGCGCACCGTCCGCTGGTAGTTGAAGCGCAGCGCGCCAAGACTCCGACGCCGCGCCAGGGACTGGAGCTCCGCGAGGAGCTTCCCCTCCACGCCGCGCCCCAGCACACGGCAGCTCAGCGCCATGGCCTGGACCTCCAGCGTGTTCGCCCCCTGCGCGGTGACGAGCGCGCCCGTCAAGCCGTAGGCGCCGAAGCGGTCCTCCACCTCGACGACCCAGCACTCGGGTGCGCCGTCGCGAACGAACGCGGCGACCTGGGACTCGTCGTACCGGGTCGCGGACAGGTTGAACTGGTTGGTGCGAGCGAAGAGCTGGGCGACGCGCGCGACATCGGCCTCCTCCGCCGGGCGGAAGTTCACACGAACGGAGAGCTCCGCCAGGAACGCGGACAGGCTGGGCGCGCGCTGACGAAGCTCGCGGCGGTGGGCCTCTTCCCGATAGCGCTCACCGCGCACCCGGTCCTCGGCGGTGACAGCGGGCCGGTCCAGCTCCCAGAGGTGCTCCAGCACCATGGCCTGAGCCGCCTCGTCCGAGGGGAGCTGCACCACGGTGACCTCGGGACACGCGGCGGAGATCTCCGCGCAGACCGCCGGGTCGTCATCCACCATGACGAACGCGTCCAGGCCCAGGTCGAGTTCCTCGGCCAGGCTCTGGAGGTTCTCGGACTTGGGTCGCCAGTTCACACGACGGGCGGTGACGTCGCGCGGCGTGAGCACCATGTCGGCGTGGGAGAAGGCGGCCGCCACGTCCGCGTCGATGTTCTTGCTGCACAGACACACCACGGTGCCCTCGGAGGCCAGCCGGCGCGCTGTGCGCTGCAGGGCCTGCTTGTTCGGAGGAACGCGGAGTCCTCCTTCGCCTCCGCACTCGCCATCCCAGAGGGTGTGGTCGCAATCCAGGACGAGCACCTTCCTGGGCGGACGCGCACGGCCACGAACCTGTCGGAACAAGACGGTGCCCAGCGCGGCGAACCAGTCCTCGATGAACGGCACGCGGCCCAGTTCGTCCAGATAGGGCTCACGCTCTCGCGTGACGCCGTAGTGCTGGCCCAGCGACGACAGGTCGAGCACCGCGACGGCGCGGTTCACCTGGGACAACCCGAGCAGGACCTCCCGCGCGCGAGCAATCCCGGCGGCCCGTGCTGGCGTGGGATTATCCGGGGCCGGGCAGACGGCGACGAGCAGGTCCGCGCCGCTCAGGTCCAACCCCTCCACCACGGAGGCGAACGCGGAGACCCGGCCGAACTGGCCGTCCGCCGTCACCCAGGCGTCGGCATCCACCACGATGACACCCAGAGTCCCCGAACCGGCGCGGAGGGGACTGTCGGCGTCGAGCAACTGCTGTTCAATCTGGTCATAAGCCCCGAACTCGACGGAGAGCGGGAACGCGAGCCGCGCCGCCCAGTGTTCGAGCGACTCGGCCACGGGCTCGATGGTGAAGTTGGCGGCGATGGCGATGCGCCGGGCCACCGCCCTGGGAACGACAGCGGACAGTTCCCGGTCCAGCTCCTGGACGACCTGCTCCGGCGTCGAGAGCACGGCACCGAGCGCACGTACATAGCCGTCAAGAAGCCGCCGGGCCGTCGACTCCCGGAACAGCTCACTGGCGTATTCCAGTGACAGGTCGAGCACACCGTCCGCGCCGGGCGTGGCGATGAGCCGCAGATCCAACTCCGCGGTCTGCGTGTCCACCACGGAGGCCTGGGCGCGCACCGCGTCGGGAAGCACCGACAGCAGGTCGTGGTACCAGAGCCCGACGTTGTAGAGCGGGTTGCCACGCAAGTCCCTGCGAGGGTTGACGGCGCGGACCATCTCCTCGAAGGGGAACTCCGAGTGGGCCAGCGCTCCGGAGAAGACGCCCTTCACGCGCTCCACCAACTCACGCAACGCGAGCCCCTCCGGCAGGGCCACGCGCAGGGGCAGGAAGTTGAGGTGACAGCCCATGAGTCGGGCCGCCTCGCCACCCGGAGGCTGCGCGATGACGGTGCCGAACACCACGTCGCTCCGGCCCGAGACGGTCCGCAGCACCGCCGCGAGCGCGGACGCGAGCACGATGAAGGGCGTGACGCGGGCCTGCTCGGCCGCCGACACCACGCGCGCCCAGGTGACGCGGTCCAGCACCGTGCCGCATCGCGCCCCCCTGCCCCGCATCGCCGCCGGTCGCTCCCGGTCGATGGGCAGCGGCATCGCCTCCGGAGCGCCACCGAGGACCCCGCGCCACCACGTGGCTCCCGATGCTCCCGAGCGCGCGGCGCGAGTGGCGGCCTCCGCGCACGCGGTCAGGTACGCGGAGTCCAGCTCGGTTCGAGGCCGGACCTCGCTGACGGAGGCGCTCAACTCCTCGATGAGTCCGGTCACCGCCTGTCGGCCTCCCCAGCCATCACAGACGATGTGATGGATGGTGAAGATCAACGTCTGTCGCGTCCCAACGGAGCCCGCCGAGGGAGCCCCACTGTAGACGAGGAGCGCACGCGCCAGCGGCCCCGCGAGGTCGAACGGCGTCGAGACCTCCTCCCGCGCGAGGGCATCGAGTTCATCCTCGCCCTGACACTTCAGGGTGGAGAGCGGCACCGTCCCCCTCGCCGCCACTCGCTGTCGGGGAGCACCGTCCACCACGTCGATGGACGCGCGCAGCGCGGGCTGACCCGCCGCGAGCCGAGCCAGGGCCTGTTCGAGCCGTGGCACCGTCACGTCGGCGCCAAGCTCCAGGCGCAAGCCCACATGGTAGAAGGCATGTCCCGGCCGCAGCTGCTCCGCGAACCAGATGCGCTGCTGCGCCGGAGACAAGGCACCGGGCTCCAGCCGCTCACCCGGAGTCATCTCCAACCGCCGACGCTCCTCCAACTTCGCGGCGAGCTGGCGCGGCGTGGACGCAGTGAAAAGGTCCGCGACGTCGAGCCGCACCCCCGTCTCCTGCCGCACCCGCGCCAGCAGCTCGTGCGCGGAGAGCGAGTCACCGCCCAGGCTGAAGAAGTCCGAGTCAGCCCGCGCCCCGCGCCCCTTCCCCGGAAGCACCGAGGCGAAGCAGTCGAGGATGCGGCGGATCTCCGCGTCGACAATTTCCACCGGCTCCGGTGCCACCACCGGCGCGGTGCTCAACCGCGTGAGCGCGCCCTCCAGGAAGCGCCGGCGGACCTCGCGGCGACGAATCTTCCCGCTGGTGGTGCGCGGCAGGGAACCCGGCTTGACGAAGACCACCTCGCGCAACCGGACGCCATGGTCCTGTCCCGTGCGCTCGACGATGCGCTCCAGCAGGCCCGCGCCCCCATCCTCTTCCAGCGCCACGGGGTCGATCTCATGAACGAGGATGACCGCCTCTTCTCCTTCGCTCTCGACACTGAAGGCCGCGCCACACGCGGGACGCAGCGGCGGAAACGCAGTCTGTACCGTGCGCTCCAGGTCCTCCGGGTGGTGGTTCTGTCCCCGGACGATGATGAGGTCCTTGAGGCGCCCCACGATGAACAGCTCGCCCTGCTTGTCGTGGAAGCCCAGGTCACCGGTGCGCAGATAGCGTCGGTCATCCCCTGGCAGACGCGCGGACAGCTCCTCCGCGTCCTCATGGCCCAGGTAGCCCCGGACGACGGAGGGGCCCGAGACCCAGACCTCTCCCACGACGCCCTGGGAGCACGGCCGTCGGTGTTCCGGGTCAACGACCTTCACCTCCATGCCGGGCACGGGTCGACCACAGCCCGTCAGCGTGACCTGTCGTCCATCGCTCTCGCTCGAGCGGACGGCACGGCCCTCCTCCAGCGTGTCGCGCTCCAGGCGCAGCGAGGTCGGCGCCAGCGCGGGCGGCTTGCCCGACACCATCAGCGTGGCCTCGGCGAGCCCGTAGCACGGCAGGAACGCTTCACGCCGGAAGCCATGACGGGCGAAGCGCTGGGCGAACCGGTCCAACGTCTCCGCACGCACGGGCTCGCTGCCGTTGAAGGCCACCTCCCAGCTCGACAGGTCCACGCCCTGGAGCTGCTCGTCCTGGATGCGCCGGACACAGAGCTCGTAGGCGAAGTCGGGGCCTCCGCTCGTCGTGCCGCGGAAGCGACTGATGGCGCGCAGCCACAGCACGGGGTCCGCCAGGAACACGGGCGGCGAGAACCAGAGACACGGCAGGCCCGCGTAGAGCGGCTGGAGCAGGCCGCCGATAAGCCCCATGTCGTGGTAGGGCGGCAGCCACGTGACGACGCGCGAGTCGGGACGGTGGCCGAACGCCTCGCGGATGGCACGCTCCTGGGCGCTCAGGTTGCGATAGTCGATGAGCACCCCGCGCGGCTCGGAGGTCGACCCGCTGGTGTACTGGACCAGGGCGATGCGGTCCGGGTCGAACGGCCTGCGATACGCCTCCGCGGGCAACGCCTCCGCCACCGTGTCGGTGTCGATCCACGGGGGCAGCAGCTTCACGCCCTCGGGGTCCGCCTGCCGCATCGTGGACACACCGAGCACGGCCTCCGGCAGGGCATCCATCAACACCACGGCCAGGCGTTCGCGCGCGCGACGGCCACGCGGAGGCGGAACGGGAATCGCGGCGACGCCGGCCTGCATGCAGGCCACCAGGGCGACGAGCAGCTCGATGCGCGGCTCATCGATGAGCAGGGCCCGCTGCGCACCCGCCGCGATGAGCCGGGCCGCGATGGGCCGGGCGCGCAAGTCCAGGTCCGTCCAGGTGCAGTGCTGCTCGGCGCCGTCCGCGCCCATGAACACGTAGGCGACCTCGCCCGGACGCTCCACGGCGCGCCGGGCCAGCAGCTCGCACGGGTCGATGACTCCAGGCTCCGGAGGCCAGCCACTCGCATTGCGCGGGGTGTCGTTCATCGGGTCGCCTCCACGCCGCCACCGAGCACGCTCCACCGGGCCTCGTGACCAAGGGCCTCCCAGCGGGCATCGGCCGAGCGCCACTGCGTGAGTGAGTAGGGGTTGGGAATCTCCAGCTCCTGCATGGTCGCCACGAAGCGCTCCAGGCGTTCGAGCCGGTCCCCGGGGGACAGCCCGTCATCGACCATGGAGGCCTCCACCCGCGTCAGCTTGCTGAGCTCGGAGCCGAACCGGGGCCTGGACGCGCCGGAGTCCTTGAGCCGGGTCGACGAACCCGCCAGGCCCTTGGGGTGGTACTGGAAGAGCCACGCGTCGGCGTCGTAGATGTTCGTCCGGTTCTCCCGGAGGAACGTCAGCGTGTCGTTGAACTCGGAGAGCGTCTCCCCCGGGTAGCCGGCAATCCACAGCGTGCTGGTGCGCACGCCCGCGTCGCTCAGCGCCTTGAGCGCGCGAGCCATCGTCGGCGGGTCGGTCTTCTTCACCATCTCATCGAGGATGCGCTGGCTGGCGGACTCCAATCCCAGCCGCGCACGGAACAGCCCCGCGTCGCGCCAGCGGGCCGCCTTCTCCGCGTCCAGGCAGGTGCGGTCCGCGCGCACGTAGCAGTCGAAGTGGAGCTTCGCGCCGCGCTGGATGAGCGCCTGGGACAACCCATCCAGGATGGGGTTCGACAGCGAGTCACAGAGGTAGAAGGAGTCCTTCCGGTACCGCTGCGAGAGCATGACCATCTGGTCCGCGAGCCTGTCCGTCGGCAGCTTGCGGTAGCCCTTCCAGAAGACGGTCTCCGCGCAGAAGGAGCACTCGAACGGGCAGCCGCGCGACGACGCCGCGGAGAGCTGGAGGTAGCGCGACACCTCCAGGTGTCCGTAGTCCGGGTCCGGCAGCTCCGCGAGTTGGAAGTCCTGCCGTGGCCCTCCCGCGCGCAGACGCGCCACCTCTCCTCCGAGGATGCCGGGCGGCAGGTCCGGCTGGTCCAGGATGGAGACGAAGTGCTTCTCGCCTTCGCCAATGACGTAGTAGTCGATGAAGTCGTGCGCGGAATGGAACGCGGCGACCTCCGCCGCGCTCGACGCGATGCCCATGATGGGCCCGGGGCCCCCCACGACGGTCCGCCCTCCCTTCATGAGCGCCTTCGCCCGGCGCAGCAGGAACAGCGTCGCCGCCCACGTGGAGTTGAAGAGCGAGCAGCCGATGACCTCCGGGCGCGTGGTCTCCACCAGGTTCTGGAAGATGGAGCCGACCCTGGCGTACAGCTTCGCGAAGAGGGCGTCGAACGGCGCCGTCTTCAGCCGGGGGACCACCGTGTCCAGTGGCGCCGCGGTGACGTTCAGCACCTCCGCCACCAGCTCCCGGTAGTCGGGGCGCGCGCGCCCGTAGAGGTAGACAATCTGGTGCATCGCCAGCAGGTCCGTGGCGTTGCGCTCCGCGTTCCAGCGACGCCACTCCGGGAACTGGCGCTCCAGCTCGTCGAAGTAGGCCCGCTGGACGGAGAAGACCTCCGGGACGGTGTTGAAGTCGAACAGCGAGACTTCGTGGCCAAAGCGCTCCGCGTAGGCCTTGAGCGCGCTCACGCCCAGCGGCACGCAGATGGGGTCCCAGAAGTGCGGAACGATGAGCAGGGCGCGGCTCACGGTGAGGCCTCCCGTCGGCGCTCCGCCTCGTCACGCACGCGCAACAGGTGCGTGAGCCCCTCGAAGACCTCGTCGCCCGGCATGCCGAAGTCGACGAGACATGCGACTTCGTCCACCCCCGCCAGGGAGAGGCGGTCCACGAAGCCCGCGCACTCCTCGGGAGTGCCAATCAATGACCGGGACTCCAGATAGCGGTCGGTGATGCGAGACATGATTGCCTCCTCGTCCAGCGCCGTGAGCCCCTCGACCGCCGCGCGGGCCTCGGGCTGGGCCATCAGGGAGTTGCGGCTCGTATGGATGAACGAGCGGAGGTAGGACCGCAGGGGGCCATGGGCCGCCGCTCGCGCCCTCCCCGGCTCGGGCCGCACGTGGGTGTGGACCGTGAGGGTGACGCGGGGCGGCCCCTCTCCGCTGAAGTCACGGCGGTACTCGGAGACGCACCGCCCCAGCTCCTCGACGTCCAGGTCCATCAAGCCCGTGAGGACGTTGAGCCCCAGCCGTGACGCATGCGCGAAGCCGCCCGACCGCACGACGGTCAGCCACAGGGGCAGCTCCCGCTGGAGCGGCCGGGGGCGCGGCGTCACCTCCACCATCTGCTGAAGGCCGTTGGCGCGTCGCACCGGCTCGCCTCGCCACGCGGAGCGCAGCAGCGCGACGGCCTCCGCCGTATGGCGATGCCGCTCCGCGAAGGCGTCCGGGGCCAGGACGAAGTCATCCGGGTGCCAGCCTGATGCCAGCGAGATGCCGACCCGACCTCCAGACAGATTGTCGACGACGCTCCACTCCTCCACGACTCGCAGCGGGTCATGCAGTGGCACCGCCACGCTCCCGGCGCGAATCCCAATCCGAGACGTCCGCGCCGCCAGCGCCGCCCCGAGCACCGCGGGATTGGGGAATAAAGAGCCGAAGTCGACGAAGTGCCGCTCGGGCGTCCAGATGGCGTGCAGGCCCTCCGCCTCGGCCAGCTCCACGCAACGCAACAGCAGCTCGTACTTCCGGGGGTCATCCGACGCCGCGCTGCTCGAGAAGAAGAACAGGCTGAACTGCAACGAGCGAGTCACGTCCACACGCGCGGCGAGCCTGGCGGGCTCCTCGACAGGAGGGGCCTCGGGGGTTCCGGCGAGCCGTCGGTGGTGCTCTCTCAACCTCCGCTGGAAGAGTTCACGTTTTTCGGTGCTGAGTGCATCGAGACGGCTTTTTACGGTGACACTGTCCATAAGTGTTTCCCGCCGCTTGAAGACAGACACCACTCACCCCGGGGAAGTACGTATGAACAGACGTTCCCACCCCGACGCCACGCCAACGGCTTCCAACATCTGGCGGCCGTGCACATATCACAACCCCCTCACTGCCAGTAGATGACTGCTCTTGTTTTTCTAAAATTCCAAGGTATACGCGAAGACGTCTCTATTTCCCCGGAACCCGCGCCACCGTCGTCAGCGTTATCGTTATGGAGTGCAGCGCAGGGAGCGCACCATGATGACCGCAGAGCCACGTCCCGCCGAGCAACTGAGCAGAGACCTCGCCCGGGAGCTGTCCTGGGGACTGACCGGTTACCCGGGCAACGGGGAGGTGTGTCAGATCATCATCGGGGATGAGGCGTCGGGGCATCGACTGCAACTGCATCTGGGACCGCATGGCATCGAGGTGCGGGAGGACTCACCTCGGCCCGCGGATGCCACTGTCTGGGTTCCGGATGAGATTGCCAACCTGTTGATCAAGGAAGCCCGGTCCATCGACCTGAGAGATCGCCGCATCCACGGCGGTATTCGTTATGAGGGAAACCCCTTGCTCGTCACGCGGATGGGACAGGCATTGCTGCGTCCTTCCCCCGAGGTGAAGGCTGTCTATGAAGCCGCCGAGCAACGCGCGGGCCGTCACCCGGCCGTGACCTCCATCGAGCGTGTGCATCGTCCCTCGGTGGCAGTGATACGGGCCGCCGTGGACGCCAGCCGCCCCCTGGTCGCCACGGGACTGCTGGACCACTGTCTTCCTGGCAGTTGGGAGGCCCTGGCCCAGCAGGTCAGCGGCATCCATATCGAGCCCCAGTCCCTGGGCCGGGCCCTGCCCCTCTCGGAATTCATGGGCCACGTGCTCGCACGCCAGGCAGGCGGCCCCACGTACAGCGAGGGGTGCATGCTGCCGCCCGCGTTCCTCGGCGCCTTCCGTCTGGCCTTCGCCCAGAACGGCGCGCTGCCGCTCGGCGCCCCTCAGCTCTGGGCGGGGGCCTCCGACAGCAGTCAGGCCGTCACCGGCCTCCACAGGGACCCCGTCAATGGGCTGCTCATCCAATTGCTCGGGCGCAAGCGGGTGCTCATGTACTCACCTCTGGAGCGCGACAATCTCTATCCAGTGACAGCTTACAATTCCTTCCAGAACTGCTGGGTGGAGCCGCTGAAGCCCCGGCTGGAAGTCCATACGAAGTTCAAGCGGGCCCGGCGGCTGGAGGTGGAGCTGGCTCCAGGAGAAGTCCTGCTCAATCCCGTGGGGTGGTTCCACTGCGTCGTGATTGATGGGCCGACCTTCTCCGTGTCGGTGCCCATCAAGGGAAGGACGAACTGACGCGAGGTCAGCCTCGCCGGCCCTGGAGCGAGGGGGCAGGCAGGAAGTGGTCTGGGTAACCCGCGCGGTCCACCCATTGTTCACGCAACCGGGTCGCCAGCGCCCGAGCGGTCCGTGTCAGGGGCCCCTCCACACCGAGGCTCCGAGAGGTGGTGAGGAAATTCTGAAGATAGAACAGATAGGCGGGCCGAAGGCGCCACCCGGGGACCCAGTGGGCATCCGCGCCCGCCAGCGCTTCCGCCAGGCGAAACGTCAGCCACCAGTAGAAGCGATGGGTCTTCAGCGTCGCCAACTCCTGGCGGAAGCGGGCCTCGTCGCGGGCTTCGGGCAGGCCTGCCCCCAGGGCGGTCCGGTAGGCCCGGGTCATCGCTCGGGCCAGGGTGCGGGGAAAAGGCACCACGAACTCCCAGAACATCACGTCATAGAGCGCGCTACGGGCGCCGGTGTACTCGAAGTCCAGCAGACGTGGGCCCGCCGGGGTGAGCAGGACATTCGAGGGAGCGAGGTCGCCGTGTGTCACCGTCAGGAAGGCCCCCGGAGAGCCCATGCGCTCCACCAGCTCCTGCCAGGCCCCATCGAACCCCGGCGAGGGCTTCACCCCGGCGCGCTCCAGCAGGCCCAGCACCCGTCCCTGCAGGGACACACAGTCCTTCGCCTGCTGAAGGTATTCGCCCCGGAGCGAGCGCGGGAGCGAATCGAGTCGCGTCACCTGCTGGCCATGGAAATGCCCCAGACGCTCCGCGATGCTCACGAGCGGCTTGCGCGCTCCCGACTCGCTCTCCCTTTCGAGCAGACGCGCCAACGTCTCCCCCTTCAGGTCCTCCATGATGACCAGACGTCTGTCTTTCGAGCGCCCGAGCAGGCGGGGCGCGAGGGACGGCGCGCGGGCGGACAGGAAGCGCAACGCCTCCCATTCCCGGCGCCCCGTCTGCGTCACTTCCGTGGACGCCTTGACGATGACACTCCGGCCCCCGCGCAGATGACAGCGAAGCACCCGGGCCCGCAGTCCTTGCTGCAACGTCTCCAGACGTCTGGGTCGCTCTCCCATCAAGTCATGAACCTGGTCCGCCACGAATCCCAGACGGACGACCTTACGTTGCGTGTCCGCCTTCTTCATCCGTCCCCTCGTTGACCGTGTCATTCGCAGTCGGACACACTGCCACAACGCCATCCATCGGATAGGAATTTCGATGCCGATCAAAGTCTTCACGACCTGCCCTCGCAGCGCGGAGCTCGGAGCCTTCCATGGACAGGCGAAGCGCACCTTCGAGCTCACGGAGCATGCGGGCTTCACCGGCACGCTCATCTATACGGGCAACGACGTGACGGTGGAGCCCTGGTTCCTCGCGCAGGAGCTGGTCCGCGCGCATCCGAAGCTGAGCCCCCTGGTGGCGGTCAATCCCATCTACATGCACCCCTTCACCGTGGCGCGGTTCATCTCGGCCATCGCGACGCTCTACCATCGACGGTGTTATCTCAACCTGGTCGCGGGGACGTCACTCAGGGACCTCGAGGCGCTCGATGAGGAATTGAGCCACGACGAGCGATATCAGCGGGTCCGCGAGTTCGCGGAGGTCGTCGTCGGGCTCTGCGCCGGGACGACGCCGTATTCCTTTGGCGGTGACTTCTACGGGGTCGCCAACCTGCTGCTCCGTCCGCCCTTGCCTCCCCATCTGCGTCCCGGCCTCTTCGTGGCGGGGCAGTCCACCGGGGCCAGCGAGACGGCCAGCCGACTGCGGGCGTGTGGACTGGGAATGCTCCAGCCCGACCTGGCTGTATTGCCCACCGGCTTTCGGGGCGTTCATCTCGGCCTGATTTGCCGTGACACGGACGAGGACGCCTGGCGCGCGGCCCGGGAGCTCTATCCAGCCGATGCACGGGGAGAGCGCATGCAGCGCTTCTCCGCGCAGAACACGGATGCCGTCTGGAAGGGGCGGATGCTGCGCCTGGCGGACGACAAGGTGAAGGGCGTCGAGGGCTACTGGCTCGAGCCCTTCAGTCGCTTCCAGGCGGACTGCCCCCTGCTCGTCGGAGGCAGGGAGCGAATCCTCGGCATGCTGCGACACCTGCTCGAGCAGGGCATCGACCACCTGGTCCTGGAGTTACCGGCCCAGGAAGAAGACTACATGCACACGGCGAGGGCGCTGGCGTCCCTCTCCGGCGTGAGCGGCTTTCAACACACCACTCCATGAGTTCGCGGGGCTCCCATGCGACGCATCCTGTTCAAGTCCAAGATTCATCGCGCCACCGTCACTCAGGCCGACCTCGACTATGAGGGCTCGGTCACCATCGACGCGGCGTTGCTGGAGGCCGCGGACATCGTCCCCTACGAGAAGGTCGCCGTGTGGAACGTGACGCGCGGCACACGGCTGGAGACCTATACGTTGAGTGGAGCGCGCGGCAGCGGTGTCATCTGCATCAACGGCGCGGCCGCGCACCTGAATCAGCCAGGAGACCTGGTCATCCTGGCCACCTTCGCGGAAGTGGAGGAGGCCGAGGTGGCGAGGTGGACGCCCACCGTGGTGTTCGTGGACGCGAAGAACCGCGTCATCCGCGACCGCACGAAGGAGGTTCCGGGGCCGCTGCGCCGGAGCCTGTGAAGCCCGGTCACTCCCACGTCGACATGGGGCCGAGGTTGAGGACCTGCTGGAAGCCCTGCTCCTTCAGCAGCTTCTCGGCGCGAGCGCTGCGTCCACCGCTGCGGCAGTAGATGACCAGGGGCTTCTCGGGCGGGCCGAGTTCCTGGAGTCGCTGGGACAGGTCGTCCACGGGGATGTTCACCGCACCGGGCAGATGACCGGCGGCGAACTCCTCCGGGGTGCGGACATCCACCAGGGTGGCGCCCGCGTCGACCCAGCGGTGGGCCTCGTCCCGGACCGGCCGCTGCTGGCTGGCACAAGCACCGAGGAGAAGGCTCGCGAGCACGGTCGCGATGACGAGAGTGGGCTTCATGGTGAGGCTCCGGGGGCAGGCAGGTGCGCCAGCGCACCTTCGATGGAAGACAGGGTGAGCTTGCATGCGGGGACACCGGCGGCAAGCCCCCCGTGAGCAGGGAGCGGGGCCCCTTGTCCCTCGAGTGTCCTGTCCTGCCCCCGCGAGTCGCACTCTGAGGCTGAGGGGATTGAGTCCGTTCCCCTCGAGCCACAGGGACACGAGGCTTCGACATGATCTTCCGCCAGCTCTTCGATTCCGAGTCCTCGACCTACACCTATCTCCTCGGAGATGAGTCGACGGGTCAGGCGGTCCTCATCGACGCGGTGATGGAGCAGGTCGACCGGGATCTCCAGTTGGTGCGAGAGCTGGACCTCACGCTGACGCACGTCTTCGACACCCACGTGCATGCCGACCACGTCACGGCGTCTGGCGTCTTGAGGACGCGAACGCGGTGCACGGTGGTGGGGGGCGTGGGAGGCGCCGCGTGCGCGGACGTCCAGGTCCGCCACGGGGACCACCTGCGGATAGGCGCGCTCGACTTCCAGGTGCTCGCGACACCGGGCCACACGGACGACAGTGTCAGCTACTTCCTGGGGGACCGTGTCTTCACCGGGGATGCCCTGCTGGTGCGCGGCAACGGGCGCACCGACTTCCAGAACGGGGACGCAAGCCAGCTCTACGACAGCGTCACGCGGGTCCTCTTCGGGCTCCCGGACACGACGCTCGTCTACCCCGCCCACGACTACAAGGGCCGCACGGTGACGAGCATCGCCGAGGAGAAGCGGCACAACCCCCGCGTGGCGGGGAAAAGCAGGGAGGAGTTCATCCGCATCATGGAGCACCTCGACCTGCCCAAGCCGAAGAAGCTCGACGTGGCCGTTCCCGCCAACCGGGCGTGCGGACTCACGGCGTCCTCGCCGTCTTCGTCACCTCATCACTGAGGGCCAGAGATGTGCTGGGCCTCCCGTCAGTTGCGCGGAGTCCGTCGATCTTGACGTAGACTCTCCGCATCCGAGGATGGAACGTGACGACGCGAAGCTCGGCGATTCCATCCTGGGATTCAGGAGTCGCATGAGCAGTCTCAGGATGAGCGCCGCGAAGTTCTGGTTGGGCCTCCGAAAGAAGTACCGCTCGGACCCCGAGGCCTTCCGGCGGACCGCGAAGACGCGCACGTATCCCACCATTCCTGCGCTACCGCGCGCACTGCACGCACTCACGAAAGTGGAGGAACGAAAGGTCGCCGGACGCGCGGTGTTCAATTTGACGCCACGCCAGCGTGCCAGCGGATGGCACCTCATCTACGCGCACGGCGGCGCGTATGTGAACGAGTTCATCCTCCCGCACTGGCGCATCATCGAGTCACTCATCCGTCACACCGGTGCGAGCGTCACCGTCCCCATCTATCCGCTGGCGCCCGAATTCACGCATCGCGACGCCTATCCCTTTCTCACCGAGGTGTATCGGCAGGTCCTCGCCACGACCCCCGCGACACAGGTGGCACTGTGCGGGGACTCCGCGGGCGGTGGACTGGCACTCGGGCAGACGTTTCATTTCCGAGACCTCGGCCTGCCACTCCCGGGACGACTCATCCTGTTCTCGCCCTGGTTGGATCTCGCCATGACGAACCCGGGCATCCCCGCCATCGAGCCACGCGACGTCATGCTGAGCACCGCGCGCCTGCTGGAGGCGGGGCAGTGGTGGGCGGGGGGCGATGACCTTTCGCTTCCCACCCTCAGCCCGATTCACGGCGACCTGCGCGGATTGCCGCCCATCGACGTGTTCCAGGGCACCGATGACTTGTTCATCCTGGACGCCCGCGAGCTCCGCGGGAAAGTGGAGGCCGTGGGCGGAAGCATCCGGCTGTACGAGTACCCCGGCGCATTCCATGTGTTCGTGGGCGCGACCTTCACGCCGGAAGCGCGCGATGCGTTCCGGAAGGTGGCCCACGGACTGGGCTCGTCACATCGGGAATGAACAGAGCAAACCCCGGGGCAAGACCGCGCGACGGGTGGCGCCCCTTCCGTGTCCGTCTTGCATTCAGAGCAAGGCAACACGAGCGAGACATACCGATGGCGAAGTGACTTGCGTCGTCGGGCGCTCATCAGATCAGGGAGGCATCTGGAGCGACGTGTCGCCCCAGGTGTTCGCCCTCCATGACCGGCGCGCCCGGCGAGAAGCGCGCCCGAGTCACTCAGGCGCCGACGAGGCCCTGCCCACAGACACGCAAGGTGTTGCCCGTCACCCCGTATGCCCCGGGACTGGCGAAGAAGGCGATGAGTTCCGCCACGTCGCGCGGCTGGCCGCCCTGTGACAGGGAGTTGAGCCGGCGGCCCACCTCGCGCGTCATGAGAGGCATCTTCGCCACCATGGCCGTCTCGATGAAGCCCGGAGCCACCGCGTTGGCGCAGATGCCACGCGGCGCGAGCGTCGGCGCGAGCGCCGCCACGTAGCCGATGAGCGCTGCCTTCGTCGCCGCGTAGTTCGTCTGCCCGAAGTTGCCCGACACGCCACTGATGGAGGAGAGGTACACAAGGCGCCCTTCGTCCCGCAGCGCACCGGAGGCGAGCAGCGCTTCGTCGGCGGCGATGATGGCGGCGAGGTTGACGGACAGCACCTGGTCCCACGCCTCGGGCGTCATCTTGGCGATCGTGCGGTCACGGGTGATTCCCGCGTTGTGCACGACCACGTCCACGCCGCCGTGGCGCCCTTGCAGCTCCGCCACGAGGCGTGCGGGCGCATCGGGGGCCGTGATGTCGAGCGCCAGGGCCTCTCCGCCCACACGGGCGGCTGTGGCATCCAGGGCATCCTGGAGCGCGGGCACATCCAGGAGCACCACACGAGCCCCCTCCTGCGCGAGGCGCTCGGCCGTGGCCGCGCCGATGCCTCGCGCGGCCCCGGTGACCAACGCCACCTTCCCTTTCAGCGCGGCCATCATGGGCGCCGAAACAACGGGGCGCACGGAGGACGTCACTCGGGCCGCCTGTCCGGAGACATAGGTGGCCTGCACGCCGCAGAAGAAGCGCACGGGCCCAGCGAGCCGGTCTTCGGCACCCCGCGCGACGTAAGCGAGGTTGGCCGTGGCACCGCGCCGTCCCACTTCCTTGCCCAGGCTGCGCACAAAGCCCTCGGCACCACGCGCCACGGCGGCCGCCGCGGGCCCCGGGGCCTCCTCGGGAAGCCCCACGAGCACCAGCACACGCGAGTTGCGCGCCAGTCGTGGCACCGTCGCGTGGAAGAAATCGTAGAGGGAGCGCAAGTCAGCCGGGGTGGAGAGCCCCGTGGCGTCGAAGAGCGCCACATCCACACCTCGGCCCTCCTGCTCCGGCAACACGTCCAGAACGCGCGCGCCCCCGCCCGAGAGCGCGCTCCGGGCAGCCTCCGTCGCGAAGCCACCGGGCGCCGCACCCAGCAACACCACACGGTCCACGAAGGGCTGCGCTACCCAGCCTTCCTTGGCCCGTGCCAGCGGAGGCGGGGTCGGCAGCCCCAGCGCCCTCACGAGCCCTCCCGTCACGGGGTTGTTCGCCAGCGTCATCAGCTTGTCGGCCATGAGGTCGTCGCTCCCTAGGTTTCGAGGATGGCGGTGACGGCCTGACCGCCCGCCGCGCAGATGGAGATGAGGCCCTTCTTGCCGGAGCCCGCCTCGGACAATGCCTTGGCCAGCGTACCCACGATGCGACCGCCCGTGGCGGCGAAGGGATGTCCGGCCGCGATGGAACTGCCCTTCACGTTGAGCCGGTCACGCTCGATGGCCCCCAAGGCCCCCGGAAGCCCGAGTCGCTCGCGACAGAAGGCGTCCGACTCCCAGGCAGCCAGCGTGCAGAGCACCACGGAGGCGAAGGCCTCGTGAATCTCGTAGAAGTCGAAGTCCCCCAGCGCGAGCCCGCGCTTCTGGAGCATGCGGGGGACGGCGTAAGCGCCGCCCATCAAAAGCCCCTCGCGCTCGTCGACGAAGTCCACCGCGGCCACCTCGCCCGCGGACAGATACGCGAGCACGGGCAGTCCGCGCGCACGCGCCCACTCCTCACTGGCGAGCAACACGGCCGAGGCGCCATCGGTCAACGGGGAGGAGTTGGCCGCGGTGATGGTGCCCTTCTCGCGGTCGAAGGCGCCCGGCAGCTTCGCCATCTTCTCCAGGGTGGTGTCCGGCCGCAGATTGTTGTCGCGCGCGAGGCCCTGGTACTGCATCACCAGGTCGGAGAAGAAGCCCGCGTCGTAGGCCCGCGCGAGGTGCTGGTGGCTCGCCAGCGCGAGGGCGTCCTGGGCCTCGCGGGTGATGCCGTACCGGTCGGCCGTGCGCTGGGCATGCTGGCCCATGGACAGGCCCGTGCGAGGCTCGGCGTTGACGGGAATCTCCGGCACGAACGCGCGCGGGTCGAGCAACTTCAGGGCCGCCGCGAGCTTCGCTCCCTGCGTCTTCGCGCCATTGATGGCCATCAGCGCGCGCTGCATCCGGCGACTCACGGCCACCGGAGCGTCCGACGTGGTGTCGGTGCCACAGGCGATGCCCGCGTCGATCTGCCCGAGGGCGATCTTGTTCGCCACGAGGATGCAGGCCTCCAGGCCGGTGCCGCACGCCTGCTGTACATCATAGGCGGGCGTGGCGGCGTCCAGCCCGCTGGACAGCGTGCACTCCCGCACCAGGTTCCAGTCGCGCGAGTGCTTCATCACCGCGCCGCCGACCACCTCCCCCAGCCGGACGCCGCCCAGGCCCGTGCGCTCGACGAGGCCGCGCAGGACGTCCGTCAGCATGTCCTTGTTGGAGAGGCGTGCGTACGCGGTGTTGCTGCGGGCGAAGGGAGTACGGAGGGCCGCGACGATGGCGACCCGGCGGGGAGGACCGTGGTTCATGGGACGTTCCTATCAGCCGACGCTCGGCGAGGACACACCCGCGCGCAGCCAAGCCACGAGCGAAACCTCGAAATCCAAGAGGGCCGACCGCCTCGCGGCAACCGACCCAGAATGCTTGGCCCGTCCACCAGCGTGGTGGCGCACAGCCCAGGCCCCGTCAGCGATCTCCATCCGCGCCTGTTTCAGCCCCGAGACAGCCTCTCTCCGTCTCATGCGCTTGGAACCGTCTATCGCAGAACACTTTCCACATCCCAGACATCGCGGCGCCGCTCAATGGCGTGCCATATGAGTCCGTGCAATCTCGCACAGAACATCCGAGGCAATGCATGACAGCGAAGGCCTTCATTGGTGGCGCACTCATGATGGTTGGGACGCTTTGCCTGGGATGTGGTGTCGGCCCTGAAGAGGAGTTGGAAAGCCTCGATCAGGCCGAACAGGCGATAGCGGCCTGCGCGGCTGGCTACACACCCAGCCTCCTTTGGTACTGTGAGCCTGGATGCACCTGGACGGTCAACGTTGGGTATTTGATCTGCACGAGAAACTCCCCACCGTATGACAGCTATGAGGCTGGAGAGACCGCACGACAGTGTGGCGCGTGTTTTTGAGGGGATCATGGCCCTGTGAAATAGCAGTACGGGTCGGTCAGTTCCGCCACGCTTCGAGAGGCCCCTCTCATCGGAGTTCATCATCAACCGTCAGAACGACTCGGGCGTTCCGGCCACGCGCTTCGAACGTCTTCACCACAAACACACACAAACCCTCTCTGCCACCTGATTGTGATAAAAATCGGGACAGATACCCTGGAACCGCGCCCTGTTAACAGCGCCTTGACACTTTCAACGCCTGTCACATCGGCATCTGTCTTGATTTCCCTCTCCAAGACGTTGGCACCTGGGCACTGGCGCCAACTCCTTCGGAGTGGTGGAGGCACACCGGCGCGCTGCTCTCCTGCCCACTGGACTCCTGAACGAGGGAGCGCCAGTAAAATCGCCCCATGACCTCCTACAATGCCGTCAAGCTCTTCAATGAGATCGAGCGCGTCGCGAAGTCGGAGCTCTCCGTCACGGAAGGACTCCTGCGCATCATCCAGTTCTGCGGGACAACGCGCCCTCATCCGGACTGGTCTGCCCTACGCACCCTGGATGTGGAGAGCGATCTCCGGCGGCTCCAGCAGTGGCTCGAAACCATCATGCGGACCACACCACCGCCAGCGCCCATCACCGGCCTATGGTTCGGCCTCTTCAACCCGACGGTGCGGGGGCGCGTGACAGCGGACGTCCATCTCATCGGGGCCCCCTATGACGCGACCGACCCCGACTGGCTGTTCCGGGAGCGGTGGGGCAAGGGCACGCCCGACTCGGGCTCCACCGTCCTCGATTCCATCTACCAAGTCGCCTATGGGCACGAAGACGGGCTCGGCAACGACGCCGAATATCCCCTGGCACTGGCGTACGCCGCGCTCGCCGTCCGGCATCTCGCACGGCGCATGGGTCCGACGCTCCTCGGGGACGCCACCCAGCGAGTCCTCAACGTCGGCTTCGATTCCGGCGACTTCCTGTGCATCGGCGCCATCCAGAAGGACGGCCTCATCTTCTCTGAAAGCAGCGAGGTGATGGCCCCCTGGAAGGGAGGATGACCCCCAAAGCAAAAAGGGCCGGTTGCCTCGCGGCAACCGACCCTTTTCACTGTATGGAGCCGACACCCAGGCTTGAACTGGGGA
Organism: Myxococcus sp. CA040A; assembly: GCF_013336725.1. Classification (NCBI taxonomy): domain Bacteria; kingdom Pseudomonadati; phylum Myxococcota; class Myxococcia; order Myxococcales; family Myxococcaceae; genus Myxococcus; species Myxococcus sp. CA040A. The sequence continues at coordinate 722,273 of NZ_JABUMR010000002.1, read as the reverse complement.
CCTACTGATTACGAATCAGTTGCTCTACCACTGAGCTATGTCGGCGGAAGGCGGCGCGCTGAGTACCATCGCGTTCGAAGTGGGGCAAGGAGAAATGATGTGCCCCTTCTTTTTGATTTTGAACACCCTGCTTCGAACACCAACGAACGGCGCTGGCACCGCGACAACGATGACACAGTGCATCCGCCGTCGGTGACACAGCGCGTTGCCATAAGTACCCGTCATCGCTCCGTTTTTCGGGACGGGAGGTGGGCGCCACGGCGGTTGACCCCCTGTGTCGCATATGCGCATAAGGGCCCCGCTATCCCCGCGTCCCCGGCCCCATGTGGCTGGGACCACAAGGAGCCACTTTCATCATGGCCAGCGAAGAGAACTTCATGCGCGCTCCCGCGCCCACGCCGAAGCGCACCGTCTACACCGAGGCGATGGAGATCTTCCATCGGGCGGCGGACCTCATCAAGCTGGACAAGCGCGTCCGCCTGGAGCTGGAAGAGCCCGACTACGAGCACATCTTCTACGTCACGGCGAAGCTGAAGGACCGCCTCGTCCCCCTCATCCCCGAGCGGGCCAAGACGTTCGCCGACCTGCCCGAGACGCAGGTGCGCAACAAGGAAGGCCTGGAGCTGCTCGCCAACGGCAGCATCATCCTCAACGGCCGCGCCCTCCTGGGCTCCGACGTCGCCATCCGCCAGGGCCACCTGCGCCTGCCGGACGGCAAGGTCTACCAGCTGGTTCCCGGTGAGTCCCAGCGCTTCAAGGCCTACCGCGTCCAGCACAACCAGGCCCGTGGCCCCTACAAGGGCGGCCTGCGCTACCACCGCGAGGTGTCCCTGGACCTCTTCAAGGCCCTGGCCGCGGAGATGACCTGGAAGACGGCCATCGCGGAAGTGCCCTTCGGCGGCGGCAAGGGCGGCATCCAGATTGACCCGCGCGAGTACGGCCGCGAGGAGCTGGAGGCCATCACCCTGCGCTTCATGTACCGGCTCAAGAGCCTCATCGGGCCGAACATCGACATCCCCGCCCCCGACGTGGGCACCAACCCGGAGATCATGGCCCTGCTGTACCGCCAGTTCTCCGACGGTGAGCGCGAGCGCCACAACCTGCGCGGCATCGTCACCGGCAAGGACGTCCGCATCGGCGGCTCCGAGGGCCGCGGCAAGGCCACCGGCCAGGGCGTCGCGTTCTGCATCGAGGACTACTACGCCGACCGTGGCGAGAGCGTGAAGGGCAAGACGTTCGTCCTCCAGGGCTTCGGCAACGTGGGCAGCCACGCCGCCATCATCCTGGGCGGCATGGGCGCGCGCCTCCTGGCCGTCAATGACTCCGACGGCACCATCTACAACGGGGACGGCATCGACGTGCAGGCGCTCACCGCCTACGTCCAGGACCCGAAGAACCTCAAGCGCAGCGTGCTGGGCTTCCCCGGCGCCCAGAAGATTGAAAAGAAGGACCTCTGGGAAGTGCAGGCGGACATCCTCCTGCCCGCCGCGCTGGGTGGTGAAATCACCGCCGAAATCGCCGAGCGCCTCAAGGTCAAGCTCATCGCCGAGGGCGCCAACGGCCCCACCACCCCGGAAGCCGACCGCGTCCTCCAGAAGCGCGGCATCGAGCTCATCCCGGACATCATCGCCAACGCCGGCGGCGTGACGGTGAGCTACTACGAGTGGATCCAGAACAAGCGCATGGAGCGCTGGAGCGAGGCCGAGGTCGACCAGCGCCTGGAGCGCGCGATGAAGCGCAACTACCGCATCATCCGCGACATCTCCCGCAACCAGCCGCGCAAGACGGACATGCACGACAGCCGCGGCTACTGCGCCGGCGAGGCCGTCGACACCCGCTGCGCCGCGATGATCCTCGCGCTCAAGCGCATCGAGGCCCACTACCTCCTCGAGGGTTTCTCGCAGTAATCCGGGCGCGCTTTCCGCCCCCTGAAACACCAAGGGCACGGCTCCTCTCCTCGAGGACCGTGCCCTTGTCATGCGTGGTGGGTGCCTCGGAGGTCGCCCCGTCGTGGCCCCCTGTCACGGGAGCGTCGGGCCACCCGGGCCCTTCCGGGCCCCCACGCGTCACCTCAGTGCATCACCCGCTCGCGGTCCACCAGGAGCAGGGGCGCGTCGTCGTGCGTCTCGTACGCCACGATTCGCAGGCCCACGCCGCGGCTGCTGCCCTCGCGCCCGTCCTTGCGGCCAAACGCCAGCGCCACCTGGTAGCGGACCTCGCACAGGCACGTCATCTCCGTGCCGTCCTCGCCGGCGAAGGTGACCTTGAGCTTTTCTCCAAGCCCCACCTGGTCCCGGACTTCCACGAACATGCCGCGAGCGCTGATGTTGCGACCGACGCCCCTCATCATCCCATCCTGGGTGGTGAGGTAGACGGTGAAGACCTTGTCGAAGCGCAGGTGAGTACGACGCTCTTGCGGACGCTCGAACACTGGGGGTGCCTCCCGGCAACAGGTGGTGACAGGCACACCCTACATGGTAGCCATATGTAGGCAATTTATTTACCTACATCCACCCCTGCCCACCTACGAGAAGGCATCCCCGGGATTTCGCGGGACATGGCACCATTCCCCTCCCCCCAAAGCCCTGGAGTTCTCCGTCTTGAGCCGCCTTCTGGTCGCCGTCGCCGCCCTCCTCCTGCCCACCCTGGCCCTGGCCGACGTGGACGCGCGCTTCGCCAAGCTGCGCGACGAGTCCGAGCCCCTGGGCGGCCTGGGGGCCTTCCTGGAGAAGTACATTGGCGCGTGTGAAGGGGCGCTGGTGGACCCGCAGTGCAAGTCCCAGGCGGAGGCGTTCCGCAAGAAGTACCAGGGCAAGCAGCTGTACATGATCGTGGTGGAGGACGACGCCAGCATGCTGTCGCCGGGCCCGTACTCTCCGGTGACGGGCGAGTACACCATCAACATCACCCCGTTCTTCCCCGGTGGCCGCTACGCGATGACTCACGGCGCCCCGAAGAAGTCGGACGGCAACGGCAACCCCGTGCTGCCCTACCTCACCGTCACCGGCACGCTGCCGGACGGGTGGAACGGACAGATTTTCTCCCGCATGTTCTCCATGCGCGGGGTGCGCGCCCAGGTCGTCTTCACGCCGCAGGGTGTGTGGTCGCTGCCGAAGAAGGGCGGCGGGAAGAACTACGGCGTGACGGCCCGCATCGAGGGGCTCATCGTCACCGAGGGCCGCACCGGCACGCAGCTCGGCCTGTGGCTCAACGGCAAGGACGCCAACGCGAGCCGCTAGGCCCGCGTCACGGACTGACTCCCTCTAGCGGGCGATGGCCACGTACTGGAGGGAGTCGCCCCGCTTCACCCGGAGCAGGATGCTCGCCCCGGAACTGCCCCTGGACAGCGCCGCGCGCACCCCGGCCGCGTCCTTCACCCGCTTGCGGTTGACCTCCGTCACCACGTCGCCCACGCGAAGTCCCGCCTCGTCCGCGGGGCTGCGCGGCGTCACCGCCGACACGAGCGCCCCCGCCCAGGCCTCCTGCCCCAGCGGCGCGGCCACGTCCGGCGTCAAATCCCGCAGCGCCAGCCCCAGGTCCTCGTCGCTGGACGTGCGTTGGACCAGTCCCTCCGTGGCCTCCTGGGCGGGACGCTCCACCAGCCGCACGGTCACCTCCTCCTGCTTCGCCCCCGGGCGCAACAGCGTCAGCCGCGCCTCCGAACCCGGCGCCAGCAGCGCCACCTTGCGAAGCAGTTGGAGATAGGAGCCGATGGTCCGCCCGTTCACCGCGACCAACCTGTCGCCGGAGCGGATGCCCGCGGCGTGAGCGGGACTGCCTCGGAAGACGTCCTTCACCAGGGGCGCGCGCCGCTCGCCGCTCTCCCGGTCATCGTTGACGACCACGCCCAGCCAGCCGCGCTCCAGCTTCCCGTTCTCCCGCAGGTTGGGCAGCAAATCCTTCACCAGGTTGATGGGCACCGCGAAGCCAATGCCCTGCCCCTGGCTGATGATGGCCGTGTTCACCCCCACCACCTCGCCCTTCATGTTGAAGAGCGGCCCGCCGGAGTTGCCCGGGTTGATGAGCGCGTCGGTCTGGATGAAGTCGTCGAACTGACCCACGCCCAGCACGCGCTCCTTGGCTGAAATCATGCCGTGCGCCACCGAGTGGTCCAGGCCGAAGGGGTTGCCGATGGCCACCACCCAGTCCCCCACCTCCAGCCGGTCCGAGTCTCCCAGGAACAACGCCGGCAAATCCCCCATGTCGGAGCCGCTCAGCCGCAGGAGGGCCACGTCCGTGGATGCATCCCGGCCGACGACCTCCGCGGAGAACTCGCGGCCGTCCGACAGGCGCACGGCGATCTTGTTCGCCCCGGACACCACGTGGCTGTTGGTGACGACCAGCCCGTCCGCCGTCAGCACGAAGCCCGAGCCCGTGGCGCGCTTCATCCCCGCGAGCCCGCTCTCCCGGGGGCTCACCGTGGTGATGTTGACGACGCCCGCCTCCACCGCGCGAATCAGCGGCGCCAGCGACGTGGGTGGCACGAAGTTGGGAAGGCCCGGCTCACCGGCCGGGCGCTCGCGCCACAGCCCCATGGCGCCCGCACGGCCCTCGCCATTGCCTTGATAGGTAAACCAGGCGGCGTGCTCACGCACACGCGCCTGGAGCCAGGGCCCCACCGGACCCTCCTCTTCGGCACCCGCCGTCAGAGGAGTCACCGCCAGGACGAGCAGAACGGACAGCAGTCGAGAAGACACGGAGTGGCAGCTTATACGGCGACGCATGGCGAGCGGCGGGAACAACCCACGCCGCCGCCGTCTTCCGCGTTTTTCGAGCAACCGCCCGTCACGCCTGGGCGGGGGCCACGTACTTGGCCACCTTCACCCGGGCGGGGCGGATGACCCTGTCTTTCAGCCGGTAGGCCGCTCGGAACTCCGCCACCACCTTCTGGTCCTCGTCCGGGGAGGTGGTGATTTCCATGTCCGTGGCTTCCGCCACGTTGGGGTCATACGGCTGACCCACGACAGTGACGCGCTCGATGCCCATCCCCTGGGCCTTGGCCAGGAGCGAGTCGCGGATCATCCGCACCCCCTGGGCCAACGCGGAGGAGTCCTGCGCGCTCATGGAGAGGGCGCGGTCCAGCTCGTCGATGGCCTCCAGCAGCGACACGGCCACGTTGCCGCGCTCCACGTCCATCATCCGCTCGCGCTCGCGGGTGAGCCGCTGCTTGAACTCCTCGCGGTCCTTGTTCACCGCCTGGTAGGCGCGCGCCAGTTCGTCCACTCGACGGCGGGAGGCTTCCAGGTCCGCGCGCAGGCGCTCCTTCTCCGCGTCGGCGGCCTCGGACACGACGTCATCGGCGGGGGCCCGAGCCTCGGCTTCCTCGGAGCGGGCAGCGGCCTCCCCGGCGTCTGGGCCCGGCGGACCTCCGCCGTTGGCGTGCTGGGCTTCCTGGGATGCGTCGGTGTGGGAATTGCCGGACATGTCGAACCTGAAGTCGAGGTGTGAAGGCGCTCGTGCGCGGGTAGGCTTTCCTGGCCGCAACCTAACCGCGCGCGAGGGCGTGTCAACGCGAGGGGGAGCTAGTGCTCCTGGGGCGCGGGCGTCTCGGCCATGAACCCATGGTCGATCTGCCCCGTCACCTCGTCGATGATCTCCACCTGAGCGGCCCGCAGCGAGTAGTAGAGGAGCCAGCGCTCCGCCGCCGTCAACGTCCCGGCTGGCAGTGCCTCCTCGATTTCCTGAACCGTGAGCCGCCCTTCCTTGAGCCCCTTCGCGAAGAGAGCCTTCCGGGCCACATAGCTCTTGCCGATCCTGTTCTCCACGGCGTCGCCTCCTTTAGGTCTCAAGATAATTTCGCCCCCCGGACACCGCAGGAATGTGCGGTGGCGGGGGGCGTGGGCCAGGCCGGAGGGCAGGCGCCCGGACGTCCGTTACGAGTCCAGGGGCTTCTCCGCGTGCTGCGTGGGCGGAGCCTCCTCGTTGGTGTTCACCGGGTGCGCGGAGATGACCTGGCGGGCCTCGGGGTGCAAGAGCCCTCGCTGGGCCAGCACCTTGGGGCCGAGGATGCCCGTCATCGTGTCCTCCTCCACCACCTCGACGGCGAGCAGCCGCGCGGCCAGGGCCTCCACCTTGTCCCGGTGATGGGTGAGCACCTCTCGGGCCCGGTCCAGGGCCTCGCTCACCAGCTTGCGGACCTCCTCGTCGATCATCCGCGCCGTCTGCTCGGAGTACGTGCGCGATTCGGGGATGCCCGCGGAGCGCAGGAAGTTGGGGCCATGGTCGGCGCTCAGGGCCACGGGGCCCAGCGTGCTCATGCCGTAGTCCCGCACCATCAGCCGGGCGACCTCCGTGGCCTGACGGATGTCATTGGAGGCGCCCGTGGAAATCTCTCCGATGAAGATCTCCTCCGAGGCGCGCCCCCCCATCATCCCCGCCATCTTGTCGCGCAGTTCGTCCAGCGACATCAGGTAACGGTCTTCCAAAGGCAGCGACATCGTGTAGCCGAGCGCCGCGAGCCCCCGTGGAATGATGGAGACCTTCGTCACCCGCTCGGCGTGCGGCAGCATCCAACCCACCACCGCGTGGCCCGCCTCGTGGTGCGCGACAATCTCCTTCTCGCGCTCGTTCATCCGGCGGTTCTTCTTCTCCAGGCCCGCGACGACGCGCTCAATCGCCTCCTCGAAGTCCGCCCGCATCACCGCGTCGCGGTTGCGTCGGGCCGCGAGCAGCGCCGCCTCGTTCACCACGTTGGCCAGGTCCGCGCCGGCGAAACCCGGCGTGCGCGAGGCGATGGTCCTCAGGTCCACGTCCGGGCCCAGCTTCACGCCGCGGGCGTGAATCTCCAGCACCATCTCCCGGCCGCGCTTGTCCGGACGGTCCACCAGCACCTGCCGGTCGAACCGGCCCGGCCGCATCAGCGCGCTGTCCAGGATCTCCGGACGGTTGGTCGCCGCCAGGATGATGAGGCCCGCGCGGCTGTCGAACCCGTCCATCTCCGCGAGCAACTGGTTGAGCGTCTGCTCGCGTTCGTCATGACCGCCCGCGACGCCCGAGTTGCGGCTCTTGCCGATGGCATCCAACTCGTCGATGAAGATGATGCAGGGCGCCTTGGCCGTGGCCTGGGCGAACAAGTCACGCACGCGGGCCGCGCCCACGCCCACGAACATCTCCACGAACTCCGAGCCGGAGAGGCTGAAGAACGGCACGCCCGCTTCACCCGCGACCGCTCGCGCCAGCAGCGTCTTGCCCGTGCCCGGAGGCCCCACCAGCAACACGCCCTTGGGGATGCGCCCGCCCAGGCGGCGGAACTTCTCCGGTGTCTTGAGGAACTCGACAATCTCCTTCAGCTCCTCCACCGCCTCGTCCACGCCGGCCACATCCTTGAAGCCCACGCCGGTGTCCGCCTCGGCCTGCACCTTGGCGCGTGTCTTCCCGAAGCTCATGACGCTCTGCGGGCCCTGACCGATGCCTCCGGCCACCCGCCGCATCATGAAGCTCCAGAAGAGGAAGAACAGGCCCAGGGGCAGGAGCCAGATCCACAGCGCTTCGCCCAGCCCCGACTGAGGCACGGCCTCGAACTGGACCCCCTTCTGCTCCAACAGCGGGACGAGCGACTCGTCACCCTGGACCCGGTACGCCATCCACGGCAGCGCGCTGGGCTCGCCTCGCAGCGGGCGCTCACCCTGCGCGGGCGGCGGCGGCTGCGCGGTGTCCTTGAGGAAACCCTTCACCCACTCGTTGGAAATCTGGACCCGGCTGAAGTTGCCGGACTCCACCGCGTCGCGAAACTGGCTGTAGCTCACCCGCCGGACGCCCGCGTCCTGGAAGACGTTCCGGAAGAGTAGGAAGCCCAGGACGAGCAGCAGGATGTAGCCCAGCGGTGAGCCGAACTTGAACCCCTTGCCCGGCGACCCTGGCTTCTCGGACTTCTTTCCCCGCGGGCCCATACCCGGCGGGAGCTCCTGTGGCTTCATCGTCGGCACGCTCGCCCTCCCCCTCCCCGCGCATTCGGGCCCCGTGCCCGGATGGCGTCACACTCAGCCGGGCAAAGATGTTCACCGCCGGCTGACCGTCAACCCGCTGGCTCGGCTTCACGCCACGTACCGACTCAGGAGTCGCGAGATCAGCGACACCCCACCCGCCACAAGGGTTGACCTGTGAACTCCGTGCCCAGGAAATACCCCTGGCCGTCCGGCAGATAGGCCACCGCCTCCGCCTGGGCCTGGCTCCCGGCCGGCACCTCGACGAGAGCGCCCTTCAACAGCGACTCGACATCCGTCGCCCCCGACTGTCGCAGCTCCCACACCCGCGAGTAGGTGCGCACCAACAGGCGCTGGCCGGAGGGATGCAACGACGCGGCCGTCGAAAGCCGATCCACGCCCCCGGGGACCTCCAGCGTGCCCAGCTTCGTCGCCTGGATGACGGAGCCGGGTGACAGGCCGTCCAACGCGAAGACGTCGCCCAGCGAGCGGCGCGTCTTGGTCAGGACGACCAAGCGCCCCGAGCGCGCGTCCATCACCAGCGCCTCCGCGTCATGCGAGCCGTCCGGATAGGTGAAGGGCAGCACCTCCACCGGCACGGTGGCGTCGCCGAGCGTCTCCGGCTCTGGCACCCGGAACAGTCGCACCTGCTCCCGCAGCTCGAAGTTGTCGCCGATGTCCGCCAGGAACACGCACGTGCGGGGCTCGCCCGGCGCGCACGGCCCCACCGCCACGTCCTCCACATCCCGAGGCTCGGCGCCGGTGAGCTTCAACCGGGCCCGCACACGGCCCGCCTCGTCGATGGCGAACACCTCGAAGTCGTTGCCGGAGTCGTTGTGCGCCCAGAACACGCCGGGGTGGCGGACGCTGGCGGCCAGTCCGGACAGCTCTGGCAACTCGTCCGGAACCACGCCCGCCTGCTGGGGGATGCCGTAGGCCCCGCAACCGGGAACACCGACCGCGGGCGCCTGGGTGCCGGCGTCCTCCTGGACGGCCACCTCGGAAGGAACGGGCTTGGGACGCGAGCAGGCGACCCACCCCACGCTCAGCAGCAGGGCCCAGGTCCAGCGGGGCGCCACGTCAGGTGTCCAGGTCCAGCAGCTTCGCCAGTGTCTTCGCGTCCGCGTCGGGGAAGCGGTAGTGCGACATCTCCTCCAACGTCACCCAGCGGTGGTCATGCACGCGCAGGTGGCGGATGTGGTGCTCCGACTCCGCCAACTGGCAGCGGAACACCCGGAAGTCGATGTCATAGGTGGGATACTCGTGGCGGGTGTGCATGACCTGGTCGAGCACCTCCACGGCCACGCCCATCTCCTCCTGGATTTCCCGCGCGAGGGCCGAGGAGTCGCTTTCGCCCTCCTCCACGCGGCCGCCGGGGAACTCCCACAGCAGGGGCAGCGATGCGGTGGGGGGACGCTGGGTGATGAGGTAGCGTCCCTCCTCGTTCTCGAGCATCGCGCCGACGACTCGGACGTGGCGACGGGCCATTCGCTTCTCCTGTCTCCTGGGCAGGCCAACGGGGAGGGGCGGCCTAACACAGGCCCCCGCCCGTCGCCAATGCCACTGGCCCCCCTCCGCCAGCGTGCGCATGGCCCAGGCAGGCGCCCACCCCCACCCCGGGGAGCCCCTGCGTTGGCGGTCGGCGCCAGGTCCCATCCCTCGGGGCCCCATCCAATGTTGGAGGCCATGCTTCGGACCTGGAGCATGTGGTGAATTGGGTGACGAGCGGGCCGGATGGCGTCATGCTCGCGTCCATGAAGACGAGTCGCGCGGAAAGGGCCGAGGTGCTCGGGGCGGCACTGAAGGCCGCCCGCCAGCAGGCGGGGCTCGGCATGGAAGAAGTCGCCGAGCGCCTGGAAATGCCCGTGGAGGTCCTCGCCAGGGTGGAGCGTGGAGTCATGGTACCGACCATCTCCACCCTGACCCGGTTGTGCGTCATCCTGAAGCTGGACCCGGACACCCTGCCGGACCTCCCCGAGATGAGCGACTGAGCCTCGCTCTGGGAGCGCGCCGGGAGGAGGCCTGATGGCCCCACCGACGTCCCCGGAAGCGGTGGCCGTCCCTCTGGGGGAGGCTTCCGTCCGCGCCGCCGAGAGGCGATGCTTCGAGGGGCCCGCACGCACCTCGGACTGAACTCCCCTCGCCGCCGCCATCGATGCGCTGTCCCACCTGCCATCGCCGTGTGGTGGATTGTTGTCCCCTCCACCCCTCCTCCGCGCTTGCGCCCCGAGCGCCTCCCGCCCCTGCGCCCGACGTGCCCGGCTACCAGTTGGGCGCCGCCCTGGGCCGGGGAGGCTTTGGCCGGGTCCACGCCGCGCGCCGCGACGCGGACGGCAGGCAGGTGGCCCTCAAGGTGCTGGAGCCGCTCGCCTCGGAGCGACTGACTCGCGAGTTGGAGGCCCTGCGCCGCATCGGCCCGCCTGTCACCCCGGAGCTGCTGGGGGAAACGCGCACCTCCGCTGGTGAGCACGTCGTCGCGATGGAGCTCATCGAAGGCGTCACCCTGGCCCGCCGCCTCGCGGAGCTTCCCGGTCAAGGCGCCCTGCCGTGGGACGAGGCGCGAGGGGTGATGGTGGCGCTGGCCCGGGCCCTCTCGGGCGTGCATGCCACGTCGGTGGTGCACCGGGACCTGAAGCCCGAGAACGTGATGCTCGCCGGCGAACGGCTGGTGCTCGTCGACTTCGGACTCGCCCGCGTGGGCGCCACCCGGGATGAGGCGCCTGCTCCCAGCGTGACGAGGACGGGCCAGCGGCTGGGCACCCACGAATACATGTCGCCCGAGCAGTGTCACGACGCTCGCATCATCGACGCGCGCGCCGACCTCTACAGCCTGGGTGTCGTGTACTTCGAAATGCTGTGCGGCCGGCCGCCCTTCGTTGGAGAGACGGCCTCCGTGCTCCAGGCCCACGTCTCTCGCCGTCCCCCATCGCTCGCACGGCTTTCGCCATCGCCCGTGCCGGACGCGGTGGAAGCGCTCGTGTCGCGCCTGTTGGCGAAGGCTCCCGAGGAGCGGTGGTCCACGGCCTCGGAGGTCGTCGAGGCACTCGAACGTCTGCCGAGGGGAGCACGGCCCTCCCCTTCCGACGCGGCGCCTCCGCTCCATGATGGCAGTCCCGAGGACAGCACGACGTCCGCGCCACGGTCCGTGGCCAGCGTGGGCCCACGGGACATCGCTCTACTGGGCGTCAGGACGTCATTGGATGTTCCCTCGCTGCGCGCGCAACTCTCCGGCGTCGGCGCGGAGCTGGCTCGCGTGGAGGTCGGGCTCGCGCTCTTCGCGTTTCCCCATGCCAGTGGCGTGGACGTGGGCTTGCGCACCGCGCACAAGGCCGCGGAGGCGCTCGCGAGTGTGCTGCCTGCCGGCTCGACGCGCGCGGTGCATCGGGCGTCCCTGCGCGTGCGAGAGCGTGGTGGGCGGTGGGTGCTGGGAGGCGCGGCGCTCGAACACGTGGAGCGGTGGTGGCCACCGTCGACCGCGCCATCCGACGCCCTGCTGCTGACTCCGGAGGCGCGGGAGTCGCTCCGGGAGCCCGAGTCCGGACGCACGCCACCACCCGAGCTGCCCCCTCCGCGCGCCGTCACCCTACGGGGTCGAGAAGGTGACCTGGGCTGGCTGCGAGAAGGCGTGGCGCGAGTCCGCGAGCACCGCGCGCCCCTGCTCTTGACGCTGCTGGGCGAAGAGGGACTCGGCAAGACGCGACTGCTGGCGGAGTTCCACCGGGAGCTGCTGGGCACGGGCGCGGTTTCCAGCGTGCTGGTGGAGGCGCACCGTGACGAGGCCAGCGCCACCGAGAGCGGCCTGGGCAACCTGCTCACCACCATCCTGGGACTTCCCCCCAACACTCCCTCCGAAGAGGCCGTGAAGCTCCTGCTCCAAGACGCGGGCCTCACGTTGGAATTCGCCACCCTGCACCCGGCGGCGCGGCGGCAGCACATCGCCCGAGCCCTCGCGTCGCGACTGCGGCGGCTCTCCGAGGCACGGCCCCTCGTGCTGCTCGTGGACGACGCGGAGACGTTGGACCCCACCGCGCTCGATGCGCTGGAACTGGCCACACTCGCGGGAGTCCAGGCGCCACTGTGCATCGTCCTCGCGGGGCGCCATCGCCTGCTGGAGATGCGGCCCTACCTGGGCGAGCGCTCCGCCGACACCGCGAGCAGGGAGTTGGAGCCGCTGGAGGACGATGCGGCGCTGGAGGTGCTGCGCGAGCTGCTTCATCTGGTGGATGTGCCCGCGGAGGCGACTTTGCGGGAGCTGGCGGAGCGGTGTGGCGGCTCGCCGCTGCGACTGGTGGAGCTGGTTCGAACGCTGAGGGCCGCGGGTGCCATCCGGGCACGCGTCGGGGGTGGCGGCTATCTGGCGGCGGAGGCCCTGGACGCGCGAGCCCTGGACAGTCCGAGTCCGGATGAACGGATGGCGGTGCGTGGTCTCGCGGCGCTTCCGTCGGGACTGCGCTCGCTGCTTCAAGTGGCGGCGGTGCTGGGCGACGACGTGCGCTGGGATGAGCTGTCCGCCACGCTCGCCCGGCTGGAGCACGACGCGGCGCTGGACCTCTCACTGGACCCGGGCGTGGGCCTGGAGCGGCTGGCGCGCATGGGGATGCTGGAGTCACGAGGGCCCCGGCGTTGGCGTTTCGAGCACACCACGCTGCGCGAGGCCTTCGCCGCGCAACTCCCGGGAGCGTTGCGGCGCCGCATCTGCGGTTCCGCGTTGAGCGCCCTTCCCGAAGCTCCCATGCCACGCAGGGCCCGCTGGGCGGAGGCCGCCGGGGAGACGCTCCTGGCGTTGGAGCTCCACCATGCGATGGCGGAGTCCAGTCGCCGAGGCTACCGGCTGCTGGAAGCCGAGCGTCACTACTCGGCCGCGCTGGCGCTGCTGCCTCGCGAGTACGACGTGCTCAGGCTGGAGCTGCTCTCGGGCCGAGGCCGCGTGCGCTATCGACTCCAGCGCATCGACGACGCACTGGAAGACCTGCGCGAGGCGCGACGTGTGGCCGTCGCCCGTGGGTCCGTGGTGCGAGAGGCGGACCTGCTCCTGGAGGAAGCCACCGCGCTGGACTGGCGGGACGAGACGGAGGACGCCATCGCATTGCAGGAGCAGGCCTTGCGGTTGCTGGGCGAGCCCGTGCCCTCGGACCTGGCGGCACGTCACGCCCTGGCGCGCGCGCGGGTCTTCGTGAGGCGTGAGGACATCGCGGGAGCCATCACTCCGTTGGAGGAAGCGGTGGCCATGGCCCGTTCCACGCGCGACGAGGAGACGGAGGCCATCGCGCTGGCGATGCTCGGCGCGATGCTGGGGTGGACCGGCCAGCTCGAGGACTCCGCGCGACGCTTCGACGAGGCCATCGCCCTGTGCGAGTCCACGGGAGACACGCTGCACCTGGGCGTCGCGCTCAACAATCGGATGGTGCTGCACGTCCAGCGGCGCGACGTGGCGGGCGCGCGAGGAGACCTGGAGCGCGCGGTGAGCCTGGGGCGCGAGCTGGGCAACGTGCAGATTGAGCGGACCTCCGCGTTCAACCTCGCGTTGCTCCTGGCGTACCAGGGGCGCGCGGCGGAAGCACTGCCACTGGCGCGACGCGCGGGCGTGCTCAGTCAGCGGTTCTTTCCGCGCTCCATGGCCCAGGATGCGCTGCTCGTGGCGCGCCTCTGCTGCGAGCTGAGTGACCTGGCGGAGGCGGCTCGACAGCTGACGTGGCTGGAGGAGTCGACTTCGCTCGCGAGCATGTCACCGGCGGACCAACTCATGAGCTCCGTGGTGCGACGTGTAGTGGATGAGTCGTCGGGTGAACGGCCCTATACCCGCGCCTTCTGGGAGGAGCGGGTGGACTCCGCCAGGACGCGGATGACACCGGACGAACGGATGGAAGTCCTCATCTGGGCGGCACGCGCGGCCCGGGCGGCAGGCGATGACGAGGCACTGCGCGCGCGCGTCACGGAGGTCGAGGACATCGCGCACGAGGCGCCGCTCTGGACGGAGCGCGTCCGGGGACTCGTGACGGATGGGCTCGGCGGCCGGGAGAAGCCTGGCGCGTGACGAATGACGTCCGGAGACAGGCGGAGCGGGCCCGTGTTCGCAGCGAACGCGCGGGCCACTGGCCGGATGGCTCTCGGCCGGTCGCTCGTGACAAGCAGGGACAGGAGGCGGGAGCAGCCCGGCCCGTGCTAGCAGGCATCGGGGAGCGTGGATGGCCGAGATGAACGAGCGAGACGGCGCGGGGAGCCACGCGCAGGTCTCCCTGTATGGTGACGAGTTGGAGCCGGGAGCCCTCGTCGGTCCGTGGGTGGTGGAGTCCCGGGCCCACTCGGGTGTCACCGCGTCGCTCTATCGCGCCACCCATGTGGACACTCGTGCTCCCGCCGCCGTGAAGGTCGTGCGGGCCCATTTCAACCACGTGAGCGAAGTCCTCAAGCGCTTCAAGCAAGAAGCCGACACGCTCCAGACACTTCAGCATCCACACATCGTGCGCGTGCTCGAATACGGGGAGCTGCGCGACGGACGCCCCTGGCTCGCCATGGAGTGGCTGGAAGGCGAGAGCCTGGACCGATGGCTCGCGCGTCGTGGACCCTTCTCGCTCGCGGAAGCCCACACGGTGATGGAGGAACTGGGGAGCGCGCTGGCACATGCCCACGGGCAGGACGTGCTGCACCGCGACCTGAAGGCCCAGAACGTCATGCTCCTGCCGCGCGCGGAGGGCTTCACCGTGAAGCTCGTCGACTTCGGCATCGCCAAGGTGGCACCCGCCGAAGGCAGCGCGGGCCTGACGAGCGCGGGCGCGGTGCTGGGAACCCCGGTGGCCATGGCTCCGGAGCAGATCCTCGGCCAGCCCGTGGACGTGCGCGCGGACCTGTATGCGCTCGGTGTGCTGCTCTATCAACTGCTCACGGGGAAGCTCCCCTTCACCGGAGAGAGCGCGGTCGAAATCGAGGAGCAGCACCTGCACGCGCCTCCACCTCGGCTGAGTGAGAGCGTGCGGGTTCCTCCGGCCCTGGAGGCTCTGGTCCGGCGCTGTCTCGCGAAGCGCCCCGACGAGCGTTGGCCGGATGTCGCGACGTTCCTCTCGGCGCTGCGCGCGGCGCTCACCCCCGTGGACGAAGCGACCTGGGCCGCCGGGCTCTACCTGGACCTTCGTTTCCCGGCGTCAGACGAAGACCCCACGGACGATGCGCTGGACGCGAGGGACACAGCCCTGGAGTCGAGCCGAGAGCTGCTGGAGTCCGCGGGTTGGACGTTGGCCGTGGAAGGCGGCAATGCCCTCCTCGCCTGGCGCGAGCTTCCCTCGGAGGCACCAGCGCGGACCGTCGAGCGCACCGCGTGTCGGATGCTGGCACAGCAGGTCCTCACGCGAGCGAGGGCCCTCGCTGGCGACGCGCTCGAGACACGGCTCTATCTCCACGCCGCGCCTGGCGAGCTTTCAACGAACTCGCAGGGCGGGCGACTCGTGAGCGGCCCCCTGTCCCGGTTGGAGGGCTGGGCCACCGGGGGCGCACCGGGTGTGGTGACGGAGCGAGACGCCGACTGATTCGGCTCAGGTCCGCAGGCCGCGTCGACGAAGCAGGCGGTACAGGTACACGCGGTCCATGTCCGCGGCGGTGGCGGCCTGCGACACCTTGCCGCCGTGGAGCTGCATCAGCGCATCCAGGTACTCACGCTCGAAGATTTCGAGCGCCCGGCGACGGGCCTCCGCATAGGGCTGCTTGGGGTCCACCATGCTCCCGAGGACACCCTGCGCACCAATCTGCTCCGTCGTCGGAGGCATGGCGTCCTGGAACACGAGGCAGCGCTCCAGGTGGTTTCGCAGCTCGCGCACGTTGCCGGGCCATGCCGCGTGCTGGAGCTGGTCGATGAATTCGGGCGTGCTCAGGGCCGCGACATGCTCGGGCTCCGCGCCGAACGCGGCCAGGATGCGCTCGGCGATGAGGGGGATGTCCTCGGGACGCTCCCGCAACGAAGGGATGAGGATGCGCACCACCGCGAGCCGGAAGAACAGGTCCGGACGGAAGCGACCCGCGTTCACCTCCGCGCGCAAGTCTCGATGGGTCGCCGCGATGACCCGCACGTTGACGGGCTGATACGTGTTCGAGCCCAGCCGACGAATCTCGCGCTGCTCCAGCACGCGCAGCAGCTTCGGCTGAAGCTCGGACGGCAGCTCGCCCACTTCGTCGAGGAAGATGGTGCCGCCATCGGCCTCCTCGAAGGCGCCGATGCGCCGCTGGAGCGCGCCCGTGAAGGAGCCCTTCTCGTGGCCAAACAGCTCGCTCTCCAGCAGGTTGCCGGGGATGGCGCCGCAGTCGACGGTGAGGAACGGGCCGGACGCACGGGCTCCCGCGCGATGGATGGCCAGGGCCGCGCGGCTCTTCCCCGTCCCTGTCTCTCCTTCGAGCAGCACCGTCGCGTCACTGGCGGACGCGCGCTCCATGAGCGCGAAGCTCGCGCGGGAGACGACGGAGGTGCCCACCAGTTCGCCGAAGAAGCTGCGCTCGGAAATCTGGAGGCGATTGCTCTCCGGGCTGAAGTCGAAGCGCACGCTGACGCGGCCCAGGCGAAGTACGCTGCCACCGCGCAGGTACGCCTCGCGCACGTGGACGCCGTCGAGCACCGTGCCGTTGAGACTGTCCAGGTCCCTCACGCGCGCGCCATCGCGGTCGACCCGCACCTCGCAGTGGAAGCGCGAGACGGTGGGCTCCTCGATGACGAAGTCATTGAGGGCGTGCGAGCCGATGGAGAAGGTGTCGGCGTTGGAGTCCTTGGACTGCCCGGGCTGCGGGCCCTCCAGGACGGTGAAGCGGAAGCGACGGACGGCACCGGTGAAACCAGGGCGACCGGAGCCGGTGGGCCGAGTCTGCTGGGCGTCCTCGCCCTTCGAGGGGGTGCGGTCCGCCCCGGGGGGCCGCTCGGAGATGCTCATGGGCGCCCCACGCTAGCACGGTAGGATGCGCCCATGGCCTCCCTCCATTTTCTCGGCGCCGCCGGAACCGTGACGGGCTCGAAGTTCCTCCTCGAGCATGATGGCAAGCAGGTCCTCGTCGACTGCGGGCTCTTCCAAGGCCAGAAGGAACTGCGTCAACGCAACTGGGAGCCACTGCCCCTGCCCGCGCGGGAGATCGACGCCATCGTCCTCACGCATGCCCACATCGACCACACCGGTGGGCTCCCCCGGGTGGTTCGAGAGGGCTACGACGGCCCCATCTACACCACGCCGGGCACGCGGGATTTGACGGCCCTCTTGCTGCCGGACTCCGCGCACCTGCACGAGGAGGAGGCCCGCTATGCGAACAAGGAGGGCTACTCCAAGCACCGCCCCGCCCTGCCCCTCTACACGGTGCCCGACGCCGAGCGCGCGGTGGAGATGATGGAGACCTTCGGCTACGAGCGGCCGAAGGAAATCCTCCCCGGTATCACCCTCACCTTCTACCGGGCGGGCCACATCCTGGGCTCGGCGGTGTGCGTGTTCGATTTGAAGAGCACGCGTCAGCGCGTGGTCTTCAGTGGGGACCTGGGGCGCTACAACGCGCCCATTCTCAGAGACCCGCAGAGCGTGGACTCGGCCACGACGCTGGTGGTCGAGAGCACCTATGGAGACAGGCAACACCGCGACACGAAGCCCGTGGATGCGCTGTGCGAAGCGGTGACGGGCGCCTTTGAGCGGGGTGGAGTGGTGGTGATTCCCGCGTTCGCGGTGGGACGCACGCAGGAGATACTCTTCCACCTGCGCAATCTGGAAGAGGCGAAGCGCATTCCAGAAGTGGATGTGTTCGTCGACTCGCCCATGGCGTGTGACGCGACGCCGCTGTACCTGATGCATCCCGAGGAACATGACTTGGTGATGAAGTCGATAGTGGAGCGCGGGGCGTCTCCGCTGGCGACTCGGAGGACTCGGTTCGTCACGTCCGCGAAGGAGAGCAAGCAACTGAACCAGCACCAGGGGCCCGCGGTCATCATCTCCGCGTCCGGCATGGCCACGGGTGGACGGGTGCTGCACCACCTGAAGCACCGGCTGCCGGACCCGCGCAACACGGTGCTCTTCGTGGGCTATCAGTCCGTGGGTTCGCGAGGTCGGCGGCTGCTCGATGGCGAGAAGGAGACCCTCATCCACGGGCAGCGTGTGCCGGTGGCCGCGGAGATCCACACGGTGAGCGGCTTCTCGGCGCATGCCGACTGGACGGAGACGATGCGCTGGATGGAGGGCTTCGATTCTCCGCCGCGCCAGACGCTGCTGGTCCACGGTGAGCCGGAGGCACTGGAGGCACTCCGGCGGCGTGTGCAGGCCAGGAGCTGGAACGCCTACGTGCCTGGGTACATGGAGAAGGTGGAGCTGGAGTTGGCGGTCTGAGCCGTCGGCTAGGACTTCTCGGTGCGGGCGCCTGTCCGCACCGACCAGCGGACGATGAAGGCCGGTCCGTCCTTGGCGTGACCGGATACGTGCGCCAGCAAAGCGGGCCGAGCGTCACCGGTCCAGAGGCTCACGAAGTCGCCCATCCACCAGTGGGCCAGGGAGCGCGCGGCGCGAGCCACCGTCTCCCGTGACACTTCGGACAGCGAGCGCTGGTCTTCCATCAGCTCGCGCACGAGACGAGCGGGCAGCAGCCAGCACTCGGCGCGAGGGATGGGTGGAACGAGGAAGAGACAGAAGGCGGCGTCGGTCCGCGAGAGCATTCCATCGAGTTGCTCACGTCCGAGTTTGAAGTGAGGCAGCCACTGCCCTTCACCACGTTGCTCCAGCTTCACCACCTGCACGAGCACCGCGCGTTCGGTGCGCACGAAGCCGTCGACGTCCGCATCGAGGACGAAGGCGACCTCGGGTCCGGAGGTGGGCCGAGAGGTGGCGCCCTTCGCGGCTCGCTTCCTCTTCGGCGCTCGTGGACGAGAGGGAGCCTCCGTCGGCGTTGCCTCCTCGACCCACCGTGATTCGGCGGCGGAGGTCGTCCCCGGAGCGAGCAACGGGGGCAGTGGTTCCGTGCCGTCGGGTGGATTCTCGGCGGGTGTCGCCGAATCTAGAGGAACGTCGTGTCCGGGCGAGACGAATACCTGAGCATCGTCGGCTCCTGAGACCTCCGTAAGTTCGCCGGAGTGCTCGCCAGGAGTCACCGCCTCGGAAGCAGTGGCCTCGGCGGGCTGTTCTCCCCACTGCGCTGCGTCCATTCCATCGACTTCGTGCTCACCGTGCGGCCTCTCGTCGGACACGAGCGCTGCGTTCTGGCCTGCGACAGAACGAGCCCCCAGAGCCCCTTCGTCCGAAGCAACCACATCGTCACGCGTATCCGCCGAATGCGCTTCAGCCAAGACACTCAACGCACGCCCAGCTGAAGTGGCTTCGTCGGAACCAACCCCGTAACCCTGCGTGTCCGCCACAGGAGATTCGGCCAAGACGCTCATCGCACGCCCAGCTGAAGCAGCTTCGTCGCCCTGCGTGTCCGCCAAAGGAGATTCGACCTCAGCCGTCGGCGTGAGCTCGATTGGCCCGGCTTCGTCAGAACCACCAACGTCAGCCAGCGTCTCTGACAGCGGTACTTCGGCCTGGAGAACCAAGGCGCTCACATCACCCGGTCTGCCATCAGCCTCAGAAACATCCGCGGGCGCATCGGTCAGAAATTCGGCGCGGTCATTGCTCTCCGGGCTCGCGCCCAGCGTCTCTTCGTCGGGAACAACAACATCCGGAGGCGCATCTAGCGCGCTCGAATCCTCCGGCCCTTCGCCGGCGAGAGCGCCATCCGCGAACGGTCGCACGGTCTCCGTCCTTGCCAGGTCCCCGCGATGAGCGTCCTCGTCGCTCGCGACATCGACCGCCACCTCTGTGACGGTTCCCTCAACCTCGGCAGTGGGGGCCTGCGCGTCCGCACTCGCCAACGCGCTGGCCTCACCGCCAACCTGTCCTTCCGTCGGAGGAAGCGGTTCCTCGGGCACGATGTCCGCCACGCGGCGAACCGTCAGCTCGAAGTCCAGCGGCGGCGGCTGGCCTTGCGCCAGCAAGGTCAACAGGTCCGCCTTCACGCGACCCATCTCCCCACTCAGGCCCTCCAGCAGCGAGGCAACCAGTTCCTCCGTGTCCTCACGGAACCGCTCCGGGTAACGCGTGGCGAAGTCCGTCTCCACCCGAGTCACCGCGCCCAGCAGCAACTCCTCCAAGTCGCGATCTCTCAGCCACGTCCGCCCAGCCAGCGGCACCGCGCGAGTCACATGCAGGTGCCGCAGTGCCTCCGTCAGCGAAGCCGGAGCGACCGCGCCCGTGGGCTTCACGCCGGGCCCTTCCTTGCCCGTGCCCTGAAGCCACCGCTGCAACGTGCGCACCCGCAACCGCACTCGCGACGACGGGTGGTCCTTCAGCTTTCGCACCTGCCGTCGGTCCGTCTCCGTGCGCAGGAGCGACAACACCGTCAGCTCCGCCTCGGACGACGCCGCATCCGGCGCGCACCACAGGAAGAACTCGATGGCCGCCTTGCGAAGCATGGGCTTGCGCCCCACCCGCTCCGCCACGTCCTCGCGCCACGCCGCCAGCTCATCCATGCCCGGACGCGCATCCACCGCCACCAGGCGAGGCCACAGGTCCGCGCACTCCTCCGCCAACCAACACAGCTGCACGAAGCCGGGCGCCAGGGGCTCGAGCTTCGCCCGCGTCCGCTTGCGCCGCTCGAACGCATCCGTCAGGCCCTTGCGTACCGACGCACGGAACAGCCGTTCCTCCAACCACACCAGGGCCAGCACGAGCCCGGGCTCACCCTTGCGCAGCGTGGCCTGACAGTGGTCCAGCACGAACCGGACGGGCTCCAGGCTCGCGGCCACCTCGAAGTCGCTCCCCACCAGCGCGCCCATCGCCCCGCGCAGCCCATCCACCGGCGGCGCATCGAAGCGCGCGAGCAGCTCGCACAGGTTCTCCACCACGGACGTCGGGCCGCCGACTTCCAAGGTCCGCGCCAGCAACAAGCCCGCGCGAGCACACCACTCCGGCTCCTTGCGGCCATTCGGATAACACGCCAGGAAGCCGCGCATCGCACCGCGGCCGTCAGGCGAAGTCGCCAGGGCGAACAGCCGCTCCGCCAGGACCTCCGACGCCTCCTGCCAGGGAATGCGCGAGGCCCGAGTCCGGATGAAGTCCGCGAGCCTGTCCCGTCCCGCCTCGGCGGTCGCCGGCAGGAGCGCGCGAAGCTGCTCCAACATCCCGATGGCCTTCGCTCCCGTGGCCATCACCCGCTTGAGGTCCACCTCCACGCTGTCCTGGAACCGCAACGCCCGCCCATCGAACGAGCACGAGACGTCTCCCACCAGGGTCGCCAGCGAGTCCGGGTGCCGCTTGAGGTAGCGCGTCAGCACCGTCGACACGGAGGCTTCGGTCTCCCGTCGCACCCGCCCCGTGATTTCCGCGTCTCCCGCCGCTCCAAGCACGTCCAGCATCTGGGCCTGTCGCGACAGCAGGCGCTCCAGCAATCCCGGTGGCGGCGCCGCATACGGCCACAGCAGTTCGCTGCACGAGCCCACCAGGAACAACAACTCCGCGAGCCCCCGCGCGCCCGAGGCCATGCGCTCCCACGCGGCGAGCTGCGCCTGGTTGCGCTCCTCCAGCGAGGCTCCACGCACCCACTGCGCGAAGGACTCCGTCCATTGCGCGGACGCCGACACCGCCTCGGCATCGGACGTGCGCGAGACTCCCTCATAAAGCGGCCGGAGCGACTCCGGCCACGCGGCCTCACCGGACGGCTGCATGCGCGCTCACGAACCTCATGAAGTCGAACCCTCGACCAGGGCCGGCGCGTCCACGGATGGCGCCACGGTGATGACCACGGACTTCGAAGCAGGCGTGCGACTCTTCTCAGCGAAGCTGTCCACCGGCACCAGCACATTCGTCTCGGGGAAGTACGTCGCCGCGCACCGACGCGGGATGTTGTACGGCACCACCACGAACCTCCGGGCCACGCGAGTCTCTCCCTGGAAGTGGCTCGTCAAGTCCACCACCTGGCCCTCGGCGAGGCTTCGCTCCTGGATATCCTTCGGGTTCATCAGCACCACGCGCCGACCTCCCCGAATGCCACGGTAGCGGTCATCCAATCCATACACCGTGGTGTTGAACTGGTCATGCGTCCGCAGCGTCATCATCAGCAACTGCCCGGGCTCCAGCTCCTCGCGAGGCATGGAGTGCACCGTGAAGTGCGCCTTGCCGCTCGCGGTGGTGAAGCGCCCCTCGCGAGGCCCATTCGGCAGGAAGAACCCTCCGGGCTCGCGCACGCGACGGTTGAAATCACCGAAGCCCGGGATGACTCGAGCGATCATGTCCCGGACACGGTCGTAGTCCTCCACCATCGACCGCCACGGCACCTTCGAGCGCGAGCCCAGCACCGCCTCGGCCAGCCGCGCGACGATGTCCGGCTCACTGAGCAGGTGCTCTGACGCCGGAGCCACCGCGCCGCGCGTGGCATGCACCACGCCCATCGAGTTCTCCACCGTGACGAACTGCGCCCCACCCGCCTGCACGTCCCGCTCGGTACGTCCGAGGCACGGGAGGATGAGCGCCCTGCGCCCATGCACCAGATGCGCACGGTTGAGCTTGGTGGAGACATGCACGGTGAGCCGGGTGCGCCGCAAGGCCCGCGCCGTGAGCTCCGTGTCCGGCGTGGCCGACAGGAAGTTGCCGCCCATCGCGAAGAACACCCGGACCCGGCCCTCGTGCATGCCGTGGATGGTGTCCACCACGTCCAGGCCATGGTGACGCGGAGGCTCGAAGTCGAGTTCCCGGGCGAGCGCATCCAGGAACTCGGCCTTCGGCCGCTCCCAGATGCCCATGGTGCGGTCCCCCTGCACGTTGCTGTGGCCGCGCACCGGGCAGACACCCGCGCCAGGCTTGCCGATGCTGCCCCGCAACAACGTGAGGTTGACGATCTCCTGGATGTTGGCGACCGCGTTGCGGTGCTGGGTGAGCCCCATGGCCCAGCAGAAGATGATGCGCTCGGAACGGGCGAGCAGCTCCGCCGCGTCGAGAATCCGCGCGCGCGGCACACCGCTGCGCTCCACCACGTCGTCCCAGCTCACTTCAGCGAGGTGGGCCGCGTACGCCTCGAACCCGAGCGTCTTGTCCTCGATGAACGAGCGCGCCACCACGGTGCCGGGCTTCAGCGCCTCCAAATCCAACAGCGCCTTGCCCAGTCCCTGAAGCAGCGCCACATCCCCGTTGATGCGGACCTGGAGGAACTGGGTGTTGAGCGCCGTACCCGGACCGAGGAGCTGGAACACCTCCTGCGGGTGCTTGAAGCGATTGAGCCCCGTCTCCGGCAGCGGGTTGATGCTGACGATTTCACAGCCCCGGCGCGCGGCGGCCTGGAGCGTGGTGAGCATGCGCGGGTGGTTGGTGCCCGGGTTCTGCCCGATGACGAAGATGGCCTGCGCCTGGTCGAAGTCCTCCAGCGTGACGGTGCCCTTGCCAATGCCGAGCGTCTCGCTGAGCGCCGTGCCACTGGACTCGTGACACATGTTCGAGCAGTCCGGCAGGTTGTTCGTGCCGAACTGCCTCACGAACAGCTGGTACAGGAACGCGGCCTCGTTGCTGGTGCGCCCCGACGTGTAGAAACACGCGGCGTCCGGCGTCTCCAGCGCGTGGAGCTCCTCGGCGACGAGCGCGAAGGCTTCCTCCCACGAGATGGGCGTGTAGTGCGTGGCCCCCTCGCGCAGCACCATCGGGTGCGTGAGTCGTCCCTGCTTGCCCAGCCAGAAATCGGACTGGGCACACAGCTCCGCCACGCTCCACTGACGGAAGAAGTCGGGCGTCACGCGCTCCGTCGTGCCCTCTTCCGCCACCGCCTTGGCGCCGTTCTCACAGAACTCCGCCACGGAGCGATGTCCCGGGTCCGGCCACGCGCATCCCGGACAGTCGAAGCCGTCCTTCTGGTTGACCTTGAGCAGCAGGCGCGTGCCACGCACGACCCCCATCTCCCCCCACGCATGCTTCATCGTGGAGATGACGGCGGGAATACCGCCCGCGACCCCAGACAAGGGGCCCACCAGGGGAGCCCGCGGCTCCTCGGGCGGCTGAACGGGAGGAAGCAGCGGCGTCAGCGCCGAGGCGGGTGCGCCCTGCGTCTCCTCGTCGTCCCGCTGTGCTTCGGCCATGCCCCGCCCTCCAGATGCCATGCGGACGATTGCCCGACCGTGGCGCGCGCGAGTCTACCCCTCCCGGGCCTCGCGGGTATGTCTGCTCGAAGCGTCCCCTCTCGTTGTCCTCATTCCCGCCCGGCCCGTGCCTGGACGGCCGACAGGGCGAGGCTGCGTTGCCAGCGATGCACACGGTCAAAACCCTCTGGAGACAGGGCCCGCGGGCGAGCCGATACGCAAGGAGACGCACGACATGAGCAGGCGCCATGAGGACTCCGGCAGGCGAGGCGGAGAGCGACACGGTCGGGGGGCCTCCCACGAGGACCATGAGGGGAGGCGCCATTCGGGCAGGGGGCCGGACGAGCACGGGACAAGGCACGCGGATGGGGCCGACCCACGAGGCCCACCCCGCCACGAACACCACGAGCACCACCCAAGAGCCAGCCGGGACTCCCACCGCTCGGACTGGGATGCGCGCCGAGACTACGAGCACCCGTCGAGGGACTTCGCTCGCGACAGCAGCTACCGCACGATGCGGGGCGACCGCGACACGCTCGACTACGAAATCGACCGGGACTTCGGTGACGCCGCGCGGGAGCTGGACAAGGCCCGGGAGTACGGCCGGGATTATGACCGCGAGCGCGAGCTGGACCGTCGTGCCCGACTTCTCGACCCGGAGCGGATCGCCCGGCGACCAGGGTACAGCCCCAGCGGCGTCTTCCGCGACCTTGGTGAAGGTGACCCTCGCATCGGGCGGGGCGACGAGCGCCTCCGACGAAGGGGCCCCTCCGAGGAAGGTGGCCGACAGGATCCGCGCGGCGCATCCGCTGGAGCACATCGCCAGGGCGCCGTGGGGCACGGACACTCGCGCCATGGCCTGCGCGGCTCCGATTCATGGGACGAGCCCGAGGCCTGGATGGATGAGCTGCGGGAGCTGGGGCCTCGCGACAGGCCGGCGGAAGCGGACGTGCGACAGGGCGGCACCCAGCCTTCGGGCCATGGGCCGGGCATCGAGAACATGGCCCCGCCCCAGCAGGGCTTCTCCACCAGCATGTCGCGCGGAGACGACCACGACATGGGCCACGGCGGCTTCCTCGGCGGTGGCTACCGACCTCGTGCCCCGTCACGCCCCACGGGGCGCGGCCCGCGCGGCTACCAACGCGGCGACGACCGCATCCGCGCGGACATCTGCGACCACCTGATGCGCGCATGGATGGACTCCGCCGACGTGGACGTCCAGGTGGAAGCCGGCGTGGTGACCCTGCTTGGCCGCGTGCGAGGTCGCGACGAGAAACGCGCCATCGAGGACGTCGCCGAAGCGGTACTCGGCGTGAAGGAGGTCCTCAACCACCTGCGCCTCCACCGAAGCGAGGGGGCATCGCACCCACCCGCGTCACGGGCGCCGCTCGACGCACCAGCGCAGGACCCGGACGAGGACGGTTCGTTGCACTCCTGAGACGAGTCTCGGCCCCGCGCGTCATGAATCTGGCCCCGTCCCACCTGGGGACGGGATTTTCCGGGCCTCCATCGGACACTGTGGCGTCGGGCCTCACGGTGCTGTCCCCGCGCCGCGCGGGTTCGGCTAGTGTGCCGGGCCTTTCCGCCAGCCACACCTCAGGAGCCTGTTCATGTCCCGCGTCATCCGCGCCCCCCGTGGTTCCACCCTCTCGTGCAAGGGTTGGGTCCAGGAGGCCGCGCTCCGGATGTTGATGAACAACCTCGACCCGGATGTCGCCGAGCGCCCCGAGGACCTCGTCGTCTACGGCGGCACCGGCAAGGCCGCCCGCGACTGGCCGTCCTTCGACCGCATCGTCTCCAGCCTGCAGAGCCTCTCCGATGAGGAGACGCTGCTCGTCCAGTCCGGCAAGCCCGTGGGCATCTTCCGCACGCACCCGGATGCGCCGCGCGTGCTCATCGCCAACTCCAACCTCGTGGGCCGCTGGGCCAACTGGGAGCACTTCCACGAGCTGGAGAAGAAGGGCCTGATGATGTACGGCCAGATGACGGCCGGCTCGTGGATCTACATTGGCACCCAGGGAATCCTCCAGGGCACCTACGAGACGTTCGCCGCAGCGGGCCGCTTCCACTACGGCACCGAGGACCTGGCCGGCCGCCTCATCCTCTCCGGCGGACTGGGAGGCATGGGAGGCGCGCAGCCGCTGGCCGCCACCATGAACAACGCCGTGTTCCTCGGCGTGGAGATCGACCCGTGGCGCGCCCAGCGTCGCGTGGAGACGCGCTACCTGGACGTGGTGGCCAGGGACATCGACGAGGCGCTGGCCCTCGCGAAGGACGCGCAGCAGAAGCGCGTGGGCCGCTCCATCGGCATCATCGGCAACGCGGCCTCGGTGTTCCGCGAGCTGTACCGCCGGGGCATCAAGCCGGACCTCGTCACGGACCAGACGAGCGCGCACGACCCGCTCCACGGCTACATCCCCACGGACCTGTCCCTGGAGGCCGCCGCCGAGCTGCGCACCCGGGACCCCGAGGGCTACGTGCGCCGCGCGCGCGAGTCGATGATTCAGCACGTGGAGGCGATGAACGACTTCCAGCGCGCTGGCAGCCACGTTTTCGACTACGGCAACAACCTGCGCGGACAGGCACAGCTGGGCGGCATGGAGAACGCCTTCGAGTTCCCCGGCTTCGTGCCCGCGTACATCCGCCCGCTGTTCTGCGAGGGCATGGGCCCGTTCCGCTGGGTGGCGCTGTCCGGCGACCCGGAGGACATCCGCCGCACGGACCGCGCGGTGCGCGAGCTGTTCCCGCAGAAGGCGTCGCTCCAGCGCTGGCTGACCATGGCGGAAGAGCGCGTGGCGTTCCAGGGCCTGCCGGCGCGCATCTGCTGGCTGGGCTACGGCGAGCGCGCGAAGGCGGGCCTCGCGTTCAACGAGCTGGTGCGCAAGGGCGAGGTGAAGGGGCCCATCGTCATCGGGAGAGACCATCTGGACTGCGGCTCGGTGGCGTCGCCCAATCGCGAGACGGAGGCGATGAAGGACGGCACGGACGCGGTGGCGGACTGGCCCATCCTCAACGCGCTGGTGAACGCGGTGAACGGCGCGTCGTGGGTGTCCTTCCACCATGGCGGCGGCGTGGGCATGGGGTATTCGATGCACGCCGGACAGGTCATCGTCGCGGACGGGACGGCGGAGGCCGCGCGCCGCATCGAGCGCGTGCTCACCAGCGACCCCGGCATGGGCGTGCTGCGCCACGCGGACGCCGGCTACCCGGAGGCCATCGAGGTGGCCAAGGAGCGCGGTGTGAAGATTCCGGGCATCACCGTGTAGCCTCCGGAGTCGCCATGCCCCACCCCGCGCGCCCGAGCGTCGTCCTTCCCCTGGCCCTTGCTCTCGGAGTGTTCGCGGGGTGTGCCCCGACGGCCGTCGGCCCCATGGTCATGCGCCTGGGTCCGGGGGCCGCGGAGCAGCGCATCCTCCAGGCAGGCATCCGCAGCGGCCCCCGGCTCAGCGCGCCCATCGCCGGCACGCAAGGAGTCGTCAGCGTCGACGAGCGCTTCCGGGGAGACGACGCGAGCTTCTCCACGCAGCAGTGGGGGCTCGCGTTCGATGCCGCGATGACGTGGCCCCTCACGGAACGGCTGCACCTGCACACCGGCATCCAGGGCGAGATGTTCCTGCCCCTGCCCGTGCCGGGCTACGGCGTCTACGCGGGCGCGTCGTATTACCTCGGCTCGGAGCAACTGGGCGTGGCGCCCTCGTTCGCGCTGCGAGGAGCGTCCGACTTCGGCATCACCTCCAGCAAGGGCGGACCGGGCAGCATGGCCGGCGCGGAGGCGACGTGTGCCTTCAGCTTCTCGCCGGAGCCGGGCGTGTCCGTGGGATTGGTGCCCTTCGTCGCGGTGCACACGCTCGCTTCGCATGGCACGAGCCAGGGCTCCTTGTATTACGGCGGAGTGGTCGCCGCCCGCTTCACGTGGAGGTGGTTGGACACGCTGGAGCTGTCCGGCGGTTTCGGCCGGGCGAAGGTTGGCAACAGCGCAAGCTGGAACGTCCCCATCGTGGGCGTACGCGGAGGTCGTTGACGCAATGGATGCGCTGGAGCTGCTGGTCCGCAACACGTCCGAGGTCCTCACCCTGGAAGGCACGCACCGCGAGCGCGCGGAGACAGCGCTCACGCCGAAGCCCGGCGCCTGCGTGGGCGTGCGCGAAGGCCGCATCGCCTTCGTGGGCGCGGAGTCGGAGCTGCCCTCGGGGGCCGTGAGTTCGAGCACGGTGGTGCTGGATGCCGAGGGAGGCTTCGTGGGCCCCGGCTTCGTGGACCCGCACACACACCTCGTCTTCGCCGGAGAGCGCTCCGCCGAGTTCGACCTGCGCAACCAGGGCGCCACGTACCTGGAAATCGCCAAGGCCGGCGGCGGCATCGTGAGCACCGTGCGCGCCACACGCGCCGCCAGCGAGGACGAGCTGGTGCGCCTGGCCCTGCCCCGCGTCCAGCGACTCCTGGAGCAGGGCGTAACGGTGGCCGAGGTGAAGAGCGGCTACGGGCTCGACTTGGAGAACGAGCTGAAGATGCTGCGCGCGGTGCGCAGGCTCGGCGCGCTGACGCCCGTGGAGCTGGTGCCCACGCTGCTGTGCGCGCACGCCATCCCCCAGGAATACCGCGAGCGCCGCGAGGACTACGTCCGCCTCTGCATCGAGGAGATTCTCCCGGCCGTCGCCCGAGAGGGCCTGGCGCGCTTCTGCGACGTCTTCGTGGAGGACAGCGCCTTCACCGTGGACGAGGCCCGCCGCATCCTCACCACCGGCCGCGCGCTGGGACTCGTGCCGCGCCTTCACGCCGACCAGCTCACCGCCCGAGGCGCCTCCGAACTCGCCGCGGAACTGGGCGCCGCCACCGCCGACCACCTGGAGCAGGTCACCGACGCCGGCATGCGCGCCCTCGCCGACGCCAACGTCACCGCCGTGCTCGTGCCCACCTCCACCCTCTTCCTGCGCATGCGCCCCTACGCGCCCGGACGCCGACTCCGCGACGCGGGCCTCAACATCGCTTTGGGCACCAACGTGAATCCGGGCTCGGCCATGAGTGAAAACACGGCCTTGGCGCTGGGACTGGCGTGTCTGGAGAACGGGCTGAGCGCGGCGGAGGCCTACTGGGCCGCCACGCGCGGCGCCGCGCTCTCATTGGGACTGCAACGACATGGTCGGCTGGCCGTGGGTGATGCAGGCGACCTGGTGCTGTTCAGTTGTGCGTCTTTCCGTCATCTGCCCTACCATTTAGGCGTAGGGCACGCGCGCACGGTCGTGAAGGCCGGGCGCGTCGTGGTGAGGCAGGAGCTGAATTCCTGCGGGTGAAGCGACGTCGTCTGGTGACACGTGCGTCGCACGGGAGGGCAAGAGAGCTTCCCGTCGGGGCCGGCCGTTATAAGTACCAATTGCAGCCATGTGCCGACTTTTTGGATTTCGTTCTTCAGTGCCTTCCGCCGTCCACCCTTCGTTGGTGACGGAGAAGAACTCGCTGCTCATCCAGTCGCGCGAGCACAAGGATGGGTGGGGAATCGCCGCGTACGGTGCGGAGGCGCTACCGCTTGTGGCCCACGGTGTGGGGCCCGCGCACAGTGACCCTGACTTCGAGCGGGTGAGCAGCCGTGTGTCCTCACACACGGTGGTGGCACACATCCGGCTCGCGTCGGTGGGCGCGGTGGAGCTGCGCAACTCCCACCCCTTCCAGCATGGCCGGTGGACCTTCGTCCACAACGGCACGGTGCGGGAGTTCGCGAAGCACAGCGCGGAAATCGAAGCCCTCATCTGTCCCACGCTGCGCGCGGGCATCCAGGGCACCACGGACAGCGAGCGCTGCTTCTACGTCTTCCTGACCCGACTGGCCGCCCGGCATCCCATCGCCCATCCCGTCCCCGTGGAGGGCGTCGCCCGGGCGCTCGCGGAGACGATGAGCCTGGTGTCCGCCATCACCGACGAGCCGCAGGTGCAGCCGCGCTCGGCGATGAACTTCCTCGTCACCGATGGCGAGGTGATGGTGGCTTCGCGGCGCAACCGGACGCTCTTCGTGTCCACCGGTGGGGCTCGCTGCACCACGGGCGCCCTGCCCGAGGTGGGCACGCGGCTGGAGCAGCTCATCGTCTCCAGCGAGTCGCTGTGCGGTGGGCCGTACTGGACGCCCGTGGGCGAGGAGGACGTCATCGGCGTGGACGCCGGCCTCGTCTTCCATCGATGGAGCGTGCCGGAGCTGGCGGGGGATTTTCAGCCCCCCACGCCGGGCCCCACGCGCCACGCGGCCTGAACGTCAGGGCACCACGGGAGGCTGAAGCTCGCGCAGCGCGGGCACCAGCTTCTCGCGGATGGCCACGACGCGCTCGAACAGCCAGAAGCCGAAGGGCTGGATTTTCCCAGGCGCCGTGGGCTCCTCGGGCAGCTCGGGCTCGTTCCCGTTGAAGCGGTGGATGCCGTACTCCCCTTCGGTTGTCTGGGAGCGCCGGTCGAAGAGGAAGCTCGCGCTGTCGTGCCAGCCCCCGTGGAAGACGAGGGCCTGCGCGAGTCCCGGCACCGGCTCGTCCAGGTTCTCCGCCAGCTCCTTCACGTTGTACTCATTGGCGTTGATTTCGAGCACGCACGACCCACCACCGCTGACGTTGCCGCTCAGGTGCGTCGTCACGTTGCTCGGTGCCATCGCCACCCACGTCGCGGTGCCGTAGCGGCGCGTGAAGTAGTCGAAGGAGGAACCCGCTGCTTCGACGGCCTCGGGCTTCGTCCATCGCCCGAAGCGCTTCTCGTGCATGGAGCGGAAGAACTCGCTGCCGTACCCCATGCGCTCGAGCCGAGCCCGGTCCTGGGTTGGGTCGATGAGTTCGACGACGAAGTGGCCCACCGGCAGTTTGTGGTGCAGTTCGGTGAGGAGGGCCACCGCGGCGTCCACGGCCTCGTGCGCCGTCGTGGGCCGGGCCACGGACGACAGCTCCACCCACGGCGATTGAGATGGGAGCGCGGGGTTCTCTTCCCGCGCGGGGGGCGTCGAGCACGTGAAGGCGGACAGGCCCTCCTGCTCCAGGTTGAAGAGCCGCTGCTCCGCCGCGACGAGCGCCTCTTCGCGCGTCGCGAACGGAGTGCGCTCCTCTTGAGAGGTCTTCTCCAGCCCCGCGACGCGCACGGAGACCGTGTGGAGCACCGCCCCGTCGACGCTCACCGTCTCGGAGCGAACCAGGCCCGGCTGCGTGACGCGCAGTTCGCGCCGCACCAGCCTGTTGGAGGACACGTTCCATCCCAGGCCGGAGTGGAAGCCGAGACGGCCATAGTGGAGCACCAGGGCGTCGACGTCGGACAAGCGCACGCGCGATTGAGTCACGCGTCCGCCCAGCATTCCTCGCGTACAGATGGCTCCGTCCTCGTAGAGCGCGACCTCCACGAAGAGTCCCTCGAGCCGCAACACGAGGAAGTGCCGCTGGCGCGCGACGGACGGCGCGGGCATCGCGTTGAACTCGAGCAGGGTCTCCCGAGTCCACACCTGGAGCCGGTTCTCGCTGTCGTAGAACCAGCACTCCTCGGGCACGTCCCACACTCGCACCCGGTCTCCGGGCGCGATGGGCCGGCCGCGATTGAGTTCACGTATCGCCGAGTAGCTGCGCGCCATGCTCCCACTCCTCCAACGTGAGGCCCTCGTGGGCCTGAAGTCGATGCGTCGCCCGGCGAGGGCTCAGGGCAACCACGCCGTCAGCAGCGCCACCGAGCGGACACCGTAAGCCTCCGCCTTGAGTGAGCGCGCGTCCCCGCCCGCGTGGGCCAGGGTGACACGCAGGTGCTCGGTGGGCGCCGCCTCCGGCACGCGGTCCAACCACTCCACCAGCACCGCGCCCTCCCCTCCGACCAGGTCCATGAAGCCCGTGGCGTAGAGGTCGTCGTAGCCCGTCAGGCGGTACAGGTCCGCGTGGTAGAGCGGAATCCTTCCCGAGTACGGATACACAATCGCGAACGTGGGGCTGGCCACCTCGGAGCGCGGCACATGCGCGCCCTCGGCGACTCCGCGCACCAGGTGCGTCTTGCCCGCGCCCAGCTCGCCAATCAGTCCCACGAAGTCGCCCGGCTCCAGGAGCCCGCCGAGTCGCACGCCGAGCCGATGCGTCTCCTCGGGTGAAGCCAGCGTCAGGGTCCGCGTCACCAACTCTCCGTCACTCATCGACCCCACCTCACCCACAGCTCGCAGAGGCCCTGCTCGATGAGGTCCCCCGCCACCAGGCCCAGCTGACCGCGCCGAGCCGCGGCCAGATCTCCCGCCAGTCCGTGCGCATACACCGCCGTCCAGATGGCATCGGGCAGTGAAATCGCCTGAGCCAGCAGGGCCCCACACACACCGGACAGCACATCACCGGAGCCACCCGTGGCCATGCCCGGGTTGCCCGTGGTGTTGATGAAGACGCGTCCATCCGAGTGCGCCGTCAGCGTCCGGTCACCCTTGAGCACCACCGTCACGCCGAGTCCCGAAGCGAGCCGACTCACGACCTCCATTCGGTGCGACTGGACCTCCCGGGTCGACTTGCCCGTCAGCCGGGCCATCTCCCCCGGATGCGGCGTGAGGACCACCGGCCCCTTCGCGCGGCGCAGCACGGACAGGTCATCCGCCACGGCGTTCAAGGCGTCCGCATCCAGGACCGCCGGAATCTCCAGGCGCGACAGGAGCTCGCCAATCAGCGCGCCCGTCCCGGGCCCGCGTGGAATGCCCGGCCCCATCACGAGCGCGTCCTTCCCCTCGGCGGCGGCGAGCAGCGCGTCCAGGTCTCCCATGCCCAGAGGCCCCGCGGCCTCCAGCGGGATGCCCATGATTTCAGCCGAGTGCGACTGCACGGCCTCCAGCGCATCGCTCCGCGTGGCCACGGTGACGAGTCCCGCGCCGCTGCGCAGCGCCGCCTTCGACACCAGGGCCGCGGCGCCCGTCTTGCCCCGACTGCCCGCGACGACCAGGACATGGCCGTACGTGCCCTTGTGCGTGTCCGCCTTGCGCACCGGCAGGGTGCCGCGCGCGTCGGACTCCTCGACCACGAAAAGCTCGGCGCCGGATACCTCGCGAGCGGACGCGCCGCCCATGCCGATGTCCACCCGCCGCACGCGTCCGCACAGCGTCGCGCCGGGCTCCAGCACCTGCCCTGGCTTGAGAAATCCGAAGGCCACCGTGGCATCCGCCTCCACGCAGGGAGAGAAGGACTCGCCCGTGTCGCTCTGGAGGCCGGACGGAACATCCGCCGCGACGACCCTCGCGCCCGCGCGCCGCCAGCGCTGGATGGCGGAGATGGCCTCCGCGAACGCCCCCGCGGGTGCCCGACTCAGTCCCGTTCCGAAGAGCGCGTCCACCACCACGTCCCCCGCGCCCGGCGGCTCCAGCGACTCCAGGGCGCGCGACACACCGCCGAAGCCTCGCAGCGCCTCCAGGTTGCGCTTCGCCTCGGGCGTCAGCTTCGCGGCGTCTCCCACCAGCGACACCGACACCTTCGCGCCCCCTTCCATCAGGAAGCGCGCCGCCACCAGGCCATCACCGCCGTTGTTGCCCGGCCCGCACACCACCACGAAGCGGCCAACAGGCCCGGCCAGCTCGCGAGCCACCTCCGCGAGCCCCCGCCCCGCGTTCTCCATCAGCAGCGCGGAGGGCATGCCGTGGCGCTGCTCGGCGGCCTCTTCGGCCTGACGCATCTGGGCGGCGGTGAGGACGCGCAACATGGGTTCAATCCCCTTTCGACTGGAGGACCACCGTGGCGGCGGCCACGTCGGCATCGTGGGTGAGCGCGAGGAACGCCTCCAACCCCCGCGCCTCCATCACTTCGAGCGCCACGCCAGAGAGGGCGAAATACGGCGCCCCTCCGTCGCGGCGCACTTCCATGTCCTTCCAGCGGATGCCCGGAGGCGCGCCCAGCGCCTTCACCAGCGCCTCCTTCGCCGCGAAGCGCGCGGCATAGGCACTGGCGGCGTCATGGCGCTGGCCACACAGGGCGCGCTCCGCCTCGGTGTAGACGCGGTTCAGGAACGGCTCCGCGCGAGGCCCGTCCATGATGCGCTGGATGCGGGAGATGGAGCAGATGTCCAGGCCCAGGCCCCGGATTCCCATGGCGCGCTATCCCGGGTTGCGCATCAGGTCGAGCATCTCCCGCACCGCGCGGTCGAAGCCCACCAGCACGGCGCGCGCGACGATGGCATGGCCGATGTTCAGCTCGTCGATTTCGGTGATGCGGGCGATGGGCTGCACGTTGTCGTAGTTGAGCCCGTGGCCCGCGGCCACGCCCATCCCCAGCTTCGTGCCCGCCTTGGCCGCATCGACGATGCGCGCCAGCTCCCGCGCGCGCTCCTTCTCGTTGCGCGCCTCGCAGTAGCGTCCCGTGTGCAGTTCGATGCGGTCCGCGTTCACCTTGTGCGACGCGCGCACCTGGTCCAGGTCCGGGTCGATGAACAGCGAGACAGTGATTTCGCCGTCCTTGAGGTTCTTGATGATCTTCGCGACGTGCTCGCGCTGACCGGCGACCTCCAGGCCGCCCTCCGTGGTGAGTTCCTCGCGGCGCTCCGGCACCAGCGTCACCACGTCCGGCTTGTGCTCGTAGGCGATCTTCACCATCTCCGTGGTGGCCGCCATCTCGAGGTTCAGCAGGGTCTGCGTCGTCTCACGCAGGATGCGCAAGTCGCGGTCCTGGATGTGGCGCCGGTCCTCACGCAGATGGATGGTGATTTGCTGCGCGCCGGCCAGCTCCGCCATGGCCGCGGCCGTCACGGGGTCCGGATAGGTGGTGCGCCGCGCCTGCCGCAGCGTCGCCACATGGTCCACGTTGACACCCAGTCGCTGTCCCATCGACCGCACCTCGCTTGATGCGCGGTCCCGGGATTGTCGGGGGCCCCGGCACGCGCTGGCCCCTCTAATCGCGGCCAGCGTCCGGAAGTCAACCGTCGTGAACGACGACTAGCGATTGCACGCCTTGGACAGGGCCTCGGCGATGTCCTTCGCGTAGGCCTCGTTGCGCGTGGCGTCCTCGCCTTCGATAAGGACCCGGACCTTGGGCTCGGTGCCGGAGAAGCGGACGAGCACGCGGCCGGAGTTGCCGAGCTTCTGCTCCACGGATTTGATGATTTTCATCACCTCCGGCATCTCGCCCAGCTCCTTCTTCTGCTTCACCACCACGTTGACCAGTGTCTGCGGCACCGGCTCGAAGATGGAGGCCAGCTCGCTCAGGGGCTTGCCCGCGCGGCACATCACCGCGAGAAGCTGGAGCGCCGCCAGCGTGCCGTCACCCGTCGTCGTGTGGTCCAGGAAGATGAGGTGGCCGCTCTGCTCGCCGCCCAGGTTGTAGCCGTTGCGGCGCATCTCCTCGACGACGTAGCGGTCACCCACGCGCGTGCGAGCCACCTTCACGCCCCAGCGCGCCACCGCCCGCTCCAGGCCGATGTTGCTCATCACCGTGGAGACCAGGACCTTCTTCTTGAGCTGCTTGCGAGCCATCAGCTCGCCGGTGCAGATGGCCATGATGGCGTCGCCATCCACGACCTTGCCCTTCTCATCCACGACGATGAGCCGGTCTGCGTCGCCGTCCAGCGCGATGCCCAGGTGGGCGCCGTGCTTGATGACCGAGCGCGCCAGGTTCTCCGGGAACAGCGCGCCACACTTGTGGTTGATGTTCTTGCCGTCCGGCGACACGCCCAGGGTGATGACCTTGGCGCCCAGCTCCTCCAGCACCGCGGGCGCCGTCTTGTAGGCCGCGCCGTTGGCGCAGTCGACGACAATGGTCAGCCCCTCCAGCGTCAGCTCGCGGGGGAAGGTCGCCTTGAGGAACACGATGTAGCGGCCCCGCGCGTCCTCCATGCGGAACGCCCGGCCAATCTTCGTCGCGGTGGGGCGGATGGAGTCGATGGCGCCCGTGGAGAGCAGCTCTTCAATCTTGCCCTCCGTCTCGTCCGGCAGCTTGAAGCCGTCGCGCCAGAAGAACTTGATGCCGTTGTCCTCGTACGGATTGTGGGACGCGGAGATGACGGCGCCGGCGTCGGCGCGCATGGACGTGGTGAGGTTGGAGATGCCCGGCGTCGGCAGCGGACCGACAAGCTCCACGTCGACGCCCATGGACGTCAGGCCCGCGGCGAGCGCCTGCTCCAGCATGTAACCGGACAACCGCGTGTCCTTGCCCACGATGACGCGGTGCCGATGCGGCCCGTTGCGGATGAGGAACGCGAGTGCCCGCCCGAGCTGCATCGCCACTTCCGCTGTCATCGGGTAGACGTTCGCCTTTCCGCGAACCCCGTCCGTACCGAACAGCTTCTGTGTCGTGCGCTCCTCCTTCGGAGGCATGTTCATCCTGTACGCCATGGTGCCGCTCCACCTTTCCCACGCCGGGCCTGTGCCGGTCGCTCGACGTCGGGGCTTATACCCCGCCCACCGCCGGGGCTCGAAGGTAGGGCCCCAACGCCTCCCTGGCAACGGCCCGGCCTTGCAGGCTCTATCACCCCTGAACAACGGTGCGAAAACGATACCAGGACCCACCCGCGGGGCCCACACCACGAGGGCCACGCCGCGTGGCCCCTCGTCCACGCACGCTCACCGTCCGAGCAGGGTGCCTCCATCACGGGCGGACCGGATGGCATCGGCGACGACGAGCGCATCACGCGCCTCGGCCACGTCGTGGACGCGGACGACATCCGCGCCACCCAACACTGCCATCGCCGCCACGGAGCCCAGTGTCGCCGCGAGCCGCTCGCCCGCCGGCTTGCCACCCGTCAGCGCCCCCAGGAAGCCCTTGCGACTGGTGCCCACCAGCAGGGGCAGTCCCGACACGCGCAGCTCCCCCAGACGCCGCAGCAGGTAGAGGTTGTGGTCGAACGTCTTGCCGAAGCCAATGCCAGGGTCCAGCAGGATGCGCTCGCGAGCGACGCCCGCCGAGGTCGCCAGCCGCACGGAGTCGTCGAGGAAGTCGAGCACCTCGTCCACCAGGTCCTCGTAGCGCGGAGCCTGCTGCATGGTGTCGGGGGTCCCCTGGATGTGCATCAGGCAACAGGCGGCGTTGGACTCGGCCACCGCGCGGGCCAGCTCCGGGTCCGAGCGAAAGCCGGTGATGTCGTTGACCAGATGCACGCCCGCCTTCAGCGCCGCGCGCGCCACCGCGGCCTTCGTGGTGTCCACCGAGAGGGGCACGGAGGTGCGAGCGCGAAGTCCCTCGATGACCGGAAGCACGCGGGCCACCTCCTGCTCGGCGGTGACGGCCTGGGAGCCGGGGCGCGTGGACTCACCGCCCACGTCCAGCAGGTCCGCGCCCGCCTCCGCCAGGGCGAGTCCATGCGCGATGGCCGCCTCCGCGCTCAGGTAGCGGCCCCCATCCGAGAAGCTGTCCGGCGTCACGTTGACCACGCCCATGACGTAGGTGCGCGAGCCCCACTCGAACGCGCGCTCCCCCAGCACCATCGACCCGGGCGACTTCCCAGCATCCAGGCCGCGCTCCAGCGCGCTCGCCAGCTCCGCGAGCACGCCGCCCTCGCCGCGCGCCAGGGCCATGAGCCGCTCGAACTGCTCGCGACGGCCCGACAGCAGCCCCACGCCCGGGCGTGAGCGCACGTCACCGGAGACCCACGAAGGATGCTCCTCGCGTCCAGGCACGAGGGCCCGCTCGGGGAGCGCGTGGAGGAAGGCGCCCACGTCCTTCGTCAGGCCGGTGAGCAGGAGCTGAGCGTGCGGCAGCTTCTCCAGCAGGTACTCGCGCGCGGGCGTGGGCAGGCCCATGCGCCGGAAGGCCAGCGTCAGGTCCTCTGCGCGGTCGGTGCTGATGGGGCGGGCACGAATCATGGGAAGTGACTCCAGGGCACCGCGCCACCCTACCCCGTGAGCCACGCGCCTGGCCGCTGGAAGCAAACCCGAGCGCGAGGCCCGCAAAGCAGAAGGCCCTCCCCGACAGCGGGAAGGGCCTTCGTCACTTCGGACAGCGGCGAGACTACGCCTTGTTCGGCTCCATCTTCGGCAGCCCATCCAGGGCGTCGAGGATCTTCCGCTTGTCCTTCTTCTCCGTCGCCTTCGGGGGCGCATTCACGCGCGGGGGCGGGCGCTCACGGGTGAGCTGACCACCCTGCAGGAGGATGTTCACGTCCTCGGCGTCCAGCGTCTCGTACTCCACCAGGGCGTCGGAGACGCGGTGGAGCGCGTCCAGGTTCGCCGTCAGCAGGCCCTTGCCGCGCTCGTAGCAGCCCACCACGATGGCGCGAACCTCGGAGTCGATCTCCCGCGCGGTGTCCTCGGAGTAGTCCTTGGACGAGTTGAAGTCGCGGCCCAGGAACACCTCGCCGTCGCTCTTGCCGAACGCCAGGGGCCCCAGCTTCTCGCTCATGCCCCAGCGGCACACCATGGCGCGCGCCGTCTCGGTGGCCCGCTCGATGTCGTTCGCCGCGCCGCTGCTCATCTCGTTGAAGAGCAGCTCCTCGGCGATGCGGCCACCCATGGCCATGGCGATCTGGTCCAGCATCTGCTTCTTGTACCCGTTGACCTTGTCCTCGGTGGGAAGGCTCCAGGTGACGCCGAGGGCCTGACCGCGCGGGATGATGGTGACCTTGTGGAGCGGGTCGCACCCCGGCAGCAGCTTGGCGAGCAGCGCGTGCCCCGCCTCATGCACCGCGGTGTTCTTCTTCTCCTTCTCGGTCATGATCATCGACCGGCGCTCCGGGCCCATGAAGACCTTGTCCTTGGCGGCCTCGAAGTCGCTCAGGTCCACGCGCTCCTTGTTCTGCCGCGCGGCCATCAGCGCCGACTCGTTCACCAGGTTCTCCAGGTCCGCGCCCGTCATGCCCGGCGTACCGCGAGCGATGACCTCCAGGTCCACTTCCGGAGCCAGCGGCACGCGGCGGGTGTGCACCTTCAGCACGCCCAGGCGGCCCTTCAGGTCGGGACGCGGAACCACGATGCGGCGGTCGAAGCGACCCGGACGCTGCAGCGCGGGATCCAACACGTCCGGACGGTTCGTCGCGGCAATCAGGATGACGCCGTCGTTGGACTCGAAGCCATCCATCTCCACGAGGAGCTGGTTGAGCGTCTGCTCACGCTCGTCGTGCCCACCGCCCAGACCGGCGCCACGGTGACGACCCACGGCATCGATTTCGTCGATGAAGATGATGCAGGGGGCGTTCTTCTTGCCCTGCTCGAACAAGTCGCGGACTCGGCTGGCGCCGACGCCCACGAACATCTCCACGAAGTCCGAGCCGGAGATGGAGAAGAACGGCACGCCCGCCTCGCCGGCCACGGCCCGCGCGAGCAGCGTCTTGCCCGTTCCCGGGGGGCCCATCATCAGCACGCCCTTCGGGATGCGACCGCCCAGCTTGGTGAACTTCTTGGGGTCCTTCAGGAAGGCGACGATCTCCTCCAGCTCTTCCTTGCACTCGTCCACACCGGCCACATCCGCGAAGGTGACCTTGTTGTGGCTCTCGCTCAGGAGCTTGGCCTTCGACTTCCCGAAGGTCATCGCCTTGCCGCTGCCCCCCTGGAGCTGGCGCATGAAGAAGATGAAGAAGAGGAACAGGA
This sequence comes from Myxococcus sp. CA040A, assembly GCF_013336725.1. Lineage (NCBI taxonomy): Bacteria > Pseudomonadati > Myxococcota > Myxococcia > Myxococcales > Myxococcaceae > Myxococcus > Myxococcus sp. CA040A. Next base: position 682,799 of record NZ_JABUMR010000002.1, on the reverse strand, counting down.
AGACGACAGGCATCCACTGACCAAGGATGGTCAGCCAGAGGCTGTTCTGCTCCTCCCGCTCATACTTGACGTCCACTCCGTTGTTGCGGAGCTGGTTCAGCATGGCCGCGTCCGGCGCGGGGCCCGTCGTGCGGAACTTCTCGCTCGTGTCGACGAACTTGCCGGAGTAGGTGTTGCCCTTGACCGCCACTTCCTTGACCTTCTTCTCCTCCACCTTCGTCAGAAGCTGGGTGAAGGAGGGCTCCTGGACCTGGTCGTTGCCCTGGGAGAAGAAGTTGTAGAAGGCGACGAAGAGGACGATCAGGATGACCCAGAGCCCGATGGTCTTGTAAGTCGAACGCACGTGTCAGCTGCCCTTTCGGTACTCGGCGGGATGAGGGCCGCGCCGGGAGAAACCCAGCCTTTTCAGTCGTTTGCCCGACACCAGGCGAGCTCCCCTGTCGTCGGACCGTATCAGCAACAGCAAAACGCCCTCAACTATTTAGGGGCCGCGACCAACCCCCGACAACTCTCATTCCACTCTATAACGAAGGGGTCCGCTGAATGCTCGGACCCGGGGGTGTCGCCCACAGGTAGTGTCCGGAAACATCCGCCCTGCCGGGCGGAGGCATCCAGAGTCCCGGAAGCCACACCACCGTGCCCGAGGCGTCCAGCACCACCGGCCGCGAATCTCTCGACTCCGCGGGCACTCGAAGATCCACCAACACATCTTGAAGCCGGCGTTGTCCCGCGCTCATCCGGACCTTGTCCCCCGGCTTGCGTGTCCGCACGGTGAGCGGCCAGTTCACGTCCCCCGCCAGCGCCAGCCCATGCACTCCCTCGGGAGGCGCGTGGACCGCCACGCGGAACGCCCACCCCGTCCCCTCCAGCATGCCCGTGGCACCCGCCCCCTCCAGACACAGCGTCGGCGAGGCTCGCGCGCCGGCGACCTGAGGCACGCAGCGCACCCGCCCTCCCGTCGCTCGCACCCTCGAGCCGCGCCCCACCGTCGCGGAGCCGCCCTGCTCCACCGCGCGCAGCACGCGCTCCACCGTCCCCGCATCCGTCACCACGTCATGCTCGGCCAGCAGTCGGGCGAGCACCCTGCGCCGCAGAGGAGGTTCCAGCGCGCGCACCGCCACCGCATCCAATCCTCCCTCCGACAGCCGCACGCGGCGCCAGGCCGCGTCCGCCAGCTCGCTCAGCAGCGCATCGTCCTCCGCGGCCAGCCGCGCGAACGAGGCCAGCCGCGCGTCCACCCGGAAGCCGGCCGCCCGGCTGAGCGCGGGCAAGGCGTCCGTTCGGACCCGCACCCGGAAGAAGGCCGGGTCGGCGTTCATCGCATCTGTCCAATACTCGACGCCCTGCTCGGCCAGAAAGTTCACCAACTCCTCGCGCGTGCGCTCCAAGAGCGGCCGGACGAGCCCGGGACGTGCTTCGTGGATGCCCACCGCGCCTCGCGAGGAGGTCCCCCGGGCCAGCCGCATCAGCAGCGTCTCCGCCTGGTCGGTGGCCGAGTGGGCTGTCGCCACCACTGACAATCCGCGCGCGAGCCGCACCTCTTCCAGCGCCGCGTACCGCGCATGCCTCGCGCGCGCCTCCACTCCCGCTCCAGACTTCAGCGCCAGTTCGCGGACATGACACTCCAGCCCCAGCCTCGCGGCGAGCGACGCCACGGCCCGCGTCTCCGCTCGGGACTCTGGGCGCAGGCCATGGTCCACCGTGGCGACTTCCACGCGCAGCCCCAGGCGCTCTCGCACGCTCGCCGTGCCGACGAGCAGGGCCACCGAGTCCGCGCCGCCAGAGACGGCGCACAGCACGGAGCGGCCCTCCAACCCGAGGCGCGAGTACGCATCGAGCAGCGTCGTCGTCAGCAAACGTGTCGTGGGTCCAGTGCGTGACATCTGACAGGGGGAATGGAGTGTCGGGTAACAGGGTTACAGAGGCGCGTACGGTTGAAGGCAGGGGGGCTGGTTCTTATGATCGTCACACCGGATGGGCGCGGACTCGGAAGAGGAAATATGCGCGGCCCCCGGAGTTGTTGAGGGGACGGTCGAATTTTCAAGGTGTTGGGCCTAGGGGTCCCCCCCCTCCCCCTCTGGGCCCACGGGTCCGCTGGGAGATCCACTCCCGGCGGTCCCTCTTTCCGAGACGCCCCGGTCCTCCTATCGCGAGGGCCGGGGCGTTTCCTTTTTCGCGCACAGTTGGATACGTCAGGCTTGACTGAACGTGCCCGGGCGAGGACCCAGCGAGCGCGGAATGAGTCCTCCGAAACCGTTGACCCTCTTGGGCGTCTGTCGGATAACGGCCCCGGTGTGTTCAGGTCGTCACCTCGAATCCGCCCCGGAGACTCAAGTATGGCAGGCACCGACAAGCGCAAGCAGTCGCTGTACTTCCCCGAGGAGATGCTGAAGGAGATTCAGGAGGAAGCGAATCGACAGGACCGCTCCCTCTCCTGGGTTGTCCAGCAGGCGTGGAAGATCGCCCGCGAGCGCATCAAGTCGTTCCCCGCCGTCAACGACGTGACTGGCGACGAGCGCCAGGACCCGCGCGAGGAGTAGCGCAGGCATGGCCACCACCGACCACCGCAAACAAAGCCTCTACTTCCCCGAGGACATGCTGGAGGAAATCCAGCGCGAGGCGACGAGGCAGGACCGCTCGCTCTCCTGGATTGTCCAGCAGGCGTGGAAGGTCGCGCGTGCGGAGATTCGGAGAATGCCGTCGGTCAACGACGTGCTCAGCTCGCCTCCTCCACCGCGTCCCGCCACTGTCGTGGCGAGCCCGGCGGCGGCGGCGCCCGCGACCCCACCGAGCATGGTGGCGGCCGCTCCGAACCCGGACGAGCCCAAGTCCTGAAGGGCCCCGCGAGCGGCCCACCGGCACTCACCCGCCGGCGGGCCTCGCGGGCAGCGCGCAGTTCTCGAAGACGACGCGAGGCTCCTCGGAGAGCGCCTGGACGGGCGTGGGGTACTTCTCCCGCATGTACGCCGAGGCGATGTTCGCGTCGGTGCCGCCCAGCTTTCGCGCCTGCACCGGGTTCCGGTCAGGGTCCTGACCGGCATTGCCGAACACCGTGCCGTAGCCGTCGCCCCCCTCGAGCAGGAAGCTGGGCATGGCCACGCGGTAGCGGATGCTCGCGTCGTCGCGAGGCGGCAGCGGAATCTGCTGCCCCCCCACTGTCAGCGCCCGCACCCGCTCGCCCTTGGGGCGTGAGCAGTCCACGCGCACCGACGTCCCCGCGGACACGTGGAGGAAGGCGCCGGAGGGCGAGGCGATGAGCTGTCCCTCCACGTACAGGGCGCCCACGCTGTTCTCCATCATCCCCACGACCTCGCGCTCGGTGAGGTCCACCGTGACGATGAGGTTCTCGAAGAGGATGACCTCGTGGAGCACGCCGTCGGTGAGCGGTCCCTTCCGCAGCGCCATGCGCGTGTAGCAGAGGCCCTCCGCGCGCAGCGAGCCACCGTTGACGACGCCCAGCACGGCGGGCCGCACCGAGCCGTCCTCGGCATGAAGGAACGCGTCGGCGACCAACTGCGCCAGCGCGTTGTTGTCATGTCGGGTGAAGGGCTTGTCGAGCTGGACGTCCTGGCCCAGGTAGCCGACGACGGCATCCGGGTCCGCGACGAGCGGCTGGCACGAGTCGTTGTAGGAGATGCACCCGGCGAGAGGCGACGCCAGGGCGCACGCGAGCGCGGCGATGATGGACTTGGGGAGCGGCATCAGAAGTGGGCCCTCACGGTGAGGTAGCCGGACATGCCCTCGCGCGGGAGGCTCCCGGTGACGCGGTCCGGGCGGGGAACATCGTCGCGAAGGTCATGGTCGAAGACGTTGTGCGCCACCAGCGACACCTCCCAGATGTCGGCGATGGGCTCGCTGCGAATCTGCGCGGTGATGAGGCTGTAGGCGGGAATCTTGTAGCGGCGGACCAGCTCCAGCACGGAGCGGCTGTTGTTGCGTCGCTCCGCGCCCGTGCGCACCACCACGTCGAAGTTCACCCACGCGCCAATGGGCATGGACACGCCCGCGTTGAAGCGGGCCTGCGGCGTATCCGTGAGCAGGCGGGACTGTGAGGGCAGCTCCATGTCCTGCGCGCGGGAGATGCTCGCGTTGAACCAGGCGTTGGCGCGCTTGGAGGCCTCCAGGCGGGCCTCACCCTCGATGCCGTACACGCGCACGCCCAGCTCGCGGTTGCGCAGCGGGACGATGTTGCCGGACGTGTCCACCGGGATGATGGGCGAGTCGAAGAGCTCCAGGTACGCGTTGGCGCGCAGCCGCACGCGGGCCTCTCCGGCGGACTGGATGAGGTCGGCGCCCAGCTCGAAGGTGTCCACCGTGGAGGGCTGCAGGCGCGGGTTTCCCTCGAAGCGGCCCTGGTTGTAGGTCGTGTCCGGGATGCGCTCCACGAGTTCCTGGAGCGTGGGCGCGCGGAACGCTCGGCCGTACAGGGCCTTGAGCACCAGGGCGTCCGTGGCGGAGAACACCAGGCCCACGCGGGGGTTGATGCTGGGCACGAAGCTGGTGCCGGTGATGGTGCCGGAGCCGTCCACGGTGGGCAGTTGCGTGGCGTCCACGCGCACGCCGAACGTGAGCGTCAGGGGGGCGATGACGGTCCACTGGTCCTGCGCGAAGAAGCCCACGATGAGCCGGCGTGACGCGGCGCCATCCGCGAGGCCCAGCAGGTCCGTGAGGCCCTCGGGCGCGGTGAAGCCTTCCGGGCGCACGCGCGCGTCCAGCGTGTAGTTGGTCTCGTAGTCGTAGTCGCCCAGCGACTGCTGCTCCACCACCGCGCCCAGCGACAGCCGGTTGTTCGCCGACAGGGAGATGTCCGCGTCCACTCCGCCGGTGATCGAACGCACGGAGATGCGCGTGCGCTCCCTCAGGCCCTTGTCGAAGAGCTGGTTGGCGTCCGGGCCCGTGCGGAAGTTCAGGGGGGTGATCTGGAAGAGGCGGTCGGTGGACTGCTGGTCGAACCCGGCCCGCGCGCGCAGCAGCACCGAGGACCCGATGGCGCGCTCCCACTGGAGGTCCGCCATGAGGACGTTCCACTTCAGCTCGGAGTCCTCGCCCACGGTGTCGAAGAGGCCCATCAGGGCCGTGCGGTTCTCGGTGAGGAAGCGCACCGAGGCCCCCAGGCGTCCCGCGTCTCCCATGGCGTAGGTGGCGCCACCGCCCAGGTTGAGGAGGAAGCGGTCATCCCGCGTCTTGCCCGCGGGGTCTTCCACCGCGCGAAGGCCCTGGGAGGTGGACTCGTCATCCAGGCCGTCGTGCTCGATGACGTTCGAGTCACCCGTCTGGTTCCACACGTCCGCGTCCGCGAAGAGGCGCAGGTCGCCGAAGGTCTCTCCCGCCGACGCGTGCCCGTTGACGGTGATGGCCAGGCGGTCGTCCTTCTCCGGGAAGCCTCCGGCGGAGACGGCCGTGCGCACACCATCCGAGGTGTCGGTGACGATGTTCACCACGCCCAGGAAGGCTCCCGCGCCGTAGAGGGCGGAGCCCGGACCGCGGATGACCTCGATGCGCTCCAGGTTCTCCACCGGCAGGTTCATCAGCGCCTTGCCGTCGAAGAAGTTGTTGAGGCGATGGCCGTTGAGCAGGAACAGCACCTCGGCGTCATTGCGCAGGCCGCGCACCGCCGTGCGATGGAAGCCCTGCACGTCCCGGCTGATGGTGAGCCCGGGCACCACGTCCAGCACGTCGGCGACGGTGCGGGCACCCAGCGCGCTGATCTGCTCGCGGCCGAACGAGGCGGCGATGGCGGGCACCTTGCGGACCTTCTCCTCGTGGCGCGTGGCCAGGGCCAGGGTGTCCTCGGCGCTGTAGAGGGCCATGTCCTCTTCCAGCTCCGAGCGCGGCGGCGCGACGACCGCGCTCTCGCGCGGCGAGGAGGACTCTCGCGAGGATGACGTGTCGCGCGTCGAGGACTCCCGGGAGGAGTCACGCGAGGCCACGGGCTCGCGAATGGGTGCGTCGCGTGAAGTGCCAGCCTCTCGCGTGGGCGCGTCACGTGAGGTTCCAGCCTCACGGGCGGTCGCGTCGCGGGAGGTTCCAGTCTCGCGGGCGGTCGCGTCGCGGGAGGTCCCCGACTCACGCGGGGGCGCTTCTCGCGTCCCTCGAGTGGGCTCGCGTGAGGTGGTCGCGCTTCCTCGCGTCGGAGGCGGAGGCTCGCGCGACGTCGAGGGGGTGCGGGTGTCCCGCGACGACACCTTCGGCGGAGGAACATCGGAGGGCAGATCCGCGGTGAGGGCCGCCATCGAATCGTCGTCGGAGGTGCTGCTCGTGGGCGGCGGCGTCCGGGTGCGCTCGGGAGGTGGCGTCCGGGTGGACGGTCGCTCGTCGGCGGAGTTGGAAGACGCCGGCTCCGGCGTCGCGGGCCGGCTCGCGGTCGCGGACACGTCGCCGGCCACGAACACGCGTGCGGGCCGCGCGGCCGTCTGGAAGATGGGGATGCGCTCACCGTCGGCGGTGAGGCCCTCGACGTAGTACTCGACGCCCGGCGGCACCATGTGCTCGGCGGGGATGACGCCGCGATAGAGGTCGCCGTACTGGCGCTCCATCAGCACACGGGCGAACGGCTCGCCCGGGCCGCGGTAGCGGACGTACATCTCCAGGATGCGACCGCCTTCCACGAGCGTGCCGTCCAGCCGAAGAGGCAGCTTGGGCTCGGCGCGGGTCGGTGCGGAGTGAAGAAGAGAAGGCTCCTCGGCACGGACAGGTACCGCCAGGAAGAGCACGAAGCTGAGGAGGGTCGCGCGCGCGAGTGTGTTCTTCAAGCTGAGGGGGATGGTCCATTGCCCCGATCCCCGAGTCAAGGAAGGGAGCCCCCGGGCCACTCGCCGCTGATTTTTTGCCGGGCCTTCAGGGCCGTGCGAGGGATCGCCGCACTCCATGCGCGACTCGCTCGCCCTGCACCTTGCCCTCTTCCGTCGTCAGCGGGCACAAATCGCCCGCGTGGTGGACGGGCAGACAGATGCCTTCCGCTCCTACGAGGCCCGCTACCGGCGGCGTACCGCCAGCTATCGGCGCGTCCTGCCGCTGACCGAGGTGCACCAGCGCGTGCGCGCCTCGGACGTGGTGTACGTGGGCGACTACCACACGCTGCCGTTGGCGCAGCAGACCTACCTGGAGCTCGTCGAACGCGCGCTCACCTCGGGTCGCCGCGTCGTCCTGGCCCTCGAGTGCATCGAGGGCCGGCACCAGGCCTCGCTCGATGCCTGGCGCACGGGACGCCTCTCGGAGCGCTCCCTCCTGGCGCGACTGGGCGGTGACACGGAGGGTGCGGGCTTCGGCCCTGGCACCACGCTGCGCACCCTGCTCGCCTTCGCCCGGCGCCACCGCCTGGAAGTCGTGGGCATCGACCGGCGCGCCCAGGGTGAACGCTCGCTCGCGCTGAGGGATGCCTACGCCGCGGAGCGCATCGCGCGGGTCGCCCGAGCCGAGGACCGTCCGCTCGTCCTCGTCCTGGTGGGCCAGTACCACGTGGCGCCGTGTCACCTGCCCACGCAGGTGGAGCGCGCGCTCGGTGACGACACGCGACGAGGCCTCGTCGTCTACCAGAACGCGGAAGGCGTCTGGTGGCGGCTGGCCCGCGACGGGCGCATGGGCGTGGCCGAGGCGGTGGAGCTGGCGGACGACACCGTGTGCCTGCTCAACGCCTCCCCTGTCGTCTGCCAGCAGAGCTTCCTGGATTACCTGGAAGCAGAGGCCGGAGACTCACCGTTGATGGACCGGGGCGCCTCGGAGCGCTTCCGGGAGATGGCGGCGCTCATCGGCCGTCTCGCGGGTGTGCCGGTGGTGCGCGCGCTGGAGTCGGTGGAAGTCGCCACGGTGGCGGACGGGGACGTGCTGGCGCGCATCCAGCGGCGCGGGCGATTCACGCAGGCGGAGCTGTCCCAGCTGCGCCGCCACATCCTGTCTCGGGAGAGCAGCTACATCCCTCGAGCGCGGACGGCCTATCTGGCCTCGCTGTCCTTGAACCACGCGGCGGAAGAAGCCGCGCACTTCGTGCGGCACTGCGCGGTGGGCAGCGCGATGGAGGCGCCTCGCACGGCGTCCGACGCGTTCTACGCGCGGTGCATGGAAGAGGCGCTGGGCTTCTTCGGCTCCCGACTGGTGAACCCGCGACGCACGTGTCTGGGGCTGGCCGAGTGGGCGAAGCGTTTCGGCGAGAGCCGAGGCGTCGAGCGGCAGGTCTCCGCCTTCGTGCTGGCGCACAAGGCCGCGGAGCTGGAGGCGCCCGAGGAGGCGGTGAAGCTGCTGCCCCTGCGCAAGGACCGCCTGTTCCACGGCGTCAGCCACGCACTGGGCTACCTGCTCGGGGACAGGCTCTACCGCGCGTTCGACGAAGGACGACTGGCGAAGGCGGAAGTCCGCGCCTTGTTCAGGGACCCCTTCGTGGAGGCGCGGACCGTGTACTTCACGTGGGCCGAGCGCCTGCGCGACTGAGGCTCACGGCGCCTGCTCGTGGGAAGCCTCCGGCTCCGGAGGCTTCGCCGCATCGGGCGCGGGCGCGAAGGTGCCATCCGACAGCAGGTCTCGCCTCGTCGCGGGATTGTCCTCGGTGACGACGCTGATGCTGCCATCCGGGAACAGGACGTAGGTCACCGCCGTATCGACGTGGCCCACCGCCAGCGAGGTCAGCTCCGGATAGAGCATCAGCAGGGCCAGCTCCGTCTCCAGCGGCCCCTTGAAGTGCTGGTGCAGGTGGGCATCCATCCGCGAGGCGTCCTCGGTGATGGGCGCGACGTCGACCGCGATGACGCTCGGGTGCAGCTTCACCTGCTCGCGCAGCGTCCTGCCATCCGGAGCGAAGCGGAACCGGAAGTCACCCCCGTAGAAGAAGCGCTTCGGATCTCGCGTCCCCTGCAACGTGTACACGGTGATGTCGCCCGACGCCTCCCTGACGACCACCGGGTTGACGCTGGTTCGCCCGAAGGTCTCCACGGTGATCTGCTTCGCCGTCTTCACGGCCCGAGCCACGGGACTGAAGTCGACGGGAAGAGTGTCCACGGGGATGAGTTCCATCCATTCGGGCTCCTCGTGCGGCGCCTTCAACGCGTAGGCCGGGATGAAGGTCCCCGCGTCGTCCACCCGGCCGAAGAGGCCGTACCACGCGCCCTCGTGAGGCAGGGTGACGTGCATCTGCATCCGGGCGGGACTCAGGTCCACGTCCTTGCTCTCCATCAGCACGTCCGTGGCGCGAATGGCGGCACGCTCCGCCTCGACGATGTAGCGGGCGCGGGCCTGGACCCGGAGCAACTCCGCGTCGTCCACGGGAGTTCGAGAGGGAGCAGGAGCCGCGGCGTCGCCGAGGAACGCGCCCGACGAGTGCGCACCGCATCCGACGAGCGACACGAACACCACCAGGGACACCACCAGTCGCATGCGAAACCTCGTGCCACGAGTCTGCGCGATTCCCCAAGGTCCGTCACGCCGCGCGTGCGCGTCGTCGGCGAGGCCGCTTGCTTCCAGGGCCCCTCTGCGCTCGTCGAGAATCTTCAGGCGGCCTCCGCCACGATCTCCATCTTGGAACCGCGGGTTCCGTGATGACGGCGGGAGGCGGGTGCGGCACGGCCCGCCGGGGTCAGCGTCTGGCCTGTCTTGGGAAGGCCTCACGCTCCATGGGAACCCGCTGTCTTTCTGACTCAGGTCTTCGTGGGCGCGGTGGCCTGCACGGCGGCCTTCACCTTCTCGCGCAGGGCACGGACGCGCTCACGCGCCTGGAGGCGCTGGTCCTCGGAGAGCTGACCGCCGGCCGCGTCACGCTGGGCCTTCAGCTCCTCTCGCAGTTGGCGGGCCTCCGTCTTGAACTGGTCCGCCTGCGACTGGGCGAGGCGACCTTCGGACACCGCGCGGTCCAGGCGGTGCTCCATCCGGGCGAGCTTCCGCTCTCCCTTCATGCCCTTGTGGCCGTGCCGCCCGTGGTGGCCCTCCTTGCATTGCGGCGCGGGCGCGGTGTCCTCCGCGAGCACCGGAACGGAGAACAGGAGCGAAGCCGTGACAAGGGAACGCAGCAGGAAACTCTGACGCATGGTGAGGCTCTCCAGTCGGTTGAACTGGACGCGAGCGGCACTCCCGCTCGCGTCCTCGTTGCCTGGAAGAACCCCGCGCGGAGGAGAAGGTTAAATCCACGCCCCTGCACCGGCCCGGAGCAACTCCCCTCCCCCTTCGTGCTCGCTAGCCCGCCGTGCAGTCGTCGAGCGCGTAGGAGAAGTCGCGCCGCGACGTCTGGCCCGGGTCCTGGTTGACGACGCCGATATCCAGGAGCTGGTCCGACACCTCCTGGGTGGGTCCACCGATGACGAGCGACTGCCGCGTCACCTTCGTGGAGAACATGCCCATCTTCCCAATCGTCCCATTGGGCTCGCGGCGCCAGCAGCTCACGATGCGCGGGTCCGACGGGGCGAACTGGCAGGACGTGTACTGCCCCACCACCTCGCGCTTCAGGTAGATGCAGCGGCAGTCCCACGGGTCATAGACCTGCGTCGCCACCACGCCCTCGTAGCCCGTCGCCGTCTGCTTCAGCTCGAAGTAGCTGCCGTCCTGCGGGATTTCGCAGAACAACTTCACGTCACCCACCGCGCGGTCCTTCTTCTGCTCCAACACCGCGCCTGACTCGGACGACACCGGCGACGGCGCCGGCTCACAACCCGCGCCCAGCAGCGCGAGGCTCACGAAACAGAACGAGGAGATACGCCAGGGTGTACGCATTTGCGCTCCTTGCGGGAAGTCCTGGGTATTCCAGGACAACCCGCATGGGAGTCTTTTCAGACCCTCAGCGCAACACACATTTGAGTCGCGAAGCCCTGGGAGCTCAGGGCGCGCTGGGCCTCACCGCGCGGGTGGCGATGAAACCCTCGAAGTATTCGGAGAGCTTGTCGCCCGCGACGTGCCGGTCCTCGAAGAAGCCAGCGAGGAGGAAGCCCGCGTCGAGCTGTCCGCCCACCTGGTCCTGGAGCGAGTGCCCCACGCAGAGGGGCTCACCCTTGTCGGTGTACCTGCTGCGCTCGGCGTCCGTGAGGCTGGTGAAGTCCGAGTACGGCATCTTGTACTTGAGTTGCATCACCCCCTGCTCCTGGAGGTCCGGGTCGAACAGGAAGATGACCGGGTTGCTGAAGCCCGACAGGAGCGCGCCGCCCGGACGCAGCACACGGAAGGCCTCGCGCCAGACGGGCCGCACGTCGTCCACGAAGGCGTTGGAGCACGGGTGGAAGATGAGGTCGAAGCTTCCGTCCTCGAATGCGGACAGGTCCTTCATGTCCCCCTCCACCAGCCGCAGCTCCAGGCCCTCCCGCTCCGCCACCTTGCGGTCCTGACCGAGCTGAGCGGGCGAGTTGTCCAACACCGTCACCCGCGCGCCCGCCGCCGCGAGCACGGGCGCTTGTTGTCCGCCCGCGCCCGCCAGACACAGCACCCGCTTGCCGGTGACATCACCGAACCACTCGCGCGGCACGGGCTTTGTCGGGGTGAGGACGATGCTCCACTCCCCTCGCTTCGCCGCGGCGATGACCTCTGGCGTCACCGGCACCGTCCACCGGTCTCCCGCGGCCACCTGCCGGTCCCACGCCTCGCGATTGTACTTCCGCACGTCCACGGACTCAGTCGTCATGCAGCACCCTTCCTTCCATGCCTCCCGCCACGGTGATGACTTCACCCGTCACATGGCCGGAGATGCGATCCGATGCGAGCGTCACCACGACGCGCGCGACATCCTCGGGCTGGCCCACCTTGCGCAACGGCATGGTGCGCGTCACCCGCTTCACGAAACCCTCTGCCTCCAGCTTGGCGCGGTTGCGGTCCACCTCCGTCCAGCCGGGGCAGACCACGTTGACGCGCCCCAGCGGGGCGATGCGGCCCAGCTCGTTCTTCAGGCTGCGCACGAAGCCGCTCGCGAGCGCGCCCTTCGCCGCCGCATAGTCGGCGTGCCCCGCTTCGCCGAACAGACCCGCCGTGGAGCTGACGATGACGATGTTGCCTGCGCCCGTGGTGGACACGTGCCGGAGGAACGCACGGCAGCACAGGAAGACGCTGTCCAGGTTCTCCGCCAGCGTGCGGCGCCAGCGCGCCAGCGACATCTCCCAGACGGGCTCATCCGGGGCGGGCCACACACCCGCGTTGCACACCAGCACGTCCAGCCGGCCCAGCGCGGCCACCGACGCGGGCACGAGGGCATCCACCTCCGCCTCCACCGTCAGGTCCGCGCCCACCGCCGCGCCGCCCACCTCACTGGCGAGCTTTCGCGCCTGCGCCTCGCGAGAGCGGTAGTGCACCGCCACCTTCGCGCCTTCGTCGGAGAACGCTCGGACCAGCGCGGTGCCAATACCGCCCGCGCCGCCCGTCACCAGGACGCCTTTGCCCCTCAGCTCCGTGTCCATTCAGATGGTTCCTCGGAAGACATGGGGCCCTGTCGCGCCGGAATCCGGACAGACGGGTGGCGTCCGGCTGCTGCCGACGCGAAAGGCCCGCGGTTGCTGACATGGAAAAGAAAACCGCCGACGCGAGGAAGGCGCGTCGGCGGGAGTTCATCAGCTCAGGCGCAGAAGCTTGCGCGCCTGCTCTGGCGTCGCGGGCTCGCGGCCATGGGCACGGGCGCGTTTGGCGGCCTCGGCCACCAGCTCCCAGTTGCCCTTCGCGAGCACGCCCTTGGACACGTAGATGTTGTCCTCCAGGCCCACCCGCGCGTTGCCGCCTCGCTTCGCCGCCTCGTCCACGAAGGGAAGCTGGTGACGGCCCACCGCGGCCACCGTCCAGGTGCTCCCCTCCGGCAGCGAGGCAATCATGAAGTCCAGCACCTCCGGCCGCGCCTGCAGCGTGCCCGGCACGCCGAGCACGAAGTCGAAGTGCGCCGGCAGGTCCACCAGGCCCTCCTTCGCCAGATAGCGGGCCTCGTCGAGCATGCCCACGTCGAAGCACTCCAGCTCCGGCCGGAGGCCCAGCGCCTTGATTCTCTTGGCGATGTCCCGCACCAGCGGGCGCGGGTTCCAGAACACCTCTTCGCCGAAGTTCACCGTGCCCGTGGTGAGCGTGGCCATGTCCGGCCTGTCCTCTCCCGTGAGCGTCAGCGGGCCACAGCGCTGGTCCACCGTCATGCCCACCGCGCCTCCGGTGGACGTCTGGATGAGCACGTCGGTGCGCTTGCGGATGGCCCGGATGGCGGCCCGGAACAGCTCCGCGTCCTGGGACGGTTTGCCGTCCGCGGTGCGCACGTGCAGGTGCACCATCGCCGCGCCGGCCTCGCGACAGCGCACGGCGTCCTCGGCGATCTCCTCGGCGGTGATGGGCAGGTGCGGCGTCTGCTCGCGCGTCGTCTCCGCGCCCACCATCGCCGCGGTGATGACCATGGGAGTGCTCATCGCTGGCCTCGCTGCTTGTCCTTGGGAACCACGCAGGTGCCCGAAGCACGGCACACCACGACAGGCTCCGGCAACAGGTCCGCCGCCGAATCATTCACATCCGTGCGAGGCCGGATGACCTTGCGGGCCTCGAAGCGCATCTTCCGCGACGTGTTGCCCGCACTGATGATTTCGCCCTCCGCCTCGATGAAGTCTCCCGCGTACACCGGCGCCAGGAACTCCACCGAGTCGTATGCGCGGAACAGGCCCTCGTCGCCGTCCGCCCGGATGCACAGCTCCGTGGCCACGTCGCCGAACAGGCCCAGCATGCGCGCGCCGTCCACCAGGTTGCCGCCGTAGTGCGCGTCGTGGCTGCTCATGCGCAGGCGGATGATGGCCTTCGTCCCAATGCTCACGTCGGCTCTCCCTGGTAGTGCGCGTCCTTGGGCTCCTTGCCTTCCTTCTTCAGGAGCGCATGGACGATGTAGTTGGCCACGTCGGACGGCTTGGTGCCCGGCCCGAAGCCGGCGTCGAAGCCCAGCTCCAGCGCCAGCTTGTGGTCCACGCGCGGGCCGCCCAGGAGCAACTGCACCTTGCCGTGGATGCCCGCCGCCTTCGCCGCGTCGATGAACTGCCGCGAGTTGTCCTTGTGCACGTCGCGCTGCGTGACGACCTGGCTCACCAGGATGGCATCGGCCTTCTTCGCCACCGCCTTCTTGATGAGGTCCTCGTTGGGCACCTGGCTGCCCAGGTTGAACGCCTCGAACCCGGGGTAGCGCTCCAGGCCGTAGTCGCCCGCGTAGCCCTTCATGTTCAGGATGGCGTCGATTCCCACCGTGTGCGTGTCCGTGCCGGTGCACGCGCCGAACACGACGATGCGACGGCCGACCTTCTCCTTGATGAAGGCGTTGAGGTCGTCGAAGGACATCTTCTTCACGACGACTTCCGGCACGTCGATTTCGGCGTAGTCCAGGTACATGCCCGAGCGGGCGTACACGATGAAGAACGTGTAGTTGTCGGCGGCGCGCTCGGCGGCGGCGACCTTGACGTCGGAGAACCCCATCTTCTTCGTGAAGACGGCGGCGGCCTCCTTGGCCTTCTCCGACAGGGGCACCGGCAGGGTGAACGACAGCTGCACCACGCCGTCGTCCCGACGGTCTCCATAGGGACGGATGATCTGCTTGCTGGGCTTCACCATCGGATCATTTCCCCCCGGCCCGCTGAATCTTCACGCTGGTGCCCACCTTGTCGGCCAGCGCGGCGAAGCGCTCCTTCTTGCGCTGCTCCAGGTGGAAGACGACCGACCACGTCGTGCGCCCATCGCACCCGACGTACGTCACCGTGTCCACCACCCCGCCGTTCGTCGAATTGTCCGAGTCCAGCCGCTTGGCCGCCGGCTGCCCGCCCACCTTGAGGCGCTCCCAGTTGGCCCCGCCGATGCCAGCGACAATCTTGTCCACGCAGACCTGGGCCTTCATGCCCGCGGTCTGCACCGAGCCCACGTCCACCAGGAAGTACGCGTCGCCGCTGGGCGCGGTGAATTTGGTCGTCCCGTCCTCGACGGAGCGGTTCCACGCGGCGGGCACCTGCACGCCCACGTTCTTCACCTGGAACTGCGCCAGCGAGTCCGCCGAGCCGCCCGCGGCCATCACCACGGTCAGGATGGTACCGAGCATCATGTTGCCTCCAGGATTTCCAGGAACGGGTTGAAGTAATCGGGAGCCTTCTCCATCACGCCATCCAACCCCTTGCCGCCGGTCTCCTCGCGCTTCACGTCGCCGAAGTGACCCTTGCCAATGGCCGCCACCATGCCCTCGTCGCGGCACTCCTGGAGCAGCTTCATCGCCTGGCCGAACACCTCGCGGGCCCGGTTGGCGATCTTCCCGTCCTCGCGAACGGTGAACTCCTCGTCGATGCCCCGCGCGGCGCGGTGGATGTAGTTGGCGGACTTGAGCGCCACGAAGCGGTCCGCGAGCAGCGGCGTGTGCATGGCCTCCGTCATCATGCCGAGCAGCTGGATGCCCTGCTTCGTCCAGATGGCCACCAGGTCCGCCATCACGTCGTACGCGTGGCTGAAGAAGATGTCCGTCTCCTTGTGCTTGGTGGGCGGCATGTACTTCAGCGGCGCGTCCGGGAAGCAGCGGCGCACCAGCATCGCCTGCGACAGCTCCAACAGGAGCGTGTCGTCCCGGTAGGGGTCGATCTCGTACGAGTGACCGATGCCCAGCTGCCAGTCCTTGAGGCCCGCGCGCTTGGCGAAGCACTCGTTGATGAACTGGCTGGCGATGACGGTGTGGGCCGCGTCGTACGCATCCGCGGTGGTGATGTAGTTGTCCTCGCCGGTGTTGATGATGATGCCGGCGAGCGCGCAGATGCGGCGGCTGAAGTACTGGTCGATGAAGGTGCGCCGCATGTTGATGTCGCGGAAGAGGATTCCGTACATCGCGTCGTTGAGCAGCATGTCCAGCTTCTCGTAGGCCGCGCAGAAGGCGATCTCCGACATGCACAGGCCGGACGAGTAGTTGGTGAGCTGGATGTAGCGCTTGAGCTTGCGGCTCTCCTCATCCAGGGCCTCGCGCATGATGCGGAAGTTCTCCTGGGTGGCGTACGTGCCGCCGTAGCCCTCCGTCGTCGCGCCGTGAGGCACGTAGTCCAGCAGGGACTGCGCGGTGGAGCGGATGACGGCGATGACGTCCGCGCCGGCCTGGGCCGCGGCCCGAGCCTGGTCCACGTCGTCGTAGATGTTGCCCGTGGCCACGATGACGTACTTGTGCGGCGCCGGCGACATGGGGAACTGCTGGCGGAGCGCGTCGCGCGCGGCGAGGCGGGACTTCATGTCCTCCAGGGCGGAGCGGGCTTCCGCGCGCACCTCGGCGCGGAGGTTCTGTTCGACTTCCGGAGACAGCGGACCCAGCTTGTCCGTCGGCAGCGCCGTCAGCCGCTCCACGGCCTCCAGCGGGCTCTTGGCGCCCAACTGGAGCGCCCGGCCATACCAATAGGCGGCGCCCCGGTTGAGCACCCCGGCGGCCTTGAGCTTGTCGACCATCAGGTTGGCGAGCGGAACCCCCCGCGCGCCGGCCCCGGAAATGCCGAAGAAGCGCAACACGGTGCGCTCGATGGATACAGTGGTGTTACGGCGGATGAGGTCGAAGATCGGGTTGACGATCTCTTCCGCCAGAGTGCGCGCGTGCGCAATCTGCGCGTCGTCAATGAACGGGCCAGGCATCCGCGCACCTTACCCGCCCAAACGCCTACAGGAAGCGCCGAAGCAGACCCCGAACGCGCTGCCGCACCGCATTATCGGTTCTGGAGCCAACGCACCGAAAAAGCGATGATCCCCTGCACCGAGCAGGCGGTGTTTCCACCGACATGCCGGTGAGTGGCGTTGTTGGCTTCGTGACAAGCCTTTGGATTTATTGGAATCCAGGAATCGGCACGGCGCGTGCTTTGGAGCGGTCCGCCTCATCCCCCGAGAGGAGACTTCGAATGAAAACCCGCTCCCTGTTGCTGTCGGCTGTGTTGCTCAGTGGTCCTGCCTTCGCGGCCAATCCACCGCCCCTCACCACGGACACCGGTGCCGCCGTGGGCACCAATCAAAGCTCCAAGACGGCCGGCCCGCGCGGCGGCATCTTGCTGGAGGACTTCCACCTCATCGAGAAGCTGGCCCGGTTCGACCGTGAGCGCATCCCGGAGCGCGTCGTCCACGCGCGCGGCACGGGCGCCTACGGCGTCTTCGAGAGCTACGGCAACTTCTCCAACCTGACGCGCGCGTCCGTCTTCTCCAGCAAGGGGAAGAAGACGCCCCTGTTCGTGCGCTTCTCCACCGTCATCCATCCGTCCGGCTCGCCGGAGACGCTGCGAGACCCACGCGGCTTCGCGCTCAAGTTCTACACGGACGAGGGCAACTGGGACCTGGTGGGCAACAACCTGCCCATCTTCTTCATCCGCGACGCCATCAAGTTCCCGGACATGGTGCACTCGCTCAAGCCGTCGCCCATCAACAACAAGCAGGACCCGAACCGCTTCTTCGACTTCTTCTCCCACATCCCCGAGTCCACGCACATGCTGACGCAGGTGTACTCGGACATCGGAATCCCGGCGAACTACCGCCAGATGAACGGGCACGGCGTCCACGCGTTCAAGTTCGTCAACGCCAAGGGTGAGTACCGCTACGTCAAGTTCAACTGGGCCTCGCAGCAGGGCGTCAAGAGCCTGACCTCCGAGGAGGCCGCGCGCACCGCGGGCGAGGACCACCAGCACGCGACGACGGACCTGTATGCGTCCATTGGCGCGGGCAAGTTCCCCGCATGGGAGCTGTCCGCGCAGGTGTTGGACCCCAAGGACCTGGACAGCTTCAGCTTCAACCCGCTGGACCCGACGAAGATCTGGCCGGAGGACAAGGTGCCCTCCGTCAAGCTGGGCAAGTTCGTCCTCAACAAGATGCCGGACAACTTCTTCGAGGAGACCGAGCAGGCCGCGTTCTCCCCCGGCGTACAGCCCTCCGGCATCGAGCCGTCCGAGGACCGCCTCCTCCAGGGCCGGCTCTTCTCCTACGCGGACACGCAGCGCTACCGCGTGGGTGCCAACTACCAGTCCCTCGCCGTCAACCGCTCGCGCGCCTCGGTGAACAGCAACAACCAGGCGGGCAGCATGAACATCGCCAACACGAAGTCGGACGTGAACTACGAGCCGAGCATCGCCCGTGAGTCGCAGGAGTCCCCCGCCGACCTCTTCTCGCGCGCCGCGCTGTCCGGCACCACGCAGCAGCAGCCCATCGAGAAGACGGACAACTTCTCGCAGGCGGGCGCCTTCTACACGGCGCTCGACGCGGCCGCGAAGGACCGGCTGGTGAAGAACCTGGCCGCGGACCTGGGCCAGGTGCGTGACGCCCGCGTGAAGGCGCGCATGGTCGGCCACTTCTACGTCGCCAACGCGGAGTACGGCACCAAGCTGGCCAACGCGGTGGGCGTGAAGGTGGATGACGCTCGCGCCGCCGTGGCCCCGCTCGCCACGCGCTGAAGCTCGCGGTGATTCACACGGGGCCCGGCGCCAAGGTGCGCCGGGCCCCCTTGAGAGACGGCCGGGGCGTGGCCAGGGAAGGCGCGCTCCCGGCGAGGTGGCCTCCCCCGCCCCGGCCTTCTCATCCGACTTCGTCTGGAGGACGACCATGTTTCGCAAGGTGCTGCTCGGAGCCCTCGGTCTCCTGGTGCTGGTGTGCGCGGTGCTGACGGCCGCCTGGTGGTCCCTGCGCGCGGAGCCCGCGCCCCAGGGGCGGATGCTGGCCACGAGCGAGGCGGAGAACTACCTGCTCGCCGCCGCGCGCATCGGTGACACGGAGATTGTCACGGGGTTGCTGAAGGCCGGAACCCCCGTGGAGGCTCGCGACTCGCGGGGCTTCTCGCCGCTCATCCTCGCGGCGTACCACGGCCATCTAGACACCGTGCGCGCGCTGCTCGCGGCGGGTGCGGATGCATGCGCGGGCGACAAGCGCGGGAACACGGCGCTGATGGGCGCGGCCTTCAAGGGCTACGGCGACGTCGTCGCGCTGCTGAACCAACAGCCATGTGCCGTGGACCAGGCCAACAGCCTGGGCCAGACGGCGCTGATGTTCGCCTCCCTCTTCGGGCGGCGGGAAGTCGTGGACCAGCTCCGCGAGAAGGGCGCCTCTCCCGAGGCTCGCGATGCCAGCGGCCGGAGTGTCGGCGACTGGGCGCGGACGCAGACCGAGCCCCAGGCACCCGTGGCGCCCGAGACCGATGGCGCTTCCTCCGCCGCGAGGTAGTGCGACACGACGCTCACGTCGCGACCGATGGCCTCGCGGAGGATGCGGCGACAGGGGCCTGACGCGCGGGGAGCAAGCCTCTCTGGACGGGCTTACGCCCCGCTGCCTCGCTCAGACGTAGCGCGTGGCGAAGAGCTGGAGCAGCGCCGGCTCCGTGCGCAGCAGCGCCAACGTCAGCGAGGCATGACCGGGCACGTAGCCGTTGCCCACCAGCATGGTGACGTCCTTGCCCACGCCCTCGGCGCCGAGCGCCGCCGTGGTGAAGCTGGTGGCCATGGAGAAGAAGATGGCGGTGCCGCCATCCTTCACCGAGAGGATGGTGGCCATCTCCGTGTTGCCCACGCTGGCGCAGTTCACCACCAGGTCACAGAGCTGCCCATCCGTGGCCTGGCTCACCGCCTCCATCACGTCCACGCCCTGGGTGGCATCCACCTTCAGCGCCACGTCACACAGGCCGATGGACGACAGCATGTCGAGCGCCGCCTGGGACACGTCCAGCGCGATGAGCTTGCCCCGGCTCTCCAGGTTGCGCCGCGCCTGCGCCAGACACAGCGCCCCGCTCTTGCCCGCGCCCAGCACCGCCACCGTCATGCCCGGCCGCACGTAGCGCGCAACCAGCGCGGGCGCACCGCACACGTCCAGCGCCGCCAGCGCCAGCGTGTCCGGGATGTCCGACGGGAGCTTCGCGTAGATGCCGCTGGCGAAGAGCACCGCGTGTCCTCGGATGTCCAGCCGGTCGATGTCCACCTGGACGGCCTTCACCTCTTCAATCACCAGCGGAGTCAGCGTCAGGCTCACCAGCGTGGCGATGCGGTCTCCAATCTGGAGCTGCCCCTTCGCCGGGTGCTTGGCGCCAATCTCCTTCACGCGGCCAATCAACATGCCGCCCGAGCCCGTGACGGGGTTCTGCATCTTCCCCCGCTCCCGGACGATCTCCTGGATGCGCTCGCCGATGCGCGCGGGGGCGCCGCCCACCTCGCCCTTGATCTGCTTGAAGGAGGCCGCGTCGATGTTGAGGCTCTCCACGTCGATGAGCACCTCCGAGTCGCGGCACGGCAGCGAGGGGTCCAGCTTCCGCGCACGCTGCGGCAGCACACCCTTCTCACCGACGACGCGAGACAGCCCGTAGAGGTCGTTGCTCATGTTCCCATCTCCCTGAAGGTCTTCCCGCACCTGCCACCGAGCCACCGTGGCGCGCGGGCGCTCTGCCTCTACCCGCTCCCCTGGGGCAATGGCCAGCGCAACGTCACGCTTCCGAGGGATGACGTCACGCGGCAATCAGTCCCGGGGCCCCACGTCCCATGGGGCCCGTCCAGGACCGACGCCGCGCCCGGTCCGCTACTCCCGCGCGAGCTTCGGCAGGAGGACCGACAGCGACCGCTCGAAGCGATAGCTCACGCCGGAGTGGCCGTCCTCGAACTCCTCGTGCACCAGCTCCACGCCGGCGTTCTTGAGGTCGTCCGCCAGCATCCGCGTGCCCCAGCGCATGTTGAACTCGTCTCGGGTGCCGCAGTCCAGGAAGACGGTCTTCATCTTCCGGTAGGCGTCCAGGAACTTGGGCACGAAGCGCACCGGGTCATGCACCAGCCACCGGTTCCACACGTCGATCTTCAACCGGCCCGTCTGCGCATCGAAGGGCAGCTCCAGGTTGAGCGGCTCCCCCTTCTTCGGCGAGTACGCCGCCGCCATCGCCAGCGTGTTCACCACCGGAAAGTCATCGCCGCGCATCTTCGTCTCGCGCACGCGCTGGCGGAACTCGCCCTGCCAGGCCTCGATGCCTCCGGCCTTGAGGAGCACGCCCGCCGCCTTCGGCAGGTCCGGCAGGTAGCAGTACTCGAAATACGAGTCCGCCGAGTGCGCGCCCAGGTGCGAGAAAATCTCGGGGTGGTAGCGCCCCATCACCAGCGCGCCATACCCGCCCGAGCTGTGTCCCAGCACGGCTCGCGACGCCGCCTTGGGCAACGTGCGGAAGGTGCGGTCCACGAAGCCGACGATGTCCTTGGCCAGGTAGTCCCGGTAACGGCCGATGGCGTCGCTGTTGATCCACTGGCTGCCGCCCAGGGACGTCCAGCCATCCGGGAACACGCCCACCACCGGCGGCACCGCGCCAGACTCGATGAGCGCGTCCAGCCGCTCGGGCACGCTGGGCGCGAAGCCCGAGGCATTCGTCCAGCTTCCGCCGCCGCTGCCGAACGCGTGCAGGAAGTACACGGCCGGATAGCGTCGGTCTCCCTCGCCATACCCTGGCGGCAGGTACACGGTGAGCCGCCGCCGAGACGGGTCGCCCAACGGATTGGACTCCAACGCGGGCGACTGCACCTCGCGCGTTTCCAACAATCCCCTCATCTGAGTCTCCCCCCCGAGGCCCCGCTATGCGCGCGAGCCCGGGTTCTTGCCGAAGATCTTCATCACGGCTTGCAGGTCCTCCCACGCCTTGCGCTTCTCCGCTGGATTGCGGAGCAGGTACGCGGGGTGGAAGGTGGGCATGAGCTGAATGCCCTCATAAACGCGCCAGGCACCACGCATTCGGGTGATGGGCGTCGAATCGCGCAGCAACGTCTGCGCCGCGAACTTGCCCAGGGCCACGACGACCTTGGGCTGGATGGCCGCGAGCTGCGCCCGGAGGAACGGCTCACACGCGGCGATCTCGTCCGGCTCCGGATTGCGGTTGCCTGGAGGCCGGCACTTCACCACGTTGCAGATGTAGATGTCGTCGCGACGGAAGCCCATCGCCTCGATCATCTTCGTCAGGAGATCTCCCGCGGCGCCCACGAAGGGAACGCCCTGCAGGTCCTCGTTCTCGCCCGGCCCCTCGCCGACGAACACCAGCTCCGCGCGAGGGTTGCCCGTACCGAACACGATGTTCTTGCGGCCCGAGCACAGCTTGCAGCGCTGGCAGTCCCCCAGCTCGCGACGCACCTGGTCCAACGTCGGCCGCTCACCGTCGACACTCCCCGGCAACGCGGTGGTTCCGCCTGGAGACGACCGGGGAACGTCAAGCAGCATTCCGGCGCTCGCGGGAGCGGAGGGACGAGACAGCGGCGCGCGTGCCGCCACGGGCGCCTCCGCACGAGGAGGCGGGGGCGCATCGACGAGCGGACGCGACACGGGCGCCGCGCGGCTCGAATCCGGGGGGCTCGCCGGAGGGCCGGGTCGACGCTCGGCCATGGGGGGCGCGCTGGGAGGCGTCGCACCGGGCGGCACCTGCGCGGGGCCGGGTCGGCGCTCGGCCATCGGGGGAGCGACGGGGGGCGTCGCACCGGGCGAGCCCTGCACGGGGCCAGGTCGGCGCTCGGGCGCGGCAGCCGTGGGCTCGGCCGCACCACCGGGCCGAGCAAATCGCGAACGCATGGAGGGGGCGAGGCGCTGAAGCTCGGCCGCCGCCTTCGCGTCGATCATCAGCAACCGGCCAGCACCGTCCTCCTGCCAGAGCAGGTGACGGCGCACGTCCTCGAGCACGGCGCTCAGTTCCTGCGAGGCATCGGGCGAGTCGTCGTTCACGGTGGTGGATCGGTATCGGACGACGGGACCGAGCGCAAGGAAGCGGTCATCCTTCGCGACCGTACGCCTCTCGCCACGGCGGGCCCACCGGCACCCACCGGGTCAAGTCCTCGTTGGGCCCACACATCGCGTCACAGACCTGTCGCTCGGACGTCCTGGAGCGGCATTCAGCCCTGTCCGCCGATTCCGGGGCCCGCCGCTCAGCCGTTCGCCGGGCGTTGCTCCACCAGCAGCAGTTCGAGGATTCCCCGGGCCACCGCGTCCTTGGTGCCCTGGAGCTCTCGTGGCGAGCCGGCGCGCGTCAACACCGTCACCCGGTTGGTGTCGGTGCCGAAGCCCGCGCCGGGCGCCGTCACGTCGTTGGCGACAATCGCGTCCAGCCCCTTGCGCTCCAGCTTCTCGCGTGCGTGCTCCAGCACCCGCTCTGTCTCCGCGGCGAAGCCCACCAGCACCGGACGACGCGCCTGCCCCGCCACCTTCCGCGAGGCCTCCGCCAGCACATCCGGCGTGCGCACCAGCTTCAACGTCTCCGGCCCGGAGGCGGCGCCCTTCTTCACCTTCTGCGCGGCCCGTGTCTCCGGGCGCCAGTCACTCACCGCCGCCGTGGCGATGAATACGTCCGCCTCTCCAACCCTCCCCAGGACCTCGCGCGCCATGTCCTCAGCGGACACGACGTCGACGACTTCCAGCCCCGCGCGGTCCACCGCGCCCACGGGCCCCAACACCACCGTCACCGAGGCACCCAGCGCACGCGCCGCATGCGCCAGCGCCAGTCCCATCTTCCCCGTGGAGGGGTTGGAGATGAACCGCACCGGGTCCAGGAACTCGCGCGTGGGGCCCGCCGTCAGCAACACCCGCTTGCCCGCGAGCGGCCCTGGGGCGAAGCGCGCGGCCACTCCCGCGACGATGGCCGGCACGTCCGCCAGCCTCCCCTCACCCACGTCGCCACAGGCCAGCAGGCCCGCGCCAGGACCGACGAAGGAGAAGCGCGCGTGTGCCAGGAGCGCCGCCACGTTCTCCTGCGTCATCGCGTTGTCCCACATGGCCACGTTCATCGCCGGGGCCAGCACCACCGGCCCTCGAAAGGCCAGCAGCGACGTCGTCACCGCGTCGTTGGCCATGCCCGCGCGCACTCGCGCCAGCAGGTCCGCCGTCGCGGGAGCCACCACGAAGGCCTCCGCCCAGCGCGCCAGGTCCAGGTGCCCGAAGTTCCCCTCCTGCGAGGGGTCGAAGTAGTCGGTGAGCACCGGATGCCCGCTGAGCGCCTGGAAGGTGAGCGGGGTGACGAACTGGCGAGCGGACTCCGTCATGGCCACCCGCACCTCGGCGCCCGCCCGACCCAGCTCGCGCACCAGCTCGCAAGCCTTGTACGCGGCGATGCCACCGGCCACGCCCACCACGATGCGACGGCCCTTCAGTGCCGATACGTCCATGCGGCTTCCTAATGCGCCCGCCCGTCGGCTCGCAACCGAAGCAGTGCCCAAGCCACCGACGCGTCAACGCCCCAGCGTCAATTCGCCCCGCGAGGGCACATCCACCACGCGCACTTCCGGGCCACCGGGGGTCTCCACATGGAACGCGCCCCACACCACCGTGTAGCGGCCGGGAGGCAGGCCCGACACGATGACCTGCTCAGTGCGCGGCTGATAGACGAGGTGCGCCCACCGCGAGCGCATCAACTCCTGTGCGGGCGGGTTGCTCGACACCGGGACTTCTCCGGCCACGACCCAGAGCGCCTTGCCCCGCTCGGGCTTGAGCTGCACCGTGAGCGAAGCGCTCCCGGGCGAGGGGCCCAGGTCCAGGTGCATCTCCGCGCCGCCCACCTGGACCACCAGCGCGGGCTCCCCCGAGTACTCGAGTCCCGAGCCCAGCATGAACCGGTAGCTGCCCGGCGCCACGTCCACGGAGTAGCCCCCGTCAGGACCGGTGACGATGGTAAGCGGCTCGCCTCGGTCGCCATTCACCGCCTCGACTTCGATGCCCGCCGCCGGCTGTCCTCCCGGACGGAACACGCGACCACTCAGGCGCGTGGCCTGCTTCAGCGTCAGCTCCAGCGCCGCGCGATTCCCGCGCTCCACCGCCTGCGTTCCGCTCAGCCGGCCCTTGCGCGCGGAGACGGTGTAGCGCGCGACATAAGGGGGGCTCGCCAGCGTGAAGCGGCCGTCCGGTCCCGAGAGCACCGACTCGTCGCACACCTCACAGGAAACCACCGCGTCGGCCACCGGCCCTCCGCTCGCGTCCCTCACCAGGCCACTGATGCTCGGCAGCTTCTCCAGCACCAGGTCGCCCAGTTCGGGTGACACCGGGCGGTCCACCATGAGCGGCTCGTAACCGGAGGCATCCACCGCGACGATGACACGGTCACCCGCGGTGGGCAGCGCCAGTTCGAAGCGGCCATCCGGGCTGTCCACCTGATGCTCGTCCATCCGGAAGCGGCGCACCGGAGCGCCGTCATCGCCAACGACGCGCCCCCGGAAGACATCGCGCTTCTTGAGCACCACCTTCACCGGCGGCCCGCCCGCCTTGCCTTCCGCGCGCTCCGTCTGGTCATAGCCGGAGTGCTTCACCTCCAGGCGGTAGCCCCGGTCCGGGCGCAGCGAGCGGAACTCGAAGTGGCCCCGCGCGTCGCTGATGACAGGCTCCGCGCCCCGCGGCACCACCGACAGCGAGGCACCCGCCACGGGCGTGCCTTGCGTGTCCACCACGTCGCCCGTCAGGGGCGCACCGGGCTTCAGCTCCGCCTCCAGTTTGAGCGTCTGACCCTCCACCACCGTCACCTGCCGCCGCTCGGACGGCTGGTAGTCCGGATGCGAGGCCACCATCGAGTAGGACCCTTCCGGAAGCCCGCGCATGGGCACGACGCCATCGGGGCCGGAGGGACGGTCACTCCGGAAGATGCCCTCCTGATCCACCCACACCACCACGTCCGCGCCCTCCACGCGGCGACCGCCGGATGACACCGTCACCTCCAGCGCGGCATGGGGCTCCAGCGGAAGCTCCACACCGGAAGCCGGCGCCGTCACCTTCACCTGACCACCGCCCCACTCCGAGTGGTGCGCGTGCAGTTCATACAGGCCCGGCGTAGGCACCTGCGCCGCGAAGCGCCCTTCCCCATCCGCCAGCACCGACTCGCCCGTGGGCTGCACCAGCACCGACACGCGGGGCGCGGGACGTCCATACTCGTCCATCACCCGTCCGGTGATGAGCGTGGCGCGCTCCAGCTCCAGCTCCAGGGTCGTCTCGCCCTTGCCCACGCGAGCGGGGAGCTGGACGTCGCGGAAGCCTTCCGCCTTGCCCTCCAGCAGGTACTCGCCCACGGCCAGTGGCCCCAGCTCCACCAATGCGCCCGTGGCCGCGCGCTCACGCCGGACGAGTTCGCCCCGCGAGGTGCGCAGCATCAGCTCCGGAGTGGGGACGGGCTGTCCGGCCTCGTCGACCACCGTGACGAGCAGCTTGCCCGCCTCCTCCAACTCCAGCGTCACCTGCGTCACGCGCGCGTCGAGCGTCAGCGTGCGCGGGGCCGAGCCCAGACCCGGGGCCTCCGCCGTCACCACCAGTTCGTCCGGATACAGGCCGGTGAAACGCACCACCTCGCCTTCGGTGCGCAGCTCACGCGACAGATGGTCGGCACGCAGGCGCACCGTCGCGGCCGCGGGCTGGCCCTGTCGCATGACGCGAACCTCGAGCGTGCGCGCGGGAGTCAGCTGCAACCGCACCGGCTGCGGCCCCGCCTCGACGTGAGCCTCCACGGCGGGCAGGTAGCCCTCCGCCATCGCCAACACGTAGAAAGGCCCTTCGCCCAGGCCATCCAGCGAGAAGGCACCTTCCGCGCCGGACTCCGCCTCGAAGGGCAGCGGCACGCGACGGGACACGGCGTGTACGCGAGCCCCCTTGAGCGGCTGCCCCGCTTCGTCCACCACCTGGCCTCGAATGGAGCGCAAGGGCGGGAGGTACAGCTCCACCGGGTCTCCCGGGGCCGCCCTGTCCCTCAGCGCCACCCCCAACCCCGAGGCGCGCGCCCACACGGAGAAGGACACACCGACGAGGTGCTCGAAACGGAAGCGCCCTTGCTCGTCCGTGCGCACCGTCGCGCGTGGACTGAGAAAGCCTCGCTGCTGCTCGAAGAAGGCGAGCGTGTGCAACGCGGACTCGCGGGCCGGGCAGGACAGGAGCGCCTGGTCGCACTCGTCGCAGCGCACGTCCGCCAGCGTCCGCTCGGCGCTGGCCGCGAGGAACACCTCCGCCCCCGACACGGGCTTGCCCGACGCATCCAGCACGCGGCCGGTGAGCGCCAGGCCCTCCTGGCCTCCCGAGGAGACCTCCACCGCGGAGAACTCGGGCAGCGACTTCGGCGTGGAATCCAGGGACGCGGCGGACGCAGGGCTCCGAGGCCCATTCTCGGAATGGGACCAGAGCCAGGCTGCCCCGGCCACCACCAGGGCGGAAATCACCCCTATGAGAATCCAGTTGCGCATGCGCACGTCACTCGGACCTTAGCCCGCGGCCGGGCCCGGAACGGGTGATTCCCTCCGGAAATTCCGGACCCCGTCCTCTCCCGGACGCTCCCCCCATGACGCGTTCCCACCCGGTGGCCTGCGTTGCCACCGGGGAAACACCGTCATGCGTTGGTCACTGCTTCGTGTCGTCCTCGAGTGCGTCCAGTCGCTTCTCCACCCGCTCGAAGCGCGCGTTCGTCGTATCCGCCAACGAGCCGAGCAGCCGAGCCATGCGGCCCGCGTGCGTCTCCATCCGCTGGAGTCCACCGGACAGGCCTCGAAGCTCACCCGCCACCGTCTCCATGTGCGTCATCATGACGTCCATGTTCGCGCGCAGGGAGTCCGTGCTCGCGCTCAGGGAGTCCACGTTCGCGCGAAGCGATTCGATGTTCGCCTGCATCGCGCCCATGTTGGCCTGCATCACGCCCATGTCCTCGCGCATCACCCCCATGCTCTTCAGCACGAAGCCCATGCTCGAGGCCATGACTCGCGTATGCGTCCGCGTGGTCTGCATCTCCTCTCGGAGCTCCGCGACCTCGCCCATCAACCGCACCATGACATCCCGCCCCACCGCCCTCGCCATCCGACCTCCCACCATGGTTTGGCGGGAAGCTACATGGCGGGTCTGACGCGGACCGGACGAGACAACGGAACCACGACGGGTGCGCTGGCTCATGGTCGGTCTCCTCACTCTTCAGCGAAGGGCTGGATGGCCTGCGCCACGGCGAGCTCCTGTCGGGCCTCGCTCAACTCCGAGTTGGTCGCGCGCAGCCGGTCACTCAGCACCTGCACGAAGCTCCAGAGCATCTTCACCGCGAGGATGGACTCGCGCTTCATCAGCCCCATCAGGTCCGGACGGGAGATGACCATGGTGCGCGTGGGCTCCGTCGCGCGCACCGTCGCCGAACGCGGCGCGTTGTCGATGAGGCCCATCTCTCCGAAGTGGCCGCCAGAGCGCAGCTCGGCGATCTCCACGCCGTTCTTCTCGATGGCCACCCGGCCCCGGATGACGACGAAGAGCTCCTCGCCCGGCTGCCCCTCCACCACGATCTCCCGGCCCGCGGGATACGTGCGCGTGGTGGCGATGGACAACACCGCCGTCTGCTCCTTGTACGTGAGGTGACGGAAGAGCGGAATCTTGCGCAGCGCCTCCATGCGCGACTGCGCTTCGCTCGTCTCCTCGTTGGCCATGGCGGCGCTGTCGCCGGCCACCTTCACCACCACCGCGGTGATGTTGTCCTTGCCACCGCGCTCGTTCGCGATGTCGATGAGCCGCTTGGGCAGGTCCGCCGGCTGAAGCCCCGACACCAGCGGCAGCATCTCCTCATCCTCGACGTAGCCGTGCAGGCCGTCCGAGCAGAGGACGAACATGTCGCCGGGCACCAGGTCCACGATGAGCGTGTCGACCTGGACGGACTCCTGGATGCCCACCGCACGCGTAATCACGTTGCGGTACTGCGACGTCGCCGCCTGCTCCTTGGTGATGGTGCCCGCCTTGAGCTGGGCGGCGACGAGCGTGTGGTCCTCGGTGAGCCGGTGACACTGCCCGTGCCGCACCAGATAGACGCGGCTGTCGCCCACGTGGCCGATGACGGCCTTGTTGCCACCCACCGCCAGGCACACGAAGGTCGTCCCCATGCCCCGCTTGGTCGAGTCCGTCATCGCCGTGCGGTAGATGTCCGCGCACGCCCGCTGGACGGCCACTTCCACCAACGCCGCCGCCGCCGAACGACTGTCCGCCGTGGGGTTGTTGCCCAGGTCCTTCAGCAGATGCCGGTTCGCGGTGATGTGCTGCTTGACCACCTCGGTGGCCCGATTGCTCGCCACCTCTCCCGCCGCGTGCCCGCCCATGCCGTCGGCGACCACGTACAGGCCGAGCGGCACGTCCACCAACATCGCGTCTTCGTTGTGCTGCCGCTTGCGGCCGACGTCGGTCAGTCCGAAGGCTTCTGTGGTCAAGGCCACCGCGAACACTCCCGTGTGTGACTGTAGGCGACTCCGCACGTTATGCAGGCCGCTTGAGACGTGGCAAGGCTCAGGGAGCCATCCGAACCGCGAGCATCCTGACAAAGCCGCTTGCCGTGTAGAACGCCAGCTCCACCTGTCCGAAGCGCAACCGGACGCCATCCTCCAAAAGGACGGGCTTGCGAGGGGTGAGCCGAACCCCGCTCAGCCACGAGCCATTCTTGGAGCCCGCATCGGTCAGCAGGAAACCCGCCTGGGCTTCATCACGGGCCAACCAGGCGTGGAATCGCGACACACTGCCGTCATCCAGCACCACGTCGTTGTTCCCTGTGCGGCCCACGGTGACGCCCCGGCCGAACGCGTTCGTCCGGCACTTCACCACCGGAAACACCACCGGCTCGTGGGCCCCCAGCGTCGGCGGCCCCGCGTTGGTCACCGTCTTCAACCGGTACTCCTCCTGGTCCGCCAGGCTCTCCACCACCGCCGGAGGCGAAAAGACGAGCAGCCCGGGCGGCAGGTGCCGCTCGAGGTCGCCCCGGTTGCGCAGGTACCGCGAAACATGGGCGCTCAGCAGCTCGGGCATACAGGGGGCGCGGGAGGGGGGAGATTCCCGCGAAACCCAGTCTACGCGGACTTCACCGCCAATCCACGAACAACCCGAGCAGCGGGCCACCCACGAAGCTCCGGCCCAGGTAGCGCCTCTTCAGGCCGAAGGGTTCCCCGTAGCCCACGGCGAGTCCCAGCGCGAACGTGTCGAACTGGTAGCCCGCCTGGAGGCGGCCTTCGATGATGCCCACGGTGTTCTTGTCCGCGGGGGCGCCGCCGTCGAAGTGGGCGCCGTAGAAGACGGGTCCGCCCGTCACCTGGAAGCCCCAGTGAAGGCCGTGGGGCAGGTGGTTGCGGTAGCCGACCCCCACCTGCGCGGTGTGCTCGTAGTACGAGCCCAGCAGCGTCTCCGGCTTGCCTGCTTCCGGGGTCGGCATCGACGCGCCCCACCCCACCCCACCCTCAAGCAGGAAGACGAAGGCGTCCTTGCGGTCCTGGAAGAAGGCCCACTCCCACTGCACCTTCAGGCGCGTGGTGAGGAGCTCCTCGCGCAGAGAGGCGCCCACGAGGACACCTCGGGGCAACCAGGCGGGTGTGGGCGAGGTGTGCACGCGGCGCGGACGTGACTGGGCTTGGGCGGTGGAAACCAGACCCAGCGTAAAAACCAGCAAAACGAAGAGCTTGCGGTCCATAGGAACCATCTTCCCGCCACGGAGCGGAGCGCTTGTCAACGAAGTGTTGGGTTGGCTATGACGCGTTCGTTACCTGCGGATGGATACGGAGCCGGGCCTTGCCTGGAGCCGCCCACCGTGGGGCACCAAGGAGCGGGACACCGCATGCCAGTCGTGACAGTCCGGGCCAGCAGCAGCAAGCAGGGCTCGGTGAAGTTCGACACCCTGGTCCGCAAGGCCACGGAGAAAGCCTCCGACCTGCTGGGCCAGAGTGATCGAGTGCTCGTCGTCTACGAGAAGGGGTGCGCGAGCATCTACTACGAGGGTGACGGCGTGCAGCCGCTCCCCGCCCCCGCCTCCCGCGTTTCCTGAAGTCGTGGTTCCCTCCGTCGGTGCCCTCCAGGAGGGGGCGCTGACGCGTGAGGATGGAACGCGAATAATCGCAGGTGTGTCCTGGAGGAAGTCCGCGACTGTCCTCTCTCTCCAAGGAACCCCGTGCGCCCGCTCCTCCTCGTCCCACTCTTCGCACTCGTCGCGTGCTCCTCTTCTCGTGTCCACGAGCGCGCGGACGTCATGGACGGCCTGGCGACGGGCGGCGCCCCGGGAGCGGCCGAGCAGAACCGGTCCATCATCCACCGCGCCACGGTGCAGTTGGAGCGCGACGAGCCGGAGCAAGGGCCCGCGCAAGCCATCGCGTTGGCGAAGTCCCATGGGGGCTATGCCCAGCAGGCGATGACCCAGGCCGTCGTGGTGCGCATCCCCGCCGAGCGATTCGAAGGTTTCCTGGCCGCTGTGCCCGCCCTGGGCACGGTGGCGAACAAGAGCGTCTCGGCCGACGACGTGACGGACACGCACCGTGACCTCAAGGTGCGCCTGGACAACGTGACGCGGATTCGCGAGCGCTACCTGGAGCTGCTCCAGCGCGCTGTCACCGTCGAGGACACGCTCAAGGTGGAGAAGGAGCTGGAGCGAATCACGCTCGAATACGAGACCCTCAAGTCGCGCCTGGAGGGGCTGGAGGGCAGCATCGCGCTATCCACCGTGTACCTGGACTTCCAGCGACCGGTGCGGCCCGGGCCCGTGGGCTGGGTGTTCTATGGCCTGGGCAAGGGCCTCAAGTGGCTGTTCGTCTGGGACTGACGCGCTGACGAGCGGGGTGCGCTCCACGAGGAGGTGCTGTGGGCGACACATGCACCTGCCCTCTTCGACGAGAGCAAGGCCCTCCAGGTCACGCTCTCGCAACGGCGCGGCATGGGCATCGTCCAGGGGCGGACGCTCGGTCCACGGACGCTCGGCGCTGGGATGACCCGGGAGGGAAAGAAGGATCTGCTGAAGGCCGACCTCGCGAGTGAACCGCGCCCGGATGCCATCAGGGCGAGCCCGGCTTCGATTGGGCCGGCGGTGCTGGCAACCCTCTCGGGGCGATGAGGCACTTCGCATGGCCTTGATGACGACGACTTCCTCGGGCGCCTTCGTCCAGCTCGGCGCCACCCGCGATGGACTGGAGCCCTATCTCGACGCGGCTCGCAGGCGCGGACTGCAGACCATCCTCGTGGAGACGCCCGCCTATCTGAGCTGGCGGCAACAACTGGGTCGCCGCCCCTTCGACCTGGAACTTCCGGTGGAGCACCCCTCGCAGCCCGCGGAGGTCCAGCACTTCCTCGAGTCGCTCGGTGTCCCCGTGACGCTGCTGCTCGCGGGCTTCGAGCGGTACGTGGAATGCGCCTTCGCGCTCGCGCCCGTCATGGAGCACGGGCCTCGCCAGCGGTGGCCTCATGGGGCCTTCAATCCCCTCGACAAGTGGGGACAGCGCGAGGCCCTGGCCCACGCATGTCCCCGCGTGCTCCAGCCGCGCCACGTCAGCTTCGAGCTGGGCTCACCGGGCGCGTCGGCCATGCTCACCCGGGTGGGCTTTCCCCTGGTGGTGAAGCCCTCGAACGGGAGTGGCGGCCTGGGCGTCTTCCTCGTCGAGGATGCGCGGCAACGCGACCAGGCCCTGGCGGCGCTGGGAGAGCTGTCCAACTACGACGGCGGGCGCTTCGAGCGGGTGTTGCTCGAGGAGTTCATCGAGGGACGCGAGCACTCCATCCAGGGGCTCGCGCATGAGGGGCGGGCGCTGCTCCTCACCACCTGCGAGAAGCTCGTCACGCGCGAGCCAGCGCCAGGCACACCCGAGCTGCGTGGCTTTCGCGAGGCGGGCCACATCGCCACGCATGGAGACCGCGCGGAGCCCGCCCTGCGCGCACTGGCCCAGGCGTGTCTGGATGCCACGGGCTACCGCGAGGGCCCCTTCCATGTGGACCTCCTCCGCAATCAGGGAGGCGCCTTCTTCGTCGAGATGGGCTTCCGCCTCTCCGGAGGGGGACTCTCGGGGCTGGTCGATAGAGCCACCGGAATGAAGTGGGCGGAGCTCGTCTTCGAGACGCACCTGGGAGAGAGAGTCCCCACGCTCCCACCCTTCCGCGAAGGACCTGGCGCCTACGTGGGGCAGGTGACGTGCGCCTCCGAGGACGAGCTTCGTGCCGGGGAGACCTTGCGCGCGAAGGGTGTGACGGTGGAGGTGCAGCGCTTCGCCGCGACTCCGCCGGGGGTCGAGACCGTCGCGAGTCCCCGCAGGGAGGCGCTCGCCGCCGACAAGCTGCGCGACTCGGGTTTCGCGGGGCGCCTCGTGGTCAGCGGCACCACGCTCGAGGAGGTTCGCCACTCCCTGCAGTCCTGCATCTCCGCCCGGCTGGGAGTCTGAACAGGCGCCAGCGCTTCGCTCCACGCGAGTGGGCCCAGCTGTCCAGCAAAGCCAACCACCACCCCAAAGACACGCACCACGAGATGACACACAAGGTCGGCGACTCCGCACACCCCCCGAAATGAAGAAGGCCCCAGACTCGAAAGGGAGCCCGGGGCCTCCGAGACATCGCGGACGTCAATCGCGACTACGGATGCGGGTTGCTGCTCCAGCAGGTGGCGTAGGCATCACGCCCGCAGAAGTTGTTCGCGTAGGCATTGCACTGCCCATACGCCACGCTCTGCGTGGCCCACATCCACTCGCTGGAGCTGCGGCAGCGCCACGAACACGTGCGCCCGCCGTCCGCCCAGCCAGCACAGTTCGCGGTCCAGGACGCGCTGACTTCACCCGGAACACGGTCTCTCGACAACACGGCCGTCGAGGGGTCCGGCAGAGCGGCTTCCTCGGCCATCTCCTCGGGAGCTCCGCCGCACGCGGAGAGGCACGCCATGGACACCAACGCCATCATCAGGGGATTCATCAGGTTCTTCATGGGAGGGGTTCCTGGGGTGAAGAGGGGTGGGGCCCGACTCAGGGAATGCTCCAGCAGACGCTGTAGGGCTCCCTGCCGCAGTCACGCCGCGCCACGTTCTCGCACTGGCCCCACGCGACGTCGTTGTAGCCATACCAGTGACGCCAGTCGTTGGCCGTGCACTTGAACGTGCAGTGCCGCGCGCCGCGATCATAACCCTCGCAAACACCCTGCTCCGCCTCGCCCACAGGAACCTCGGTGTCGGCCACTTCCTCCGGCGCGCCACCGCACGCCGCCAACAGGCCTCCGAACGCCAGACTGATAATCAGGGTCTTCATCTTCACGGGTGATTGTCCTTGGGGTGTGTGCCGGCGAGATGACCGACCCCGAGAACATAACCTGATTAAGCCGCCTTGTTCAAACAACGAGACTTAACGGGCTTACTGGCCTGGGCGGGATTCGGCCAGACAAGCCAACGCACGCTCGACTCGAAGGATGAAACAGTGAGCTGCTCCCCTCCTGGGGTCCAGGAGCCCCCACATCGTTCTTGACCGCCGGTGCCACATACAGCCAGGCCTCTTCAAGCAGCCAGCAACCCGGCAGGTGGGGGCAGAGGATACCCCACGCAGTCCCATCCGAGGTGCCTCCCCGCCGCGAACGACAGGTTTGCAGGAGAGCCACCTCCTGATCTATAGCCCCGCTCAACCAAGAGGGGGATTCAATGTCTGTGTTTCTTTGTGTCGGGCGTGCCGCGTCCCTGGTGACGACAGTGCTTGCCCTGGGAGTGTTCGCGGCCTGCGGTGGAGACGAGAGGGCCTTGCCTCCGGCGGCGAGTGCCGACGTCAAGGTCATGCTCGGCCAGGCACTGTCGGCCGACGACGTGGCGCGCATCCGAGTGGAGGTCCATGGCCCGGGCATCCCCACCGCCTTGGGGATGGACCTCGTCCGCGATGGGAACACGTGGAACGGTACGCTCCACGACATCCCCGCGGGGGCTGACCGCTTCTTCACGGCGAACGCGTACGACGCGGCGTCCACCCTCCTCTACGCGGGCCATGTGAGTCCCATGGCCATCCATGCCGGCCGAGTGGCCGCGGTCTTCATGGTGTTGCAGCAAGCCAATCCCCACCCGCCCTTCGAGAACGAGGCCCCCATCATCGACTCGCTCGCGGTGTCCTCCAATGAAGTGGAGCCGGGGGCATCCCTCACCCTCTCGGCGGTCGCGCACGACAACAACCCGGGTGACACGCTGACCTATACGTGGAGCGCGCCCGGGGGCACGTTCAGCCCCCCGTCCGCCGCGTCCACCACGTGGACCGCACCCGCCACCGAGGGCGTGCAGCGCATCCAGCTCGAGGTGCGGGACTCCAAGAACGCCACGGCCACCGTCACCGTCGACCTCACCGTGCGGAACGTAGGCCCGACAGGCCGCGCCGCGGTGACAGTGCGCCTCAACACCTGGCCAGAGGTGAGCGCGATGATGGGGGCGCCCTCCGTGCTCGCCGTGGGTCGACCGACGCAGTTGGCGGCCTCGGCCTCCGACCCGGATGGAGACACCCTGTACTTCTACTGGACCTCCACGTGTGAGGGCACCTTCGACTTCGTCAACGCCCCTACCCCGACGTTCACCCTGAGCGCCGCCCCTGTCGAGGGCCGGTGCGGCTTCAGCGTCTTCGCCTCGGACCTCTCTGGCGGCATTCACGACGGCACCCTCACCCTCCAGGTGGGCCCCGGCCCCCAGGTGGACATACAGCGGGTCCCCGTCGTGGACGGCGTCTCCCAGTCCTTCCAGCGTGCGGGCCTCGGCCAGCTCGTGACGTTCGAACTCACCGCGCATGACCCGGAAGGAACGGCGCTGAGCGTCTCCTGGGTGGCCTCGCAAGGCACCCTCGTGGCGACTCGCGGAAGCGGGGGTTCGGCCTCCGCGGACTGGACCGCCCCGGCCTGCTTCGACGCCCCCGCCGAGGTGACCGCCATCATCACCGACGCGAGCGGCGCCGCCACGGAGGTGACGTTCACCGTCCGGCCAGGGTCCAACACCCCTCCTTGCGACGAGACGACGGTCCTCGGTCACAGCTCCACGTTCTATTTCCAGGAGGACGGCTCCACCGTCACGCGTCCCACCGACCTGAGCACGAACTTCATCGTCGCCTGGGTGCCCACGGCGGAGGGGACCTATACGTCGCACTACGGCCTCGGACTGCGGGATGGAACCTTCGTCATCCAGGGTGTGGAGAACACGCCCTACCTGCTGCAAATCGGCACGGCCTACTACTGGACGCACAGCCGTACGCCGGACTTCAGCCAGGCGCTCGCGGGCCGCGCCGACCTGGAGCCGGAGCCCGAGGGCACGCGCTTCAACTTGAACCTGAGCGGGCTCAACCCATGGGCCTCCGGGGACGAGCTCCAGATCAGCACGTTCGGAGCGGGCCTCACCTACCTCAGCCTGCGGGATTGTGCCTCACCGGCCCTGGGACCCGTGGTGGGCTCGACGGTCCTCTCCGGCGGCACCGGGTACAACACGTCCCTCGAATACTGCGGCAACCGGGTCGGTCGTATCGACCTGGAGCGCGGGGACACGGTGCACGTCGGCCAGTTGGTGTCGCGCGCTCCAGTCGCCGGGGGACTGAACGTGCTCCGGGAGGTGCGCCGGGGCTTCGAGGTCTCCAGCGGGAGCCCGGGAGGCGTCGTCTCCGGGGGCGGCGCGGTCAGCCTGACGGGGATGCTCTTGCCCCAGGCCACCTCGTCGCGGACGGTGCGGATCAACGCCTCCGAGTTCGAGGCCCTGGCGCTCGCCGCCCATCCCCGCGTCACGCTGCGCAACACCCAGGACCTGACTGTCGGAGCGCTGCCGGGCTTCATGCGCTTCGGCAGCTACGCCAGTTGGTTCGACCTGGCTTTCGGCACCAACCTCGTTCCAGGCCAGCCGCTTGTCACCCAGGAGCTGGAGTTCGCGGACCCCTTCCCGGCATCGTGGACCCGGTTCGCCGCAAACATCGCGGCGGGCTCCATGACCTACTCGGTGCCCCGGGAGGGGGGTGGCAACACCGTGCCGGCGTCGGTCCGGTTCACCGTCTATACGCATGCGCCGTTCCAGGAAGGCGAGCCCCTGCGGCTCAGCCCCACGGTGGGCCCGCCGCGCGACCTTCGCATCAATGGCCTGGCCGCCACGGAGGATGGGCTCCAGGGCGTGGGCGAGACGCCCCTGGTGACCTGGAGTGCACCGGTCCTGGGCACGCCCACCTCGTACACCGTGCGCTTGTATGGGCTCTACGCGACGAGCACGAATCAGACGGGCCGCATCCAGCGAGCATTCTTCCGCACGACCGAGACGCAGCTCCGTCTTCCGCCGGAGCTCCTCTACCCCGGGGGCCACTACTTCCTCCAGGTGACCTCCGACGTGCGGACCGGAGGGGCTGTGAGCAGTCCCCGCTTCGACGCGCCGTGGAGCGCCACCGCCCCCGCGTTCACGGGCCGCTTCCAGCGCTGAGTCACTTTTGAACGCACCGTGTCCCACGCATCAGGGTGGGGCACGGTGCGTCCTCTTCAAGTGCTCGTCGAAGTGCCTTCTTCGTCGTCGGGCCTGTCGAGGGCGGCGATGAGCTTCTTCGCGATGCGGTCGAAGTCGAGGAGGTCGCGCGTGGCGAGCGGTGCGGACACCCGCTGCACGAGCTTCGCGTTGGCCGCGTTCACCCGCTTTCACGGCGGGCTGACGTAGGGACGTTTTCGTGGAGGCGGCGGCCATCGAAGCCGCCGCCCCCGAGGGGCATCAGGCCGTGTGGAAGGCCCTGGCGAAGAGGTTCTCGAGGCGCGACTTCTCGGGCTGAATCGTGCTCGCGGGCGAGGCCACGCTCGTGGCGGTGCCCAGGGCGGGGCGCAGGCCCGACGCGATGCCCGGCTTGATGTGGTGACGCAGGTCCACCGCCACGTCGGACTTCAGGTGGGTTCCCACACCCGCGGCGGCATTGACGTCCGCGGCCGTCTTGAAGAAGCCGTTCTCCAGCCCCACCTTGCCGCCCGCCTGGGCCGCCGCTCCCGCCACCACGCCGCCCGTGACGGAGCCATGCAGCCGGCCCAGGTGCCCGCCCGCCGTGCCGTACGCACCCGCCGTGGCGGACGCACCCACCTGGCCCGAGAGCATCGCCGTGGCCGTCCTCGGGTCCAGGCTGGCCACGCCCTCGGCATAGGCGTTGGCGGAGGCCCTGGCGTCGCCCTTCACGTACCCACCCACGTGCCGGTTGAAGTCGTGGCTCGCGCTCGCGCCCACGCCCACGCCCGTCTCCGCCTTCGCCGTCAGCGCCCCCGTGTACGCGTGCGAGTTCCTGTCCAGCGAATACCCGGCCTGGGCCTGGCCCTTGAAGCTGGTGGCATCGGCGGTGAGCTGGCCGCTCGTCACGCCATACCGGCCCGCGTGCGTCTTCTGCAGCTCGTAGGCGGCGCCAGGCCCATTCACCTCGGCCTGGGCCGACTGGTAGCGCACGCCGTTGCCGCTGTAGTTCGACGTGGAGGCCTGCATCGAGCCCACGTTGCCGCTCAGCTTGCCGCCGCCGTAGGTGTCCTTCTCGAAGGGCCGGCCCGGCCTGTCGACGAGCATGTTCTGCATTGCGCCCGGGGGCGGCGTGAGCTTGTTGTCACCGCCGCTCACCATGATGTCCGAGGCCTGGCCCGTGGTCTTCTCCCAGGGGCTGTAGGACGGCCCCCCCTCGGGCATGCCCGGGTGCTTCACCGGCTTGGACTCCGGAGCGGTCGGCGTGCTCGCGGCGGGCTTCGTCTGCGAGGGCTTCAGGGTCTGCGAAGAGGGCGCCGAGGCGGGGAGCGTGTTGGCGCGCGCGGGCGGCTTGGGCTTGGACGTCGAGGAGGAAGGGAAGGTCGAGGAACGGGAGGGGGACGAACCAAGGCGGCGAGTACGCATGGGATGCTCCTCAAACAGCGCGGTGAGTGGTTCAGTGCGGCGATGTCCTGTCTGATTGCACCCGACATGCCACGCTCAAGTCGCACGACGTGGGCAACGCGCCTCCCTGATTTCAACAGGTTGGAGGGAGGGACTCGGCAGGCCAGGGGCGAGCCCTGATGTCCACGGTCATCAGGGCCCTGACAGCAGTCATCCCCCCGCGAGCAGAGCGGCTGCGGTGAGTCATGGCCATCGGCAGGCTCGACACCCGCGCGGACTAGGATTCACCCTCCATGCGCTTTCGAAGGCCCGCTCTCGCCCTCTCCTCCACCGCGACGCTGCTCTTCGCTGCCTGCGCGCATGACCCGCCGGTCATCGAGTGCGGGCTCCTGGGCAACCACCTCGACCTGTGTGCGGAGGAACTGGCCAGGGGGAACCTGGACAAGGCGGAGGCTCACTGCGACATGGGCCTGGAGTTCAGTCCCCAGCACCCCGAGCTGCGCGCCAACAGGGGCGTCATCGCGTTGATGCGGAATGACACCGCGACGGCGAAGCGGCACCTCCGCCTGGCGATCAAGCTCAACCCAGACCACCCACAGGCGCATTTGAACCTGGGGTTCACCTACTTCAAGGAAGGGGACCCCGAGTCAGCGCGGAAGCGCTTCAGCCAGGCACTGAGCTTGAAGCCAGACCTGCTCGACGCGCGGCATGGACTGGGGCTCGCGCTCATGAAACTCGGCCGGCGGGAGGAGGCCCGGAAGGAGCTCACCACGGTGCGGGACGCCGCCCCTGACAACGCCAACTTCCACCGCACCCTCGGGATGTTGGACTACCAGGAGCAGAACCTGGAAGGCGCGCGCCAGAACCTCGACAAGGCGGCTCAGCTCGCGCCCGAGGATCCTCTCGCCTGGCAGGCGCTGGGCTCGGTGTTGATGGAGCAGCGGCGATTCAGTGAGGCGGAAGCGGCGTTCCACCGCTGCTTGAGATTGCAGGAGGCACCCGCCGAATGCCAGACCGGGCTGGAGCAGGCCCGGCGTGCGGCGGAGCCATGAGGAGGATACGGGCGGGTTGAGGCCGTCACACCGCGGACCGGCATCAACGCGCTCCTATCCCGGGTTTCGTATTCCACGGCTTGACACACGATGTATCCGAGGCGCCGGCCTTCGATGACTGGCCATACCGAGTCTTCAGATCCAGCTCTGCCATAGAGGTCATCCGCGGGCGCGAGAACACCGCGTGGCCCTGTCACACAAGGTGCGCGATAGTAGTCCCCAAACCGCCTTACGTTTTGCATCTTGAGCGACTGAAAGGCGACCGCTCTCTCCAGATTGAAGCACCGCGCTACATGCAATCGACTTGTTCGATGGTACACTTTGTGTTGCTGGCCCTCACGGCCAGTCAACCACAGACCGAGCCCAACCTCACACTCAGCGACCTCACCATGCTCACCATCCGAGTGCATCTCATTCTTCTCGCAGTCCTCTCCCTCATCGTCCCCTCGGTTGCGATGGCCGCAAATGCCGTCGCGGGCACGACGTATCATGGACAAATCATCACTGCCCCACCGGGAACGAGCGTCAGCGATTGGAACATCCTGGTCGTTCCCAGGAACATGGGTTTCACGGAGATCGGCTCCGAGGGCGACAATGCCCTCCTGCGCTTCGAGGTATCGGCTTCTCCTCTCAACAACGTTGAGTGGTCGGTCTGGGCCCGTTTCAAGTATCGTAACAGCAGTGGGAGTGGCACCTGGTATTCCGGCGCCGTCGACTATCTGCTGGTCCGCAAGGCGTTGAGCGCCGCCGGTACGCTCACGCATGGTGAGAACCTTGCCGTGCCATCGGGCACGTCGGTGGCGGACTGGAACATCATCGTCAGTCCCGCGTCGGCCGGCTTCGAAGAGCCCGGCTCCGAGTTCGACAATTCCCTGCTGCGGTTCTCGACGTCCTACACCATCGTCGACAACTTCACCTGGCAGCTCCAAGCCCCCTACAAGTTCCGCCATTCCAACCAGGGCCTGTCGTTCGTAGGCGCAGGCCAGGTGAGCTACCTGCTGGTCTCGCGCGACGCGAGCTTCACTGGCTCCGCCACGCATGGCCAGACCTTCGCCACGCAGGGAAACACCGCCGTGAGCGACTGGTCGGTGCTCGTGCTCCCCACAAGCGTGGGCTTCGAGGAAGTGGGCAGCGAGGGCGATAATGCCCTTCTGCTGTTCGATAGCACCGTTCAGGCCTCGGGCACCTACCAGTGGCAGGCGTTCGGCGCATTCAAGTACCGGTTTCAGAACGGCGAAGGCAGTTGGAATGGAGCAACTCTCAGCTACATCGCCGTCCGCAACTGATTCAATGGGTGGGTTGGCCCTCTCTCCAGGGCCAACCCAGCATCCCCCGGGACTCATTGGTTGACTCGACCGCTCCCTGTACCAGCACCTCCGACACCGGCCTTGGGGCGACGCGAAGCCGCGTCCCAACGGCGACGGTTCACCCCACGCGTCGCGGAGCCCGCGAAGCACCGGCGACCGAGTCCCTCAGGAAGATGAGGTCGACGATACCTCCGGCCAGGACCTGCCCGGGTTCGGCCGGTGCCATGTCGCGAGGGCCCTCCCAGTAAGGCTCCACCGAGTGGTTGTCGAGCGTGTACAGCGCGAACCCGGCGTTC
The DNA here is from genome assembly GCF_013336725.1 of Myxococcus sp. CA040A. Lineage (NCBI taxonomy): Bacteria > Pseudomonadati > Myxococcota > Myxococcia > Myxococcales > Myxococcaceae > Myxococcus > Myxococcus sp. CA040A. The sequence goes on along the minus strand of NZ_JABUMR010000002.1, from coordinate 641,728 downwards.
ATGAACCGCGCCAGGAAGCGCGCGGGATCCCGTCCCTGCAGGTGGAAGAGCTTGGGGTCGAACTCCACCACAAACGCCACTTCGGGATGACAGCGCTCCAGCAGTTCGTCCAGCCCACTCTCCAGACACCCCTCGGCCCCCTCGACATCCACCTTGATGACACGGGCCCTGGCAGCCTCTTCGCGCGTGAGCAGGTCCACCAGCCGGCGCCCGGGCACTTCGCTCTCGGGTGCGCGTCCTCTGCGCTCATCCCTCCACGTCATCGCCGTGCCGGAATTGCCCGCATCGGGAGGGTAGATCTTCACCGTGCAGTCCTCATCCGCCAGGGCCATGTTCACAGCGCGGACGTTGGCGGCGGGGTTCAGGGACAAGTTCCTTTGCAGCAACTCGAAGTTTCGCGGCGAGGCCTCGATGGCCACCACCCCGCCCGTGGCACCGACGCACGCGGCCCCCAACAGCGTGAAGTAGCCCGCGTTCGCACCGACATCCACGAAGACATCTCCCGCGACCAACCGTGACTGCAACCACGCCGTCAGGCTCGGCTCCCATACGCCCACGGCATAGACAGCGCCATGCACCAGGTCCGCGGTGTTCCCCGCAAACCGAAAGCCCCAGGAGGTGCGCACCACGAAGTCCCGCGGACCATGGATGCGGCGCAGCCCCTTGAGCGCCGTGAGCACGGCGAGCTTCGCCGGCCAGCCTCGTGTGTTCTGGCGCACGTAGCGAACCACCGGCACCACGGCGGATGCCATGCGAGACAGCAAACTCCGCCCAGTTGGAATCCAGCTCATGACATCCCCCTCGTGAGCGGGGGCAGTCGTTTGCCCACGCCATTCATTGCACAATGCCCGACTCTCAGAATGTGCTGCGCGGTAGCGACACCCAGCCCTCTGTGGGCGTCCCATCCTTCCTCGCCATGGCCTGGGGCGCCAGCGCGCTCATCGCCTACAGGGTGGACCGGTGGGGGCCGCGCGTGGACTGACTCTTGGTGACACCAGGCACATTGGAGAGCTGGAGCGCCTTTCCACCCACGGTCACCGTGCCCTCGAAGAGCCCCATGGGCTGCTCGAACTTGCTGCGGACGAGCGCCTCCTCGCGATCCTCGGCATGGACGTAGACAGGCTGGAAACGCAGGTCCACCGAGCCATCCACTGTCGTCACCTTCCATGGCCGCATCAACTCCATGTGGCGATATTCGAAGCGCACATCAGCCAGCGGGTACATCCTGGAGACGGCCCACCTCCCCTGCAGACTGGGCAGGTCCACCTCGGCCAGATCCCCCTGGTACGTGCCGAATCGGGGCTCCCCCTCCGGTGTGGCCACCGACGAGGGAACCAGCGGCAGAAGCGCGTCACTCTCAGGCGTCATCCCTCATCATTGGACGCCACCCGCTGGTGGATGTCACGTGCCCGTAAAGGACGGGCCAGGAGTTCTAACGGCCCGCCGCACCGCCCTCGCCAGCCATTGCCCCGGCATGAGAGGGGCGCTCGACGGCAAGCGGGGCTATGGTCGCCTCCCTCGTGCGGAGGTGCCCTTGAAGAAGTTCATGATTGCCCTCGCAGCCCTGCTCGGCGTCGCCGGACTCGTGATGGCGGTGCCTGCCATCCTCCAGTGGAGGGAGGACTGGCAGAACGACGACCGCGGACTTGAGCCGGGCGGACTCCTCGGATTCGGAATCCCAGCGAAGCCACTCCCCGGCCAGGACACGCCCCCGTGCACCGGAGGGTCCATGGGCATTAACGGCGGGTGCTGGGAGAAGGTGGAGTTGTGGCTCAGGGACTGCGGCTCTGTCGGCTACGTCCACGAGGGCGGGTGCTACGTGCCCGCGAAGACGGCCCAGACGCGCGTTCCGCCAGGGTAGAGCTTCGCCGCAGCCGCCCGCACGTCCGACGGACGCCCCGGTGTTCGGGAGCGACCAGAAGGGCTGCGCAGTCGAGCGCTGCTGGGGCCCCTCATTCCCTCCTCTACAAGCCGAACGTGAATCCAGCACCGACGCCCGCCGTCCCCTCGCGGGCGTTGGCCTCGGTGAAGGCGAACAGGCCCAGGCTGGCGAGGGGCATGCGCCCTCCCCCTCAACAGGGCCCCCTTCCCTCTGATGCGCGCGCTGAAGTGATCGGTTGAGCGGCGTCGGCTGAACAAAGTTGCTGAACGAAACGGACATTCATGACGATGTCCGAATCCGGCGAGTCCGCCTCCCGGCGCGGTGCTAGCCTGCACTCATGTCGACGCTTGCCAACGCCACCGCGCTCCCTGACGCGCACACCTGTGAGCAGGCGCGCATCACCCGCGACCCGCGCTTCGACGGGCTCTTTTTTACCGCGGTCACCAGCACCAAGATCTATTGCCGCCCCGTCTGTCCGGCGCCGATGGCCAAGCGCTTCACGTATTACGCCAGCGCAGCCGCCGCGGAAGCCGGCGGCTACCGGCCTTGCCTGCGATGTCGCCCGGAACTGTCACCCGGCGACGGCGCATGGCGTCGTGGCGATGCGCTGCTGGCGCGCGCTTTGAAACTGATCGAACAAGGCGTTCTCGACGAACAGCCACTGTCGGCGCTCGCCGAACGCGTCGACATCGGCGAACGCCAGCTGCGTCGGCTGTTCGTCGAACGCCTCGGCGTGTCGCCAACGGGGGTGCATGGCACGCGACGCCTGTTGTTCGCCAAACAGCTGCTGACGGAAACGGCGATGCCGATCACCGAAGTCGCGCTTGCGGCCGGTTTCGGCAGCCTGCGCCGCTTCAACGCCGCCTTCCTCGAAGCCTATCGGATGGCTCCGCGCGACCTGCGCAAGCAACGAGTCGAAGTTCCCGGTGAGACCGTGACGCTGCGCCTGGGTTACCGCCCACCCTACGACTTCGTCGCGATGCTCGATTTCCTGCGCGGGCGCGCGCTGCCCGGTGTCGAGGTGGTGGATGCCACGAGTTACTCGCGAGTTTTCGGCTCGCTCGATGCGCCGGGCTGGCTGCGTGTTTCGCAATGGCCCGCATCGCATCGCCTGGCGGACGACAATGCGCTGAAGCTCGAACTGCACGGCGCGCGCCCTTCGCAGATGCTGGAGATCGTCCATCGGCTGCGACGCATGTTCGATCTCGACGCGGATCCGCGGGCCATCATCGAAGCGCTCGGCGCCGATGCGCGGCTGCGTCCGTTGCTGAAAGAGCGCGCGGGACTGCGCGTTCCCAGCGGCTGGGACGGCTTCGAGATCGCGGTGCGCGCGATCATCGGCCAACAGATCAGCGTTGCCGGCGCACGCACGCTGGCGACGCGACTTTCGCATCACTTCGGTCAGCCACTGCCCGCACCCCTCGCGCCTGGACTCGACCACCTCTTCCCCACGCCCGATGCGCTGGCCGACGCCGACCTGGGTGCGATCGGCCTGACACGCGCGCGTGCGCAGACCGTACGGACCATGGCGCGCGCACTTCTGGAGGGCCACGTCGACTTCAAGCCGGAGCGCACGCTGGACGATTTCACGGAGCGCTGGGTCGCGTTGCCCGGCATCGGCCCGTGGACCGCGCATTACATCGCGCTGCGCGCATTGGGCCATCCCGATGCATTCCCCGCCGACGACCTGGTGCTGCAGCGCGCGGTACCCAACGATGGTTCGCGCATGACCGCGAAGGCGCTGACCGCGCGGGCGGAAGCCTGGCGTCCCTGGCGCGCCTATGGTGTGATTCATCTGTGGAAGGATTCGATGGGGCCCGCGAAGGCCACCTCCATCGCGAACGCGTCCTCCACGAACACCACGGTCAAGCCCCCGCGGTTCAAGCGCACGCCGCCCAAGAGCGCACCCGTCAAGAAGGCGAAGGTGACCGCGTAATGCAAAGCAACGTGTTCTATCGCCACATCGAAAGCCCGGTCGGGGCGTTGCTGATTGCCGGCAATGACGAGGGCCTGCGGCTGATCGAGTTCCATGCACCGCGCCACCCGATGCGTCGTAGCGAGGATTGGCACGAAGGCGACCACGCGGTACTGCGGGACACTCAGAAGCAACTGGGCGAATACTTCGCGGGCAAACGCCGCAGCTTCGAACTGCCTCTGGCGCCGCAGGGGACGCAGTTCCAGCGCCAGGTGTGGTGGGAACTCGCCAACATTCCATTTGGCGGCACGATCAGTTACGCCGAACTCGCGCTGCGCGTGGACAGACCCACGGCGACACGCGCAGTGGGCGCGGCGAATGGGCGCAATCCGATTCCCATCGTGTTGCCTTGTCATCGAGTGATCGGCGCAAACGGCAGCCTCACCGGTTTCGGCGGCGGCTTGCCGACCAAGCAGTTCCTGCTGCAGTTGGAAGGAGCGATGCCGCGCCAGGTGGATCTGTTCGCGTGATGGGGCAGAACAAGCTCCTCGCGACAAGCCCACCGTCCGCCGCCGACGTGCCACACCGGTGTCGTCACACAGCTGAGACATGCCGCGTCACGCTTGCGTCAGGCACATGTGCTATCCCCCGGAATTCTTCACTTGGAGGAAACACATGAAGCTCCGCAATTTCGTACTCGCCTGTGCTCTGTCTCTCGGAGTCACTGCCTGTGGCAGCACGTCTCCCGACGAGTCGCCCGTCGTCCCTGTCGAGGAGACGGGCGTCTCCACCGCCGCGGCGACGGCCACCCGCATCTACGCGTACGAGCCCACCGGCACGCACGAACTCAGCTTCGAGACGCTGGGCACCTTCGAGACGCGCAACAACCGCCGCGTGCTCGTGATTCGTGGCACCACCAATCGCTACATCAGCGATGTCTTCAGCTTCGTGCCGGATGATGCCTTTGGCACGGCGAGCGTCATCAGCGAGCGGCGCTTCGAGGTCGTACTGGAGGAGGGCCACGAGCTGAACACGATGCTCTCCGGCCTGCCGCTGCTGGTCTCCATCGACACCTTCACGGGCTCGCCGACGCGGTACTACGCGCAGATCATCCTCGCGCCCCGCTTCTTCGACTTCCGTGGGCCGAACTCCATCTCCGTCTTCGAGAACGTCGACCCGGTCTACGTGCGCAACACGGCCGGCACCGAGGCCCTGATGTACCGCGGCCGGGTGGACTCGGCGGCCACGTCGCTCACCGTCACCGCGCCGGACGGCGTGCCGACGGTCTCCCGCGTGGACGCGGACACCTTCAACCTGGACTGGCGCTACCCGGCCGTGCACCAGGCCGTGGACCCGCACACCATTCCCCTCACCTTCACCGCCGCGCTGAACACCGGCGCCGTGGTGGACGAGACGGCGCGCCTCGTGGTGCGCGTCACCGGGCTGGCCATCAGCACCAACGACGACCCGTACAACACGTGGCCGTCCCCCGCCTGCCAGCCGGCCGTCTACAACTGCTACCACTCGAAGCCCGCGGGCACGCTGGACTTCAGCTCGTGCGGTACCTACCGCCAGGTGCAGCGCTGCACGTACGCGAGCGCCTGCGAGGTGCTCCCCGGCCAGCCGCTGTCGCTCACCTCAATTGGCTTCCCGCCCCCGGCGCCCGCGCTCCCGGCGTCCGACTCCAACGCCTTGGCCACGACGTGGTACGGGCTGGTCGGCATCGACGCGTACAGCACCCCGGAGTGCCCGGCCACCCCGGTGACCATCCAGACGGTGGTGGACCACCTCCACGAGACGACGCAGACAGTGCTGCCGTTCGACTGGGGCGTGGCCACCGACCGCGCCGGCATGGTGGTGGACAACTACTTCTTCGGCTCGAGCAGCGACCCGCTGCTGGCCGCCATCGACACGTTCGCGGGCGGTGGCCCCATCCAGGCGTGGTTCGCCTGGGAGGAGATCCCCTGCCACAACTGCCACAGTTACGCCGAGTACGGCGTCCTGTACTACCCGAACAGCGGCAAGGTCATCTCGCTGAAGAGCTACCACGGCTACGACTGGTGATGAGCTTCCGCCCGGGCCACCCTCAGAGCCCGGGCGGTCCTCCTCCAGGGAGCCGCCGCGGTCTACGGAACCGGGCAACGCCCAGACACCGCGAGTGGACTGACGCCGAGTTGCTCAGGACGACGTTCGACTTCACTGCGAGGGGGAGGGGCTTCCGGCCAGCGTCCTCACAGCGGCATACACCCCTTGGACAGCCTGGGCCATGCGCGCGTAGTCGAGCGTGTCCCACGTGTCCCCCGCCTCGTGGTAGCGCGGGTTCCGGAAGAACGCCGTGTCCGTCACCATGACGGCCCGGTAGCCCTGCGCCCAGAAGCTGCCGTGGTCCGAGAAGTCCACCCCCTCCAGCGCCCGGGGCGCGCTCAGCGACTCCACCGGCAAGGGGCTCGCCCCCCGCATCGCCTCCGCCACGGTGTCCGTAAGCCCGCCGTCCCCCGGCGTGCCCACCACGCCGATGAAGTGGCCCGTGTCCGGGTACTTCAGCTTCAGCGCCGCCAGTGGATACTCCTGACTGCCCGGCACGTCCGTGAAGTGGCCCAGCATCTCCAGCGCCACCATGGCGCGCACCCGCACCCCTGCCTCCTTCAACGCGCGCGCATGCACCGCGCTGCCCATGTTCCCCGTGCGGAAGTGCGGCGGCTCCTCCAGCGTGTAGGCCACCAGGTCCACCCGCAGGAGCGGCGGCTGGCGGCCCAGCCGCGCCGCCAGGTCCAGCAGCCCCGCCACCCCGCTGGCGTTGTCGTCCGCCCCGGGCGTGCCTCGCACCGAGTCGTAGTGCGCGCCGACCACGATGCGCTCACCGTCCTCCGGCCCGAAGCGCGCGATGACGTTGCGGTAGTCCCGGCCGTCCACCCGGAAGTGCTGCGACTCCACGTGCCCTCCCGCCCGCGCCAGGTGGCCGGCGATGTAGTCCGCCGCGCGCTCCAGGTTCTCCGGGTGCCGTGAGTCCCTCGGGTGGAACGTCTCCGACAGCATGCGCACGTGCGCCCTCAGGCGCTCCACCTCCGTTTCCGTGGCAGGGCGTTGGACCGCGGGCGCTGGGGCGGTGGCGGGCGCCTGGCCCCACCTCCACGCCAGGCCGAGGCCCGCCGCCAGCACGGCGGCCCCCACTCCCATCCACGCGCGTCTTCGCATCACGTGCTCCCTCCCGCCGGACAGGCGTCCGCAAGTGCTCGGCTATATCCAGCTTCGACCCTCCTAGCAGGGGCGAAGTTCCGAGGAGAAACGGAGCGGCTGGGACAGGGCGGCATGGGGCAGGTCTTCCGCGCCTGGGACTCGGTGCTGCATCGCCACGTCGCTCTCAAGTTCATGCAGCCGCTCGAGGGGCTCTCGGGGCCGGCGCTCACCTCGCTGCTCAAGGAGGAGGGCCGGTTCGCGGGCCTGGGGCTCAGCTACCGAGGCGTGGACCTGACCTCAACCACGTCGGTGACGCAGGGCTCGGGGAACGCCATCGAAGTGAGCCGCACGGGGGACATGGCCAAGGGAATCTTCAACGAGCACTCGCTGGCCTCGGCGCTCTTCAGCCTCATGCAGCAAACCGGGGGCGCGCGGCTCCAGGGCGAGGCGAAGCTGGTGGACTGAGCGTCCGCGTCGGCGGCGAGCTCGAGCCGCCTGACGATGGCGGGCATCGCGGACCGACGGAGGCCCTTGCGAGCCCCGCCGGTCCTGTGTCCCGCGCCGGAAGGTCGGTCGAGGCCTCTGTCAGAAGAGGTCGTGCGCGGGCCATGCGCTGACGCCGTTCACGACATCCCTCATGAGTTCGTCGAGGTTGATGTCGGGGGTGTTCGAGGCGGGGCTGTTGTTGGAATTGGCCAGGGCGGACCAGGTGAACTCTTCGGAGCCGCTGGGCCCATGGCGGTCAGCGGTTCGCACCAACATGGCCAAGGTGCCCTGGAGGTAGCCGTTGTGCCACCAATCGGAGTCGTTGCTCACCACCCATCCCCTGGCGTAGGCGGTGGGATTTCCCGAGGGGTCGCGCGCCGTGGTGCGTGTGGTCATCGTGGTGAGTGAGGTCGTGCTCAGCAGGTCCGGGACGGTGGAGAACCCATCCGCTCTCACGGTGACGCGCAGCAAGTCGATGGGCGTGACGACCCAGCCGCCATGCGCATCCATGCGACGCAGCTGCATGCCGTAGGGATTGTAGGCCCTCTTTCCGAACTGGTGGTAGACGACCTCGTCGGGCAGACGCTCGCTCAGCGTATTGCCTCCCACGGCGAAGCTGGTGGCTCCGCTGGGTGTAAACACCTGGTCACGCATATAGGCTTCGTAGGTCATCCCCGTGACGCGTTCGATGATGCGCCCGAGGATGCTGTAGCCGAAGTTCGAATATTGGTACGTCGTCCCAGGCGCGAACTCGAGGGGCTCGCTCCGCACCACCCAGTTGATGAGCTCTTCGTGCGTCAGGCCCGCATAGCTGGACATGGGGTCGCCCGTGCCATCGGCGCTGTTGTTGTCCCATCCGCCCGCGGCGTGCTCGAGCAGGTGCTGGAAAGAGGGACCCGGCCGCGCCCCTGTGGGCCTTCAAGGCCGCGTCCTTCTGATTCACCAGCCGCGGCTTGAGTCCCCGGCGACATGCGCTTCCAGTGGAGGGACGTCTCCTCGCCACGAGCGGCCGAGCCGCTGGAGACTCCCGAGGTGCCGGTCGGCAGGTTGGCTCCCTTCTGAACCCCAAGAGCCCGCACACGACTCGCGAGTTCAACGCTACGCATGCGGTACCCGCGAAGGTCCCCACCCTCGTCTAGACCCACCAGGCAAGCAACGCGATAAGGTGCTGCGGTGCTCCTCGACGCCAAGCCCTCCAGGCCCCGGACCTCGCAGGCTCGCCTCGCGCGCCTCGCCGTACTCGTCGTGCCGGCGATGTTCCTCTCGACGTGCGCGACGGGTCTGCTCCTGTCCCTGCCCCCCGGCCCGCTGTGTGACGAGGGCATGGCGCTCTTCATGGAGGGCGGCTGCGACTGGGGGGAGAGCAACTTCTTCTTCTACACGAAGGCGAACCTGCTGCTGTGGATGAACGTGGTCCTCGCACTGAGCTTCCGGTGGCGCGCTGTCCCCACATGGCAGTTCCTGCCCCACCTCGCGGTCCTCGTGGCGGTCGGCGTCGGCATGCGGAGCGACCCGAACTGCGCCACCTACTACGACCACCCGAACGGCAGCCTTGGGCAGATGGCCACGGAGGCCATCGCCTTCGCTCTTCTCGGCATGGCGCTCGCGTGGCGCTTCCGCGGCGCGCGGCATTCGACACAATTGGGGCTGCTCGTGGCGTGGAACGGGGTCCACGTCGCCATCTTCTATGCGTGGCTGTCCGTGGCGAACCACTGGGAGTGGAGACACACGTGGTACGTCGCCGCGTCCCTGCTGACGGTCGGCGTCGTCGTAATGAAAACGGCGGCCTCCCCTTGGGGAGGCCACCGCTCTCACTGCTTCGGGCTCCGGATTACTGAGCGGTGGTGATGGTGCCCACCTCCACGTTGATTGCCTGCAGCGAGCCGGAGGCTGGCAGCGCGTGTGCCTTGAGGACGTTCAGCGGAACCACGATACCGGCCGGCGTCTCGGCGATGACATCCACGGTCAGCGCCACGGACAGCAGCGCGCCGTCGTACGCGTGCGCCGGAGCGCCCTTCTGGTACACGCCCACGCTCAGCGTGCTGCCCTTCAACGCGGACTTGAGCAGTTGGGGCGCGGCGCCGAGCTCATAGCCACGGTTGGCCACGTACTCGGAGCCGTCCACGGTGGACCACGACGCCGTGGCCGCATCCAGCCCCAGCGTCAGGTCCGCGCCGCGGCCGGACTGGCCCGCGGGGCCCACCAGGTCCAGCACCAGCGTGTTGCCCGAAGACAGACTGGCGTTGCGAACCAGGCGCCAGCCCGTCCCCGTGGGGTCCACGTAGTTCACCGTGCCAGCGACAGGCACGGTGATGACGGAGGAGTCCTTCTTCGACGCATCCGCCACGCTGGTGGCCGTCACGGTGTACGTCCCCGGCCTGTTCGGCGCGGTGTACACACCCGTGCTGCTCACGGTGCCGTTGGCCGAACCGCCCTCGACGGCCCAGGTCACCGCGACGACGGAGGTGCCCGTCACTTCAGCCGTGAGGTTGACGACAGCCGCCTGCCCCACCGTCGCCGTCTTCGGAGTGACACTCACCTCCACCGTCGGAACGACGATGGCTTCCACGGAGAGGCTGGCCGAGTCGGACTTCGTCGGGTCCGCCACGCTGGTGGCCCTCACGACGAACGTGCCCGCGCGGCGCGGCGCCCGGTACACGCCCGTGCTGCTCACGGTGCCGTTGTCGTCTCCACCCGCCACGGACCACTGCACCGCGACGTTGTTCGTCCCAGTGACCTGCGCGGACAGGGAGAAGGAGCCATCCTGCTCCACCGTGCCCGTCTTCGGAGAGACAGCCACCGCGACCGCCTCGACGACGACAGGCTCCACCGTGATGGAGGCGGAGCCCTTCTTCGTCGGGTCCGCCACGCTGGTGGCCGTCACGGTGAACGTGCCCGTCTTGTTCGGCGCGCGGTACACGCCCGTACTGCTGACGAAGCCGTTCGCGTCGCCACCCTCCACGGACCACTGCACCGCGAGGTTGTTGGTGCCGGTGACCTCGGCCGCGAGCTGGACGATGCCATCCCAAGTGGTGGTGCCCGACGAGGGGCTCACCGTCACCGCCACCTCCCCGACGACGACAGGCTCCACCGTGACGGAGGCGGAGCCCTTCTTCGTCGGGTCCGCCACGCTGGTGGCCGTCACGGTGTACGTGCCCGCCGTGTTCGGCGCCGTGTACCGGCCCGTGCTGCTCACGGTGCCGTTCTCGTCGCCACCCTCCACGGACCACTGCACCGCGGTGATGGAGGAACCGGAGACCTCCGCCGTGAGGTCCGTGGCGGTCCCCTGGCCAATGGTCACCACCTCCGGCGTCACCTTCACGATGACCGTCGGAGTCTGGACTGCCTCCACCTTGACGGTTGCCGAGTCCTTCTTCGAGGTGTCCACCGCGTTGGTGGCCACCACGGTGTACGTGCCGGCCTCGGCCGGCGCGGTGTAGACGCCCGAGCTGCTGATGGTGCCGTGGGAGTCGCCTCCCTCCACCGACCAGAGGACGCGCGGGTCCTTCGCGTCCTTCACCGAGGCGTTGAAGGTCGCCTTCTCACCGGCCTTCACCGTGACGTTCTTCGGAGTCACCGTCACCGGCCCCGAGTCGGAGTCGGTGCAGGCCACCAGCGCCCCCATCAGGAGCGGAACAATGAGCTTCATCCACGTTTTCATTGGGGATTACCGTCCGAACTGGCTGACGAAGAGAGTGATGTCGCTGTCGTTCACGGAGTCGACGCCGTCGAGGTTCGTCTCCTCGGAGCCCTGGGTGCCGTAGTCCTGCGCGAGCAGGCCCATGTCCTCTCCGTCCACGACGTTGTCGCCATTGATGTCGCCCGTGTAGACCCGGAAGGTCGCCACGGCCTTCGCCGTCGGTACCACGACGCTCACCGCGGACACGTGGCACAGGCCCCGGCCTCCCGGCGCGGCGTAGACGCCGTCCGCGCTGATGGTGCCGCAGATGCGGCCCTCCACCACGGACCAGCTCACCGCCGTGTTCACCGCGTTCGCCACGTTCGCCCGCAGAGCGACGGTTTCACCCACCGGCACCACGTGCGGTGCCGCCGCGAACTCCACCGTGACGGGATGCAGCGTGAAGGGGGTGGTCGCCCTGGACCAGTTGCCGTAGGCGTCGTACGCCACCGCCTCGAGGACGTGCTCCCCCGGCGCCAGCGGAATCGGGAACAGCGGCAGCGTGTACGGCTCGGACGTGCTCCTCCCCTTCAGTGCGCCGTCCACGTAGAACTCCACGTAGGCCACGCCCGTGTCGTCGGTGACCTCGGCCCGCATCGTGTAGGTCTCGAACAGGCCCTCCACGCTGGCGGTGATGTGCGGCGCGCCCTGGTCCTGGATGGTAGAGTTGCGCACCTCGAAGCTCACCGTGCGCTCCGTCGTGTTGCCCGCCTTGTCCGTGGCCGTCGCCTTGAACTCATGCGGGCCATTGGACAGGCTCCTCGTGTCGAACGCCGTCGCGTAGACGCCATCGACGTCCGTGAACGAGCTCACCGGAGCGCCGTCCACCAGGAACGCGAGGGTGGACGTCCAAACGTTGTCGCGCACGGAGGCCCGGAGCTGCACCGTCCCGTAGCTGCCCTCGACCGCCGCGGAGAGCGTGGGGCGCTGGATGTCCGCCTGGGTCGAGGTGATCAGGTTGATGTCATCCAGGAAGAACTGGGTGACTTCGTCCGCGATCTGCGGGGCCGCCGTCTGGTCCACGTCGAAGAACAACTGCACCGTCTGGCCCCGGTACGCGGTCAGGTCGAAGCGGTGCTGGATGTACTCCGCGTTGGTGTCATCCACGTTGGAGAGCGTCCTCAGCGTCGCCAACTCGGTGCTGGCGGAATCCCGCACCTTCGCGCTGAAGGTGTGGTGGGCCACGGCGTCGGTGAACGCACCGTTGTAGATGCGCAGCCAGAAGCTGAAGATGGCCGAGGTCGCGGTCGCCGGAATGGCCACGGACTGACGGACGGAGTGCCGCGCCGGACCCGCGTTGGTCCAGAAGACGTACATGCGGCTGCCCGTGTGCGCGAAGGACGCGTTGCTGAAGATGCCCGCCGAGCCCGACAGGGTCGTCGCCCCTGTCCAGCTCGTGGAGGTCTCGAAGCTGGGATTGAGCACGCGCTGGGTGGCGGTGGTGTCCACGTAGAACGTCACCACGGGAGAGTCCCCCGCGTTGGCGCCCGCGTCCGTGGCCCGGGCGACGAGCGTGTGCTCGCCGGCCGTCAACGTGGAGAGATTGACGACCCGGGTGAACGACTTGACCGAGTTGCCCAGGGACACGCCGTCGACGAGGAACTCCACCGCGTTGACGAAGCCGTTGTCGGACACGTCCGCGAAATAGCCCACGCGCGTGCCGGAGAAGACCACGTTGGCCCTCACCCGGGGCGCCTCGGCATCCGCCGCGCGGATGACGCGCAGCGAGAAGTCATCCAACTGGAAGCTGCTGGCGAGCGAGGCGTTCTCGCTGCCCTCCACGAAGATGCGCACCGTCTGGCCCGCGAAGGCCGTCAGGTCCACGCTCTGCTGCACCCAGCCCAGCGTCGCGTCCAGGTTGGACCACGTCGCCACCGTCCCCAGCACCGTGCCGGAGGTGTCGCGCACCTGCAGCGTCAGCGTGTCGCGGACGGCGGTGGTTGTCGTCTCGGCGGTGGTGAGGTTGAGGAAGAACGTCAGCGAGGCCTGGGTGACGCCAGAGGGAATCGTGACGTCCTGCCACAGCCGGTCGACGTGCGTCGTGCCCCAGCCGTTGAGCCACACGTAGCCCTGGCCCGAGTGCGTGCCGGAGGAGACCGGGAAGTTGATGTTCTCCGGCGGGTCCGCCACCCATCCCTGGCCGGCCAGCTCGAAGCCCGGGTCGGTCAGGAGCTGCTCGAAGCTGCTGGAGACGGTGAAGCTCGCCGGAGCGGACGCGGTGGAGTTTCCGGCCGCGTCGTACGCCACGGCCACCAATTGGTGCGAGCCGTTGGACAGCGAGGTGGCGTCCAGCGGCAGCTGGTACGGCTGGGCGGCGACGTTCCCCGTCAGGGCGCCGTCGACGAAGAACTCCACGCGGGCCACGCCGACGTTGTCGTCGGCCTGCGCGTGCAGATGGAGATCAGGCGCGCTGCCAGAGACGCTCGCGGAGACGGTGGGGGACGTGCGGTCGTCGTACGTTCCGGCGGTGTAGCCCACGTTGATGGCCGCGAAGGCGTTCTGCACCGCACGGTACTCGTTGGACTGGGAGCCGAAGAGGTCCGCCGCGGCCTGGAGGCTGCTGGTGCGGGCCGACATGTAGTTGGACGACGGGAACAGGTAGACGGTGAGCGCGCGGTACCAGATGGCCGCCGCCTTGTCGTTGCCGATGCCCCTCATGCCCGAGGCCAGGTAGGTGCTGGAGTAGTCGGTGCCGACGGACAGCGGCTGCGCGCCCTGGGACAGGAAGTAGAAGGCACGGTTCATCGGGCCGCTGCTGAAGTGTACGTCGATGTTGCCGAGGCCGGGGTACCAGGCGTCCACGCTCGCGCCGTCCAGCGACGGGCGGAACATGACGCGCAGCGGGATGTCGCTGAGCTGCTCGGCCATGAGCCAGTTGCCGCCGGTGTCTCCAATGACGCTGCCGCGGCCGTTGGCCACCCAGAACTCCGTCAGGGTGCCGAAGATGTCCGAGTTGGCCTCGTTGAGGCCGCCGGACTCGCCTTCGTAGATGAGGCCCGCCGTGTGCGAGGTGACGCCGTGGGTCATCTCGTGGCCCGTCACGTCGAGCACGCCCATGGACCGCATGCCATTGGCGGCCGGGTACGAGCCGTCGCCGTAGCTCATGCAGAAGCAGCCATCACTCCAGAAGGCGTTGTCGTAAAGGTTGCTGGCATGCACCCGGTTGTAGGTGGGCGAGCCGAAGCCGTCCACGCCGTCGCGGCCGAAGATCTTCTTGTAGAAGTCCCACGTCGTCAGCAGGCCGTAGTGCGCGTCGACGGCGGCGGTCTGACCGTTGGTGCTCAGGGTGTTGTTGGCGCCGACGATGTAGTTCTGGCCGTCGCCCCAGGTGTTGTCGGCGTCCGTGTAGAGGGTCAACGTGGGGATGACGCCGTTCTGCACGGCGGCGTGGTTGACGTCATAGGTCCGGATGCCCTCGCCGCCGGCGCGCGTGACGTCGCGCAGCTCGAAGAGGCCCTGGGCGTTCTGGAAGACGTCCAACGGCACGTCACCGCTGTATTGCGAGCGGCCGAGGCCCTTGGCCGCGGCCGTCTGGAGCGAGTTCCACTTCTTCAACACGTCGCCCGAGTGCGCGTCGATGATGAAGTCCGTGTGCTTGACGCCGTCCTTCGCGTTCTCCAGCTCGGTGTGCACGTGGTACGCGAGCCGGTAACCCATGACCTGCGTGTCGAAGTCCGCTGCGTTCTGCTTCGCGACGGGCTTGCCGGGATAGCGGTTCACGAGCCGCGTCTGGGGGTAGACGATGAGTTCGCTCTTCGGCGCGGCACCGAACTCACCCTTGGGCGCCAGTTCCTGGGTGGCCTTCGTCACCGCGGACTTCGCGTCCAGCGTGGGCGTCACGTCCAGGCGGATGCCCTTGCGCAGACCCTCACTGGTGATGCGGAGGTCCCCCACGGACAGTCCCTGGTGGGTGATGGCCAGGGCGCCCCATACGGGTACGCCCTGGTATGTCTGCGCGAAGCGCGCGTGCGTCTGACCAAAGCGGTCCGTGCTGGAGCTGGACAGTTGGAAGCCATCCCGCGAGCCGAGCCCGAGTTGGAGGCTTCGCGCCTTGAGGGTTGACAGGGATTCCGCGACACGGGCGGGTTCCCGGACCTGGAGTTGCGTCAGCGTGAGTGGTGAAACAGGGGTGAGTTTCTCAGCCGCGAGGGATGAGCTCGCCGAGAAAAGACCGGCGAGGAGCAGAGGCCACCGGGGCCACGGCTTGGACATTGAGTTGACTCCACACAGCGTTCAGGGGGGCTCCCGCCGTCAGCACCCGTGGGGGCGTGCCGCCGCCGGAAGGATCACACTCAGAGTGGAGGGGCCGGACAGCCTTAGACCTTGGCCCCGTATGATCCACGGTCAGCGCAATTATCCGCCACCATACAGTATCAAAACCCAATGAAACAGAGGGGAGCCCTGATGGACACAAACGGACACAATAACCACACAGCGTCGTGTCCATTTCACTTCGTGTGGCTTTCCTGGAGCAAGACAGAAAGACGCGGAAAGCCGTCAATCGAACGCATCTGTCAGGGATATCTGAACTTGGCGCCGGTCGCCAACCGCGGCCCAGACGCTCTTCGCTGTCTAGGATGACCCGCACGCCGTGTTGAAGGCGCGAAGCGTCCCAACGCCTTCTCCTGAAATCATGGTTTGATTTGAAAGCGGCGCGAGTGTTGCGCTGACTTGAAGGACTGCCCCACCGGCACTGCCGTATCAATCAAGTCGTCCGTTGCCTTCTCAAGCCCCTCGTTTTTGTATGCTGTCGAGAACTGACCGTCCACCGAGGTCGCTAGTCGGCCCCGCGGGGCTCCCGCATCAGGTAGAGGGCGCCGGCGGCCGCGAGGGCAAAGGCCGAGGTGACCGCAGCGGCGGGCCAGCCGAAGAGCGAGACGATGGGGCCGGCAATGGCCGTGCCGAGACTCCCGCCAATGAAATAGACGACCATGTAGACGCTGTTGAATCGGGCCGGCTGCAGCGGATCGATGTTCAGGACCCGGCGCTGGTTGGCGACCTGGGCGGCAAACAGGCCTGTGTCGAACAGGGCCAAGGCCAATAGCATCCAGGGAGCGAAGCTCAAGGCGGGCGCCATCGCCAATGTGCATGCGAGGGCCAGCGCCAGGCCGGCGAACACGACCGGGCGGCTTCCGAACCTGTCCGCCAGTTGTCCCGCCGCGCGGGTCGCGACGATTCCCGCCACGCCTGCGAGCGAGTAGAGGCCGATGACGGTCGGCGACAGGTTGAGCGGCGGCAAGGCGAGCGCCAGAGACAGACCCATCCAGATCAGGCTGAAGGCGAAAAACCATAGAGCTCCGGACACGGCCGCCGCGCTCAGTTCAGGGGAGGTCCACAGCAATCGCGGCATGGCGACCAACGTGGCGAGGTAGGGTTGATCTCGGTGTTGAGTCGCGCCCGGAAGAATGACCCTGCTCCCCGCCGCGCAAACCAGGCAGGCGCCGGCCACGATCACCAGCATGGCGCGCCATCCAATTCCATCGGCTAAACCGCCCCCGACCGCCCGGCCGAGAAGCACGCCTGCCGATATCCCGGCCGTGACGCCTCCCAGCGCACGTCCCCGCGTTTCGGTTGGCGAGTGCTTGCCGGCCAGGGTGCTCATCTGGGCGCCGGTGCTCGCGCAGATCCCCGAGATCAGGAGAGCTGTGCCAAAGGCGTAGACGTTCGTGGCGATGGCGGCGAGCGCGAGGGACAGGCTCAGGACAGCGAGTTGGACGGACACCAGCTGTCGGGCGGGATGGCGATCCACCAGGGGCACCAGAAGCGCCAAGCCGAACATGTACCCCAGGATGGGCAGGCCCGCCGCGGTGCTCGTCGTCGCGAGCGACGCGCCGAGATCGGCGGCTATGCGGGTTAGCTCCGGCTGGACGACGTAGCTCGTCGACGTGGCCACGCCGGCCGCTGCCGCGAGGAACAGGACGCCTCTTCCACCGAGGCATTCGAAGCGCGAGTCGCCATAAGGGTTCGCTGAGGTCATGCTCGCGACGCTAGGCGCGGCGCCATGATGCGTCTGGCGAGATTCGGGCCTGACCAGAAGCGCGCGCCGTGCGCAGCAGGACGTCCGACTTCGACGTGTCCGCCTGCGTGAGGTGTGGAGGCAGGCTCAAGGGTCTTGGCGTACGTGAAGGGGGCCCCCGGGGCAGGCGGGTGCCCCAAGGAGGCTCACGCGGCCTGTCCTCCGGCAGGGAGCTTCTTTCGGGCGGCCCCGTCTACGGCCCTCCTCCGCCCCTCTGCTCCCTCCCTCCACCTCAACCGCGCCCCCTTCCCTCTGATGCGCGTTCGTACCCGGCGGGAGCTATCCGCAGTCCGCGCTGCAGTCGGAGGGGGTCTCGGTGGGACCACAAATCCCATTGCCGCAGATGTCGCAGTCCGCCGGGCAGGAGAAGATCTCCTCGTTGTAGCCGCAGACTCCGTCGCCACACGAACCGCAGTCATAGGGGCACGAGGTCGGGTTCTCGAGTGGGCCGCAGGAGGCATCTCCGCACCGGGTGCAGTCCGCGGGGCACGTCAGCTCGCTCTCGAATCCGTTGCAGACGTTGTCGCCGCAGGAGATGGCGCCCGCACGGGCCACGTGCATGTACGTGTTCTCTCCCTCCGAGACCATGGTCAGGGCCAGGTGTCGATACTCAGACCACACGCTGTAGCTGTTCGTGTTCCGGGTGTCCTCGTCGTCGGTGAAGATCTGTCCCTTCGCCGTGCCGAAGGTGAAGCTCTGCGCCGCGAAGACGCCATACTCGAACCCCAGGTCCGGAAGGCTCGGTGCGGGCGTGCTGGGGTTGCCACCCCCATGGAACAAACAGAAGAACATGATCGTATCCCCGGCCGCATTGCCGTTGGGCTGGATGCCGCCTGAGTTCGCGTTCCTGTTGTCTCGGTCTTCGTTGTCGAAGAATCGAGAGAAGTACCAGGAACCCGGGGGGCAGATCTCCCCCAGCATCAGCACGGCATAGGCGCTGCGCGTGGTGGGGTGAGTCTCGAGTGGCTTGAACTTCGCCCCATCGACGCGGCAGAACCGGAAGGTGGTGTTGCGCGCTTCATCCAACTGGGTGCTCCCCACCCAGTCCCTCAGATAGCTGGCCGCGCGGCTGTCTTCGTTGTCCATGTGCATCCAGAGGGCGGGCGCGGAGCTGGGACAACCCGCGGAGCCCGCGATGACCCCCACATCTTGATTGAACAGCGTGGCGACGGCGGGCTCGAGCTTGGAGGACAGTGGCTCCTCTGGCGTGGAAATGTCTGTCTGCCCACAACCCCATTGCAAGGTGCACAAGGACCAGACCGCGAGACTCCGAAAGAGACGGTGCATGAATTCCCCCACTGAATGACTCTTGTCATTCTGTTGAGATTATCGGCTGGGTCAAGGGCTTCCGCGGATTGCGCAGCATGGACGTCTCGGCCAGGGTAGAGTCCAGGGGATGAGCTCATTCAGCGTCACGTCCGTTTCCATCGGGTCCGAATGGGTCGAGGCCGGAGTGAAAGATGGAGGAGACGCTCCGCTCCCCGTCTGGAGGGTGGTCGACTTCGCCAGGGATGCCGGCGAGAGGTACGCCAGCAGCGACGTTCCGTTCTTCTACCTGGTGGGCCCTGGGGGCGCGTCGCGGACGGTCGCCGCGATGGAGTTCGTCCGCGACTACCAGCCAGCACCATCACCTGCCGCGAAGCCGTAGCTCTCGCCGTCAGCGCCCACCTGCGAACCACCGCCACCAGCCGCTCCACTTCCTCGCGTGGGCGGCGGCAACGGGACGAAGTGCACCTCGTCGTCACCTGGATGCGCGACTGCATGGCAACGGTGGGCTGGAGGCGCGCTCGCTCCGGGCCGTGGACCTGGACCTCGTGGCCGAGGGCTCGGGCCACGTGACGGCCTTCGTGGCGGGCGGCATCGTGAATGTGTCGCTGGACTCGTCTGGCAGCGTGGACCCATGGGACAGCTCCTCCCAAGCGCGACATCGATGGGGACGGTGGTGGACAGGTCATCTGGCACTGACGGCGGTCATACCGTGAGCCACAGCGCCAGGGAGGCGTGCCCCAGGCGCGATGGCCTCGACTCTTGAAATGAGCCCCCGCACCCTGTCAATGCCAGTGCAGGCAGGCCCCCACTTCCAGAAACCATGCTCCGACGTCGTCGACACCTGGCCTTCCTCTCGGTCATGGGAGCAAGCCCATGTCGCGTGACACGCACCGACAGGCAGACATGTGTGCCCTGCTTCGGGAGCGCTCGGGACATCCATTCGATGCGAGCAAGGAGACGCGCGAACAGCGAGGCGTGGGACATTTCCCTGGGGGCACAGTCCCCAGAGACAACCGCGCAACAGGTGTGGCACGAACTGCGTGCGGAGCTTTTCAGCCTGGCGCAGCCACGCGACAGGGCCGCCACGCCCACGGCACCTATCAGGACGGCGTCGTGCTGGTCCGGCGCGCCTGGGATTGTCGAGTCCGGCGCCCGCCTTCGCCTCGCCGAGTCCCCCCGCCGACAGCGTCAGGCACACCTCGACGTGGAAGCGCTCCGGGAACGACGCAGTCCACACCCGCTCAAGACACTGAGCAGCCGTTCAGGCACCAGGTCGGTTCGTCGTCCAGCGTGCGAGGGACTCGGTGGGGTCGGTTTCCGCCGCCTCCGCCAGGTGAGGCCCGACACGCTCATCGGGTTGCCTGACACGGGCCAGTCCAAGCCATTCCACCACGCGCTCCCATACCTCGAGCGTGAGCAAGAGTTTGCGCTCGCCACGATGGCCTGGATGCCAGGGAGCCCGTTCACGTGAGTTGAGCCACCCTCAGTCTTTCCATCGCGTCAAACCACACTTGTCCGAAATCGGACTTACGACTAAGAGGGCCGAGGGCCCTGTTGGGGGAACTGGTTCGAGCGCGCGTCAGGGTGAAATCAGCGACCCGTCTCCTCGCGGCCCGCCCTGTCGCGCGCAAAGGAAATCCTTCATGTATCGTTGTATGCAAGCGGTGTTCGCCACGGTCCTGTGTATCCCCCTGGCGTGTGGTTCCCCTGAAGCCAACCACCAGGATGCGCCGCAACAGACAGGGTCGGAGGAAAAGGCTCTCACCGATCCGTACAATCCATTGCCCGAGGGCATTCGCTGGTTTCAAGGGGCCCGCTTCGCCAGCGGAGAAAACGAGACCGCGAGCTATCTCCATCCAGAGGCCCACAGCGGCTACACCAGCACGTTGAATGGCTGCCCCCCGGAATTCGACGACATCGGATACTCCCTCTTTGGCTACAATTTCACCTGGACCATTGCCGGCACGACCGTCGACATGGGCGGCGTCTGCAAGATCAACCATACCTTTCCCACGCAAGGCGCCTACGACGTCCGCCTGACGATAACCCACTCGGAGCTCCTGGGGGGCGGGCCGATTGAGACCGCGCAGTACCAGCGGTTCGTGACGATCCGTGACTACCTCGTCGTCAGCCTGGGTGACTCCTATGGCTCGGGAGAAGGGGCTCCGGACGCCGCGGCGCACTGGGGGGACACCGACACGCATCCGGTCTGGCAGAATGCGCGATGCCATCGCTCCTTCAAGTCTCCGGCGGCGCGGGCCGCGCTGGCCCTGGAGTCGAGCGACCCACACTCGTCCGTGACCTTCCTGTCGCTGGCGTGCTCCGGTGCGACCATCCAGCGAACGACCTACGAATATGAGAACTGGGGCGGTAATTTCCCCCTGGGAATCTTCGACGGCTTCGCCACCGCCAGCGACGGGCCGCCCCGCGGTTCGGGAATCCTCGGCCCCTACGTGGGCATCGAGGCCCCGGCCTACCAGCACGGCGCCTGGAATCCCGAGCACTACATGCCCTCGCAGCTCAACCGGCTCGTGACGCTGGTGGGCAACCGCCCCATCGACGCACTCGTCCTCAGCGCCGGCGGCAATGACGTGGGTTTCGGTGACATCCTCCGGTTCTGTGTCGTGCACACGGATTGCCACCAGGGCAACGACGGGCAGGAGCTGCGCTCCAAGGTCGACGTGCTCAAGGCCGCCCTGCCCACGAGCTACGACCTGCTCCAGACGCAACTCAAGCAGGTGGGCCTCGACGTGCGGAGCACGTACCTCATGGAGTATCCGGACTTCGCCCGTGGCAACTCCGGGCAGATCTGCTCCTCCATCCTGGAGGAGACGAACCTCTACGCCGGTGTCGGAGCGGACGTGTCCTACGGGGAGCTGGCGTACCTGGATGGCTATGTCCGGCTGCCCCTGATGAACATGATGCAGGACGCCGCCGAGCGCCATGGCTGGAACTATGTGTCGGGCATCTCCGATGCATTCGCGGGTGTCGGCAGTGGCGTGGGCCACGGGCTGTGCGCATCTCCCAGCAACCGCTGGGTGAACAACGGCTACGACGCGTCCTCGACGCAGGGGCCGGAGGACAGCGAGGCCGAGACCACGGGCACCGCGCACCCCAACGAGACGGGCTACGCCGTCATGACGGTCTTCCTTCAGGAGAAGATGGACGACACCCTCCCTCCCCTCCCACGCGTGGGCATCCTGAAGACCCAAGGCGAAGCGCACGTACAAGAGGGTGGCGCCGCCTCCGGTTGGGTCCCTCAGTCCGGTGACATCCAGGCGGTGGCCTTGTCTGGCAGCCGCATCGGCGTGCTGAAGCTGAACGGCGACTTCTACCTGAAGGATGGCGCCCTCACCGCGATGTGGAACCTGGTGACGGGAGACGTGGCCGCCATCGCTTTGTCGGGCGACCGCATCGGCATCATCAAGACGAACGGCGAGGCCTACGTGAAGGAAGGCGCCTGGAACGCCTCCTGGGTCCTGATGAGCGGCGACGTCAAGGCCCTCAGCCTCTCCGGCAAGCGCATCGGCATGCTGAAGCTGAACGGCGATTTCTACCTGAAGGACGGCGCCCTCACCGCGCTGTGGGACCTGGTGACGGGAGACGTGGCCGCCATCGCTTTGTCGGGCAAGCGCATCGGCGTCGTCAAGACGAACACCGAATCCTATGTGAAGGAAGGCGCCTGGAACGCCATCTGGGTCGCGCTGGGCTCCAACAGCAAGGCCATCGCGCTGACCGAGAACCGCGTGGGCGTGCTGCGGCTCAACGGTGAGTTCTTCCTCAGGGACGGAGCCCTCACCACGGCCTGGAACCTGGTGACGGGTGACGTCCAGTCCATCTCCCTCGCGGGCAGGCGCATCGGCATCGTCAAGACGGATGGCAATGGGTACGTGAAGGAAGGGGCGTGGACCGGGCTCTGGAACTGGGAGACCACGGCCACCACGCAGCTCGTCCTGGCCACGCCGTAGCTCGAATACCCCCATGAACGGACACATGACACCGAAACGCTTCAGGCCCTCCAACGGGCCCCTTCTCTCCATCCTCCTGTCGCTCTTCGTCGCGTTGGTCTCGACCGAGGCCCTCGCGCAATGCCCCACGGGT
Source organism: Myxococcus sp. CA040A (assembly GCF_013336725.1). NCBI lineage: Bacteria > Pseudomonadati > Myxococcota > Myxococcia > Myxococcales > Myxococcaceae > Myxococcus > Myxococcus sp. CA040A. The sequence goes on along the minus strand of NZ_JABUMR010000002.1, from coordinate 619,203 downwards.
TGGTCGACCTGTGGTTTTCCGCTGGGCGGCGCCTGTTACTTCCCAGGCAGCTCCAATTGCAGCAATGGCACCGTCTGCGGCCTGGGCTCCGAGGAGTGTGGTGGGGCCTGCTATCGCCCCACCCTCGAGACCTGCCTGAACGGCATGTATATCTGCAGCAACGCGTACCTCTGTGGCACCTATTGCATGCGCCGGGGGCAGACGTGCCTGGAGGGCAATCAGGTCTGCCCCACGGCCCAGGCCTGCCGGGGGCAGTGTCTGGAGGCGGGAGGCTACTGTCCCACGGACGGCGCCCGCATCGGGATGTTGAAGCAGGGGGGCCAGCTCTACCTGAAGGAGGGCCCCCTCACCGAGCTGTGGAATACGGTGACCGGGGACGTGGCCTCCGTCGCGCTGGCGGGCAACCGCATTGGCATTGTCAAGACGAACGGCGAGGCCTACGTGAAGGAAGGCACCTGGGACGCGGCCTGGGTCGTCCAGAGCAGCGACATCAAGGCCATTGCCCTCGCGGGCAACCGCATTGGCGTGCTGAAGCAGAATGGCCAGTTCTTCCTGAAGGAAGGCGCGCTCACCGGGTTGTGGAATCTGGTGACCGGGGATGTGGCCTCCATCTCGCTGTCGGGCGACCGCATCGGCATCATCAAGACGAACGGCGAGGCCTTTGTGAAGGAAGGCGCATGGAACGCGGCCTGGGTCCTGATGAGTGGAGACGTCACGGCCCTCGCGCTCGAGGGCGACCGCGTGGGCATGCTGAAGAACAATGGCCAGTTCTTCCTGAAGGAAGGCGCGCTCACCGAGCTGTGGAACATGGTGACGGGTGACGTCCAGGCCATCTCCCTCTCGGGCAACCGCATCGGCGTCCTGAAGACGGACAGCCACGTGTTCGTGAAGGAAGGGGCGTGGGACGGTCCCTGGGAATGGGTCAGCTCGTCCGTGACGGCCTTCCAGCTCTCGGGCACGGGCATCGCGGTGCTCGCGAGCAACGGCGAGCTCTACGTGAAGGAAGGTCCCGCCACCTCGCTCTGGACGATGGAGAGCGGGGACTGCACCGGGTTCGCGATCACGCCTCGCTAGCGCGAGACCCCGGAGCGATTGAACCTGTCACGGAGCGGGCCGGCCTCCAGCGTGAATCGCCGGAGACCGTGCCCGCTTCGTGGCGCGCCGCGCCTGCTGGAGAAAAGAGGCGCCCTGCCCGCGCAAGGGCCTGAGGACACGCGCCGCAGGCGTACCAGGCACACTCGCGGCAGTAACGCTAGGGTGTGACGGTGAGGACCGCGGAGCCCATGGCCCCGCCCGACTTTGCGCTGATCGTGGCCCTGCCCGGGCTGACGGCCAGGGCGACGCCGGGTGTGCTCCCTGAGGTGCTGATGGGCGCGACGGTGGCATTGTTCGACGCCCACGCCACCACGCTCGTGAGATCGTGGAACGTCCCGTCAGTGAACTCGCCCGTGGCGGTGTATTGACGAGTGGCTCCCACCACAGCCGATGAGGCGATCGGCGTGACGCGGATCAACATGACCTCTGCCGGCGATACGGTGAGCGTGGTGCTGCCCATGATCGCGCCGTACGTCGCGGTGATCACCGCTGAGCCCTGAGCGATCGCCGTTGCCTCTCCTTTGGTGGAGTCGGCGGCATCGCTGATCGTTGCGTGGGTCGGATCGCCCGAACTCCACGCAACCGTCTCCGTGAGGTCCTCCGTCGACCCGTCGCTGAACGTGCCCGTGGCGAAGTAATTCTGCTTCATGCCCACCGGGATCGTTGCGTTCGCCGGCAGCAGGGAGATCGACACGAGGGTTGCCTCCGTGACCGTGAGAAGCGTCGACCCATTGATGCCGTTGAACGTCGCGGTGATCGTCGACGTTCCTACCGCGAGTCCCTTGGCGATGCCCGTGTTCGCGATGGAAGCGGAGGTCGGCGTGCCCGACGTCCATGTTGCGAGCGTCGTCAGGTCCTTGGTCGTGTTGTCGGTCATCGTCGCGGTGGCGGTGAACGCTTGCGTGGCGCCAGCGCCAATGCTCGGGCTTCCCGGCGTGACAGCGATTGAGACGACCTCTACTTCGATGACCGTGACCTCGGTGCTCCCAGTGACGGTGCCGAGCGTCGCCGTGATCTTCGAGGTTCCGGCGGCGAGCGACGTGAGCAGCCCGGTCGGGTCGACGGTCGCCACGGTGGACGTCGCCGAGTTCCAAACGACTGCGCTCGAGATGTCTTTTGTGCTGCTATCGGCGTAGGTGCCGGTCGCCACGAGTTGCTTCTTCGCGCCGGGCGGAAGCGTTGGCGCCGCCGGCGTAACGCTCAGCGAGACGAGGGGATTGTTGTCGGCCGTCACCGTTACGGCGACGGTCTTCGTCTGTCCTTCCGAGGTCACGCTGATCGTCGCGGCGCCGGCCGCGACCGCGTTCACCTTGCCGGCCGCGACGGTGGCGACGCCGGGAGCGCTGCTCGCCCACGTCGCTGACTCCGTCACGTCTTGGGTCGCCGCGCCATCGGCCGTGAACGTTGCCTTCACGGTCGCGGACGTGCCTGCGACGAGAGAGAGGACGGATGGAGTGACGTCGAGAACGGCCGACGGCAACGCCGTCTCTGAATCCCCGCAACTCGCGCCCCCCACGATGACGAGACTTGAGAGCAAGACCACCGAGCACAGTCGGACAAGAGCGCGAGCAAAGTACATCCGAGAAACCCTATCGCCTGGCGGGCCCTCATGCCACGCGCTTTCTGCCGTCCGGCGGAAGCGGCCCCGCAGTCCGCTCTTCGAGGCCGCCAGGCATGGTGTCCAAACCACGCTCGACGTTGCCCGCGCACCGTCGGGATCCGCGTCAGCGTCCCTCACCTCCCGCTCTGCTCCCGCCCGCCACGCCCACTGTGCGCATTCCAGACGGATCCGCTCGCCCCGCCCCTGCTGGATGCGCTGGGGCGCCGCATGACGTACCTGCGGCTGAGCATCACGGACCGCCGCAGCTTCCGCTGCACGTACTGTTCTCCCGCGTCCTGGGGCGGCAAGAAGGAACTGCTGAACGCGGAGGAGCTGGGGCGCATCGCCGGCATCTTCGCCGCGCTGGGCATCGCGATGTGCGTTCGTACCCGGCGGGAGCCATCCGCGGTCCGCGCTGCGGTCGTATGGAGTCTCGGTGGGACCACAAATCCCATTGCCGCAGATGTCGCAGTCCGCCGGGCAGGAGAAGAGCTCCTCGTTGTAGCCGCAGACTCCGTCGCCACACGAACCGCGGTCATAGGGGACTGCGCCCCCTTTCTCTTATGCGCTCACGGCGTCTACCCCTTCATCGACTTCCTCCCAGCCGCTGTCTCGGGCTCCACGGTTGCCTTGCCCGCACTGGATGGGAACCACGGCGAAAGGCTCGCGGCCTTTCCTGCCTGGCCAGATGCTGGAGCCTCTGTTCCGCCTCGGGCGCGGGGCGCGACGTGTTCGCTGGTGTGCTATGCCCCAGCGTATGGAAATCTTCCGACTTGCGGATACGGTCGAGTTGAACAACGCATGGCTCGTCGGACTGAGCGTGGCATTGTTGCTGCTCGTCCTCTGGGCCGTGCTCGTGGCCTCCAGTGCGCTGCTGTACCAGGGCATCCGGCTGATGGGTGTGAAGGCGCTGGAGCAGATGGCGGACGCTCTTCGCAAGCGCGCCCGGCTGAGCGCCGCCCTCCTGTCCTTCGTGGTGGTCATCATCGGCATCGCCGTGCTGGGCTTCTCCCTGTGGGCGAAGAAGGATCTGGAGCCCTCCTTCAATGCCTTGCTGGCGGGGGTGACGGTGGAGGGGCTGGCGGCCCTGGGGCGCGGAGCGGGCCTGCTGGTGCTCTTGCTGACGGCCTACCTGGTGTTGGATCGGGCGGCACGCCAGCTCCTGATGCGGCTCGAGCGCAGGATGAACGAGTGGCAACTGAGCCCGGAGCCGAAGGCACATGCCCAGAAGGCGATGGAGCAGGGGCCCGGCTTCATCAAGCTGGTGCTGGCCTACTTCGCGGTGGGCATGGCGGTCACCTCGCTGCAACCCCCGGCCGCGCTCGAGTGGCTCGTTGGCACCACCGTCTTCGTGTTGCTGTGCATCAGCGGTGGGCGCCTGGCGGTGTCCTTGCTGCACCTGATGTCGGTTCGGCTGGTCGAGTCCTGGCGGACGAAGAGCACGGCCACGAAGTACGAGGAGTACTTCATGGCCCTCAGCCGGCTGCTACCGGTGGGGCAGCGGAGCCTGGAGGCCATCGTCTATATCTCGGTGGCGACTCTCATCATCCGTCGGTTCCAGGGCCTGGAGTCCTTTGCTCCGTACGGGCCGGTGCTCATCCGCGTCATCGCCCTGTTCTTCGCCGCCAGCGTCGTCGTGGAGTTCGTCCGGCTGCTCATCGCCCGGGCCTTCAAGGTGGACGGTCTCGACCTGGATGACAAGGCCCGGCGGCGCAACACCTTCGTCGCGCTCATCCAGAGAGCCTCCACGTACCTGGTCTATTTCCTGGTGGGGATGATGGTGCTCAGCGACCTGGGTGTGGACCCCACCCCCATCCTCGCTGGCGCCGGCATCGTCGGTCTCACCGTGGGTCTGGGCTCACAGGCCATCGTCACGGACATGGTCAACGGCATCTTCCTGCTCTTCGAGGACCAGATCTTGAACGGCGACTACATCCGAATCAACGATACCGAGGGCGTGGTAGAGGAGATAACGCCTCGTATCACCCGCATTCGCGATCGCTTCGGGCGCCTTCACATCCTCCGCAATGGCGAAGTCAAGAATGTCATCAATTATAGTCGCGGCTGGACGCTGGCGGTCGTGGACATGGCCGTGGCCTATGAGTGCGACTTGAAGAAGGTGCTGGATGTGATTGGAAAGGTCTGCGAGCAGGTGCCCATGCTGTCGGCAGGCAAGGTGTCCGAGATGCCCAAGCTGTTGGGTATCGAGAGCATGGACGAGAGCTGGATGACCATTCGCATTGAAGCCAAGGTGCAGCCAGGGACGCACTTCGACGTGAAGCGACTGCTCAACCGGCTGTTGTTCGACGCCTTCAACGCCAACGGCCTGGAACTTCCCTATCCCAAGTCGGTGCAATACGAGGGGACCACGGTGCTTCCCGCCGCCGCCGCCGCTGCGTCGCCGGAGGAGGAGCCCCAGGCTCTGGCCGCCTCGCTTCGGTAGCGGCAGGCCGGCCGTACCCATCATGGTGCAGGTGTCCTGAGTCCTGCTTCCCTGCTCCGCCAGCACCCGCGGCCCTCCTCCACCCCCTACCGCTGGAGCCATCCCTTGATGCGCGCCATCACCTTCTACGAGTACGGCTCACCCCAGGTCCTGAAGTGCGAGGAGCGCCCCGTCCCCACGCCGGGCGCAGGCCAGGTCCTCGTGCGCGTGCGGGCCTGCGCGCTCAACGCGGCCGACTGGCACATCCTGCGCGCCGACCCCTTCCTCGCGAGGCTCGCGGTCGGACTCTTCAAGCCCCGGTACAACGTGCTCGGCTGCGACCTGGCCGGCGTGGTCGAGGCCGCGGGTCCCGGCGTCACGCGCTTCAAGGCCGGAGATGAAGTGATGGGCGAGCTGGGCAGCAGCAACTGGGGCGCCTTCGCGGAGTACGTCTGCGCGCCCGAGGGCGTCCTCGCCTCGAAGCCCGCGAGCCTCGGCTTCGAAGAGGCCGCCGCGGCGCCGCTGGCCGGCGTGACGGCGCTGCAGGGGCTGCGTCGCGAGGGTCGCCTCCAGGCGGGCGAGTCCGTGCTGGTGAATGGCGCCTCCGGAGGCGTGGGGACCTTCGCCGTGCAGCTCGCCAAGGCGATGGGCGCGAAGGTGACGGCGGTGTGCAGCGCCCGCAACCAGGAGCTGGCCCGCTCGCTCGGAGCCGACGAGGTCATCGACTACGCGAAGGAGGACTTCACGCGCGGCGGCCAGCGCTACGACGTCATCCTCGCGGCCAACGGCTACCACCCGCTGAGCGCCTACGAGCGCGCGCTCGCGCCCGGCGGCCGCTACGTGATGACGGGCGGGGCGGGAAAGCAGATGGCGGCGGCGCTCCTGCTCGGGCCGCTGCGCTCGCTCGGTAGTCGCAAGCGCCTGGGCTACCTGACGATGAAGAGCAACCTGGACGACCTGGAGTACCTGCGCGACCGCCTGGCCGACGGCTCCGTGCGCTCCGTCATCGACCGCACCTACCCGTTCGAGGAGCTGCCCCAGGCCCTCGCGTACCTCGAGGAGGGACACGCCCGCGGCAAGGTCGCCATCCACCTGTCCTGAGGAGGTCCCTGCCTCCCATGACGGCGCCTCCTTCCGTATCCGCGGAGCGCGGCCCGCCGCGTCGACGCCCTGACCTCCTCCCCCGGCTGGGATTCGAGAGCAGGGCGAGCAACCGCACGCGAGTCATCCCGGCTTCGCACCGCGGTACCCTGCACATCCGCGCGAGGCGCTGCCCGGAGGCTCAGGAGAAGGGGAAGCAAACGCAGACATCGCCAGAGCATCGACCATAGGCGAAGCCCGCCTCGATGCACTCATTGACGCAATTGCCAGAACAATAGGACAGCGGCTCCGCGGGCGCTGCGACCGCCAGCGTGGCTCCGAACGACACAGCCGCCCCCGTGACAACGGCAAGCAATACCTGAACAGCCTTCTTCGCGGAACAGAGCATCGTCCCCTCCCAGGTTGGTATGACAGCGGCTTCCAACTCGCTCACGGCTGAAGCGCCTCAAAGGATAGCAGGTCGTCCAGGTCCTCTGTTCCGCATCACAGGTGACGCCTCCGTCCCACCTGCCAACGGCGACATCCGCACACACCAGGTCGACGCACCGCACCACGGCCCGAGCCTGGAGGACAGCTCGGTGCCGCGTTGAATCACGAGCGGCGGCTCGTCACGTCAGGAGCTCAGACGCGGCCACCCCGCCCCAACGCCATTCCACCCTGAGACACCGCCACCGACGGAAGCACGCGGACCTCCGACGGCGCTGGTGTCGCGCTATTGGCGGCATGAGACAGCTCATACCCAATGAAGGACCCCATGATGGGGCCCGCCAGGGCGGCGGTAGCGGCGATTGGGAGACGATCGCCCTCGTTGAGGCTCAAGAGGCGCCAACAGGTCCAGGCTCCCGCCACACACCTGATGGGGGCGCGGCCTGGGCAGGCGGGTGCCCCGTCGAGACCCTCGGCCGCATCGAGGCAGGGGGCACAGGGGCCGGAGGTGGTGCCCCAACAAGGAGGGTGTCGACAGCGCGGAGGAGAGTCGTTACAAAACCGCCCGTCGATGCACGAGTCCCTTTCCGCCACCCAGGCGAGCATTGCCGAGCCCAATGCTGTCATCCGAATTGTTCGAGGCCATCGTCCAGCATGATCTGGAGCGTGTTCGTGCGCTGCTGGTTCGCGGTGCAGACCCCAACCTGCCCAGGGAAGATGGCTGGCGCCCCCTGCATGTCGCCATCGGCCAGATTGGCGTTGGGGGAACGATTGCCTTCATCAAGCTGTTGATCGAGCACGGTGCGGACGTCAACGAATGGGATGCCCATCATCACGAGACGCCGCTCCTCAGCGCCATGGAACCTCCGGAGCCGGAGGTCGCACGGGTGCTTCTCGAAGCAGGCGCGGATCCGAACGTCCGCAGATCAACGCATGAGTCACCTTTGCAGCTGGCCGTAGAACATGAACATCCGGAGCTCACGGCGCTGCTCCTGCGCCATGGTGCTGGACGAACGATGGACGAGTGGGGAGGACTTCGCGGATTGACGCCGCTCGGCATGGCCGCTCGTAAGTTCAACGTTCCCATCATCGAGCTTTTGATGGCGGAGGGGGCGGATCCGCGGGCGGTTGATGAGTACAACGAAACCGCGCTCGCCAAACTGCCACCTCGTGAAAAGCACGATCCGCGAACGTGGGACAGGATCCTTGAACTTCTTGGACGCCGACGGTCGTGACGCAGGTACGCGAGGTTCAGACGGAGAGGGACGCTGTCGTCCTCTCCGTGCGCTGAGGCGCCCGCTCAGGGCCGCGCCTCGCCGGCCAGCGCCGCGCGGTGGATGGCCACCCAGAAGTCGGCGGCCCGCCGGGCCCCTTCGAGCAGCGACTCCGGGTGCCCGGCCCCCAGCGCCGCGCAGAGCGCCTGGGCCCGCGCGCCGTGCTCCAGGTCCACGTCGAGGTGGACGAGGATGAAGCGCGCCTTCGTCCGCTCCAGCCCGAGCCGCCCCAACCCCTGGCGGGCCTCGCCTCCCAGGTGCCCCGCCACGCCCTCCAGCACGCGCAACGCGCCCAGGAAGGCGAGCTGCCGCTCCGGCCCGATTCCCTCCCAGAAGGCGTGGAAGTCGGCCACCTCGCGAGGCGTGTCGGACGAGGGCTCGCGCCCGAAGGCCGCGAGGTCCGCCTTGGCCAGCAGGTAGTGCGACTGCTCGTCCCCCGCCAGCTCCGCGAAGAAGGCCTTCAGCTCGGGGAGCGTGGCGCGCTCGGCCGCGAGCCGCAGCCGGTCTCCGCTGCGCCGCGTGTAGTGGTACATCATGTCGAGGAACGCCACGTAGCGCTCTGGCGTCACCGCCGGCAGCCAGCTCGCGACCTGCCGCGCCATCCCGACGGTGAGCGCCTCCAACTGCTCCTCAATCGACGACATCCTCAGTCCCTCCGGTCCGAAAGCAGCGCGCCCAACGTCCGCCGGGCATGCGCGAGGTGCGGCGCCGCCCGCTCGCTGGGCAGCTCGTCCAGGCGCACCACGCCCGCGTCGAGGAACCCCTCCCCTCCGAGTCCCCGTCCACAGGCGGTGGGCACCGCGCGCAAATCCACCGGCTGGAGCACGCCCCGCGCGTCCCGGGCGAGCGCGAGCTTCAGCACGGCCCCTGTCTGGCACGCCAGCGTGGGCATGATGCTCAGGAAGTTACCCAGCGAGTACGCGATGAGCCCCATCCGCGCGGGCCCGCCCCGGCGCACCTGCGTGGGGCAGGTGGCGTCCGCGCCGTCGATGGACACCCACTCCACCGGCTGGAGGACATGCGGCGAGGAGCCCAGGAGGACGTCCGCCCCGCGCTCGATGAGCCGCCAGGCGTGCTCGCGCTGGAGGGCCTCGGGCCAGTACTCGTACTCGAAGCCCCAGTGCGGCATCAGCACCACCAGGTCCGGCCCCACCGCGCGAGCGGCGTCGATGAGCGCGCCCAGCCGCGCCCAGTCCGGCGCGTGGAGGGGGCTGCCCAGCCGCGTCACCGGCACCCCGGCGGGCGGCGCCCCCACCAGGTGGTTGATGTCATACGTCACGGCGGCGATGCCCATCCGCACCCCGTCCACCTCCAGGGCGGCCACCGCGTCCTCCGGCCGGGGGCCTCCCACGCAGCGGTGCTGGGAGGAGGCCAGCACCGTCCCCCGGGTCCGCTTGAGCCCTTCGGCGCCCTGGTCGAGCGCGTGGTTGTTGCAGAGGGAGAAGACGCGGCGGCGCGCCGTGCCCTCCCAGGCCGCGAGGTAGTCCGGCGGGGCGTTGTAGTGGAGCGTCTCGTAGACGAGCCGGGGCACGGGCCGCGCCGGGTCCACCGGCGTCTCTAGATTCGCGAAGGCCACCGCGTCCCCCGCCATCACCTCCCGGACGCCGGGAGACAGGGCGCGGTGGAAGCCGCTGCGAATCCACATCATGTCGCCCACGGCGCTCAGCCGGAGCTCCGGCGCGCCCGCGTGCCGCCAGCTCCCCGAGGCGAGGTGCCGGGAGACTCGCGCGAAGTGCTCCCCGGTTTCGGCCGAGCGCGGCTCCGGCAGGTGCAGGAGGCTCTTGGTGAGGTAGCGCAGGTTGAGGTCCCACCGGGACAGCGGCCAGCGGCCGTCCTCGTAGCGGATGTCCGCGTACAGCCGGCGCAGGGCGTTCATGGGCGCTTTCGCTCCAGGGTGACGAGTCGCACGTCCTCCTCCACCACCATGGGGCCGGCCAGGAGGGCCCGCCACATGACGTGGAGGTAGCTGTCGAAGACGGGGGCCCCGCGCGCGAGCAGCTCGGGGCGCAGGCGCGCGTGCAGCCGCGCGAGGTTGTAGCCGGGCACCCGCGGGTAGAGGTGGTGGTCCAGGTGGTGGTTGAGGCCGTTCCACAGGAAGGTGACGAGCCGGGTGCCGCGCACCGTCGTCGCGGTGTGGAAGCGGTCGCCGCGCCAGACGTTGGCGTGGTGGTCGGAGATGGACTTGAGTCCGTTGAGGGGGCTGGCGAAGAGCACCGGCAGCAGCCAGCACTCCACCGCGCCCCCGAGGAGCCCGTGGCCCGCCAGGAGCCAGAAGAGCAGCGCGTAGAAGGCCCCGTAGCCGAGCAGCACCAGCGCATGGCGGCGCAGGCGGGCGGCGTCGAAGTGCTGCACCGGGTAGAGGACGTTGAAGTAGACGAGGCTGAGCGGCAGGCCCAGCAGCACGGTGGCGTAGAAGAGCGCCCACAGCCCGGGCGAGCGGCGGCCCGCGTTGTAGGCGTCAGGGTCCTTCTCGGTGCGGTTCCAGCGGTGGTGCGCGAGGTGGTCGTGCCGCATCGGCTCGTAAGCGATGCCCACGAGCAGGCTGAGCCCGTTGCCGAAGAGGCGGTTCTGCCAGGGCCTCGTGAAGAGGGTGTCGTGCCACGCGTCGTGGTCGAGCTGGATGAGCCCCATGACGGCCTGGGCCGCCAGCAGCCACAGGGGCAGCTTCAGCCAGAAGCCGCTGACATGCGCGAGCCCCACGCCGGCCAGCCCCCACACGCCCAGGTGAAGGGCCGCCATGCCCAGGGCCCGCGCGGGGCGGATGCGCAAGAACTCCACCAGCTCGTCGCGGGAGGGGCCCGGCCCGGCGGGGGCTGCGGGTGAAGTTGAGACGGGGGCGAGGGCGGGCTGCATGGGGCCTTTAGAGGTAGCGGGGGACGCGCTGGCGGTAGCGCGCGTAGGCCTCGCCGAGGCGGGCGGAGAGGTAGCGCTCCTCCTGGAGCACCAGCCCGTGGAACAGCCCCCCCAGCACCGCGCACGCCCCGAGCGTCACCAGCGACGGAGCCCAGAGCGAGGCGCCCACGAGGTACAGGTAGGAGAAGACGTAGATGGGGTTGCGCGAGGAGCGGTGGAGTCCTCTCTCGTGCAGCACGGGCGGGGCCTCCCCCGCGTCCACGCCGATGCGGAACGTCGCGCCCATGCCGTACTGCGCCGCCAGCATGCCCACCAGCCCGAGCACGCCCAGCGCCCAGCCCACCTCCGGCGGAAGGGCCAGCAGGGGCCGGCCCCAGGGCAGCTCGGACCAGCGCGGCCAGAGCGCCGCCGCCACCACCGAGCCCGCCCACACCAGCGAGGCGCCGCTGATGCGCCGCGTGAGGCGCGTGTGGGCGGAGTCGGCCCCGGTGCTCCGGTAGGCCAGCGGGCTGCGGCCGAAGCGGAGGCGGTAGACGAGGCTTGCGCCCAGGTGCCCCAGCAGCAGGTGCAGCGAGATGAAGCCCAGGTAGAGCGCGGGCGCGTCGCGAAGCCCCTTCATGGTCCCACCACCTCCGCCGGAAGTCCGAAGCCCGAGGACGCCCAGCCCGCGAGCTGCTCGGTGAAGTCGCGCAGCTCGCCCCGAGTCCACAGTCCCTCGAACGTCGCCGTGTTGATGTTGAGCGTGTCGCCAAAGCCCAGGCCCGTCGCGCCCCAGGTGGCCGTGTGGCTGCGCAGGGAGTGGATGCGGAAGGGCGCGTCCACGAAGTGCTTGTCGAGCCGCCCCAGGTAGGTCGCCACCAGCGTGTTGGTGCGGGGCTCGGCCACCAGCCCGGGGCGCGCGTTGCGCCGCAGCACGGGCCCCGGGGCGAGCCGCGCCACCGCCATGCACTCCAGCGCCGTCGTCCAGTGCACGCCCTCGTCGAGCGCGCGCCGCAGCGCCTCGCGCACCAGCGCCGCCAGGGCGGGCGCGTCCTCCAGCCGGGCGCGGACCTCCCGCAGGGGAAACTCCAGCGGCACCGTCGAGCAGCCGTTGCCCAGCATCCGCCCCAGCCCCAGCATGCGCCGCAGGTCCACCGGCACCCGCAGGCGGATGAGCCCGTCCTTCGTGGGCTCGCGCAGCGCGACGCCCGCCAGCAGCGCGGCGAAGAAGACCTCCGAGGCCTGGACGTCCGTGCGGCCAGCCGGGAGTGTCAGGCGCGCCGTCGCCATCAACGAGCGGCCCGCGGTGTCTCCACTGCGGCGCAGGCCCAGGCCCCGCGGCGCGAGGAGCCGGCGGCGGGGGCTCGCGAGGCCCAGCACCCGGCCCGGCCCGCGCAGCGCCGCGAGCAGCACCTTGCCATCCGTCAGCGTCGAGGGACCCAACGGGGGCGACTCCGCCGCGCGCCCCGCGCAGTGCAGCCAGAGCCGCTCCAGCAGGTGGGCGAGCGCCTTGGCGTCCCCAATCGCGTGGTGGAGCTGGATGGCGAGCAGCCACGGGCCTGGCGCGCCATCGGCCAGGGGGTGGAGGTGCAGCCGCAGCGGCACGTCCCTCGCGAGGTCCACCCGGGTGTTGATGACCCGCGTCACCGCCTCGGGCTCGTCCAGCGGCTCGGCGCCTTCCAGCAGGGCCGCGTCCACCGCCTCGTCCGTGCGCGGCGCGGGCACCCACGCACCGCGCGCGTCGTCCCAGGCCACGTTGAGGCGCTCGCTCTCGCGCACCAGGGCGCGCAAGGCTTTGCGCAGCCGCGCCACGTCGGGCCGCGCGTCGATGCGCAGCAGCACCGTGGCCCAGATGGTGGCCACCTCGCCGTCCAGCCGCGCGAGGAGCGTGTCTACGAAGTTCGCGCGCATCGCTCCACCCATCCGCTCCACAGGGCCCGGGCCGCCTCGCCGTCCACCCGCGCCCGCCCCACCGCCTCGCGCGCCCGCTCCGGCGCCGGCAGGTGCTGGAAGACGATGTCGTCGGGCGCATCCAGGCGCGGGCGGAGGCCCGTCGGCAGGTAGCCCGCCGCGAGGAGCACGGGCGTGGCCTCGGCCACCCGCTGGGGCTCGCCCATGGACAGGTGGACCAGGTCCACGCGCGCCCGCGAGGACGGGAGCGCCGTGGCCCCCTGCCCTTCCCCGGCGGGCCCCACCAGCTCCCGCCGTTCGAGCAGCAGGGACTCGTTCCAGTCGAGCGGGCGCGGCACGAGACCCCCAGCGCGAGGGCGGCGCGTAAGCGGCGTCAGCTCCACCGTCCCCGGCAGGCCCGTGGCGGCGAGGATGGACGCGAGCCACTCCCCCCACGGCCCCGCGGGCAGGAAGCGCCGACGCGGAGGCAGCGGCGCGAGCACCGTCGTCATCGCCAGCGCCTGCATCGGCAGGCCCGAGCCCTCCACCCCCACCAGCCTCTCCCCCTCGGTGTAGTCGACGATGAGGCCCACCGGCACGGCCCGCATGAAGCGCGACGCGTAGCGCTGCGCCATGAGGTGCAGCGTGGATGTCTGCTGGTGCAGGAAGCCCACGCGCGCCTTGAGCAGCTCCAGGAGGTGGCTCCACAGCCGCTCGTGCTCGGAGCGGTCCATGGCGGTGCGCCGGATGGGCAGGGCCATGGAGAGCCCCGAGTCCAGGGAGTCCCGCCCCGGCTTGCACCACAGCCCCGTGTGCCAGAGGAGCGTGCCCTGGGCGTCGAACTCCCCCAGGCTGAGCAGCGCGCCGGCCCTCCAGAGCCGCGAGGCCCCTCCAGGCTCATGGAGGAAGCGGTAGGAGTAGCTCCCGGCGTAGCGCGCGTGGAGCAGCTCGCGCAGCGCGGGCTCATCGGGCTCCGCCAGCCAGCGGGTGTGCTCGCTGGGCTGGGCGGCGCGAAGGCCGTCAAAAGGGGGGGCGGCGCGTTCCCGGCACATGGAGGTTCAGCAATGCACCAACAGGGCCAGCCGGGAAGCCCCCTCCTTCCGAGGAGATGGGCCCGGCCGCCGCCCCGCGCCCCCCGCCGGGTGTGCAGCCCGCTGCACGGAGTGGAGTGCTCGAATGCACAGGCGGCCCGGCCGTGCATCCCTGGCGCCCTTGGTGGGGCCGGGCGTCACGCCCACTGCGTGAGGTGTGGAGGCAGGCTTAAGGGTCTTGGCGTACTTGAAGGGGCCCCCCGGGGTGCGGGCGATTCTGGAGCACCTGGGCTTGCCCACGACATGTGCGAGGTTGGCCCCGGCACGAGGGCCACCCCAGGCCGTGGGAGTGTTGAGGCTCTAGAGGCGCCCACAGGCCCAGGCTCCTTCCTGCCACGCACCTGATGAGAGCGCCGCCTGGGCAGGCGTGTGCCCCAAGGGGCTCACGCGGCATGTCCACCGGCCGGGAGCATCTCTCGGGCGGCCCCGTCTGCGGCACTCCGCGGCTCCTCTGCTCCCTCCCCCTCAACAGCGCCCCTTCCCTCTTATGCGCGGTGCCCCTGACGAATCGTGTGGGAGCCTGCTCGGCCGGCGTTCCCGAGGCTCCCTCCGCGCCCGTTCGCAGCCAGGCAGCCCACCCGCGCCGTGCCATATCGTCGTCGGATGATGGCGCGGCGAACACTCACTGACCTGATGGCCGAGGTGTCCGGCCGCGCCCGTGACTGGGCTTCTGCGCAGGAGCTTGGCTTCGAGCGTGGGACGGTCGCGGCCGCCTGGCCGGAAAGCGATGACCCACTGGCGATGCTGCTCCTGCTCGCCGCGCTGCATCCCCGTCGCGAAGAGGAGAGGTGCCTCGAAGTGGCGACCGCGCTGTCGTTCTTCGAACCCATGCGGGTCCAGGCACACACGATGCGGCGCTGGCGCAGCAGCATCCCCACGAATGGTCAGTCTCCATTCTACGTCATGCGGCTATACCAGTTGCTGCGCGCCGCCTTTCCGTGGGTCAAGGACACGAAGCGGTCACGCCTCGATCCCGAGCTCGCCCCGGGGATCCGCGCCGTCATCGAGGACCCCTACACGCTCGTCGCGCCCGCCGCATGGGGCCCGGGGTGAACACGTCGACTGCTGAAGTCCTCGCGGCTCGGCGGCGGCACGGGCCCGGCGCTTCGAATGCCGCCCATTCGGTCCAAGCCGCGTTGGGGGCGTCTCGTCAATGTGTGCCGGGCGGACCTTTACCACCGGGCCAATAGGCGCTCGGCGAGCCGCGTTGTAAGTCCGGCCCACTTCATGGGATTTAATCCGGTCTGGCCAAATGAGTGGTTTGTTGATTTTGGCGGCATCCTCGACTACCGGCCTCGGGCTCTGTCGAAGTCTGAGCGCGAGGTCTCAAGTGCCTCGCGCAGATTTCTGTCGACCGATTCAAGTGTTGTTGGAAGATCAGTTAGTGCTGCCTCGCGGGTTTCACGCCAGTGCTCCACACGCTCATTACCAGTCGGTTTCCAATGCTCAGTTCGAATCATCGCGTGAATACGCGCCTGGGCGTTACTCAGGACTTGCACGGCGACGGCGGCCACAAGTGTATGCGACTGCTTGGGGAGGTTCTCGACGACGCACATATATCCACTCTCGAAGTGGATTTGTTCTCCCGGAACGCCAGGGGCACGGGAGCGCTGGTGGTCGGGTACGGCAGTACTGCCCTTGTGTACAGCGACCTCGACGTTTGATTTTGGGCGAATTGCCATGGCGATCTTTTCTATTGCTTTCTCCAGTGACTCCATGTGCGCCGAGCAGAGAGTTGCGGCCTCCTCTCTCCGCCGCTTGGCTGTGCGGACACTGTTCTTGAGCGCGACCAGACGTTCATCTAGAGTTCCGGGACGGTTGTGGGTATCCAGTAGCGGATTTGTTCCCGCTGCACGTACGGGCCCGGAAACATCAAAAGGGGTGCGTAACAAGTAACGGTTGTGGTACCTGAGTCGGAAGACTTTGACACTTGGGTATGCCTGTAGTGTGGCCAGCAATGCTGGAAGGCGACTGCTAGGGAATGCGTCTCCGAGAAACACTCCCGTCAGTGCCTCACGGATGGAGAAATCTATAGGGAGTACGGATTGGTCGAGGAGGACTAGCCTGTATTCACTCTCGTTGGCCCAGTCTGCGTGTTTTCGAAAGAAAATCTGACCATGGTGTGTCTCTGCGTAGTTGATTGACACTGCGTCGAGACCGAACTCGCGAATCTGCCCTATGTCGACTCCGCCTGGGCCGGGGCCAGCCGACACGCTCCGGTATACGACTGGGCCGTGAAAGCGGAGAAGAGTTCCCGGGACTAATGCATTGGTGAAAGCTTCGATCAGTTTATCACGGTCGAATTGAAGGCAGACTCCCATATGTCTTGCGCCGTAGTGCGCCCAGAGGGAGAGGTGATTCCATCCTCGCAACGCGTCAGGGTTCAAGACTGACTCGGGCAGGTCCCAGTCTTGCGTTAGACAGGCGACTTTGGCGTGGATTCGAATCGACCTGTCCATTTCATTCCATAAATCCATCCCTGCATCGAAGGAGAGATCGTCGGCGTGCGCCTGCAAACTGGGATAGAGGGGGCGAGACTCCCAGAGGTCGTTGGTCGACTCGAAGGGGGACAATCTGAGCGTTCCGCTGCGGAGGACGCCGAAAATAGCCGCCTCGGCGTTCGTGTAGTGGAAGAGCTGGTTAGACAACCACCTCGGGGCGTTGCGCAGTTCCGCCTCAAGGTACTCCTCGTGCTCGATCATGCTCACACCCAAACACACCTGCGTTAAGAGGAAAGCGTACGACCGTCAGCGTTGCGTCCAGCGACTGGATAGTGTTGTTTTCACACCAAGTCAAGCAATTCTCTACGCTTGAGGGTCGCGGCATGGTGGGGAAAGCGAACTGGTGTCGGAGGGTCGAAGGCGCTTTGCGGACGGGGCCAACGCCGAGATCAGTTGAGCTGAGGGAAGGACACGCAGTGGCGGAACCAAGCGGCGAACTTCGCGAGAGGGGTGGCCGCGCGTAGCCGCCGCACTGCCCGGGCCCAGCGCGGCGAGGGCGCGAGGCGAGCTTTCGCAGTTGCCTCTTCAGGTCGGCCCACCACAGCTCCGGTGACCGGTCGGGTAGACCAGGGAAGTCACCCTCCCTGGCCCCCCCCCACAGATCCGGACGTGCGGGACTACCGCATCCGACTCTTCGGCTCATGGTTTTACTGCGAGAGTGCGGTAGCGGTGGATGATGCGCACGGGCGGCAGCGGATAGCGTTGAAGGAAGGCGAGGAGCAGTCCATGGTCCAGGGTGTCGAAGAAATTCTGGATGCCGACCTCCAGCACCCACCCACCGTTCATCCCCATCGACTGCTGCCACAAGGCCTCCAGCGTCAGGTGTGCACTGCGTCCGGGCCGGAAGCCGTAGCTGCACGACAGGACGTCCTGCTCGCACACGGACTCCAGCACCATGGCGACCGACCGCTGGAGGAGTTTGTCCTCGAAGGTCGGAATCCCGATGGGACGTGTCTTGCCTTGCCCCTTCGGGATGTGCACCCGACGCACGGGCGGCGCTCGGTAGGTGCCGGACTTCATACGCCCCAGCAGCGAGCGGAGGTTGTCCTCCAGACTCGCCGCGTACTCCTGGGCCGTTTGTCCGTCGACGCCTACCGCGCCGTCCTTGCGCACCCGCCTGTGAGCCTCGCGTAGCCAGTCGATGTCGATGTGGTGGGCCAGCGTCGTGAAGGCAATGTCCGGCCCCTGCCTCGCCAGCGTTGCTATCCTTTGAAGTCGCGTTGAGATGGGGATGGGACTCGGTGTTCCCGCCATCTTTCCCTCCTTGGGGTCCATGTTCCGGTGCCCCCTTCCCTCCGCAGGGTCCGGCCCCGAGCAGCAGCCGTTCCCCTGCCTCTGCGGTACTACGAAGCACTCCGACGCCATGTCGCTCCTCCCGCTATCGGCTTCGTTGCCTTCGCCCTCGCGGTACCACCCTCGTCCGTCTTTCGCTCCTCCGGGAGGCGGACGCATCGCCCGGAAGCCAGGGTTGTTCTGACGGGTTCCCCAACCGTCTCGTGGAGGTGGAAGAGACAAGGCCTCCCAGGTTCCTGGGGAGCCCCCTTGCGTACGTACCCCGCTCTGGCGACCCCGGTGAGGCTGGGAACGCCTGGCCAAACTCGCGGCGCGCCCAGTACAGCCTTCCGTCTCTTGAACGACGTCGGCCCTCACGAGACCAACTCTTTCCGGGCTCAATAACGCGGCCCGCACGCTCGCTGTCTACGCTTCGCAGCCCGGGTTACCCCGGCGCCACGCAAGACTCGCTTCCGGCTGGTGGCCACCTTTGCCGGACAGGGATTTCACCTGCTGGGCTCCATGTGAGGTTTCGGTTCCGGCTATGCCATTACGTCCTCCTCATCCAGGCTTGGCCTAGCGCACTCAAGGTAGATGTCGCGTGAGAGGGTTCAGTCGAAGCGCTTCAACTCCTGTACGGCAGGGGTGAGGTTCGGAGAGGGGCCGAGACGGACGGGGCCTGCTGGCGTCCAGTTACGCGTGTCGCGGCTCCTGCGCTCCGGGTGACGGGCTTGGGCGCGCAGGTACACTTGGTGGCGTCCGGCGAGCAGCGCGGCCTCGCGGCCGAAGTGCCTATCCTCCGGTATGACTAAACGGTTGGCGGAGTGGCGATGCTCGGTGTTGTACCAAGCCACGAAGCGCATCACCCAGGCGCGCGCGTCCTCAGCCGCGTAGGGGCGCTGCGGGAAGGTGGAACTGTACTCCAGCGCCCGAAGCCCCCGAGCAGTATGGGTCCACCGAACAATCCCACTGCGATTGTAAACCGCCATCAGCAGCGGGGCCGCCCCGCCCTCCGGGCGTTCTATCGGGCAACACATGCGGCTTACACTCCCGCGCGCCATCCCCTCCTCGGCTCGAATCCCTGACCGGGGCAATCCTGCTTCAGGAGCGTCTCATGAATCGATATCTCAGCATCCTCTGCGCGGCCCTCCTCCTCTCCGGCGCGCTGGGGCCAGGAGTCGCGACGGCCAGCCCGACGTTTCCGTATCCCTGGCCGGACTACTCGGTGGTGCCGGTGTTGTTCGTGCCCACCGACTGGAGCGTGAGCAGCGCTGAGGTGCAGGCAGAGGCCACCGCCATCAACAACGCGATGGCCGACATCCAGCGCTTCTATGCGACCTACAATAACGGGGCGACCTTCGTGCGCAACCCGGTGCAGGTGGTTCAGGCCAACGGCGCCAAGGAGGCGTACGGCATCTCGTGGGGTCCGGGAAACATCTACGACGACGGGGTCATCACCATCACGGGCAACATGGAGGGGGCCGTCATGGCGGAGCTGCACTCGCGCGGATTCCCTACCCCTCCGGCGCAGAATGAGAGCGGCTACGTCACGATGATCTTCTTCAAGGGCGCCGGCGGCTTCGCTGGAGGACGTGGGTATACCGGCGGCAACGGCGGCCAGGCCATCGTCGGCGACTGGGCCATCGACAGCCTCCAGGGCCACGTGGCGGAGGGCGCCTACTGGTGGTCCGGCCAGCGCAAGCAGACCGGCGCCGTCGCTCACGAGCTCGGCCACGGCTTCGGCCTTCCCCACCCCGATAGCGTGGGCTGGGGGATGGAGACCTCCGTGATGGGCTTCTGGTGGGACTATCCGACAATCGGTCTGAACGACTACGACCGGAACTCCCTCGCCGCGAACAAGAGCGCCTTCTTCACCGTTCCGGCGGCGCCGACCGGTCAGACCGCGACCGCGCTCAATGGCAACAGCATCCGGGTCAACTGGACCGACAAGTCCAGCAATGAAACCGGGTTCCAGATCACCAACGGGGTCACGACCGTGAGCGTGGGCACCAACACCACCACCTACACGTGGACGGGCCTGTCGCCCAACACCTATATGTGCTTCGCCATCCGCGCCTACAGCGCCACGGGCACCTCCGCCTGGACGCCGTACGCCTGCACCACCACGCCCGCGGTGCCCGCCATGCCGACGAACCAGACGGCCACCGCCATCAGCAGCTCCAGCATCCGGGTGAACTGGACGGACACCTCTGGCAACGAGACCGGGTTCCAGCTGACCAACGGTGTCACCACGCGGAACCTCGGCGCCAACACCACCACGTATACCTGGGGCGGCCTCGCGTCTGGCACGTACATGTGCTTCGCCATCCGCTCCCAGAACGCGGCAGGCGCCTCCGCCTGGACGCCGTACGCCTGTACGACAACACCGTAGCCACGGGCAGAGGGACGGCCGCGCAGAGGCATGTCACACTGGGTGGCCTCCCCCATGAAAATCGTTCGCAACATCCTCGCGGTCATTATCGGCTTTGCCGTGGGCTCTGTCGTCAACATGGCGCTCGTGACGCTCGGCCCGCGGGTGATTCCCGCCCCCGCCGGTGTCGATGCATCCAACGCCGAGAGCCTCGCCGCTTCGATTCACCTGTTCGAGCCAAAGCACTTCGTGTTTCCGTTCCTGGCCCACGCGCTCGGCACGCTCGCCGGAGCGCTGGTCGCGTTCCTCATCGCAGGGAGTCGTCGCAGGGTCTTCGCGTTCGCGGTCGGCACGCTCTTCCTGGCCGGCGGCATCGCGGCGAGCTTCATGATTCCTGCACCGACGTGGTTCATCGTGATCGACATCGTGGTGGCCTACCTGCCGATGGCGTGGCTCGCCACGCGGGTGGGGCGCGAATTTCCCTTCGTGTGACTCCGCTTCTTTCCAAGCGTCACGAACACAAGTCCTGGGCGTGTCCACAGCATGCGCGAGGTGGGCCTCGGCACGAGGGCCCCCCAGGCCGTGTGGTGTTGAGGCTCAAGTCAGCCAACAGGCCCAGGCTCCTGCCACTCACCTGATGGGAGTGAGGCCTGGGCAGGCGTGTACCCCAATGGGGCTCACGCGGCCTGTCCACCAGCCGGGAGCTTCGCTCGGGCGGCCCCATCTGCGGCCCTCCTCGGCCCCTCTGCCCCCTCAACAGCGCTCTCCTTCCCTCTTATGCGCGTCGCGCTCTCGATCTTCGTCTTCTGGGGGCGTCGCTCCGCGTAAGCCTGTCTTGGACGCAACGTTACTGCCAGCGTATTCCCTCAAAAGGACCGTTGACGTCATTCGGGTGCGGTTAGAGATGCTTCCTGAGTATCAGGTCATTTCCTTGTCGACTGCGCCCACTGGAGCACGACGCCTGTGGCGTTCGATGTTGTCCGCAGCGGAAGGAGGGCGGATGACACCGATTTGATAGACAGGCAGGCTGAGACCATAGGAAACAGCGAGAAACGGAAAGTCTTCGTCTTTCACGCCCTGCACTTTTAAGTCCCGGGGGAGTGGGAATTCCAGCTTCCGAAGTCCGGGAACATTGCAGCCGTCCATGAGGCGCTTGCTGGTTGTTTCCAATGCGTCAAGATACACCTTCATCTTTCTTCCCCCTCCTGCGATAAAAAGAGGGACGCCAGTGCGCCAGACGGGTGACAGTGGGTCCCGACAGTTGCGGACTTTCAGTAACATGGCCATCAGCATCTGTGTGCACGCTTGCGCGAAGGATGTATCTACTGTGTCAAGATTCAGTCCGGGCTCGCGCGAGTATGCAGCAATGGCATCCGGAATCTTCTTGAGAGGGTCTTCATGTCGCCACTCGCTCTCGATAGCGTGTCCTCGCTGAGAGAGCTGGCTGAGCCGATACTTGTGCAATTCGTACACACCCTTGGGCTGTACGTCGCATTCGAGCAATTGATATTGGTCGTCACCCGTTTCAGGAGAGTGGAGTACGAAACCGCAGAGGTCCACGGTGGATGCTCCGATGTCCAAGAGGAAGTGTAGGCCCTCTTTTCGCAATGAACTCCTGGCATAGCCGGACGCTTCTGCGGCCACCTCTGGGACGACATTCAAATCAACGGGTTGACCCGTCTCGTCGCGAGCGGCTTCGAGACTGCATCGTGCGACCGCGGCTTTAGCGGCCTCCTCTGTGATAGGCCCCGACGTGCAGGCCAACGCCCACCCAGCCTTCGCGACATCTCCGAAGATGCGCTGCAATGCCTCGTCGCCGCTTCCTGTCGATGGGATACCGAAGTTCATCGACCAGCGGATTCGTCCTTGGCGTGTAAGTGCCCGTTCTTCGTTGGCGGAGAACCATTTGCGAGCCTCTCGAAGGACCAGTCCGACGTACCCTGCAGCGCAAGCCCTGATGTCCATTGGGTTGTGAGGAGACCTGGCAGCAGGTAGCTCCAAGAGGCGCACTTTCAGGTCACGGATGATGGTGCCGTGGTCAGATGTCTTGAGGTCGAACCTCCCGTCAGTTCCGATGCGGACTGCCGTTGGCACACGGAATCGTCCGGCGCGCGCCTCTATTTTCTCAAGAGGGATTGCAACCACACGCCCTCCGGCAACGAAAGGAGTGCGGATGGTCACTTTGGTGCTGGATGTTCCGAAATCGAATCCGATGACGGTTTCGATAGATGGGGCCGGAGACGTGCGCTGCGTCCGGATTACCCGACTTGCTGCAGATGCAAATTCTTTGAGTCGTGCCGCAACTCCCGAAGATGGAGCTGCAGTGGAATCTGTTTTAGCGTTGCTTGTTTCGCGCGAAGGAGCGTCCAACGGACGACTCCGAGTGGGACTTCTTTCCCGACGACCATGCGCAGGTTCATCAGACATGTACTCCCCCCAGGAGGCATGGGCTATCGCCCAATGACCTCCAGTAGCCCTACACATAAATCTGTTTTGAAATGCTTAAGCTCTCTGCGTTCGGAGATGGCTAATCGTTGGCGCTCGACGCGGGCTTTGATCATCGCGATACGCGTTTCAGTCGCCCGAGCCAAGCCTGTGCGGCCTGCCAGTCGGTGCTTCTCATAAGTTGCTCCCAGGCGCCGCATTTGACCCTCTAAATGGAGTTCGAGGGTGTGCTCCTGTGCATCGGCCCGGTCGATGTTCTGGAGCTGCAGCTCGCCAACGAACTTTTCGTACTGCTCGTCGCAGCGCTCAAGGCATACATTGTTGATACAATGCGCTGCTCGACTGATGAGGTCGTCAGTGGCTCCGCGCCAGTTCCGGCCATGTTGGGTCGCGATGACGACAATTCGCTCGGCTTCCTGGGGGCTTACGAGCGGGAAGGTGCCGTCGAGGCGTTCCACTGCATAATGGAGTTGCTCAATCTCCTGGACACCACGAACCGACCAAAGCTGCGTGCTGAACGCATAGAGGCCGGGTGCCACTCCCTTTTCGTCGCGTGCAGCGTCTAGTTGAAGACAGACGGCTGGCTGACTGTCAACTCCCAAGTCTCGCTCACGCCTCACCGCAAATCGCACCACTGGGTGCATTTGCCCGATGGTTTCGTGAGAGTGACTGTTGGCGCCGACAATGCGATTGTCGAAACGGCAGGTAACGGGGCGTGGGTCGTTACGGATAAGTGATGTTGCGGCGCGAGCTTTTGTGTTGCGTAGAAAGTTCTCCAGGTCGAATTTGGCCTGACTGGAAAGAGAGACCTCCATCACACAAGCATCGCCCCCGATCTGTCGGAACTGGCTTCCAGCATAATGCAGCGTGAAGAACCCGACGACGAAGTCGCGCACGTCCTCGCCGGTGATTCGTCGACCTGTTTCTCTTGCTGCGGAGATGTGCTGCAGGATGTAGTCGCCGTATTGAACCAGATGCGCAGCCTCTTTCTCCAGGTCGTCCTCTTGCTGTCGGCGGTTGGCAATCGCTTGTGCCGTCTGTTCTATTCGTGCCTCCTCCTCCTCTGGCGTCAGCTTGCGCGAAAGAAGTTCGAGCGTGAGGTCTTGGATGTGCTCGGCAAGAATGGGCTCCAATGAGCCAAGTGATGCCTCGGCTATCGCGAGACGTCGATAGAGCCGCTCGTAGATTCGCGAATCGATGGTGTCGTCATAGAAAAGATTCCACACCACGATGCGCTCGGACTTCTGTCCGAGACGGTCGAGGCGGCCGATGCGCTGCTCAAGCCGCATCGGATTCCAGGGGAGATCGTAGTTTATGAGCAACCGGCAGAACTGCAGGTCAACACCCTCGCTGCCTACCTCGGAGGACAGAAGGACACGTGGACCATCCTGCTTACCGAATCGAGCCAAGACTTCGTCTTTGTCACTCCCTCCATAAAGCAGAACGGCCGTGATATTCTCGCCGGTCAGCCGCTCATGGAGATACTCCAGCGTAGGCCGAAAGTATGCAAAGACGACGACGCGCTCTGTGGGATGGCTTTTAAGGTATTCCCCCAGTTCGGTGCTGAAGCGGTGGTACTTGGAGTCGCTCTCCCAGAGTTGCTTGAGATTGCCCAATTTTGACGCATTGGCCACGAGTTGCTGGACGAGAGGACCACCCGAGTCATCTGTTTCAACGTCAATGCCTAGGTCCTGTGTGAGGAGGAGGGCATCATCAGCGCCTCGTTTTTGCCAGGCACGGAGAGCCGCTGGCATGGAACTCGACATCTGCCGCTGTGGCGTGACAAGGAGAAAGCCTTCGTGGCCACCTGCCTTGATGCAGTACTCGCGCACGGTCTCGGTTACGATGTCGTAGAAACTGCGCTCGACTTCTGTCAGGTGAATTGCTTGGTCGCGTGGCTCCCGGATGACACGCCACTCGGTAACATCTCGTTTCCGGGTGCGGGTGACCGCATGCCCTAGCAGGTTGACCGATTCCAGGCGTTGCGCAAGCCTGCTCACCGTTTCACGGTCGAAGGCGGTCGAGGTCGTTTGGGCTTCCTTGAGGAGGCCGGCCAGTTGGCGGCTCGTCTTCAGTACGGGATGCGCTAGGGCGGTACGGAGTAGCTCTGCAAGCTCCGTGGGGGTACATCGGCCTGTCAACAGGCGGTCCCTTGCGCGGATTAGAGGTGCATTGGCTTTTAATTGCTGTTCGAAGACGGCTGGTTGATGAAATGTGTCTTCGTCGATCAGGGTGAGGAGCTGGAATAGATCCTCGTTCTTGAGATGGATCGGCGTCGCCGACAGCAGGACGATGTACTCCGAAACACGTCGAAGGAGCCGGGCTACCTCCGCACTCTGGCTTGCGGGATTGCGCAGATAGTGAGCCTCGTCGATGACAAGGACATCTATCAGTCGGGTGCCCTCTTGATTCTCTTGAAGAAAGCGAGCCAGTTCGCTAGCTCCTCCTTCTGTATCGGTGTCCTCCCATCCTCGCAGTGGACGGATGCCTTGCAGGCTGGCGATGATCGCGAACTCTCCGGCGTGCCCGCTATCGAGTGCCTCTTTCATCCGGCTGAGCGTTTCTCTCGCCCCCAGAACCTCGGCCTGCACGCCAAAGCGGCGTGCCAGTTCATCCTTCCATTTCGTGCGCAAGACCGAAGGACACACCACCAGAAGGCGACGAGCGTCAAAGCGGCTGCGAAACTCCGTCCAGATGAGTCCGGCTTCGATGGTCTTGCCCAAGCCGACTTCATCCGCGATGAGAATGCCTGTCGTGGGAGACTGAAGGAGCTTTACGACAGGCTTGAACTGGTATGCATAGAAGTCGCTATTCGTTGCGTCTAGGCTATACAGGACGTTGGCCAGTCGTCCTGTGAGCCGTGCGCGCACCAGGGCGCGTCCAAGTTCATGTACGGAGCTGAAATGGCCGCTTTCGAAAACGTCGAGCGGATCCTTGGGTACCTCGTCGACTGCCTCGAGTTGATCCTCAGGTACGTACTGGGAGCCTTCGGGAAAGGCGACCTGGCGCAGCAAGCTATTGCCGCGTTGGCGCTGGCCACTTCCGAGAAGACCTACTCGCGTAGGATCTGTCCTGAGGCGTACCCTGCTACCGGGTTCCATGGTTGGAGAGTCTTCCAACTCTGGTGCGGTCTTTCAATCCAGGGGGAACGACGCGCCGCGGTGCAAGTCTAGTGCAATCTGAAAGGTTGAACTTCTCTGGGGAAATGAAGGAGCCGCGAGCCTCATCCACACTGTGAGGTGTGCGAGCTGAGGTGCAGGACTACCCGGTCTGCTGGGTCTGAGATAACCCTGAGCTCTGGCGAATAGGGAGTATGTGTTGCGCCGCTACTCTGCTCCCTCGGGACGCATGCACAGGATCTTCAACATCGACGCGGCGTGGATGAACGTCGCGACCGTGTTGGCCTCCGTGGAGGGCGTGGACTCGGACGAGGTGGACTCGTCGAGGATGCGAGCGCGGGCTCCAGCCATGAATCCGATGGTGTCCCTGGGATTGGCCTTGCTGCCCTCACGAGCGTTGCTGGTGTCGATGCCGCGGCGCATCAGCTTGCAGCAGAGTCCTCGTGGGGAGGCTCAAGTTCTCGGGGGTTGTCGAAGCGGGCGTCGGGAAAGCGGGTGAGAGCCATGGAGGATTGAAGGACGGGTGATGGCAGCCTCTCTCAGGGCTCGTTTCCCGGAGGCTCGACGAACGGGACGCCACACCCGGGACAGGCCGGGGCGCTCGCCGCTCCACCCAGGTACTTGTGCATCAGGGGCAGCGCCAGACCAGGAGCATGGGCACCACCGTCACCGCCATGGCG
Organism: Myxococcus sp. CA040A; assembly: GCF_013336725.1. Taxonomy (NCBI): domain Bacteria; kingdom Pseudomonadati; phylum Myxococcota; class Myxococcia; order Myxococcales; family Myxococcaceae; genus Myxococcus; species Myxococcus sp. CA040A. Next base: position 593,084 of record NZ_JABUMR010000002.1, on the reverse strand, counting down.
CCCATGAGCAGCTTGCCGAGCAGCGGCGCGTGCTCCTCCGGCCACGGCAGGAAGGACAGGCTCAGCAGCCGTGTTGTCAGTACGATGGCGTCGTTGAGGATGCGCCGGCGCGCCCTGAACCTCGCGGCGACCTCCGGGTCGAACGTCATGGCTAGCGCCCGAAGCCCACCGCCATGTGCGAGGTTGGCCCTCGGCACGAGGGCCACCCCAGGCCGCGTGGTGTTGAGTGTCAAGACAGCCAACAGCCCCAGGCTCCTGCCACGCACCTGATGGGAGCGCGGCCTGGGCAGGCGCGTGCCCCAAGGGGCTCAAGCGCCCTGTCCACCGGCCGCGAGCATCACTCGGGCGGCCCCGCTAGCGGCCCCCTCCCTCCCCCTCAACAGCGCCCGCGCTAGAAGCTCGTGAAATCAATCTGCAGGACGGGTGTGTCCGCTTCGATGTCGCGCCTGAACCGCCCCCACCGGTCGAGCGTGCTCTCGTCGAGCACAGCCGGGTCGCGATACTGGTGGAACAGCGCGTAATTCATCGAGCGCTGGAGCGCGAGCAGGTCCGGCACGGCCGCGAGCCACTCGCGATCCATCCGTCGGAGCTCCCGATACCCTTCGAGGAACGGCCCCAGGAACGCAGCGACCGCTTCGTCGCGCGCCTCTCGAGCCTCGCCTCGCGCGATGTAGAAGAGGAGGACCGCGATGTCCTTGACAAACCACGCGTACTCGCAGTTGTCGAAGTCGAACGCGGTGATCTTCCCTTCGGCGAAGCAGAAGTTGTGCATGTGGAGATCGGCGTGGATCAGCCCGTAGCTCTCCGGTGTTCGCGGGAGCCGATTCAATCGCTCGATGATCGCCGCGGTGCGCTCGCGAACGAGCTTCTCCTCGGGGGGCGCGAACCGGTCGATGTCGACCACGTCGTACTCATGCCATTCCTGGCGCTTGAGCCTGGGGCTCGAAGGCGCGTAGGTCTCGGCGCGGTTGTGGAGCCGCGCGAACAGCCGGCCCATGTCGCGGAACAGGGGGGGCTTCCAGTAGCGCTCCTTGAGCGGAGGCGCGTCGTCGAAGACGACGCCCGGCGCGCGCTCGAACGCGGTGACGACGAAGTAGCTGCCGGGCTCGCGGTCTTCGATCCGCTCCACGAACTGCCCCGAATCGGAGAGGATCGGCGATGCGACTGGAATGCGCGCGGCGGCCAGATAGCGAACGAACTCGACCTCCCCCTGCGTGTAGTCAATCGTTCGCCGCGTACTGTGCGAGATGCGCAAGATAAGGCCATCGCCGTCGTCGTTCTCCGCCTCGTAGACGAAGTTCTCGAAGGCCTGGAGCTCGGTGAGCTGCTCGGGCGACAGGCCATACCGGCGCGCGGCCTCATCGCGAATCGGTTCGTGGAAGCGGCGGACAAGCTCTGGATGCATCGAACCCTCTAGTCCTTCAACGTGAGGCTGCTCCCACCGTAGCCCAGCACGGTCGAGGCAGAGTCGCTGGTGACCGAGACGCCCAGGCCGCGCGCGAGGGTCTCCGCCAACGGGGGGCCATTGCGCGGCCGCGTGAACACAGCCAGGTCCATGCCGGTCAGGGGGGAATCCGGGCGCCGGAGCCGCTGGTTCAGCATCGCTTGCTCGCGCTCGACGACGCGCAGGCACCGGCGCTCAAGGGCGAACGCGCTGGCAGCGACGCTGGCGAGTTCATCGCGGATGGGCTCCGCCACGACCGCGTCTTGCGGCAGCCCGTGCGCGAAGAGCTCGGCCAGTCGCCGCCGGCTCGTGTCCTGCTCGGCGGGATCCAGCTTCGCCAGCTCGTCCAGCGAGGTGCCCTGTGGCGTGCCGAGGAACGCCTCGCCAATGCGCGCGAACAACCAGCGGCTGAGCTTGATCTCGCGCTGGTATGTCTCCGCGAGTGGGAAATCGTCCCGGAGCAACGGGTAACGCGCGACATCGATCGGCGCCTCCACGAACTCTTGCAGCGCGGTGCGCGGGAGGTGTCCGGCGAACGCCGCCCGGAGCCGTTCGTGGAGCAGCCCCTGGCTCGCGCCGAGGAAGCGGACCACCGCTTCGACGCGCTGCCCGAGCAGGCCGTAATCGATCGCGGCGTCGAGATCGCCGAGGCGCGCCGCGATGTCGGGCTGGGCCTCAATGGGTGCCGGGGCCGCGCCGATCAACACCTGCATATACTCATTGATCAGCGCCGGAGGCCCGGCGCACACGCCGTGCGGACCATTGAAGACCGCGTGACGCTCGGCATAGTCCACGATCGTTTGCACGGTGACGGGCTGCTCGGGGGCGTCGCGCACCAGGTCGTTGGTGACCAGGCGAACTCCGTCGATCAGCCGGAACATGGCCGCGAGCCCGCTGTCGAGCTCTCCGTTCGGCACGGGCTGGTTGCCCCGCACCATCACGTACCCGACCGACGCGAGCGTGCAGACGACCATCATGTGGAGTTCGCCCGCGGTGAGCACGCCCGGGGTCCGGGGCGGCATGCGCGCGAAGAAGGCCTTGCGGAACTGCTCGGTCAGCGAGAGCAGGTCCGGCCACTGACGCGCCATGGCCTTCATCGCGGTCACGTTCATCGGGAGTTCGTTCTGGTACCGACTCCCCGCGTAGTGGCACTGCTTGCGCACGGTGGGGAGATCGAGGAACAAGGTGCGAGGTCCGACGTTGTTCTCGCCCACTTGCCGGCCGTCACCGTCGACCGCCGGATGCGCCACGCGGTAGACCGGTACGACCACCTCGAGGTTCGACAGCTCCAACGCCCGTCCGTACGCCTGTTCGGTCAGCACGGGGCAACGATTGTCGTGGGCGCTGAACGTGAGCGGCTCACGCCCGGCTGGCACCTCACCCAACCGCTCAGGGTAGGACACCGAGGTGCGGCCCGTGGGCGCATCCGAGACCCGCTTCAACACCCCCTGTTCGATCAATGCCTCGAGCAGGTCCCGCATCGTGTCCCAGGAATGGGGCGAGCCGTCCGACCACGCCATGGCGTCGGAGGCTTGAAATTGCTCGACCTGGAGCAGCTTCTCACCCACGGGCGCGATGTCCGGCTCGTCGAAGATGAGCTCCACCTCGCCATAGAAGAGGTGTAGGACCTGCTGGCCATTCCCCGCGTCGATCCGGTCGTGCGTGAGTCGCCTTCGATGGGGAATGTAGAGAATCTCATCCGCTTGTAGCTGTGCCATGGCTTCTCACTCCCGATTCAGTGTGACGTCGCGCGACCAGGTGCCGCCGAGCGAACGATAGACCGCGACGCGATGGTTGAGCAGCAGCCGTTGCGCTTGCAGACTCGCGCGCTCCAGCCCGACCAGGTTCGTCAGGGCGGAGAGCACCGTCAGGTAGTCCGAACGCCCCTGCTCGAAGAGCCGCCTCGCCTCGTCCAGGAGCTTCCGCCCGAGCTGGACCTGCGCGCGCAGGGCGCGCAGGCTCGTCGCCCCGGTCTCCTCCTGGACCACGGCATCCTGCACCCGTCCGATCGCGGTGTTCAGCGCGAGCTGGTATTGGACGTGGCGACGGTGGAGCTGGATCGGCAGGCGCATGTGCTCGGTGAATCGCCTTCCATCGAAAAAGGCCCAGGTCAGGTTCACGCCGACGACGGACTGGTGGAGGACCGGCTCCGAGAGGCCGACCTTCGCGGCGCCCACGCTGCCCACCAGTTCGATTGTCGGAAGCCAGCTCGCCCGGTTCGCGTTGATGCGGTGCTCGACCTCGGCGACGCGCAGCTCCTGGAGCCGCATCTCCGGCGTGTTCGCGTTCAGGTCTCCTGGCGTTCCGAGTCTGGGCGGAGGCGGGAGATCGGGGAGCTGTCGCTCGAGGGGGACGATGTCGTCCGCGGGATTGGGGACCCGGCCCAGCAGCGCCTTCAGCTCCGAATTCAAGAGCGCGCTCCGGGCGGAGATCAGCGGCACCTGCGCTTCGAGGTTCAGCAGCAACTGCTCCTGCTGCAGCACCGCGAGCCGGGGCGTGAGTTGCTGGTCGAACCGCGCTTGAATCAGCCGCAGCAGCTCCTTGTTGTAGTCGATCTGCCGCAGCGTGAGGTCCCGGAGCGCGCGGGCCTCGAGGATGTCGAACCAGACCTGGGCGATCCGCTGCGCGAGGTCCTGGACGCGGGCCTCGGTGAGCTGCCGCTGCTGCTCGGCGAAGTTCATTCCCGCGCTCCGCTGCGCGGCGAGGTTTCCGAACAGGTCGACCTGGTACCTCACGCCGACATCGGCGGTGGCGATGCTGTACCTGGCCCGGGTTGCCGGCGCGGGCGGAACGATGGCGACCACATGACTCAGCCCCGCCGGGTTGAGGATGCCGACCTGGAGCGGGTACCACCAACCTTGCGGCACGTTGGGGTCGAGCTGGTTCTCGTAGATCAGATCCCGCACGTCGTGCAGGACCAGGCTGTTGGCGAAGCACTCCTGGATGGCCGTGTCGAGCGCCGGATCGGCGAACGCCGACCACCAGACCTCGTCCTGGGTGACGTGCTCGGCGGGCCGCGAGGGTGCGCCCTCCTCCTTCGGCGGCCGAGGGCTTGGAGCCCCACCCTCGGGTGCGCTGGACGGTGGAGGCGGCTCGGTGCTCGGCTCGACGGAGGTCGAGTAGCTGCCTGGCGCCTGAGGCGGTGTGACGACGACGGGACGGATCAGCCCACAACCGGAGCAGGTCGTCGCGAGGAGTGCGAGCGTGAGTCGAAGGCTCATGGGTGACTGACGACCACGAGGGCTTTGGCGTGGTTGAGGACGCAGCGCTGCGCGACCCGCATGGTCTCCGGGTCGAGGGAGGCGAAGCTCTCGTCGAGGATGACCAGCTCGACCCCCTGCAGCAGCGTGCGCGCGATGTAGAGCCGGCTCTTCTCGCCGTGCGAGAGTTGCCAGCCGGTCTCGCCGATCATCTCCTCGAGGCCGGCGGGCATCTTGGCGACCAGTTCGTCCAGCCCGAGCTCCTTGCACAGCGCGGCGGCCTTGGTCCGCAGCTCGGGCGAGGTCGGCCACTCGCGCCCGAGCAGGAGGTTGTACGCGAAGCTGCCGGACAGGACGTGGTTCTCGTGGAACTGCGGCGCGGCGGTGATGCGCTTGCGCCAGCCCGAGGAGCCGAACGTCGCGCGGTCCAACGCGTGCAGCAGCATCACCCCGCCCTGCGGCGTCCTCATGCCCGTGAGCAGCGACACCAGCGTCGACTTGCCACCGCCCGAGGGGCCCTCCAGCAGGATGCGGTCGCCCTGCGCGATCTGGAACGAGCAGTTCTCGAGCACCGGCCGGGTGCGCGCGTCGTGCCGGAAGGTCACGCCCCGCGCCTCGATGAGGTTTCCGCCGGCGGCGTCGGTGGGCTTGCCTCCCTCCATTTCGAGAGGGACCTTCGATTCGAGCTCGGGGCGGCCCACCGCGAGCAACAAGTCGCGAATCTGCTCGAACGACACCGCCGCCTGGGAGACCTGCTGGAAGAAGACGGAGACCTCGTCGAAGGCTCGCAGCGCGAGCAAGATGCCGCCCACGGCCACCGCCAGCGCGCTGGCATTGGCCGTACCGCTGCTGAACGTCGGCAGCAAGGTCAGCAGGGCGAGCACCAACCAGCCGTCGCGCAGGAGCGCGGTCAGCTGCATGGTCCGGCGATCCATGACCTTCGAGATCTCGGAGTAGGAGCTCAAGCGGACGTCTTCGCCATCATGCCAGCGCTCGAGTGGGAGCTGCGCCAGCCGCGTTCGATGGCCGAGCATGCGCTCGAGCAGGTCGTGGGTGATCTCGACGCGCGCGCCCGACCACGCCCGCTGGACGCCGTAGTGGCGGCGCGCGAGGACGAACGCGACCACGACCAAGAGGACGAGCACGATCGCCTGGAGCCACCCTCCCGCCCCGAGCACGAGGATGACGCCCGCCAGGACCAGGTCGACGAGCGACAACACCGCGAGCAGCGCGCCGCCGACCGCGAGCTGCTCGACGACCTCGGCCTCGGCGACGCGGCCGAAATGGCGGCCGATGCCGTCGAGCCGCACCTCGTCGGGGGTCAGCTTGAGGGTTCCCGCGAGGAGCTGCTGCTTGAGCAGCGTTCCGAGCCGGATCGAGAACACGCCCTGCCACCACACCTCGAGCATGCGCAGCGGAATCGCGCACGCGATCACGGCGATCCACCCCAGGAACCAGCCGGTCTCGAGGTGGGCCTGGAGCGCGGCGCGCCCGAGCAACCAGAACGAGGCAGCCAGCACCAGCGAGAGGAGCGTGTGGCTCACGAGGATGCCGACGACGAGCGACGGGATGTCGCCAAGCAGCGTCCGCCGGCTCGCGGTGCGCCTGGGGCGCATGATCCAACCGGTGCGCAACTGCGCCTGGCCGAGCCGCTGCAGCAGCATCTGGGAGCGGGCGTGCTCGCGCGCACGGGGCGACATCTCCACGCCGCCGAGCAGCTGGTCCACCTCGGCGACGGTGGCTTCCTGCTCTTCGCGCAGGAGCGCGAGCGCGCTCTTCGTCGGGACCGAAACCGCCGTGGCGTCGCGCGCGAGCAGGCGCAGCTTCCCGCGCCGCATCCCCAGCAGCACCAGATAGGACGGGACGCCGTCTCGCCGGACCTGGAGGATGCAGGGCGCGGCGCGTTCGAGGACGTCGGGCAGCTCGCTGTAGAGCGGCGTGATTGGCTCGAGCTCCACGCCGAGTCGATCTCCGAGCGCGAACATCCAGACCCGGCTCGGCTCGACGGCCGCCGCGGGCGGAGCGATCTCGCCCGCGGCCCTGCCATAGCCTTGCCTCTGCGCCAGTTGCTCCAGCGCGTCGGGCAGTCGCTCGACCGGCCACAACAGGTCGGAGTTCGAGCGCGTCATCCCACCAGCTCCAAGCCGCCCGCGGCGGGCTCCGCGACCGGCGTCTCCACGGGCTTCGGCGCCGGCCTCTCCACCAGTTGGCCGCCCGAAAGCCACCAATGGCGCCAGTGCCCACCGCCCCAGAGCAGCGTGCGATTCTCCTGGTCGGCGCGAAGGAGCACGGAGTACCGCGACTCCTTGTTCGCGAGCAGCACCTTCGGCGGCCCGTTCTCGAGGATCCGACCGTTCTCGACCACGAGCACGCGATCGAACTCCTGGGTGTGCTCGACGTCGTGGGTGACACAGAGGAGCGTGATGTCCGCCCAGAGCCGCCGGGACTCGGCGAGGAGCCGCGCGCGCCGGTCGCGATCGAGACCGCGAAAGGGCTCGTCGAGGATGGCCAGGCGCACGCCGGAGCGAAGCATCGCGCGCGCCAGGCGCACGCGCTGACCCTGGCCTCCCGAGACCAGCCCTCCGCCTTCGCCCAACGACGTCTGCAGCCCGTCTGGAAGCGCCTCGAGGATGTCGAGCATCTCGGCGCCCTTGAGCGCCCCAGACAGTGCCCAGCCGTGCGCGCCATCGTTGCCATACCGGAGGTTGTCGATGAGGCTCTGGTTCCAGAGACTGATCGCCGGATCCACCCAGGCCGTGGTGCGCCGCAGCCGCTCGACAGCGGCCTGATCGAGTACCTGCCCGTCGACCTTGATCTCACCGCGCGCCGGCCGGAGCCAGCCGAGCAAGAGGCCGACCAGCGTCGACTTGCCTGCTCCGGAGACACCGACCACGGCCACGTGCTCGCCGGGGGCGATGTTCAAGGAAACCTTGTCGAGGATGGTGTGACCGCCGCCTTTCACGCGGACCTTCTCCATCACGATCGAAACGCCGCTCGCGGCGTCCGCGGACGCGACAGGCTCCTGCACTGGTGCCTCGGGCCGGGCTGGCGTCTCCTTGATGTCGCCGATGATGTCGAGGAGCCGGCGAACCCGGTTCATCGCATTCGGGAACGCGCGGCTCAGCACCATCAGTCGCTGGCCGAGGATGGGGAACCGCAGCGCCCAATAGACGACCAACAACACCAGCGATGCCCGCTCGGTGCCCGCGAGGTACGCATAGACGAGCAGCATGACGAGGCCGTAGCTCCCCAGCATCAGCCCGCCTTCGAACCCGACCGACAGCGTCTGGATCCAATAGCGCGCCTTGGTCCAGCTGACGAGCAAGGTCTCCTGCGCGCGGCGCAACGACCGCTCGGCGCCGTGGATCCGAATGGGCGTGAGCCCGACGAGCGCGTTCAGGGTGAATCCGCTGAGCGCGCCTGAGTGCATCTGCACGCGCAGGTCGGGCTCGAAGAGCAGCTTCTGCGCGACCAGGGGCACAAGCAGCGTGACCGCCGCGAGCGCGAGCACGATGTGCCATGCATACGGTGCGGCCCAGATGAGCGCGGCGGTGATGCTCGCGACCTCGAGCGACAGGATGACGGCCTGCGCGAGCAGCTGCGGCAGCGACCGCATCGCCTGGATGTTGTGCGTGCGAGACGCCATGTCGGAGGCGAGCCGGCTCTGGAAATAGCGGTCCTCCATCTCGGGGAGCTTCTCGAAGTACGCCTTCCGCAGCCGCACCTCGAGCCGGCGGCCGATGCCGAGCAATCCCAATGAAATGGGGATTTGGATGACCATGAAGCAGAGCGCGACGCCCGCGAGAACGGCCATGCCCGTCGCGCGCTGCGCGAACGTGCCGAGGTCGCGCCCCAGGTCGAGCACGCCCCGCAGCATCAGCGCTTGCAGGATCCGCCCGAAGGTGGCGAACACCAGTCCCACCGCAATCAGGCCCGGAACGACCCACGAATCTTCGCCTCGCAGGCGGAGCAGCGTTCGCGCCGGGCTCACCTGCCTGGCGACGAGCTCCGTCGCCAGGCTGCTCGCGAGCACGGCTTTCGGCGCGTCTTCGCCCGCGCTCGAAGCCTCGCGCCAACCGCGAACCCGCATCAGCACCGCGCCGGTCATCGACACCTCGCCCTCCACCTCGGGGTTGGGGCGAGCGGACCAATAGGCAGCGGGAATGGGCACTTCGCCGGAAGCGTCCTTCGCAATCATGGATTGCAGCAGACCCGCCGCCGTCCGACCTCGACGGACAGCGCCCGCGCGGATCATCGCTTCGGACGCCCGGCACGCGGCGTCGAGCCTGGCGATCGACAGATACCCGGGGTCCTCGAGCGCCCGGGCAACCAGCTCCCGCGCCTGCGTCGCCCCCAGGTCCAGCAGGCGGCGCTCGAACGTCGCGACCGCCTCCTCGGACCCGGCCCATTCGCGCCAGCCGGCCGCCGGAACGGACGTGGTGTGCTGGTACAGGTGGCTCTGCAGCGTCGAAATCCGGGTCCAGTGACGGCCCGCCGCCGGGTCCATGACCTGGATGAATGGGCCGACGCGCTTCCACAGCACCACGAAGTGCGGCCGTCCTCCCGCGCTGAGCGTGACGATGATGGCGGGGAGCGCCTTGGCTTCAGGGACCACCACGTGATCAAGCGGAAGCATCACCTCCTCGGAGTCGAGCCCGAGTTGGTTCGCGACTTCATCCAAGGTGACGATCGAGGTGCCGTCGACGTCCGTCTGACACACTTCGCGCAGGACGCGATAGTTGAGCTCGACGCCCATTCCCGCGAACAGGCTCTTGAGCGAAGCGGGACCGCAGTCCGTCGCCGAGATCTGGATCACCTCGGGAATGATCGAGCGCCGGACCCTGGGAGCAGTCATGGTCAGCGGGCCTCGGCTTCGGGCTGAAACACGGTCACGGGCGGTTCTTCAGGCTGCGGATTCCATTCGCCGAGCGCCCGCATCAGCAGCGCGACAGGCGACGCCCGCGCGACCTCGACCTCCACCACCAGGGTCATGCCGTGGCGGAGCTGGATGCGCGGATCGTCCGGCGGTGCGAACTTGAGCTCGACGCGCACCGTACCGGGGATGGCCTCGGGCGTGGCGGTCTGCCCGGGCTCGGTCCCGACGGCCGTCACCCTGGCGGGGACCGTCCCGTAGATGGTGTTCGGGTAGCCGTCGAGCTTGAGGCGCGCCGTCTGGCCGGGCTGGATCAATCCGACGACCTCCTTCGGGAAACGGGCGCGCACCCGCACCTCGGCATTGCTCGCGACGATGGTTCCGACCCGCTGACCATCGGCGATGAATGCTCCCGAGCCGAGCTCCGCCACGTCGACCAGGTGGCCCGTGGCCGGCGCCCGATACAGCTTCCGCTCAATCTGGTACTCGAGGCGGTCGATGGCGCCCCGGAGCTCCCGGATCCGCCCCTCGGCGCCCAGCTCCTCGCGCTCGAGTCCGAGCAGCTGCGCGGCGAGGGCTTGACGGCGCACGTTCTGCTCGCGCTGCAGTCGGGTGAGCGCCAGGCCCTGCGCCGTCTGCGCGAAGCTGAGCGCGTCGACATCGGTCTTGCGCTCGAGCTTCTCCATCTCCGAGACCGCGCCCGTCGGGCTCTTGATGGCCAGCTCCGCGCGTTCCACCGCGAGCCGGTGCCTGGGCACGAGCTCCTGCGCCCTCCCTAGCACCTCCTTGACCGCGACCTCGTCCACCCGTGCCGTCAAAGCCGCCTCTTCGCGCTTGTTGGTGATCTGCTGGCGGATGATGGCGAGTTCCTTCTCGGTCGCGGCGAGCGTCGCCTTGCTCCTCTCGAGTTCGAGGCGCTCGGCCCGTGCGTCGAACTCGATGAGAAGGTCGCCTTCCTTGACCTGGTGGTCGAGTTTGAGCATCGAGAGCACGACCCTGCCCGCGCTGGGCGGCTCAATGCGATGGACGGCGTTGTGTGGCTCGATCCGAGCCTGTGAGCTGGCCTTGACGAGCGGGACCTTGGCGAACAGCGACCAGGCGATGAGCCCGCCGGCGCACAACACCATCAGAGCGACGAACACGAGGCGCGTGTCCGACTCATAGCTCAGGGAACGAAGGGTCCGCTCGAAGGGATATGCCATGGTCCGCGAACCAAAGTCGCCTTAATGGTCGCGCCCTGTCAACACCTCGGCCACTGCTTTGTGATTCACGCTCCCATTGGATGAATACGGGCGCATCGATGCGACACGGGACTTTGCCCGCATCGCCGCAATGCGCCACACATTGTACCTTGGTTCGATTTGACATTCAGTTTCTACTACACGTACCGTTCAACCAGAAAGGAGGCACGACATGAAGATCAAGCTCCACGTTCGCGGCGGCCCCAAGGCGCGCGCGTAGTCAGTCGTTTTGACGCCTGCTGTCGAAGCTGGGCGTCCCTCGTTTTCGATACCAGAGAAGGGGTTGATGGGGAGCTTCCATCAGCCCCTTCTCTCATTTCTGGCAACGTCTTGACCTTGCAGGTGCTCATTCCCGCCAGGTTGCTCCAGAACCTCTCAGGTGCTTGAACCGAATATACCAGGGCGCGCCTGAGTGGCTGTTGTAGCAGTCTCGGGGCTTCCCAACCTGGGGCTGCACCTCAATCCCAACTCCGCAAGTCGGGCAGGCTCGCCCGCCATTTTCTCCCTGCTCCGCCGTGTGCCGCGGCAGCATTGATGAGCAAATCGGCCTGCTTGAGCTGACTTGGCACCCTCATCCTCCGACCTGCTGAGTCAGCCACCCTCGGCACGGAGATTTTGAAGGGTTCAGGCAGCAGCGGCCACCGCTACTGGGCCTGGAGTCCGCTCGCCCAAGCCTGGTGCGGGCGCGGTCTGGAGTGAACCGCCAGCGGACGCGGGCGCCCTCCTTGTTGCGCGTTCGCGCCCACCGGGCCACCTCCCGTTTCCACAGCGCCTCCTTGACCGCGACCTCGTCCACCCCTGCCGTCAAAGCCGCCTCTTCGCGCTCGTTGGTGCTCTGCTGGCGGATGACGGCGAGCTCCTTCTCGGTCGCGGCGAGCGTCGCCTTGCTCCTCTCGAGCGCGAGGCGCTCGGCCTGTGCGTCGAACTCGATGAGAAGGTCGCCCTCCTTGACCTCCTGGTCGAGGTTGGGCAGCGAGAGCACGACCCTGCCGCGCTGGGCGGCTCGATGCGATGGACGGCGTTGTGTGGCTCGATCCGGGCCTGTGAGCTGACCTCGACGAGCGGGACCTTGGCGAACAGCGACCAGGTCATGAGCCCGCCGGCGCACACCGCCATCAGAGCAACGAACACGAGGCGAGTGTCCGACTCGTAGTTCAGGGAACGAAGGGTCCGCTCGAAGGGACATGCCGTGGTCCGCGAACCAAAGTCGCCTTGATGGTCGCGCCCTGTCAACACCTCGGCCACTGCTTTTGATTCACGCTCCCATTGGCTGAATACGTGCACATCGATGCGACGCGGGGCTTCGCCCGCATCGCCGCAATGCGCCACACTTCTGAAGGAACTATTGTTCCTTGGTTCGATTTGACATCCAGTTTCGAGTACACGTAGCGTTCAACTTGAAAGGAGGCACGACATGAAGATCAAGCTCCACGTCCGCGGCGGCCCGAAGGCGCGCTAGTAGTCAGTCGTTTGACGCCAGCTGTCGTATCTGGGCGTCCCTCGTTTCCGATTACCAGAGGGGGGTTGATGGGGATCTTCCATCAGCCCCTCCTCTCATTTCTGGCAACGTCTTGACCTTGCAGGTGCTCGTTCCCGCCAGGTTGCTCCAGAACGTCTCAGGTGCTTGATCCGAATATTCCAGGGCGCTTCTGGGTGGCTGTTGTAGCAGTCTCGGGGCTTCCCAAAGCGGGGCGGCACCTCAATCCCAACTCCGCAAGTCGGGCAGGCTCGCCCGCCATTTTGTCCCTGCTCCGCCGTGTGCCGCGCCAGCATTGATGAGCAAATCGGCCTGCTTGAGCTGACTTGGCACCATCATCCGCTGACCTGTTGAGTCAGCCACCCTCGGTGAGTACCTCGGCACAGAGACTTTGAAGGGTTCAGGCAGCAGCGGACGCGGGCACCCTCCTTGTTGCGCGCCCGCTCCCACCGGGCCACCTCCCGTTTCAAGGTGGCCTTGGTGCCAATTCGCCTGTCCAGGCCTTGGCGGGTGAGCCCGCTGATTTCAATCTCCACCGTGTTCAGCGTCGTAACGGCGGGGCTTGACAGGCATGGCCTGCAGGGCGTGCGGGCTTCTCCCATCAACTGGCAGGGAGTCTCATCGAAACAGACCACCAGCCTCTTGGCGGCTGGTGGTTCGAGGGGGGGGTCCGCGAAGTCATCAGATGATCGCCATTCCGCGAGAGGGCGTGCAGGCCCCCCTGGCTCCAGCTTCTCGTTGTGACGCCGGCCAGCGCCCAACCCTCGGAGCTGGCCGGAGTTGCCCTCCGTGATTGACGTCATCCCCTGGCTGAGCCCGTCACACCACGGACTGGCGCCAGGCGCGCGACAGATGCCCCTGGCCGTCCTGGGCGAAGCGCCGCACCAACTCGTCCCGACCGCGCTTCCCGTGTTCGAGCAAGTACGCCAGCTCCACGGGCATCAACACCTTGACGGTGACCAGCCGCACCTCGCCCGCCGACAGGGTGAAGCGGACAGGCAGCGTGCTCGATTCCATCCCCAGCAACACCCCCACCCGGCCCTCCTTCGTCAGCAGAGAATCAGGCATCCCCTGGCCTGAGACTTCCATGGAAAGAAAGCCTGCCTTCACCTTCTCACGCACGCTTTCGTGTGCCGCGAGTTCGTCCCCCACCCGCTCCAACACCTGCAGGTGCCAGCTCTTCTCGACATGATCGAGGGGCTCGTTTGTCTCCAGGGCCAATTCCACACCGAAGCCCACCGACGGCTCCGCGCGGTCCACGAAGGAGTCCGAGAGGCCATCCGTCACCAGCAGGGTCCGTTCATTCCCGCGGTGGATGACACGCCACGCCTGACGCCGGGCCGGCCAGCAACCACCGACGACGATGGGAATGATGACCTCTTCGTCCAGCCTCCCCAGACTTCGCCAGAAGGCGCTCCGGGCAGCGTCTGTCTGCTCCGCCAGCGTCATGAGCCTCCGGTTGCGTTCGCGTTCCTCCGGTCTGAGGTCGCTCGGACCGGTGACCTCCTCGAATTTCCCCCCCGTGACGCCCGCTCCTACCAGAGCCTCCTTGATGTCCTCGGACACGATGAGTGTCCCAGTCCAGCCCCAGGTCCGGAACACCTTCGCATCACCTACCTTCGTCGGGTCGATTCGCATGCCCGACACACTGCGATACTGCCCGACCTTCTCCGGGCGCCCATCCTCCGACTTCCAGTACCTCACCTCGCGGGAGGTATTGTCATCAATGCACCGGATCAGTCGAGTAGCCACGAGGATACAGTTCGGCCCAGGCAGCCCGTCGATGTCGACCGAGATAACCTGCACATCGTCAGGCGCCAGCTCCGCGAAGATGGTTGCGACTCTCTGATGAACGACGGGAGCGCCACCAACGTCCGTCAGCGTGAAGTCGAGAGGGCTCCCAGGGTGGTAGATGGGAATCCGGAACCGCTCTCCAATCGCAACGGGGCAGCCCTCTGTGAACTGCCACGGGTCGTCCACCTCTCGCCCCTGTGAGTCCGTGGGGTCTCCCAGCAACCAGCGCCCCTGGATCTCCATGTCATCAGCTAGCTCAAAGAATCGCTTCGCCATGAGTTTTTCCTCACCTCACTCAGTCCGCGTCACCAGCTTGTTGAGATCGGTGCCCGGCGTGGATATCTGTACCGACAAATCCCTCAGTTCCGCCGTCAGACTTTCACGACACTGCTGAATGCTCCTGCAGCGCCTCATCGCGTCCTGCAGTCGGCGGAACACCTCTCGATGATATTCAACGGGGTGAGGCCCTTTGTGGCCCGACACGCGAACCCTATTGACGGCGTCGCCGAGTGACATTCCGGCCCGGTCGAAGAGCCTCTGGAATCTAGGGGACCACGGGCCACCGTTGCTGATGGAGTCCCACCACTTGTTCGTGGCGATGTGGTGTTCGTGCGCAGCGGTCGCCACCGGCTCTGCCGCCACGGCTTGCGTACCACGTGCTGTCTCCGCGACAGCCTCCGGGTCCAAGGCGATGGTGATGACTCCTCCCGGAGCCACCGCCACGGAGGTGACCTGCCCTGCCGCCGCCAGCCTGAAGCCGCCCTGCTCGACTCCAACCAGTGCCGCCTGTGCGGAACCAGGGAGCGTGGGGATCCGTGCAGCCAGCGTCTGAGCCGTACTGCCCAGCGCCGCCATGGCCAGCATGACGAACGCCCGCGCGGCGTTCTTTCCCATCACCTCCCCGTACTTCTCTCCGGCATCCTCGATCTCATCGAAGGTAGTCGCGACCTCCACCTCCGTCGCCAACACCCTCCAGCCTTGGACAAGGCTCCACACCGTGTCCCAACCCAGGTAAGCAATGAGCGCCACAGTCAGCGTCGCGGCGATTCCCTTCGAAAGAACCGGGTCAGGCGCCAGCCACAACGCGAAGTAGACGGCTCCCGTCGTGGCTAGCATCGTCACCATTGCATCCTTGTCCGTCAGGTCCTCCAGTGCCTCCGCCGTTTCATCCCAGACCGAGTCCAGGGCCAGACGAAAGGCCAGCGTGCGCTTGCCGTCCTCGTTCAGCGTGACGTCCTCAGCCAGCAGATGCAGACAGTCCTGAGGCTTTTTCTGGCGCTGGCACCAGCGTCCGTAGGCACTCGCCAACTCCGTTTGCGCACCCTGCTCCTCCTTCACAAGAAGACGACCCCGCTGCGGATCTTCGACGGAGACCAATCCCAATCGCCCTCGCACATGAGACGAAGTGCGAGCGGGTCCCAGGTTGAACAGCCTCAGCGTTGCTTCTTTTGGTCGAGAGGTGCGTGGCGAGGTGCGCGCCAGCTTCTGGACTGCCTCCTGAAACTCGTCGACCTCCAGTCTGACTGGCTCGTCGTCCGTACGTGGCGTGTAAACAAGGGCGAGCCCCTCGCCCGTTTCCAGGCGCACGACGCGCGTGGTCGCGCAGCCTGTTCCCAGAAACACCAGCAGCACCACCATGCCCCAGTGCAGCGTCATGCGCCTCCCCTCGTCATTGCTTCCCATCTTGAGGGACGAAATCCATGGAGTACCAGCGCGGATTGACCGCTCCCAGGGAGAGTGATGCAGAGATGCTCCACGCCACAGTCCGCGGCAAAGCGACCTGGTGGGAGTCTTTCGCTGACATCCAGCCTTCAGCACCGGCGCCGCTGGCTGGCGACGTCATGGTCCGAAGCAACGGCGCCTGGAGGGTGGCCCCCGCCGCGCGGGCCCCCCTCCGGATTTATCTCCGGGAAGGCAAGGACCCAGCACCACGAGTACGGCCGGGCTGCTCAGGCCCCAGGCGCGGCAAGGTCCTCTGTTCCTCGTGCCACCCGGGTGGAAAGGACGCCCGGTCCGGCACGGAGGTCCACTTCCGGAAGGGTCCTGTACCCGCCCCGCGCTCTGAAGCCCGACGGAGGCAACAGCCTGGTCGCCTGGTCGCTTCGAAGTTCTTGCGGTGACGCGACGCTCCCGATATACGGGCCCTCACTTCACGGCCAGGTAGCTCACCTGGTTAGAGCGGCGGTCTCATAATCCGCAGGTAGTCGGTTCAAGTCCGACCCTGGCCACTGCCCCGGAGTCACTTTCTGAGTGATTCCGGGGCTTTTCTTTTTCGTGGCACTGGGACTCCCCAAGGGGCCAGCCCCACGCCGGAGCAGCTCAGGCGTCGTAACCCGTGGCCCCCCGCAGCACGACGACCGTGCGCGTCGCCGGGTAGGCTGAACGCGTGGCAGTTGTGGCAGCGGACCTCCAGCGTCGCGAGCCACGCCTGGACCTCGCCACCCCCGGCGTAGGCATCAATCCCCGCCAGCAGTGCCGCCCCGTCACCGGAGTCGTTCGACGACAGCAGGAGGCTCTGCGCAAGCCCCGCCCGGTTCGTCGCGATACCCTCCGTGAACGTCGGGGAGTCCTGGTACCGCATTCGAGCCACGGAAGTCGAAGAAGCGCGGATACACACCGTGTAGCTCGTGGCCGTCCCCGTGAAGGTCTCCACGGAGATGAACAGCGGCAGGCCCGACAGGCCCCATACAACCAGACACGCAACCAACAGCAACAGGTTGCAAAGCCTCATCAGTCCGCTCCAGGCGGTTGACTCAGGGAATAAACAAGAACGTGACCATCCGGCCACGAGACATGCCAATCCCGTCACACCCGCGCGAGCACCGAGTCGCTGTCGGATTGATACACCCTCGGAAAGCAGCGCCGGCCCGAACCCAGGGCCGACGCCTCACGACCTTCAGCTCAGGAGTCGTAACCCGTGTAGCCCTGCAGCACGACGACCTTGCGACTGGCCGGGTAGTACAGCACCGCGTACTGGTAGAACTCGTGGCAGTTGTGGCAGGGCACTTCCTGGGTGGCAATCCATGCCTGGATTTCCCCACCGCCCGCGTAGGCATCAATGGCCGCCAGCACCGCGAGGCCATTGCCGTAGTAGTTCGAGCTCAGGAAGATGCTCTGGGACAGGCCCGCGCGGTTGGTGAAGATGCCGTCCTCGGGGAACGGTAGGCCCTGGTTCAGGTCCGCCACCTTGGCCAGCACCGCCTGGATGGTCACCGGAGTCGCGGGGCACTGCGGGGTGATGTAGGCATTGATGGTGTCCAGGTAATGCCAGGCACCACTGTTGGAGCCGGCATTCCAAGCCACCCGCGCCGGCTCCAGCGACGACGCGTTGATGGCCGTCAACGACAGCGGCACCGCGGGACATACCTTCGCCAGCGACGCGGCGGACTCGTCCGCCTGCACCAGCGACACGGGCTCCCGAACTCCCTCGGCGCCAGCGGAGAACGAAAAGACAGCGGCAGCGGCGACGCACACACGACGAATGTTCATCAGTTCGCTCCAGGTGAGAAGTCCGCGAATTACCACACCAATTTGAGAAAACGGATAACAAAGGTGTCACTTCCACCCCGCGTGGTCCGGGCCGTTTTGTTGACGAGTCCCCGGAGCGCCCTCCTAATGCCAGGACAGGTCGGTAGCGGCCTGTAGCAGCCACGCCAGGAGGAACCCCCGATGCAAGATGGAAACGCCAGCCCCCTGAGCCCCGAGCTTCCCGTGTCCCCGGCCGCCGCCGAGGTCTCCGTGGACGCACGTGGGCCCGAGGCCGACATCGTCTCCACCCACGTCCTGGTGCCGGAGGAGCAGGTCCAGAAGCTGCGCGAGCTGGCGCGGCGGACCCGCATCCACCAGAGCGAGTACCTCCGCGAGGCGGTGGAGGACCTGCTCGGCAAGTACGGCCGAGGCCCCGCGAAGGAAGAAGGCCAGTCGTGACGCGTCGGGCCTTCATGCAGCACGGAGTGCCGCCCCGCACGCGCGAGCACCTGTCGCCCGCGCGGCTCCATGACAGGGAGACGGCGCGTGGCCCACGCGCTCGTACGGCTTCCGAGCGCCCCACCTCCATCCGCGACGCCATCATTCGCTGGTTGGACCAGGAGTTGTAGGACCGACACACCCGGCCCCTGTCTGGAGGCTGGCGACACGCGCGGGCTAGGCTGGCGGCATCCTTTCGCAGGAGCCCCGCACCCCATGCGCTCTCTCATCCTGACCGCCACCCTCGCCGTCGCCGCCTCCGGCTGTTCCACCACCGGTGGCTTCCAGAAGCTCTACCCCGGCATGACGGCGCGGGAAGTCGTAGATGCCATGGGCGAAGGTCCCACCCGGGCCCAGGAGTTCCCCGACAAGTCCACCGCCTGGTACTACGGCGAGGACCGCTGCGTGCTGATGCGCGACGACAAGCTCGTCTCCAAGGCGACGTCGAAGGAGCGCGTCGCGGTGGACACCCCCGTCGTCTCCATCCGGGACACCGCCAAGGCCTGGTGCGCGCCGGACGGCTACGCCGACGAGGGCCGCAGCGAGCACCAGGTCGACACGCCCTTCGGCACCATCAAGCGGAACATCGACCCGTCGGCGCCCTGAACAAGTCCAGGGCGCACTCCCGCGAGGACCTCGCGGGGCTCACGTCGTGGGAGCCGCGGCTTCGCCTTCCTTCTCCAGCTTGCCCGCGATGTCCTTGAAGGACAGGTGGCCCAGCGACATGAGGAGGATGCCGAAGCCCACCGTCTGCGCCGTCTGCGCGAACCACATCACGTTCGCGTAGGCCAGCCCGCTGGCATTCACCACGGAGGCGGGAAGGAAGAGGCTCAGGCCCACCTTGCAGGCCGCCTGGAACGTCCCGACCATGCCCGGCGCCGCCGGAATCATCACTCCCACCACCAGCACGCACAGCACCACGTAGGCCTGGAAGAGCGACAGCTCCAAGGGCTGACACGCGGTGCCGGCCGCCACGCCCGAACAGTCGAAGGCGTTCGCCAGCAGCATCATCCCGAAGCCGTTCAGGCCCCAGTAGCCCAACGTGAAGAGGAAGAAGTAGACCACCTGCTTCGCGTCCGGCAGCTGCCGCATGGCGCCCACGAAGGTGTCGACGATGTCCGCCACCTTGTCGGCCAGGCCCGGAGCGAGGCGGCCCACCGTCGCGCGCACCAGGCGCACGGTGCGCTCCTGCTGCCACAGCCCGACGAGGAGGAAGAGCAGCCCCCCGCCGAACACGGCGAACATCAGCCACGAGCCCAGCTTGACGTAGCGGACCTCGGGCGTCTCGTTCGGGACGAAGAAGAGCAGCACGCGCATCGACGAGGCGACGAAGAGGCCGTCGACGATTCGCTCCAGCACCACGGACGTCATCGCCGCGCTGCGGCGGATGGAGCTGCGCTGGGCGATGAGGAAGGGCCGGGCGAACTCCCCCAGGCGGAACGGCAGCACCAGCAGCATCATGAAGCCGATGCCGGACGCCTCGTTCAGCTTGCGGAAGGGGATGCGCTCCATGCCCGACAGCAGGCTCCCCCATCGCAGCGTGCGGAACACGTGGATGGCGAAGAGGCAACCGAAGTACGGCACCAACCAGACGTAGTTGGCCGACTTCAGGCTGGCGAGTTGGGTGCCCCAATCGGTGTCCCGAAAGGCCCACCACAGGAAGAGGACGGTGACCAGCAGACTGGCTGTGAGCTTGACGGCGCGTTTCACGGCGGCCGGGTATACCGTCAGTCCTGGCCGGACTCCAGCGACTCTCCCACCAGAAGGCGAGACGGGTTGCCCCGGAGGAGGCGGCCGAATGCCTCCTCCCCTGCCCTGCCCTTGAGTTCCTCCAGTGCTCGACCGAGCCAATCCCGGGCCCCGACGGGGCCGTGGAGGTCCGTGGCGGCCACGGAATAGAGGCCGTCGTCCAGGAACGCCCGGGCCAGCTTCTTCGCCGTCGCGCCATAGCGGCCGATGAGCGCGCCCACGTCGAGCTGGAGGTGGGCACCCGAGCGAACGGCGTCGGCCGCGCGCCCCTTGCGCTCGAACTCCAGGCACCGCTCGGGATGGGCGATGAGCGGCATCACCCCCTTCGTGCGAATGCGGAAGAGGATGTCCAGGAGCGCCGGGACGGGCGCGGTGTAGGGCAGCTCCACCAGCGTCACACGGCCCGTCCCCAGCATGCGCGCCGAGGGCGTTCCCAGGCCGCGCAAGAAGGCGTCATCCAGGATGTTCTCCGCGTTGCGGCCGAGCACCAGCGGGATTCGCTCCCGCGCCAGGGCGGCCGTCAGCTCGGCGAGCCGGGCCTCCACGACGTCGACGGGTGCGTACTCGGGGCGGGCGTGGGGGCTCGGCGCCACGGTGGAGAAGCCCAGGTCGACCAGGACGCGCGCCATCTCCAGCGCATCCTCCAGCGTGCGCGCGCCATCATCCACGGCCGGCAGCAGGTGACAGTGCAGGTCGACGAAGCCGCTCACGCATCCTCGCCCTGGCGGTCGGGGTGGCTGCCGGATGGCAGCTCATCCTCCGACTGCTCGGCCTGGCGATCGGGCATGCGGTACTCCTCCCCCAACCACCGGCCCAGGTCCACGGCGCGGCAACGCCGGGAACAGAACGGAAAGGCTGGGTTCTCCGACCGCGGAGGGGAGGGCTTCTTACAGATGGGACAGGGGGCAGTGCTCATGATGGACCTGTCCTTAGATAAGCCTTGACGCTCTCGCGAGCCAGGACGTTTCGTGCCCGCTCGTTCGAGAGGGAGGTCCGCGCCATGAAGGTCATGCGAATCACCGAACCCGGTGGCCCCGAAGTGCTCGCGGAGGAGGAGCGCCCCGAGCCCACGCCCGGCCCCGGCGAGCTGCGGGTGCGCGTCCGGGCCACCGCCCTGAACCGCGCGGACCTGCTCCAGATTCGCGGGCTCTACCCCGCCCCGCCGGACGTGCCCCCTGACGTGCCGGGCCTCGAGTACGCGGGCGAGGTGGAGGCCGTGGGTCCTCGCACGCGCCGCTTCAAGGTGGGCGACCGGGTGATGGGACTGGTGGGTGGTGGCGCCTGGGCGCAGCAGTTGCTCACGTACGAGCGCGAGGCCCTGCCGATGCCAGAGGGGATGGACTTCACGGACGCGGCGGCGCTGCCCGAGGCGTACCTCACCGCGTACGACGCGCTGGTGCTCCAGGGAGGCTTGAAGCCCGGCGAGACGGTGCTCGTACACGCGGTGGCCAGCGGCGTGGGTTCCGCGTCGGCGCTGCTGTGCCAGGCCATGGGTGCGCGCGTGGTGGGCACGGGACGCAACGCGGCCAAGCTGGCGCGAGCCTCCGACTGGGGCGTGGCGCGCACGGTGCTGTGCGAGTCCTCGCCCCCCAGCTTCGCGGACGCCGTGCGCGAGGAGACCGGAGGCCGGGGCGCGGACCTGTGCCTGGACCTGGTGGGAGGAGACTACGTCCCGGAGTCGCTCCAGGCCCTGGCCCCTCGGGGGCGGATGATGCTGGTGGGGCTGGTGGCCGGGATGCACACGGACCTGAACCTGGGGCTGCTGTTGACCAAACGTCTCACCATGACGGGCACGGTGCTGCGCAGTCGCCCCATGGAGGAGAAGATGGCCCTGGCGCAGAGCGCGGAGCGCCACCTGCTTCCCCTGTTCCGCTCCGGCGCGTTGCGAGCCGTGGTGGACGCGGTGCTGCCCAAGGCTGAGCTGCGTCAGGGATTGGAGCGCATGGCGCGCAACGACTCGGTGGGCAAGCTGGTCGTGCGCTGGGAGTGACGGGCCAGCGCGGGACGGCCGGGTTGTCCTGGCCGCCCCGCTCCTGGAATGTCGTGGCGCTCAGCTCAGGGAGGCCCGAGGCGGCCCACGCGGATTCGCCCGTCCGCCGAGGCATAGAAACGCCCGCCACCGACGGAGTCCCACAGGGTCCCGCCGCTGTAGGGATTGTTGTTGTCGACGGCGATGGTGAGCGGCTGGGTCCCCGTGCCAAAGGCAACCGTATAGGTGCTCAGGGCCGGCATGGACACCCCCGCGAAGGTGGCCCGGTACCAGGTGTAGGTCGCGCCGAAGGGGCTGCACTGGACTCCCGTGTTGAAGACAGACGTAGCGACTCCCGCCACGGCGCCGGCGAAGCCATTGCCCACGCGAATGTGCGCGGCCGTCGGCGCCGCCCCCGCGGCGAAGCAGCCCTCCGCGAAGTTCGTCTGCACGTCGATGGGGAAGTAGAACGATTGGGCCACCTGGGCCGTCACCGACACGTTGTGGGTGTGCGTCGCGGGCACGGAGCGGTCCACGTTGGCGTTCGTATGCCAGCCATAGAGGAGGGCGGCGCCCGCGGCGTCCGGATAGGTGATGTTGAGCGTGGAGGTCGTCACGCCGTTGCACCAGGGATAGTGCATCGTCGAGTTGACGTCGTAGGGCGTGAGCGCGCGCCAGTTGTTGTCCTCGAAGCAGGGACTGGGGTTCCGCGTGTGCTCATGCCGGAAGCCCAGGATGTGCCCCAACTCGTGGATGAGCACCGTGGCCGTCGTCACGTTGGGCGAGCTGGGCGGCGCGGGGTCCAGTCCGGCGATGTTGATGACCAGCGTGCGCGCCACACAGCCACCTCCCGAGGGGAAGAAGGCACACGCGCCGCTGCCCGTCCAGGGCTGCACGGAGAACGTCACCGCGAGGTTGGCATTGGTGCAGTTCGCATCCTGGCTCGCGTCATAGATGAACTGGACGTCCGCGACGAACCGCCAGTTCGCCGCCGCGTTCGCCATCTCATTGACCATGCGCGCCTTGTTCGCGCCAAACGCATTGCTCACGCAGTAGCGCAGGTTGAAGCGTGAAGCCCAGGGCCAGATGTCGTCCAACCCACCCACCGTGTTGACGATGAGCGGTGACGTCCGAGTCCCCAGCGGCTCCGGGGCTCCTCGTTCCCCCAAGGCCTCCGCCTTCACGTACCGGTCATAACGCTCACGGAGCGCCTCCAGCGACACACCCAGGTCCCACTCGACGATGTAGTGCTCCTTGCCATCCACAACCTGCCGGGCGCTGCGCTGGTACTCCTCCCACGACACCACGCCTCGCGCGGACTCCCCCGCCGGAGGTGAGGCCGACGGTCCTCCGGCGTCCCCCGTCGCCGACCCACACGACCACAGCAACGGAATGACCAACAGCCCCCACCCCATGAACCTCGGCGCTGCGCCTCGGACTGGCGTCATGATTGCTCCTCTTTGGAATTGCGTGTCTGGGTACGGCCATATGCAGACTCGCACCTGACAACCACTCGCGGTCAATCGTGGAAGGCCTCTATTCCCTCACGTCTTGGATTGCCAGTTCCGCTGGCGTGGCCTTTTGGCGTGACCGATGGAATCCCGTGAGACATCAACGCGGTGCATCAGTGACGGGAACGTCACGCTCCCGCCCGCGAGCCTCCACGCACGGTGCTTGACGGCGTCACGCGCGGCGACTTATCTGAAGACTGAATCAACCCTCAACTCACGGATTCGCCGCACACGTGCGGCCCGGGAAGGCAACGCGCGACATGGGACACCTTCGGCATGGCATGGTCATCGGCTTGGCGCTGCTCGCGGGATGTGGAGGCCTGGAGGGCACGGAGGCCGGAATGGAGCGCCCCGAGGACACCGGCACCGTCGAGGCCGCCGTCTACGAGTCACCTGACAGTCTGGCCGGGCTGGTGGGCACCTACTCCCGCACCTGGCCCCTCGCGGCGCCGGAGGAGCTGCTCACGATGACGCTGACCGGCACTGAGTACGCCGACCGCGTGGAGGGCAGCTACGTGCGCACGGTGAGCCGCACCTGCCCCGTGCTGGGCTGCAACACGGAGACCGCCAGCTTCTACGCGCTCCCCAACAACCCCGCCATCGGCTCGTTCATCGCATTCAGGGACCTGGCTGGGGAGACGCGTGACGTCTATTCCATCAGCCAGATCCAGCGCAGCCTCTTCACGGGGAAGATCACCGGCATCGTCCTCCAGAAGGGCGTCAATGGCTCACAGCCCTTCACGATGACGCGCGTGGGTTTCTGACCCGCCTGGGGCGCCCGGACCTCGGACCCGGGCGCTCCTTCAATCCCAGCCGTACCAATACTTCTTCACGGGGTTGTACGAGTACTTCCAGAAGACGATGGTGTAGCAGGTGATGCCGTAGTCGTCTGGCCCCTTGCGGTAATAGCCGCCATCCGAGAGTCCCTGCCTCACCGCGGGTTCGCTCTCCAGCTCGCACGACGGCGCCTTCGACAGGTGCGCTGGAATCAGCTCCGCCACCGCCTCGGGGTACTGCCCCTTCTCGGCGTGATAGGCGTCCAGCGCCGCGATGAGCGGGGCGAACTCCTCCTCGACTCGATCAAATCGCCAGGACATCCCGCGCACCATGCCCGCGCCCGCGAGCGCGACGCCGCCCAGCAGGTAGGCCAGGGTGACGAAGTTCACCGACCTCCGTGCGGGCAGCACCGCGAGGACCAGCGTCACAAGCAGCAGCAGCCCTCCCCCCAGCGCCAGCAACGGCACGAAGAGGGCCGCGTTGAACGAGAGGTGCCCCAGCGCCGTCATCATCGCCGCGCCCACCAACACCAGGACGGGCACGAGCCAACGTGTCATTCCCTCACCGTAGCAGGCGGGCATGACAAGGTGTCGCGCAGTCGATACCCCACCCCACCTCCCGTCCCGAGGCCTGTTTCCGCCCGGGGCGCACGCGCACGCCCAAGCGCCGCTCACACGACACAGCCCTGCCCTCGCGTTCACATAGGCAAGCAGGCAAGTGTGCTCAAGATTGGCAACGAGAGCTTTCTCCGGAAAGTCCGTCCTCCCCTTCTAGAGCTCTCGTCAACGGCTGGCATCAGTCTCCCCGCGAACAGGGACCCGGGTTGCGGTCTCGTCCCTGTCGGACCCGCCCTCATCGAGATTCGCTGAAGCACGGCCCGCACCCTTCGCGGGGGCGATGGGCCGCTCGCGCTTTCCCGAGGCCCCCCTGCCTCACCGAGTACCCCTATGAAGCCAGACCCCTCTTCATCCGCCCGCAGTGCGCCCCATCCCCATGCCCCACTGCCCGGAAGCCTCGGAGCCTTTGGCCCGGGCACTCGCATCCAGCACTACGAGCTGATTCGACAGCTCGGCAGCGGAGGCATGGGGACCGTCTTCCTGGCGCGCGACACCCGGCTCGGCCGCCGCGTCGCCATCAAGCTGCTGCACACGCAGGACGCGCAGTTCGCCCGCCGCTTCATCCTCGAGGCCCGCACCACCGCCCGGTGCAGCCACGAGAACATCGTCATCATCTACGAAGTCGGTGAAGCCAACGGCAGCCCGTACATGGTGCTGGAGTACCTGCAGGGCCAGCCGCTCGACAAGCTCCTCAAGAGCAGCCCGCGCCTGCCGCCCTCGCGCGCCGTGGAGCTGATGTCGCCCGTCCTCCGCGCCCTCTCCTGCGCGCACACGCACAAGATCGTCCACCGGGACCTCAAGCCGGAGAACATCATCGTGACGGACTCCGGCACCATCAAGGTGCTGGACTTCGGCATCGCGAAGGTGCTCCAGGGCGATGAGCACCGCGGCGAGACGGACCCGCGCGCGCTCCTGGAGGGACTGCGACTGCTGCCTGTTCCGGGGACCCGGAATGAGTCGCTTCACCTGACGCGCCAGGGCGCGCTGCTCGGAACGCTGGCGTACATGTCCCCCGAGCAGTGGGGCAACGGCATCCCCGTCGACCACCGCACCGACATCTGGGCTGTCGGCATCATGCTGTTCCGGATGCTGGCGGGCCGCCATCCGCTGGAGCCCCTGCGGGGTCCCCAGTTGATGGTCACCGCGCTGCTCAACGAGCCCATGCCGACCCTCCGGGCCGTGGTTCCGGATGTCCCCGTGGAGCTCGCTTCCGTCGTCGACCGGTGCCTGCTCAAGCACAAGGCACAGCGCTTCCCGGATGCACTCGCGGTGCTGCGGGCCCTGGAGCCATTCCTCCCCGGTCGGTTCGTCCACGAGGCGGGGCTCGACGAGAGTCCCTATGCGGGCCTCGGCTCGTTCCAGGAGGCGGACTCGGCGCGGTTCTTCGGCCGCGCACGGGAGACCGCCGCGCTCGTCAACCGGCTCCAGGACCAGCCCCTGCTCGCGGTCGTCGGCCCATCGGGTGCGGGCAAGTCGTCCTTCGTTCGCGCGGGACTGGTGCCGGTGCTCAAGCGGACCGGCATCCCCTGGGAGTCGCTCATCATCCGCCCGGGGAGAGATCCGCTCGGGGCGCTGGCCAGCATGGTGGCTCCGCTCGTCACGTCGTCGCCCACGCTGGAGGAAGACCTCCGGAAGCAGCAGCAGATCACCGCGCACCTGCGACTGGAGCCGGGCTACGTGGGCGCCGTCCTGCGAGCCCGCGCCCGCCGCGAGCGCCGGCGCATCGTGTTGTTCATCGACCAGTTCGAGGAGCTCTACACGCTGGTGCCCGATGCGCGGGAGCGTCGCGCCTTCACGGCCTGCCTGTCTGGAATCGCCGACGACGCCACCTCCCCCATCCGCGTCGTCCTCTCGTTGCGCTCCGACTTCCTGGACCGGGTATCGGAGGACGAGCGCTTCATGGCGGAGCTGTCTCCAGGGTTGTTCTTCCTGGCGGCGCCCCAGAAGGACGGCCTGCGTGACGCACTCGTGCAGCCCGCGGAGATGGCGGGCTATCGCTTCGAGTCCCCCGAGATGGTGACCGAGATGCTCCAGCACCTGGAGACGACACCCGGCGCCCTGCCCTTGCTCCAGTTCGCGGCCACCCGGCTGTGGGAGGCGAGAGACCCCTCGCGCCGGATGTTGACGGAGAGCGCCTTTCAGCAGCTCGGCGGAATCGCGGGGGCGCTGGCCACGCATGCGGACAGCGTGCTCGCGGGCATGTCATTGCAGGAGCGGGCCCTGGCCCGGGCAATCTTCCTGCGGCTCGTCACGTCCGAGCGCACGCGCGCGATTGTCTCGTTGGAGGAGCTGCGAGAGCTGACCCGGGACGCGGAGGAGCTTCAGCGGCTCATCGACAGCCTTGTCCAGGCGCGACTGCTCGTCATCCAGACGGGAAACAAGGCCACGGGCGCGTCGGTGGAGCTGGTCCACGAGTCACTCATCTCCGGCTGGCCCACGCTGCGCAGGTGGCTCGAGGAGGGCCAGGAGGACTCGGCGTTCCTGGAGCAACTGCGAAACGCGGCCCGACAATGGCAGGCCAAGGCTCGGGACAGCGGACTGCTCTGGCGCGGCGAGATGGCGGACGAGGCTCGGCGATTCCAGCGGCGATATCGGGGAGAGCTGCCGCTGTTGCAGCGGGCGTTCCTGGACGCGGTGTTGGCGCAGGCGACTCGGATGGCTCGCCTCAAGCGGGGGTTCGTCGTTGGCGCGGCGACGTTGGTGACGCTGTTGTTCGCGGCGGCGGCGGTGGCGCTGGTGTTCATCCGCGAGGCGAAACAGGAGGCGGAGCACCAGGCCGTCATCGCGTTGCGCGCGGAGGCCTCGGCTCGAAACGCGGAGTTCCTGGCGAAGCGTTCGGCGGCGGAGGCCGAGGAGCGACTGGCGGAGGTCCAGGCCAAGGAACTGGACCGCCAGGAAGCGGAGCTTCGCGCGCTCGAGGCCAACGCCCAGGTCGAATCGACCAACGAAGAGCTGTTGAAGAAGAACGCCGAGCTGGTCAAGGCCGTGCAGCGGGCGCGATGGGCTCAGTACCTCGCGAACCAGGCGCTGCGCGGGGCCGAGCAGAGCGCTCAGCAGGCGCGACTCGCGCGCGCGGAGGCGGAACGACTGCTCCAACGCGAGCAGGAACGGACGTTGCGCATCCAATCCACGCTCGGAAGTTCCTTCATCGAAACCCTGAGGTGAGGCACCCATGACAGCCATTCAGAGAGGCGGCTCGCGTGGACGCGGGCTGGCCGTGGTGTTGATGTGTCTATGCGCGAGCGCTTCCATGGCGCAGCGTGTGGACAAGCCGCTGGACGTGGGCGGCGACCGCCCCTGGGCCCTGGGCGTGCCCCGGGATGAGCAGCAGGCCGCCCAGGCGCTCTTCTTCGAGGGAAATGAGCGTCTGCGAGAGTCGGTCTTCGTCGAGGCGAGTCGGAACTACCGCCGGGCCTTGCGGCATTGGAACCACCCGGCGATTCACTACAACCTGGCGCTGGCGTTGATGAACCTCGACCAGCCCATCGAGGTCCACAAGCACCTGAAGGCGGCGATGGGCCATGGACCCGAGCCGCTCGACGCCGGCAGGTACGAGCACGCCCGCTCCTACAACGCGCTGCTCGAGAAGCAGCTTGCGTGGGTGGACGTGCGGTGTGACCAGGAGGGCGCCGTCGTGACGTTGAACGGGCAGGCGCTGTTCACGGCGCCTGGGAGATATCAGGCGCTCATCCGACCCGGTGTGCACAGCATCGTCGCCTTCAAGGATGGGTATCTGCCGACGGAGAAACGTCAGCCATTGCTGCCCGGCGAGAAGGCCGAGCTGGACCTGGAGCTGTACACCGAGGACGAGGTCATCCGTTATCGGCGCCGATGGTCGGCGTGGATTCCGTGGACGGTGCTGGGCGTGGGGGTGGTGGCGGCGGGAGGTGGCGGGCTGATGCACTGGAAGGCGAATGAGGCTTTCCGGGACTTCGATTCACGCATCGACCCCAAGGGGAGCCTCCTGGAGGGAGAGCTGTCGGCGCTCCGCAGAACGGGCTCCAGATTCCACGCGGGTGCCGTGGGTGCCTATTCCCTGGGAGGCGCCGCCGCCGTCACGGGGGCGGTGCTCATCTATCTCAATCGTCAGCGGGCCTTCCGCCTCAATCCCGAGGAATCAGGTCCGTCCATGGTCATTGCCCCCGCTCTCGACTCCGAATCGAAGGGCGTCGTGGGCACGGTTCGCTTCTGAAGAGGTGATTCATGAACCAGGACTCCTTCCTCCGTGGAACCGTTACGGCGTTCATCCTCTCATTCCTGACCGCCGGCCCCCTCGCCTGTGTCCAGCCCGAGAGCACGGTCTGTCCCTCCGGAATCGTGTGCCCCGAAGGCCAGAGATGCGCCGCGTTCCAAAAGGCCTGCATCCTCAACGATTGTGGTGACGGGCTCGTCCAGACCCACCAGGGCGAACAATGCGACGATGGAAACATCAACCAGAACGACGGGTGCAACTCCGCGTGCCAGGTCGAGCGGTGCGGCGATGGAATCCTCAGCGCGGCCGATAGCGAGATGTGCGACGACGGAAACAACACGAACAACGACGGATGCAGCGCCGACTGTCTGTCCGATGAGTCCTGTGGCAACCGCGTCGTCGACGCCGTAACCCAGGAAGCCTGCGACGACGGCAACACCGTCGGTGGCGACGGGTGCTCCCAGGACTGCAAGTCCCAGGAGAAATGCGGCGACGGCTTTCTCAATGTCGAGTGGGGTGAAAACTGCGACGACGGAAACAACGAGAGCGGCGACAGATGCAGCGCGGACTGCCGGTCCCTGGAGGTCTGTGGCAACGGCGTCGTGGACGCGGCCACGGACGAGAAGTGCGACGACAGGAACACCCTCTCGGGTGACGGCTGTAGTGCCGACTGCAAGTCCACGGAGACGTGCGGGAACGGCGTCGTCGATTCCGTCGTGGGGGAAGTGTGTGACGACGGCAACAAGCTCAGGGGTGATGGGTGCAGTCCAGACTGTCACTCCAACGAAACGTGTGGAAATGGAGTGCGCGACACGGAACAGGGCGAGCAGTGTGACGACGGAAACACCGTGAGCAACGATGGGTGCCGCGATGACTGTCATTCCACGGAGCGGTGCGGCAACAGCCTCGTCGACACAGCCTCGGGTGAAGTGTGTGACGATGGCAACACACGTGACGGCGACGGATGCCGCGCGGACTGTCGGTCCAATGAGCGCTGTGGCAACGGCCTTGTCGACCCCGGAGAAGAGTGCGACGACGGGAATGAGGACAGCAGCGACAACTGCGTCGACACCTGCAGGGTCGCGAAGTGTGGCGATGGACATGTCAATGTCACGAGCCTGGTTCCCGAGAGTTGTGATGATGGGAACTCAAATGCATGCGGCGCGTGCAACCACGACTGCACCCAGGAACAGACTCCTGGCCGGGCCCAGGGCCGCATCCAGGTCAACGGGACAGTGAATGACGGCGAACTCGTCATCCTCAGCGACGGCAATCGTCGGTGCATCTTCGAGTTCGACACCAACGGCGTGACGCCTGGCACCCACACTCCCGTCGCCATCGCGGCCGGTGCCGAATCGATTGCAATCGCCCAGTCACTCCAGACCGCCATCTTCATGGCGACGAGAGATGCACTCGAACCGGGTTGTACGGCGCCCGAGACGAGACCCTCCGAGCTGCGGCTTCGTGTCACCAGGGAGGAAAGAACCCTGGAGCTGCGCCACGTCTCCGCGGGCGCCGTGGGCAATCAGCCCATCATCGAATCCGTCGCGAACTCGGACTTCACGGTGACGTCCCTGAGCGGGGGGGCCGGCCATGACTGCCCCGTCGACATGGGCTGCACCAAGGACCACGACTGCGCGCCAGGCGACGGAACCCTCCACTGCCTGAAAGAGGTGGGCCAGACCGTGGGGAAGTGTGGCCCGCGCCCCTAACGGACAGTTGCACCCCGTTCCCGGCCCCTTATCCTCCGCCGCCATGGCCACCCACTTCGACCCCAGCGCCGCGGCGCAGCCGGGCTCCGGCGTCTTCGGACTCCCCCACTCTCCCGACGAGGCGCACGTCGTCCTCATCCCCGTCCCCTTCGAGGCCACCACCAGCTACGGCGGCGGTACCTCCGAGGGCCCCGCCGCCGTCCTGGACGCCAGCCGACAGGTCGACCTCTTCGACGTGGAGACGGGCCGCCCCTACGAGCGCGGCATCGCCATGCTCCCCGAGTCCGAGGAGCTCCGCGACTGGAACACCCGCGCCAAGGAGCGCGCCCAGGTCGTCATCGAGGCTGGCGGCATCCACTCGGGCGAGGCCGAGCTGCTCGCGGCCGCTCGCGGCGTCAACGCCCTCTGCGACCAGATGAACGAGCTGGTCTACCGCACCACGAAGCACTGGCTCGACCAGGGCAAGAGCGTGGCCGCCGTCGGTGGAGACCACTCCATCTCCTTCGGCATCATCCGCGCCCACGCGGAGAAGTACCCCGGGCTGGGTGTCCTCCATCTGGACGCCCACGCCGACCTGCGCGTCGCCTACGAGGGCTTCACCTGGTCCCACGCGTCCATCATGTACAACGTCTCCGAGCGTATCCCCGGCGTGAAGACGCTCGTCCAGGTCGGCCTGCGCGACATGAGCCAGGAAGAGCACCGCTACATCGAGGACTCGAAGGGGCGCGTCCACGGCTTCTTCGACGCCACCCTCCAGAACAAGCGCTTCGACGGCATCCCCTGGAACCGCCAGGTCGATGAAATGGTCGCCCTGCTCCCACAGCAGGTCTACCTCTCGTTCGACATCGACGGCCTGGACCCCGTGCTCTGCCCGCACACCGGCACACCTGTCCCCGGCGGCCTGTCCTTCCCGGAGGCCATCGCCCTCATCTCCGGCGTCGTCCGCTCCGGCCGCACCATCGTCGGCTTCGACCTGACGGAAGTCGCCCCGGACCCCGAAGGCAGCGAGTGGGACGGCAACGTCGGCGCCCGCCTGCTCTACAAGATGATTGGCTGGATGCTGAAGTCCCAGAAGGCCTGAGCCTCAGCTCACGCTCCCCTTCGGCACCCGAGCCCCGAACAACAGGCCCCGCCCCAACGGGGACTCCACGGACAGCGCGCCCCCGTGCAGGCGCGCCAGCTCCGACGCCACCGTATCCATCGACTCGAGCTGCGCGCGCAGGACCTCCAGCGCGGCCCGGTCCACCGAGGGCCCCGACTCCAGGCGACGAAGCTGTCGCCGCGCCTCCTCCAGCGGCCCCTGCAGCGCCCTCGCCGCCCACTGGCTCAGCGTCGCCCCAGGTGGGACTTCGACTCCCACCGCGGGCTTCGGCGCGTTCACCAGCGACTGGTGGATGAGGGCCTCGAAGTCCGTGATTTCGAACGGCTTGTGCAGGAACGCGTGCGCCTCCGGCGCCCCCTGCGGCAACACGGCGCTCAGCAGGATGACGGGCACGTCCTTCAGGTCCGCGTCTCGCTTCAGCCGGCGGCACAGCTCCACCCCGCTCAGCCGAGGCATCATGTGGTCCGTCACCACCAGGTGTGGGCGACACGCCCGGGCCAGGCCCAGCGCCTCCTCGCCGTCTCGAGCCCTCACCACCTCATGCCCGAGGTCCTCCACCACCTGGCTGAGAACTTCCAGCACGGCGGGTTCATCATCCGCGACCAGGACGAGACTCATTCTTCCGCTCCTCGGCACCAGCGCGGCCCCCAAGCCACGCCGCCAGGACTTCGCCTGCCCCTGGGATGAACCGGAATCCTCGGGGAACGGCCGCCTCCCGGTGATGCAATCGTTCACGGACGTGCGGACTGATCTATGAAAGGCAACGCACCGCCTCCAGCGAATCGTGGGAATGACGCCGGCTTCCCGACAGTCTGCGTGTCATTCGCCGGACAATCCGCTGCGGGCGCACGGAGGGCTGACATGAAGGCTGGAGTCATGAGGTGGGGACCCCTGGTGGTGACGCTGCTGGCATCCAGCGGCGCGAGCGCGGACATGGCACGGCGTCGCGATGCCGTGGTGGAGGTCGTCCAGAAGGTCTCCCCGGCCGTCGTCTACATCGGCACCGAACAGGAGGTGGAGTCGCGCTTCCGCCGCCGGTCTCCGCTGGAGGAGTTCTTCGGGGGCATGGGCGGCGAGCAGGGCCGCCAGAAAATCGAGGGCCTGGGCAGCGGCGTCATCATCGACCCGACGGGCATCATCGTCACCAATGACCACGTCATCCGGGGCGCCTCCGCCATCCACGTCGTGCTCGCGGACGGTCGCTCGTACGACGCGGAGGTCATCGGCAGCGACGCGGGCAACGACCTGGCCGTGCTCAAGGTGACGGCGAAGGAGGCGCTGCCCATCGCCCGGCTGGGCACCAGCGCGGACCTGATGATTGGCGAGACGGTGGTCGCCATCGGCAGCCCGTTCGGCCTGAGCAAAACCGTCACGGCGGGCGTGGTCTCCGCCGTGGGCCGCACCTTCCGCGCGGACAACCGCGTGTACAACGACTTCGTCCAGACGGACGCGGCCATCAACCCCGGCAACTCGGGCGGCCCGCTGCTCAACGTGGACGGCGAAATCATCGGCATCAACACCGCCATCTTCGGCGGCGGCGCGCAGGGCATCGGCTTCGCCATCCCCGCCGACAAGGTGCGCCGCATCGTCGATGAGCTCACCCGCTTCGGCAAGGTGCGCCCGTCCTGGGTGGGCCTGGATGCCGTGGACCTGACGCCGAGGGCGGCCCGACAGCTCGGGTGGGACCGCTCCTACGGCGCGCTGGTGACGTCCGTGGAGGCCGGCAGCCCGGCGGACCAGGCCGGCGTGAAGCGAGGGGACATCGTCGCGGAGCTGGGCGGCTCCCGCATCCAGGACGCCGAGGACTTCGACACCCGCGTGCGCGGCTACCCCGCGCGCTCCGCCTTCCCCCTGGTCCTCTTCCGCGAAGGGGCCTCACGCACCGTCCAGCTCACCCCCTCCGAGTTCCCCCCGCGCATGGTGGAGTCCCTGGCCTGGGACCGACTAGGACTCAAAGTGAAAGAGTCCCGGGGCGTGCTGGCGCTGACGGGGGTGAGGGCGGGGAGCGCGGCGGCGGAGGTGGGGCTGGAGCCCGGGGACATCATCCTCCGGGTGAACAACCAGCCGGTGGCCTCGGCGGACGCGTTCAAGGAGGCCCTGGTGACGGCGAGGCGCGGACGGAGCGTGTTGTTGCTCGTGCGGAGGGGCCGCTACGGGTACCACATCACGCTGCCCTTCGAGCAGGACCGGGGCCAGAGCCTGTAGGGCTGGCCTCCGGGCAAGCGTGGCAGCGGCTTCCTCGGATTTCGATGGGCGCGCAACTCGCACTAGCATGCGTGCCCCATGAGCACCGTGCGCTACCTGTCACTTGGTCCCCTGCTCGCCGGGGCGGGCTCCCGAGCCTTCCTGGGGCTTGCCCTCGAGGATGGCTTGCCTCCTCGCCCCGTGGTTCTCATCTGGGCTCCGCAGGAGGTGGTGCAGAGCCCGGAGCTGACGGCGAAGCTGACGCGAGAGACGGGCCGGGCGCTCGTCTTCGAGCACCCGAACATCCTGCGCGTCCACAGCCTCGCGGCCCAGGACGGCGGTCTGGCGCGCGTCACTGAGTTCGCCGATGGAGAACCCTTGCGCCGCGTGCTGGAGGCGAGCCCTCGGCTGCCTCCGCCGCTGGCCGCGCTGGTGGCCGCGGATGCCGCCACGGGCCTGCACTACGCGCACATGGCCGGCAACGACGACGGCTCGCCGCTGGTGCACGGCGACGTGCGGCCCGAGACGCTGATGCTCTCGTTCAGCGGCCTGACGAAGGTAACGGGCTACGGCGCGCTCAGCGTGGCCCCGCGCGAGCGCGATGGAAAGCGCGTGAAGAACCGCCGCGCGTACAGCGCTCCCGAGCAGCTGTTGGGGGGCCGCGAGGCCGTGAATGTCCAGTCGGACGTGTTCCTGCTTGGACTCGTGCTGCACGAGTGCCTGTCCGGGAAGATGCCCTTCAAGGACAACGCGGACCCGGACAAGGCGACGCTCACGCGCACGCTGCCGACGATGTCCGTGGACGTGCCGCTGAAGCTGGATGCGGTGGTGCGCAAGGCAACGGCGAAGCGCGCGTATGACCGGTACCCGTCCGCGCACGCCTTCCGTGAAGCGATTGTGGAGGCGGTCGGCACGCTGCCCGCGCACACGTCGCTGGCGGACTACCTCGCCAAACTGTTCCCGCCGGAGAACGAGGCCCGCGCCGCGCGGCGCCGGGTCATCGAGGCGGGCATCGCGGACGTGCTCCAGAAGGTCGGCGTCGCCCCTCCCGCCGTGGCGGAGTTCCTCGTCACGGGCACCCTGCCCCCTTCGGCCATTCCGAAGGTGTGGCCGGCGATGCAGGGCCAGCTCTCCATCCTCGCGGCCATGTCCGGCGGCACCAGCGGCGTGCAACTCGCCGAGGTGAGCACGACGACGAGCCCTGCTCCATCGACGGAGAGCACGGGCTCCTCCGCGACCGTCGCGGCGGGAGCAGCGCCCGCCACCGAGGCGACGAGCATCACCGCTTCCAATCCCACGCTGCCCGCCGTCGCGACCCTCCACGCGACGGGGAGCGCCTCCGCCACCGCGTCGACGAGTACCCCGGACGGGACCAGCAGCGCGGGTGTCTCAACCGCGAGCGCTGGAACTCCCGCCGACACCGGGTCGGCTACCGCGAGCGCTGGAGCTCCCACTGCCACCGGGTCGTTTACCGCGAGCGCTGGAGCTCCCACCGCCACCGGGTCGGCTACCGCGAGCGCTGGAACTCCCGCCGCCACCGGGTCGGCCACCGCGAGCGCTGGAGCTCCCACCGCCACCGGGTCGGCTACCGCGAGCGCTGGAACTCCGGCTGCCACTGAGTCGGCGACCTTGAGTTCGGGAGCGCCCGCCGCCACCGCGAGCTCCGGGCCCTCCGCGGCCACCGCCGCCTCAACCATGGGTGCCGCGCCGCTCGCGGGCACCTCACCGGGCGTCGCGACTGGAGCGGGTGCATCCGGGGTCTCCGCGCCGCAAACGGGCGCGGTGCCTGCCTCGGGCCCCGTGCCGCCCACGGCCGGTACTCCTCGAAAGTCCTCTCGGGCCTGGCTCGCCGCCGTGGGCGTGGGCACGGTGCTCGCGCTGGGTGGAGCGGCCGTCATCGTCCAGCGACTGCCCCCTCGAATCGAAGCGGAGCTGGAGGATGCGGGTCCTCCGTCCGTGGCGATGATCGGCCTGGATACCGACGCGGGGACGAGCGCTGACAGTGGCGTGGATGCGGGCGCAGAGGTGATTGCGACGGGCTTCCTGGACCTCACCGTCGACCCTCGTGTGGACGTGTCCTATTCCGGCGGGTTCCTCGGTCGCACGCCGCTCAGCGTGGCCCTGCCCGCGGGCCGTCACGTGCTCACGCTCACCAATGCCGTGCTCGGCATCCAGGTGGCACGCACGTTCACCATCACCGCGGGCGGACGGAACGCGCAGCAGATCTTCCTCAACAAGGGCTTCATCAACGTGCGCGCGCCCAAGGACGCCATCGTCACGCTCAACGGTCGGCTCGTCGGCGCCGCCCCCGTGGAGGAGCAGGACGTCTACGAAGGCACGCACCAGCTCCTCGTCATCGCCAACGGCGCGCGGTGGCAGAAGACCTTCAAGCTGGAGCCCGGGCAGCGCGTCTCGTTCGACGTGGACTTCGAATCGCCCTCCGAGGAGTAGACCCCCTCGATGCTCGCTGGCAGGCGCTCCCGGAAATGAGCCCTGCCAGCGCCTACGCGCGGCGCTCCAGGCGCAGCAACGCGATGACCTGGTCGGTGTCCAGGGGACGCGTCACGCAGTCGCTGGCGCCCGCGTCCAGGCACTTCGCCCGCTCGTCATCGCGCGCATTCGCCGTGACGACGACGATGGGCAGCCCCCTGAAGCGCGCATCCGCGCGGAGCGTCCTCAGGGCCGTGTAGCCCGCTTCCGTCATCGCGATGAGCAGCAGCAGTCCATCCACTTCGGGCGAGTCCGACAGGACACGCAGGGCCTCGTCCATGCTCTCCGCGTGGAGGCTCTCCAGCCCGCGCGACTCCAGGACGCTGATGAGTGAGAAGGCCTCTCGGATGTTGTCGTCCACGACGAGCACGCGACGCCGCATGACCGTCTCGGGCGGCGCGTCGTAGTCGAGCATTCTCGACTCGCGCCCCTCTTCCAGGACCCCAGCCGCCGCCACCACGACTGAGTTCGCGCCATCGTCAGGCCCACGAGGTCCGCCCCGCGCTGGCCCGCCCCGGGCAAACGCCGGGATGTCGGCCGCCGAAAGCTCCACCGCGCCTTGCACGACGGACCTTCCAGCGCGCGTGGGGTCCCGCGACTCCCCTACCTCGTCCAGGGCTTCCGCCCCCACATAGACATCAGGCAGGTAGAGCGTGAAGGTGCTGCCACGCCCCAGCTCGCTGACGACATGGAGCTCTCCACCCAGGAGGCGCGCCAGCTCGCGGCTGATGGACAGCCCCAGGCCCGTGCCCCCGTATTTGCGGCCCGTGCCCGGCTCCGCCTGCTGGAACGCCTCGAAGATGCGCTGGAGCTTGTCCTGCGCGATGCCGATGCCCGTGTCCACGACGCTGAACGAGAGCACCTCGCCGGCCTGATTCAGGACCGGGTTCTCGAAGTGAACCAACCCCTGGGCCATCTGGGTGATGCGCAGCTCCACTCGCCCCGCATCCGTGAACTTGAAGGCGTTCGACAGCAGGTTCTTGAGCACCTGCCGAAGCCGCATGGAGTCGGTGCGCAGCGTCGGAGGTAGCGTGCCCGAGAGCGCGACGCCGAAGCCCAGGCCCTTCTGCTCTGCGACGTGTTGGAAGTCGCGCTCGATGAGCGACTTCACCTCCGTGAGCGCCACCTCTTCCGGTTCGATCCGCAGCTTCCCCGCCTCCACCTTGGACAGGTCCAGCAGGTCGTTGATGAGAGAGAGCAGATCCACGCCCGAGGCATGGATGGTCCGCGCGTACTCCGCCTCCTTCGGCCCCAGCCGCTGGTCCGAGTCCTCCGAGAGAAGCTTCGCGAGGATGAGCAGGCTGTTGAGCGGCGTGCGCAGCTCGTGGCTGATGTTCGCCAGGAACTCGCTCTTGTGCCGTGACGCGAGCGCCAGCTTCTCCGTGAAGCCCACGTTGTCGTTGAGCTCCTTCCACACGCCGGAGTGCCCCGTGTCAGCGCCGCCGCCCGTGCTCTCCACACCGACCCGCCGCGAGACGCGATTCACCTCGCTCGCGAAGGTCGTCAACTGCGCCACCATCCTGTTGACGATGTTCTTGAGCTCCAGCGACTCGCCCCGGACCTCCACGGTGAGCGTCTGCGACAGGTCCCCTTGCGCCACCGCGCCGCTCACCCGGATGAGGTCCCGCACCTGCGCGGAGAGACTGCCGGCGAGGACATTCACTCCGTCCGCCAGGTCCCGCCACGCTCCGACGGAACGCGCCACGTCGACCCGCGCGCCGAGCCGCCCCTCGACTCCCACCTCGCGGCCCACCCGGGCAACCTCTCGCGAGAGGGCCGACCACCGCTCCGCGCCCGCGTTGAAGGTCTCCGCCAACCGGTCCATGAGCGGATTCGCTCCCCGGACGGACACGCGCCGCGAGAAGTCACCCTGGTTGGCTGCCTCCATCGCGGCCAGGAGGTCCCGAAGCTGCGCCTCGTGCGGTGCTGTCCCCTGGTTGCCGTCGTCTTCCAAGCCTTGCTCCCGTGAACCCGCGTCCGTCACTGGGACGAAACGCACCCGGTCTCGCGACGCCACGTCACCGCGGCGTCAGCGAACACCCGAACCGTCTTCGAGAATCCCGAATGGGGACTACGCGCTCTTGCGGCGCCGCATCATCGCTTCGTACGAGCGACCCACGCTCTGCGAGAGGATCATCAGCTCGCCCACGTCCGGCGGCGTGAGCTGATCCGGCCCATTGTCCACGTACAACAGGTGCACGACCTTGCCCCGGACCAGCAGCGGCAGGATGACCGCCGTCGTCGGGAAGCCGCCACCCAGCAGCTTGTAGAACACGCCCATCGCCGCGTCCCGGCGCACCGGCCCCACGTAGTGCGAGCGTGTGTCACGAACCAGACGGAACGTGCTCTGCTCCCGGAGCGCGACGCCGATGCGACGCACCGCCGCCTCGCGCACCCCCGGGCCCATGCCGTGCCAGCCCGTCACAAGGCTGCCCTGCACCGACAGCAGCAGGTTGCGCCGCCACTTGCCCAGCGCGAAGCGCAGCACCGTGCGCGCCACATCCTCGCGGTCCGTGCTGCGCGCCAGCTCCGCCTGCGCCTCCGCGAACGTCAGCGGCGTGGGAGGTGGCTCGGGCGGACGCTGCACGGGCGCGGTGGCCACGGGAGGACTCGCCACGGGTGCCACCGGCGGCCTCGGAGGCACCGGGGCCGCGGGCACGCCCACCTGCATCGGAGGAGGCGGGGGCGGCATGGGCGGCGGAGGCGCCACCGGGCGCGGCGCGGGGGGCTGCGCCTGCATGGCGGGAGGCGGGGCCACCGGACGCGTCACGGGCACCGTCGCCATGGGCATCGGCGGGAGCTCGGGAAGGGCCTCCACCACCTCGACGCCAGTGATGACCTCCTCCTCGCCGACGTCGCCCTCGTAGTCCGCGCCGCCGCGCAGGGCCTGCGCGTAGACGGACTGGAACTCCTCCTCGCTCATCAGGTCGGGCGGCTTCTCCTGCGCCTTGGCGATCTCCGCTTCCGCCTGGGGCGAGCCCGGCTTGGGACGGGGCCGCACCGCGTTCATGTCGATGGCGCGCAGCGGGCGGAACGCCTTGGTGTAGCGGCGCAGCAGCTGGTTCATCCGGAACTCGGGGATGACCACCGGCACCACGCGCTTGCCCGTCTTGAAGGCAATCGCGTCCAACGTCTCGAAGTCGTGCGGGTTCACCACCGCGACGCTCAGGCGCGTCGCGTCCACCCGCATGGGGAGCAGCTCCTTGTCATCCGCCTGGTTGGCGGGCACCAGCTCCAGCGCCTTCGGGTCCGGCACCATCTCCCCGGAGGCGAACGCGCTGTTGTGCAGGGAGCCCAGCACCCGGGCCAGGTCCACCTCGGACACCAGCCCGAGCTCCACCAGGTTCGTCCCGAGCCGCCCGCCATGCACCACCTGCGCCTCGAGCGCCTCCTCGAGACCCTCCGCGGTGACGAGGCCATCCTTCAGGAGCTGTTCGCCCAGGCGCATGACCGGCTTGTAGCCGCGCCCCATCCCGGTCCGCAAGCACGCACACCCCGCCCCCTAGTCCTCCGGGTGGTGACTGAGCGCCACCCGGTTGCCCTCTGGATCCCTCACGTACACCGTCCACCGCGTCTCGTGCTCCAGGGGGACGCCCGCCTGAGTAAGCTCGGACACCACCGCGTCGCGCTCCGCCCTCGCGATGCGGAACGCCAGCATCAGCAGGCCCGGACCCGGGTGCCGGAAGGGCTGGGGTTCGGGCTCCGCGCCCGCCGCCTCGATGGCCAGGAAGCCGCCCCCGGGCACGCCCACCCAGATGCTCCGCAGGGTGCCGTCCGGGCGCGGATGCCGGGTGAGTTCGGGAAAGCCCAGCAAGTCCCTGTAGAAGGCTGTCACGCGCTCGATGTCCCACGCCTGGATGGCCACGTGGTGGAAGCCCTGAACGTTCATGGGGGCGATGCTATGGTCCGGCCGCCCATGGCGCGACTGCTCATCGTCGAGGACAACCACGAACTGGCCTCCCTCATCGTCTCCACGGCCCAGAGCCGGGGCCACGACGCGCGCGCCGTGCACACCGGCGAGGCCGCGCTGGAGGCGCTCAGCCCCGGCTCCACGTGGGACGCGGCGCTGGTGGACCTGCTGCTTCCCGACATCCGAGGCAGCGAGGTGCTCGGTGCCCTGCGGGCCCATGGCATCCCCGCCATCGCGGTGAGCGGTGTGTACAAGGGTGACCGCTTCGCGCAGGAGGCCGTGCAGGTCCATGGCGCCCGAGGCTTCTTCGAGAAGCCCTTCGAGCTCATCACCGTGCTGGAGGCCCTGGAGCGCGCGGGCGGCGTCGAGCCCGTGCCCCGCGCCGCGCCTCCCGTGGAGGAAGACGCGGCCCAGGATGAGCTGCTCGACGACGTGGACCTCATCGTCCTGGAGGAGCTGATTCCCGACACGGAGGAGGACGCGGGCGAGGCCAGTGCGCCCATGCAGGCCATCCCCGACTCCGCGCCGCTGCCCGGCCTGGAGAGCGAGGAGCCGGCCCTGCCGCTGCCCTTCGCCCACCGGGGGAAGGTGTGGACCGACGCTCAGCCCGCGTCGGCCAAGACACGGCGCGCGCTGCCCGAGTGGTCCCTCGGTGGAGACCTGAAGGACACCTCCGTGGCGCGGCTGCTCAACGCCTATTACGAGGCGCGCCACCACGGGGAGCTGAAGCTCCAGCAGGGCTCCATCCTCAAGGTCGTCTACTTCGAGTCCGGCCGCATCGTGTACGCGGCCTCCAACCTGGCCCACGAGCGCTTCGGTCGCTTCTGCGTCCGGCGCGGCGTGCTCACGGAGGAGAAGCTCGCGGAGGTGGCCGCCGTCGCGAAGCAG
Source organism: Myxococcus sp. CA040A (assembly GCF_013336725.1). Classification (NCBI taxonomy): domain Bacteria; kingdom Pseudomonadati; phylum Myxococcota; class Myxococcia; order Myxococcales; family Myxococcaceae; genus Myxococcus; species Myxococcus sp. CA040A. The sequence continues at coordinate 551,988 of NZ_JABUMR010000002.1, read as the reverse complement.
CAGGGGCTGCGCACCGGTGAGGCGATGATTCGCCTGGGTGTGCTGGATGCCCCACGGCGGCGACAGCTCCTGGAGGAGCAGGTCCGCGAGCTGCTCTGGTCCACCTTCACCTGGACGGAAGGCGCCTACGGCTTCAGCGCCATGAGGCCGCAGCGCGCGGACCTGGTGAAGCTGTCCGTCTTCCCGGGCGACCTGGTGCTGGAGGGCGTGGAGAAGACGGAGACGCTGGTGGCCCTGCGTCAGCGCATGGGCCAGGGACGTCGCCTGTTCCCCACCGCCGACCCGCCCTACGGCCTGCACGAGCTGAAGCTGCAGGGGCCGCAGGCCTTGCTCCTGGCCTACGCGGACGGCAGCAAGACGGTGGAGGACCTGCTCGCGCTGACGGACCTGTCGGAGCGACAGGCCCTGGCGACGCTGCGGGGCCTGGAGCTGCTCGGCGTGCTGGAGGAGCGGCCGGAGACTCCCAGCCGCCGCCACCGCATCTCCTTCGGCCTCTGACTCAGCGCCGCGCGCCGTCCCGACGACGGCGCAGCCACTGGGCCACCGCGAGCAAACCCAACAGGGCCCCGCCCGAGCTTCCCTGCGAGCAGCCACAGGACGAGGACGGCTCGCGCGACAGGGCTCCCGATACGGGCACGCCGTTGAGGAACACCTCGCCAGTGAAGCGCGGCGAGGACAGCAGCCGAGGCCGGGCCACGTACGTCAGCGTGCTCGTCGCGTGCGCGGCGAGCGCGACACCCTCCACGGCGAAGCCTCCCTCGTCGGACTGCTCCGCGAGGGCCAGCCCCGCGACCTTCACGCTGCCGGGCACCAGCTCCATGCCCTCGACGCGCTCCACATAGCGCAGGCCCGTGACGGCACAGTCGGTGGTGTTGCTCAGCTGCACCACCACGCCCACCAGTCCGGTCTCCTGGCCGGAAGCGGTCTCCGTGGAATGCGCCACGTCGACAAAAGGCTCCGCGACAATCGGCACCGTGTGCACCCGCGCCGCCGCGTTGCCCCCACCCGCGTCGGCACTGACGCGCAGGGTGACGGACGTCCCCACCAGTTCCTGCAGGCCTGTCTCGCGCGTGGCCACGGTGACGCTGCGGCCCGACAGCTCGCCCTGCGCGAGCGCGGGGCCACCTTCCTGGGACCAGGAGACGCTCACGTCCGAGCACGCGTCGGGAGGAATCTCCTGCGTGAGGGTCGTCGTCGCGCCCTCGCCACAACGCGCGACGAGCGCCTCACCCTCCAGCTCACCCAGGGCGACCGCTCGCGCCTCGGAAGTCACCGTCTGTCGCGTCCGGCCCGCCTCGACGGGGGCGGCGACGTCGGAGAAGAGCTCGCCTCGCACCGTGTATGTGGTCGCCGAGCAGATCGCTGGCAACTGGAAGCGCCACGCACCGGGCACGGGCACCACCTGGGAGGAAATGGGCGCGCCATCGGCGGACTCCAGGAACATGCGCGCCTTGAGCGCATGCGCCCCAGGGCAGCGCAGGGACGTGCCCAGCGTCGCCTCGACGTCCTGCCCGCCCGTGACACGCATCGACAGGTCGAGGCTGGCGGCCGACACATCCTCCGCCTCCGGCTGGGCCTCTACCTTCACCACGGACTCCGGCCCTTCCAACAGGCCCACTCCCGCGACGGTCATCCGGTTGCGGGCCACCAGCGTCAGCGACGTGCTCGCGCAGCCTTCCGCTGACACCTGGAGCACTGGCGCGGTGACGGGCGAGGTCAGGTCGACGGGGTTGCCGGCACCATCCTTCACCGTCAGCCCTGGAGGCACCGCGCCCCCATCCTGGAGCCGCCACACCGTCTCCACTTGTGGCAGCCCCGCCGTGGCTTCACAGGGGTGCAGCGCTTCGGGACGCAGCTCCGCGGTGTGCCCGGAGGTCAACGGGCGCACGGTGTTCGGCGCAAAGGGCGCCGCGGGCTTTCCCCACGGCCGCACGTCCACGGTGAACGTCGTGGGCTCGGATGGAGCCAGGCCCTTGTCCCTCGCCCGCACCTCGTACGTGTAACGCGCGCCTGTCGCCGAGCAGAGGAAGTCCGAAGGCATGAACGTGGCGGAGCGGCCGCCCGCGTCCGTGTGCAACACCGGCTGGCCCGGGGGCGTGCTCCACACGTAGTCCACGGACTCGCAGATTCCGGCGCCAGGTGACGCGGCGAACACGAGCGCGGGGCCTCCCGCGGACGTCGTGGCCTGGAGCGGCATCACCACGGGCGCCCCAGGGCCCTCCGTGTTTTCAATGAGCACGGACACGGTGGCCTGCCGGTCATGCGTACCCAGACCATCCGAGGCGAACACCGTGAACTGGGTCATCGTCGGCTCGCAGACCACTGGAGCCGTGAGGGACAGCGACACCGCGTCCACTCCGGGCGTGGCGTTGACCTGCACCAATGACTGCCCCACCTCCGCGGAGACTCGGACCGCGTCGCCGTCCTCATCGGTCGCCGTCACATCCAGCGTCCGCGTCGTGGCCTCGTTGATGTTGACCGGCGCCGGAATCGCGCCGAACACCGGTGCCACGGCGTTGATGTAGTAGATGACGTTCTGCACCGGGTTGCGCAGGGCGATGACGCAGAAGGTGGAGTCCACGCAGGACACCTGGGCGAACGGGTCCGACACCGGCAACGACGCGTTGGCGAACGCGGGATGGATTCGCCACGTCACCCCCGAGTCGGTCGCGCTTCCCGTCGGCACCGCGCCGAGCACGACGTTCTCTCCGCCGTTGCGCGTGCCCACCGCGAGGCCAAAGCCCGTCCCCCGGCTGCTGCTCAGCTCGGTGTTCATGTCCACGGACACGATGCTCACCGGTCCCGAGTCGAGCAGCGTGACGCGCTGGAAGTCCTGGGGAACCGGCGAGGCGGAGAGCGGCGCGCGGAACAGTCCATCCGAGTTGCCCGCCAGGATGATGGGATACACCCCGCTCGTGGAGATGAGGTCCACTGTCAGGAGCGGCAGCGTCGTCAGCGAAGCGTCCATGTTGAACGCGGCCTCGCTCCGGTCGCCTCGGATGTAGAGGAGGTTCGGATTGCCGACGACGGGGATGATCGCATGGGCCACTCCCCCCGCGGTCTCCGTCACGCCCATCACCGACGTCGCCTTGTACTGCCCCGTCTCCAGGACGCGGGTGTTCCACGGGAAGGTGGCGGTTTGGGACGGGCTCGCGTGCAGCAGCAGGAACTCGTTCGTATCGACCGCGACGGAGGCGTAGCCAGTGCCCGACGCGGTCTGTATCACCCGGCGAACCTCGGTCGTCGTCGCGGTGGGCAGCTCCGGGAGGATGCTGTCAGGAGGAAGGCAGTCGTTGTGGGCGAAGATATCCCCATCCCCCCGCACGCCCGCGAAGCAACCCGAGGACAACAGCAATGTGCCCACGGCGGGCGACAAGACCCGGTTGGCCACCTGCTCCCCGTCGATGTGGAGCTCCACGCCCTGGGAGGAAGCGATGGCGACGGTGCCAGGACGCCACACCCTCACATCGCTCGGTTCTCCCGCGACCGAGAGGCCTTCCTTCCACTCCGCGGCCGCCACCGCGGACAGTCCCAAGCAGAGGCAGATGAGGATGCCGGAGCGCACGCGATACTCCTAGTAGGCGAGCTCTGCCCGGAGGTAGAGCCGGTCCTGATCTTCAGACGACTCGGAGCCCAAACCCAAGCCGCTGAAGCCCAGCAGTGTGTACCCGACGGCCATTCGGAGCTTCTCATCCATCCGATATGCCACTTCAGCCCGCACCGCTGTCAGCCGGTCGCCGTCGGGTGAAGCCGTCCGACGCGCCAGCTCGCCCGCCACTTCCAGCCCACCCACCACGCGGACGGCGGGGCGCACCGTGCCCGTCCACACCCACCGCGAGGAGCCTTCCAGGCTGCTGTGTCCCGCGTGCAATCCCGCCGCGACGGAGAACCTGTCGCCCAGGCGCACCGCGGGAAGCAGGGAGAGAATCTGGAGCGCCCTGTCGCCGAAGGCGGCGCGAGTGCCCGGCAGCAGCTCCCGGGTGACTCCGTAGCGCGCCACCACGAGCCACGGTCCGGGTCGCCACGCCAACGCCGCGTAGCCCTCCAACAGCCGGGCCTCCAGCGCGTCGTCGTTGAGGGTTCGCGAGAAGTCCACGCGACCGGAAGCCGTCACGTCGCGCGCCAGCTCCGCCTCGGCGGCCAGCGCCACCACCGTCTGCAACCGGTCCACGGCCTCCGTCGTGCCGCGCTCCGGCGTGCCCTTCTCCCGTCGCAGTTCGAACCGCCCCTCCACCCGCAGCTTTTCCAGGAGCAACTGTCCGAAGACGCCGCCCGCGTCGCGCCGCAGCGGAGGATTCACGTCCAGCAGGCTGCGCACGCCGCGCTCGTAGCGAGCGCCCACGCTGAAGCCATCCAGCACCGTCTTCTGGAGGCCCACCGCCCGCGACAGCCGCACGGACGTCGCGTCGTGCAGGCCCACCTCCTCGACGAACAGCGCGGTGCCGCTGTCGGGCAGCTCCGTGCGAGCGCCCGTGAGCGTCCGTCCGGCACCGAAGTCCGGCCCATCCACGTCCACCGAGTAGCCGCCGTAGTACACGTCCGAGCCGCGACGAGACTCCACGTTGGCCCACGCGCGAGGCCCCAGCTCGGGCCCCCAACCACCGCGCACACCCACTCGCGTGTCGCGCCCCAGTTCGACGTCCACGCCCGCCGCGCTGAACGTGTCATCCACGCGTCCCGGCCCCGCGCCATGCAGGGACAGCTTCTGGCGATGCGAGGCCTGGAGCCAGAGGCCGTCGAGCAGTTGGTAGCGACCCGCGACGCCCACGGAGGTGCGGCCGCCTGTCAGCGCCTCGCCCTGCCCCACGACCTCCGCCGCCTTGAGCCGAGCGTCCCGCGCCTCCACGCTCACGCCCCAGGTGGACTCCTCCCACCCCACGCTCGCGCCCACGGTGCTCGCGGAGAAGGGGTTGTCCACGAAGGGCTCGCGAGGGTCCGCCGAGTCGCGGCCATCCGCGAGCAGCAACAAACGCAGCCGTCCCAACGGCTGACGCAGACGCAGGGCGAGTTGCTGGAAGCGCGCCGCATCCAGGTGCGCGCCATCCGAGAAGCCCCGCCCGCGCCAGCGGTAGGACGCATCCACGGTGCCGTCGCCCCACAGGCCCGGCCCCCGCATGCGCAGTCCCAGGGCCTCGCCGCCCGTCGCCAGCCCCGCGCCAGGGCGAAGGAAGCTCAGGCCTCCGTCGTCGGACACCCCGAACACGGCCGAGTCCACCGCCATGCCACGACTGGAGGCCGCCTCCGCCTCCAGTGAGTACGCGCCCAGTCGCGCCGAGCCCCGGCCCGAGTACAGCGTGTAGGGACGGCCCTCGCGGCCTTCCCGCACCGCGGCCAGCCCCACGCGCGCGCCGCCCCACTCGGCCCACACCTCGCCGCCACCGGAGTCCTCCGTGCCCGTCGTGCGCAGCGCCGCGTAGTCGACGACGAGCACCGGCTCCGGGGCCTCCGTGAGCATGTCGGTGCGAAGGAAGGTGTCGCCCGCGAGGAACGACAACGGCCGCGACAGCAGGATGCGCCCGGCGAAGTAGTCGATGTCGTAGTCGCGCCCGCGCACCAGGTGGCGCTCCGCCAACGGCAGACCGGTGACGCCGTCGCGCACCTCCACGCGAACCAGCTCCGAGCCCTCCGCCACCGACACCGCGCCCAGGTAGAAGAGGCTGCCGCCCGTCGCGCGCAGCTCTTCATGGGCGGGGACGGCCGAGAGGCCGCGCGTCGGGTCCGTGAGGCCGCCGCCGAAAGCATCCACACCGGCGCGGAGCCCCGCGCCCTTCTCGCTCGAGGTGGTCAGCTCCGCATAGGGGCCGAAGAGGGGGCGGTGGTAGCGGCCCACCTCGCGGTCCTGCACCAGCGCCCGGTACGTGCCCAACCCCGCGCGGCCGAAGTCCGGGTGACGCGCCTCCACGCGAAGCCGGGCCTCGGTGGCGTTCGGCGTCAGCGACACCGAGTCGTCGCCCCACTCCTCCGGCGAGAAGTCCGGGTCCGCCACCCGGTCGAAGCGCTCGGGGACGCGAGGACGCAGCCAGTCCGGAAGCTCCGCGCCGCGCAGCGTGCGGCCATCCGTGTCGCGCAGGTCCAACTCCCCCACCACGTCCACCGGCCCCAGGCGCACTTCCGCGTGCGCGGAGCCCCGGCCTCGCAGCTGGAAGTCGCTGTCCGCCGGCGCAAAGCTCGCTTCGAGGTCCAGCAACCCCACCGCGAACGGCCTCGGCTCCGCGAGGATGTCCACCACCGTCTCGTGCGCGGCACCTCCCCCCGGCGGCGTCAGGGCCAGCGTCACGCGGTTGTTCCCTGAAGCCAGCGTCACGGGGACCTCCACGCGCCCCTCGGGCCCGACCACGGAAGACTCACCCTCAGGGCCTCGCACCGACGTCCCCGCCGGAGCCTCCACCTTCAGCCGGGTGACACCACTGGCCGCGGCCTCGTCACGCGCGGAGGGAAGCTGGAAGGAGCCCACGAGCACCAGCGGCCTCGGCACCACCAACCAGCCTTCGGCCCGGCGCACGACGTCGACCTGCTGCCGTGACAGGCGCACCCTGCCATCCGGAGTCGTGGCCTGGATGGACAGCGTGTTGTCCCCGGCGATGAGGGGAACCCAGGCGCTCCACCCACCGCGAGCATCCACCTCCGCGTCCAGCGCACCGACGCGCACGCGGTCTCCCACGGCGGCCTGACCCGCGAGGCGAAAGCGCACGGCCCCCTCGCCGGCGACCACGTCCGCCACGGGAGGTACTCGCGAATAGGACAGCTCCAGCGGCGGCGCATCCGAAGCCAGACTGCGCACCGCGAAGTCCTGGAGGGCGACGGCGCCCCACGGCACCTCCACCGTGGCGGCCTCCGGAGTCACGCGACTGGCGGCCGGCAGCGAGCGCGGATCCACCTTGAGCCGGTGGCGCCCCGGACGAAGGTGAAGGCCGCGCGTGGCGTCCGGCGTGCGGGAGTCCACGCCCGTGAGGTGGAAGCGTCCTCGCGAGTCCGTGCGCACCTCGCGCCCCGTCGTCAGCACCAGCCGCACGCCCGCGACACCGGGCTCGTCAACGCCACAGCGCCCATCCCCATCGACATCCAGACACACGCGACCGGCGATGGTGGACGCCAGCGAGGGCACGTCCATGGACACGCCCTGTCCCCAGGCCGCCCCAGCGCACAGCATCGCGCTCACGAGCAGCAGGCCCGGAAGCCTCATGGGCGCACCTCGATGAGCGCGGTGACACCCGTGGCCACGTCCGCCACGGAGACGCTCACCGGACGCGTGGAGCGCACGGTGAAGGACGTGCGTCCCTCGCGGACCTCTTCGCCCTCACGCGTTCCGTCCGACAGCGCGACATGCACCGCGCGCCCTTCCAGGACGTGTCCGCGGGAGTCCTCCAGCCAGTACGTCACGCGAGCGCCTTCCCCGCGGAGCCGCACGTTGACGGGAACCTCGGGCGCCACGCGCACCTGCTGCGAGACGGCCTCCGGCACGAGCGGCACATCCAGCGGATACGCCAGTCCCTCGCCGCCCAGGACGTGGACGGTGCGCACCAATCCCGTCCACAGGCCATGCGCCACCAGGTGTGTCCCCGGAGACAACGCGCCCAGGGCCACCGTGCCGTCCAGGCCCGTGGTCAGCTCATGTCCATCCAGGCGCAACGGCTGCGAAGGCACCGGCAGTCCCGCCAGGTCGGAGACGCCCGCATACAGCACGCCTCCGCGCGGCCACACTGCGATGCGCGCGGGCTCGCTGCCCACCGGCCCCCAGGCCCGAGCGCTCAGCGTCACCTGCTCCGTGCCCCCGGGGACAGGCGGCTGCCAGGCGCTCGCGAAGTCACCGGGCGCGGACTCCACCGCGGGCGTGAAGCCACCCTCGGGAGCCTCCAGCGACAACGTCGCTCCGGGGCGTGCACGGCCGAGCGCATCCCGCGCGCGCACGGACACCCGCGCCTGGGCGCCCCGGTGCACGAGCGCCTCCGACACGGACATGGCCAGCTCCGCCACCGGCCCCTGCACGAGCTGCAGCGACAACACCTCGCGAGAGCCCGCGCCGCGCTGGGGCCACGCGGCTTCGATTCGCTCGTCATCGCCGAGCGTCCGAGGCGCCGTGTAGAGCCACTCCAGCATGCCGCCCGCCGCGCGTGACGGTCCTCGCAGGACACCGCGACGCGCCTGCGCCGTCACCTTCGCGTCCTCCACGGGCTTGCCCAAGGGGTCGCTCGTCGCGCACAGGAGCCGCGCCTGAGACACTCCATCCGCCGGCAGTCGCTGCGGTTGAAACACACACGCGAGCCCGTCGGTGGGCGGCAGTTTCAAGTCGATGTTCTCACGCCGCGCATTGCCGGCCCTGTCCACCACGCGGCCCTGGCCGAAGCGATGTCCCGGCGGCACGACGATGGGAAGACGGAAGCGGCCATCCGGTCCCGCCGTCACGGGGCCAAAGCTCTCCCCCGCGATGTCGATGGACATGCGCGCATCCGGCTCCGTCGTGCCCGGCAGGTTCACCGACGCGGCGAGCGGCACCAGCACGCGCCCATAGGCCCCGTGGACGGACTGCGGACTGGGCCACGCGGAGAACGCCACCAGGATGGCCACCTCCGGATGGCGCGTGTCCGGGAGGACGTAGCGCGCGCGATAGGTCCCCGGCGCGACGCGCTCCAGCCCTTCCACCCTGCCGGTGCTGACCCGCACGACCGGCGGCGCGCCGCTGTCGTCAGCCGTGCCATCCGGCCGCAGCAGACTCACCGTGAGCACCGCCTCCTTGTCGCGCCCCTTCACCGGCGCGGCGGGCTCCAACCCCAGCTTGACGTCCGTGGCGGGTGGTCCGAGCACGAAGCGCGCCTGCGCCTCCAGTCCATCCACCCGCGCGCGCACCTGCACGTCGCGCGCGCCCGGGCGGGGCACGACGATGAAGGTGCGAAGCGGCGGCTGCGCGGGCCCTTCTCGAAGCTCCGCGCCATCCACCGTGAGGGTCGGCGTCCCCACCAAGGGCACCGGCACTCCGGACGCATCCTTGCGAACCACCGCCACCGGGAAGCCCTCTGGCGTCACGGCGGACGACGGCCCAAGCAGTTCGAGTGTGTCGGCCCTGGCCGAAGCACACACGCACAGCATCACAAGGACTGGGAGCGGAAAATGTTTCAGGACGAGACGAAGTCTACAGGGCCCGTCCGCTCCGCCGAAGTTCCTTCCGCGAAACCCTCACGGAGACACGCCGGGGACGCGCCAGCCACAACGCCACCAGCGCCAACCCGGCCGCCGCCATCGACGTGCCTCCCGCGCTACACCCTGCTCCATGTGTTTCGCCTTGCGGCACAAAGGTCAGGGATGACACCCCACCCACCTCGAGGGACAGGGGAGCCACGTACTCGCCGGGGATGCGCTCCTCCCCCTTCACCGGAGGCGGCGTCACGTCGCACTGTGACGCGGTGCCATAAATGCGAATGCGGAAGGAGCTTCCGGCATTTCCGGAGATCAGCGCCGCCAGCCAGGTGTTGCCATCCAGGGTGACATCTCGGGCCACGAGCGACACGGTGGGCTTGAAGCTGGAGGGGTCGACGATTTCGGCGCCGTCCAGCCACACCCAGCCGGACGTGGCGCGCTCGCCGCTGTAGCCGTTGTCGACGCACAGCACCCCGGCCCCCAGGCCGTAGAAGCCGAGTGACACCGCGTTGGGCTGGCCCGTGGTCCGCGCCACTTCCAGCGCGGCGAGCAGCGGCGTGGACCCCGGCTGCGTGCACACCGCCTCGGCCGTGCGCGGAGGCTCCGCGGACGCCACGTCCTCGCAGGGGGCGTTTCCCGGCAGCTTGAAGGTGAACGAGTGCACGTTGAAGTCACCGTTCTCCGCCACCGTCCACACCACGCGCACCGTGCCATCGTCGGCCACGCTCAAGTCGTTGAGGTTCTCGTTCTCCGCCGATTTGGTGAGCAGGTAGAGCGTCTGCGTATCCAGGTCGTAGAGCGCGATGTCGAAGTCGCCCTTCGCCGGGTCCTTGCGCTCGAAGGCGATCAACGAGCCGCTGATGCTGGGGTTCGCATCCAGTCCCGGCAGCGCGAGTCGCTGCTCGGTGCCGCCATTCACCGGCTTCCAGTAGATGTCGCGGTCCGACACCCCGTCCACCATGCGCGTGCTGGCGTAGACGACGATGTCCCCGTTGGTGTCGGGCTGGGACTCCTCGCCCTCGCTGCCGGTGAGCGCCTGCGAGTTGAAGCCATTGCCAGCCCAGCGCGCCTGCCAGATGTCGCAGTGCTGCCCCTGCGCGTCGCACTTGGCCCAGACCACCGTCTTCCCGTCCGGAGCCACCGACGGCGTGCGGTCCAGCATGCGATCATCCGTGAGCCGGGTGAGCGTGCCCTGGTCCAGATCGAAGAGGGCGATCTCCGGCTCCAACGTGCTGCCGGTGTAGCCGAAGTCCTGCCACGCCACGGTGCGACCGCCAATCACCGCCGCCCTGCGACTGCTGCCCGCTTGCGGCGCCAGCTCCACCGGCGCCTGCGCCGTGCCCACCTCGTACGTGAAGATGGCGCTGGAGGTGTTGACGCGGGTGAACACCACGGTGCTTCCGCTGATGTCCGACACGAAGTCGAACGCGCCGTCGTTCGGAATCGCCTGGTCCGTCCCAGACGCCAGGTCGTGGTAGCGAATCTCGCTCGTGCCTCCGGATTCGCTCGTGTAGGCGACCAGGGCCCCGCTCACGTGCGGGTCCGTCTGGTCTCCAGGGCCACCGTTCACCAGCTTCGCGGACCCGGAGAGACTGCCGACTTCAGGGGAGGCGGGGGACAGCGCAGGCAACAAGCACGTCAAGAGGGCCAGAGCGCGCAGCATCGGAAACCACCTTCCCGGGGGGACTCAGGAACGACAGACCCATGGCCCGCACAAGGCGCAGTGGGCCCGGAATGCTCCCCGGAGCGTGCTTCCCACGGCGGTCACGGCCGGCCGGACTTCAGGCCCCGCGGCTTTGCGCACCAGGCCTTTCGGCCAGGATTGCCCTTGAACAGGAACGACTGTGGTTCAGAGTCTAGGGAGACCCCCTGGCAGGGGTCAAGCCGACTGCTTGCCCGCACGCTCCCCGAGTCAGGGAGCCGCGTCGCTGGCCTGGTTCCAGATGTCGGGGTCCGTCTTGAGCGAGGGCGGCCGGGTGTCGACGATGAGCTCCGCCTTCTCGTGCTGCTCGACACGCCCCACACCCACGGCGCGCACATCCACGGTGTTGGAGCCTTCGCGCAGCTTCACCTTGCGCTCGAAGCGTCCGTCCGCGTCGGCGAGGACTCGCACGTCGTTCACCTGGACTCGGCTGCCGGGTGTCGTCTGGCCCCGAACCACGAGGTCCTTCTCCCGGCGGGTGCGCTCCGAGGGCCAGTCCACCTTGAGCAGCAGGCTGGTGGGAACGGCCGCCGGCTCCGACGGGGCCTGACCGGGACGGATGACGGACTGCTGGCCCGCACGGACGATGACGACCTTGCCCTGACCGAGCAACGTCACTTCACCCTCGCGCGTGCCCACGGCCACGGTGCCCTGGCCGTTGTTGCTCATGGTGAAGGCACCGGCTTCCTGCAGGGTCGCCACCGCGTCGCTCTGCGCGGCCTTCACCTCGAAGGTGTGGCGCTTGCCGGGCCGCACGACGGCGGTCGCCATGCCGTTGGCGAGCAGGATGCGGGACACCGACGCGGTCAGCTCCTCCACGGACACCTCGGTGCCCGGGTCCATGCGGAACTCCACCGCCTCACCGCCGATGAGCACCGCGTAGGAGCCGTCGTTGGTGCGCACCTTGTCGTGCCGCCGCAGGGCCATGCCCACGGAAGCCGTGCGCCAGGTGCCGTCGCCTTCCTTCACCTCGACGGTGCCCGTCACCTCGGTCAGCTCCAGCTCCATCGCCTTGGGCACCACGGGCGCCGGCGCCGACACCACGGGCGGGGCGGGAGGCGGGGGCGGCGGGGGCGGCTCGCGCAGGAAGATGAACCACCCCAACGGCAACGCCGCGAGGATCAGCGCGAGGCCGACGAAGAAAGGCGTCTGGCGCCGGGAGGGGCGGGGCTCGGCCATGGCGTCTCTCTAGCTATCACAGCCGGAGTGGGATGCTCAGGCCCTCGGCAGCTCGACGGTGAAGCAGGCCCCCTGCCCTACTTCCGAGCGGACGGAGAGCGTTCCACCTGACTCCGTCACGACGCGCCAGGCCACGCTCAAGCCCAACCCCACGTTGGACCACACGTCCTTGGTGGTGAAGAAGGGCTCGAAGATGCGCGGACGGATGTCGGGGGAGATGCCCTTGCCGGTGTCCTCCACCTCCAGGAACGTCCGGCCGTCGCGCTGGCCCGTGCGCAGGGTGAGCCGCCGCGTGGGGGACTTCAGCATCGCCGTGCGCGCGTTGGACAGGAGCGCGAGGATGACCTGGGACAGGTGCCCGGGGTCGGCGCGAACACGGCTCAGACCCGGCGACAACTGGGTGGCAAGTGTCACGCCGTCACTGAGAATCTGATGTTCGGTGAGGCTGAGGGCATCGCGCACCACGGCGTTGAGGTCCACCGGGCGCAGGTCGGCGCGCTCGCGCTGCTGGGAGAAGCGCAGGAGGTTCTGGGTGATTTCCTTGCAGCGCTTGGCGCTGTGCTCGATTTTGCGCAGCGTCTCCAAATCCGGGTCCGAGGTGCCTCGGTCCAGCATGAGCAACTGCACGTTGCCGAGGATGCCGGCCAGCGGGTTGTTGATTTCGTGCGCCACGCCCGCGCCGAGCTGTCCCACCGCCGCCAGCTTCTGGGCCTCGAGCAGTTGGGCCTGCGCGCCTCGCAAATCGTGGGTGGCCTCGTCCACGCGCATGCGCAATTCGTCATTCCAGCGCAGCATCCTGGCGCGGGCCGACTCCAGCTCCTCGCCCATGCGGTTGAAGGTGTTCGCCAGTTCGCTCAGCTCGTCCTGGCCTTCCACCTTGACGCGCCGGCTCAGCTCGCCGCGCCCGTAGGCCTCCGCGCCCTGGACCACCTCCTCCAGCCTGCGGTTGAGCCGCCGCGTGAAGAGCGCGCCCAGCCCCAGGAGCACGAAGAACGCCCCGCCGATGGAGGCCAGCACCGTGCGCCGCATGGCGTGCACTGGAGCCAGGGCCGTGGCCTCGTCCACCTCCACCACCACATCGAAGCGCAGGCCGCGGGACACCCTCGCCACGCTCACGCGCCGGGGCGGCCCCTCCACGCGGAAGCTGCGCACCAGGTCCGGCTCCGGGGCCGTCTGCGTCAACAGATGCGCGGCCAGCTCCGGGGCCAGCGTGCTCATGCGTCGCGCGGGCTCGGAGCTCGCGAGGATTCGCCGGTCCTCGTCCACCAGGTCCACGCGCCCGAGGGCGCCCTCGGGACGGCGGAGCAGCGCGGCCTCCAGCGGCTCGAAGACCACCTCCGCCAGCGCGAAGGGGGCATCCTCGCCATCAGCCAGCTTCACCGCCACGGCCACCGCCGCGTGCCCGCTCTCCGCGTGGACATAGGCGCCGCCGAGCGCGGCCTGTCCCTTGCCGCCCCCGCGGAGCTGCTGCACGGGCACGGACTGGACCATCCGCGTCAGCCCCTCTGCCTGGAAGCCGGGGTGCCCCTCCACGCCCTGGGTCCGGAACACGGGCGCGCCCAGCGGGCGGCCGTGGGCGTCGAGCTTCAACACCGCGCTCACCGCCGGGGACTGGCCGTAGAGCAGGCGCAGCCCTCCCACCGTCTCCGCCTCCGTGGCGGACTGCCAGTCGATGAGCTCGGCGGAGCGCGCCAGCGCGTCCACCACCTCCATCAACGTGGCGCCCACGGCCTCGGCCGCGGCGGAAGCCCGCGTGCGTTGCTCCGCGTCGATGCGAGCAGCGAGCTCCGCCTCGGCGCGTGAGAGCAACAGGAAGCCGACCGCGGCGAGCGGCAGCACCGTTGCCGCGAGCATGAACAGGACCAGCTGCTGGTAGAGCCTCACCCGGCGACGGAGCGTACCACCTGCTCGCGGTCACTGCGCAGATAGACGGAGCCCAGGATGGCCTTGGCGCGCTTCTTCATGTCCGCCGCGCGCCGGGCAAGCTCCGCGTGGTCCTGGGTGCCGTCCGTCATCACCGCGACGATGGACACGCTCATGATGGGGAAGCGCCGGCGCTCTCCGAAGCGGTCTTCCGCCTCGATGTGGCCCCGCTCGCGGTCCTGCCGGTCGTAGTAGAGCGGGATGATGCGGTCGAAAGTTTCGATTGCCGTCTGACAGACGCGGTCGACCGACTCCGGCGCGGCGATGAAGACGAAGTCGTCCCCGGCCACGTGTCCCAGGAAGTCTCCGGGCAGTCCTTCCTGCGCGAAGATTTCGCGCATCAGGTCGCCCGTCTGGCGCACGACGCCATCGGCCTTCGCGAAGCCGTAGTAGTCGTTGTAGGCCTTGAGGTTGTCCAGGTCCAGGTAGCAGAACGCGAACGGCCGCCGAGCCACGAGCCGCCGCTGCACCTCGCGTTCGATGGCGGTGGAGCCCGGAAGCTGCGTCGTCGGAGAGGCCGACAGCTCCTGCTCCTTGCGGCGCAGCACGCTCTCCACCCGGGCGCCCAGCTCCAGCGCGTCGAACGGCTTGGTGAGGTAGTCGTCACCGCCCAGCTTGAGGGCGCGCACCTTCGAGGACGTCTCCGCGCGAGCGGAGATGAAGATGACGGAGATGTGGCCACTGGCGCGCTCGGCCTTGATCTCCTCCAGGAAGAGGAAGCCGTCGCCGTCCGGCAGCGTCACGTCCAGCAGGATGACGTCCGGCCGGCGCTCGCGCAGGGAGCGGCGCCCCTCTTCCAGCGAGCCCGCCACCACCACGTCGAAGCCGATGTTCTCCAGCACCTCGCGGCAGATGGTGGCGATCTTCACGTCGTCGTCCACCACCAGCACGCGTCCGTGGGCCGTGCCCGCGCGGCCACGCACCAGCGAGTCCACCGTGGCCAGCAGCTTGTCCGGCATCAGCGGGCGCACCAGGAAGGCATCGGCTCCGGCGCGGAAGGCGCGCTGGCGCTCGTCGAAGGCGGACGAGAGGAGCAGCGGCGCGCGCCGCGTCTCGGGGTCATGCCGGAGGATCTCCGCCAGCCGCAGCCCGTCCACGTCAGGAAGCCGCACGGACACCAGCACCATGTCCGGGTGGTGGAGCCGAGCGCTCGCCAGGCCCTCTTCCGCGTTGAACGCCAGCCGCACGTCGTAGCCGCGCGCGGACATCAGCGCCTTGGCGATGTAGCCGACCTCCGGCTCGCCCTCGATGACCAGCACGCGGCCCCGGCTCTCGCGTCGTCGGGGGCCCGGTGCCTCGCCCGCGTCGTCGGACTGGCGCAGCTCCGGCGGCGGCTCGGTGGGCAGCACCGCCATGAAGCGCACGCCATCCGCGCACGGCTCGCACCAGATGCGGCCGCCGTGGGCCTCCACGATGTTGCGGCAGATGGCCAGGCCCAGGCCCGTGCCGCGCACGGTGCGGTTGGCCTTGGTGCGCGCCTGCTCGAAGCGGTCGAAGATGCGCTCCAGGCTGTCCTCGGCGATGGGGTCGCCGCTGTTCCAGCAGGAGAGCACCACGTAGCCGGGCAGGCTGGACGTGGCGTGCAGCTCCACGCGCACCTCGCCGCCCTCCGGCGTGAACTTCACCGCGTTGTTGAGCAGGTTGTTGAGGACCTGGTTGAGCCGGTTCGGGTCGGCGACGACGCGCAACGGATGGCGCGGCAGTCCCGGCGTCACCTGCACGCGCTTCTCGCCGAAGGCCGGGCCGTACTTCTCCACCACCCGCTGGACGAGCTCGTCCAGGTAGGCGACCTCGAAGTTCATCCGCAGCCGGCCCTTGGCGAACTTCGACAGGTCCAGCAGGTCGTCGACGATGGTGTTGAGCTTCTCGGTCGAGTCCCGCGCCAGCGACAGGTAGCGGCGCTGCCGCTCGTTGATGTCCCCGGCCATGAAGTTGAGCACCAGGTCCAGCGCGCCAGAGATGGACGTGAGCGGCGTGCGCAGCTCGTGGCTCACCATGGAGACGAACTCGTCCTTGCGCTCCTCCAACCTCTTCTGGTCGGTGATGTCGCGCAGCACCACGCACACGCCGCGCAGCGTGCCGCGCGCATCGCTCACCGGCGTGGTGGTGGTCTGCACGTGCCGGTCGAAGAGCTTCACCTCCTCGCGCAGCACCTGCGTGCCGCTGTACTCCCAGCCACGCACCAGGTGGAAGGGCTGGAAGCCCAGCCGCTCCTCCATCATCCGGCTGGTGTGCTCGGTCGGATCATCCCCCACGCGCAAGAGCCTGCGCGCCGCCGGGTTCATCACGACGATGTCGTTCTTCTCGTCGGTGAGCACCACGCCGTCGGCCATGGACTCCACCATCCGCTCCATGCGGTGGCGGGCCTCTTCCTCCGCCGAGCGCAGGGACTGGATGGCGTCCGCCGTCTGGTTGGCGAGCACGTCCAACAGCACGCCGTCGTCCTCGGTGAAGGCGTCCGCGCGCTGGCTGAACAGCGACAGCATGCCCACCGGACGCCCACCCGCGACCAGGTTCACCGTGAGCTGGCTGGGGTAGACAGCCGGCGCCGCCGCGTCCTGCGTCGTCGTCCCCGCCACGCGGGTGATGACCCGGTCCTCCGGCAACAGCAGGCCGCTGCTCTTGCGGTACGCGCCGAGCATCGACTCCTTCACGCCCAACAGCGCCTGCTCGCCCACGGTGCCATGGCAGCGCAGCCGCAGCGTCGCGCTGCGCGACTCGTCCGGGGCGATGAGCGCCGCGCCGCAGTCGTACGGCAGCACGCGCGCCACGGCGATGAGCACGCGGTCGATGATGTTGTCGTAGCTGGCCGGATCATTCGCGCTGGCCCGGCTCACCTCGTACAGCACGAACAGCGCTTCCACGCGCTGGTGGAGCTGGCGGATGAGCCGCTCCTTGTCCCGCCGCAGCTGCGTGTACTCCACCGCGTTCTTCACGGTGATGAGCAGGTCGTTCACGTCCCAGGGCTTGGTGATGTACCGGTACACCTGCCCCTTGTTGATGGCCGCGATGAGGTCGTCAGGGTCGGTGAAGCCCGTCAGCAGAAGCGTGGTGACGTCGAACCCCTCCGCGCGGGCTGTCGCGGCCAGCTCGATGCCCGTCATCTCCGGCATCCGTTGGTCCGTGACGAGCACGTCCACCGACTCGCGACGTAGGACTTCCAACGCGGCCTGACCGCTCAAGGCCGTGAGGACGCGATACCGGCGCTGGAACATCCGCGAAAGGATGTCCAGGACGTCGGCCTCATCGTCGACGAAGAGCAGCGTGTGGCGGAGCTCGGACAAAGCGGGCGGAATTGTACGTCGAGATCGTCGTCTGCCCTCAAGAACTGAGAATGCCGAAAAGTTCGACACGCACTGAGGGTGCGCCGTGGGACACTGAACGGATTGACTCTACACGTATGTTCAGGGAAAGTGGACACTGAAAGCCTGTTGCCTGGGGACCTGCCCCAAGGGAATCAGGCCGGCCGAGCGAGGGAGCGCATGGAAGAGCTGACGGACCGCCAGCGCGAGATTCTCAGCTTCATCGTGAAGGAGTCGGAGACTCGCGGATTCCCGCCCACCATCCGGGAGATTGGCGAGCACATGGATATCCGCTCCACCAACGGGGTGAATGACCACCTGAAGGCGTTGGAGCGAAAGGGCTACCTGAACCGGGGTGAGCAGCAGAGCCGCTCCCTGGTGCCCACCAAGCGAGCACGGTTGCTGCTGGGCCTGGGCGCCAAGCGCGACGCGGGCATGGTGGAGGTCCCCCTGCTGGGCAAGGTGGCGGCCGGCGCGCCCCTGCTCGCGCAGGAGCACATGGAGGACTCGGTCAAGATCGACAGCTTCCTCCTGGGCGGCGTGAATGGCCGGGAGGTCTTCGCCCTGCGGGTGAAGGGCCAGTCGATGATCGACGACGGCATCCACGACGGCGACTACCTCTTCGTGAAGAAGACGCCGGCGGCCAATCCGGGCGACATCGTCGTGGCGCTCATCGAGGACGAGGCCACGGTGAAGCGCTACTACCCGGAAGGCGAGCGCATCCGCTTCCAGCCGGCGAACGCCACCATGCAGCCCATCTACGTGAGCCGCACGGAGTTCCGCTCGACGATGATTCTGGGCCTGGTGGTGGGCGTCTACCGGAAGATGCAGGGCGGGCGCGCGTAGCGTCGTCGCGGGCCCTCCGCCCCTGGGCGCACGCTCAGGGGCACTTCTTCACGCGAGGGTCCGCGGCCAGCGCGCGGGCACACGCGGCCTTCTCCAGCACGACATCCTTCAGCTCCCGGGCGAGCCGCGCCGTGGAGAGCTGGAGGTCGGCGTCCTTCACCAGGTCGTGCTCCGCGCTGAGGCTCGCGAGGATGCGCAGCGCATCCGGCTTGCGCTCCATGGTGACGAGCAGGTCGGCCAGCTCCCGCAGCTCGCGCACGTCGTTGCCCTGCACGGACTCGAGCGCCGCGGCGAGTTCCTGCTCCGCGCCCTGCTTGCTCTTCATCGCGAGCTGGATTCGGGCCAGCGCCACGTGGACGATGGCGCGGTCCTTCACTCGCAGGGATTCCTTGTACGCATCGATGGCCTCCCCCGGCTTGTCGAGCTGCAGCTGGATGGTGCCCACCAGCTCCCACAGCGTGGGGTCCCTGGGGGACTTGCTGGCGGCCTCCTTGTAGGCGGCGGCGGCCTCGGGAAGCTTGCCCGCGCGCACCAGGGCGTCTCCCAGCGCGGTGAGCACCGCCGCCGTGCGGATGCCCTCGTTGGCGGCCTTCTGCACGAGCGCGAGCACCTCCTGCTGGCGGCCGACCTGGATGAGCACCTCGGTCGTGCGGAGGACGAGTTCGGACTTCACCGAGCCCGAGGCGGCGTTGGCGGCCAGGATGAAGTGGCGGATGGCCTCGTCCTGCTCGCCCTTCTTGAGGTGGATTTCTCCCAGCTGCTCCAGCGCGTTGAAGTCGTTGGGGTACAGCGCCACGGCCTTGCGCAGCGAGCTGAGGGCCTCATCGGGGCGGCCCAGCTGGGCCTGGACGAAGCCCAGGCGGCTCCAGTTGGTGGAGCGCTTGGGGTCCTGCTTGAGGGCGGCCTCGAACTCGGTGGCGGCCTCGGCGAGCTTGCCCATGGAGAGGAAGACCTCGCCGCGAGCCGCAGGCAGCCGGGGGTCGGTGGGCGCCAGCTTGCGCATCTCCTCGAAGGACGCGAGCGAGGCCTCGAAATGGCCCTGGAGATACTCGGCGGTGCCCTTGATGTAGAGGCCCTCCGCGTGGTCCTTGGGCGTCACCGTGGGACTGTCGTCACAGGCGGCGGTGGCGAGCAGGGCAATCAGGGACAGGGAACGCAAGCGCGAGAACATGAGGGGCTCCGAATCCTAGAAGTGGTACGCGATGCCCAGGTTGAGGTCCAGATTGAGGCCATCGCCGAGCTTGGACTCCGCGAGTCCGAGCACGGCCTGGGCCACATTCGTACCGGCCTCCAGTTGGACGCCGACGTGTCCGGCGATGAGGTACTCCAACCCGAGGAAGCCGACGACGGTGGGCAGCGGCCCGGTGGACTGGAAGATGCCGAAGTCGCCGAAGGACAGCTGCACGCCCAGGCCGAAACCCCAATAGGGGCGCAGTGACTTCTCCACGTTGTGATAGTGGCGCGCGCCGACGACGCTGGGCAGGACGTTGAGGCCACCCTCGGCGCCCGCTGTGTCGGAGCGCAGATAGGAGAAGCCCACCTGGACGAAGCCGAGCCACTCCGGGTGGAACCAGTAGCCCACCTCCAGGTCGGCGCCTGGATTGAAGTTGGCCAGCTTGTCGACGAAGTTGTTGTTGATGCGCAGGCCCAGCGAGAGGCCGCCGCCGCCGACCATGGGAGCCCCACCGATGAGCGGCCGCGCGCCCTGAGTCACCCCGGGAGCCACCAGCTCGGCGACCAGCGCGTCGGCGATGGCGTAGACGGTGGGGAACAGGGTGTCCGCCTCGGGCGACTCCGCGCGCGGCTTGGACAGGCTCTCCTCGCGCTCGGTGTCGAGGAGATTGGCGGAGAGCAGGTAGGAATCGCCGAAGCGGTCCACGCGGCCGATGACGACGAACCGGGCCCCAGTGAGCGTGGAGAGGTCCTTGAGGCAGGCGCCCCGTTCGCACGAGGTCTTGAGGTCCGCGAGCTGCCGGCGCTGGGCGTCATCGAGCGACGCTTCGACGTCACGCTGGGAGACGACCCACAGGCGCGGAGCTTCGGCCAGCCGCCCGGTGATGAGCGAGGTGACGCCCGTCGCGGAGTCCCGGGCGGAGGCGTTGGCCTCGAACGCGAGCACCGCGACGCGAAGGGGCGCCTCCTCCTTCGACGAAGGCGCCGTCGGCCCGGCGGCCGCGGCTTCGGAGTCAGGCCCGCTCGACGGGGAGAACACCTGGGCCCGTGCGGTCGGAGCGAGAAGGACGAGGAGGAGGGCGAGCTGTGCGAAGGGGTGCGGCACGGCGCGGCACTCTACCCTTCCCTGGCCCGGTCCCAGAGGGGGCCTCGGGCCCTGGCGCCTGAATTCGCGGGGTGCGCCCTCCGAATCCGGGTCCACGGGCGAGGAAGGAGGCGAGCCCCCGCCCCGAGGCTCAGGTGGACGGCATCGGCCCCAGGTAGTCGAGCGGGTCCACCGGCTTTCCGTCCAACCGCAGCTCGAAGTGCAGGTGCGGGCCGGACGTCTTCCCGGACTCGCCCACGGTGGCGATGACCTGCTCCCGGCGCACCTTCTGCCCGGTGCGCACGCGCAGGTCGCGGTTGTGCGCGTAGAGGGTGATGAGCCGGTTGGCGTGCTCGACGATGACGATATTGCCGTAGCCACGCTGCTCGCCCGCGTAGAGCACCGTGCCTTCCTGCGCCGTCTTCACCGGTGTGCCCGCGGGCGCGGCCAGGTCGATGCCGTCATGGGGCTCGCGCCCCTTCTTCCCAAAGCGCCCATACAGGACGCCCCTCAGGGGCCAGTCAATCATCCCCTGGGTGGCCAGCCGGGGCCGCCCGGCGCCAGGACGCGACGCGGGCCGACGCGGTGGCTCCTCGCGACGCGCCACCACCTGCCGGGGCGCTGTACCGGTGGACGTCCGCACGGGCTCCGGGTCCGCTTCCGCGGCGAGCGTGTCCGACGACTCCACCGGCACGCTGCGCTCCACGCCCGGAATCGTCAGCTCCTGCCCCACCGCCAGCGCGCGAACGTCCTTGATGCCGTTGGCGGAGGACAGCTCGTCCACCGTGAGGCCGTAGGTCTTGGCGATGCGGTACATCGTCTCGCCCGGCGCGACGCGGTGCCGCACGGACACCAGCTCCGGCTCCGGGTGCGCGGCGCGCAAGGCGAACGGCAACGCCCCATTGCGCGGTGGTGGCGCGGGCTCCGAGGCAGTTGGAGCGGGCGCCCCACGCGTCTCACCGGACGGGGCTGGCGCGTCCGAGTCCACCAGCGTGAGCTCCGTCCCGGGAGAGGCGGCTCGGGGGCCCACACAACCCGCGACGAGCGCGGACACGAGGAGAACCAGGAGCGCCCTGCCCGCTCGGATGGGGGTGCCCGGCCTCAACGCTAGGCACCATCCGGCTCGTGTCGGACGAAGTCCGGGACGCTCCAGCCCCCCAGGTCCTCGAGCTGACCATGGTCCGTCAGGTCCAGGTGCAGCGGCGTCACCGACACCCGCTTGGACAGGTGCACGGCGTTGCAGTCACTGCCTGGAATGTCTTCGTGCTGATAGTCGCTGCCGCCAATCCAGTAGTACTTCCGGCCGCGAGGGTCTTCCTTCTCCACCACGCTGTAGCCATACGAGTGCCGGCCCAGGCGCGTGACGGTGTAGCCCTCCGGCTCCACGCCGCCGGGGATGTTCACGTTGAGCAGCATCCGCCTGGGCAGGGGTCGCGACAGCGCGGCCGTCACCAGCGAGCGGGCGAACCGCGCCGCGGGAGCGAAGTCGAACGAGCCTCGCGCCACGAGGCTGAAGGCGATGGCGGGAATCCCGAGCAGGGCCCCTTCCATCGCCGCCGCGACCGTCCCCGAGTAGGTGACGTCTTCGGCCAGATTCGAACCGTGGTTGATGCCGGACACCATGAGCGTGGGGCGATCATCCTTCAGGAGATGGACGATGGCCAGATAAGCGCAGTCGGTGGGTGTCCCATCGACGGCGAACCACCGCTCCCGGACCTCCTTGATGCGCAGGGGCCGGTGCAGGGAGATGGCGTGGGACGCGGCGCTCTGCTCGCGGTCCGGCGCCACCACCCAGACCTCTCCCAGGGGACTCACCGCCTCCACCAGTGCCTGAAGTCCTTCGGAGAAATAGCCGTCGTCGTTGGACACGAGGATGCGCGGTTTCCGCATAGCCGCGCGGTTGTAGAGGAGCCCCCGAGCATGGGCAAGCACGCTCACCGTCGCCGCTGTTACAGTGTCCACCCGCCGAATGCCGCCGCCGCCCCGTCGCCGCAATGCCCCCCAGGGGCCCGACCCCCTCCTCGCCCAGCGACGCAGGGGTGCCCTGCTCGGACTCGCCGTGGGCAACGCCCTCGCCGTGCCCACCGCGCACCGTCCGCTGCAGGCGGCGCCCTTCCCCTCTATGGCGGATGGGCCCTACGACAGATTGATGGGCGGAGGCCCTCATCAGCTGCGCAAGGGTCAGGTGACGGAGGAGGTCCACCTGGCCTGTTGCCTGGGGCACAGCCTGCGCGACTTCAAGCGCTATGACGCCGCGGACGCGCTGCGCCGCTACCGGGCCTGGCAGCCTCACGCCTTCGACGTCAGCGAGGCCATGAAGGAAGTGCTGGAGGATTGTCAGGCGGGCCTGCCGCCCCTGGGCTCGGGCAAGCGCGTCTGGCTGCGCGGCCACCGCAAGGCCGTGGGCGCTGGCAGCCTCGCGCGCATCGCCCCGCTGGGTGTGTACCTGGCGAGCGACCCGAAGGCCCGCACCCAGGCCACGCTGGAGGACTCCGCGCTCACCCACTTCGACCCGCGCTGCCAGCTGGCGTGCGCCGCCTTCACCGCCGCCATCGCCAAGGCCGTGACATCCGGCGCCGACCTGAAGGCCGAGGACCTCCTCACCGCCGCGGAGTCCGGCATCCTGCTGGCTGGCGCGGCGTTGGGGCGCTCCGCCCCCGACTACGTCCAGGAGGTCTCCTTCGCCTCCAGCCTGCTGCGCGAGGACCTGGCGCGCGCCCGCGACGACGACCCCCGGCTGTACGGTCCGGACCTGCACGTGCACCGCGCCCAGCACGCCATCCACGTCGCCTTCCGACTGGCCTTCTGGGAGCTGCTCCACGCGCCCACGGCCCAGGCCGCCCTCATCGACGTCATCCACCGGGGCGGAGACACCGAGGTCCACGGCGCGGTGACGGGCGCGCTGGTGGGCGCCTTCCACGGCGAGGAGGCGCTTCCCGCCGAATGGCGCAAGCAGGTGCTGGAGGCGCTCGGCACGGTGAAAGGCCCGCTCTGGGACGTCTACCACCCCCGGCATCTGCTGAGCCTGGTCCCCGCCTGACGTCGCCCATGCGGGGCGTTGGATGCACGAAGCCCGCGGGGGACGGTCCTCAGGGGGACGCCCGCCGCGGGCTCGTTGCCACGCCAATGCGGCCCGGGGGCCGCGACTGTCACTCAGGCCAGCAGGTCGATGACCACCACGCCCCGCTGGGGCTTCTCTTCGTCGGTTTCAGTCCTACGACGCGGGCGGTCGTCGGGCATGGGCAGCGGCAGCTCCACCACGGGCCTGTCGTGCTCCTCCCGGCGGCGCTCCCTGCGCTTGATTTCTTCGATGATGAAGGCGTCGAGCATGGGTTTCCGTCTCCCCTCAGCCTACGTACCCCGATGTACGCCCGCCGTCCCGCCCAGAAATCACTGCCACCACTCTCAGATGCAAATTAAGAACCCCGGTTCCGCACTGGGTACACTGCCGCCATCTCGCACGGTTGCTCGTCCGCCATCCGACATCCGAGCCAGGGGAACCGTGGCGTAGATGTCATGGAGACCCGAAACTTCCGGTCGGGATGGTGTTGATTCTAATGCCCTCGCGACGGCCCGCAAGCGGACCCACTCCCTGGCACACCTCCGGCATTCGGGGCGGCGGGCACCCGGCGGAAGGGCCTGCCCGCCTGTCTACTCCCAGGCGGGCGGGTCAGCGAGGAACATGGGGTCCAGAGGGACCCCTGTCTGCCGCGTTCAGGGCGCCTCGGCGCGGCGCTTGAACGCCTCCAGCATCTTCGGCAGCGACGTGTCGACCAGGGCGTTGACGACGGCCTTGGGCACCAGCAGGCCCAGCGCCATCTCCACGTTGTAGGTCGCGCGCGTCTTGCCCTCGCCCTCGGGCTCCAGCACCCAGCTGCCCTTGTTGTCCTTCATGACCTCGCCCTCGATGAAGGTCCAGGACATGCGGCGCGGGCGCTCCTCCACCACGCGGATGGAGTAACGGACCGTCTTCATCACGTCGACCTTGTAGTGGACGTCGACGGTGTTGTCCTTCCGGTTCGCGGTGCGGGTCTCCTTCACCTCGGACAGGAACTCCGGGTAGCGCTCATACTGGGTGATGACGTCGAACACCTTTTCGATGGGGGCGTTGATGACGATGGTCCGCGAGGCGCCAGGCATGGTGTCGGTCTCCGAAAGCGTCGAGGGGACGGCCTAGAAGGCAGCGTAGCCCGGCTTCTTGTCGAACTTGTGCAGGGACTGGATGAAGCGCACGGTGCTCGTCTTGCTGCGCATGACCACCGAGTGCGTCTCGCAGCCGCCGCCGAAGAAGCGCACGCCCTTGAGGAAGTCGCCGCTGGTGACGCCCGTGGCGGCGAACATCACCTCGCCCCGGGCCAGCTCCTCGGCGGCGTAGATCTTCCCCATGTCGGTGATGCCCATCTTCTTGGCGCGCTCGATTTCGCCCGGGTTGCGGGGCACCAGCCGGCCCTGCATGTCGCCGCCGGTGGCGCGGATGGCCGCCGCGGCGATGACGCCCTCGGGCGCTCCACCGGTGCCCATCAGCACGTCCACGCCCGTGCCCTCGAAACACGTGGCGATGGCGCCCGCCACGTCACCGTCCTCGATGAGCCGGATGCGAGCACCCGCGGCGCGGATCTCCTTGATGAGGTCCTGGTGCCGCTCACGGTCCAGGACGACGACGGTGAGGTCCTCCACGTAGACCTTCATCTTCTCCGCGACGGCGCGCAGGTTCTCCGTGGCGCTCTTGCGCAGGTCGATGGCGCCCCGGGCGCGCGGGCCCACGGCCAGCTTCTCCATGTACGTGTCCGGCGCGTTGAGCAGCCCGCCCTTGCTGGCCATGGCCACCACGGTGATGGAGCCCGGACGGCCGTAGGCGCACAGGTTGGTGCCCTCCAGCGGATCCAACGCGATGTCCACGGCGGGGTCACCCTCGCCGCGTCGGCCCACCTTCTCGCCGATGTAGAGCATGGGCGCCTCGTCGCGCTCGCCCTCGCCAATGACGATGGTGCCGTCGATCTGCAGCGCGTCGAAGGCGCGGCGCATGGCGTCCACGGCGGCCTGATCCGACTCGTTCTTGTCGCCGCGTCCCATCAGTCGGGCGGAGGCGATGGCCGCCATCTCGGTGACGCGCACGACCTCCATTGCAAGGTTGCGATCCATCGTCTGTGCTCCTTCAGGTTCCTGCGTTCGGATGTTCCAGCAGCCGGGCCACGGACTCCGGCAACCGCGTGGGCTTGCCGTCGCGCCCCACGCACGCGTGCAGGGTACGACCGGTGCACAGCAACGTGCGCGGCTCGCCCTCGCGGAAAAGCTCGTAGGTGAACACGACCGAGGCCCGGCGCAACTCGCTCACCATCGCGCGGATGATGAGCACGTCGTCGTAGCGCGCGGGGGACTTGTACGCGCAGCTCGCCTCCGCCACCGGCAGCATCAACCCGGAGCTCTCCATCTCCCGGTAGCTGCCTCCGCGCGCGCGGAAGTACTCGCTCCGGGCGAACTCGAAGTAGCGGAAATAGTTCGCGTAATAGACGACACCCATTTGATCGGTGTCACCGTAGATGACGCGCAGTCGGGCCTCGACCATGAGGGCGCGGACCGTAGCAGGGGCTGACTGCCGCCGTCCAAGACGCCGAAGCGCTTGGCGGTTGCATCTTCCCCGTCGGGCAGTGCAGCTTCTTGGACGTATGATTCGCGCCCTCGTCCTGACCGCCCTGCTGGGTTCGCTGCCCGCCGCCGCGCGTCCTCCCCGACTCACCCTGCTCATCACCGTGGACGCGCTCGGCAGCGACGTCTTGTTGCGCAACCGGCCTCGGCTCCAGGGCGCGTTGGGTCAACTGCTCGACAGTGGCGCCTACTTCCCGTACGCGCGTTATGCCTACGCGAAGTGCCGCACCGCGCCGGGCCACACCACGCTGGCCACGGGCACCAACCCCTGGCGTCACGGCATCGTGGACAACCGGTGGGTGGACCGCTCCACGGGGAAGCTCGTCTATTCGTTCGTGGACCCGGCGCATCCGGTGCTGGAGGCGACGCTCAAGCCGGGCCAGGACGCCAGTCCCGCGAACCTCATGGCGGAGACGCTCGCGGACCGGCTGCGGATGGCCACGCAGGAGCGAGGCAAGGCGGTGGCGGTGTCGCTCAAGTCGCGCTCGGCCATCGCCCTGGCGGGCCGGCTGGGACAGGCCTGGTGGTTCGACGACGGCGTGGGGAAGTTCGTGACCGGCACCTGGTACACGAAGGAGTTCCCCGAGTGGGTGAAGCAGCTCAACGCGCGGAAGATCCCGGAGTCCTCCTTCGGCAAGACCTGGGACTTGATGCGTCCGCGCGCCGAGTACATCGGCGAGGATGACCGGAGCTACGAGGCGGACTCCTATGGCCTGGGCCGCACCTTCCCCCATCCGCTCACCGGCGGACTGAAGGAGCCGGGGCTCAACTTCTACAAGGCGTTCGGCGTGTCTCCGGACTCGCACACCCTGCTGGTGGAGGCGGCGAAGGCGGCCATCGTCGGAGAGGCGCTGGGGAAGGACGCGGTGCCGGACCTGCTCGCGGTGAGCTTCAGCGGGACGGACAACGTGTTCCATGAGTACGGCCCGTACTCGTGGGAGATGCAGGACACGATGCTGCGGCTGGACAAGGCGCTCGGGGACCTCATCTCCGCGGCCGAGCGCGCGGCCGGTGGACGCGCCAACCTGACCATCGCGCTGGTGGCGGACCATGGTGGAGCGACGGCGCCCGAGCAGTGGGCAGCCGCGGGACTTCCCGCGCAGCGGATGAACCCCAAGACTATCAGCGAGGGCATCTCCGCGATGGTGAAGGAGCGCTTCGGCCCGGACGTCACGGTGATGATGGAGGAACTGGACGTGTACCTCGGCGGTCCCGCGCTGACGTCGGGCAAGGTGGATGGCGCGCAGGTGCGGCGCGCGGTGGCGGACTGGTTGCTGAAGCAGCCCCATGTCGTCGCGGCGGTGACGCGTGAAGAGCTCTTCTCCGCGCCGGACCCGGCGGGCTACCTGGCTCCCCTGCGCAAGGGCTACTACCCGGAGCGCAGCGGCGACGTGGTGTATCTGCTGCGGCCCTTCCAGGTCGTCTACTTCGACCCGGAGGGAAGCACGCACGGCTCGCCGTATTCATACGACTCCCAGGTGCCCGTGGTGTTCGCGGGCAAGGGCATCAAGCCGGGGATGTACATGACGGAGATCGACCCGGTGGACGTGGCGCCCACGCTCGCGGCACTGCTTGAGATGGGGATGCCCGCGTCCACGGAGGGCAAGCCTCGCGCGGAGATTCTCACGGGGAAGTGAGCGGGATTCGAGGCATGGGACCTCCCGCGTGAGGTCCCCGCCGACGGGACGAGCAGCTCAGCGCACCGATGCGAGAAACCCGTCGAGCACGCTGTTCACCCAGGCCGGTGCATCGAGCTGCACCCAGTGCCCGGTGACAGGCTCCACCTTCTTGAACGGCAGCTCGGGCACCCGAATCTGGTACGCATCCGGACCCTCGTTGTGCGCCGTCATGACGGACAGCTTGGGCCCCGGATAGCGACGCAGCGCGGAGACCGGGTCGAACGTCAGGAGCGAACCCAGTCCCGACCGGACCGCCACCTGAGCGGTGGCACGCAGTCCTCCGAGCACCTGCTCCCGGACCTCGGGCCGCGAGGGGGCGAGCATCGGCGCCCAGTACTCCTCGACGACCTGAAGCCACGCCTCGGTGCCCAGCACCGCCATCAGCCCCTGCGCCTGCTCTTCTGGAATCAGTCGTCCATCGGAAGCAGGGTCGAGCAGCAGCAACCCCGCCACGCGCGACGGATGCGCCGCGGCGTAGGCCGTGCAGACCGCTCCGCCCAGGCTGTGCCCCACGAGCACGAACCGCTCCAGCTTCAAGCCATCCACCACCGCCGCCACGTCCGCCGCGAAGTCCTCGACGGAAATCGCTCCCTCGGTGGGGACCTCGGACTGGCCGTGGCCTCGCAGGTCCAGCGCCAGCGCCCGACGTGTCTCGCGCAGGTGCGAGAGCTGGGCCGCCCAGTGCTTCGTGCTCCCAGCGCTGGAGTGGACGAACACCACCGGAAGCCCACCCACACCACCGTCATCCACGTACAGCGTCCCAGCCGGGCCCTTCATGACGACCTCCTCGATTCAGGGGCGCGTCCAACCGCGCCATGAATCCTTGAGTACGGCCCATCCCTGTCAGAATCTGTCAGCAAATGGCACGCGTCAGCCGAGTCATGCGTCTGGTCGACTTTCTCCGGGGCCGGGAGGCCACCACCGTCGCGGAGATTTCCGCCGCACTGGGGGTGAGTCCGCGCACCATCCACAGGGACCTCGCCACCCTGCGGGAGCAGGGCCTGCCCATCGCAAGTGACACCGGGCCGGGAGGCGGCGTTCGCCTGGAGCGAGACAGGGGTGTCACCGCCGTCCACCTCGGCGTCGAGGAGGTCGTCGCGCTATGGCTGGCCGCGAGCCTGTCGTCGACGGGGAGCGCGTTGCCGTGGGGGAGCGCGGCGCGCTCGGGGCTCGACAAGCTCTTCGCCAGCGTGCCGAGGGAGCGCTCCCGGAGCATGCGCGAGCTCTGCCAGCGCGTGGTGGTCGGCCGCCCCGCGACAGCCCGCGTGCTCTCGGAGCTGGGAGCACCTCCCGAGGAGCTGCTCGCCATCTTCGAGCAGGCGTTCCGCGAGCAGGTGTGCCTCGCCTTCGACTACGAGGACCGCCACGGGAAGAAGAGCCGCCGCTGTGTGGAGCCACACGGGCTGCTCGTCGAGTCCCCGGTCTGGTACGTGCTGGCACGCGACGTGGAGAAGTCAGCGGCGCGCATGTTCCGGATGGACCGCGTCCACCGGCCCAGGCTGGTGCCCGAGCGCCGCTTCACGCCTGACATGGAGGGGCTCAAGGCCCAGGCCCTCGCTCAGCGGAGCAAGGGCCCGGAGTGAGTGGGGCTCAGCCCTGCGAAGGGGCGGCGCGCGGACGGCGCGTCTTCTTCGCGGCGGTGATTTCCAACGACAGGTCCATGGCCCGCGCCGAGTGCGTCAGCGCCCCCATGGAAACGAAGTCCACGCCCATCTTCGCCAGGCGCGGCAGCCGGTCCAGGGTGACGCCACCGGACACCTCGAGCGGAACACGCCCGGCCGCCAGCTTCACGGCCTCGCGAATCTGCGCGTCGTCCATGTTGTCGAGCATCACCACATCGGCGCCGTGCTCGAGTGCCTCGGCGAGCTGCTTGAGGTTGGTGACCTCAATCTCGATTTTGCACAGGCGAGGACCGTTCGCCTTGGCGAGCCGGAGCGCCTCGGAGATGGAACCACCGACGGCCGCGATGTGGTTGTCCTTGATGAGCACGCCATCGAAGAGACCGAAGCGGTGGTTGGTGGCGCCGCCCATGCGGACGGCGTCCTTGGCCAGCACGCGCATGCCAGGGGGCGTCTTGCGCGTGTCCAGCACCTGCATCTTCGAGCCGCGCACCGACGTCATCGCCTGCTGAGCCAGGGTGGCGATGCCGGCGGCGCGCTGGACGAGGTTGAGCGCGGTTCGCTCGGCGGCGAGCAGCGAGCGCAGCCGCCCGTGACACCGGGCGGCCACGACCTTGGGTTTGATCTCCTGGCTGTCCTGGCGGAGCAGCTCCACCTCGACGTCCGGGTCGACCTTGTGGAAGACGCGCGTGAAGGCCTCCAGCCCCGCGAGCACCAACTGCTCTTTGGCGACCAGCTCGGCACTGCCCTCCGCGTCAGGCGGAATGAGGGCCTGCGAGGTGACGTCTCCCGCCGCCCCCAGGTCTTCGTCAAGGGCGAGGTCGATGAGCCGATCGAGGTAATCCTGCTGCACGTCTCCTCCTGCTACCGCCGGGCCTTGGCCCGTGCCGAGGGCTTCGCCCGGGTGACCTTCTTGGCCGCCGCCTTCTTCGCGGAGGACTTCTTCGCGGGAACTCTTCCGCCCGCCTTCTTGGCCGCCGCCTTCTTCACGGGAGCCTTCTTCGCCGCGCTCTTCTTCGAGGAAGCCTTGCCAGCCGCGGCCTTCTTCGCCGCGCCCTTCTTCGCCGAAGCCTTGCCACCCGCGGCCTTCTTCACCGCGCCCTTCTTCGCCGAAGCCTTGCCACCCGCGGCCTTCTTCACCGCAGCGGCCTTCTTCACCGCAGCGGCCTTCTTCGAGGAGGCCTTACCACCCGCCGCCTTCGCGGCAGCCCCCTTCTTCGCGGGAGCCTTGGTGCTCGCGGCCTTCGCGGAGGCCTTCTTCACCGAAGCCTTGGTGCTCGCGGCCTTCGCGGGAGCCTTCTTCTCCGGAGCCTTCTTGGCGGGAGCCGGGGTGCTCGAGGCCTTGGCGGGGGCCTTCTTCGCCGCTGCCTTCGCCGGGGCGGCCGTAGCCACGGTCGGCTTCTCGCTCGAAGCCTTCGGGGCCTTCACGGCCGCCGGCTTCGCGGGAGCTTCGGTGGCCTCGGAGGCGGCAACAGCCTGGGGCTTCGCCTTCTTGCCACCCGTGCGCGCGAGCTTGGACGCCGTGCCCTTGGCCGGAGCCTCGCGGGAGTCGCCGCCCTCCTTCGCCTTGCCGAACTCGCGCATCGCGTCGTCCACGAGCCCCATGCTCATGTACGCGACGCCCAGATCATGGTGGTCCGTGGGAGACAGGCCTTCCTTCGTCCCCTCGCGCAGCTTCGCCAGCGCGTCCTGCACCTGGGGGTCCTCCTCGGGCACGCGGCCCTCATCCCCCATCTCACCCTTCAGTTCCTGGCCCAGGTCCACGCCGCCCTTGTCTTCCTTCGACGGGGCGACCTTCACCTGGGCTGGCTGGGAGGGGGAGGCACTCTCCTCGGTGGACGTGCTGCTGCTCTCGGTCGGCAGATTCTCAGGCATGGACGGCTCCGGGGCGATCCGCTGCAGGTGATCTTCGAGCTTGGCCTTGCGCTCCTTCAACTCCTGCACGCGAGCGCGGTCCTTCTCCACCACGTCGGGCGGCGCCTTGGCCACGAAGTTGGGATTCTCCAACTTGCGCAGGATGCTGGCCGCCTCCTGCTCCGAGCGGGCCATCTCCTTGCGCAGCCGGTCCCGCTCCGCGTCCAGGTCGACGAGCCCCGCCAACGGCACGTAGATCTCCAGATTCGTCGCCATGAAGGCCGCCGCCTGGGGCGGCTTCGGGCCCGGAGGACCCACCTGCACGTCTGACAGGCCCGCCAGGGGCAACAGGTAGCCGCGCCAGCGCTCCAGCAGCTCGCGCGTGCGAGCGTCCGGGCTCTGCACCACCGCCTTCACCTTGGTGGCCGGAGACAGGTTGCTCTCGCCTCGGATGGTGCGCAGTCCCTCGATGGCCGCGATGACCGGCGCCATCTCCGACTCGGCCGCCTCGTCCACCAGCGCCGTGTCCGGCGTCGGGTACGGGGCAATCATGATGCTCTCCGTCGGCCGGGTCATCGGCAGCTTCTGCCAGATCTCCTCGGTGATGAAGGGCATGAACGGGTGGATCAACCGCAGCACGCGATCCAACGCGTAGACGAGCACCGCGCGCGTGGTGTCCTTCGCCGCCGGGTCCTCGCCATAGAGCGAGCCCTTGGCCAGCTCGATGTACCAGTCGCAGAGCTCCGCCCAGAGGAACTGGTACAGCGTGGAGGCGGCCTCCGCGAAGCCGTAGACCTCCAGCGACGCGCTGGCCTCCGACGTCGCGCGCTGCAGCCGCGAGAGAATCCACCGGTCCGCCAGCGTGAGCGGCAGCTCCTTCGGCGAACGGCCGTCGTACTGGTACCCACCCATGTTCATCAGGGCGAAGCGGCTGGCGTTCCACAGCTTGTTGCAGAACGCCTTGTAGCCGGCGAGCCGGTCCATCGACAGCTTGATGTCGCGGCCCTGCTGGGTGAGCGAGGCGAGCGTGAAGCGCAGCGCATCCGCGCCGAACGCGGGCATGCCCTGCGGGAACTTGTTCTTCAGCGTCGCGTTGAGCTGCTCGGGCTTGGCGCCGAGGATGACGTCCAAGGGGTCGATGACGTTCCCCTTGACCTTCGACATCTTCTCGCCCTTCTCGTCGCGCACCATCGCGTGCAGGTAGACGGTGCGGAAGGGCACGTCGCCCATGAAGTGCAGGCCCATCATCATCATCCTGGCGACCCAGAAGAAGATGATGTCGTGGCCCGTCTCCATGACGGACGTCGGGTAGAAGGTCTTCAGCTCCGCGGTGTCGCGAGGCCAGCCCAGCGTGGAGAACGGCCAGAGCGCGGACGAGAACCAGGTGTCCAGCACGTCCGAGTCCTGGACGAAGCTCTTGCCGCCACACTTGGGGCAGGACTCCGGCATCGTGCGCGCGACGATGGGCTCCGCGCGAGCGAAGTCCACGCCGCCCACCTTCACCGTCGGGGCATCCAGCGGCAGGTCCGTGTCGTCACCCTGCCGGGGGCTGCACGACGTGCAGTAGTACGCGGGAATCTGGTGGCCCCACCACAGCTGGCGGCTGACGCACCAGTCGTGGATGTTGCGCATCCAGTGGAAGTACGTGTTCGTCCACGCCTCGGGGACGAACTTCGTGCGGCCCTGCTCCACCGCTTCAATCGCGGGACGCGCCAGCGGCTCGATCTTGATGAACCACTGCGGCGACAGGCGCGGCTCCACCACGGTGGTGCAACGCTGACAGGCGCCGATGGACAGCTTGTGCGGCTCTTCCTTCTCGAGCAGCCCCTGCTCCTGCAGGTCCGCCAGCACCGCCTTGCGCGCCTCGAAGCGGTCCATCCCGGCGTACTTGCCGGTGTCCTTCGTCATCCGCGCCGCTTCGTCCAGGATGGACACCATCGGCAGCTTGTGACGCAGGCCCGTCTGGTAGTCGTTGAAGTCGTGCGCGGGCGTCACCTTCACCACGCCGGTGCCGAACTTCGGGTCCACCAGCTCCGCGTCCGCGACGATGGGAATCTCGCGCCCCGTCAGCGGCAGGACGACGAGCTGGCCGGCCAGCCCCACGTAGCGCTCGTCCTCGGGATGGATGGCCACCGCCGTGTCGCCCAGCATCGTCTCCGGGCGCGTCGTCGCCACGGTGAGCGTGCGGTCGCTGCCCTTGATGGGATAGCGGATGTGCCAGATGGAGCCGTTCTTCTCCTCGTGCTCGACCTCCAGGTCGCTCAGCGCCGTGCGGCACGAGGGACACCAGTTGATGAGCTTCTGGGCCCGGTACATCAGGCCCTCTTCGTACAGCCGGACGAAGACCTCGCGGACCGCGGCGGACGACGGCTCGTCCATGGTGAAGCGCTCGCGGCTCCAGTCCAGCGACGCCCCCAGGAAGCGGTGCTGTTCGCCGATGCGGGCGCCGTACTTGCCCTTCCACTCCCAGACGCGCTTGAGGAACGCCTCGCGACCGATGTCGTGACGGCTCTTGCCCTCGGTCTTCTTCAGCTCCTTCTCCACCACCATCTGCGTGGCGATGCCGGCGTGGTCCGTGCCGGGGAGCCAGAGCGCATTGAAGCCGCTCATCCGCTTCCAGCGCGTGAGGATGTCCTGGATGGTCGCGGTCAGCGCGTGACCGATGTGCAGGCTGCCCGTGACGTTGGGCGGGGGCAGGACGATGGAGAAGGCGGGCTTGTCGGACGTCGCCGCGGCGCGGAAGTAGTCGCGCTCGAGCCAGAAGGCATAGAGGCGAGCCTCGACCTCGGTGGGCTCGTAGGCCTTGGACAGTTCGGTCGTATCGGTCATTGAAGACGGCCAGCCCCCTGAGGGGGCCGGCGGGGAAGTCAGGAGGTTTGCGGCGAGAAACTCGCCTCAGTGCTGCGTCTCTCGGTCCTTGATCAGCCGCTCGAGCTCCTGGCGGATGATCGTCTCCGCGAGCTGCGGTACGACCTCCCAGGCAATCTTCTCGATGACCTCACGGGAAGCCTTGGACAGCGCCTCGCGCAGCAGGGCCTCGCCCCCATCCGCCGCGGGACGGGCGACCGGAGGCCCCCGCTGCGCCGGAGCGGCCGGAGCCACGGGCCCACCCATGTCGAGCGAGATCTCCTCCGCGCCGCTCGTGTCGGGCAGCGAGTCCTCGATGCTGATGGCGGGCTGCGCGGCCACGGGAGCCGGAGCGGCGGGAGCGCCCAGCCCGAACGGATCCCTCGCGCGGGCCGCCGGCTGCGGCGCGCCCCCCTGGATGGGAGGAAGCGGCGTGGCGCCCGGAGGACGCGGCAGCCCCCCCGGCATCCCCGGCCCCGGAGCGCCAGGACGGGCCACCATGCCCGGAGCCCCAGGGCCCGGCGGCATGCCCGGACGAGGAGGCATGCCCGGCGCGGGAGCACCCGGCGGAGGCGGCACACCCGGACGCGCGACGGCGCCCGGCGGCATGCCCGGCCCAGGAGGACGCGCACCCGGTCCCGGCGGCATTCCAGGCCCAGGAGGACGCGCACCCGGCCCCGGCGGCATTCCAGGCCCGGGAGGACGCGCACCCGGCCCCGGCGGCATGCCAGGACCCGGAGGACGCTGCGCCATGCCCGGCCCCGGCGGCATGCCAGGCCCCGGAGGACGCGGCGCCATACCAGGCCCCGGCGGCATGCCCGGCCCGGGAGGACGCGCACCCGGCCCCGGCGGCATGCCAGGACGGGCACCCACCGGCGCCGCGACGGGCGCGGGCTGCGGCGCCACCGGAGCGGCGGGCGTGGCGGAAGGACGAATCACCTGCGTGGCGATGGAGGCCGGCAGCGTGTTGGACTTCTGGCCGACCAGCGCCTTCACCTTGTCGAGCAGAATCTGGCTCTCGAAGGGCTTGGTGACGTGGTCGTCCGCGCGGGCGGCGCGAGCCCGGTTCTCGTCGAAGGCCTCGAAGGTGCCCGCCAGCAGCATCACCGGGATGCCCTGGGTGGCGGGGTCGTTCTTCAGCGCCTCGCAGACCTCGTAGCCGCTCTTGCCCGGCATCGTCACATCGGCGAGGACGACGTCCGGGCGCATCTCGCGCACGCGCGAGATGGCGTCCAGCCCGTTGTCCACCGCGGTCACCTGAAAGTCCTCGGTCGCGAAGATCATGCCGATCACCTTGCGAATGGTGAGCGAGTCATCGGCGACCAGCAGATTCTTGGGCATCGGTATCGGGCCTCGGGGGCGTCGACCCCCCTGAATTCGTTGAGAAATCCGGCCGAGAAAACCTTCTTCACGGCACGGTATCAAGCCCGGCAGCTTACGGTTTGCGCTCCGGGACGATCAAGAAAACATGCGCTGCAGGTCAAGGAACAGCACTGGCTCCGGCAATCCAGGGACGCGGAAGCTTCCCGCGGTGTCGTCCGGCTCGAAGCGCTGCAGGACACCCAGCACTCGCGTGGCCGTCAGCCCTACGTTACGCCCCGCCAGTTCCGCCAGGAGAAAGAATGGCTCGGGCGCGGGGGGAGCCCCCAGCAAAGCGGGAACCGAACAGATGGGCCACAGGACCTGGGCATGCGGAAAGATACCGGCCACCGGTCCGCTCTGCACGGGCAGGACGCTGAAGGACTCACCCCGCTCCACCACCTGGGACACGAAGGCCAGGGGGACGCCGAACAGGCGCCCCTGTGACTCGAAGACGAGCGCCCGCTCGGGCACGGACTCGGCCCAGTGCACGGGGCGCGGGGGAGCAGGCGTGGCCCGAGGCCCCACCCGATGCGGCAGCGCCTCCGCGATGAGCTCCAGGTACAGCCGCTCCTTGTGGAGCACCGCGCCCCGGCTCAGCGGCGCCAGCGAGTCCGCCAGGCCCGAAGGCAACAGGAAGAACGGCGCGCGCGCGACATCCGCGACCTCCACCACCGAGCGGACCCGCACCGCGAGCGTGGGACTCACGTCGAGCACCACCACCATGCCCACGTCCGGCTCCGGCGCGCCGCCGAGCAGCGCCGCCAGATCCTTCACCTCGAGCACGCCTCGCAGGTTGCTTCCATGGGAGCCAGGCATCGCCACTTCCATGACGGATGTGGCTTCCACGGCATAACGGGTCTCCCCGGCTTCGACGAGCAAGCAGAGTCGGCGACCGCTTTCGAAGGGCGACACGGGAGCGACCCTAGCAGCGTTCCGATGGATGGTGCTAAGCCATGCGGGAGATGGCGCGCATCCTCCTCGTCGACGACGAAAAGATCGCCCGCACCCTCTACGGCGACTACCTCACGGCCGTGGGGCACACCGTCACGGCGGTGGCCACGCTCCACGAGGCCCGACAGGCGCTCGCCGCGGACCGCTTCGACGCGGTGGTGACGGACCTCATCCTCCCCGGTGGCGACGGCATGGAGGTCCTCCGGCACGTGCGGGAGCGACACCCGGGCGTGGAGGTCGTCGTCATCACCGGCCTCGACAAGGTGGACCCCGCCGTGCGCGCCATCAAGAGCGGCGCCGCGGAGTACCTGGTCAAGCCCGTGGCGCCAGAAGCCCTGCAGCACGCCGTGCGCCGCGCGCTCACCACCCGCGACCTGATGCGGGAGAACGCCTCCCTGCGCCGACATGTCGCGCTGCTGGAGGCCGGGCAGCGACTGGCCACGACGCTGGACCGGGAGAAGCTGGCCACCGCCACCACCGGCGCGCTCGAGTCCATGGGCTCCGCCAACGCCATCGTCCTGCTGGAGCGCGACGCCGCGGTGGGCCTGCGCACGCAGGGCACGCGCGGGCTGCCCACCGGCGCCGAGGAGACGGTGGTCGCCTGGCTGCGCGAGCAGCTCCTGGAAGCGCGCTCCCCTCGCGAGCTCGAGGTGCCGGACGTCCCCTTCCAGCGAGTCCTCACCTTCCCCGCCGTCGAGGGCGACGCGGTGCTGGGGCACGCGGTGCTCTTCTACGCGGACGCCCGCGACAGCGAGGGCAGCGCCTCCGAGGCCGCCAGCTACCTGGTGCGCAACTGGGCGCTGGCGCTGCGCAACCTGGGGCGCTTCGCGGCCGTCGAGGACCTGGCGTACATCGACGACCTGACGCGCCTGTTCAACACGCGCTACCTGCACCTGATGTTGGACCGGGAGTTCCAGGACGCGCCCCAGACGCACCGCCCCTTCAGCCTGCTGTTCCTGGACCTGGACCACTTCAAGTCCATCAACGACAACCACGGCCACCTCGTCGGCTCGAAGCTGCTCGTGGAGACGGCGCGCGTGGTGAAGGGCTGCGTGAGAGACCACGACGTCGTGGCGCGCTACGGCGGCGACGAGTACGTGGTGATGCTGCGCAACACCGACTCGGGCGGGGCCCTCAAGGTCGCCGAGCGCATCCGCCGCACCATGGAGACGCATCGGTTCCTGGCGCGCGAGGGGCTGTCGCTCAAGCTCACCACCTGCATCGGCGTGGCGAGCTTCCCCGAGCACACGCGAGACAAGGCCACGCTGCTGGATTTGTCGGACCGGGCCATGTACCGCGGCAAGCGCGGCACCCGGAACGTCGTCTACATGGCCGCGCAGGACCTGGAAGCCCCCCCAGCCGAACGTCGCCAGGGAAGCACCGGCACCTAGCTCAGGGCCGCATGCTGCCGACGGTGAGGCGCTTGACGATGCTGGGCTCCGGCGCCTCGGCGCTGGCGCCCTCCTTGCCCACGGCCTCCACCGACTCATGCGGGGCACCGGAAATGATGAGCTTGAACTTCTCCACCGCCTCCTGGGCGTGCTGGGCCTGCTCGGGGTCCAACCGGGCGATGAGCTGCCAGAAGAGGGCGGCGTGCTCACGCTCCTCGTCCATGACGTGCCGGAGGACGGCCTTGGCCTCCTCGTTGTCGGTGGCGTCGATGTGGGCGGCGTAGAGGTTGATGGCATCCAGCTCCGCCTCGATGTTGAGCCGGATGGAGCGGGCCAGCTCGGCGTCGGTCATCTTCCGAGGCACGAGGGAGTGGAACGGGTCGGTCTGCGGCATGAGAGGCCCTCCGAGGCCGGGCGACGGCGTCCAGCAGGCTGGGCGACGCGGGAAGAACGCGGGGAGCATCCGCGTCCCCGGCGGGCCGGTCAACGGATTCCCTCCAGGCGCGTTGCGTGGGATGGGCCGCCTCCGTCATGCTTCCCGACATGGAGATTCCCGCGCCGCTCGCCCAACTGCTCCAGGCCCTGGACGCGGGGGACCTGCCAGCCGCGCGCACGGCCGCGGCGGCGCTCCAGCGCTCCGGCCTCCACGCCACCCAGCTCGCCGCGGAGGTGCTCCACGAGCTGCGCCAGCCCCTGCTCGGCGTGAAGGCCTATGCACAGCTGCTTGCCGAGGACGGCGGCCCCTCCGGCCCCCTGCGCCTCTTGATGTCCCAGGTGGAGCGGATGGAGCAGATCGTCTCCGACTTCATCCGGCTCGCCAGCGAGCGACATGCGCCGCAGCAGCGACTGTCCCTGGCGGCGCCCATCTGGGCCGCCGCGAAGCTCTTCAGCGTCAACCCCGACTCGGCGCGAATCTCGCTGGAGGTGGAGGCCCCGGAGGACATCTCCGTCCAGGGAAACTCGCGCCTCATCGAGCAGCTCACGCTGAACCTGCTCAACAACGCGCGCGACGCCATGTCGGGGCGTGGACGGGTGAAGGTGGTGCTCACGCGCGAGGGCTCTGCGCCCGTGCTGTACGTGGCGGACTGGGGCCCGGGCATCCCCGACGAGCTGCGCGAGCGCATCTTCGAGCCGTACGTCACCGCGAGCAAACGCGGCACGGGACTGGGGCTCGCCGTGTGTCGACGAATCGCCGAGGAGCACCATGCGCGCATCGACCTCGCGCCGCAGGGCGCGCTGCGGGACGTGCCGGCGCCGGCCACGGTGTTCCGCGTGCAATTCCCCGCCTCGGAGACGGCACCCGGGCCGCGCAAGCGCCTGCTGGTGGTGGATGACGAGACCATCATCCGCATGGTGTTCCGCGACTTGATGGGCAAGGAGTGCGAGGTCATCGAGGCGGCGAGCGGCGAGGAGGCGTTGGACCTGCTGCGCGAGGCGCCCGTGGACCTCATCGTCACGGACAAGAACCTGCCGGGCCTGTCCGGGCTGGAGCTGGCACAGCAGGCGCGCCGGCTGTCCGCCACGTCTCGGGTCATCCTGATGACGGGCTATCCGTCGCTGGTGACGACGCAGCAGGCGCTGGAGCTGGGCGTGGTGGACTACCTGCTCAAGCCCTTCGACGACATTCGCGAGGTGCGCACGCTCTTGCGCTCCACGCTGGCGGCGCCGCCCACGCAGCCCGGCGCGGCGGCCCAGGTGAAGCGCGTGGACGTGCTGGAGGACAACCCCGCCACCGCCGCCCAAATCGCCGAGGCGCTGGAGTTGATTGGCCTGGAAGCCCGCGTGCTGCCCACCTCGGAGCTCATCGCGCTGGAGCCGCCCGCGGGCGTGGTGGTGTCCTGGGACTTCGCGCCGGCCTATGGGCGCAAGGCGCTGGAGCTGGGCAAGGCCATGGCCCAGGGAGCGCCCTTCGTGGTGCTGGCCGAGCACCTCACCATGGAGACCGCGCTGGAGTCGCTGCGCGCGGGGGCCTCGGCCTGTCTGCCCAAGCTGCTGTCCGACACCACGGCGCTGAGCCGTGAGCTGAGCCGCGCGTTCAAGAAAGGCGTCCCATGAGGCTTGCGCTCCTGTCCGTCCTGCTGCTGGGTGTGGCGTGTTCCTCAAACAAGCCCCCGGTGCAGGGCGAACCGGACGCGAGCGGCCCGGAGGACTCGGGCTCGGACGCGGGGACGCAGCCAGACGGAGGCGTGGACCCTGGCGACGGCGGCTCGGGTGATGACGGCGGCACGGGCGCCGACGCGGGGCCCGGTGAGGAGGACGCGGGAAGCTGCGAGCCACCTCCGTCGGTGCGGGAGTCCCTGCTCGTGCCCGGGCTGAACAACCCCCGCCGACTCGCCGTGGACGCGACGGACATCTACATCTCCGAGTCGCACTCGCTGCGGCCCCAGGCCGACGACGGCGATGGTCAGGTGCTGCGGCT
This sequence comes from Myxococcus sp. CA040A, assembly GCF_013336725.1. Taxonomy (NCBI): domain Bacteria; kingdom Pseudomonadati; phylum Myxococcota; class Myxococcia; order Myxococcales; family Myxococcaceae; genus Myxococcus; species Myxococcus sp. CA040A. The sequence goes on along the minus strand of NZ_JABUMR010000002.1, from coordinate 511,879 downwards.
GTCTCGCGCGGATGGCGCGGTGAGCTCCGTCGCCAAGGGCTTCCGTTCCCCGGACGCCATCGCGGTGGACGCGAAGAACGTCTACGTGCTGGACCAGGGCGGACTGTGGCGCGTGGACAAGGCCACGGGCGAGCGAGGGCCCGTCCCCATCGAGGCCTCGTTGAACAGCGTCATCACGGGAGGCACCGATATCCGCATCGGACGCTTGTCCGGAAAGGACGTCCTCGTCGTGGCGACAGGGGCCCGGCGCCTCGTCCGAGTCGACACGACCGGTGCCACACCCTCGTCCCTGGTGCTCTTCGAGGGCACCGTCGACACCCAGGTCCGTGGCGCGCGCATCGACGGCACCGACGTGTGGTTCCTCGTCACGGGAGGCACCGAGCCAGGCCTCTACCGCGTCCCCCTGGACCTGGACACGCCGGCCCAGCGCGTGGATGCGAGCATCACCACGGGCACCTCGCTGGAGCTCACGCCCACGCACTTCCTCATCACCGAGGGCGGCGGAGGCACGGGCCGGCTGCTCAAGTTGCCCCGCGCTGGCGGCGAGGCCCGCGTGCTCGCCGAGGGCCTGCAAGGACCGCTGTTCCCGGTGGAGCTGAACGGCGCCGTCTACTTCAAGGACGCCGTGCCCCGCTCCTCCGCCTTCCTGCGCCGGACCCGGGGCTGTCCTCCCGGCACCTCCGACGCGGTCGGCCCCGAGGGAACCGGCCCGGGTGGACTCATCGCTGACGGCGACACCCTGCTCTTCACATCCCAGGAGAGCGGCACCGGGGGCGCCGTCGGCCGCGTTCCCTGAAGTTCCATTCCCTACGAAAGACAACGGCCCCGGCGCCTCGAAAGAGGCATCCGGGGCCGAGGCCAGCTCACCCACCACACCCCAGGCCGTGAGGCCCGGGACGCGGAGCGTGGCTCAGTACTCCATGTCGTCGCCGCCGTAGTCCGGCATGCCGCCGCCGCTACCACCGCCGCTGCCGCCCTTGGACTTGCCCTTCTGGCGCTCGGCGACCATGGCCTCGGTGGTCAGGAGCAGCGAAGCGACGGAGGCCGCGTTCTGCAGCGCGGTGCGCTCCACCTTGGTCGGGTCGATGACGCCGGCCTTCTCCAGGTCCTCGTAGGTGTCCGTGCGCGCGTTGTAGCCGAACGCGCCCTTGCCCTCGCGAACCTTGTTGATGACCACGGCGCCCTCGACGCCCGCGTTGCTGGCGATCTTCCGCAGCGGCTCCTGGAGCGCGCGACGGATGATATCCACGCCGAAGTTCTGCTCGCCGCCCGGCTTGAGCTGCTCGAGCGCCGGCAGCGTGCGCAGGTAGGCGACACCGCCGCCCGGGACGATGCCCTCCTCGACGGCCGCGCGAGTCGCGTGCAGCGCGTCCTCCACGCGGGCCTTCTTCTCCTTCATCTCCGTCTCGGTGGCCGCGCCGACGTTGATGACGGCCACGCCGCCCACCAGCTTCGCCAGACGCTCCTGGAGCTTCTCGCGATCGTAATCGCTGGTGACGGTGTCGATCTGGCCGCGGATCAGCTTGATGCGGCCCTCGATCTCCTCCTTCTTGCCGTTGCCATCGACGATGGTGGTGTTGTCCTTGTCCACCGTGATGCGCTTGGCGCGGCCCAGGTCGTTCAGGGTCAGGTTCTCGTACTTGTGACCCAGCTCCTCGCTGACCACCATGCCGCCGGTCAGCGTGGCGATGTCCTTGAGCATCTCCTTGCGACGGTCGCCGAAGCCCGGCGCCTTCACCGCGGAGACGTTCAGCACGCCGCGAATCTTGTTCACCACGAGCGTGGCCAGCGCCTCGCCCTCGATGTCGTCGGCGATGAGCAGCAGGGGCTTACCGGAGCGCGCGACCTGCTCCAGGATGGGGACCATGTCCTGCATCGAGGAGATCTTCTTCTCGCTGATGAGGATGTACGGGTCCTCGGCGACGACCTCCATCCGGTCACGGTTCGTCACGAAGTACGGAGAGATGTAGCCGCGGTCGAACTGCATGCCCTCGACCACTTCGAGCGTCGTCTCCAGGCCCTTGGCCTCCTCGACGGTGATGACGCCCTCCTTGCCCACCTTCTCCATCGCGTCCGCGATGATGGTGCCGATGGTCTCATCCCCGTTCGCGGAGATGGTTCCAACCTGGGCAATCTCCTTCTTGTCGGAGGTCGGCTTGGAGAGCTTCTTCAGCTCCGCCACCACCACCTCCACCGCCTTGTCGATGCCGCGCTTGAGGTCCATCGGGCTGTGGCCCGCGGCCACCAGCTTCAGGCCCTCCTCGTAGATGGACCGGGCCAGCACCGTCGCCGTCGTGGTGCCGTCGCCCGCCTTGTCGGAGGTCTTGGACGCGACCTCCTTCACCATCTGCGCGCCCATGTTCTCGAACCGGTTCTCGAGGTCGATCTCCTTGGCGACGGTGACGCCGTCCTTGGTGACCGTGGGCGAACCAAAGCTCTTCTCGATGACCACGTTGCGGCCCTTGGGACCCAACGTCACCGCGACCGCGTCCGACAACGTCCGGACGCCTCGCAGGATGGCCTCACGCGCGGACTGGTGGAAGAAAATCTCCTTCGCTGCCATCGCAACCTCCTGATGTTACTTGGAATTTTCGTGGATACTACGCAGGTCGTTAGCACTCGACCCTGGCGAGCGCCAACATAAGGGTCAGCCCAACGATGTCAACCAGGAAGGGCGGACGTGTGGGCGAGCGGACGGCCCGACGCGTGCCGGGGAGGAGCCTTTTCGGGGGCTACTCGGCGAAGCGCATCAAGGTGAGCAGCTGGCCCATGTCCAGGGGCTTGTTCAGCGTGAGGGCCACGCCCTTGCGCAGGCCGCGCTCGGTGATGTTCCCGTCCGTGCTGGCCGTCATCAGGAGCACGGGGATGGCCTGGAAGCGCGGGTCGGCCTTCAGCTGCTCGGTGAAGGTGATGCCGTCCATGTGGGGCATGATGAAGTCGGTGATGACCATGCCCACCTGGTTGCGCTCGAGGATGTCGAGCGCCTGGAGCGCATCCGACGCCGAGTACACCGTGTACCCATGCATCTCCAGGAAGCGAGAGAGCAAGGTGCACAGCTCGAGATCATCGTCGACGACAAGGATGTTCACGGGACGGAACGCCGCACCAGCACGGGCGGCGGAACGTAACAGCCGCCCCCGTCGTTGACAACGCACAGCGGGGCTTCTTATGAGCCGGGCCATGGAGAAGCGGACCGGGAAGCGATCGGGGTCGGGGGACCCGACGGCGCGGCTGGAGGCGGTGTCGGACGCCTTCGAGTCGGGTGACATCGAGGCGGCGCTGGCACAGGTGGAAGGTCTGCTTTCGGACGCGCCGGAGCTGCCGGAGGCCCTGCACTACCGGGCCGCGGCGCTCGCGGAGCTGGGACGGCTGGAGGAGGCGGGCCGCGCCTATGGCCAGGCCCTCAAGGTCGCCCCCGAGGACCTGGAAATCCTCCTGGGCGCCGCGGACTGCCTGGTCTGCCGGGCCGGCGAGGACCGGGAAGCGGTGGAGGAAGGCCTGGGCCTGTGCGCGCGGGGCAAGCGCCTGGCCCAGCGCGAGGACGACGTGGAGATGCTCTACGAGTTCCTCCTCCTGGAGGGCATGGGGCTCAACCAGATGGGTGAGTCCGAGCAGGCCCTGCTGAGCCTGGACGCGGCGCTGGGGCACGTGCCGCGCTCGGTGGACGCGCGGCTGGAGCGGGGCATCGCCTTGTTCGAGTTGTGCCGCTTCGACGACGCGCGCACGGGCTTCGAGGCGGTGCTGAAGGACGCGTCCGACGAGGCGTGGGCGCACCACTACCTGGGGCTGATGGCGGAGCGGCGGGGGGACGAGAAGGAGGCCAGGAAGCGCTTCGCCAAGGCGCAGTCACTGGCGTCCGAGGAGTTCCCGCCCCCCGTGGAGCTGGCCGAGGCGGAGTTCGACCGCGCCGTGGAGGACGCGGTGAAGGCCCTGCCCCAGCATGCCAAGCAGTACCTGGACAACGTCACCATCGCGGTGGAGGACCTGCCGTCGGAGGAGGACCTCCTGGGGCAGTCCCCTCCCCTGTCTCCGAGCATCCTCGGCGTCTTCCGGGGAACGCCCGTGGGCGAGCGCAGCGTGACGAACGCGTATGACCACTTCCCGGCGTCCATCGTGCTGTACCAGAAGAACCTGGAGCGCTTCGCGAAGACGCGCGCGGAGCTCATCGAGCAGATTGGAATCACGGTGATGCACGAGGTCGGTCACCTCATGGGGTTGGACGAGGACGACCTGTGGCTGCGGGGGCTGGACTGACGGCGGCGGCCGCGCGCCGTTGCTTCAGCGCGGCGAGCGTCTGGCGGATGCCCTCGGCGTAGGGCGTCTTGGGCACGTCGCCGAGCAGGTGGCGCAGCTCCGAGTCGTCCATCAGCACGGGCTGGGTGTGCAGGTAGTGCATCTCCACCAGCTCGCGCATGAACGGGTCGAAGAGGCCGACGAGGCGAATCATCCCCTTCCCCATCGTCATGACCTTCGTGGGGCGGCCGACCTGTCGGTAGGTTTCCTCGACGAGCTTGCGCTGGCTCGTCACGCCCGCGCCGGCGAGGTTCCAGGAGCGGCCATAGGCGCGAGGCTCGTCCATCAGCTTCGTCACCACGGGGCCCACGTCGGGCACGTAGATGAACTCGTGCGGCGAGTCGATGGGGCCGATGAGCTGCGCGCGCTTGCCGTCCACGGCGGCGACGAAGGCGCGGTACAGGAAGCTGAGCTCGACGCCGGGGCCGTAGAAGTCGGGGAGGCGAAGGATGGTGCCGCGAATCGTGCCGGCGGCGTGTTCGGCCAGGAGGAGGTCTTCCTGCTCCTTGCGCATGCGGCCCTTGAAGCTGTTGGGCTCGCGCGGGTGGTCGTCCTTCACGGGCGTCGTGCGCGGCAGGCCGTAGGGGTAGACGGTGCCGATGAGGACCACCTGCTTGACGCCCTCGGCGATGGCTCCGTCGAGCGTCTTGCGCATCAGCACCGGGTGCAGGTGGAACTGCCAGTAGTTGACGCCGACCATGTAGACGAGGGTGTCGACACCGTGGGCGGCCGCGCGGACCGACGCCGGGTCCTCGGGGTTCCACGTCACGATTTCCGCGAGCGGGTCTGAGCCGAACTCGGCCTGCAGGGAGGCCTTCGAGCGGCCCACCACCCGATAGGCCCTCCCCTGCGCCTTCAGCGCGTTGGCCACGCTCTGCCCGATGACTCCCGAGGCTCCGAACAACGCCACCTTGCCGTCCATGATGCGCTCCGCTTCGAACATCGAGATTTTTATGAACACCGTTCCGTGAACACCGTTCATTTACTGGTGGCCGTTCGAATCGTCAAGCCCTAGGGTTGAGGCATGGGGATTTCGGAGCGAAAGGAGCGGCAGCGGGCGGAGCTGCGGGAGCAGATCCTCCGGGTGGCGCGGGACATGGTGGTGAAGGAGGGGTTCAGCGCGCTGTCGATGCGCAAGCTGGCGGAGGCGGTGGAGTACGCGCCCGCGACGCTGTACCTGCACTTCGAGAACCGGGAGGCGATTGCCCGGGAGCTGTGCGTGCGGGGTTTTGGGGAGCTGCTGGGGGCGCTGGAGCCGAGCTCGGCGGTGGCGGAGCCACTGGAGCGGCTGTCGGTGATGGGCGCGGCCTATGTGCGGTTCGGGCTGGAGCACCCGGAAACGTACCGACTCATCTTCATGGAAGACCCCAGGCTGTCGACCGAGCTCTTCCAAGGCGACTCGGATGGTGCGGGGCCTCGCGCTTTCGGCCTGCTGGCCCGGGTGTTCGAGGACCTGAAGTCAGCGGAGAGACTGGCGGCGGAGGCAGACCCGGGACGACTGGCCGAGGCCCTGTGGGCGGGGCTGCACGGCATCGTGAGCCTGAAGCTGACGTGCGCGGCGTTCCAGACGTCCGCGGAGGAGCTGCGAGAGACGCTGACGGAGACGCTGGTGCATGGGCTGCCGGGGCTGAAGCCCGCGGCACGGTGAGCGTTGACGGAGCTGGGAAGGCCCGGCACTAATCGGCCACGGTAGGGCCTCCGGACCTGGTGGCCGGCTTGGTCTTCAAAACCAATGAGAGGCGTCGAGAGACGTCTCTGGCGAGTTCGATTCTCGTGCTCTACCGCCATGTATCCCTTGAGTTCTCTGGCGCAGCCTTGCCTGGACCATGGGACAATCCAAACAAAGCCTCTACACATGACACAACCTTGGGCTTGCAGTTGCATCTCGCTTCATTGAAACCCTTGGAAGAGGCTGCGGACTTGTTATCTGCAAACCCTTCCCGCTTCAGTTCGACATCAACAGAAGGACCGACCCCTCGCTCTCCAGCTTTTCGAAGATCCAACAGCTTGCCGCGCGTAGAAAGCTTCAGCAGTATTGGGGGCGACTCGGATTTGAACCCATCAAAGGAACACCATACCTTGGGTTAAACATGGATTATCGCCATCCAACCCGGCTGGACCTTGGATTGGAATAGCTCACAATAGATTCAACACTGCCAACAAAATGCACGCCCGTTGCCTCCTTGGGCTCCAGGCCTGCGCCTGAGTGCATCGCTGACGATCAAGATGGGCACATCCCTGAAGACCCTGACCGTCCGGCAAAGGCTCTCATCACTCTCAAGTCGTCTGTTCGCTTCGTGTTGAAAGCAGAGGCGACGCCGGTGATGCAACCCGAGGGACGTTCGCGCTCAGCACTGGGGACCGAGCAGACTGCGCACGATCTCGCGCCCGGGCGTGGCGGTCCAGGAGGCACGCCGTCGGCCCCACCCGCTCCATCACAGGCAGTGTCAGCCCGGATCGCCTGTCAGCTCTATCTGGTATTACCCGACCCTGCGCTGCCGATGTGCTCCCGAGCGATGGGGGCCAGCGCCAGGAGGGCTCCACATGCTGCCACGATGGTCGATTCTCCTGCTGTTCGTGATGCTGGCCGGGTGCAGTAGCGCGACAAGATCGGTGCGTCTGGACACGGGTCCGGGCAAGCCCATCACCTTCACTCCACGCTCCGGTGACGCGGGACCGGTGGAACTGAACGAAGACGACTTCGAAGAGGCCGTGGCGAAGTTGGGCCGAGATGTGCCCGGGTCCACGCAGCCTCGATCGGACGCTCGGCGGCTGTTCTGGTTCCCTGCGAATGATGCGTACGCAGGCGCACGAGGGCGCATCGGTCTCGTGTCTGTTGGCTCGGAACTGGACTCGTACAGCGACCACCTCCCACCGATTGGGGCATGGAGGCCGGAGGCGGATTCAGAACTCACGCGCGCCTACGGCCGCTGGTGCAATCGGACGCAGCGCACCCGAGATTGTCTGCATCTACTGGAAGACGGCCCCACTCTTGGCGAAGAAGGAAAGCGCACCCTGGCCCTCCAGTTCGCAATGGGCTCGGTCATGGACGAGACCCATGATGCGCTGGGAAAGATGGTGGATCCGGTCGCTGTGCGGAACACCATCATCACGGCCATGGCCGTGTACCTCGGCCTCTGGTTGCTGCCCGAACCGGTGAGTAAGGGCGTGGCCGCCACCCTGACGGTCTGCCTCATCGCCTACTTGGGGGTGGACACCGTTTGGAACCTGGTCGCGGGGTGGCGGCAGCTTGCCGAGGACGTAGCAGTCGCCACGACCTTCGACGAGGTACGCATGGCTGGCGAAAAGTACGGCATGGTCATGGGCGAGAACGCGGCGCGCATCTTCATCATGCTCGCGACCGCCGCCATTGGGAGCACCGCAGGGCTGGCGATCAAGGCACCGGCGCTTCCGGGCTCGGCACAGGCGGTGCGGCTGGCCGATCTCCAGGGAGGCTTCCGGTTCACGGCGATCGCGGAAGTGGGCTCGGTGGCTATTCCCACCGAGGGAGCCGTCACCATCGCGCTCGCTCCTGGTGCGCTGGCCATGGCGGCACGAGGGACGAGCGCCGCTAGCACGGCCCCAGTGGACGCGGAGGGCCCTTGGCACCACGTCGCCTCCGACAAGTTCAGCACCTCCACCAACAACGGGGGGCCCTGGACGCCAAGGTACCAGGAGATCTTCGACCGGGCAGGCATGTCGCTCGACGATGCGGCGAACCAGGTCCGCGTCCCGCGCCACAAGGGGCCGCACCCAAGGGAGTACCATGAGGAGGTCTACGAGCGGCTGGACGAAGCAACATCGAGTTGCAAGAGCATCGAGCGTTGCCGGGAGGCGCTGACGAAGATCCTCGGTGCGTTGGCACGTGAGATCTCGAAGCAGGGGACCAGGCTCAATCGGCTGGTGACGCGAACCGAATGACGGAAGAATGACCTCATGCCGAAGCGGTTCTTCAAGTTGACCGATGATGTGTACATCTCCGGCCGGTGGGAGCTGGGGCATCCTCTGGATCACGAGGGCCGGAAACTCGATGACCCGTGGCAGTTCAGGATCGGGCAACGGGCTCAGTCGGACGAGCGCATCAAGATCCCCATCAAGATCTCCGGCAAGCCGCTCGACTATTCCCACGCGGCCTTCAGCATCCCCGTCGTCCACGCCCGCGTGGCCTCCCTCTTCACAGAGGTGGCACCCGACGACGTGCAGCTCATCCCTGTGGAGATCGACTCCCAGCCGGCTCAGCACTTCATCCTCAACGCCACCCGATTGGTGAAGTGCATCGACGACGCTGCGTGCGAGGAGGTGCGTTACTGGACACTGGAGGACGGAATGCCCGAGAAGGTGGGGACGTACTCCTCGGTGTCCGGGATGCGCATCGACACGGCGAAGGCGGAAGGCGCAAAAGTGTTCCGCACCTGGGGCTGGACCGTGGCCTTGATCGTGTCCGAGGAGATCAAGGAGGCCCTGGAGCGCGCGGGCCTCACCGGCGCGAAATTCACGGACGTAACCGGCCCCGGGCCAGCCAATGGCCCTTGACCCATGCCGTCCCCACCCTCGTACCCAAGATGGTCGGACGCGGGTGGACCTCAATGGACGCTCCACCTGCCCCGCTCCAGAGGGAAACCGGCCGACCCTCAATCCCTAAACGCCAACCATTGCGAACAAGGGACTGGGCGCAGGTCCTGTTCCCACTCCACGAAACAGCAACGAGACAGATGTCTTCGATTAACCCAAGCACATCCCGCGCCCTGATTGTGGGTCACCCGAACCACTGTCAGAGTCCGCATTGACGCGCGGTTAGCGCAATTCACCACAGGCTCAATCCAAATCGAAGCGCCCACTCGACATGAACAATGCAGTCGTGCATTTGAACTCAGATGGCCGGCAGCCTCGACACGCATAGGGACATCATGAGTCATCCAGAACGCGACGATGAGAGAAGCACCGAAGCGCTCATCCAGGCATCACTCGAGGGTGAAGAGGATGACGAGCGTGCCTGGGCAGCCATCCGAGTGCTGCATTTCCGGGGAACGCGCGACGTGCTGGACGCCGCCCTGCGCCTTCTTGACGCTCCCTCCGCGAAGGCTCGGGGGCGCGGCGCGGATATCCTTGGCCAGCTTGGAGCGAGTAGCCCTGGATCTGTCCCCGTCTTCACGGAGGAGCGTGGCGAGGCGCTGTTGGGCCTGCTCCGGCGGGAGGAAGACCCGGCTGTCCTTCTGTCAGCAGGCGCTGCACTGGGACACCTCAGGGAGCCTCGTGCCCTTTCCGAACTCATCCGACTGGCGAGTCACCCCACTTCCGAGGCTCGGTATGGCGCGGTGCACGGCCTGGCTGCCATGGATGCACCGGAAGCTGTCGAGGCGCTCATCAGGCTCTCGTCCGACGAGGACCGCGACGTACGGAACTGGGCAACCTTCGACCTGGGAACGCTGAGGGAGGACGTGGACACACCGCAACTGCGTGATGCGCTCGCAGCGCGCCTCGGTGAGGAGGACTCAGAAATTTTCGGAGAAGCCCTCGTAGGTCTCGCGGCTCGCAAGGACCCACGCGCTGTCGAGCCCGTACGCGCCGCGCTGTGTGGCAATCCGGTGACGGTGTACACGCTCGAGGCCGCTGCATCCCTTGGCGACCCGGAATTCTATCCGCTGCTCCTGGCCCTTCGCGATTCATCGGCCAAGGCGGATGGCTACTTCTTGAGCGTCCTCGATGACGTCATCTCCCAGTTCGAACAGAGAAAACAGCCATGAGACCGTGGTAGCTCTCTTCGGAATGCATTCTGGCAGCCATCCCCCCACCGGCATGTCAATGCATTGCGGCACGGAGCGCCATCGCTAGCCCGGCCGCACGCTCAAACCGGCGCGAGCCAGGCGTGGTGGGTCCTCGAACTCCAAGAACGACTGCCCCCCTGCCGCGCGCAGCATCTCCTCCACGGCAGTCCGGTTACAGCCTGTGAGCGACCTGAAATAGTCGCGTGCTCGCTGCAGCATCCAAAGACTGTACGGACTGACGATGCGCTTGCCCTCCTGTCCTTCCAGGACGAACGCGCCCATGCCAATGGCGCGCGGCAGGGTCTCGCCAGGATGCGCCCCCATCCACTCGCTCACACGCCGCGCGGTATCGGCGAGCACGGGCATCTGCTCGATGAACATCCGACGTAGAACCGCGAGCAGCGTCACCGGCGCCTCATCGGCCGCCCGAAACTCACCCGACAACGGCATGGGGTGCAGCATCCGCTCGACCCATTGCGCGACTCGCGGCGCCACCCGGCGCAGGTGCTCACCACTCTTCGGATCCCGGTACTGGTGTGCATACAGGGGACCGAAGAGTCCAAAGTCACCCATCGACGGGCGGTCACCCAACAGGAAGTCATTGTGCTCGAAGTGCCTGGACAGCTCCGCGAGCAACCCTTCGTAGGACGCCTCGATGGCGGCATGCATGTGCGGCTCCGCCCCCAATCGCACGGCGGCCTTGGCAAAAGCCGCCGCGAGGCGGATTCCCGTTTCCAGTTGCTCCTCGGGTGTCATCAAGGCTGCCGCCGCCCCCACACACGCTCAGAGGCCGGAGCCTGGGGCCTCCATCGCCGGGCCGGGCTCGCCCCATGGACGAACCTGACGACGCAGGAGCGCGCCGAAGACCAGGTACCAGACAGCGGCGAGCAACCCCAATCCGAGGCACCCCATCCACAGCGCGAACGCACCATGCCGGCCGAGCACCTGTCCCCCGAGGGCGGGAGCGACACACGTGGCGAGGCCCCACACCATGTGGAAGGCCCCCTGGTAGCTGCCCCGCGCATCCACGGGCGACAGGTCCGCCACCACCGCGGGCGCCACGGGGGATTGAATCATCTCCCCCAGCGTCCAAACCCCCACGGCCACGGCGGCAAGCCCCGCGGAGGCGGAGAGCGAATGCAGCCCGAAGCCCGCCCCCGTGAAGACCGCGCCCCAGGCCAGCAGCGTCAGGCGACGAACCCGGACCGTCGCGCGCAACAGCAACGGCTCTCCCACGGAGATGATCAACCCGTTGACCGCCATCACCGTGCCGAACATCGCCGGGTCCATGCCGCGCGACTCCAGGTCCACTGGAAGCGCGACGCCCCCCTGACAAAGGATGAACGTCGTCGCGAAGATGGGCACGACCAGGCCGACGAACCGGAGATTGCGGAACGGCGTCAGCATCGAGCCCACTTCAACGGGCGTCTGGCGCACGCCCTCCGTCGAGGGCCGCGTCTCCGGCACCAACACCCAGATGACCATGCCGTAGATGAACGTCGTGCAGGCATCGAGGATGAAGAGGAGCTGGAAGCCCTGCCTCGACATGAACCCCGCCAGTGGCATCGACACGACGGTGGACACGTTGAGCACCCAGTACAGCAGGCCATAGGCGCGCGGGCGATCCACCTCCTGCACCACGTCCGAGATGATGGCGAAGAAGGCGGGCCGGTACAGCTCGCCCACGACGCCCAGGAGGAAGGCGGCGCCAAAGATGTGCACGGGCTCCCGGCAGAAGCCGAGCAGCAACATCGCCCCCGCCCCCAGCCAGAGTCCCCCCGCCACGGTGAGCCTCCGGCCCACGCGGTCCGCCAGCATTCCACCGAGCGGCCCGGCCACCACCGCGCCCGCCCCATACAGCGACGCGACGAGCCCGGCCCGCTCCACGGTGAAGCCCCGCTCCCCCGTGAGGTAGAGGGCCAGGAACGGCAGGATGAACGTTCCCAGCCGGTTCACCAGCGTCCCCAACCACAGCACCCAGAAGGTCCGGGGCAGGCCACCCACCAGGGGGCGCAGGACCGCGGCGACGTGGGCCCTCAGCCTCCCCGGCGGCGCGCTCACTGGGGTGTCCCGGTGAGCACGATGGCCGAGGGGCTCGACCCCGACGGGAACGGTGAGCCGACGATGGGAGCCAGCGCTCCCGACGCGGCGTCGAGCGTGTAGACCGAGACGTTGGGGCCTTCCGTCTCGATGTTCGTCAGGTACATGCGCCCGCCCACCAGGTCGAACGCGATGAAGCGAGGCCCCACCAACGCCGCGAACGGCGAGCCAGGCACCGGGACCAGCGCGCCGGTGCCGGGAACGACGGAGAAGCCAGACACGGTGCCGTCCCCCCAATCCGCCACATAGACGAAGCGGCCGGAGGGGTGGATCTTGATCTGCGCGGGGTTCGCGCCCGTCGGAAACGGAGAGCCCGCGACGGGCGTCAGCGCACCAGTGATGGGATTCGCGGCGTAGCCCCAGACGTCGCTGGACAGTCCGTGCGCGACGTAGACCGCTCCCGTGAACGGATGGACGGCCACGGAGAAGGGCATCGTCCCCGCGCCGAAGGGCGACCCCGGCACGGGCGTCAACGCCCCGGTAACCGGGTTGATGGCATACGCGGTGACGGTGTTCGAGACATCGTTGACCGCGTACAGGAACCGCCCCAGGGGATTCATCCCGAGCGACAGGGGATGTGGCCCCGTCGCGAGGGGGGACCCCGCGAGCTGCGTCAGCGCCCCCGTCGTCGCATCCACCGAGTACGCCGTCAGCGTGTCATCCCCCCAGTTCGCCACATAGGCGAACCGGCCCTGCGGCGTGAACACCAGGTTGATGGGGCGCACTCCGGTGGAGAACGGCGAGCCAGGGATGGGCGACAGCGCTCCGGTCCTCGGGTCGATGGCGTAGACGGAGATGCTCGACGAGAAGTAGTTCAACGCGTACAGCAGGCGCCCGTTGGGGTGCAGCCGCATGAACGACGGGCGCTCGCCAGCCGCGAACGGGGCGAACGGCAGCGCGCCGAGCGCCCCCGTCCTCGGGTCGATGACATGCCCGGTGATGTCATGCGTATAGAAGTGACTCACATAGGCGAAGCGCCCGCCAGTCGCTCCACCTTCCGCGCTCGCGGGACTGGCGAGCGCGACCAGGCACATCAACGCTGACAGCAGGACGCACCGGCCCCAGGACTCGGGCCGCGACATGAGACGATCCACCAGGAGCACAGCGTCTTCTCTTTCTCGACACGGATGTGGCGTCAGGGGGCCCTGACAGTGGGCCCGGGTGAAGTCTTCAGGCGCTGGCCGCGGCGCGCGCGGGCACGGAGGCCTCGGTCGGTCCGCCGCACCACTTGTGGAGCACCGCCTCCAGGCCCGGTACGCCGGCGCGCGTCACGCCCCAGGCGACGATGCCATCGGGCCGGACGAGCAGCGCGGGGGGCAGGTCGATGCGGTCCCACGCGCCGCCGCGCGCCACGACCACCCGGTCCTCCCAGCCATGCCCCACGACGCTCGCGAAGCGCCCCTCGAGAGTCCTGTCCACGAGGACGAACCGCCGCTGGCGCAGCAACTCGTAGAGCCGGACCGGCCGCGCGTGAGGAAGATCCATCTGGATGTCTGGGACGCGGCGTCCGACGAGCGGGTGCGCGTCCGCGCCGCGCGGCGGAGGATAGCGGAGCGTCAGCCCCGCGAACTCCTTCACCACGGGCAGTTGGATCGCCTTCACCTTCAGCGACTGCATGATGAGCCAGCGCACCAGCCGCAACGGGGCGGCGCTGGAAATCTCATACTTGAACACGAGGTCCGTCTTGCGAAGGGTCGCCTTCGCGATGGGATGGCGCTCCTCCTGGTACGAGTCCAGCAATCCCTCCGGCGCCCAGCCTTGGAGCTCCGCGATCAGCTTCCACGCCAGGTTGATGGCGTCCTGCACGCCCACCTGGAGCCCCTGCCCTCCCGAGGGAATATGCGTATGGGCGGCGTCTCCCGCGAGCAGGACCCGGCCCGCGCGGTAACGGTCCGCCTGGCGCTGGTCGCTGCGGAAGCGAGACATCCACAGCGGCTCGTGAATGCCCAGGTCGACGCCGAGGATGGCGCGCACGCTCTGCTCCACCTCCTCCAGCGTGACGGCCTGCTCCAGCGGGACCTGCATGCGCGCGCGGTCCAACACGATGAGCCGGAAGGTGCCATCCCCATAGGGGAAGACCGCCACGGTGCCTCGCGCGCCGGTGATGGCGTGCACAGGCGGATCCGGCGGGTGTTTCAGTCGCACGTCGGCGGTGACCAGCGAGCAGTCGTACGACATGCCCTCGAAACCGATTCCCGACAGGGAGCGAACCGCACTGCGCACGCCGTCACACCCGACCACATAGCTGGCGTGCTCCTTCCACGTCTTGCCGTCCGCGCCCTCCACGTCGAGCGTCACGCCCGAGTCCTCCTGCCGCAGCCCCACGACGCGGGCCTCGCGAACCAGCTCGGCCCCCGCGCGCAGCGCCCACGCCTCCAGCACCTCCTCGGTGCGGTTCTGAGGCATGATCAACATGAAGGGGAAGCGCGAATCGAGTCGCCCGAAGTCCAGGTAGCTCTTCCCATCCCCCAACGGGCCGTGCTTCCACGGCAGGCCCTTCTCGATGGTGGCGTCGGCCTGACCGCGCATGTCGAGCAGCTCCATCGTGTACGGCGTCAGGCCGAACGCCCGGGACCACGAGGATCGCTGGGCGCGGCGCTCCAGGATGCGGCAGGGGATGCCCGCGCTGGCGAGCTCGGCGGCGAGCGTCAGACCGGTCGGTCCAGCACCGACAACGATGACCTTCGGGACGGGCGACACGGGGCTCCTGACGAGGACGGCGGTGGTGTGGTGAAGGGATGGGGAGATGCGAGCCCCGGACTCAGACCAGCTCCACGGATGCGTGGATGTTTCCGCGCACGGGCGTGACCGGCGGCTGGTGGTCCGGCGCGAGGAGGACCATGGGCAGCCCCAACTTGGGGACCAGCGAGATGCGCATCGCCCGGTCGACGCGCGCTCCCGGGACGAGCGTCGGCCGGAAGCGCTGCAGCAACATGGACAGGACGAGCTTCATCTCCAACTGGGCCATGTGGCGCCCCAGGCAGTTGTGGGGACCGGCGCCGAAGGGGGTGTACTCGTGCACCGTGGGCGTGGCCGTCCTCCACCGCTCCGGGTCGAACCGCTGGGGGTTCGGGAAGAGCTCTGGCAGCCGGTGCGTCACGTAGGCGCTCGCGAACACCATGGTGCCCTCGGGCAGCTCGTAGGGGCCGAGCTGGCACGCCTCGCTCGTGTAGCGCATCAGGAACGAGGCGGGAGGGAACAGCCGCAAGCTCTCCTTCACCACCAGGTCCAGGTACTCCAGCTTCTTGAGCTGCTCCACCGTCGGTGGCGCGCCGCCCAGGGTCGTGCGCAGCTCCTCCTGGAGCGTGGCCAGCACCTGGGGATGTCGGTCCAGGAGGAAGAGCGTCCACGTCATGGACGCCGCGCTCGTGGAGTGGCACAGGACGTTGTAGGCCTCGCCCACGAGCTCGTCGTCCGTGAGCCCCTGCCCGTTCTCGTCCCGCGCCGTGATGAGCGCGGAGAGCACGTCCAACTGTCCGGCCTCCGCCTCCCGCTTGCGCCGGATGAGCACCCCGAGGATGTCCTCGATCTCCCGCGCGACCGCCAGCATCTCCCGGTAGGGCGCGCCAGGCAGGTCCACACGCAGGAGCAGCGTGGTGGGAGCGGAGGCGAGCTCCAGCAACCGGGCGATGAGGTACTGGAGCCGCACGCCGTCACCGGCGGGGTCCAGGCCGAACATCGTCTGCATGGCGATGCGCATGATGAGCCGCAGCAGATCCTGGTCGAGCCGTGGCCGCGTCTCCCCCACCGTCCACCGATCCAACTCCGCCTGGGTGAAGCCGACGATGGTGTCCCGGCAGGCGTCGATGCGCTGGGGACGAAAGGCGGGCTGCATCAGCGTCCGGTGCTTGCGGTGGGCCGCGCCGTTCAGCCGGAGCAACCCGAACGTCAGCCGCTCCATGGCCGAATCGCGCGGCAGGTTGCTCTCACGGAAGGCATCCGAGATGAAGCGTTCCGGCTGGGTGAAGAGGAGCTGGTTGTACTCGGGGCCCAGCGCGTACACGTGCCTGGGCTTACGCGGGTCCCACGCGCTGACGGGGCCGTAGCGCTGAAACGCTCGCATGAAGTGCGCGGGAGGGTCGCCCAGCATCCGCAGGCCCTCCAACTGCCAGCCAATCAACGGCAGCGAGCGCGGCCCTGGCAGGCGAGGGGCGCGCGCCGCCACGGCCCCAGTCGTCATGACGCGCTCCGCGCGGCGGCGTGGGCGGGACGCTCCGCGGAGGCGATGACGAAGTCCAGGTTCTCGAAGGTGCCGAACCGCTTCAGGTAGGCGCGGGCCGCCCAACGCACCACCGGGTTCATCCGCTCTGCCATGGCCCCCTCCCCCACCCGACGCAACAGGAAGGAGGAATAGGGCGGGCAGACGTGCTCGCGGATGGACTGGACCTCCACCGCGCCGAAGCCCTCGGCGGCGAGCTTCCGCGCGTAGACATCGCGGGTGTACATGTTCTCGCCCTTGATGTGCATGTTCTGCCGCTCGAAGGCGCCCACCTTCTGCCCGGCCATCGGCAGGATGTCCGCCAGGACGACGCGCCCCCCGGGCTTGAGGACCCGGAAGGCCTGGCGGAAGAACGCCTCGCGCGTGTTGAAGTGGTGGGCGGCCTCCACGCACACCACCTTGTCGAACGTGCCGTCCTCGAAGGGCAGCTCCGTGGCGGAGGCGGCCCACAGGTTGATGCGCTCGCCCAGGCCGCGCTCGAGGACGCGCCCCTGCACCACCTTGAGCTGCGATTCGCTGATGTTGACCGCGTCGATGCGCGCCGGTCCGAACTCCTCCATCCACAGGAGGTCCTGGTCCCCGAAGCCGCACCCCACGTCGAGGAGCCGGTCCCCGGGACCGAGCCTGGCCGTCTGTGCGACGAGCCGCACCAGCGCGCGGGCCGCCTCGTCCAACGTGGCCGGGGCGTCCTTCCAGAAGCCCATGTTCATGAACATGCTCTCCTCGGAGAGGGAGCCGCCCTGGGCCAGGAAGCCATAGTGCGCGCGGACGCGATAGTCGTGCAGGCTCAGCTTGCGGTATGCGTGTTGAAGGATGTTCATGGACCCACCTGTCTGGGGTTTCGTTCCACGGCCTCGAGCGCGCATCGCTCCGGCGACACCGGAGCGCGGCGGTGCCCGAGGCACATGGGGCGGAGAGTTCGCTACTTCGTGGCCTGGAGGACGCCGTGGGGCGTCCAGGCACCGCAGGGGATGCGGTCGGCGCGCTTGAAGCCCGCCGCCTTGACCCACGATTCGTACTGCTCCCACGCGTAGATCATCCCGCCCTCCGCGGGGATGGCCGCGAAGTACACGCTGTCCAGCGCCGCCATCAACGGACCGTCACCCGCGTCGTTGGAGATGGAGCTGAAGATGACCACCCGGCCACCGGGAGGCAGCGCCTCGTAGGCCCGGCGCAGCAAGGAGGTGTTCTCCTCCGGCGTCCAGATGACGAGCTGATGGGAGAACAGGACGCAGTCATGTCCCGGGGGGAACGGCTCCGCGAACATGTCGCCCGCGTGGACCTTGATGCGCTCCGACAACCCGGCCTCCGCGATGCGCCGACGCGTCAGGGGCGCCGTCCCGGGAATCTCCAGGACCGTCACCTCCACGTTCGGGTACGCCTGGGCCAGCGCGATGGCGTTCACCCCATCACCGCCGCCCACGTCCAGCACCTTGCGCACGCCCGAGAAATCCACGTGCTTGAACAGGAGCGGGTTGGACAGCTCAGACCACGAGCGCATGTACTCGTAGAAGACCTGCTCCATGTGGGGGTTCTCGGAGAGGCGGTGGTAGAGGTCCCGTCCCGCCCCGCGCACCCGACGAAGCCCCACGTTGCGGTTGGCCTTCAGCGACTCCGTGAAGTCGACCTGGCCCTCGTAGCAGATGTACTGCTCGAAGCCGACGACCGACTTGAAGATGGCCCAGGTCTCCTCCTTGAACATCCGGCTGATGACCTCGGCGTTGCGGTACGCCCCGTCCACCCGCTCCGTCAGCCGCAGGGACGTGGTGCCCAGAAGCAGGATGTCGATGGCCCGGGGCTGCAACTCCAGCCGCAGGGCAATCTCCTCCTTCGCGAGGCCCGGCTTGTGCTCGAGCAGTTCGAACAGGTTGAGTTCGCAGGCCGCGTTCAGATACTGGGCCGCCGAGGCGCCGAACAGGATGAACGTCAGATCATCGTGCGTCAGCGGACCCGTGGCGGGCCGAGCCGCCACCTTCAAAAGCGCGTTGTCGGTCTTCATCTGGGTGTTCCTCCACATCAAGAGACTGCAGTCGTTCGACCGGCCACATCACGAGGGCAAGGCTCCGCCAGGACCCCACGGGGCCTCTTCCTCGACTGACTTCTGGGAGACGGCAAAAACCCTACGACGTCTGCTCACTCCGGGTAGACAGGGGACGCATGTCTGTCCATGCATTGTCGATGTGGGCCACACAGTCCGAACGGGCTCCGTGGAATCCCTCATCTCGCCAGCCGGGAGGATTGGGGCGCTCCACGGGCCAGATGGAGTACTGCCCTTCGTGGTTCACCACGACCTTGCATGACACGGATTCGTCACTGCCCAGGAATGCAGCCATTGTCTTGTTCCTCCCCCCCAACTCCAGGGAACCAGCATCCAACGGGTCGATGCGGCGCTCACTCCTTGATGAGGTGGAGGCGCACGCGCTTGAAGTGTTCCAGGAGCTCCACGGCGGACTTTTCCGTCCGCTCGGCCATCAACAGACTGGTGCGCTCGGTCCCCACGAAGCTGGCACACACCGTTTTGTGTGCGTCATAGGCCCGCGCGACGGATTGGTAGAAGCCCTCGCGCGCCTCTTCCAGCTCCACCGGGAGCCCCGCGAAGATGGGACGCAGCCCGGCGAGCACCTTCACCATGTATTCGTGGTCGCGCCACCGCAGCCCTGTCATGCCCGGAGGCGCCACGGGCGGCATCAAGGTGGGACGGACCGACTTCTCGTAGGCCGTATAGGAATAGTCGCCCGTGAAGCGCAGCGCCACCTCGGCGCCATTCATCAGGGCGGTGACGCGCTCCAGGTCGGCGCGCGCGGCCTCCAGGTTCCCCGCCTCCACGTCCTCGCGCAGGACGTGAAGGATCACCACCATCCCCTGCACGAGTGACATGAAGACGTAGTGCCCGCGCGTCCACCGACGCAGCGCGTCCCGCTCGCCAGACGCCGTCGAGCGCGGGGGCGAGAGCGCCGCGGCGCCCTCCCGGTCCACCGGCCGGTCCAGGAGCATGTCGAAGAGCACGCTGTAGGCATGCCGCAATCGCCCCCACGCCTCGGGCTCCAGGTCCGTGCCGCTCGTGAGGGCCTCATCCAACAACGTCACGAATCCGTGGAGCGTGCTGTGGACGAGCAGTGGCACCACCCGTCCCTCGACCCGGACAATGGCAAATGCCTGATCATTATCCTTGTTGCCCTGCGAGGCCTCCGGGTCGTCCACCACCGGGGTGAAGTCCCCATCCCCCAACCCCAGTCTTGACAGGGAATCCCGCGCCGCGAAGATCGCCTGATCCTCGGCCGACCTCCGGTGCAGCGCGGCAAGGGGCTCCAGCACCGCTACCTGAGCAGCCTCCCTTTGGAGTTCCCCACGCAGGCGTGGCAGTCGCTCGGGTCGCAAAAGATAGATGCCTGGCGCCGTCACGTGCCTTCTCCTTGCCAATCACTGGCATCCCCACCAAACACCAGCACATTGACACGACTTTCTTGGCTTTACAACTTTAATTGACATTCCGGTTTTAAGTCTTTACGGTCCAGCCCTTACATCAACCATGGTTGGAGTTGTTCTGGGGGCGCCTTCCCGTGGCATTGGACAAATCCCTCTCAATCAAACACGCGCAGCTCCCCCGCCACACGCTTGTCACCCTTCTGCAACAGCGGGCGGAGACCGAGCCGACACGCGAGGCGTTCAGCTTCCTGGGTGAGTCCGGCCAGGTGGAGCAGCGCGTCGACTACGCCACGCTGGCGCGGCAGGCCCGGGCCATCGCCGCGAGGCTTCAGGCGCAGGGGGCGGTGGGAGAGCGAGCGCTGCTGCTCTATGCCCCCGGCCCAGAGTATGTGGCTGCCTTCTTTGGCTGCCTGTTCGCGGGAATGGTGGCGGTCCCTGTCTATCCACCGGAGCTGGCGCGCCCGGAGCGCAGCCTCTCACGGCTGCTTGGCATTGTCCGGGACAGCGAGGCGAAGTGGGTGCTCACGACCGCGATGCTGCGCGGCGTCGCGGAGGGGCTGTTCGCCGAGTTCCCCGAGCTGGAGCGGCTGAAGTGGGAGCTGACGGACGAGCTGCCTTTGGAGGTGGCGGAGGACTGGCGCGCCCTGGAGGTGGATGCCTCCACGGTGGCGTTCCTGCAGTACACGTCTGGTTCGACTGCGACGCCGAAGGGCGTCGTGCTCACCCACGCCAACCTGCTCCACAACCTCGAGGCCATCCACGAGCGGTTCGGCCTCACCCGCCAGAGCCGGGGCGTCATCTGGCTGCCGCCCTACCACGACATGGGACTCATTGGCGGTATCCTCGCGCCCATCCACGGTGGGCTCCCCGTGGACCTCATGTCGCCTCTCACGTTCCTGCAGGCTCCGTTCGCGTGGCTCAAGGCCATCTCGGACCGCAAGGGGACGTGCAGCGGCGGGCCCAACTTCGCGTATGAGCTGTGTGCCCGGAAGGTCACCGAGGCCCAGAAGGCGACGTTGGACCTGTCGTCCTGGGAGCTGGCCTTCTGTGGAGCGGAGCCGGTGCGCGCGGACACACTCGACGCGTTCGCCCGGGCATTCGAGCCCTGCGGCTTCCGTCGGGAGGCGCTGTACCCCTGCTACGGACTGGCGGAGGGGACGCTCATCGTCACGGGGCCCGCCAGGGGCCGGGGGGCCCGCGTCCGGACGTTCCAACGAGAAGCGCTGGAAGCCCACCGTGCCATTCCCCTGGAGCGCGCTCCAGAAGACGGGCAGACGAGCGCGACGCACGTGAGCTGCGGCGAGGCGGCGGCGGGGCTGCACGTGGGCATCGTGGACCCGGGGACGCGGCGGCGGCTCGAAGAGGGCCACGTGGGAGAGATCTGGGTCCAGGGGCAGAGCGTGGCCCAGGGCTACTGGCGACAACCCGAAGCGACGGAGCAGGCCTTCGCGGCCCACGTGGCGGGCTCGGACGACGGGCCGTGGCTGCGCACCGGGGACCTTGGCTTCCTCCAGGATGGTGAGCTGTACGTCACCGGGCGGCACAAGGATCTCCTCATCATCCGGGGCCGCAATCACTATCCCCAGGACCTGGAATTGACCGTGGAGCGCAGCCACCCCGCGCTGCGTCCGGGTTGCGCGGCGGTGTTCGCGCGCGGTGACGAGGCCACCACGGGAGTCGTCGTCGTCCAGGAGCTCGACCGGCGCTACCCGGGCGAGGACTGGGACGCCATCTCGAACGCCATCCGGCAATCCCTCTCCCTGCAACACGGTGTGGGCGTCGATTCTGTCGTCCTCATCCGCGCGGGCGCCCTGCCCAAGACCTCCAGCGGCAAGGTCCAACGTTCCGCGTGCAGGGAGGCCTGGCTCGCGGGACGACTCGCCCCCGTCCACGCGGACGCGCCCCAGACGCGGGAAGTGCCCGACCGGCTCTCGCGAGACGACCTGATGGCGCGCTCCGAGGACGAACGGCGCGCCGTGCTCATCGACTTCCTCTCCCGGGCCGGGAAGCTCCCCCCGGGGTTGCCTGCCCACGAGGCCGCGCACCACTCGCTGGGGCTGGACTCGCTCGCCCTCGTCGAATTGAAGCATCGCCTCGAACGGGACCTGGGCGTCTCGTTGGAGTTGAGGCTGTTGTTGGGCGCCCCCTCCCTGGAGGAACTCGTCACCCACCTGCTGGAGGCGTTGCGCGCGGCGGCGCCACCTCCGAGGGCCGAGGAGTTCCCACGCGACCAGGAGGCCCACCTGCTCCTGACGCCGGGGCAGCGGGCCTTGTGGTTCCTCCAGCAGTTCAAACCCTCCTCCCTGGCCTACATCCTCGCGAGGGCGGCCCACATCCGAGGGCCCCTGGACGTGGCCGCGCTGCGCCGCGCGTTCGAGGTGCTCGTCGCGCGCCACCCCTCCCTGCGCGCCACCTTCTCCCTCGTCGGAGAAGAGCCCATCCAGCGACTCCACGCCCGGCGCGCGGACCTCCTCCAGGTCGTCGACGTCTCGGGTGAAGACTCGCACACGAGCCACGCCCGACTGAGGGAAGCCGCCTTCCAACCCTTCGACCTGGCCCGGGGTCCGCTGCTCCGCGCGACGTTGTTCTCGAAGGCGGCCGACGAGCACGTCCTCCTGCTGGCGTTCCATCACCTCATCGCGGACTTCTGGTCGCTCGCCGTGCTGGTGGAGGAGCTGATCCAGCTCTACGAGGGGACTGGGAGCGAGGGCGCGCTGCCCCCGCCCGGGCATCCCGCGACGTGGCTCCAATGGCAGCAGCAATACCTGTCGAGTCCCCGCCAGCAGACTGACTGGGAATACTGGCGACAGCGGCTCGACGGCCCCTTGCCCCTCCTGGACCTGCCGCCCCCGTCGCCCGTCCCCTCCGCGCGACCCCCAGCTCCGGTTCATCACTTCGCGCTGGGGCAGCGGATGCAACGGCGCGTCGACGACTTCTCCCAGCGCCACGACGTGACGCCCTTCGTCTCGCTGCTCGCGGCGTTCCAGGCGCTGCTGCACCGGCTGAGCGGACAGGACGACCTCATCGTGGGGACCCCGGTGGCGACGCGAGGCCCCGCGGGCACCGCGCGACTGGTGGGCTATTGCGTCAACACCCTGCCGCTTCGCGTGGACCTGGCGGATGGGCCCGGGTTCGCCGCCCTTGTCCGGCGCACCCGCGACCTCGTCCGAGGGGCCCTGGAGCATCAGGAGTTCCCCTTCCCCCTCATGGTCGAACGACTGCATCCGGAACGCGTCGCCGACCGCACGCCCATCTTCCAGACCCTCTTCGTCCATCAGCGCAGTCCCCTCTCGAGCCATCCCGCGCTGTCGTCGTTCGCGCTGGGCGATGGCGCCGCCCGGCTGCGCATGGGCGGCACGAGCGTCGAGCTGCTGCCACTGCCCCCCGCCGCGTCCCCCTTCGAGCTCATGCTCGCCATCGCGCCGACCGATGAGGGGCTCTCCTGCGCGTTCGAGTACGACCCGGCGCGCTTCGACGCGGCCTTCATCGAGCGGCTCGCGGCGCAGTACGGTCACCTGCTGGAAGCGGCCCTGGACGACGCGGACACGCCCATCGCACGGCTGTCGCTGCTGCCCGCATCACAGCGCGAGCAGCACCTGCTCGCGTGGAATGACTCCCACCGGTCCTATCCCGCGGGCGACGCTCTGCACGCCCTCGTGGCCCGTCAGGCGCGGCGGACCCCGGACGCGGTGGCGCTGGTGCACGGCGCGCGGCGGATGACCTACGGCGAGCTCCTCGCACGGGCCTCGGGGTTGGCGGCGAAGCTGCGCCGGCTCGGCGTGGGGCCCGAGGTCCGCGTCGGCGTCTTCAGTCACCGCACGCTCGACCTGGTCGTGGGTCTGCTCGCAGTGCTGGAGGCAGGGGGCGCCTACGTGCCGCTCGACCCCCAATATCCGCAGCCGCGCCTGGACTTCATCGTCCGCGACGCACGCATCCACGCCCTGCTCACGGAGCGCTCCTTGGACGAGCGCCTGCCCGCGAGCACGGCCCACCGCGTGTTCCTGGACGAAGCACACGACGAGGGGACGCTGGCCCCCGAGGCACCCGCGGAGGAGGTCCACCCCGACCACCTGGCGTACATCCTCTACACCTCCGGCTCCACCGGCCAGCCCAAGGGCGTGGCCATCTCCCACCGCAGCGCGGCGAACTTCATCCACTGGGCCGGCGAGGCGTTCAGCGACGAGGAGCGACAGGGCGTCCTGGCGGGCACGTCCATCTGCTTCGACCTCTCCGTCTTCGAGCTGTTCGCGACGCTCAGCCACGGAGGCAGCGTCATCCTGGCGGACAGCGCGCTGCACCTGCCGGAGCAGACCTCGGCCACCGTCACCCTCCTCAACACGGTGCCCTCGGCCATCACCGAGCTGCTCGCCTCGGGCGGCATCCCCGACACGGTGCGCACCATCAACCTCGCGGGTGAGCCCCTCACGCGGGAGCTCGTGCGGCGGCTCTACCAGGAGACGAAGGCCACCCGCGTGGTGAACCTGTATGGGCCGTCGGAGACCACGACGTACTCCACGTTCACCACCCTGCCCGCCGAACCCTCCGAGCCGGTGAGCATCGGTGGGCCGGTGGCCAACACCCAGGTCTACGTGCTCGACGCCCACCTCCAGTTCGTGCCCGCGGGCGTTCGGGGCGAGCTGTTCATCGGCGGCGCGGGCGTGGCGCGGGGCTACGTCGAGCGGCCCTGGCTCACCGCGGAGCGCTTCCTCCCGGACCCGTTCTCCGGACTCCCGGGGGCGCGGATGTACCGGACGGGAGACCACGTACGACAGCTCCTGGATGGAACGCTGGAGTTCCTGGGCCGGGTCGACCACCAGGTGAAGCTGCGTGGCTTCCGCATCGAGCTGGGCGACATCGAGGCCGCGCTCCGACAAGAGCCCGGGGTGCGCGACGCCATCGTCGTGGTCAAGGGAGAGGGCGCGCGACGACAGCTGGTCGCCTACGTGGTGCCTGTCCGCGAGAGCACGGGGTTGGAGGTGTCCGCGCGCCATCTGCGAGAACACCTGCGCGCCCGGCTCCCGGAGTTCATGGTGCCGGCGACCCTCCTGGTGCTGCGGGAGCTGCCGCTGACACCCAACGGCAAGGTCGACCGCGCGGCGCTGCCCGACCCACTCACCCGACCGGAAGATCCGGGCGCCGACTACATCGCCCCGCGCAACGAGCTGGAGACTCGCATCGCCCAGGTCTGGGCGGAGTTGCTCCAACGAGAGCGCGTGGGCGTCCACGACAACTTCTTCGACCTGGGCGGCAACTCCCTGCTGGCGACCCGGGTGGCCACACGGCTGTCCTCGGCGCTGCAAATCCAGGCCAGCGTCCGCACCGTCTTCGAGCACCGGACGGTAGCGACGCTCGCGGAGAACCTCGCCCAGGCACGGGCGTCGTCCTCCGGCCCCTCCACCATCACCGCGCAACCCCGGGTGCCGTATCGCGGCGGCTAGTGCCCGCGAGGAGAGAACCCCCATGTCCACCGTGGATACGAACGCCCGTCCCCCACCGACCGACGCCGCCCTCCAGGGCTGCTTCGTCTTCCCCGCGTCCGCGAGCCAGCAGCGGCTCTGGTTCCTCCACGAGCTGGACGCTCAATGGAGCGTGGCCTACCACCTGCCCGTGGCCTTCCGCGTCGCCGGCGCTGTCGACCGCGTCGCGCTGCAACGCGCCCTCAACCTCGTGGTGGCCCGCCACGAGGCGCTGAGGACCCGCCTCGCGTACCTGGACGGCGAGCTGGTGCAGGTCATCCATCCCGACGCGAGGGTCACCCTCTCCTTCACCGACCTGGGGCACATCCCCGCGGCCGAGCGAGATGAAGAGGCGCGGCGACTGCTCGCGGGAGAGGCCCGGCGCCCCTTCCGGTTCACCGAGGACAGCCTCCTGCGGGTGAACCTGTTGCGCCTGGGCGCCGCGGAGCACGCCCTGCTCGTCACGGTGCACCACCTCGTCGCGGATGGGAGCTCCGTGGAGCTGCTCGTGCGCGAGCTGGCGGACAGCTACGACGCCTGCCTCAAGGGCACGGAGCCGGCCCTTCCGGCCCTCCCCATCCAATACGCCGACTACGTGGCCTGGCAGCGGCAGTGGCTCGGCACCGAGGCGCACGCGGCCCAGAGCACCTACTGGAAGCGGAAGCTGGCCGGCGCGCCCCAGGTCATGGAGCTGCCGGTGGACCACCCGCGCCCCTCGGTCCAGACGTTCCGCGGCGCCACCACGGAGTTCACCCTCTCCCCGGAGCTGGGCGCGGCCGTCCGCCGCCACACCCGCGTAAGCGGCGTCACGCCGTACATGCTCCTGCTCCAGGCGTTCGCCATCGTGCTGCGGCGGTACACGGGGCAGGACGACCTCCTCATCGGAACACCCGTGGCGAACCGGGAGCGGCCCGAGTTGGAGCCCCTCATCGGGTTCCTCGCCAACACGCTCGTGGTGCGCGTGGACCTCTCCGGGGACCCGCGCGTGGACGCCCTCGGCGCGCGCATCCGGGAGACCGTCCTGGAGGCGCTCACGCACCAGCAGCTCCCCTTCGAGCTGCTCGTCGAGGCGCTCCAGCCCCAGCGCACGCTGAGCCACAACCCCCTCTTCCAGGTGATGTTCGCGATGCAGGAGGCGCCCCTCTCCCGCCTCTCGATGGGAGGGCACGCGCTGGAGCGGCTGCCCGTGGACCCGGGCACCTCCCGCTTCGACCTGTCCTTCTTCCTCATCGACGACGGAGACCGCATCCAAGGCATCGTCGAGTACGGCTCGGACCTGTTCGAGGCCGACACCATCGCCCACCTCGTCCAGCACTTCACGCGGGCAGTCGAGGGGCTCCTGGATGAAACCCGTCCGCGCCTCTCGCGGCTCGCCTTGGACAGCGAGGCCGACCGGCGGGAGCAGCTCGCGCGGGCCTTCCACGCGGAGCCCCACGCCTTCGTCCCCATCCACGAGGCAGTCGCCGCGCAGGCCGCGCGGACGCCGGAGCGCGTGGCCGTGGAGTGCGGCGCCCTCCGCCTCACCTACCGCGAGCTGATGACCCGCGTGGGCCAGCTCGCGGGTGCCTTGCGCGCGCGCGGCGTGGGCACCGAGGACCGGGTCGCCGTCCATCTGGAGCGCTCGCCGGACCTCATCGTGGCCCTGCTCGCGGTGCTCCAGGTCGGCGGGGCCTACGTCCCCGTGGACCCGCAGTACCCGCGTGAGCGGATCCGCGCCATGCTCCAGGATGCGCGTCCCCAGGCCCTCGTGACGACGCCCCAGCTCGCGTCCCTGGGCGTGGACATTCCCCACGTCCTGACCCCGGACGCGGTCGCGGAGGCCGGCGGGGACGCCCCTCCAGGCCCGAGGGCGGGTGAGCACACCCTCGCCTATGTGCTCTACACGTCGGGCTCCACCGGTCACCCCAAGGGGGTGATGGTGACACACGGAGCGCTCGCCAACTTCCTGCACACCATGGCGCGCGAGCCCGGGCTGCGAGGCGAGGACGTCCTCGCCGCGGTGACCACGTTCTCGTTCGACATCGCCGCGCTGGAGCTCTACCTGCCGCTGCTCGTGGGTGCGCGCGTGGTGCTCGTCACCCGGGAACAGGCGGCGGATGCCCGGGAGCTGGCGGCGCTGCTCGACACCCACCACGTGACGGTGATGCAGGCCACGCCCGCCACCTGGCGGCTCTTGACGGATACCGGCTGGAGACCCTCCAGCAGCTTCACCGCGCTCTGCGGAGGCGAGGCGCTTCCCCAGGACCTCGCCGACCTCCTCACGTATCGCGGCGCCACGCTGTGGAACCTCTACGGACCCACCGAGACGACGGTGTGGTCATGCCGCAAGCGGCTGCATCCCGGGGAGCGCGTCACGCTCGGCCGGCCCGTGGGCAACACGAGCACCTATGTGCTGGATGAGGACCTGATGCCGGTGCCCCCCGGCGTGAGCGGCGAGCTGTTCATCGGCGGAGAGGGCGTGGCCCGTGGCTACTGGGGGCTGCCCGGACGCACGTCCGAACGCTTCGTGCCCGACCCCTTCTCCGCGAGCCCGGGCGCGCGCCT
The DNA here is from genome assembly GCF_013336725.1 of Myxococcus sp. CA040A. Taxonomy (NCBI): domain Bacteria; kingdom Pseudomonadati; phylum Myxococcota; class Myxococcia; order Myxococcales; family Myxococcaceae; genus Myxococcus; species Myxococcus sp. CA040A. The sequence goes on along the minus strand of NZ_JABUMR010000002.1, from coordinate 484,076 downwards.
CTATCGCACCGGGGATCTGGTGCGCCCGCGGCCTGACGGCGACCTCGTGTACCTGGGACGCGCGGACCACCAGGTGAAGCTCCGGGGCTTCCGCATCGAACTGGAGGAGGTGGAAACCGTCCTGCGACGCCACCCGGAGGTGCGCGCTGTGGCGGTCCATCTGTGGGGGACGGACGAGGCCCGACGGCGGCTCGTCGCCCACGTCGTTCCCGCCACGCGCCCCCCTTCCGAGGAGTTCGCCCGGCGCCTTCGGGAGCACGCCCGTGCCCACCTCCCCGAGTACATGGTGCCCGCCACCATCGCCCTGCTGGACGCGCTCCCGCTGACACCCAACGGCAAGGTGGACCGTCGCGCCCTGCCCTCTCCGGACGCCGTCTCCGCCTCCAGCGAGCGGCTCCTCGTCGCGCCCCGCACCGACACCGAACGCCAGGTCGGCGCCGTCTGGACCCGGCTGCTCGAGCGCGAGCAGGTGGGCGTGGATGACGACTTCTTCGAGCTGGGCGGCAACTCGCTGCTCGCCGGGCGGCTCGTGCAACTGCTCGACCAGGAGTTCGGCGTGAGGGTGCCCATGCGCGACCTCTTCATCAACGCCACCATCGCCCACCTCGCGACCGTCATCGACACGCGACGCCGACAAGCGCCCTCGGTGCTGAAGCCCGCGTCCGACACGCCGCTGGACGGGTTGAGCGACGCCGACGTGGAAGCCCTGCTGAACGATCCGCTGCTGAGCCACGCCCTCTCCCAGGAGATTCGCAGGTGATGCCCTCCCAGAACGACTCCGTCCGAAGGCCCCTCGAGGACCGGCGCGCCACGCTCACCCGCTGGCTCCGGGAGCGCGGGGCCGACCCCGCCAACCTGACGCCCACGCAGCGACGACTGTGGATGCTGCTCCAGTTGGACGGCACGCTGCCGGCCCAGGTGTTGACGGCGCGCGAGCTGCGGGGCGCGCTGGAGCTGGCCCCGCTCCAGCAGGCCATCGCCGAGGTCGGCCGCCGCCACGACCTGCTTCGCAGCACCTTCAAGGACGTGGGGGGAACGCCGCTGCGACTCGTCCACCCCATCGCGGCGCTGTCCCTGCGGGTGACGGACGTGACCGACGCGGACGCCGCGGAGCGCCTCTCCGACATCGCCCGGGAGATGCTCGCCCGGCGCGCCGACGTCGCCTCCGCGCCACTGTTGGACTTGCGGCTCGTGCGGCTCGCCGCCGACAGCCACGTGTTGTTCGCGACGGGCCACGAGCTGGTCGTGGCGACCTCCTCCCTGGAGTCCTTCGTCCAGGAGCTCCTCGCGACGTATGCCGCCCTCCACCGAGGCGAGCCCCTCGGTGAGGGCGCCGTGCCCTCCCACGCGGAGCACGCCACCCGCGAGCACGCGTGGCTCGCCAGTCCAGAGGGGACGGCGGCGGTGGAGCACTGGCGTCGACGCCTCGCGGACGTTCCCGTGCTCCAACTCCCCACGGACCGGCCGCGTCCCGCCGTGAAGACCCACCGATCCGCGTCCGTCCACCAGCGCCTGCCGCGGGAGCTCCTGGGGCAGTTGTCCGCGCTCGCCACACGCACGGACGAGGAGCTGGGGACGGTGCTCTTGACCGGCCTCCAGACCCTGCTGGCCCGCTACTCGCTCCAGGTGGATGTGACGGTGGGGGTACGCGACGAGCCTCCTGGCAGCGCGGAGTCCGAGCCGCCAGGTCCCGGCCGTGGCCCCCTCGTCTTGCGAGTCGGCCTGGGCGGAGACCCCTCATTCGAGGACGCGCTCCGACGAACCGGCCGCGCCCTTCGGGAGGCGCGCAAGTTCGGGCGCGTGCCATTCGCCACCCTCGTGGAGGCGCTCCAGCCACCGAGAGACCTCAGCCGCACGCCCTTCTTCCAGACCCTGTTCCAGTTCCGTGACGCGCGCGAGGCGCTCGACCTGGTCCCCGGCCTGCGAGTCACCCCACACGTGCCGCGCGTGGGGACCACCCCCGTGGACCTGACGCTCGCCGCGACCGCGACCCAGGAGGGACTCCACCTGCGCGTGGACTACAACACCGACCTGTTCGACGCGAGCACCGCGCGGCGGATGCTCGACCACCTGCGCACGCTGCTCGACGGGGCGCTGACCACTCCGACCGCCACCCTCTCCGCGCTGCGGCTGCTGCCGGCCGAGGAGTGGGGGCAGGTCCTCCATGGCTGGAACAAGACGGCCCACGCCGCTCCCTCGGAGAAGTGCCTGCACGAGCTGGTGGAGGCGCAGGCGGCGCGAACCCCGGGGGCCTGGGCCGTCACCGGTCCTGGCGGGGAGCGCACCTACGCGATGCTCGACGAGCAGGCGAACCAGCTCGCGCATCACCTGCGGGGGCTCGGGCTGGCGCGCGAGGACCGCGTGGCGCTGTGCCTGGAGCGCTCGGTGGAGATGGTCGTCGCCATGCTCGCGGTCCTCAAGGCCGGAGGCGCCTACGTTCCGCTGGATCCGGAGTACCCCACGGAGCGGCTCACGCACCTGCTCACGGACAGCGGCGCGCGGGTGCTCATCACCCAGCGGTCGCTCACGGCGCGGCTGGGAACCTCCCCGGCGAAGCGGCTCCTCGTGGACGAGGACTGGCCCGCCATCGCGGCGAACCCGCGCTCGGCCCCGCCCCGGACGACGACGCCCGCGCACCTCGCGTACCTCATCTACACCTCCGGCTCCACGGGGACGCCCAAGGCGGTGATGCTCACGCACCGGGGCATCGTCAACAACCTCACCTGGCGACAGGCGACGTGGCCGCTGAACCCAGAGGACCGCGTCCTGCAGAACCACTCGTTCAGCTTCGACCCCTCCGTCTGGGCGACGTTCTGGCCGCTGCTCGTGGGCGCGCGCACGGTCGTCACCGCCGCGGGCCAGGCCACCGACAGCCGGTCGCTGGTGGAGCTGATGCGCTCCCAGGGCATCACCGTCTACGGCGCGGTGCCGTCCCTCAACTCGGTGTTGATGGAGGAGCCGGATATCGGCCGGTGCACCCGCCTGCGCTACGTGCTGAGCGGGGCCGAGGCCCTCACCGGCTCGCTCCAGCGCAGCATCTTCTCGCGCGTGTCAGCCACGGTGGCGAACCTGTACGGCCCCACCGAGACGACCATCGACGCCACGAGCTGGACGTGCCCTCGCGTGGATGAGCCCGAGGCGGCCCCCATCGGTCGGCCCATCGGCAACACGCGGACCTACGTCGTCGACGCGCACCTCCAACCGGTGCCCGTCGGCGTGCCCGGGGAGATCTGCATCGGCGGCGCGGGACTGGCCCGCGGCTACCACGGGAGGCCCGGCCTGACGGCGGAGCGGTTCGTGCCAGACCCCTTCTCCAGCGAGACTGGCGCGCGGCTGTACCGGACGGGTGACCTGGGCCGATACCGGGCGGACGGCGCCATCATGTTCCTCGGTCGCGTGGACGACCAGGTCAAGGTCAGCGGCTACCGCGTGGAGCTGGGCGAGGTCGAAGCCGCGCTTGGCCAGCACCCCGACGTGCGCGAAGTCGTGGTCGTGGCCCACGCCAGTGGCCCGGACATGAAGCGGCTCGTCGCCTACATCGTGCCCGCGGAGAACGCCGCGCCCCAGGCGCGCGCCCTGTCGACGTACCTGGAGGGACACCTGCCGACGTACATGGTGCCCACCCTGTTCGTCATCGTCAGTGAGCTGCCCCGGACGGCCAACGGCAAGGTGAACCGGCAGGCCCTGCCCGCTCCCCAGGTCGAACGAGCGGAGCCGCTGGCGGACTCCGCCATGCCCCGCTCGCCGCTGGAGGAGGAGATCGCCGCGGCCTTTGGGAATGTGCTCGGCACGACGAGCGTGGGCATCCACGACGACTTCTTCGGCGTCGGCGGCACGTCGCTCATGCTGGCGAAGCTTGCGTCGCGGCTGCTCAACCGCTTCGAAATCGCCATCCCCGTCCACCAGTTCTTCAAGGTGCCCACCGTGGCGGGCGTCGCGAACGTGGTGGAGACCTTCCAACGCGAGGGGCTCGAGGCGGTGCTGATGAATCAGCACGCCACGCGCCTGGACACGGACGCCACCCTGCCCCCCGACATCTCGCCCGTGGGGCTGCCCGAGGCGGACTTCCTCGACCCCTCCGCCGTTCTGCTCACGGGCGCCACGGGCTACCTCGGTGCGTTCCTGTTGGAGCAGCTCCTGAAGTGCACCCGCGCCACGGTCTACTGCCTGGTCCGCGCGGACACGCCCGCCCAGGCGATGAAGCGCGTCCGGACGACGATGGAGCAGTACCTCGTCTGGGACGAAGCCCACGCGGCGCGCATCCGTCCACTCGTCGGAGACCTGGCCAAGCCCCGCCTCGGCCTGGACGAGGCGGAGTGGGACGCGATGGCCGGGAAGCTCGACGCCATCTACCACAACGGCGCGTTGGTCAACTTCGTCTACCCCTACTCCGCGCTGCGGGGACCGAACGTGCAGGGCACCCAGGAGGTGCTGCGGTTGGCCTGCCTGCGAAGGCTCAAGGCCGTGCACTACGTCTCCACCATCGACGTGCTGCTGGCCACTCACATGCCGCGGCCGTTCCTGGAGGACGACTCGCCGCTGCACAGCCCGGTGGAGGTGCCCGGCGGCTACACCGGGAGCAAGTGGGTCGCGGAGAAGGTCGTCGACATCGCCCGGCAGCGCGGCATCCCCGTCGGCATCTACCGGCCCGGCCTCATCCTGAGTCACGAGGAGACAGGCGCGACGCAGACCAACGACTACCTGCTGGTCGCGTTCCGGGGCTACGTCCCCATGGGCATCCTCCCGGAGTACCCGCGCATCTTCGACACCATCCCCGTGGACTACGCCGCGAAGGCCATCGTCCACATCTCCCTGAAGCGGGAGGCGTTCGGGCGCTTCTTCCACCTGTTCAACCCGGCGCCCGTCTCCCTGCACCAGTTCTGCGAGTGGATCCGCTCGTACGGGTACGAATTCGACATCGTCCCCTTCGACGAGGCGCGACGACGGGCCCTGGAGGTCGACACATCCCACCCGCTCTATCCGCTGGTGCCGCTCATCCGCGACGCGGAGGCGGAACCCACGCCGGCGCTCGACCCATCCGTCATCGGTGAACTCCAGCCCGAGATGGAGTGCGCCAACGCGCTGGAGGTGCTGGCGGGAAGCGGCATCCGCTGCCCCCCCATGACCGAGGCCCTGGCGCACCGCTGCATCCAGTACCTGGTCGACGTCGGCTTCCTCCCACCCCCCGAAGCGCTGCGCACCGCCCGCTCGCGACAGGTCGCCGGAACCTGAGCGGCCACGCCCCATCCCTCTCACCGCAAGAGACGAGTCCCAGAATGATCCACCACGTCGAACTGACCCAGCCTGTCCTCCAGTACGTCCGTGACAACTCCCTGCGCGACAACCCCATCCTGCGCGACCTGCGCGAGGAGACGTCGCGCCTGCCGCTGCGCACGATGCAGGTCCCGCCCGAGCAGGGGCAGTTGCTCCACCTGCTGACGCGACTGCTGGGCGCGCGCAAGACGCTGGAGGTGGGCGTCTTCACCGGCTACAGCACCCTGTGCACCGCGCTCGCGCTGCCCGCGGACGGCCGGGTCGTCGCGTGCGACCTGAGCGAGGAGTGGATCTCCGTGGCTCGGCGCTACTGGAAGCTCGCGGGCGTGGAGGAGCGCATCGACGTGCGTCTCGGGGATGCCCACCACACCCTGGAGGCGCTGGTGTCCAGCCCCGAGCGGGGGACGTTCGACCTGGCGTTCATCGACGCGGACAAGGAGAGCTACGAGCACTACTACGAATTCGCGCTCCGGCTGCTGCGCCCGGGCGGACTGGTGGTGCTCGACAACACGCTCTGGTCCGGCAAGGTCGCCGACCCCGCCGTCTCGGACCCAGAGACGGACTCGCTGCGTCGCATCAACGCGAAGCTCCTGCACGACGAGCGTGTGGACCTGAGCATGCTTCCCTTCGCGGATGGGCTGACCCTCGCGAGGAAGCGCTGAGCCCACGGCCCGTCCCATGACCCCGCCTTCCCGCCCCATCGCGAAACGCTCCCCGGAGCCCTCCGTCATCCCCGGCGGGCCTGGCGTCGTGCTCGCGTTGGTCCTGCTGGTCGGCGGCAGCTGGGCGGCCCTGGCGCCCTACCAACCGCCCGCGCCTGTTCCCGCCTCCGCGTCGGCCGAGGACTTCTCCGCGGAGCGGGCGTTCGCCCACGTCCAGCGCATCGCTCGCGAACCTCATCCAGTGGGCTCGGCGGAGCATGCGCGTGTGCGCGAGTACCTGCTCGCGGAGCTGGCGGGGCTGGGCCTTTCGCCCGAAGTCCAGCGGGCCCCGAGCGTGGCGGAGTTTCCCACCCCCTTCGGGGTGACCTACCGGTCCGCGGCCGTCGTCCAGAACGTGCTCGCCCGTGTGCCAGGACGCTCCAGCGAGCGGGCCCTCCTGCTGATGGCGCACTACGACTCCGTGCCGGCGGGCCCGGGCGCCAACGACAACACCGCCGCGGTGGCGACCCTCCTGGAGACGGCGCGCGCGCTGACCGCGTCCCCCCAGAAGCCCGGCCATGATGTCTTCTTCCTGTTCACCGACGCGGAGGAGGTCGGGTTGCTCGGCGCGCAGGCCTTCTTCGCCCAGCATCCCCGGCGCCACGCCGTGGCCACGGTGCTCAACTTCGAGGCCCGTGGCAGTCATGGCCCGGTCCTGATGTTCGAGACGGGGCCGGACAGCGGCTGGCTCGTCGACGCGCTCGGTTTGACGGTGCCCACGGCGCTCGCAAGCTCGCTGTTCGACACAGCCTACCGGTACCTGCCGAACATGACCGAGTTCACCCTGTCCAAGGCCGCCGGCATCCCCGGCCTCAACTTCGCGTACATCGACGGCCTCACGGCCTACCACGGAGCGCTGGACCGTCCGGAGAACGTGGACGCGCGCACCTTGCAGCATCAGGGGGAGTACGCGCTGCGACTCACCCGGCGGCTGACGGACGGCACACTGTCGCCCCAGGGGACCTCCAGCCTGGTCTTCTTCAACGTCGCGGGGCTGGGACTCATCAGGTACCCGGAAGGGTGGAGTCCCTTCTTCGCCCTGGGCGCGACGCTCTTCTGGGCGGCCCTCGTCGCGCGAGGACTCCGGGAGAAGACGCTGTCGGCGAGGCAGCTCGCGCGCGGACTGGGCACCTTCCTGCTCGTCTGCGGGGGTGTCCTCGCCATCGCGCTCGCCATCAGCCTCCTGGCTGGCGCGACCCATCCCGAGTCCCGCCGCGCCGGCGACACCTACGGCAGCGGACTCTACCTGGGGGGACTGCTCGCGGTGACGGCCGCCGTGGCCGCGCTGTTCGTCGTGAGGACGGGCCCCCGCGTCGGCGTGCGGGCCCTCACCCTGGCGGCCTGCGCGCCCTGGGCGCTGCTCGCGGTGCTGACCGCGTTCCTCGCGCCCGGCCTCGGCTTCCTGTTCACCTGGCCCCTGGCGAGCACGGCGCTCGGGCTGGCGCTCCTCCCCTCCGCTCCCGGCTCCGCGAGCTGGCGATGGCCGTCCGCGTTGACGTTGTGCGCCATCCCGCCGCTGCTCATCGTGGCGCCCCTCCTCGTCCTCACCTTCGTGGGGCTCACGCCGCGGCTCGCCGTCGTGACGGCACTGCTCGCCGCCCTCCTCTGCGGACTGCTCGTCCCACTCCTCCACGCGCTGACGGCGCTCCGAACCTGGCCGCTGCCGGTGACAACCCTCGCCACGGGGCTTGGACTCGTGGTCCTGGCGAGCCTTCCACGGGCGCCCACCCCCGAGCGCCCCCGGGCGAACAACGTCGTCTATGCGTGGGACGCGGACAGCGGGCAGGCCCTCTGGTTCAGCAGCGACGAGCAGTTGGACGACTGGACGCGGCAGTTCTTCCTCCAGGACGCGACGCGAGAAGGGCAGCTCCCCGCCTTCATGCCGCGCTGGGGCCAGGACTTCCGGTTCGCGCCCGCTCCGGTGCTCGACGCGCCTGCGCCCCTCGTGGAGGCGCTCGAGGACACCGTCACGGCGGACCGGAGGAGGCTGCGCCTGCGAATCACCTCCCCCCGGGGAGCGCGCAGCGCGTTGGTGTCACTCCATGGCGCGCCCGTGCTCGCCTATGTCGTGGACGGCGCTCCTGGCCCCACCAGTCCCGCCCTCGCGGGCGACGCGGCGTGGACCCTGTGGCTCGAAACCCTGCTCCCCGAGGGCAATCTCCTGGAGGCCACCTTCCCGGCGTCCCAACCCCTCACCATTCGCGTCATGGACCGCACCGACGGCCTGCCTTCGCTGTCAGGCTTCACGCCAACGCGAAGACCCCCGTACATGATTCCCGCACCCTCCCTGGACGTGGAGAACTGGGGCAATGCCACCTACGTCAGCCACGCCCTCCATATTTCCGCCCACCCGGTCGGTTCCACGGCACGGCAATCATTGCCGACCGCCGCGCAGCCCCCAGGGAATGATTGACATTAACGCCTGGATTTACAGGAAAGACCCGAGTAGGTTTTCGAGCAATGCCTCTCACCACGCGTTCGAACAGGATGACGTTGGGAGCAGCCTTCCTGACGCTGACGCTGACGCTCTCGCCAGCGCAGGCGTCGGACGACGCCGCGTCCACGCCCGTGGTGGAGCTGGTGCAGGTGCTCTCCCTTCGCCTTCGGCTGAAGCGGCTGGAGCCACAGGAGCGGCGCGACCTGGAGGAGCGACTCGCGCGCGGAGAGACTCCTTCCCGCATCTACGAGGAGGTCCTGGACCGCTGGTTGACGCGGGACTTCTACCGGAAGCTCTCGAGCGCGTTGGCGTTCACTCCGGCGGCGACGAACTTCTTCGTCGGGACGCTGTCACGCTTCCGTGAAGACGGGCAGTGGGTCTACTACCTGCCCCACACCGTGGGCGCCTCGCGTCCGGAGGGGACCGCGCCTTGTGTGCCCGCCGAACGCAAGTCAGCGCCAGCCTGGTGGGGGCGCGGACAACGCATCTCCATCTGTCAGGACAGCTACCGCCCGGAGAACGCCTTCGACGCGGTCGGCTACTGCGGTGGACAGCCCGAGCCCACCATCCCCACGCCGCCCAGGCCGGGCTGCGGTTGCGGTCCCCTGCTGTTGGGTTGCCTCCCTCCGGACGAGGAAGCGCCGCGCATGGACCAGCGCTTCGTGGAGGCGATGATGAGCGAGGTGACCGAGACCGGCGCTGAGCTCATGTCGAAGGGGCGCCCCTTCGACGAGTTGATGACGACCTCCTCCACCTGGCAGTCCGGCCTGACGCGCTTCCTGTACCTGCGGCGGGAGATGCTGGCGAAGGTGTCCCAGAAGCCCTTCTCCCCCGCGCGGGAGCAGGAGCTGGTGCGGATGCTGGCCACGGTGGACCTGGAGGCCCCGGGCCAGTTCGTCGAGCGCAAGGGCGAATACCAGGGCAGTGGCCTGTTCCTGAACACGCCCGTCATGGCCGCGTTCGTGGGGACGTCCCGCGCGACGATGCAGTTGATGTTGTCGCAGTTCCTCTGCGTGGACTTCCCGGCGAACACCGTGGACAGCGAGACGCTCCTCACCGTCACCGGCGGGCAGCACGAGGGCGTGCGCTTCGAGGTGTACGAGTCCCCTATGCGCAACCAGGGCGCCTGCAGCGGATGCCACGCGCCCATGGACTCGGGGTCGGGCTTCCTGGTGGGCTTGCGTCCGCCCATCTTCGGCTCCATCCCCACCGGCAGACAGGTGGAGGGGGCGCTGTACGTCCACGGCGCCGAGGACTTCCGGGGCAAGGGCAAGGGCACCGCCGCGCTGGCCCGGCTCCTCACCCAGCAGCCCGAGTTCCCCCGCTGCGCCACCTCCCGCATGTTCACCTTCCTCGTGGGGCGACCGCCCCGGAAGACGGCCGAGGAGCGGCGGCTGCTGGAGGAGCTGACCCGGACCTTCGAGCAGAACGGACGGCGGGTCGATGTCCTCATCCGCGCCATCCTGTGGAGCAAGCCGCAGACGGAACCGATGGTGCTCGCGCAATGACCTCCCTCGGTCTGCTGTTCCTCGTCCTGGCGGCGGCGCCGGCGCGTGACGCCGCCGAGGTGCCTCCCAACGTGGCGGTCCTCCTCCAACGCCACTGCTCCGGCTGCCACGACGAGGACAGCTCGCTCGACCTGCGTCAGGTGCCCGGCCCGAGCGACCTGGAGACGTGGCGGGACATCCACAAGGCCGTCGAGACCGGCCGCATGCCTCCCTCCGCGAAGGACGCGGAGGGGCTGTGGAAGGGCCCTGGGACTTCACCCGTCCCACTGGGCCCCGGATACCGACAGGAGCTCGCCAGCTCCATCGCCGCGCTGCTGGAGGCCCAACAGCACCCCGCCCCGCCGCGCACGGCCATGCAATTGTCCCTGGACGACTGGCTGCTCATCGTCCGCGAGGTGGCGCATCCGTACATGAGCGCGGGCGCGCTCGAGGCCCTCGTCGCTCCTCGGCTGGAGCTGGAGCCCTCCGCACGCCATCCGCTCATCGCCATGGACGTCTGCACCCGGGTCATCGACACGGACCTGGGGCGCCCCGCCGGAAAGCGGACCCTGGTGGACGTCGCGGAGGGACCTGCCTCGGAGAAGGCGACGGAGGCCATCACGCAGCGCCTGTTCCGGCTCGTGTACCAGCAGGAGCCCAGCGCCGCGGACACGAAGGATGGACAGGCACGCTTCCGCCGCTTCCAGCGCATCGCACCGGCGACACGCGACGCGGCGGCGGCGCTGTGCACCAGCTATCTGGCCGGCATCCGGGTGCTGCGGCTGGAGCTCGCCCCCGCCCCCACGACAGCGAGATGACGACCATGGCCCGCTCCTCACGACGCGAAGTCCTCCAGGCCCTGGCTGGCGTCAGCGGACTGGCCCTGCTCCCGGCCTGTGGCCTCCATCGCGCGGGCGCGCCCGACGTGAAGTCGACCTCCACGCCACCGGTCGCACTCCCGCCGCCGTCCACCGCGCGGCCCCACTACTTCGTCCGCATCACCCTCGACGGTGGCTTCGACAGCGTGATGACCGTGGACGCGAAGGACCCCGCCACGGCCGGAGAGGTCGACACCGGATACCGGGCGGCCGAGCGCCTCCAGGGCACGCGCCGCCTGTTCGGGCCGCTCATCGGTGGTCTGCTGCGCCACGACGACGCGCTGTGCCTGGTCCACGGCGTCCGCTACGACACCGTCGCGCACGAGACGGGCGAGGCCATCCTGCGCGCGGGCCACCAGCGACATGGCGCCAGCACCCCGCCCTTCGGCGACGTGCTCGGAGGCCTGTTGCCGGGCAGCGCCCCCATCCCGCACCTCCACATCCAGACCGGCTTCCCGCGGCCACCGCGCCCCCTGGACGCGCTGCCGCTGCCCGGCAACCCGGAGGGCCGCGCCATTCCCCTCGCGGGAGGATTGAGCATCGACCCCGCGACGGTGGAGCTGCTCACCGGCGAGCCTCGGCGGGGCCTGTTCGACACGCCCTCCTGGTTCGAGGAGATGCAGACCCTGCGGCACGAGGAGGCCCGCCAGTGGCTCGGCGGGAGACCGGAGGAGCTCGCCGCACACGAGCAGACGCTCCAACAGGGCCAGCACCTCCAGCGCCTGCTATCCACCGCGGACCGACACACGGCGCTTCGTGGAAGTCCGCTGGGGCCCGGCCTCCAGCTCGCCTTCCATGCCGTGCGTGGCAATCACGCGCGCTTCGTCACCGTGCGCTCGCCCCGCGTCTGGTTGGACACGCACACCGACAACGTGGCGCTCCAGTCAGCGCGCACGCGCCCCATCTTCGACGACATCGCCGGCTTCCTGGACCTGCTCCAGCGCGAGCGCAACGCGTTCGGCACGCTCCTGGAGCAGACCACCATCGTGATCGCCTCCGAGCTGGGCCGCTTCCCCAAGCTGAACATGGTGCGGGGCAAGGACCACTGGCCCGAGAACAGTTGGATTCTCCTGGGGCGTGGCATCCGCGCGGGCGCGACGGTAGGCCAGACGGACGCGAGGTTCCGCGGCGTCTCCATCGACTATCGCAGCGGCAGCGCCACCGAGGGGCAACGGCGCCCGCTCGAAATCGACGCGCTCTTCGCCACCCTGCTGCACCTGGCCGGAGGAGATCCGCTCCGCCACGACTACGGGCGGGACATGCTGCTGCACGGCATCCTCGCCTGACGAAGACGACGAACCCCGACAGCTCGCTCGCCCTCCCCGGTGGGTCTCGTCTTGCCTGACGTTCGCTGAACAGAGCCCGAAGTCCACCCGCTGCCCCAACCTATCCGGAGACGTTCATGCAAGGAGCCAAGCAGCCCATCGCGAAACACCTGAAGACCCTGACCGGCCGTGTCGCCGTGGTGACCGGCGCCAGCCGCGGCGCGGGGCGCGCCATCGCCCTGGTGCTCGCCGAAGCCGGCGCCACTGTCTATGTCACCGGTCGAAGCGCCTCTGCCGGACAGACCACCGAAGGGCTCCCCGGCACGGTGGAGAACGCCGCCGAGGAGGTGACGCAGCGAGGGGGGAAGGGAATCGCCGCGCGGGTGGACCACACGAACGAGCAGGACGTGGCCGCGTTCTTCGAGCGCGTCAAGCGCGAGTCCGGGCGGCTGGACCTGCTCGTCAACAACGTCTGGGGAGGTTACGAGCAGTATGACGGCCCCGACTTCGACCTGCCGTTCTGGGAGCAGCCCACGGAGAAGCGCTGGCAGGGCATGTATGTCGCCGGCCTGCGCGCGCACTTCCTGTCGAGCCGGTTCGCGGCGCCGCTGCTCATCGCGCGCAAGGCCGACGCGCCTCCGGGCCTCATCGTCAACACGGTGGGCTGGGCCTACGGCGAGTACCTGCGCAACCTGTACTACGACGTCGCCAAGTCCGCGATCATCCGCATGAGCTTTGGCATGGGGCTGGAGTTGAAGAAGCACCACGTCGCAGCGGTGGCCCTGGCACCGGGCTTCATGCGCACCGAGCGAGTGATGGCCGAGCACGCCAAGGGTCCCTTCGACCTGAGCGGCACCGAGTCGCCCGAGTACGGAGGCAGGGCCGTGGCCGCGCTGGCCGGGGATCCGCGCATCATGGAGCGCAGCGGGAAGCTGTTCACCTCCGGCGACCTGGCGCGCGAGTACGGCTTCACGGACGTGGATGGCAAGCAGCCCGAGGGCTTCCGCATCCCGCCCTACGGGGAGGACGAGGCCCCCCAGAGCACGGGGACCTGAGCACTTGCTCCGTGGGCCCGCCCCGCCATGACGGGACGGGCCCGCCTCCGAGCCTCAGGACTCCAACGCGAAGTCGAACCCCAGCAAGGTGCTGCCCGCCTGCGCGAACCATCCATCCGTGGCGGAGGCGTGCTGGGTGAGCACATGGATGTCGCGGAAGCGCCGCTGGAGGGTGGAGCCGTCCCGGACGGGGCTGGTGCCGCTGGCGCGATAACAGGCGCTCACCACCTCGGCGGCGGTGTCCACGAGCCACGCGGTGGTGCTTAGAATCTCCGGCGCGAAGCCGGAGGCGGAGTCCGGCGCCTCGACGCAGGTGGTCCAGAAGCGCCCCGAGAGTTCCTGGAGCAGGGCGCGCGCCGCGCGCAGGTCGGATTGGGCGCGCCCCAGCCGGTGCTGGAACTGGGGTGACTCGCGCAGGGTGTGGCGCGCATACAGGCGCTTCTTCCCCGCCTTCGCCAGGGCGACCACGTCGTCGAGCGCCGCCTGCGCGATTCCGACCGCCACCGCGCCGATGTGCAGGCTGATCTGGAGCGGAGGGGCCACGAAGTGGGGGCTGGGGTGGCAGGGGCGGGCCGCGGCGACGTCAAAGGCATACGCCTCCGGCACGAAGACATCCTCGACGGAGATGTCGTGACTGCCACTGCCACGCATCCCGAGGACCTGCCAGTTGTCGAGGATGCGCGCGGAGGATGCGGGCACCAGCACGGTGCGCAGCGCCGGCTTGCCATCCGTGCCCATGACAGGCTTTCCCGATTCGTCCTTCAGGGCGCAGCTTCCGTAGAACCAATCACTGTGATGGCACCCGGTGGCGAAGTTCCACCGCCCCGTGACGCGATAGCCTCCCGCCACGGTCCGCGCCTCCCCCTGCGCCGCCATGGCGCCCGCCGCGACGATGTCCGGGCTCGCCGCGTGGATGGCATCGAACTCCGAGCGTGGCAACACCGCGAACAGATGGGGGCTGCCCACGCCAATCATGGTCGTCCAACCGAGGGAGCCGTCGATTCGACCCAGCTCCTCCAGCACTTCCAGCCCCTCCAGGAGCGCCAGGTCGAGTCCGCCATGACTGCGCGGCACGAACATCCGGAACACCCCCGCTGACTTGAGCAGGCCAATCACATCGGCGGGAATCCTCCTCGCCAACTCGATTTCCGCGCCCCGCGCGGAGAGGGATGGTGCGAGTTCGCGTACCGCCTGGAGGACCGCGGACCGACTGTTCGTCTTCACGTGCGACTCCCGGGAACGAGGGACACGAGGCCTTCCACGCAGCGCTCACCAGGGACATCTCCACACCCGGCGCGTGCCTCTGACGCAACTCCTATCATAAACTAGACTAACGAGTAATTCCAACAAAACAGCCAGCGGCAGCAAAACATTGCCATGGGGGCATATCGCTACCCGAGGAGGGGGACCGTCGCATGAGCTGGTGCGAGGGCAGTCGCGGAATGCAGTCCTCCACGCTCGCCGCGGGGCGAACCCAGGTCGCTGAAGACCACGCCACGCGATGCCCTCCCCGCTAGGAGTTGCCGATGGCTTCCGCCGGGAGGCGCCAACACTGAACAGCGCCGCGCAGACGGGTCCGTGAAGGCACGGCGCTCCTGAAGCAGCACGGGGACGACCCGCTCCTCGACGCGTCCGACGCCGCGATGAAGGCGCCTCCCCGCGAGGCGGGGACCACGGCCGACTTCCCGAGCCGACCTGGGTCCTCGGGCCCCAAGAAGGCCCACGCACACGCAAACCCAGTCCAGACAGGGCGCGGCACGGGATGAGGTCCACGGGGGTACTGGCAGCAGCCAGGACACCTGGATAACGGTGGGCCCTCGCGCAACGGAGGGCCCACCGTGTCTCAAGAGGAACGGACGTCAGTCCCCTCGACTATCGCGAGCCCAGGGATGGGGGCAACGGCCCGCATTGCTCGCCCGACTCAGCGACTTGCGTCGTGGCGGGGGGTGACGGTAGGGGACCCATGAGGCAGGAGCTGACGCCGCATCCGTCATCAGCCCTGCCGTCGCAGTCGTTATCCACGCAATCGAAGCATTTCTCCGCCACGCCAGGGGACACGGAAGCGGTCGAGTCATCGCAATCCCAGTTGTTCAAGACGTATCCAGCCGGCCTGGTGCAGGCCTTTACCGATGCGCCTCCACTGCCGCCATAGCCGTCACCATCCAGGTCGCGGTACCAGTCCTGACTCACGCCCTCATCCGTGGCGCCGTTGCAGTTGTTGTCAATGGAGTCACACACCTCCGCCACTCCGGGCCGGATGGACGCATTGGCATCGTTGCAGTCGGAGGCGTTCGACACGTACCCGCCTGGACTGGTGCAGGCCTGGCGTAGCTGACTCGTACTGCCGTACCCGTCGGAGTCCCCATCGACGTACCACGTCGACAGCACACCCTCGTCGGTGGCGCCGTTGCAGTTGTTGTCCGCGCCGTCGCAGACCTCGCTAGCTCCGGGATTGACACCGCCGTTGCCGTCATTGCAGTCCGAGGCGTTCGCCACGTAGCCCGACGGCTGTGAGCACTTCTGCGTCGGCAGTCCCGCGTTGCCGTAACCGTCACTATCCGCGTCGCGGTAGAACGTCGACGTCACTCCTTCATCGACGGAGCCATTGCAGTTGTTGTCCAGGCCGTCGCAAGCCTCGTTGGCGCCAGGACGAATACTGGCGCTTGCGTCGTTGCAATCCGTGGCGTTCACGACGTAGCCCGCGGGCGTCGAGCAGGCCTGTGTCGACATCCCCGCGTTGCCGTAACCGTCACCGTCCGCGTCGCGGTAGAACGTCGACCTCACTCCTTCATCGACGGAGCCGTTGCAGTTGTTGTCCAGGCCGTCACAAGCCTCGTTGGCGCCAGGACGGACGCTGGCGCTGGCGTCGTTGCAATCCGTGGCATTCACGACGTAGCCCGCGGGTGCTGAGCAAGCCTGTGTCGGCAGCCCCGCGTTGCCGTAACCGTCACCGTCCGCATCGCGGTAGAAGGTCGAGGTCGTCCCCTCGTCCGTGGCGCCGTTGCAGTTGTTGTCCACGGAGTCACACACCTCCGCCACCCCGGGCCGGATGGAGGCGTTGGCATCGTTGCAATCTCCAGCGGTGGACACGTAGCCACTGGGCTGGCCGCACTTCTGCTGGGAGTTGGACGCGGTTCCGTAGCCATCACCGTCCGCGTCGCGGTACCAGGCCTGGGTGGTCAGGCCCTCGTCCACCGAGCCGCTGCAGTTGTTGTCCACCGAGTCGCAGACCTCCGTCGCGCCCGGCTTGATGCTCGCATTGGCGTCGTTGCAGTCACCCGCCGTGGACACGTAGCCGTTGGGCCGCGCGCAGGCATGGGTCGACTGCGTCGCGTCACCGTGCCCGTCGCCATCGGCGTCGCGGTACCACGCCCCCACCAGCCCTTCATCCACCTGGCTGTCGCAGTCGTTGTCCAGGGAGTCGCACACCTCCGTGGCGCCCGGGTAGCGGCTCGGTTGGCTGTCGTCGCAGTCGTCCCCGAGCGAGGCATGGCCCGAAGGCCGGGCACAGGCCCGCACCGACTGGGACGCCAGGCCATGGTTGTCGCTGTCCTGGTCCAGGTACCAGGTCTGGAAGTCCAGCTCCTCGTCCGACACGCCGTCGCAGTCGTTGTCCTTGCCGTCGCAGGTCTCCGACGAGGCCGCATGCTTCTGCACACAGTCGATGGCGCCGTGGGTGCAATACGTCACACCCTCGCTACAGACGCCCAGGGCACCCGTCGTACACGCCACGAGTCCTCCGGGATTGCCCTCGTCGGCCTCGCCATCACAGTCATTGTCCAGGCTGTCGCATGCCTCGCTCGAAGCAGCCTGGGTCTGGGCACAAACGATGCTGCCTCCGGTGCAGGCCGTGGTTCCAGCAGCACAGACGCCGAGCTTGCCGGTGGAACAGCCCGCTCCGCCGCTCGGATTGCCCTCGTCGGTCGCGCCATCGCAACTGTCATCCACGCCGTTGCACTGCTCCGGAGCCCCCGGATAGGTGGTCGGCATGAAGTCGTCGCAGTCGACTTCCTCCACGAAGCCGGGCGACGGCGCACACGCGGACTCGGTCATGTACTCGTCCCCAAAGCCATCCATGTCCCCGTCGAAGTAGAAGGTATTGATGAGCAGGGTGGACACGGGCGCCGTCGTCGGCGAAGTCGACGTGCTCGAGCTGATGCCGAGCTGCCCCTGGCCGTGGTTGCCCCAGGCCCACACCGGACACCCCGGTCGCACGGCCAGCGAATGCTGGGCACCGGCGGAGATGAACGTCGCGTCCGAGAGGCCTGTCACGTCCACCGGAGCGGCGCTGTTCACCGTGCTGCTGTTGCCGAGCTGACCGGAGGCATTGAAGCCCCAGGACTTCACGAAGCCATTGCCCATGATGACCAGGGACATGTTGTGGCCCGCGGCGATGGCCGTGGCCGCGAACACGCCTCCCACCGCGACGGGCGCCAGCACGGGCGTGGAGGAGACACTGCCGGTGCCCACCTGTCCGAAGGTGTTCTGACCCCAGGCCCACACATTGCCGAACTGCTCGTCGATGATGAGCGAGTGACCCGCACCGGCCGCAATCGCCTTGGCGCGGGGCAGCCCCGCCACCTGGATGGGCCGCAGCACGGGCGTGGAGGAGACGCTCCCGGTGCCCACTTGTCCCATCGTGTTGAAGCCCCAGGCCCAGACCCTGCCATCCGCGTCCAGGGCCAGCGCGTGGTTCACGCCGGCCGCGATGGCCCGGAGGGTGGGCAGCCAGGGGATGACCCCGGGCGTGGGCACCGCGGCGCTGGTGCTCCCGGTGCCCACCTGCCCCGACGTGTTCTGTCCCCAGGCCCAAATCTGCCCATCCGTGGACAGCGCCAGGGAGAAGCTCCCGTTGGCCGCGATGGCCTGGATGGCGGGGAGCGTCGTCACCTGGGTGGGCACCAGCACCGTGCCTCCCGCGGCGCCGAGCCCCACCTGACCCGAGGCATTCTGCCCCCAGGCCCACACCCGGCCGCTCACATCCAGCGCGAGCGAGTGGGCCGTCCCCGCCGCGAGGGCCTTGATGGCGGGAAGCCCATGGATTCTCGCGGGCTGGGGCTGGGGCGTGCCGCTGACACTGCCAGAGCCCAACTGTCCGAAGGTGTTCTGCCCCCAGGCCCAGACCTCACCGTCCTTCTTCAGGAACAGGGAGTGGTAGGCGCCCGCGGCCACCACCTGCGGCACGCGCACCGAGGAGAGTCCTTGCGGCTTCGTGGCGAGGGGGTCCTCGGACACGTCGGAGACGGGCTCTGACTCATTCCCACAACTCAAGGACACGAGGAGGACGAGGGCCGCGCACAGCACGCGGCCCCATGGCACGTCATAACAGGGTCTTCTCAAGGCACGACTCCTGATGGCCATCCCTGTCCCGGCCTCCCTCGGGACATGGATGTCGTGGCTTGGCGCGGCGCCCTTCACGAGTGTCGGCTGGAGGTGGACCCGCCCTCCAGGTGTCTGAGCGACCCCGGATGTTGAAACCCGTGTGGAGCATGGCGCGAGAGGCAGAGCCTTCGTCGCTCGAGCCGGGTTTCCTGGGACATTTGGAACGCCATGTCCTGGGCCCGTCGCGGTTGGAAATTCATCAACCAACTCGCCGCCATCGACCGTAACGGCTCTCGGACGCCGCACGCTCTTCCACCCGTTGCCTCACCACCTCCACCGCCGTCCTCCCAGGAAACATCTGTGCCCTCATCCCGACTCTTGCGCTGCCTTCAAGCCTGTCTATTCCTGGCCCTCGGGGCCCATTGCGGCGAACCGCCCGCGTCCCCGACAGAGGCCTCCCCTCCGCCCGCGTCCCTTTCGAAGCTGGAGGAGGAGCCCACCACCCGCCCCCGCTTCGTCCCGGGCCGCGTCCTCGTGAAGTTCCGGCCAGCCCCCCAGGGCAAGGCCTCTTCCGTCAGCGCGCCCATGACGCTCCATGGCCTGACGTTCCAGCAGGCGGACGTCCTTTCCGGGGGCACGGAGCTCTGGACGCTCGCGTCCAACGAAGCGCTGACGAACAAGTCCGTGGCCGAGCAGGAGTCCCTCACCACGGCCGCCGTGGAGGAGCTCCGCCTGCGCTCCGACGTGGAATACGCGCACGTGGACCCCTACATGGACTACCTGTCCGAGCCCGTTGACCCGTACTACGGGCTGCAATGGCACTACCCCGCCATTCACCTGCCAGAGGCCTGGCAGACCGTCACCGGCAACGTGAAGATCGCCGTCCTGGACTCCGGGCGGCTCGCGCACCCGGACCTCGATGATCGCTGGGGGCCAGGCCACGACTTCGGCTACGAGCAGCCAAATGTCTCCGACCCGGACCCGACCTCCGACGGCCGATGGCACCACGGCCTGGCGGTGGCCGGAATTCTGGGCGCGAAGTGGGACAACTACGGCGTCGCGGGAGTCTGCAGGGATTGCCCTCTCATGCCCGTGAAGATCTCCTCGACCGCCGACCGCCCCATCATGAGTAACGTGACCAAGGCCATCAACTGGGCCGTCCTGAACGGGGCCAAGGTCATCAACATGAGCTTCGGCACCCTGGAGCCCACTGAAGAGCGCTGCGTCGACTTTCCGTTGTTGCAGCAAGCCGTCACCAATGCCATCCAGGCCGGCGTGGTGGTGGTCGCCGCGGCGGGCAATGACAATCGCGACCCCAGCGTGGTGATACCCGCGTCCTGTCAGGGGGTCATCACCGTGGCCGCGACCATGCCGAACGGGCACCTGGCCCCCTACAGCAACAGGGGCCCCCGAGTGACCATCACCGCGCCCGGCGGAGGCCCGGATGTCTATGGCAATGGGCTGCTCTGCGACGACCCCACTCCGATGGGGCCCTATAATGGGCTGGGTGGAAGCGTGACCGCCTGGGCCGTGTCCAAGCCCGGCCCCACGGTGTTCGGGGCGGACTTCTGCCACCGCTACATCTCCGGCACGTCCTTCGCCGCGCCCCACGTCGCGGGGGTCGCCGCGCTCATCATGACCCAGCGCCCCCACTGGACCGTCGCCCAGGTGACCCAGCGGCTCCTCCAGTCCGTGAATGCCGTCCCCGGATGCCCGGCGAACACGTGCGGCGCCGGCATGCTGGATGCCTCCAAGGCGGTCATCACGCCCCTCCTGATTTCCTCCCCCACGTGTGAGTCGATTCCCGGCACGGCGACGAACACGAGCACCTTCTCCTGCACCGTCCCCTGGCCCTTTGGAGGAGTCACGCCCTACACCCAGTCCTGGTCCAGCATCGCCAACCTCACCATCGAGAACTCCACCTCCATCTCGGTGGCGGGCACGTGCACGCCGGGCACTGACGCGACGGTGAGATTCACCGTCAGCGACAGTGAGGCAACCACCCTCTCACGAGATGTCAGCTTCCGGTGCGCCACGCCCGCCCTGGACGCGAGGATTGTGTTCCAGCGGGTCGACTCCAACATGCAGGCTGACCGCATCTACAACATCACCGTGATGATGCAGAACACGGGGACCGAACCCTGGACCGCCGCGACAGGATTCAGGCTCCAGGCCGTCGAGCCCGTCAACAACACGTCGTTCTGGGGACTGGACCGCGTCCAGTTGGAGCCCGGTGAGGTCATCAGGCGCTTCGAGACCAAGACCTTCCTGTTCGCCATCAGGACGCCGTACGAGTTGGGCACCTATCCCTTCCAGTGGCGGATGATGAAGGAGGGACATGGCCTGTTCGGTGCGCCCTCGTTCTTGACTCAAATCAACGTCACGGTGCCGTTCCGGGACTCGGCCTTCGTCCGTCAGTCCGTGCCCACCTCGGTGGTGGCGGGGAGCACCTTCCACGCCACCTTCACGATGAAGAACACGGGCAGCGACATCTGGACCATGGCCACGTTCTATCGGCTGGGCTCCCAGCCGGCGACGAGCAGCGTGTGGGGACACCAGCGCATCTACCTCAACCCGACGGACTCGGCGGCTCGCGGTCAGGATCTGACCTTCTCCACGATGCTCACCGCGCCCACCACGCCCGGTCCCTACACGATGTACTGGCGGATGGTTCAGGATGGGTTCGACACCCCGGTCTACTTCGGCGCATTCACCGAACCCATCACCATCAACGTCACGCTGCCGCCGCGGGACGCGGTCGTCGTCAGCCAGTCCGGCCCCACCACCGTGATGGCGGGCACCTCCTTCGTCTACGACGTCACGTTGCGCAACACGGGCACCCTGCCCTGGCGCGCCGACACCGGCTTCTCCCTCCGCAACCTGTTCCCTGAATGGAGCAACTCCAACGGAGCCCTGGCCCCCGGCGAAGAGGTGGCGCCCGGCGCGGAGAAGACCTTCCACGTCACCGTCAACGCGCCCACGCAGGTCCGCTCCTACGCGCTGCGGTGGCAGATGTGGCAGACCCAGGCCGGAGGCTTCGGGCAGTCCTCGCCGCTGACCTTCATCCAGGTCATTCCTCGCACCGACGCGACGTTCGTCGGGCAGACGGTCCCCGCTCGCGTGGAGCCTGGGCAGAGCTTCCCCGTCACCGTCACGATGAAGAACTCGGGCGACACGACCTGGGGTGACAGCGCCATCGTCCACCTGGCCCCGCTCCCCAATCTCCAGGGCAACAACTGGGGGCACGTGTCCGTCACCCTGGAGCCGGGGGACCGCGTCAAACCCGGCGACGAGCGGACCTTCAGCTTCACGGCCACCGCGCCCACCACGACCCAGGGCCCTCACGCCTTCCAGTGGCGGATGCGCATGCAGACCGCACCGGGGACCTTCAGTCACATGGGTGAGTCCTCGGCCCTGGTGAACATCCTCGTGGCGGACCGCTGCTACTGCCCGCCCGGTGATGTCTGCCAGGACGTCAACTGCACGCCGCCGGTGAAGATGTAGCCCCGAGCGTTCAAGCGAAGCCCGAAGAACCCCGCCGCGCGCGCCCTTTCACACAGGGACGCGCGCGGCGCGGCGCGAGAGGCACTCCGCTCAGGGGGCTCTCCCGGAGCCACGCGGTCGGAGTCGGGCGTCGTGAGGTGGACAGGACCACGCCCTCGGGGCGCGATGGGCGCCGTGCCTCGCACGCACCAGTCTCCTGGGCCTGTCCACGAATGGAGCAGGCCCATGCAGCGCAGGAATTTCCTTCGACTCACCGCGATGAGCAGCGGACTGCTCGTCCTCGGGCCCGGCTTCTGGCGTGCGGCCTATGCGGCCCCCTCGCGGCCCGGCCCCGGTCCCTATGGCGCCCTCTCCGAGACACCAGATGCACAGGGCCTGCGACTTCCCGCGGGCTTCACGTCTCGCATCGTCGCTCGCACGAACGAGGTCGTCCCTGGCACGGACTACACCTGGCATGGCAGCCCCGATGGTGGCACCTGCTTTCCCACCGGTGACGGGGGCTGGGTCTACACCTCCAACAGCGAATTGCCCCTGCTCGGCGGTGCCTCCGCGCTCCGCTTCGACGGCGGCGGTGGCGTGGTGGGCGCGTACCGCATCCTCGGTGGGACGATCGCCAACTGCGCGGGAGGGCCAACGCCTTGGAGCACGTGGCTGTCCTGTGAGGAATGGGATGGCGGACACGTGTGGGAATGCGACCCGCTGAATCCCTCGCAGGGCCAGCGTCGCGCCGCGCTGGGCACCTTCGCGCATGAGGCCGTGGCGGTGGACCCCGTGGGACGCCGGCTGTACCTGACGGAGGACCGCCCCCATGGGCGCTTCTACCGCTTCACGCCGTCCCAGTGGCCGTCGCTCGCGGCGGGCACGCTCGAGGCCGCGCGGTTGTCCGGCAACGCGCTGGAAGGCACCGCGTCCTTCAGTTGGACGAAGGTCTCCGCGTCGAGCCCCGCGTGGCTCCAGACCGCGCGGTTCTGGACCACCGCGTTCGATGGCGGCGAGGGCTGCTGGTACGACAGCGGCACCGTCTACTTTACCACCAAGGGCGACAACCGCGTATGGGCCCACACGCCCTCCACCGGACAGGTGGAGATCCTCTACGACGACAACCTCTTCCCGGACTCACCCCTGCACGGCGTGGACAACGTCACCGTGTCTCGCTCGGGGGACCTCTACGTGGCCGAGGACGGGGATGACCTCCAGCTCTGCCTCATCACCCCTCAGCCGGAGCGCGTGGTCTCGCCCTTTCTCCAGCTCGAAGGCCATGGAGGCTCGGAGCTCACCGGTCCCGCGTTCAGTCCGGATGGGCACCGGCTGTACTTCAGCTCGCAGCGCGGCACGAACGGCCAGGGCGTCACCTTCGAGGTGCGTGGGCCCTTCCGCTGAAGACACACCCGCGCGGCGCGGTCATTCCTCGCCGCGCGGGGCCGTCACGACGGGGTTCGTCAGGGCGAGTAGTAGAACGCCGAGCCCCAGAAGAAGCCCGACTTCCCACTGGGAGGCGTGCCGAGGTAGCAGTTGGCGCCGTCGAACCAGCCCGCCTCACACACGTTGTTCGGGCCGCGCGTCATGTAATAGTTGTTGGCGTGCATGAAGGGCGAGCCGTCACCCGCCGGCATCGAAGCCACGTAGCAGTTGGCGCCATCGAAGGTCGCGTCGACAGTGGTCCCGTTCCAGACAACGTCGCCCGGGCACGCGTCCCCGGCCACGAACACCACGAAGCTGGACGAGCAGACCGTCTGGCCCGCGGTGTTGGCGACATTCATGGTGACGGTCGACCAGCGGCCCGGGAGCGCCCCGGGGGCCATGATGAAGCTCATATACATCGTCGTCGAGGAGCCGATGAAGCCCTTCGTGCCATTGCTCCAGCTCACGCCAGGCACCGCGCTGAACGCCATGTTGATGAGTCCCGCGCTCCCCGAGAAGGACGCGGTGATGATGTACGTCCCGTAGGCCAGCCCCGAGACATTGATGGTGTCGGAGTACGCCGCGCCAGGGGTGACGGTGGTGTTGGTCGGCCAGCTCGTACACTGGGCGTCCGCGCGACCGGGGGTAGCTACGACGAGCGCCATGGCCACGGCGGCCCCGAACAGCCAACCGCGAGACACACCACTGCGCGAGAGCAACGCTGAGGATGCAACGGACATACGGCCTCCTGGTGAAGTGAGACCCGCACTCTGCTGTGATTGAGCCGCCAAAGACAAGCCTGAATACAAATCATTCACGATGAGCCATCCAGGCCCTGTGACATGCCATGCTACAAGTCTGGCGTCGGCGTCGGGAATGAACAACAAAGACACTGTCTCTGTAGCACCCGACGCTACAACCAAGACATGTCCGTCAGACGGCGTGCGTCCCAGGCTCGCGAGAAGGTGTCGACGACACGGAGCTGACACACGCAAGCCCCGGCCGCCGCGAGAGACCGTCCTCGAGACTTCCCGGGAGGAGGTAGGGCCGGGCCTTCACGTACGGGCGGCCCCCGCGACGCTCGGACGCCCGCTCGGCGGGTGCCCACCATTCCCGAGCCGACGGCGGCCTGGATCGTCTACTCTGCCCCTTCCTCGGAAAGGTCGGTGCTTGTCGCATGGGTGGTGGTCGTGAGCTCTCGCCAGTTCTCCTCGTGGGCGCCGGAACCGGCGAAGCCACGTGCGGCATCCTCTACCTGGCAAGCTACCTGCGACGCGGCGGCATCGAGGCCTTCGTGCGGCTGTACGACGGCGATGAGACGGACGCGGAGGTGGTGGCCTCGTTCGAGCGCCTCGTCGCCCGGGTCCGCCCACGACTGGTCGGCATCAGCCTCAAGTGGTTCCACCACGTGGACCGCGCGCTGCTCATCGCCCGGACGCTCCGGAAGATAGACCCCGGGATTCGCATCGTCGTGGGCGGCAACTCCGCGTCGTACTGGTGGAGGGAGCTGCACGCGTTCGACTTCATCGACCATGTCGTCCTGGGCGATGGCGAGGTGCCGCTGCTGGCCATCTGCCAGGGCGAGCCCTCCCCGCCCAACTGCGTGACGCGCTCCCCCTCGGGAACGTCTCGCAGACTGCCCCTGTCGTACATCCAGGGGGCCACCAACACCGAGGACATCTACTACTCGCACTTCAACGAGCTCTTCCTGAGCCAGTTGGACCGCAACTCGTTCTCCGGTTGGGTCGCGCCGGGCAAGGGCTGCGGAGAGAACTGCCTCTACTGCGGCGGGGCCCGAGGCAACCAGAAGGCGGCCTTCGGGCGCGCGAAGCCGTTCCTGCGCTCCGAGCAGAGCGTGCGTCGGGACCACCAGGAGATCGCCCCCCAGACGTGGCAGATGCGCTACGACTTCGCGGGCAGCACCGCGGAGTTCCTGGGGAGCACCTGGGCGGGCGTGGACCTCTCCAAGCACTGCTGCACGTACTTCCTGTGGGGCGTGCCTCGCCTGGAGCTCGTCGCCGAGCTGGCCCGGACCTTCAAGCGCGTCTACATGGTCATCGACATCGGCTGCTTCTCCGAACAACAGCGCCTGGAGCAGATGGGCAAGGGCCTGCTCAAGCCGTGCGCGAAGGACCGGGAGCTGCTCGACGTCATCGACGCCTGTCACCGCCATCCGAACCTGGACATGGAGATCTCCGGCATCGGAGGCCTGCCCTTCACCAGCAAGGCCGCGCTGGCGGAGGAGCTGCGACTGGTGGAGCGCGTCATCAGCCTCGACTGCGTGGTGGGCTATCAACGGCTCGAGGCGCAGCCCGGCGCCCTGGTCACCGAACATCCCGCGCGCTTCGACATGGTGACCGAAGCGAAGACGTTCACGGAGTTCCTCGACTACTTCGAGCAGCGCGAGCCCGGCGACGTGTCCGTGCCGATGATTCGCTTCCGGGACGCGGAGCTGGAGGCCGCCGTGCAGCGCAACTCCGACCAGGTGGACGCGCTCGCCTGGAAACACCGCGACACGCGGCGCAGCGTCGCCGTCAATGGACGGACGCGGCTGCTGAACACCTCGCCTTCGACTCAGCGATTCACGCTGGGGGACTGGCTGGGACACCACCGTGCTCCCGCCAAGGTGGCCCAGGAGCCCGTGACGGTCCTCCGCTCGGTCGACGGCATCACCCTGACGTGCGCGCCGACGGTGAGCCCTCGCAAGTTCTCCGACCCGACACTCGTCCAGGGACAGGACGGGGCCATCCTGCTCGCCGCCCTGGCCGCCTTCGAGCAGCCCGCGACGGTCTCCAGCGCCGTGACACAACTGGGGACGAAGGCGCGGCTGGACCCGCACTCCGCGCGCGAAGTGATTGACCACCTGGTGGACGGCCGCTTCCTCCAGCCGGCGTAGCCGCGACGGGTCAACATCCGAGCCGCCCACGCCCCAGAAAGGGCGCGTCGACGCCAGGAATCTGGCGTATGGAGCCACCCATGGCGCGGAACATCGATGGAACCGAGATCAGCCGGGTGATGCGGGCCGAGATGGCCCAGCAAGTCGCGGAGCTCCAGGCCGCGGGAGTCACCCCTGGCCTCTCCGTGGTGCTGGTGGGCAACAACCCCGCGAGCCAGGCCTATGTCGCGAGCAAGACGCGCGCCTGTGAGACGCTCGGGATGAAGGGCCAGACGCTGAACCTGCCCGAGGACGTCTCCAAGGAAGAGCTGTTCGCGGTCATCGACCGGCTGAACTCGGACGCGACGGTCCACGGCATCCTCGTCCAGCTCCCCCTCCCCGCGCACCTCCCCTACAAGGCCGTCCTGGAGCACATCCACCCGGACAAGGACGTGGATGGCTTCCATCCCCAGAACGCCGGGCTGGCCTTCGTGGGCGACCCGCGCGCCTTCATCCCCTGCACCCCCGCGGGCATCCTGGAGATGCTGCGTCGCGAGAACATCCCGACCCGGGGCAAGCACGTGGTCATCGTGGGACGCAGCCTCATCGTCAGCAAGCCGCTGGCCTCGCTCCTGATGGCCCCCGGCCCGGACGCCACCGTCACCATCACCCACCGGCACACCCCCGACCTCGCCGCGTTCACCCGGCAGGCCGACATCCTCATCGTCGCGGTGGGCAAGCAGAACCTCATCACCGCGGACATGGTGAAGCCCGGCGTGGTGGTCATCGACGTGGGGCAGAACCGCGTCCCCGATGCCAGCTCGGCGCGAGGCTTCAAGATGGTCGGCGACGTGGACTTCGACACCGTCAGCCAGGTCGCCGAGGCCATCACCCCCGTGCCGGGGGGCGTCGGCCCGATGACCATCACCATGCTGCTCGCGAACACCCTCCAGGCCGCGCGGGCCCGCGTGACGCGAAGCCAGCCGTCGTAGGGCGGGAGTCCGCGACCGGGAGCCAGCAGGAGACACGGGGGCGCGCCACGTCCTCGGAGGCCACGGAAGAAACCCGGTCTCCGGGTGAATATCCGCCCGCGCATTTCGTCGGGAAGCGCACAAAAGCTCGCTCCCTGGCACGCCGGGCCGGCCTGTGCCTCCTCGTGAAACTCCCCCATGAAGAACCCTGTCCTCGCCGCTGTCGGGCTGTGCCTCTGGCTTGTCACTCCTGGCACCGTCCTCGCCGCACCCCGCGCCTTCGACTTCTCCTCCCGTGGACGTTCCACCCGAGTGACGGAGTCCCGGCCCTTCTTCGGGCAGCGCCTCATGGCGGAGGGCAACCGCCTGCGCGCCCTCTCCGTCGATGGACACACGTCGAGCAGCGATGTGATTCCCACGCATGTCTGGCTGGTGCCCTTGATTCTCACCGGCGCGGGGCTCGCCGCCGGCATCGCTGTCTGCGCCGCACACGACGCGGGCGGTGAGGGCTGTGGGACCAGCCTGCTGACGGGCATCATGTTGGGGCTGTCGCTCGGAGCGGGCTATCTCAGACTCGTCACCGGGTCCGACTGGGATTGGGAGGACGACGAAGCCGCCGCCACCCGCACCCGGCTCAGCCTCCCCATGAAGCTCACGCCTTCGCTGGGCGTCGTCAATGACCGGGCGGTGCTCGGCCTGGGGGGACACTTCTGACGCGCTCGCGCGGCGCCTTCTCCCGAGCGTCCAATCAAAGACACTCATTCCAGGCGCACGGAACTTCTCCCGACATGTGAACGCAAACAGTCCGCCAGCGGATGGACCGCCTCTGGGGAATCCGTCTCCAGGGCACCTCTCCCGTCGCAATGCCACCATTCCCACGCCACATGCGCCCGGGACGGGCAGAGGAGACAATCCCATGCAATCGCACACGTTCGGCCGGAATCCCCGTCGTTTCATCCGCTCAGGTCTGCTGGGCCTGGGCTCCTTCCTGTTGCTCGGGCTCGCGGCGGCGACGGTGCTGCTGACCCCCTCCGAGGCCTCGGCCGAGGACACCGCCGCGTGTCCCTGGTCGGGTGTCCTCTGCCTGTTCGACGGGCCTGACTTCACCGGCGCCGTCTGGAATGTCATGGCCTGGCCGCCGGGTGGGGCGGGGACGTGCGTGGGCCTGCCCGAGCACGGCTGGGAGGACCGGGCCGTCTCCGCCATCAACACGAACGACGAGGCCGCGGCGCTGTTCCCCCACGAGAACTGCGAGGGCTATCCCCAGATGATTGAACCGGGCGCGCAGGTCAGCCCGCTCGACTTCGCGCCCAAGAGCGTCTGGGTCTACTGAGTCACCCGGCGCGCCGCGAGCCACGCCCTCGGCTCGCGGCGCGCCCGCCCTTCGTGGGCTCCAGCTTTCCAGTGCCAGTCCTCCCGCGCCAGGTCTCGAAATCGAGCCGGCCGGCCCCACACGCCAGGATGCGAGGGGCGCGCACGGAGCCTTCCGTCACGTCGCGCTCCCGTCCGAACCTCCGGAATAGACAGACACCCCGCGAGGCGCCGTCCTTCGCCGCGAGTCTCCGCGGAGGTGCATCGGCCCCCGCCCGGCTCTAGGCTCGGTCCCACGTGACTCCTCTTCGCACCCCAAGGACAGCCTCCCGGATGACGCAACACGTCGAAAGGCATGCAGGACTTCGCAGGCCTCTTGTTGTTGACACTCCGCCAACAAGTTCCCATCATCACCGTCACAGGAGCAATGAGGCCCCAGCCATGAGCTACCAACACATCCGGTTCTCGGTCGCGGATCGGATCGCCACCCTCGAGCTGAACCGACCCGAAGCGCGCAATGGCTTCACGGTGACCATGGCGGACGAGCTGGCGGACGCGCTGTCCCAGGCGGACGCCAATGAAGCCGTGCGCGTCGTCGTCCTCACGGGGGCCGGCAAGGACTTCTGTGTGGGGGCGGACCTGAGCGGGCTGTCGTTCGAGGTCGCCAACAGCGCCCCTCCAGAGAACGGCTGGGTGGAGCCGGCGACGCGCGTGACGCGCCAGCTGTTCGCGCTGCGAAAGCCGGTCATCGCCGCCGTGCGGGGCGCCGCGGTGGGCGTGGGCTCCACCATGTTGCTGCCGGCGGACTTCCGCCTCGCCTCCAAGGACAGCCGCTTCGGCTTCGTGTTCAGCCGGCGGGGCATCTATCCGGAGGCGGGCTCCAGTTGGTTCCTGCCTCGGCTGGTGGGCATGGGCCGCGCGCTCGACTGGATGGTGAGCGGCCGGCTCATCCCCGCCGAGGAGGCGCTGAGCGCGGGGCTGGTGCGCTCGCTCCATGAGCCCGACGCGGTGCTGGACGCCGCGTACACGCTGGCGCGCGAGCTGGTGGAAACCACCGCGCCCGTGTCCGTGGCCGTCATCCGTCAATCCCTCTACCGGATGAGCGCCCTGCCCTCCCCCGAGCAGGCCTTCGCGCTGGACAGCCAGCTCATCGCGACGCTGGGCCAGAGCCCGGATGCCATGGAGGGCGTCATGGCCTTCCTCCAGAAGCGGCCGCCGTCCTTCGCCCGCACCGTGGAGGAGGACCTGCCCACGTTCCTTCCGTGGCGGGAGCGTGAGTCATGAGCCCCGCGCCCGCGCCTCGCTGGAAGCGACTGGAACCGGACGCGCGCAGGGAGCAGATCCTCGAGTGCGCGATGCGCCTGTTCGGCGAGCGGCCCTACGCGGACGTCTCCACCACGGACATCGCCAAGGAAGCCGGCGTCGCCCGGGGGCTGCTCAACCACTACTTCGGGCAGAAGCGGGACCTCTACCTGAAGGTCGTGAAGAGGATGCTGCTCATGCCCGGCCTCGAAGAGAAAGTCAGCCCGACGGGAACCCTGCGCCAACGCGTGGAGCGCAGCGTCGAGTGGTACCTGGACACGGTGGCGACGCACGGAAAGACGTACGTCGCCGTCACCGGCGCGGGCAGCATCGCGGACCCGGAGGTCGAACGCATCATCTCCGCGGCGGACGACGTGGCCGCGGCGAAGACGCTCGAGTTCCTCGGCATGAAGGTGGAGGTCGGCAGCGACGTCCGGCATCGCGCGATGATGCGCTCCTACGCAGGCATGGTGAAGGCCACCATCCGCGAGTGGATTCGCGGTGGCACCCTTTCTCGCGAAGAGGCGCACCTGCTCCTGAGCGAGTCGCTCATCACCATCGTCCGCGACGTCCTCCCCGAACTCACCTCACCCCCAGGTCGCGCCGAGCGGGGTGACGCTCCCGCCGTCAAGCCGGGAGCCCCGCGCGAAAAGGACGAAGGATGACCCAGAAACCACTCGCGGGACGCACGCTGCTGATGTCCGGAGGAAGCCGTGGAATCGGGCTGGCCATCGGCATCGCCGCGGGCCGGCTGGGCGCCAATGTCGTGCTCCTGGCGAAGACCGACACGCCGGACCCTCGGCTGCCGGGCACCGTGCACACGGCCGCGGACGAAATCCGCGCCGCGGGTGGCCATGCGCTCGCCGTGGTGGGCGACGTGCGTGAAGAGGCCGACGTGCAGCGCGCCGTCGACGAAGCCGTGGCGCGCTTCGGTGGCATCGACTTCTGCGTGAACAACGCGAGCGCGCTCGCGCCGCTGAAGACAGACGAGTTGCCGCTCAAGCGCTTCGACCTGATGCAACAGATTCAGGTCCGGGGCACGTTCCTCCTGACGCGCACCGCGCTGCCGCACCTGCGCCGCTCCCCTCACCCGCACATCCTCTCGCTGTCGCCCCCCGTCAACCTGGCGCCGCACTGGCTGGGCAAGCACCCGGCGTACACCATGGCCAAGTACGGCATGACGCTGCTCACGCTCGGGTGGGCGGCGGAGTTCGCCGAGGCCGGCATCGCCGCCAACGCGCTCTGGCCCCGGACGCTCATCGCCACCGCCGCCGTGAAGAACCTGCTTGGGGGCGACTCGTCCATGCAGCGGGCCCGCGCGCCGGAAATCATGGCGGACGCGGCCGTGGCCATCCTCCAGCGCCGGCCCCGTGACTGCACCGGGCACACGTTCATCGACGAGGACGTCCTGCGCGCCGAAGGCATCACCGACTTCAGCCGCTACGGCGGCGGCCCCGACGTGATGCTGGACCTGTACGTCGACCCTTGAAGTGGAAGCCCGCTGAGAGTCGTTGGCCATCGCAGTGCTGGAGGTGCCCATGGGTACGTCGCTCGCAGACCTGGAGGCGCAGTGCCAATCCCTGGCGAACAAGCTCACCCTGCCGCTGTTGCTCAAGCGCAACGCGGAGGAGTTCGCGGACGCCCCCGCCCTCAGCGCCGGTGATTCCACGCACACGTGGGTCCAGTTGCGTGCGCGCACCGCCGCGCTGTCTCGCGGGCTGGGCGCGCTCGGCCTCCAGCGCGGCGAGCGGATGATGATCATGATGTCGAGCCGGCCCGAGCACTGGCTCATCGACTATGCCGCCGTCCACCTGGGCGCCATCCCCTGTACCGCGTACCAGACGCTGAGCAGCGAGCAGGTAGGCTACGTCGCCCAACACAGCGCGGCCACCGTCGTGGTGCTGGAGGGCGCGGAGGAGGTCGCCCGCTGGCGGCCCATCCTCAAGTCGCTCTTCGCGCTCAAGCGCGTCATCGTCATCGACGCGGCGGCGGTGCCCGCGGGCGACGCCCGCTACGTCTCCTTCGCGCAACTGGAGGCCGACGGAGGACGGCTGCATCAGGAGGACCCCAGGGTCTTCGAGGAGAGCTGGCAGAGCATCCGCCCCGAGGACCCCATCGCGATGATGTACACCTCCGGCACCACCGGAGACCCCAAGGGCGTGGTGCTCAGCCACCGCAACGCCTTCTATGAAGCCGTCGCCGTGGACGTCGTGGTGCCCACGCCGATGCAGGTGCCGTCCATCGCCTACCTGCCGCTGGCGCACATCGCCGAGCGCGAGCTGGGCCTGTACCGCCTGCTCTACAAGGCGATGCACGTACACATCTGCGCGGACCCCGCGGGCGTGGTGCCGCTGATGGCCAAGGTGCGGCCCCCCGCGTTCTTCGGCGTGCCGCGCGTCTGGGAGAAGCTCGCCGGCGGCCTCAAGGCGAAGCTGTCCACGCTGGAGGCGCCCCGACGCGACGCCATCCTCGCCGCGCACGCGACGGCGCTGGAGGCCTTCCGGCTGGAGGGCTCCGGCAAGAGCGTGCCGCCGGAGCTGGCGCAGAAGGTCGCGCTGATGGAAGAGAAGGTCCTCAAGCCCCTGCGCGCGACGCTGGGCCTGGACGCGCTGACGTGGGCGAGCAGCGGCTCGGCGCCCATCCCCGTGGAGGTGCTGGAGTACCTGGGCGGCTTCGGCATCAAGGTGCTGGAGGTCTGGGGCATGAGCGAGACGACGGGCTGCGCCACCATCAACACGCCCTCGGAGTTCCGCGTGGGCGCGGTGGGCCGCCCCATCCCCGGGCTTCAAGTCCGGCTGGCGGCGGACGGGGAAATCTTCGTGCGAGGGCCCGTGCTGTTCCTGGGCTACCTGAGCGCGGACGGGCGGATTGAGAGCCCGGCGGACGCGGACGGCTGGCTCGCCACGGGCGACATCGGCACCGTCGATGACGAGGGCTACCTCACCATCACCGACCGCAAGAAGGAGCTCATCATCACCTCCAGCGGGAAGAACATCGCCCCGTCCCGCATCGAGGGAATGCTGCGCGCCCACCCGCTTGTCGGTCAGGCCATCGCCATTGGCGACGGCTGGCCGTTTGTGACGGCGCTCATCTGCCTGGACGCGGACGTCGCGCCCACGTGGGCCAAGGCGCGGGGCCTGCCGCCCCAGTCGCTCCTGGAGCTCACCCGCGAGCCGGCGGTCCGCTCCGAACTGGAAGCGCTCGTGGCCTCCATCAATGGCCGGCTCTCCCGCGCCGAACAGATCAAGCGCTTCGAGGTCGTCACGGAGGCCTGGGGTCCCGCGACGGGCGAACTCACCCCGACGCTGAAGCTCAAGCGCCGCGTGATTCTCAAGCAGTACGCGGAGCGCATCGCCACGTTCTACGTGAACGCCTGACACACCACCCGCCGCCTCCCTCACGAGTCCCCATGCATGCGAGAACTCCGGAGCAAGCGTCCTTCGCTGCTTCCATCGACGCGTTTTGTCGCGCCAGGACGGGCACCCGCGCGCAGCGCGACGCGCTGACCCAGCACGGCGTCGAGGCTCACAATCCCCGGCTGTATGCCGAGATGGCCGAACTGGGCTGGCTCGGCGTGGGCATCTCCCCGAAGTACGGCGGCTCCGACGGCGGCATGGCCGAGATGTGCCTGTTCGCCGAGCGCACCTCGTACGGACTCGCCCCCGTCGGCGGCTACATCACCACGGCCGTCGCCGCGAGCCCCTACGCGAAGTTCGGCAGCGAGGCGCAGAAGGAGAAGGTGCTCACCGGCATCACCCGGGGCCGCGTGGAGGCCATCTCAATCTCCGAGCCCGACGCGGGCTCGGACGCCGCCGCCATCACCTGCCGCGCGACGCGCACGAGCGGAGGCTTCCTCATCAACGGGCAGAAGACGTGGTGCTCCAACGCGCACTTCGCCGACCACCTGCTGCTCGTCGCGCGCACGCAGTCGTCGGGCTCGCGGCACGAGGGGCTCACCATGTTCTGCGTCCCCACGGGCACCCCGGGCGTGGAGATTCGCGGCATCCCCACGCTCAACGGCAAGGAGGTCAACGACGTCTTCTTCACCGACTGCTTCCTGCCGGAGGACTCCGTCGTGGGCAGGCTGGACCAGGCCTGGCCCCAGCTCATGTCGGGCCTCAACAGCGAGCGGCTCCT
The DNA here is from genome assembly GCF_013336725.1 of Myxococcus sp. CA040A. Taxonomy (NCBI): domain Bacteria; kingdom Pseudomonadati; phylum Myxococcota; class Myxococcia; order Myxococcales; family Myxococcaceae; genus Myxococcus; species Myxococcus sp. CA040A. Next base: position 450,156 of record NZ_JABUMR010000002.1, on the reverse strand, counting down.
GCTCGCCGCGTCCATGCTGGGCCGGGGCCGGCGCGCGTTCGACGACGCCGTCACGTACGTCAAGGAGCGCAAGCAGTTCGGCAAGCCCATCGGCTCTTTTCAAGCGCTCAAGCACCGCATCGCCGACCTGGCCACGGAGCTGGAGTGCTGCGAGCTGCTCATCTACCGCGTGGCGCAGATGGCGGACGAAGCGCCCGACCGGATGCTTCCCCGCGAGGCGTCCATGGCCAAGCTGAAGACGACGGAGACGGCCAAGCGCGTGGCCATCGAGGGTGTTCAGATGATGGGCGGCTACGGCTACGCGACCGAGTACGACATGGAGTCGCACCTGCGCGCCACGGTCATCTCCACCGTCTTCGGCGGCACCAGCGAAATCCAGCGCGACATCATCGGCAAGACGTTCGGACTGTAAGAGCGACTCACGACGGAGCGAGACAGACAATGACGGCACGTCCTCGATGGAGCTCTGACGAGCTCGAGCAGGTGCGTGGCCTGGCGGCCACCTATTTCACCAAGGAAGTCCTCCCCAACGTCCCCAAGCACGTGGCCCAGGGCCACCCGGACAAGGCGCTCTACCGCCGGGCGGGCGAGCTGGGCCTCTTGTGCATGTCCATCCCCGAGGCGTACGGCGGCGGTGGTGGCACGTTCGCCCACGAGGCGGTGCTCACCGAGGAGCAGGTGCGCGCCGGAGACCCGACCATGGGCTTCGCCGTGCACTGCTCCATCGTCGCGCACTACGTGCTCGCCTACGCGTCCGAAGCCCAGAAGCAGAAGTGGCTGCCCAGGCTCGCCAGCGGCGAGTGGGTGGGCGCCATCGCGATGACGGAGCCCGGCGCCGGCTCCGACTTGCAGGCCATCTCCACCCGCGCCGTGCGTGAGGGAGACTTCTACCGCGTGAGCGGCTCCAAGACGTTCATCTCCAACGGCCGCGTGTGTGACTTCCTCATCATCGCGGTGCGCACCAGCGACGTGAAGGGCCATGCGGGCATCTCCCTGGTGTGCGCCGAGGTCTCCGACACCACGCCCGGCTTCGGGCGGGGCCGCATCCTCGAGAAGCTCGGCGGCCATGGCCAGGACACCACGGAGCTGTTCTTCGACGACCTGCGCGTACCCGCCGTCAACCTGCTCGGAGACGAGGAGGGCAAGGGCTTCGCGCAGCTCATGTCGCAGCTTCCCCAGGAGCGGCTGAGCACCGCCATCCTCGCGCAGGCGAGCATCGACCGGGCCGTGGACCTCACCGTCGAGTACACCAAGCAGCGCCAGGTGTTCGGTAAGCCGCTTTTCGCTCTGCAGAACACGCGCTTCGAACTGGCGGAATGCGCGACGTTGCGGAGGGTTGGCCGGGCATTCCTCGACGAGTGCATCGAGCGGCACCTGGCGGGCGAACTGGACGTGGCGTCCGCGGCCATGGCCAAGTACTGGCTCACGGACCAGGCGTGTATCGTCGCTGACCGTTGCCTTCAGCTTTTCGGAGGGTATGGGTACATGAAGGAATACCCCATCGCCCACCTGTTCGCGGATACTCGCGTCATGCGCATCTTCGCCGGCGCCAACGAGGTCATGAAAGAGCTCGTCGCCCGTTCGCTGTAGCCCACTCCCACACCAAATCCCAAGGAGGCTCCCGGTGAGCCAGGAAGCATTCATCTTCGACGCGGTCCGTACTCCTCGCGGCAAGGGCAAGAAAGGCGCGCTGCACGGCACCAAGCCGCTGTCGCTGCTCGTCGGGCTGGTGGACGCGCTCAAGAAGCGCCACCCGAACCTGGACCCCAAGCGCATCGACGACGTGGTGCTCGGCATCGTCTCGCCCGTGGGAGACCAGGGCGCGGACATCGCCCGCACGCTGGTGCTCGCGGCGGGCCTGCCGGAGACAGTGGGCGGCGTGCAGCTCAACCGCTTCTGTGCCTCCGGCCTGACGGCGGTGAACATGGCCGCGCAGCAGGTGCGCTCGGGCTGGGAGCAGCTCGTCATCGCCGGCGGCGTGGAGAGCATGTCGCGCGTGCCCATGGGCTCCGACGGCGGCGCCTGGGCCATGGACCCCGCCACCAACTACGACACGTACTTCGTGCCGCAGGGCATCTCCGCGGACCTCATCGCGACGATTGAAGGCTTCACCCGCGAGGACGTGGACCGCTACGCCGCGCAGTCGCAGGAGCGCGCCGCCAAGGCCTGGGCCGGCGGCTACTTCAAGAACTCCGTCATCCCCGTCACGGACCAGAACGGCCTCACCATCCTGGACCGCGACGAGCACATGCGGCCGGAGTCCACGGTGGCCTCGCTCGGCCAGCTCAACGCGTCCTTCGTCGGCATCGGTGAGATGGGCGGCTTCGACGCGGTGGCGCTGCAGAAGTACCACGAGGTGGAGCGCATCGAGCACGTGCACACCCCGGGCAACTCCTCCGGAATCGTCGACGGCGCGGCCCTGGTGCTCATCGGCTCGGAGAAGGTGGGCAAGGAGCTGGGCCTGACGCCGCGCGCGCGCATCGCCTCCGTGGCGACGTCCGGCGCGGACCCGACCATCATGCTCACCGGCCCCCTGCCGGCCACGCGCAAGCTGCTCGACCTGGCGGGCCTGTCCGTGAAGGACATCGACCTGTTCGAGCTCAACGAGGCGTTCGCCTCCGTCGTGCTCAAGTACCAGAAGGATTTGGGCATCCCGAGCGACAAGCTCAACGTCAACGGTGGCTCCATCGCCATGGGCCACCCGCTGGGCGCCACGGGCGCGATGATCCTCGGCACCATGGTGGACGAGCTGGAGCGCCGCAAGGCGCGCCGCGCGGTCATCACCCTGTGCGTCGGCGGTGGCATGGGCGTGGCCACCCTCATCGAGCGCGTCTGAACCCCTTTGACTCACCTTTCGACAAGATTCGAGCGAACCCCATGAGCGAGCAGAACACCATCCGCTGGGACAAGGATGCCGACGGCATCGTCATCTTGACGCTGGATGACCCCAACCAGTCCGCCAACACCATGAACGCCGCGTACATGAAGTCCATGCGCGCGACGGTGGACCGGCTGGCCAGGGAGAAGGCCGACATCACCGGCGTCATCCTCACCTCCGCCAAGAAGACCTTCTTCGCCGGCGGCGACCTGAACGACCTGCAGCGCATCCGCAAGGAGGACGCGAAGCAGGCGTTCGAGTTCGGCCAGGAAATCAAGGCGCACCTGCGCACGCTGGAGACCCTGGGCAAGCCCGTGGTCGCCGCCATCAACGGCGCGGCGCTGGGCGGAGGGCTGGAGATTGCCCTGGCCTGTCACCGCCGCATCGTCGCGGACGTGAAGGGCGCGCAGGTGGGCCTGCCGGAAGTCACGCTGGGCCTGTTGCCCGGTGGCGGCGGCGTGGTGCGCACGGTGCGCATGCTGGGCATCGTGGACGCGCTGATGAAGGTGCTGCTCCAGGGCCAGCGCTACCGCCCGCAGGAGGCCAAGGAGGTGGGCCTGGTGCACGAGGTGGTGGACTCCGTGGAGGCGCTCCTGCCCGCGGCCAAGGCGTGGATCAAGGCGAACCCGACGGCGCAGCAGCCGTGGGACGCGAAGGGCTACAAGATTCCGGGCGGCACGCCGTCCAACCCCGGCCTCGCGGCGAACCTGCCCGCCTTCCCCGCCAACCTGCGCAAGCAGATCAAGGGCGCGAACATGCCCGCGCCGCGCGCCATCATGGCCGTGGCCGTCGAAGGCACGCAGGTGGACATCGACACCGCGTTCACCATCGAGTCGCGCTACTTCACCGAGCTGGCCACCGGCCAGGTCGCGAAGAACATGATTCAGGCGTTCTTCTTCGACATGCAGCACATCAACTCCGGTGGCGGCCGGCCCAAGGGCTACCCGCAGCACACGGCGAAGAAGGTCGGCATCCTGGGCGCCGGGATGATGGGCGCGGGCATCGCCTACGTCTGCGCCAAGGCGGGCATCGACGTGGTGCTCAAGGACGTGAGCCAGGAGTCCGCGGAGAAGGGCAAGCAGTACTCCGTGAAGCTCGTGGAGAAGGCCGTCCAGAAGGGCAAGTCCACGAAGGAGAAAGGCGACGCGCTCCTGGCGCGAATCACCCCGACGGCGGACCCCGCCGCGCTCAAGGGCTGCGACCTGGTCATCGAGGCCGTGTTCGAGGGCGTGGAGTTGAAGCACAAGGTGTTCCAGGAGGTGCAGGACGTCGTCGCTCCGGACGCGGTGCTGGCGTCCAACACGTCCACGCTCCCCATCACCCTGCTGGCGGAGGGCGTGAAGCGCACGGAGGACTTCGTGGGCATGCACTTCTTCTCCCCCGTGGACAAGATGCCGCTGTTGGAGCTCATCGCGGGCAAGAAGACGAGCGACGCGACGCTGGCGAAGGCCATCGACATCGCGGTGCAGATTGGCAAGACGCCCATCGTCGTCAACGACAGCCGGGGCTTCTTCACCAGCCGCGTCATCGGCACGTTCCTCAACGAGGCCATCGCCATGGTGGGCGAGGGCATCTCCCCGGCGTCGATTGAACAGGCGGGCCTGCAGGCGGGCTACCCCGCGGCGCCCCTGGCGCTGATGGACGAGCTCACGCTGACCCTGCCGCGCAAGATCCGCCTGGAGACGAAGGCGGCCGCGGAGGCCGCGGGCCAGACGTGGGTGGAGCACGGCAGCTACGCCGTGGTGGACGCGCTCATCGACAAGCACGGGCGCAAGGGCCGCTCCACCGGGTCGGGCTTCTACGACTACGTGGACGGCAAGCGCGCGAACCTGTGGCCGGGGCTCGCCCAGCACTACACGAAGGCGGGCCACACCATCCCCTTCGAGGACATGAAGGAGCGCATGCTGTTCGCGGAGGCCATCGACACGGTGCGCTGCTTCGATGAAGGCGTGCTGCGCTCGGCGGCGGACGCCAACATCGGCTCCATCCTGGGCATCGGCTTCCCGGCCTGGACGGGCGGCGTGGCCCAGTTCATCAACGGCTACGAGGGCCCCGCTGGCACGGGTCCGCGTGGCTTCGTCACCCGCGCTCGCGAGCTCGCGCAGCGCTACGGGAAGCACTTCCTGCCGCCCGCGTCGCTCGTCGAAAAGGCCGAGCGGGGCGAGTTCCTGAAGTAGCCGCGCGAATCTCACGCAAGGAGAAGTCCCATGGCCCAGGGTTCCACCCGCCTCGCCGCTGTCCCGTCTTCGTTCGATGCGAAGGCGCTCGTCGAAAAGCAGCGTGCCTACTTTGAATCCCGCGTCACGCTCCCGCTCGCGTGGCGGCGGGCGCAGTTGGAGACCCTGGGCCAGACGGTGCGCAAGTACGAGGCGGAGATTCTCTCCGCCCTCAAGTCGGACCTGAACAAGAGCGCGGAGGAGGCGTATCTCACCGAGGTCGGCAGCATCTACGGGGAGATCAAGAGCGCGCTCAAGCACGTGAAGTCGTGGATGAAGCCCCGCCGGGGCTCGGCACCCATCGTCATCCAGCCGGCGCGGGCCTATCAGTACTCGGACCCGCTCGGCGTGACGCTGGTCATCGCGCCCTGGAACTACCCCTATCAGCTGTCGATAGCGCCGCTCATCGGGGCGCTCGCCGCGGGCTGCACCGCCGTGCTCAAGCCCAGCGAGCTGGCCCCTGCCACGTCGAGCGTGCTCTCCCGGCTGCTGTCGGAGGCGTTTCCGGAAGAAGTCGTCGCCGTCGTGGAGGGGGACGCGGAGATCAGCCGCGCCCTGCTCGCGGAGCGGTGGGACCTCATCTTCTTCACCGGCGGCACCCAGGTGGGCCGCGTGGTGGCCGAAGCCGCGGCCAAACACCTGACGCCCACCGTGCTGGAGCTGGGCGGCAAGAGCCCCTGCATCGTGGACCGGAGCGCGGACCTGGAGGTCACCGCGCGCCGCATCGCCTGGGGCAAGTACCTCAACGCGGGCCAGACGTGCATCGCTCCGGACTACGTGCTCATCCCGCCCGAGCTCAAGGAGCGCTTCACCGCGCTGGTCCAGAAGGCCGTCACCGGCTTCTACGGCGCCGACGCGCGCACCAGCAATGACTACGGCCGCATCATCAACCCCCGGCACTTCGAGCGGGTCTCCGCGCTCGCGGGGCACGGGAAGGTGGTCTTCGGCGGCGAGCGCGAGGCGTCCTCCCGCTTCTTCGCGCCCACCGTCATCACCGACGTCCCCCTGTCCAGTCCGCTGATGCAGGACGAGATTTTTGGTCCCCTCCTCCCGCTGGTGGACTGCCCGAGCATCGACGAGGCCATCCGCTTCGTGCGCTCGCGACCCAAGCCGCTCGCCCTCTACAGCTTCGCCAAGGACTCGGCCGTCAACGAGCGGGTCCTCACGGAGACGTCGAGCGGCGGCGCCGTGGTCAACGACGTCTGCGTCCACTTCGCGGCGGAGGGCCTGCCCTTCGGCGGCGTGGGAGAGTCCGGCGTGGGCGGCTACCACGGCCAGTCGAGCTTCGATGCCTTCAGCCACAAGAAGAGCGTCGTGAAGCGGCCCTTCCTGCTGGACCTGGCCATGCGCTACCCGCCGTACGTGGGCAAGCTCGGCCTCTTCAAGCGCCTGATGTAGCCACGGCCCCCCGGGGGTGTCCTCCCGGAGGGCCGCCGTGCTTCACCGCCCACCCGTGACAGGCTGAAAGGCCCGTCACGGGTGAGTCGTTTTCAGAGCGTCTTCATGTACTCGATGAGGGCCCAGCGCTCGCTGTCGGTGAGCGACTGGGTGAAGTCGTGGCCCTCGTTGCCGAGCCCGTACAGGTGCGAGTTGAAGATCATCCGGGAGCGAATCTGCTTCTGGGTGATGGGCGGCGGCGACTGGTACGCCAGCGAGTTGTAGTTGGCGACGACGTTCGCGATGTTGGCGAACAGCACGTCCAGCGTGGCCATCTCATGGCTGCACGGGATGAAGGGGTCATTGGCCGGGCGATCTCCACAGGCCAGCGCCGTCACCTTCCAGCCGAGCTTGTTGAAGTCGTAGGAGGCGTGGCTCGGGTCGAAGCCCGCGTTGGTGCCCAGGTTGTTGGTGGAGGTCTGCTGGCGCTTCCACACCTTGGGACGGTCCGACGGCTTCAGCACGTCCCAGAGCGTGGGCACGCTGGAGTTGTGGAAGTACGGGGCGGAGGCCCACGCGCCGTAGAGCGGCGTGGCCACGTAGCCGAACGGCTTGATCCACGCGTTGGGCCCCTCGGGCGAGTACACGGGCCCCATGCCGTTGTCATACGCGGCGCGCGGCACCCGGCGCAGGGCGCTGCTGATGGGGTCGTCGTAGAACGGGCCGTGGTTGGGGTGCTCGTCGTTGTAGGCGAGGAAGGACGTGTTCCACGCCTTGCGCTTGCGCTCGTCCGCCATCAAATCCTTGCGGGCCGGGTCCGTGCGGATGGTTTCAATGGGGGTGATGACGCCGGAGATGCCCTTGAGGCGCGGGTCGGGCAGGTACGCGGGGTTGACCGCGTAGCGCGGCGAGTAGACGCCGTGGCAGCTCGCACAGGAGCCGTTGCCCGGAGTCTTTGGAATGGTGGCGTTGGCGCCATTGGCCCACAAGTCACGCTCGTGGAAGAGGACCGCGCCCTGCTCGGCCAGCGCGGTGTTGATGGCCTTCGGGTAGGCGGGGGGCGACATCGAGACGAAGAAGTTGTCGTTGTCCTCGAACTCGGCGGTCAGCGCGCGGCGCTCGGCCGCGTTGCGCCCCAGGTTGGCGACGGCGAACGCCATCTCCGAGCGGACGTTGTCGGACGTCAGCGCGCCATCCCAGAACTGGCGCGTCTTGAACGCGCGGTACCACCAGTTGGGAGCGCGGGACATGCCACCGGCATGGGTGGGGAAGTACTCGAGCAGGCTGGGCACCATCGCCAGCGAGTCCATGTCGAAGAGCGCGGGCAGCAGGTCGACGATGCCAATGGCGTCGCTCATGCCTCGGCCCACGCTCCAGGGCACGGGGGCAATCTGGAAGATGTTGCCCACCACGGTGGAGCGGAACATGTCGGACTGGATGAGGCCCGCGTCCAGGGCGTCGTTGGAGCGGCCCCACACGAAGCCGGCTTCCGACTCGGTGCCCAGCCGCGAGTCATGGCAGCCCGAGCAGGTGGAGGCGATGGCGCCCGTCCAGCGGCCGTTGGAGTCGCGCTCCTGCACCAGGCCGAGCGGGAGCTGACCGCTGCCGCCGTTGGTGAGGTTGGGGTTCTCCCAGGGCATCGGATAGGGATTGCGGAACGGGGCCTTCGACATCCCGTAGCGCTTGATGACCTGCTCGTCGAAGTCCGAGGGGCGGAACAGATATCCCCACAGCGTGTACATGCCGTAGTACGCGGTCGCCGTCGAGAAGGGCTGGAAGTACGCCCGCGTCTCGATGTTCTTCTTTCCGCGGGCGACGCTCGCGCGGAACTCTCCACAGTTCGTCGGGTTTGGCGCCAGCGTCGTCACGAACGGCGGCGGCGGGTTGTGCAGGTCCACCCAGTACGCGTTGAACTGCACCGCGGCCCCCGGCTTGTTGATGCCCGGGACAACGAGGGTTCGGGGGTCCACCGGCAACGGCGTGGAATCCGGCTGACCCTGGCACGCCGACCCGAACGGAGAGCGGTTGGCCGTCACATCCAACAACGGCGGGTCCGCGGCCTCCGCCCGGGTGACGACCAGGGCCAGGAGCAAGGAACTCGAAAAAGCCCACTGACGACTTCGGTGCAGTCGCATGCGCGCAGCCCTCCACTACTTATTGGCACTCTGACAACAGCGCGATACTTAGGCCCCGGAGTGAAGGCGCACAATACGCAGCGCGTCAGCGAATCCGGGATTGGGGGGTTTTTGACGACCTGTCGCCTCAAGGCAGGGCCGCCCCACTTCAGCCTCAATCACAAACTCATCATCCGCCAGTGAGATATTCTGTGTTGCGGAATATCCGAAGTCCGTCGTATCAAGGAGGTCACACCGCCCCCTCACCGGGGAAGACCTCCGTGCACCTCGACGCTCGCTCCTCGCCCCCTGTCCTCCCCTCGCTGGAAACCGGGTCCTCCCGGAGCGCCGACGCCGCGAGGCCTCCTTCCACCGGGAGCATCCCGTCGTGGCGGCGCTGGGTCTGGCTGCTCATCCTGCTGGGCCTGACGCCGGGAGCGGAGGCGAGCTCACGCTTCGAACTGGACGCGCCGTTCAACGTCGGGCTGGACCGCTCCTACGTCTTCTTCTCGCCCAATCGGATTCGCCGGGTGGGAGACCCGGAGCCCTCGCACCTGGTGTTCGAGGCCCAGGTCGCACCCAATCTCTTCCTGCCTCAGCTCCACATCGGCCACGCCACCCCCACGCTGGGTGAGTACATCCTGAGCGCGGTGGTGACGCCGAACATCCGGCTGCGCATGCTGGCGCAGGAGTCCAGCCCCGTCATTCCGCCGTCCTTCATGCCCAAGCTGACGCTCCAGGCGGCGCACTTGTGGAAGCCCTGGCTGGATGACCAGGGCAAACCCAGGCGAATGGCCTTGTCGTTCATCAACGTCTCGGTGGGGCATTACTCCAATGGCCAGGCGGGGTGCTTCTACGCCAACCAGAGCGAGGCCGAGGGAGGCTGCGCGTCCGTCGAGGGCGAGCTGCCACTCAATGAGACCAGCGGCGACTTCTCCACCAACCTCATCCGGCTGGAAGCCCAGTTCCGGCTCATCGAGAACATCGACCTGGCCCGTCGCTCCGCCTGGAGCTTCGGCGTGGGGGCCTTCATCGAACGCAATTCCTCACTCGCCTTCGGCGGCATCACCCCGGAGATGCGCGAAGTGTATGGCGATGGCCATGTCGGCTTTGGCCTCCTGGTGGAGCGGCTGTGGTTCGAGCACCGCTTCCGCGTGGAGGGCAACGTCAACGGCCCCTTTGGAGAGACACCTGGCCAGCGGTGGACCTTCAACGTGGAAGCCGCCGCCCTCCCCCGCTGGGGCGCGGGCTTCGGCGCGTTCGTCCGGTACGTGCACGGACAGGACTACCTCAACATCCTCTTCCTGGAGCCGGTGAGCCTGGTCCAGTTCGGCCTCATCTTCGAGCTGGGCCCTGGCCTGCGCGCCAGGAGCGGCCCGTCCGGAGACCCGCTGGGTCCGACATGAGCACGCGGGGCGTCAATTCCTCCCACCTTGCCAGACCTACCCCCACGCTTGCCTTTGGCATTTATGTGTCCTGACAGCTCCTCAATCCCTGCATTCCGCGCCATGATGCCAACATCGCTGTCGGGGAGGCTCGCGATGTTCAACGTCATGCAGGTCGCAAGGCAACTCAAGAGCGCGGTGCTGGCGGACCCTGAGCGCTTCTATACGAACGAGACGGGCGCCTGGGTGACGGGGCTTCCAACGCCACAAGAGATTCGCGTCAGCACCGGACGGGAGCCGTTTTGGATCAACCTGGGCTACTGGCGTGACGTGGAGCGGGTGGACGAGACGAACTGCGAGCGCGTGGGAGAGCTGTTCATGGCGGCCCAGGCGCAGATGGCGCACCTGCTCGCCCGCACGGCGCGGCTGGGCGAGCGCGACTCGGTGCTGGACTGCGGCTTCGGCTATGCGGACCAGGACATCCTCTGGGCGGAGACGTATCGCCCCGCGCGCATCGTCGGCGTCAACGTCACGCCCAAGCAGGTCGACATCGGCCGGGAGCGCCTCAGGCTCACGGGGCTGGACGGCGTCGTGAAGCTGGAATTGGGCTCGGCGACGCAGCTGCCCTTCGGCGCGGGCGAGTTCGACGTCGTCTTCGCCCTGGAGTCCGCGATGCACTTCCGGACGCGCGGCGACTTCCTGCGCGAGGCATTCCGGGTGCTGCGCCCGGGAGGCCGGTTGGTCATGGCGGACATGTGTCAGAAGACGGACCGCGAGTCGGGCGCGGGGCTGCGTCGCCGCCTGCGTCACCGCTACTGGCGGGGCCGGATTGCCTTTCCCGAGGCCAACGTCTGGACGACGCAGCGCTATGTCTCCGAGCTGCGACACGCGGGCTTCCAGCTGGCCCGGTTGGACTCCATCGCGTCGGATGTCTACCCGGCGGTCAACACCGCGCTGGCCGCGCTGCGAGGGATGACGGCAGCCGAGCGACAGCCCGGCAGTGTCACCGTCGCCAAGGTCCGCGAGGACGTGCGACGCGCGCGGCAGATGGAGTTCGAGCAACTCCAATGGCTCACGCTGTTCAACTGCGACGAGTACGCGGTGGTCTACGCGGAGAAGCCCTGAGCCGAGCGCGTCGGCCGCCGCCGTCCGGAATCGAGTGACTCCGGACGGTGTGGCCGCGCTCCCGCCCGACGTCCGTCAGACGAACGAGGCGACGTAGAAGTGCGTCGGCAGGTGGACGACGAGCGCGGTGTGAATCTCGCCGCAAACCGCCAGGCCCTCTCGCGGGAAGATTCCCGGGGGCGCCTCCGCGAAGCGGATGGAGGAGCGACCGCTGTCGAAGATGGTGGCCGCCGCGGTGAAGTCCCCGACGATGACCTGCCCAGGGTCCACCATGCGTGCCCGAGCGATGCGCACGCCCATGCTCGTCAGGTCCGCCAGCAGTCCGCCGCGTCCCACGAAGTACCGGTAGTAGTCCGCGGGGTTGACGAGGATGCCGTCGGCGCTGCCACCCATCTGCTCCACCCTGTCACACGCGGCCAGCAGTGAGGAGACAGGGTCCGAGCGTGCGGGGAGGCGGGCAATCCCCGGCGTCTCCAGGAGTCCGCGCACGCGGTCTCCTCCGCGTCCGCGAGCGAGGGCCTGGTTCTCCGCCGTGCACAGCCGCACCAGCAGCCGGAAGTCGATGAAGGTCGCCAGCGTCTCCGGGTCGTCGAGCAGCGCCGGGGGCACTTGAATCCAGGCCGTCGTCGGCTTGAGCGTCGCCAGGTCCGTGTGGAACTCGAAGGCGGCCTCGGGGCGCAGGCCCACGTCCTCCACCGCGACCGTCGGCGCCGTCTGGGGAGGCGTCTCGTGCCAGTATTTCACCTTGGCGCCGTCCGCCTTCGCGACCTTGAACAGGGCACGCACCGCGATGCGCGGCCGTCGCTTGAAGCCCGGGAAGGCCTCGGTGATGGTGTGAGAGAAATCCACCGAGGCCTTCGCACCCTGCGTGGCGACCGCCTGGGCGAAGAGCTTTCCGGGGGAGAGAACGGGCTGCTCCACTGTCTCGTTCGCGCTCATGTCGACCTCGGGCCTACTCGCCCCAGTCCTCCTCTACCTCGGGTGCCTCTTCGAGCCGCAGTGGGTTGAGGCCCACCACCTCCAGCTCGCCGTCACACCCCGAGCACGTGAGGACTTCGCCCTGCACACGGCCCTCACCATCGATGGGCTGAGAACACGTGGGACACAGAGCCTGCCCGGTCGCTTCCGACTGCTTCGTCAGTGCATGCATGCCCTTGCTCCTTCTTCAACCGCCGTCACTGACGGCAACGGGTTCATGGGGCGCGATGTTTCACACCCTCCCTGAGTCCCAGGCGCGTGCAGTCTGGGAGCCTTCTCCGCCCTCGTCAAGACAAGCCAGGAATGGGGCGCGCGTGCAGCAAGGCGGCATTTCTCAGCTGTCTCGGCACGAAGGATTTCTGTGCTCCACTGTCGCCACGTCCCATGTCCATTCGGCGACTTTCGAGTCATCCGTCGTTTCGAGCCTTCAGCCACCCGGCCTACGTGAAGGTCTGGTGGGGTGGGCTCATCTCCACGTTGGGGACGTGGATGGAGCTGGTCGCGCTGGGCATCTACGTGACGGAGACGACGGGGCGCGCGGAGTGGATGGGCCGCATCACCGCGCTGGCGTTCCTGCCGTCCATCGTCCTCGTCCCGCTCGCGGGAACGCTGGCGGACCGGTTTGACCGGCGCGCGTATCTGGCGGTGTGCACGCTGGGTCAGGCGCTGATAGCCGGGGCGCTCGCGGCGCTGGCCGCCATGGGGCAGCTCACGCTCACGCCCCTGGCCATCCTCTGCGTCCTGCACGGCTGCATGAGCGCGCTGACCCTCCCGGTCTTCTCGGCGATGACGGCCGTGATTCTCCCGCCCGAGCAGCTTCACAGCGGCCTCAGTCTGGACCTGGCGCAGGCCAACCTGGGGCGCATCTTCGGCCCGGCGCTCGCGGCCATCGTCCTCACCCGAGGCGGCGTGGCGTGGGCATTTCTCATCAACACGATTTCCTTTCTGGCCGTGCTGGTGGCGCTGGCGTGGATGGGGCCGGTGAGTCGAGGGAGAGCGAGGCCCGGAGAGGGCCTGTGGAGTGGCGTGAAGCGCGGGCTGCTCGCTGCGCGTGAGGACGTGGGCATCGCCGCGGCGCTGGGTGGAACGCTGGGGGTGGCCGCACTCATCTCTCCCTTCATCGCGCTGGTGCCGGTGCTCGCGCTGCGGGTGCTCCATGGAAACGCGGCCACGGCGTCGCTGCTCACCACCGTGCAGGGCGTGGGAGCGGTCACCGCCGCCGTACTCGCGGGGACACTGGCCGAGCGTTGGGGACGCGGTCCTCTGCTGGAAAGGGCGCTGCTCCTGCTGGGGCCCGTGGCCGCCGCGTACTGGCTGTCGCCGACCGTGGCCTTCGCCGGTGTCTCGCTCTTCATCCTTGGCGCGTTGTATCTGCTCGCCGTGGGGGGATTGAGGACGTTGTGCCAGGGGCGCGCCAGCGCGGAGCTCCAGGTGCGCGTGAGCGGCCTGTTCAATCTGGTCCTGAACCTCGGGTACTCGGGCGGGGTGTGGTTGCAGGGAGCGCTGGGAGACCGACTGGGACTGCGCGCCGTCACCGCATGCGCGGCGCTGCTCTTCTTCGCGCTGGCCCTGGGCGTTCGCGTGCTGCTGCCGGGCCGGCTCGCGGCACTGGAGCCGCGATTGCCTCCTCCTTCTGCCTGAGCGTGGATCATGCGGACACGCTCCGAGGCTGGGTCTTCGCTTGGGCTCGCGCGAGCGCGTCGCCCAGAATCGCGGCGAGCTGCTGCACTCCCGGAAGCCGCAGCAGCGCGTAGTGGTCTCCGGGCAACGTGTGGACCTCCACGCCGCCCCTCGCCAGCAGTTCCCATTCGTGAGCACGGGGCGACTCGCCCGACTCGATGGAGAGCAACGTGCCGGTGTACGGCCGGGGCACATACCGCCAGGCAGCCCGGAGATTCGACTCGAACACCTCGCGCAGCGCACTGAGGCCCGACTCGGGCAGGGCCGCCGCCTTGCGACCGGCCTCTTCCAGGAGACGCAGCGCGTCCTCCGGAGCGAGCTGAGAGAGCGCGTCCTCTGAGCACGGAAGGTCCGCGCCCGCCGCGCGCAGCAGGTCCCTGAAGAAGAGCGCGCCCAACCTCGTGGGCTCCAGCCACTCCCGGTCCACCGCACCTCCGGGATGGGCTCGCGCATAGGTGTCGATGAGCACCAGCAGGTCCACCTGTTCGCCCTGCTCCTGAAGTTGCTGCGCCAGTTCGAACGCGAGCGTGCCGCCCAAGGACCATCCACCGAGCAGGTAGGGCCCACGAGGCTGGACAGTGCGAACGGCGCGCAGGTAGTGGGCCGCCAGGGACTCCACGCTGTCGAGGGTCGGCGCCTCTCCGTCAAGCCCCGGTGCCTGCAAGCCGTAGAAGGGCTGGTCGGGCCCCAACAGGTGCGCGAGCTCCGCGTACGCGAGGACCGTTCCGCCCACGGGGTGGATGCAGAAGAAGGGCCGCTTCGTCCTTCCGCTCCGCAGCTCCACCAGCGACGACGTCGGCCCCTGGTCCTGGTGCAACAGGCCCGCGATACGCTCCACCGTCGCGCCCTGGAACAAGGTCGCCACCGGAAGCGACCGCCCCGTCAGCCCGCGAATCCGCCCGAGCAGCCGCACGGCCAACAACGAGTGCCCACCCAGCTCGAAGAAGTCCTCGCGGATGCCCACGGGATGCAAGCCCAGCGTTTCCTCCCATGCACGGACAAGCTGAAGCTCCAGCGACGTTCGCGGCGGGACTCGCTCCACCAAGCGGGCAGCCATCTCTCCCTCCGGAGCAGGCAGCGCACGGCGGTTCACCTTGCCGCTGGGCGTGAGCGGCAGCGAGTCCAACGGCACGAAGTGGCCGGGCACCATGTACTCGGGCAGTTTTTGCTTGAGGAAGCTCCGCAGCTCAGGGGCCGCTGGCGGACCGCCCTCCCCGCCGACGACATAGGCCACCAGTCGCGTGAGGCCCGAGCCATCCGCGCGAGCCTCCACCACGCAGTCCTTCAGCGCCGGGTGGCGCGCGAGCACGGCTTCGATTTCGGCCAGTTCGATGCGGTAGCCACGCACCTTCACCTGCGCGTCGCGTCGACCGAGGAACTCGAGCGTCCCGTCCTGCCGATACCGCGCGAAGTCACCCGTGCGGTACAGCCACGCACCGGGAGAGAGGTCGAGCGGGTCCGGAACGAAGCGCTCCAGCGTCAGGTCCGGCCGGTGGAGATAGCCACGCGCCAGCGCGTCACCTCCGAGGTACATCTCCCCGGGAACACCGAGGGGAACAGGTGCCTGTCGCGCGTCCAGCAGATGGACCCGGGCGTTCGCGATGGGGCGTCCGATGGAGGGCAGGTCGGGCCATGACTCGGGGTCGCCGGCCAGCGTGTGCGCCGTCACCACGTGCGACTCCGTGGGCCCGTAGTGATTGTGCAGGACACACCCGGGCAATCTCCGCGCGAAGCGACGCAGGGCCGGTGTCACCCGAAGCTGTTCTCCCGCCGTCACGATTTCGCCGAGCCGTCGCGGCGCGAAGTCTTCGCGGTCCGCCACCTCCGCCAGGTTCTGGAGCGCGACGAAGGGCAGGAAGAGGCGCTCGACTTCACACCGGTCCATCAGCTCCAGCAGGGCATGCGCATCCAGGCGCAGGTCCTCGGTGATGAGCACCAGCTCCCCTCCCGCGGCCCAGGTGGAGAACAGCTCCTGGAAGCTCACGTCGAAGCTCAGCGGGGAGAACTGGAGCGTCCTCCCCCTGGGAAGCGTGGACGCGCCGAGCTGCCACTGCACGAGATTGAGCAGAGGCCCGTGAGGCATGGCCACACCCTTGGGCGTACCGGTGGAGCCCGAGGTGTAGATGACGTAGGCGAGCGACTCCGGGCCCGCCAGCGGCTCCAGGTCCGCCGAGCGCTCCTCCGCGAAGCGCGCCGCCTCCGTGTCAAGGTCGAGCCTGCGCGCCACGCCGTCCGGCAACACGTCGGAGAGCGTGGACTGCGTGAGCAACCATGTGGCACCCGAGGAGCGGAGCATCCACTCCAGGCGCTCCCGTGGATAGGAGGGGTCCAGCGGGACATACGCGCCGCCCGCCTTGAGGACTCCGAGCACTCCCACAGCCAGGTCGAGCGAACGTCGGACACACAGGGCCACCGGAACGTCAGCGCCCACACCACCCCGGCGGAGGAGTCGCGCGAGTCGGTTCGCCTGCCGGTTCAGCTCGCCATAGGTGAGCGAGTGTTCGCCAAAGCGGACAGCGACCGCATCGGGCGTGCGCGCGGCGTGCGCCTCGAAGAGCGCATTCACACAGGACGCCGAGGACCGAGGCGCCTCGGTGGCGTTCCACTCGACGAGCAAGCGGCGTCGCTCGGCCTCCCCCAGCAACGGCAGCGCCTCCACGTCCTGTCCAGGCTGGGAGAGCGCGGCCTGGAGCAGTCGCGTGTAGTGGCCAGCCATGCGCGACACCGTCTCCTCGTCGAAGAGGTCCGTGTTGTATTCCCAGTACGTCACGAGCGACTGAGGGAGCTCGCGCACGAAGAGCGTGAGGTCGAACTTCGCCATGCCCGGCTCGAAGCTCAGCTCCTCCACGGCGAGGCCGGACAGGGCCAGCGGAGCCGTGGGCCCAGGCATGACGAACATGACCTGGAAGAGTGGCGAGCGACTCAAGTCCCGACTCGGCTGGAGCGCGTCCACCAACTGCTCGAACGGAAGGTCCTGATGCGCGAACGCTCCCAGACATGCGCGCCTCACCCTCCTCAACAGCTCCCGGAAGCCCGCCCCTTGCGTCTGCGTCCTCAGCACCAGCGTGTTCACGAAGAACCCCACCAGCGCCTCCACCTGCCTCCAGTTCCTCCCGGAGATGGGCGTCCCCACCACCACGTCCGTCTGTCCGCTGTAGCGCGAGAGCAACGCCTGGAATCCCGCCAGCAGCGTCATGTACAGCGTCACCCCTTCCTTCCGGCTCAGCTCGCGCAGCGCCCCCGCCAGCTCCGGGGGCAGTCGCACCGCGAGATGGCCCCCGTTGAATGACTGCATGGCGGGCCGTGGCCTGTCGGTGGGCAGCTCCAACACGGGCGGCGCGCCGGCGAGCTGCTGCTTCCACCACGTCAACTGCTTCTCCAGCACCTCCCCCTTCAGCCACTCTCGCTGCCACCTCGCGTAGTCCGCGTACCGCACCTCCGGACGCCGTTCGTCGACGGCCGTCCCTCTCATCTTGGCCTCGTACGCTTCGCTCAGCTCCCGCTCCAGCACTCCCACCGACCACCCGTCGAACACGATGTGATGCACCACCCACACCAACACGTGCTCCGCCTCCCCCACCTTCAGCACCTTCGCCCTCAGCAACGGCCCTCGCTCCAGGTCGAACGGCCCGCGCGCCTCCTCCTCCACTCGCGCCAGCACGTCCCCTTCCTCCACCTCCTCCACGCGCAGCTCCAGTTCCGCCGCCTCCTGGATTCGCTGCACCGGCCGGCCGTCCACTTCGCCGAATGTCGTCCGCAGTGACTCGTGCCGCCTCGCCACTTCGTGGAACGCTTCTTCCAGCGCCTTCACGTGCAGAGGCCCCGTCAGCCTCGCCGCGAAAGGCATGTTGTAGGAGAACCCCTCGGCATCGAGCTGGGAGAGGAACCACAACCGCTGCTGCGCGAAGGACTGCTCCGCCACGGCACTCGGAGGCCCTCGCACCAATGGCGGCGGTGCCGCGCCCCTCGCATCCTCCAGCACGTCTTCCAGATACTCCGCGAGCTGGGCCACCGTGGGGGACTCGAACAGCACCCGGACAGGGAGTTCGCGACCGATGACTTCCTTCAGGCGTGACACCGCCTGCGTCGCGAGCAGCGAGTGTCCTCCCAGCTCGAAGAAGTGGGCCTCGACGCCCACACGCTCCAGTCCGAGCAACGGGCCGAAGACCTCCGCGACCACACGCTCCATCGCGGTGCGCGGCGCCATGTAGCCACCCCGAGCCTCCTCCGCACGCGTCACGGGCAGGGCCTTGCGGTCCACCTTTCCCGTCGGCGCCAGCGGAAGCGTGGGCAGCGACACGAAGGCCGACGGCACCATGTACTCGGGCAGCTTCGCCTGCAGGTGCGTGCGCAGCTCGGAGGGCTCGAGCCGCTGGCCTTCCTGGAAGACGATGTAGCCCACGAGGCGGCGATCTCCCGGCACGTCCTCGCGGACGACAGCCACCGCGTCTCGCACACCGGGGAGGGCTCGCAACACCACCTCCACTTCGCCCAGCTCGATGCGGAACCCGCGCAGCTTCACCTGGCCGTCCAGGCGGCCGAGGAACTCCAGGTTCCCATCCGCGAGCCAGCGGGCCCTGTCCCCCGTACGGTAATAGCGCTCGCCCGATGCGGCGCCGAGCGTGTCCGGAAGGAAGCGGTCCGCGGTCAGGTCCGGACGGCCGTGGTAGCCATGCGCGAGGCTGGCACCGGCGACGCCCACTTCCCCGGGGACACCGAGGGGACAGGGCTCGCCCTTCGCGTCCAGCACATAGAGCCGCACGTTGGTGATGGGCTCCCCCACGGGAGGCAGCGCGGGCCACGACGACGGTGGGCCCGATGCCCTCCAGGCCGTCACGACGTGCGCCTCGGAGGGCCCGTACTGATTCTCCAGCACGCAGCCAGGGAGCCGCTCGAAGAAGGCCACCAGCGCGGGCGTCACCTGGAGCTGCTCGCCCGCCGTCACCACCTCCGTCAGCGGCGGCAACACATCCTCCGCACCGGCCGCGTCACACACAGCCTGGAGCGCGACGAAGGGCAGGAACAGTCGCTCCACCCGGTGACGCACCATGTACCGCAGCATCGCGCTGGGGTCCCGGCGCAACTCGGGGGTGATGAGCAGGACGCGCCCGCCCAAGCACCAGGTGCCGAACAACTCCTGGAAGGAGACATCGAAGTTGAGCGAAGCGAACTGGAGCGTGGTGGCGTCCGGCTTCACCGTGCGCCGCAGCAACCACCAGAGCATGTTGCCCACCGCGCGGTGGGACATGACGATGCCTTTCGGTCGCCCCGTGCTGCCCGAGGTGTAGACGAAGTAGCAGTGTGTCTCCGGCGAGACGTCGACACGCGGAGCCATCGTGGGACGACGGGCGATGGCGGGGCCTTCGTCTTCCAGGCAGACAATGCGAGCGCCGGTGTTCGGCGGCAGCGCGGCGACAAGGTGCGACTGTGCCAGCACCACGGGCGCACGCGTATCCTCCAGCATGAGCGCCAGTCGCTCGACGGGCCAGGTCGGGTCCAATGGAAGGAACGCCGCGCCCGCCTTCAAGGTGGCGAGCACCGCCACCGGCATCTCCAGTCCACTCCGGTCCAGACACAAACCCACCGAGCCATTGGGAGGAACCCCGAGCGCCACCAGGTGGTGCGCGAGCTGGTTCGCGCGCGCGTCCAGCTCCGCATAGGTCAGCGAGCGTGTGCCGTCCGTGACGGCCTCCGCATCAGGCGTTCGCGAGACCTGGGCCTCCACCCATTGGTGCATCAGCCCCGGCACATAGGTGGAGTCCTGGCGCGAGCCCCAGTCGACCAGCAAGCGCTGTCGCTCGGAGTCTCCGAGCAGCGGGAGCTCCGAGGCCTGTCGTTCCGAGGTCTCCACCGCCGCGCTCAGCAGCCGGCCGTAGTGGCCCGCCATGCGCGACACCGTCTCAGCGTCGAAGAGGTCCGTGTTGTATTCCCAGTACGTCACCAACCCGCGAGGCGTCTCCCACGCGAACAACGTCAGGTCGAACTTCGACACGCCGGGCTCGAAGTCGAGGTCCTCCACCTGAACGCCGTCCAGGTCGAGTGGCGACAAGGTGCCAGGCATGACGAACATGACCTGGAAGAGTGGCGAGCGACTCAAGTCCCGGCTCGGCTGGAGCGCGTCCACCAGCTGCTCGAACGGAAGGTCCTGGTGCGCGAACGCTCCCAGGCATGCGCGCCTCACCCTCCTCAACAGCTCCCGGAAGCTCGCCCCTTGCGTCTGCGTCCTCACCACCAGCGTGTTCACGAAGAACCCCACCAGCGCCTCCACCTGCCTCCAGTTCCTCCCGGAGATCGGCGTCCCCACCACCACATCCGTCTGTCCGCTGTAGCGCGAGAGCAACGCCTGGAACCCCGCCAGCAACGTCATGTACAGCGTCACCCCCTCCTTCCGGCTCAGCTCGCGCAGCGCCCCTTCCAGCCCCGCTGGCAGCGCGACCCGCTTCAGTGCGCCTTGGTAGGTCCGCACCGCGGGCCTCGGGCGGTCCGTCGGCAGCTCCAGCACCAGCGGCGCTCCCGCGAGCTCCTCCTTCCACCACGCCAACTGCTTTTCCAGTACCTCCCCCTTCAGCCACTCCCGCTGCCACCTCGCGTAGTCCGCGTACTGCACCTCCAAGCCTCGCTCCGCCCCCGTCTCCCCTCTCACCCTCGCCCCGTACGCTTCGCTCAACTCCCGCTCCAGCACTCCCACCGACCATCCGTCGAACACGATGTGATGCACCACCCACACCAACACGTGCTCCGCCTCCCCCACCCTCAGCACCTTCGCCCTCAGCAGCGGCCCCCGCTCCAGGTCGAACAGATGGCGCGCCTCCTCCTCCACTCGCGCCAGCACGCCCCCTTCCTCCACCTCCTCCACTCGCAGGCTGAACTCCACCGCCTCGTGGATTCGCTGCACCGGCCGGCCGTCCACTTCTCCGAACGTCGTCCGCAGTGACTCGTGTCGCCTCACCACCTCGCGGAACGCGTCCTCCAGTGCCTGCACATCCAGCCGGCCGCTCAGCCGTCGCGCGAAGGGGACGTTGTAGGAAATCCCTCCCGCGTCGAGCTGCGAGGTGAGCCAGAGCCGCTGCTGCGCGAAGGACTGCTCCACCACGCCACCATGCGGCTGGTGCGTCAGGGGTGGCGGCTGCGCGCCATGGTTTTCCTCCAGTCGCTCCGCGAGCCGCGTCACGGAGGGAGACTCGAACAGGACTCGCACGGGCAGCTCGCGGCCAAGCACCTCGCGCAACCGCGACACAGCCCGTGTCGCCAGCAGGGAGTGTCCCCCCAGTTCGAAGAAGTGGTCCTCCACGCCCATCCGAGAGAGGCCCAACAACGGCGCCAGCACATCGGCCACCACCTGCTCCATCGCCGTGCGCGGTGCCACGTACTCACCTCGCGCGTCCTCCGCTCGCGGTGATGGCAGCGCCGTCCTGTCCAGCTTCCCGTTCACTGTCAGGGGGAAGGCCGGCAGCGGGACGAAAGCCGAGGGCACCATGTACTCGGGCAGCCGTGCCTGCGCGTGCGTGCGCATCGCCTGGGGCGTCAGCGCCACTCCCACGGAGGGCACGAAGTACGCGACGAGCCACCGACCTCCGGGCCCATCGTCCCGGGCCAGCACCGCCACCTCACGCACCTCGGGATGCGCGGCGAGCGCGGCCTCCACCTCGCTCAACTCGATGCGAAAGCCTCGGAGCTTCACCTGACCGTCCAGCCTGCTGGCGAACTCGAGCGTCCCGTCGCGCAGGAAGCGCACCCGATCTCCCGTGCGGTACAGCCGGGCTCCCGGCTCCGCGCTGAAGGGATGCGGCACGAAGCGCTCCGCGGTCAGCTCGGGCCGGCGGAGATAGCCCCACGCCAGTCCATCGCCCCCTGTGTACAGCTCGCCCCACACGCCCACCGGCACCAGCTCCAGGGCCGCGTCCAGCACGTAGACGCTCGTGTTGGAGATGGGCCGACCGATGGACACCGACGTGCCGACTCGCGCCGGGTCCGTGAGCCGATGGGTGGTGGTGAAGGTGGTGTTCTCCGTGGGGCCATAGCCGTTGACCACGCTTCCACCCCGCGCCAGCCGCGCGCGGACAGCGCCGGGAGACACCACGTCACCTCCCGTGAGGACCTGACGCACGCTCGCCAGGGACTCGGGCCGGGTGGCCATCACCTGCTCGAAGAACGCGGAGGTGAGCCACAGCGCGGTGACGCCATGGCGCGACAGCGCGCCCTCCAATTCCTCCATCGAAGGCGAGTGCTCGGAGAAGACGACCAGCCGTCCTCCGTTGAGCAACGGGCCCCACAGCTCCAGCGTGGCCGCATCGAACGAGATGGGCGCCAGTTGGAGGAAGACCTCCCCTGCTCCCAGCTCGGCGAAGTGAGAGCCCTTCACCAGTCGCACCACGGCCCGGTGTGGAATGCACACGCCCTTCGGCCTTCCCGTGGAGCCGGAGGTGTACATCACGTACGCCAGCGCCTCCGGTGGGACGGGCACGCCCGGCGCCTCGTCGTCCTCCGAGTCAGCTTTCTCCGATGAAAACTCCAGCGGCAGGATGTGCACGGCCATGGCGGGGAGCCGCGAACGCAACGAGGGCTGGACCAGCAGCACCTGGAGCCCCGCGTCCTCGCACATGAAGGCCAGCCGCTCGACGGGATACGACGGGTCCAGCGGCACATACGCCGCGCCGGCCTTGAGGATGCCGAGCGTCGCCACCACCATCTCCAGCGAGCGCCGCGTGAACAGCCCCACGCGACTTCCGGCCACCACACCCCGCTGCCGCAGCAGCCGCGCGAGCTGCCAGGCCCGCCGATTCAGCTCGGCATAGGTCAGGTGCGCGCCCTCGAACTCCACCGCGACGGCGTCGGGCGTGCGCGCCACCTGCGCCTCGAACACCTCGTGGATGCTCGCCTCGCGGGGATACTCCGTCCGCGTGTCATTCCACGCCACCAGGAGCTGCTCACGTTCGCTGGCGCTCAGCAGGGGCAGCTCCGAGACGCGCTGCTCGGGATGAGCCACCACCGACTCGAGCAACCGGACGTAGCGCTCCGCCAGTTCCGTCACCGTCTCTTCATCGAAGAGGTCCGTGTTGTATTCCCAGTACGTCACCAACCCTCGGGGCGTCTCCCGCGCGAATAGGGTGAGGTCGAACTTCGACACGCCCGGCTCCAGCGGAAGGTCCGAGACGTCCGCGCCTTCGAGCGCCAACGCCGAGGCCGGCTCGCCTTGGAGTACGAAGGCCACCTGGAAGAGGGGCGAGCGACTCAAGTCCCTCCCCGGCTGGAGCGCGTCCACCAGTTGTTCGAGCGGCAGCTCCTCGTGCGCGAACGCACCCAGGCACGTGCGCCGCACCCGCTTGAGCAACTCCTGGAACGACACATCCTCGACGCGTGCTCGCAGCGCCAGCATGTTCGCGAAGAAGCCGATCATCCCCTCCAGGTCCCTGGAGCCGCGTCCCGCGAAGGGCGAACCGACGACGATGTCCCGCTGCCCGCTGTAGCGCGACAGCAACGCCTGGAACCCCGCCAGCAGCGTCATGTACAGCGTCACCCCCTCCTTCCGGCTTAGCTCGCGCAGGGGGCCCTCCAACGCCTCGAGCGGAGCCATCCACTTCAAGGCTCCGGCGAACGTCTGCACCGCGGGCCTCGGGCGGTCCGTCGGCAGCTCCAGCACCAGCGGCGCTCCCGCCAACTCCTCCTTCCACCACGCCAACTGCTTCTCCAGCACCTCCCCCTTCAGCCACTCCCGCTGCCACCTCGCGTAGTCCGCGTACTGCACCTCCAAGCCCCGCTCCGCCCCCGTCTCCCCTCTCACCCTCGCCCCGTACGCTTCGCTCAGCTCCCGCTCCAGCACTCCCACCGACCACCCGTCGAACACGATGTGATGCACCACCCACACCAACACGTGCTCCGCCTCCCCCACCTTCAGCACCTTCGCCCTCAGCAGCGGCCCCCGCTCCAGGTCGAACGGCCCGCGCGCCTCCTCCTCCACTCGCGCCAGCACGCCCCCTTCCTCCACCTCCTCCACTCGCAGGCTGAACTCCACCGCCTCGTGGATTCGCTGCACCGGCCGCCCGTCCACTTCTCCGAACGTCGTCCGCAGTGACTCGTGCCGCCTCACCACCTCGCGGAACGCGTCCTCCAGCGCTCCAACATCCAGCCGCCCTTTCAGCCTCGCGGCGAAGGGAGCGTTGTAGGCGGACCCATCCGGGTCGAGCTGCGCGAGGAACCACAGTCGCTGCTGCGCGAAGGACTGCTCCACCACGCCACCGTGCGGCTGGTGCACCAACGGAGGCCGACGCCCCGCTCGCTCCACCTTCGTGCGGGTGGACTGCTCGCTCTGCGACATGGTGCTCCTCGGGTCCTCGTGAAGTCCCGTGACACCGGTGACCGGGCTGCGGGACTCCCGCGTAAGAGGCAATGAGAGGAAGAGACCGGATGCGTGCGTCAGGCCACGCGGAACTTGTGCCGGGAGTCACCCGGCTCACCCTGACCTGGCTCGACCCCGCGCTCCGGCAGGAGCAGGTCATACGGGTCCATCGCATCCCCCGCGAGGCACTCCAGCTCCACGTCCATGCCCAGCCCATATCGCCGGGCCAGCTCCGTGAGGACACGCGTCACCGCCTCGTCCTCCAGCGAGAAGCCCGTGGAGTCGAACACCGTGGACCGCTTGCGCCAGTCCTCGTAGCGCTCGGGATGCTGCACGACCTCGATGATGCCCGGCCCAATCTGCTCGGGCTGGAGCTGCTGGCACTCCCCTTCGACGAGCGCCTGGGGAAGGAAGTCCGGGCACACCAGGCTGCGCTCCAGCAGCGAGCGAGGCAGCTCCACCTTCCCCGGCAGGTCCGAGCCCACCGCGTTGACGTGCACCCACGGCCGCAATCGCCCGTCCTCCAGCACCGGCCCTTCACCCACGCCCACGGAGGTCACCGTGCACAGGATATCCGCCTCCGCCTCCACCGCCTCCCGTGGCGCCGCGCGAACATCCAACCCCAGGAACCCCACCCGCTTGGGAAAGGAGCGCTGCACCGCCGCGTCCACGTCAAAGGCAAGCACCCGCTCCACGGGCCACACGCGGGACAACGCGTGCAGCTGCGTGACGGCCTGCGCCCCGCACCCCACCAGCCCCACCACCCGACTCTCCGGATGCGCCAGGTGGCGGCTCGCGATGGCGGACGCCGCCCCCGTGCGCAACGCCGTCGCCAGCACCCCGTCCACCACCGCCCTCAAATGCCCCGTCTCACAGTCATAGACACTGTTGGTCGCGATGATGGTGGGAACCCCATAGCGTCTGGGATTCAACGGATTGTAGCCCACCACTTTGATTGTAATTGTTTCCCCCTGGCGCATCACTGGCATCCATTCCAGCACGCCTGTCCGAGCATTGCGCAGGGTGAAACCGTCGCGCTGCCGCAGCTCCGTCCGGGACGTGTCGAACGCGCGAAAGGCGCCTTCCACCGCCTCGATGACCTGGTCCATCAGGGCATCGATTCCAACCTCCTGCACGAGCCTGCGCAGGTCCGCCTGGGTGACGAGAAGTGTCTTCACGGGCGCTCCCCTCGGGTGGAGATGCGAGCACTCTGCATCAAGCCGTCGGACCTGTGAAGACAATCAAAACAATCCGACACATCATTACCAGACCAGAAGAATTATCATCCCTGATTGCCCATGACCACACTTGCCGACATTGCATGATTTACAGGCCCTCGGCACAAGCCGTAACATCCGACGCCGTGAGCGCACGGACGGACACCGCGGAGTTGTCGTGGGGTTGGGTTCGCAATCCCCGCTTCGACCTTCTCTTCATCGTGGGAACCGCGGGACTGGGCTGTGTCTTCGCCCTGGCCGCGTTGGCGAAACCCTCGCTATTCCCGCTGCTGCTGACCATCGACGTGTGGCTGCTCGGCTACCACCATGTGGTGTCGACCTTCACGCGGCTGGGCTTCGACGGGGAGAGCCGGCAACAGCACCGTTTCCACATCTGGGTGCTGCCGCTGCTCGTCTTCACGGGGACGTTCACCGTGTACAAGCTCGCGGGCGTCTGGCCGCTGATGAGCATCTACTTCTACTGGCAGGGGTGGCACTACCTGCGGCAGAGCTACGGCGTCAGCCGCATCCTGGACCGGGCCTCGCGCAGGCCGCCCTCGGACAATCCGGCCACGGTGTGGATGCTCTACCTCCTGCCCCTGGCGGGCCTGCTCCACCGCTCCGCGCAGGGCTCCACCACGTTCCTCAAGCTGGACGTGCGCATGCTGCCGGTGCCCCAGGAAGTCGCCTGGGTGGCCGCGGCCAGCGCGCTGGTGGCGGTGGCCGCCTGGGCGGTATTCCAGGTCCGCGCGCTGCGCTCCGGCACCGGCAGCCCCGTGCAGACGCTCTATCTGGCCACGCACGCGGGCATGTTCACGCTGGGCTACTTCGTCATCCCCAGCCTGGAGACGGGCTGGCTGGGCCTCAACGTGTGGCACAACGCGCAGTACATCCTCATCGTCTGGCTGTTCCACAACCGCCGCTTCGGGGACAAGGTGAGTCAGGCCCACCCGTTCCTCTCCACGCTCAGTCAGAGCCGGCGGATGCTCCACTACCTGGTGGTCTGCGTGGGGATTTCCGCGCTGCTCTACACCTTCATCCTCAAGGGACTCGGGTGGATTCCGGCGGCCAGCCTGCTCATCGTCCAGACGCTCAACTTCCACCACTACATCGTCGACAGCCTCATCTGGAAGGTGAGGCAGCCGGCGGTGCGGCGCAACCTGGGGCTCGCGGCGTGAGCCCCGCCGTCACGCGGACCTTCCCCGCCCGCGTGACGGACGGCACGACGGCCGGACGACTCCGCCCGGCCGCCGACGCGCGCCTCAGGCCCCCACGCGCAGCACGGAGCGGCCGCCGTAGCGGGCCTGCTTGCCCAGCTCCTGCTCGATTCGGATGAGCTGGTTGTACTTCGCGGTGCGGTCCGCGCGGGACAGCGAACCCGTCTTGATTTGACCGCAGTTGGTGGCGACGGCCAGGTCCGCGATGGTGGCGTCCTCCGTCTCACCGGAGCGGTGGGACATCACGGCGGTGTAGCCCGCCTTGTGCGCCATCTCCACGGCGGCCATGACCTCCGACAGCGTGCCAATCTGGTTGACCTTCACCAGGATGGAGTTGGCGATGCCGTTCTTGATGCCGTCGGCCAGCCGCGTCACGTTGGTGACGAACAGGTCATCGCCAACAATCTGGATCTTCTTGCCGATGCGGTCCGTGAGCAGCTTCCAGCCGGCCATGTCGTCCTCGGCCAGCCCGTCCTCGATGGAGACGATGGGGTACTTCGCCGCCAGCCCCTCCAGGTACTTCACGTGCTCTTCGATGGAGCGCTTCTCGCCCTCGCCCTCGTAGTCGTAGACGCCGCCCTTGAAGAACTCGCTGGCGGCACAGTCCAGCGCCAGGGCGATGTCCTCGTTGGGGCGGTAGCCGGCCTTCTCGATGGACTTCATGATGAAGTCGAGCGCCTCTTCGGCGTTCTTGAGGTTCGGCGCGAAGCCGCCCTCGTCGCCCACGTTGGTGCCGTGGCCGGCCTCGGACAGGCCCTTCTTCAGGGTGTGGAAGACCTCGGCGCCCATGCGCACCGCCTCGGAGAGCGACTTGGCTCCCACGGGCATGATCATGAACTCCTGGAAGTCGATGGGGTTGTCCGCGTGTGCGCCGCCGTTGATGATGTTCATCATCGGCACGGGCAGCAGGTTGGCGGAGACGCCACCCACGTAGCGGTAGAGCGGCAACCCGCGCGCGGCGGCGGCGGCCTTCGCCACGGCCAGCGACACGCCGAGGATGGCATTGGCGCCGAGCTTCTTCTTGTTCGGCGTGCCGTCGAGGGCAATCATCGTCTGGTCGATTTCGAGCTGCGCCTCCGCGTTCATCCCGCGGACCGCGTTGAACAGCTCGTTGTTCACCGCGGAGACGGCCTTCAGCACGCCCTTGCCAAGGTAGCGACTCTTGTCGCCGTCCCTCAGCTCCACGGCCTCGTGCGTACCCACCGAGGCACCGGAGGGAACCGCGGCGCGACCGCGAATGCCGTTCTCCAGGATGACATCGACTTCGACAGTGGGATTGCCGCGACTGTCGAGAATCTCACGGCCTACGACACCGACGATTGTAGTCATCGCGCCTTCGTAGCGAAGCGGTCCCAGTGCGTCAAGACACGAGTCCCCGAGCGAACCGGGGCATCTCCTGACTCACGCGGACAGTCGGGCCAGGGTGTTCTCCACCCAGCGAAAGCCGATGTGTTCCTGCTCCAGTCGGACGCGCTCGCCCAGCCGCTGATGGCGAAGGTCCTCGTAGAGCGCGGCCTCCGACTCGGTGAGTCGCGACAGCGTGCCCCGGTGAGGCTTGTCCTCCTCCACCCAGTGCGCCGTGTGCGCCAGCAGCACGTCGCGGTCCATCAGCAGGGAATGGACGCGGGGATGGTGCGCGCGCAATCGGTCGAGGATGGCGAAGCCATGCGTGTCGATGTCGCCCCAGTAGTACACGCAGGTCGAGGACAGCCAGGGCAACGCGCCGAGCGGCTCCAGCGCGTATCCCAGGCCGAGGATGACCAGGCTCCGCGGGACACAGGGGAACGCGAGGCCGTTGACGTCATTCTCGGTGATGAACACGCGCTCGACGCGAGGCCGCAGCGCCGCCAGCTCGGAGACCGTCACGGTCAGGTCCGACAACAGGCCTTCGAGATAGAGGGCCGGATCCAGGAAGCGAAAGTGGACGCGGAGTGGCTTCGTGCGCAGGCCGAAACGGGACGCGAAGTCACGCACCGGGAGGCGCTCGCGCACTGACGGCTGCACCTCTTCCTGCAGGTCCATCAGGAGTCCCTGGTGCTTCTCGATGAACTTCGAGTCCACCCCAGGAAGGTCCACCTGTCGCATGTACCGCCCGGAGTGCGGGTGGGTGAGGAACCAGTCCAACGCCACGAGCACCCGCGCCCACTCGGCCTCGCGCTCCAGGAGCACCTGGGGGCGCCGAACCAACCACTCGCGCAGCGACGGGAAGCGAGCAAGCGTCTGGTTCGCCAGCGCGTCGAAGCGCCGGGCCTCGCTCGATTTGCGCAACAACACGAGCGCGCTCTCCCGGGTGGGGACGATGACGCACCGGGGCACCCGGTTCGCTCCGAGCTGGCGGTGGCGCACTTCCGACCACTCCACGTGCAAACCCGAGCCGCCCTGGGACTCGCCTTCCCACTCACGGACCCACTGGCGGGCCTCGTCGAACCGGGCCGCCAGCTCCGCCCCCTCTGGCCGGCGCAGGCGCAGGCTCAACGGAAAGAGCGCCTCGCCGGAGAGCGGGGCCGAGAGGATGCGGCCCGAGTCCCAGACGCGCCGGACCTGCTCCCGCACGTTCGCCGGAGTGGTCCATGCGAGCACCCGGCTCATGCGCTCCGGGCCTCTCGCTCGGCGTGGTACTGCTCGATGGTGAGGTTGCGAACCCGGGAGCGGCGGCCCTCCTCGTTGTGGACGTAACCCACGCTGGCCACGTACGGCTCGATGACGCGAATCTTCTGCAGCGGCGTCACGATGAGCAGTTGCAGGTCCAGGCGGCGGAACAGCTCCAGCCCATACGACGCCGACTCGTCCGAGCCGCGCCCGAAGGCCTCGTCGATGACCACGAAGCGGAACGAGCGCGAGCGCGTCTCGCCCCACTGCAGGCCAAACTGGTAGGCCAGGCTCGCGGCCAGCACCGTGTACGCGAGCTTCTCCTTCTGTCCGCCCGACTTGCCGCCCGAGTCCGCGTAGTGCTCGTGCTCCTGGTCATCCGCGCGCCAGCGCTCCGAGGCGGAGAAGCTGAACCAGTTGCGCACGTCCGTCACCCGCTGCGTCCACTTCGCATCCGCGTCGGCCTCGCCCACTCGCCCCCGGAAGCGCTCGATGATGCGCTTCACCTCCAGGAACTTCTGCTCGGAGTACGCGTCATCCTCCGAGCCCGTGAGCGTGCCCTCCGTGCAGGCGCGCAGGTCCTGCTGGAACTCGCGGATGTCGGCGTCCGCCGTCGGCACCAGCTCCAGGACGATGTAGCGGTCCGGGTTGTAGTCGATGGCCCGCAACGAGCGGTTGATGGTGTCCACCCGCTCGCGGATGCCGTGGCGCTCCCGGTGGAGCTGCGCCTGGAAGTTGGCCACCTCGCGGATGGTGTTCTCGTTCAAGAGGCTCTTGAAGCGCGCCTCGAAGCGCGGCAGGTCGTCCGCGCGCAGCGAGCCGAGCAGCCCCACGTACTCCGCCGCGGCCTCCAGGCTCGCCGCCAGCTCCTGGGTCTCCAGCGGAAACTCGGTGCGATACGCCTGCATCGCGGCAAGGAGGGCATCCCGCACCCGCTCCTGCTTGCGCGCCTCGCTGTCGATGCGCGCCTGGAGCCGCTCGCGCACCTGCCGCTCCCGCTCGTCGCACGCGTCCGCTTCGAGCGCCGCGCCCCCCTGCCCCTCCGCGCAGAGCGTGGCCACGCGCGGGTAGCAGGCCCGGATGGACTCTGACGTCTCTCCCATCGTTCGCTGGCACGCCGTCAGCGTCCGCCGCGTCGCATCCTCCTTCTCCTCCAGGCGTCCCTGGCGCTTCTCCACGGCCTTCAAGGCCTGCTCGGTCGCCGCCAGCTCCTTCTCGACGGCGTCGAGCTCCCGCTCGAAACCCCTGAGCACGTCGGACTCGCCCTCCAGGGCCTTGAGTCGCTCCTCCCTCCGCTGGATGTCGCTGGCGACCAGACGCCAGTCGAGCTCCCGGAAGGTGTCGAAGACGGCGAGCTGGCCCAGTTGCTCGCCCTGGGTCTGCAGCCGCGCGTGGCGCTGTTCGAGCGCCTCCCACCGCGCGGTGGCCGCCTGGATTCTCGCTTCCAAGGCGCGGGACTCCGACTCCAGCGCCTGACGCTTGGTGTCGTTCGTCCAGCCCAGCACCCACTGCGAGCGGTCGTCGATGCGGCGCCGGTCGTCCTTCAAGTGCCGCTCCCCGCCCGACTTCACCTGTCCCGAGCGAGAGAGCGCCTGACGTGAGCGCACGAACTGCTCCGTCGTGTCGCAGCACGTGTAGTCGAACTGCCGGGCGAGCTGCGCCTCCAGCCACGGCGCCATGCTGGAGCCCGGCTTGAGGGCGAGCTTGTGCGGAAGGGACTCGGGCCGCGCCGGTGGCACCCGCGTCAGGCCCTCTTCCCGGACGCGGTAGTAGACGAGCCGCTCGTTCAGATGGGTGCGGTCCACCCACTGACTGACCCGCGCGTAGTCGGAGTCAGGCACCAGCAGGGACACGCCCAGCGAGTACAGCACGCGCTCGATGGCACCCGTCCAGTCGCGCGCCTCGTCGCGGATTCGCAGCAGCTCTCCGGCGAACGGGAGCACGTCCTCGGACAGTTGGAGGTCCGCGCACAGCCGGGCCCGGAGATGGAGGAAGCGCGCCGGGATGTTGGAGCGCTGACGACGCAGCGCCTCAAGCTCCACGGACACGGCCTCGTGCGCCTTCTTCATGTCACGCAGGTCCATGACGACCTCCGTGCGGGTGTTCTGCACCTCCGCCAGCTCGCTCGCGGTCGCCTCGCGCTGGAGCTGGACCGAGCGTGCATTGGAGAGGAAGACCTCCAGCTCCGTCGCGGCTGGCAGGCCCACGGCCTGGGCCATCCGCGAGTAGCGGTCCGCCTTCCGCAGGCGCTCGTCCCGCTCATGTCTGCGCTGCACCAACTCCGCCTTCTCCGTCTCCAGGCGGTCTCCCCCGTTGGCGGAGATGGACTGACGCAGCCTGTCCCGGTCCGCCCCGTGCCGCTCGCGCTGCTCCCGCACCTGCTCCGCCTGGAGGCGCACCTGCTCGCGCTCCGCCTCCAGGCTGGCCAGCCGCGCCTCGAACAGTCGCGCCTTCTGCTCGGAGAACCAGGGCCGCAGGGCGTCGCGGCAGCTTCGCAGCGCGTCGAGTTCCGTGGACAGGGCGGTGAAGCGCTCATGGTCCGCCACCAGCGGCTCCAGTCGGCTCACCTGCCGCTTCGCCTTGAGGACCGCTTCGTGCGCGCGGTGGAGGTCATCGAAGTGACCCATGAGCGCCGCGAGCCGCGTCTCCACGTCGAAGGGAGGCAGCATGTGCTGGCGCACGAAGTCCGTCAGGTTGCCCACGGACTTCATCGACACCGTCTGGAGGAACAGGTCCAACGCCTGCTCGTTCTCCAGCCCGAAACGTCGCCGGAAGGCCGCCTGATACGGAGGGAACGTCTCATGGACTTCGCGCGAGAGGTCCTTGAGGCGCTTCTTCAGCGCGTTCAGGTCCGAGCCGCAGCGAGAGAAGTGCTCGGTGATGGAGAGCTTCCCATCCGCGACCACGTACAGCCGGGCGGGCTGGCCCTCCGGCTCGCGCATCCACATGACCTGGGCGAGCGTGACGTCCTGGCCATAACCCTCGTTGTGGAAGTGGGCGAGCAGCACCGAGTACGTCGGCGCGTCGCGGAGGAAGACGGGCCTGGCGCCCATCCCTCCCTCGCCGCGCTCGGACTTGTACTGGCCTCGCACATAGGAGCGCAGTGAGCGCTCCCGGGCCTCCGCGCCCGCCGCCTTGTTGTAGGCGAGCTTCTGGGGCGGCACGAACAGCGTCACCAGGCCGTCCACCAGCGTCGACTTGCCCGAGCCGATATCCCCGGTGAGCAGTCCGCTCTCGCCCTGGAGCTCCAGGTGCCACACGCGGTCGTGGAAGGTGCCCCAGTTGTAGACCTCGAACCGGCGCAGTCGAAACCCCGCGCGCTCGTTGGGGGCGCCGATATCCAACAGGTCCGCCTGCGTGAGAGGACGCACCGTGCTCATTCCACACCTCCGGGTTGTTTCTCGACGAGCTGGTCGCGGTAGGCCGCGAGCCGCTGCTCGAAGTCCTCCAGCCACTGCGCATCGACGAATGCCTTCAGGATGCGGCGGACCTCGAAGGTGTCCTCCTCCCCCAGCCTTCGGAGGAACCCCATCTCCAGCGCCCGCTCGATGTCCTGATTCACGCGCTCCACCCACCGGACCTCGTTGGTGCCATCCGGGAGGAACAGCCTCACCAGCTCTTGCAGCTCATGGCGCCGGAGCACCAACCGACCGCCACCCGCCGCGGCGTCCGCATCCGCGAGCTTCTTGCGCAGCAGCGCGAACAACAGACTCAGGCCATATCCCAGCTGTCTGCGCGCGATGAGCCGGGGCAGCTCGGATGTGCCCTCCCCCTCCGAGCGCTGTCGCAAGAACGCGTGGCCCTCCGACTCGTCGAGCATCAACCGCATGCCCAGCACGGACACCTGGTCCCGCACGCGGGCTTGCAGTTGGAGCAGGGACTGCCACAGCGCGGAGTTGTCCTCGCGGTAGACAACACCTTTCAAGAGGGAGACCACGACGAGTGACAGGGCATCGGGACCTTCGGAGGGACGCGGAGCGGGGGTCGTCATCGGAGGAAGAGCACCAGGGGAAGGGTGGCGCGGCGCGGGTGGCCGCTCGCGTCGGTCCAGAAGAGTTCTTGCGTACGGGCCTCATCGACCGAGGAGCGCCTGTCCTCGGAGGCCAGGCTCAGGTAGACGACCAGCTCCGCGAGGCCGTGTTGCAAGGGGTGCTCCCGCACCAGCTCCGCCAGGGAGATCTGCTCGCGTGACTGGAGGGCCTCGCGGACGTGCGTCTTCAACCGCGCCTTGTCGATGAACGCGAGGTTGAAGAGGGCCTCGGAGGGCACGTCCTCGGTCGCCTCCAGCACCTCCTCGTCCGCCATCCGGGTGCGCGCGGGCGGTGAGTACATGGGACGCTCCAGCGGAAGGTCGAGCGTGGGTGCCAGCTCGTCGAGCGACATGAGGGACACGGCGGGAGGCCGCGTGCGCACGGCGAGGGCGTGTTTCTCGATGCCGCGCAGCACCTGGAGGATGCGGCGGTTCTCCAACCAGACGCGGTCATCCAGGAAGCGGCGGAGCTGACCGGACAGCCTCGCCACGGTGCGCTGGGTGTGCTCGCCCGCCTCCAGCCAGTCGAAGTGGATTCGCGGCAGGCGCGAGTCCGGCTGGAGCGATTGAATGGCGGGATGGGCCAGCACGCGCTCCAGGTTCCGGGTGAGCGCCTCCTTGCGCTCGGGGGACATGAGGAAGTCCCAGAAGGCGCGGAAGCTTCGCCCCTGGTCGGAGCCATTGATGGCGTCTCGTTCGCCCAGCACCGTCTCCAGGAGCTCGCCGCGCGTTCCCTCCCACGTCGCGATGCGCTCACGCACGCGCCGGTCCAGCGCATGGAAGCCATCCTCCAGCGCCCGGAAGTCGGACAGCAGTCCGCGCGCGGTGTCGGACATCTGCTGGAAGCGGTCCTTGAGAGCGGACTCATCCATCAGGTCCAGGTGGCCGGCGCGCACGCGGGCGATCTCCGCCTCCACTTCGGCCTTGCGGCGCTCCAGCTCCACGAGCCGGGCCTCGGGGTCGGGCTCGGTGCCCTCGGTCATCTCCTGGAGGAGATGGAAGACGGTGAGCAATCGGGACTCGGTGCCCACGAAGGGCTGCTCGGTGAGCTGGCTCAACCAGCGGATGGCGCGCTCCGCCGCGGGCGTCAGGTCGAAGTGCGGTTCATCCGTGTCGGGCGGATAGAACTTGCGCAGCCAGCCCGCGCTGTCGGCGGCCCACTCGTCGAGATACGCGCCAGCACTTCGAGGAAACGCGGCCTCCCCGCGCCGCTCCCGGAGGGCGTGCAGATGGTCTTCGAGGCGCAGCACCAGTTCCCGTTGGGGCGTGGCGCGGGCGTTGGATTCGACGAAGACGCGGTGGAGGAAGCTGACGATGAGGGAGGCGTGGTCCGCGACGAGCAGCCGCCATGCGGGATGCTTCAGTCGCAGGGTTTCGAGCGTCGCGAAGTCCATGAAGTATCACCCTTACACCGCGCCTCTGACATGCCCGGGTGACCCCACGGGGCGGTTGTGTTGATGAAAAGTGGGCGTCTTGCCTGGTTGGTTGCCTGCCCGCGAGAAGCCAGGCACTCCGCTCGCTGGACGCGGGGCGAGGGCCTCTGGCGGGATGCGACGTGAAGCCGGACATCGTGGTCTCGCGCGGGGACACCTCCGCGCGTTGGAGGACGGATGGAACTGGCCGTCGACCTCACTTCACACGAGCAGCGAATCTTCTCCGGCCTGATGGAGGGGCTGATCAGCTCGGTTCACCTGCCCGCGCTGTTGGGACAACTACAGGAATCCCTTCCCAAGCTGGTCGCCGCGGACTGCGTCGCACTCTGCGTCTCCCGACCTGGACGACCATCGGACTATGACTGGATGGTGAGCGGTGGCCCCGCGAGGCTGCTCGCGGAATATGCCGCACTGGCCCCTGTCGACTTCGTGAGACCCGCCGTCTTCAGCTCCCCTGGAACAGTCTTCCGCGATGTCGAGATGCTTCCGCCGGGGACGATGAAGAAGACCGCGCTGTATCGACGGAGCCAACAGCTGTCGCTCCGATTGCAGCATGTCCAAGCGGTGTTGCTGACACTCCAGCCGGAGTGGCACGCCGGTCTCACGCTCTACCGCGATCATCCCCTCCCCTTCTCCGACAGGGACCGCGCCATCCATCAGTGGCTGACGCCACTCCTCGCGAAGGCCGTTCTCAACTGCCGCACGTTCGAGTCCACCTCCATCGGAAGCCGCCTCCTGGACGTCCTCTTCCAGCGCCGGGATGCCGCATACGTCGTTGTGGTCTCTCCCGGGCTTGAGAAGTTCCGCACGCAGCGCGCCCAGTTCCTGATGGAGCGCTGGTTCATGCCCTCCGACCGCGACGGCTCAGGCCTGCCCAAGAAGCTGGTGGAGCGTCTCAAGCTCTTGGATCGTGCGGAGACAGCCCCGCCTTCTGCCCCGGACACGCTCACCTTCCTGCGTCCCGACGGACTGCTGACGGCGACCTTCGCTCGCATGCCGACGGAGGACGGCTCGCACCTGTGGGCCATCGTGCTTGAGGAGTCTCCCCACGCCGTCCCCCTTCCTGGGGATCTGGGTGCCAGGCTGACTCAACGTCAGCGCGAAGTTGTCATGCTGATGCTCGAAAACCTGAGCAACGAACGCATCGCCGAGGAACTTGGCATCAGCCTCTACACGGTGAAGGCGCACATCAAGACCAGCTTCAAGAAGCTGAGCATGGATAAGCGCACCGACCTCTTCTATGAGGCGGCTCGGCGCCTCAAGCCCGTGTGAGAGACCCGCGCCACCGCCGCCCGCTGATGGAGGAGCCGGGCGGCGGCGACGGCATCAGAAGTGAGGAAGCTTGAGCAGGTTGTCCGTGGTCGTCTCGTTCGCTTCAGTGCGGAGGTAGGGCGGGTTCGCATTCACGGGAACGACCCGGACGTCGACTCCGGGCTTCGCTTTGACGAACGCGCTGTTGCCGGATTGCACCCACTGCACCATCACCGGTCGACTGCTCTGGCCGTCGCGCTGGCCCTTCTCGCCCTCGTCCCACCTGAATTCGGTGATGTGCTCCAGCCCGGTTCCACCACTCAAACGAATCCCCGTGATGTAGCGCTTCATGGCTCTCCTCGACGTGAAGGGTGAATGAAGACAGGGACGCCAGGAGGCGCCCCCCCTCTCCTCCCAGGCCCCTGTCTTCGAGTCGCAGGATGCGCATTCACTGAGCACCGCGTCTCTACCCCCTGGGTGGTAGCGCCAGCCCCTATCGCTCCCGGAAGAAGCCCGGATACAGCACGCGCGTGGTGCGCGCGGAGAGGATGAGCGCCGCCTGCTCCTCCGGGTCTTCGAGCGCGCGCAACACCTCGGCGAGCTGCTCGACATGGTCTCCGTCCACGTCTCCGTGCCCGCGCAGGAACGTCACGGCCTTGCGGATGTTCGGGATGCGCTCGGCGGCGATGAGTCGCTCCACCGTCGCACCCGCCCGCTGCACGGACAGCGACTCCAACACATACGCCGTCCCGAGGAACGCCGTCGGCACTCCCGCCCGCGTCGTGTATTGGTTCCACCCGACATAGGCCTTCACGGCGGCGCAGCACTCCGTCGCCTCGACCCGTTCGGCCGACCAGCCCAGGTTCTTCAGGTCCGCGAGCAACCACCGCTCGTGCCCATGCTCCTCGTCGGACTTGCTCAGGAGCAGCTCCGCCAACGCGGGGTGCAAACCCAGCCGACGCATCCGCAACCCGGCGCCCTCCAGCAGCGGCGTGGTCCACCGCACGTAGTGGTACGTCTGCGCCAGATAGTGGGCATACCCCTCCGAGTCGATACGCCCCTCGAAGAGCCGCCGCGCCGCGGGGTTCTCGTCCAGCACTCGCACGAGCCCACGCGCCTCCTGCTCCAGCGCCGCAACCCAATCGTTCTCATTCTGTGTCCGCACGCACGTCTCCTGTCCGGAGCCTCGTCGGCTTCCGGTCGAATTGAACCGAAGTGAAGGGGAAACAGGTCCGGCCTACCCCGCGCGCAGCACGTCTCCGTCCAGGTCCGCGAACCGCGCGAGCGTGCTCGTCGGCACGTCATCCAGCGCGGCCACCAGCGGCAGGGAGAACCGACGGAAGCCCGCGTCGTAATGCGGAGCACCGACGAACCTCGCGCCCATCTTCTGCGCGAACAACGACAGCACCGGGGGCATGCGCAGTCCGTCGAATAGCCCCCGCGCCGCGCTCTCTCGCTCCAGGGCACTGTAGAGCAGCGCGCTCGGAGCCTCCGGCGACTGGGACGCCTGGAGCGCACGGACCCGCCAGCGCGAACTCACCCAGCTCCGACGCGACGCCACCTCGACGACGAGCCGCGCATCCTCCGCCGAGTCCGTCTCCATGTTGGCGGACGCAATCCAGTGCGTCACCCCGCGCCGACGGCTCTCTTCGTAGAGCCCCGCCTGCAACCGGAGCAACGCCTCCGAGTGTCGCCAGCGCTTCAAGATGCAGAAGCGCGTGCTCTCCGCGAACACGAGCCCCGGACCGCCGACACCCTCCAGGTCCAGCTTCTGCTCCAGCTCGATGCCAAGCGGTCCCCCCGTCACCCGCGCCACCTCCGCGTTGGGCAACAGCAGGCGCGAAGTCGCCACCGGCTCCACGCCCGCGTAGACGACCAGGTGCACGGTGGTCTCCAACGTGTCGAAGCAGCTCACCTCACGCCGCGACGGTGGCGGCGCTCCCAACAGCAAGCGCAGCTCTCCTCCAAAGACAGCCCAGCGGACACGAAGCGCGTCATCCAACTCACGCTGGGTGGTCGCGACTCGGCAGGTCAGTGATGACATGGGTCCTCACACGGCGAATGGGTCCAGGCACGGCGTTTCGCCGTCCCCCTTCCCTTTCGTCGCAAGGCACCGAAGTGCGGCGACGTCTTCGCGACCCTGTCCTCATGGGCATACCACCCAGGAGGTACAGACGCGGAGCCTGTCCGGTAACAACCTCTGACGACAATGCCCGGTCGCGCGCACGTCGAACTCCATGGAACGGTGCCGAATGAGCACACACGACGCGGTCATTGCGTGAACGGAGCAACAAGCTCCCGGCGAGGTGTGGGGATGCGCTATCCATCGAAAGCGGAGGAAGAGGCGCTGCACGCGAAGATCCTCCAGAAAGACGTCACAGCTCCCGCGGAGGTCCATCGCGCCTTCATGGACGTCATCATCCACGTGCTGGACCGCGAGGTGCCGTGTCGTCATCGGGAGGTCGCTCACGACTCCGCCATCGACGCCGTGCTCCACTACCTGAAGGCCCCCGAGCGCTTCGACCCGCACCGGGGCCGGCTCTCCACCTATCTGACGCAAATCGCCAAGAAGCGGGCCCTGGACCGACGCCGCACCCTGGAGAAGCGGGAGCTGCGCGAACAAAAATACGCGGGTGAATTCGAACTCGTGGCCCGGTCTCCGAAGGAGGCCCTGGAGGCCACGGTGGAGGCACGTCTGCTCATGGACAGGCTGGAGAGCTCTGGGCTCGTCCCGGAGGAGCAAGCGTTCCTGCGGCTCGTCCTCCAGGGCGAAGGCTCCACCGAGCGGCTCGCGGTGGCGCTCGGCCTGGGACCACTGCCAGAGGACGAGCGCCGACGTCAGGTGAAGCGCCACCGAGACCGCCTGATGAAGCGGTTGCAACGCCTGGGAAGAGAGGATGTCGATGTCGACCCCTGATTGGCTGGAGCAGGCGGCACGGCGCAGCGCACGCGAGCCGTGGACGCTCGGCCATGCATTCGAGCGCTACCGCGAACTGGAAGAGCGCACCTGGGAGCAGCTCGTCGAGGACCTGGACTGCACGGAGGAACAAGTCCAATGGCTGTCACTTTGTCGACGTCCGGAGCGTGAGGCCTTTTCCGAGCAGGTGGCCCAGCTCGCGAAACGTTTTGAAGTGGATCTCCGGCGGCTCACCCGGGTTCTCCGGCGCGGGCAGGTCATGGATGCTCTGGGGCAAGCAGGAGCAAACGGCGGGGGCACTGGTGAGAACTCCCTGCTGGTGGCCGCGAGAGACCGTTCCGACAAGGACGAGACGAACTCATGACGGGGCGCTGGCTGGAGGAGGCCGTGGCGACGTCCAGGTTGCCCGTGCCCCAGGTGTTTCCAAGGAACCTGGACGCGGAGGTGGATGGCTTCCTCGACGTCTCCCTCGAGTCGCTCCCGAACCTGACCTCCGGGGGCGTGAGCCGGTGGCTCGCGAAGCGAGGCGTCCATCACCGGGTGGCGGACACGGAGCGCGGGCTGCATGGCTGCATGGTGGCCCATGTGGGAAACGCCATGCTGCTCCTGGACAGCCAGGACTCTCCCGAGGAGCAGCGCTTCACCCTGGCACACGAGGTCGCCCACTTCGTGCTCGACCATCTGCTGCCACGGGCCTGGGCCTTGAGGGCCTTTGGCGCGTCGATTCAGCCAGTGCTGGACGGACTGCGCGCGCCGACGCCACAAGAAGTGCTGTCCTCCCACTTCGACGACGTACCCCTCGGGGTCCAGGTGAAGCTCATGGACCGGAGTCCCTCGGGCACCATCCAGACCTCCAAGGTGGTGGAGGCCGAGCGACGCGCGGACCGGCTGGCCTATGAGCTGCTGGCGCCCGCTTCATACGCGCAAGAGACCTTGAGCGACGGGCCCGTGGAGTCGCGCGCCCAACGACTCTCCGCGCGGTTCGGGCTCACCCCGTGGGGAGCGCGCGAGTACATCCAACTGCTGCTCCCCCGGCAGCGTCCCCAGCGATTCTCGCTCGTGGAGATGCTGGGCGGAGCCCGGAGGTAGACATGGCGGGTGGGGACCATGACGAGCTGTATGGCGACGAGGACTTCCTGGCCGACTATGGCGAGGACCTGGGCACGACGCTCGACCTCGACACCTGGCTCCCAGGGTTCGACCTCGAGCGGGTGATGACGCGAATCCGCCAGGAGCTCGCCCAGGCCGTGAGCAAGGAAGACCAGCTGCGCGCCATCATCCGCGCGGAGATCCTCCCGCTCATCAGCGGACGACCGGGAGGGCCTCGGGAAGCAGGGCTGTACCAGGCCACCGCCGACCAGTTGGAGACCATCTATCAGACCCTCTTGTTCGCGGGCCGGGTGGAGGCGGTGAATGGCACCTTCGCGTCCTACGAGAGCCTGCCCATCGGCATCACCCAGATTGGCATCGCCATCGTCGGCTACGAGGGCACCGCGGGCACCTTCTCCCAGCGCCTGTTCCGCAAGGAGATGGCGGAGAAGCACAGCAACCTCCTCCAGGAGGTCTACGCCTGCATCGACCGCCGGCAGGAGAACTCCAGTTCAGCGCGAGCGGCGCCCTACTCCCGGCTGGCCCGACGAGGCATCCGCGCCTACGCGGAGCGGTCGGCCCTGGTGGACAAGTCGAGCGCGGAGTGGCGAATCGGGCAGGGCAATCCGTGTGCGTATGACCTGCTCACAGGCTCCGGATATCTGCGGCTGCTGGACGCGTCGCTCGGCACGCTGCGGCGGCTCATCCTCCGGCACAAGAAGTTCGTGTTCGTGAACTCCGTGCTGGAGGACCGGGGCTGGCTGACGCTGGGCAGCTCGCTCCAGCCCGGCGAATACGTGGTCATCGAGTCACTCGAACGCTTCGGCGAGCAGGTCCTCGGGCGATGGCAATATGACCCCGGCAGCCTGCGGCGCGTGGAGGACTTCGTGCAGGAGTGCTGTCCGGAGGTTCTCACCGGCGTGTTCCGGACCTCCGGGCTGGCGCCTCCCCGCCTGTTCCATGCGCACCGCGAGCACATCCACATGGCGGCGCGCATCGCCATGGCGGACAGCCTCCTGCGCCCCGCGCGCGGCTTCCCCCTGCTGCTCGACGTGGCCGAGACGACCTGTCGAGGCGCCTTTGGCGAAGACGGCTTCCAGGGCCTCATCCAGGAGGCCTACACGCTGAACGGCGCGGGACTCCAGTACTTCAGCGGCCACAAGCAACGCAGGTAGGGGGAGGGAGTCATGTCTGACAATGACAAGCCGTCACGGCCGCAGGGAACGCGGGCACCGTGGGAGGACGGGCCCCGGCGCGCACCCACTTCGAATGGCACGGCGACGCGCCCCGGGCCCGCGCCACGTGGACCCGCGTCCAACCTGCCGCCCACCTTCTCGACATCGCGCGCGTCGCAGTATGGAGGCCCGGACCCTCGCGACCTTCGCCCTCCGCCGTCCGCGCGGGAGAATGGGCCACCCCGTCGCGAGGCGCCGCCGACAGCGCCTCCCCCTCGCGGTCCGGAGGCACGGCGCAACGACGTCATCCGCCCGACGCCGCCCGAGACACTGGAGGAGTTGGATGCCCTGAAGAGCGAAGCAAAGCCCGCCTCTCCGGAGGAGGCGGAGCTGTTGAAGGCCGTGGCCTTCACCCACTTCGACACCGCCTCCAGCGAGGACAACCTCGTCACGCTCCTCCTCACCCGGGCTGACCTGCATCTGTTGGCCTCACAGACGCTCGTGCGCATCAAGTCGCGCGAGGACCAACGCACCTACCTGGGCGTCGTCGTGCGAGGCCCCTTCGCCGAACCCAACGCCGTTGCCGCCAACTCCCCCATGGCCATTGGCGTGGTGACGCAGGGCAAGCGGGTGACCTACACCTTCGACTACCACGGGCGCGCGGAGGTGGAGCTGCTCGGCGAGGAAATCGAGGGCGCCCTCAAGCCCCCGCGCTTCCGCCCCCGGCCGCAGAGTCCCGTGTTCCGCCTCGACGAGGAAGAGAGCGCCCGCGTGCTCGGCGTGGGCGGAGACCTGTGCCTGGGCGTCGTGGTCGGCTACGAGAAGATGGAGGCCCGGCTCAATCCGCGCGACAAGGCCATCCTCCCGCGCCACACCGGCATCATCGGGACGACGGGCGGCGGCAAGTCCACCACCGTCGCCACACTGCTGCACCGCGCGCAGTCCCAGGGCATCGCCACCATCGTCTTCGACGTGGAGGGTGAGTACACGCACGTGGACCGCCCCACTGACCACGCGGCGATGCTGGAGGCGCTCCGGCGCCGGGGACTGAAGGCCGAAGGCGTCAGGGACCTCCACATCCACCACCTGACCGGGCGCGCCAGCCTCAATCCCAGACACCGCAACCTGCACGGCTTCTCACTGGGCTTCTCCAGCCTGTCCCCCTACGCGCTCGCCGAGATTCTCGACATGTCGGACGCGCAGCAGGAGCGCTTCCTCAAGGCCTACGACGTCACCAAGCTGCTGCTGGAGGACTTCGGCATCTTCCCGACGAGCCCGGACGAACAGCGGCAGGCCCTGGACGTCGACGAGCTCTCCACCGGCTACCCGAAGATGACCATCCAGCACCTGCTGGATGTCGTGAGCGCCTACATCTACAGCCTCAGCGACGAGGGCCGCGCGGACACGAAAGGCCGCGCGCGCGGCCCGTCACGCAAGGACGCCGGCACGGAGGACCTGTTCGCCGCGGAGGAGGCCCCGCCGAGAGGCCCCTCCCTGTACAGCGAGTTCCGGGGCAACCCCGGCCGGGTGATGAACCGCGTCATGGCGCAGAGCAGCAAGCACGAGATCAGCTGGAAGGCCCTGGCCAGCAAGCTCCACCGACTGAGGCGCCTGAACATCTTCGATGTCGGCAATGTCCCCAAGGTGGACTACGGCGCCATGCTCACCGCGGGCCGCGTCTCCGTCATCGACCTGTCCGACACCGACTCGCCCCAGCTCAACAACCTGGTCATCGCGGACATCCTCCGAGGCATCCAGGAGACCCAGGAGGCCCGCTACGCGCGCGCCAACGCCCACGCGCAGGACGTCACCCCCGTCCTCATCGTCATCGAGGAGGCCCACGAGTTCCTGTCCGCCAGCCGCATCTCCCAGATGCCCGTGCTCTTCGAGCAGGTGGCGCGAATCGCCAAGCGCGGCCGCAAGCGCTGGCTCAGCCTCGTCTTCGTGACGCAGCTCCCCCAGCACCTCCCCAACGAGGTGCTGGGCCTGCTGAACAACTTCATCATCCACAAAAT
This sequence comes from Myxococcus sp. CA040A, assembly GCF_013336725.1. Lineage (NCBI taxonomy): Bacteria > Pseudomonadati > Myxococcota > Myxococcia > Myxococcales > Myxococcaceae > Myxococcus > Myxococcus sp. CA040A. The sequence goes on along the minus strand of NZ_JABUMR010000002.1, from coordinate 407,134 downwards.
CACGGACAGCTCGGTCATCTCGCGCATGCAACGCGCCGTGGGAGGCATCGACGAGAGTCTTTGGAATCGGGTCTCCCGGCTGGCCCCGGGACAGGCGCTCGTCTCGTTCACCAACTTCACCCGGCCCCTCATGGTGGCGGTGGACCCCGCACCGGTGAAGCGGATGCTCGTGGAATGATGAGAGGATGCCCCTCATGAAGACTCTGACGCTGGCAGGTTGGGTGCTGGGCGCGCTGCTGTGGAGCGCCTGTGGTTCCGACGATGACGACGAAGGGGCGTGCGTGCAGGTGACCGTCTTCGCCCGGTCCGCGACGGGGAACTGTTCCGCCTACCCGTCGACCTGCGACGTTCCCGCCGGCTACGTCGAGTGCTGCGGGGGTTTCCTCGGCGGCTGCGTCGCCTCCGGACCTGATGCGCGGTGCGTCGACGACCCCACGGACTCCTGCTCCCCTAACACAGGGGGTGCGGATTGCCCTGGTGTCTGCGACTAGCTTACTGAAAATTTCCAATTCCCGGGACGCCTCCGCGAGCCACGCCAATCCTGCATTGGTTGTGTCGACGTGAGTGTGCATAGTGCGTCGTTCATGTCGTCACCGGCTCATTCCGTGCCGCGCAGTCGCCCCTGGCTGCGCTCCCTGCTGCGTCAATCCATTATCGGACTCACGTGGCTGTCAGGGCGGCTGCTGGCGACCGCCGAATGGCTCCGGTGGGTGCGTCTGAGATATGTCTGGCTCAAACCGCGACGCGGAGACATCTACATCGCCACCAGCCCCAAGGCGGGAACGACGTGGATGCAGATGATTGTCTTCCAGCTCATCACGCAAGGCCGGGGCGAGTTCGAGCACATCAATCAGGTGTCACCCTTCCTGGAGCTCCTGCCCCGCGATGCCACCACGGAGCCCCTGCTGGACTCGCTGCCCTCACCGCGCATCCTGAAGTCGCACCTGCCCTTCCAGCAGCTCAAGCCGCCCAGGCACAGCCGCATCATCTACGTCACGCGCAACGCGGCGGACTCGCTGGGCTCGCTCTACCACCACCACTGTCTGATGGAGGCCACGCCCCTGCCCTTCGAGGGCTACTTCCGGGTGATCATGGACGTGGAGGACCCGTGGCTCGGGCACCTCGAGTCCTGGTGGCCGCACCGGAAGGACGCCAACGTCCTGCACGTGCGCTACGAGGACTTGATTGAGAACCTGGAGGCGGGCGTCAGGCGCGTGGCCGCGTTCTGCGAGCTGCCCATCGACGAGTCGCGGCTGGGCGACATCCTGGAGCGGTGCGGCATCGCGTACATGAAGCAGCACAACGAGCGGTTCGACATGCGCGGGCCGCAAGCGGCGCTCCAGGGCCGAGGCACCTTCATCCACCAGGGTGGCGTGGGCCAGGGCCGCGCGAAGCTGAGCGAGGAGCAGCGCGCGGAGCTGGACACCCGGGTGGTCCGCGCTCGCCAGCGGCTGGGCATGGTGGCCACGGAGCCGTAGGGCCAAACGCTCGCCCGGCCGCACCCGGAGCGCTGGGGCTACACGTCCGGCTTGGACGAGTCCTTCCCCTTCTGCTTGTCGTTCTTCCAGCCCCAACTGGAGCTCCACATCCCGGGCCCCGTGAAGAGCACCGTGACGAGCGTCATCACCGCGGCGCCAATGAGAATCTCCCAGAACATGTCCACGCCTCCAGCCACAGAGTCAGCACCATCCGTACACGCCCAGCATCCCTGATGAAGGCGTAACCGGCGACACATCCCAGGGGGAGTGTCACCTCGCCCACCCGTCGCGAGCACCCTACCGCCCGCTCCCTCGGGGACCCGACGAGAGGTCGCCCTTGAGACAATGACGGGTGGCGTCAACGGCGCGCGGCAACCTAGCAGCTCATGCCCCGAGTGCAATCGAGGACGGAGACACTTCGCCGTCGGGGGCCGGTCCACTTCGCGGTGGTACTGTGCCCGCCCGAATGCCTCTGCTCCCCATCCGTGGCCCGCACCGCTCCGCAGTCATCGGCGCGTGCGTCTCTTCTCTTCGCCGTGCTCCGCTGCTCATGGGCCTGCTGTTCGGCGTCCTCGGCTGTGAGGGGCGGCCTCCTCCGGAGCATCCAGGCCCGGTGAACCCGTGTCCCTCCGGCACCTGTGGCGGCGGCCAGGTCGTCCGGCCCGAGGGGAGCGTGCGCATCGCGGCGTTCAACGTTCATCGCCTCTTCGACACCGTCTGCGACTCAGGGAAGTGCGGCGGCTCCGAGTATGAAGCCCTGCCCACGCCGGGCGTCTTCGATGCCCAGGTGGGTCGGCTGGCGAGTTCCCTCACCACGCTGGACGCCGACATCGTGCTGCTCTCGGAGGTGGAGACCCAGGTGGGGCTCGACGCGCTCCAGGCGCGGCTGCCGGAGTTTCCTCACGCCGTGCTGGGCGAGACGGGTGGGACGGCCTCCGTGGACGTGGCGGTGCTGTCCGCCTTCCCCATCACCTCGGTGGGAAGCCATCGGGACCGCGTCCTGACGCGACCGGATGGCTCGACGACGCGCTTCTCGCGCGAGCTGCTGGAGGTACATCTGGACGTGAACGGCAAGGAGGTCATCGTCTTCGCCGCGCACTTCCGCTCGAAGGTGGATGACGACCCGGGCCGTCGCTACGCGGAGGCGGACACCACGCGGACCATCGTCGCTCAGGCCGCCGCGCGCGCGCCGAAGGCGCTGGTGGTGATGGGCGGCGACCTCAACGACGTGCCCGGCTCGGCGCCCATCACCGCCATGGAGCGAGATGGACAGCTGCTGCGCGTGGCGAAGGACCGGCCGGACGACCAGACCTGGACCTATGTCTATTCCGGGCAGAAGCAGGCCATCGACCATCTGTTCGTCGCGAACGCGGCGGGCGGCACCTATGTGCCGGGCTCGTTCCGCGCGGCGCGGGAAGGAGGCGGTGGGTTTGGCGGCTCGGACCACTCCGCCGTGCTGGCCGACTTCCTTCCCTCGCCTTGAGCCGCGTCTTCAGCTCGCGGCGGGCAAGGCCTGGATGTCCAGTTCGATGTCCACCTTCTCCCCGACGAGCCACCCTCCGTTGTCGAGCGTCTTGTTCCAGCGGATGCCGTAGTCGGAGCGGTTGATGGTGCCCTTGGCCGTGTAGATGAGGCGCGTGCTGCCCCACGGGTCCTTCGACGTGGCCGTGTGGCGCGCCTCGAATACGACGGGCTTCGTCACGTTGCGGATGGTCAGCTCACCGAGGAGCCGGAAGCCCGAGCCTCCGGTGGGCTCCAGGTTCGTGCTGCGGAAGGTGAGCCTGGGCGCGGCTTCGGCGTCGAGGAAGTCGGGCGAGCGCAGGTGCGTGTCGCGGTCCGGCGCGCCCGTGTAGATGCTGGCCGTCTCCGCGCTCACTTCGACCTCGCCCTGGGTCGGCCGCTCGGCGTCCACGCGCAGCACGCCGGAGACGCGCTCGAAGCGGCCGTGCACGCGCGCCACCACCATGTGGCGGGCGATGAACAGGACGGAGGAATGGGAAGAATCAATGTTCCAGGAGGTCACGGGCATGAGGGGGGCTCGTTGGGTGAGGAGTCGAGGGGGAGCGTCGCGAGCGGGTCACCGCGGACACAGTCATCCTAGAGAAAGAACGCACCCCAGGTGGCCTATTCGAGTGACGCTTCAAACATTGCGACGCGAAGTGAATGCCTACCCGACGTGGCGCGCGCGCAGGCGAGCGTGGACGATGTCAGACATTGCGCGAGCCCCCGTCGGGGTGTCGCCGTAAAACAAACAAGGCCCGTACACTCGGACGCCTTGGCGCTTTTTCCCCAGCCTCCGAACAGTGGATGCTTTCCGGAGAACAGATGCGTCCCAACATCGTGGTCGTCAACGGCGAGCGGCACTGGCCGACCTGGTTCCCGGAGGCCGAGGTCATCCCGGTCCGACTCCAGGACTCCGCCTGGGTGCTGCGCGAGGGCATCCTGTGGTGCATCACCCGAGAGGCGGCGGTGCGAGTCGACGGCGTCTTCTGGCGCGTGGGCGCCATCCGTCCGGACCCGCGCCATCGCACGGTCCTGGACCTGGTGCGACTGAGCGGCGTGCCGTGTGTCAACCCCGCGAAGACGCTCGTGCGTTGTCATGACCGGCTGTCCATGCTCGCCGAGCTTCGCGAGGCGGGCCTGCCCGTCATCCCCTTCGACGTCGCGCTCGGTGACGACATGGTGCGCCGGATTGCCCGACCCGCGCCGTTCGTCGTGAAGGTGGGTAACCACCATGGCGGTTACGGGAAGGCGCTGGTGCGAAAAGAGTCCGAGTGGTTCGAGGTCGCGGACCTGCTGTTCGCCGCCGATGACTACGCGGCTGTCGAGCCCTACATCGACTACCGGCGGGACGTGCGCTGCCTGGCCATCAGGGACCAGTTCTGGGCCATGTCGCGCGCGGGCGCGGGCTGGAAGGCCAACGTCCAGACGCGAAAACACCAGGTCATCGACGCTCCCGAGGAATTGGTGGGCTACACCCGGCGGGCCCTGGAGCACCTGGGGGCTGATATCGTCGCGCTCGACTTCCTGGAGACGCAGGAGGGGCGCTTCGTGTTGCTGGAGTGCAACGACACGCCGGGCCTGTCGGGCTTCCCCGAGCAGCTGTGTTCCGAATTGGCGGAATGTCTCCGGGAGAAATTGCGGACCCGCCCCCCAGCTGGGGCCTGAAACACGCGGGGGTCCATCGGGACACAGTCGCTGTCATTTTGCCAAGACGGCTCACCCGGAGGATTCTGGGAACACGGTCTCACGAGGGGGAGACTCCGACTGTCGACGGCGAATCCTCGCTCGCGCCGCTTCATCCTGGAGCCACAGCCTCGCATGCGGATCGCCGTCATCGCCACGTACACGCACCCCACGCGCCTGCGCATCAAGGAACCCTCCATCATGCAGTCCTCCGTGCCGGAGCTGATCGCCGGCCTGTGCCCCGAGCACGCGGAGGTGGAGGTCTTCAACGAGAAGGAGGTGGACATCCCGTTGGACCGGCACTGGGACCTGGTCTTCTTCTCGTACCTGCACTCCTACTACGAGCACACCAAGGTGCTCTCCACGCTGTTCCGCCAGCGCGGAATGACCACCGTCGCCGGCGGCCGCCACGCCACGCACTTCCCCGACGACGTGGCGCTGTACTTCGACGCCGTCATCACCGGCGAGCCCGAGTCCAACGTCCCCGCCCTCATCGCGGACTTCGAGAAGGGCCAGCTCCAGAAGCGCTACGAGCGGCCCTCGCTCGGCCCCACCGCCATCCAGCCGTATCGCTACGAGCTCATCGACTTCACGAACAACAAGGTGCGCCTGCCCGGCATCGAGGCGTCACGCGGCTGCCCGTTCCGCTGCAACTTCTGCGTCCTCACCGGCCACGAGCGCTACCGCTACCGCCCCGTCGCGCAGGTCATCGACGAAATCCAGACGCGCATGCGCTGGAACCCCAACTACCTGGGGTTGATGAAGGACGCCTTCATCTTCCTCGACAACAACCTGGGCGGCTCGCCCAAGTACCTGCGCGAGCTGTGCGAGGCGCTGATTCCCCTCAAGAAGACCTGGGGCTGCGCGCTCACCTTCAACGTCCTCAAGGACGCGTCGCTGGTGAACCTGATGGCCAAGGCCGGCTGCCGCTACGTGTACACCGGTCTGGAGTCGCTCAACCCCGAGTCCATCAAGGCGATGAACAAGGGGCAGAACACGCTCTCCGAGGTCGACGCCGTCATCCGCCGCACCTTCTCCGCCGGAATCCTCCTGTCCTTCGGCCTCATCGTCGGCTCGGACGGCGACACCAATGAGTACCTGGAGAAGATCCCCGAGTACCTCGCGGACCTGCAGTACTTCTCCGTCACGTTCCTCGGCATCGTCAGCCCCTACCCGGAGACGCCGTTCTTCCGCGAGCTGCAGGCCGAGGACCGGCTCCTGCCCGGCACCGTCAGCCGCGACTACGACGGCTACACGCTCTGCCACCGGCCGAAGAACCTGCACCCCTCCGAGGTCGTGGACCACTTCCACCGGCTCTGCGCGCAGCTGGGGAGCCTGCCGAACATCGCCCGGCACTACTGGTCCAAGCTGACCTTGAGCAACCTGCCCCGCTACAAGCAGACCATCCTCTTCGCCGGGCCCGAAATCCTCAGCATCCGCAACCCGCTGAAGAACCCGGCCCGCCACTACATCGCCGGCATGGACGCGCTGGAGGACTGGGACACGAAGCAGATGGCGGCGCTCGGACTTCAGCCCCAGCGCATCACCTGAGCGCGACGGCGCGAGGCGCTTCCACCGGGGCAGGCGGCGTCAGGCCCAGCTCCGCCTCCAACCGGTCCAGGCGCCGCAGCTCCGCCTGGGCGCCAATGGACTGGAAGATGTCGCGCGCCCGCGCCAGGAACTCCACGCGCCGGTGCGGCAGCGCCACGGCCGCGTCATGGTACGCGACGCCCGTCTCCCACCGGTTCGGCGTGTCCTCCAGGAAGGCGATGGCGCGAAGGAACAGCGACTCCGCCGCCTTGCCGCCCTTCTTCAGCGCCAGCGCGCGCGCCGTCACCCGCATCGCGGGCCCCTTCAGGTACGGGTAGCGCCGCCCCAACAGCCGCGCCTTGAACAGGCAGCGACGGATGATGGCCCACAGCGTCTCCTGGGGCACCGCCACCGCGCCCTGCTCCAGCGCGAACAGCGCGCCCTCCGCCGCGTCGACCAGGCCAATGTGGAGGAAGGGCACCAGCACGTGGTAGCGCCACAGCGCCTCGTCCGCGCGCACCGCCATCAACCCCGCTTCCTCCACCTGATGCTCGCGCACCGTCACGTTGACCAGGTGGTTGAGGCTGGCGCACTGGTTGGCCAGGTCCTGCACCTCGATGCTGATGCGCAGGCCCTGCTCCAGCTCCGCGCACAGCTCGCCGACTTCGCCCTCGCCCCGCAGGTAGCGGCACATGGGAATCCACGAGTGTGCCCACCCCTGGTGCATGAGCGCGTGCAGCTCCTCGCCCATCTTCCCCATCTCCACGAAGGCCCGCTCGGCCCCCTCGAAGCGCGAGGCGAGGAACTGGCTGGAGCCCAGCATCATCAGCCCCGTCTGCACCTCCCACATGTCCCGCACCTGGCGCAGCAGGGACATGGCCTGCTCGGCGTACTGCGTCGCCTGCGCCAGGTCGTTACTGAAGACGGACAGCGTGGCCAGCCGGCTCAGGGCGATGCCCTCCGCCGAGGGATCTCTCGCCCGCCGCGCGTAGTCCAGCGCGCGCAGACACCAGCGCTTCGACAGCCCGAGGAAGCCCGAGCCGAACAAGAGCGAGCCGTAATAACTGCTCGCCAGGCTCAGGCCCCGCTCACCGCGCGAGCGCTCCGCCATGATGGTGGCCACCATGGTCGCCCAGGTGAGCTTGGCGATGTCCTTGAAGTAGTAGATCTTGATGAGGGAGATGAGCGTGGTCAGCTGCTTGAGGTACAGCGGCAGCCGTGAGCCCAGGGGCCGCGCCAACCAGGGGAACAGCGCGTAGAGCAGGTGCAGCCCGAAGGCCAGGAGCGTGCGCACCACGAGCGCGGGCAGGCTCCCCGGCGTGCGGTGCCCCATCAACTCCATGGCCCGCTCCAGCTCCTGGATGGCCCGCTTGGACTCGCCCTTCTCCTGATGGGCGCGCCCCAGGCCCAGGTGCAGCTCCGCGCGGCGTGACACCAGCTCCTCGTCCGCCAGGCACTGCTCGAACATGTGGATGGCGCCCGCGTAGTTGCCCGCCTGCAGCAGCGTCTCCGCCAGCTCCTGCATCACCCGGCGCGTCTTGAGCAGCACCTCGTCCGGGTCCAACTCCACCGTGCCGGCGAGGATTTCGATGGCGCGGTTGTAGTGGTGGAGGGCGTCGTCGTTGGCGTACTGACCGCGCGCCCCGCGGGCCGCCATCAGCGTGTACTCCAGGCCCTTCACCTCGTCGTTCCCGGCGAGGAAGTGGAAGGCGAGGATGCCGGCGGACGCCGCCGTGTTCTCACCGGCACGGGCTTCCAGGAAGCGCGCCAGGCGCCGGTGCAGGTCCTCCCGCGACGACACCATGAGCGTGTTGTAGGCCGCGTCGCGGATGACGATGTGCTTGAAGATGCAGGTGTAGGGCTCCTCCACCTCCAGGAGGATGAGGCCCAGGTGCGTCAGCGTGTCGATTGCCTCGCGGATGCGCTGGCGGGACACCGAGCCCGGCGCGAGCGCCGCCACCGCGTCCAGCGTGAAGATGCGGCCGATGACGGACGCCACCTTCACCACCAGCTTCTCCGTCTCGCTCAAGAGGTCGATGCGCGCGAGCACCACGTCCTGGATGGAGTCCGGCAGCACCAGCGTCTGGAGGCTCCGCTTCAGCTCCCGCCGCGACGCACCCGGCGACACCGGCCCCAGGTAGCCGCCCTCGACGAGCCCCTGGACGATGGACTCCGCGAAGAACGGATTGCCCTGCACCTTGGACAGGAGCACGTCCTCCAGCGCCGTGTCCGGCGGCTCCATGCGCAGGTGGACGCGCAGGAGCGCGCGGGTGTCCTCGTCCTCCAGGCTGGACAGGTCCAACCGGCACAACCCCGGCATGTCGTCGCGCACGTTGCGCAGCTGCTCACCGGGCCGCATCGTCACCAGCAGCGTCAGCCGCAGCGGCGCGAGCCGGGCCGCCACGTACTCGATGAGGTCGACGGAGATGTTGTCCGCCCAGTGCAGGTCCTCGAAGAACAACAGCAGCGGCGTCTTGCGCGCGTGCTTCTCCAGGAGCTGGAAGATGATTTGAAAGACCTTCTGGTTCTTGTGCCGCGCGTCCAGCCCCACCGTGGCAGCGTCTTCCTCCACGCTCAGGCCCAGCAGGGCGGCCATCACCGGAATCCACTCCGGGCCCGCGTCCTCCAGCCCGTCGAACCCCTGCCGCAGCCGCGCGAGCTGCGCGTCCACGTCGTCGCCCTCGTGCAGGCCGAAGAGCTGCACGAGCACCTCCTTCCAGGGGAAGAAGGGCGTGAACATCTCGTACGAGTAGCAGATGCCGTACAGGCTGCGCGCGCCGCGCGACTCCGCCTCCTCCACCACCTTGGCGCCCAGCCGCGACTTGCCGATGCCCGCCTCGCCGGACACCACGCACAGCCGGCCACTGCCCGAAAGCGACTCCTCCACCGCCGCGTGGAGCTGCCCCAGCTCGCGCCCGCGCCCGACGATGCCGCCCCGCCCCTTGATGAAGAGGCTGCGGCGCACCTCGCCCTTGAGCTGGTAGACGGGCACCGCGCGGGAGACGCCCTTGAGCGTCGCGTCCTCCACGAACTCCGTGGTGAAGCCGCCCACCTGGAGCTTGCGCTCCGTCTGCGCGTCGATGTGGATGCCCACCCCGTCCGCGTACGTCATCAGCCGCGCGGCCAGGTTCACCACCTCGCCCAGCGCCGAGTAGCCCTTGCGCCAGGGCGAGCCCATGTCCCCGAAGTAGGCGTGCCCCGTGGCGATGCCAATCTGCAGCTCGCGCACGTACGGGAAGGACTCGCGCTCACGCAACAGCTTGCACGCCAGCCGGCTGGCGAGCACTTCCTTGTTCTGCTGCGCGGTGGGCGCGCCGAAGAGGACGTAGAGGACGTTGCCCTTGTCCGTGAAGTCCGTCATCAGCAGCACGCCGCCGTGATGCGCGCTCTCTCGCTGGACGTGCTCGTAGAAGGCGTTCAGCTCGCGGGTGAAGCCCTCGATTTCCGACGGCGAATGGTCCGTCTTGAATCGCAGGAAGAAGCAGGTGAGGTCTCGGAAGTCCCCGCCCAATTCCTGGTGCGCCGTGGTGATGCGGGTGAAGAGCACCGGGTGCAGCAGGAGCGCGCAGCGGCCCACCAGCTCCTCGCCACCAGGGGAGACGAACGTGGGCGGAGCCCGCGCCTCCAGCGGCACCGAGGGCTCCAGGCGGAAGGCGCCGTCCCGCTCCTCGCCCACCCGGGCCAGGTCCGGCAGGAGCGCCCACGCCTCGCGGCTCAGGAGGACCTCTCCCACGCGGGCCCGCTTCTCCGCGGCCACCGCCTGCTCCAGCGGGTGGCCCACGAGCGCCGGGTGCATCCACATGCCCGTCGTACCCAGGACGATGCGGTGCGACTCCCCCACGCCGATGCCAATGCGCGACGACACCGCGAAGCGCTGTCCCAACAACTCCAGCCGGGAGAAGCGCGCCAGCCGCCGCTGCACGTCCAGCGCGCACCGCGCCGCGCGTCCCACCGCCTCCGCGTCGCCCTCGCTCGCGGCGGGCTCGAAGCAGGCGAGGATGGAGTCTCCGGCGAACTGGTAGATGTCGCCGCCGTGCTCCTTCACGACGTCGATCATCTCCGTGTAGTAGCTCTCCAGGAGGCGCTGGAGCGCGTCGATGCCGCGAGGCCCCTCGCCGCTCAGCCCGACGACGATGGGCGTGAAGCCCGCGATGTCGAGCACCAGGATGGCGCCGCGCACCGACTCCACCGGAGGCAGCGCGTGCGCCTCTGTATCCTCCAGGCGGCGCAGCAGCGCGCCGGGGATGTAGGGCCGCAGCGAGGAGAGGACGAGGTCGATGTCCGCCGACGACATGCCGCCCTCAGCCCAACGTCCGGAAGCGAATCCACATCGCGACCACACCCACCGCGGCGTAGAAGAATGTCTCGATGGTCTCCGACAGCGGCTGCGCCCTTCTCAGCGCCCCCCACGCGTGGACCACCACCATCGCCGCGCACACCCAGCCGATGAGCTCGAACAGCGCCGGCTGACTCCGCGGGTCCGGGATGTAGCGCACCACCGTGAGGATGATGGCCAGCGCCACCCCTCCCAGACAGCGGCCGAAATACACCGTCAGGTCCGTGTTCCCCTGCACCGGCGCCCAGCCGAACCACTGGGACCAGCGCAGCGGCATCAGCAACAACGGCAGCGCGAACACCAGCAGGAAGAACGTCGTCGAGACGGCGAGGAACCAGCTGGCGAGTGGGTATTCGGCGCTGATCATGTCGACAGCCGTCCATCCTAGTCGTTTTTCCCCCGGCTTCGAGTGCCCTCGATCAAACCAAGCAATCCTGGCTTTTCTCGCTCAGGGAGCGAGGGGGCGGGCGGGCTCACGGACGGAGGCGCGGATGAACTCGGCGACGCGCTCCAGGGAGTCGGTGCGCTCCAGCTCCGACGAGAAGCGGCGGAACGCCTCCGGAGGGCCGAAGAGGATGATGGGCTTGCCGTAGCGCAGGCACAGCGAGGCCTCGGAGGCGGTGCCGGCGCCCCCCGGCAGGGCCACGAGGGCGTGGGGGGTGAGCACGTTGATGTGGTTGCGGCTGAGCGGGTCCGTCCCCTGCTCTCCGCTGAGGGGCAGGTGGGTGTAGATGGCCAGCTCCACCCCGGGGTTGGGGTAGCCGGAGCGCGGCACGTAGTCGCCGTCCTTCACGGTGCCCGGGACGATGCCAATGGAGATTCCGCGCCGACCCACCACCTGGACGAAGGCATCCGCGGCGGCCCGCATGACGCCGCTGCCGGCGCCGGTGAGCAGGTCGAACCCCGCCTCGGCGATCCACCGTGCCAGGGGAATGACACGCTCCAGGTGCTCTTCCTGGCCTGATCCGAAGACCCCGATGATCCGCCGTTCCCTTCGCATGGATGCCCACTCCTTCCCGGACATGTGACCGGCCCTCCCGGAAGCTTCTTCCATGTGCGTCCGACGCACCCGGCGCAACCGTTCAGTGCCGCACAGAGGGGGCGTCGGCCGTTCACCGACGGAAGGATCCACCCTCGGACAGAGACCGAAATGACACTTGCAGGACGGCGCGCGCGGCGGGGTGTGACGCCCCCTGGGGCCCTCCACCTGTCAGACCCCCTCCCTACCCTCCTTCACGTCAAGCCTGGAGGTCGGCCTTGTTCGACACCTGTGGTGGATGTGAGCGGCGCGGTGGCCCCGGTGAAATCTTCGACTGGTGCGCCAACTGTGAGCTGTCCTTGTGCCCCCGCTGCATGAAGCGGGGATGCTGCGACGCGCTACCCGCGGAGTCGGGGCGGGATGCTCCGTTGATGTTGCCGGACCCGCCGGAAGAGGAGGAGGCCCCCTTGCCCGAACACTTCGGCGGACGGTGCTGCTCCAGCGCCCGCGCGGTGGCGTGCTCGTGTGCCTTCCACTGGGTCTGTGAGCGACACGGGGACCAGCACATCGGCACCCACGACTGAAGCGACGGCGTGAGGGAAGAAAATCCCGGGCGTACGTTCAACCGTCGGCGGCACAGAGCCAACGGCGTCCCGAGCCTGGGGCGCGCGTGACGCAGGCTGACGGGGGACTCGTCGATGACCATGGTGCTGGGGCACGGACCGATTCACGTCCGGCTGATGGAGCTGGTCGCAGCCGCGGCGACAAACGACGCGGAGGTGCTCATCCAGGGACCGAGTGGCGTGGGCAAGGAGCTGTATGCGCGGCTCGTCCACGAGCAGAGCGTGCGGGCACCCCATCCGTTCATCCCCGTCAACTGTGGCGCCCTGCCACCGGACCTCTTCGAGAACGAGCTGTTCGGCCACGTGGGCGGCGCCTTCACCGGCGCGAAGACGCGCAACCGGGGGCTGGTGGCGGAGGCGGAGCACGGCACCCTCTTCCTGGACGAGCTCGACGCCCTCCCCCTCTCCAGCCAGGTGAAGCTCTTGCGCCTCATCCAGCAGAAGGAATACCGGCCGCTGGGGGACTCACGGCTGTATCACTCCGACGTGCGCATCATCGCCGCCACCAACACGGACCTGCTGGCGGCGGCCCAGGCGGGACACTTCCGCTTCGATTTGTTCTTCCGCCTGCGCGTGCTGCCCATCGACGTGCCCCCGCTGCGCGAGCGGCCCGAGGACATCCAGCCCCTGCTCGAGTACTACCTGCGGCGCTACGCGGACGAGTACGGCAAGGCCCCCGTCACCTTCACGGAGGCCGCGAGGCATCGCCTGATGACCTACGCGTGGCCCGGCAACATCCGCGAGTTGGAGAACTGCGCGCGCTACCTCCTGTGCACGCGCGCGGGCACCTGTGTCGACGAGGAGGACCTGCCCCTGCTGGCGGAGCCCGCGCCCACGGGACACCGCGAGCCGATGTCCGCGGTGTCCCGCGAGTCCTTCCAGGTGGCCAAGCGCCGAGTCGTGGAGGCCTTCGAGAAGGCCTGGCTGGAGGGCTCGCTCGTCGAGCACGGGGGCAACATCGCCGCCGCCGCGCGCGCCAGCGGCAAGCACCGCCGCGCCTTCTTCGAGCTGATGCGGCGGCACGGCCTCAAGGCCCACTCGCGCTGACAGGGGTGCTCTCCTCCACGGGCCCCTCGCACGGCAGCTCCACGGTGAAGCGGGCCCCGGCGCCCAGCGTGCTCTCCGCGCGCACCTGCCCGCCCAGCGCCGCGACGATTTCGCGGACGATGAAGAGGCCCAGGCCCAGGCCGCCGTACTCCCGCGAGGAGACGGCGCGCTCGAAGCGGCCGAAGATGTGGGGCAGCCGCTCGGCGGGAATACCGATGCCCTGGTCGACAATCTCCAGCCGCACGCGGCCTCCGGTCTCCTCCAGGTGGACCTCGATGGGCTGCCCCGCGCCGAACTTGAGCGCGTTGGCGAGCAGGTTCGTCACCACCTGCTCCAGCCGGACACGGTCCCACCGGCCCATGCAGCCCGGGGCCAGGTCCAGCGACAGCGAGGACTGCGAGCGCTGGATGGCGTCGCCCAACCCCTCCACCACGGCACGCACCACGGCCTCCAGGTCCACGGTCTCCAGTTGCAGGTGCAGCCGCCCTGTCTGGATGCGGGAGACATCGAGCAGTTCGTCCACCAGGTGCGCCAGCCGGCGCGTCTGGGCCTGGGTGGAGCGGGAGGCGCGCTGGACGGAGTCGCGCGTGGGCACCTCGCTGCGAGCGAGCCCCTGCACGGAGAGCTGCAACGCGGTGATGGGCGTGTAGAGCTCGTGCGCGGCGATGGAGAGGAACTCGTCGCGCAGGCGGATGGCATCCTGCGACTCGTGGTACAGCCGCGCGTTGTCCAGGGCGATGGCCGCGCGGCGCGCCAGGTCCTGCGCCAGCTCCAGGTCCCCGGGCCCATAGCGCTTCGTCGGCACCGAGGAGACCAGGGTGAGGACGCCCAGCAGCCGCTCCCGGGCGATGAGGGGCACCGCCATCAACGTCCGGGCCTTCAGCGCGCGGATGAGCGCGCAGTGCCGCGCGTCCCGACACAGGCGCGTCAGGAGTTCGTCGGTGAGCACCGGGATGAGCAGTGGCTCCTTCGTGCGCAGCACGGCGTTGGCGGGCTGCGACGAATCCCAATCCGGCGTGTATGACGACTGAAGCTCCCGTGCGAGCCCCTCCGAGGCCGGGTCCGCGTGCGCGGTGGAGAGCCTGCGGATGGAGCCCGACGCATCCACCACGTCGATGGCGCACACGGTGGCCAGGAAGGGCACCGCCAGTCGAGCCAGCCGCTTGAGGGTGGCCTCGTAATCCAGCGACTCGGCGAGCACCACGCTGGATTCGGCCAGGAAGCGCACGGCCTCCTCGGCCCGCTTGCGCTCCTCGAAGAGGAGGCTGTTCTCCAGGGAGATGGCCATCTGCGAGGACAGCAATTGGAGCACCCGCACCCGGTCCGGGGTGAAGGCGTGCGTGGCCAGATTGTTCTCCAGGTACAACACCCCCATGGTCCGCGCGTGGCGGCGGATGGGCACCACCAGCGCGGACTTCACCCGCTGCCGCGCCACGTACGCGTCCGTCACGAAGCGGCCCTGGTGCGCGGCATCCCCCAGCACCACCGCGTCCCCCGTGCGCCAGGTGTGCCCGAGGAGCGACTCCGGCACCAGCTCCGCGCCCGCGAGCGGGACGTGGAGCCGCGTCATCGGCTCACCCACGCCCCCCACCGCCTCCAGCATCGGCGTGCCCTGCTCCTCCAGCACCAGCGCGCCCCGCTGCGCCCCAGCGACCTCCAGGCACACCGCCATCAGCTTCTCCAGGAGCCGCTCCAACGCCACCTCACCGGACAGCGACTGCGCGGCCTTGAGGATGCTCAGCAGGTCGAGCGACGCGCCCCGGAAGTCGTCCCCCGTCGGCGTGACGGTCTGGTCCCAGATGCCGGGCTCCTGTATCTGGACGTCCGGAAACTCCTCCTGGAGCGCGGCGACCACGGCCTTCGCCCCCCAGCGCGCATACCCCTCGCGCGCGGCCCGCAGGTACAGCGTGGCAATTCGCTTCCGGCCCAGCGCGCTGTACAGTCGTCCCGCGAGCACGTTCGCGAGGGCCTCGTCCTGCGGGAAGCCTTCCTCCCGGGCCCGGTCGATGGCCTCGTCGAACAGCTCCGCGGCCTCCGTGAAGCGCCCCTCCAGCCGGGCCCGCTCCGCCGACAGCATCAGGTGGCGGTGGCGGAAGTTCTCCGGACAGTTCGTCGCCCAGTGCCGGAAGCGGTGCCACGTCTGCTCGACATACGCACGGAGCGCCTGTCGCTCCGCGTCGCTCCCAGCGTCCGCGCTGGCCGCCAGCACGAGCGCGCCGAAGAAGGCGTGCTCCGTGACGTTGAAGAGCGACTGCACGAAGCGGAGGTTTGGCTCGGCCGCGCGGAACATCTCGCGCGCACCCGCGAGGTCCCCGAGCAGGTAGGACGTCTGGAGCCGGAGGATGAAGAACTGACCGAGGATGGTCGGGTCGCCTTTCGACTGCTCCAGGAAGGCCGCCGTGTCGAACGTCGCGTCGTCATAGCCTCCCCGCTCGCGCGTCCTCCCCTGGAGACACCGCACGGCCTGACGCAAGGCGAGCTGCGTGTCCGCCATGGCGCCCTGCCCGCTCTTGCGGTCGAAGGCCAGGGCCCCTTCGGCTTCCGCGTGGACGCGGTCCAGCTCCGTGCCCAGTCGCAGCCGGGTGAAGCTGATGCTGGCCAGGAGGTAGGCGACGTACTGCGGCTCTCCGCTCTCCAGGCCCGCGGCGAGTCCCCGACGCAGCAACGGCATCGACGAGCGCAGGGGCTCGCGCCAGTGCCGCATGTAGAAGAGGAAGGCGGCGAGGACGCGACACTCCTCACGCGGGTTGGCGAAGCGGCGGCTCAGCTCCATGCCCAGGTGACTGAAGGCGTGGCCCGCGGCGTAGTCGCCCCGTGACTCGCCATGGATGAGGCCGAAGCACACGTAGGCGAAGGCCGAGTACACGCTGTTGCCGTGATTCAGCGTGAGGCCCAGCATCCGGGTGTAGATGAACGAGAACATCGGCGGGTCGGAGAACCACGCCGCGATGCCCGCGCTCATCAAGAGGCGCATGCAGCCGCGCTCCAACGAATCGGCCATGCGCGGCGCCGACAGCAGCTCCTCCTCGGTGCGGGACTTCCACATCTCCACCACCTGGGGCAGCTCCGCCTGGAAGTCGGCGGTGGCATCCCCGTCCGGCAGCGCCACGCCGAAGAGTCGCAGTCCCTCACGGGCGTGCTGGAGCGCCGCCGCGTGATTCCGGCCGAGGATGCTGGCGTTCATGCGCAGGACGTAGAGGTCCACCTTCTCCAGTGGCGACGTGGCATGCGCCATCGCCTGGTCGATGAGGCGCTCGGACAGGAGGCGGTCTCCCGTGAGCTGCGCGCACTCCGCCGCGTCCTGGTGAAGCCGGAGCATGCGCTCGCGCTGCGTCTCCCAGGCGTCCTCCGGGAGGAGGACCCGGGCGCGCATGAAGTAGGCCAGGGCGGCCTCGAAGGCGGAGGCGTCTCGCACCTTGCGCCCCGCGCGCTGATTGAGCTCGGCGAGCCACTGGCGCTCGGTGGCGGTCTCCACCACGTCGCCGCCCAGGTGGAAGTGGTCCACCACCTCGCAGATGCGCGGCTCGGCCGCAACACCCGGGGCGTCTTCCCAGAGACGGCGGCCGATGGTCCGGTGCAGTGCCCGGCGCTCCTCGTCTGACAACAACGAGTAGGCGGAATGTCTCACACGGTCATGCGCGAAACGGTACGTGGCCTGCCCCTCCGTCAGCCCGTCCGGCGTCTGCTCCGGATGGAGCGGCTGGAAGCGAGGTCCCCGCCCCTCCGGGACGAGCAGGCCCGCGCGCAGCGCGCTCCACAGCGCGCCCGCCGTGTCCTCCATGGGGGCATCGACGACGCGAGCCAGGAGCCACAGGTCCACCTGACCGCGCATGCACGCCGCCACCGTCAGCAGCCGCTGCGTGTGCTCCGGGAGCCGGCGGATGGAGTCCAGCATCAGCTCCACCACGTTGTCGGTGACCTCCGCCTGTTCGATTCGCGCCAGGTCCCAGTGCCACGAGCCGTCCTCCAGCTCATACGTGAGCAACCCGGTGCGATGCAGGTGCCGCAGGAAGTGACTGATGGAGAAGGGGTTGCCCGCGGTCTTCTCCAGCACGAGCCGCGCCAGCGCCCGCGCGCGCTCCGGCTCGCAGCGCAGCGTGTCCACGCACAGCGTCGTCAGGGCGGACAGGTCCAGGGGCCCCAGCTCCAGGAGTCGCGGCGCCGCAGTGGTGCCCGCGAGTGACGACAGCACTCGGGAGAGGGGATGCGACGTGCCCCACTCTCCGGGGCGATAGGCACCGATGAGCAGCACATGGTGCAGCTCCGGGTCCGTCACCAGCCGCGTGAGCAGCTCCAGGGTGGCGGCGTCCGCCCACTGGAGGTCGTCGAGGAACAACACCAGCGGCTCCTCGTCCGTGGCGAGGTCGCGGAAGAAGGACTGGAGCAGCAGGAGGAAGCGGCTGCCCGCCTCCCGAGGGCCCAGGGGGACGATGGGAGGCTGCTCGCCGATGAGCCGCTCCAGTTCGGGAACCAGCTCGGTGAGCACCCTCCCCTGGGTGCCCAGCGCTTCCTGGAGACGCTGCCGCCACTCGGCCACTTCGTCGGGAGGTTGCTCCAGGACACCGACGACGAGCCCCCGGACGGCCTCCACCAGCGAGGCGTACGGTGCCTGGCCCTTCAGCTCCGAGGACTTTCCGGAGAGGAAGCGCGCCGTGCCCAGGTGCGCGCGCAGCGCGTGGACCAGGGACGTCTTGCCGCTCCCCGAGGCTCCCGACAACAGCACCCACTCCCGGGCGCCGAACCGCGCGCGCTCCAGCGCGGCGTCGAGCACGGCGCGCTCCTGGTCGCGGCCATAGAGCCTGTCGGGCAGCCCCAGCTCGCGCGCGAGGTCATACCGGCCCAGTTCGAAGGCGATGGGCGTACCCGGTCCGCGCCAACGTCGCTGGATTTCTCGCAGGTCCTCCACGAGCGCCTCGGCGCTCTGGTAGCGCTCCTCGGGCACCTTCGCGAGCAGGCGCAGCACCACGTCGGAAAGGATGGCGGGAAGCTGGGGGTTCTTGTCGACGGGAGGCACGGGCGGCAGCGCGAGCAGGGCGTGGACCAGCTCCGCGGCGTCGGTCGACACGAAAGGCGCCTCGCCCGTGAGCATCTCGTAGAACGTCGCGCCCAGCGCATACAGGTCCGCGCGGTGGTCGACGCGGCGGCGCATCCTCCCGGTCTGCTCGGGGGCGATGTAGCGCAGCGTGCCCTCGAAGCCACCGGGGACTCCCGCCATGTGCACGAGCCCTTGCACGCGCGTGGACAGGTCGAAGTCGATCATCACCAGCCCGCGTCCTCCGGGCGCCACGACGAGGTTGGCGGGGTTGAGGTCGCGGTGGATGACATGCTGGCGATGCAGCGCGCCCAGCGAGCTGGCGAGGTCACACGCCAGTTCCAGGAAGAGGTCTACCTCGATGGGGCCCCGGCGCAGCCATTCCCGCAAGTCATGGGGTCCTGCGTCCTCGATGGCGAGCGCAGGCTGGCCCGCCACCACCTCCAGCGCCACCACGCGGGCGACTCCGGTGAGGTCTCGAAGCTCGCTGAGCATCGCGTGCTCGTGACGCAGCAGGCCGGCGCTGCTCTCCGCCAGCGGCCCTTCGCGGACGACCTTGAGCACCCGCGCGGCGCCCTCGGGCGTCCAGGCGCGGAACACGTCGTAGCGGTGCCCCCGGTAGATTCTTCGCACGTCCTGATAGCCGGCCAGCTCCAGCATCACGACCCCTCGACGACTTCCCAGGGGAAGTTGCACACGCGACAGGCCCCGGGGCTCAGAAGGCACTAACGGATGATGCGGGCGCGGTCCTGTCCAGAGGAGCGGGCCGCCTGCCGCTCGGACGTCAACAGCTCCTGCGTGCGCCTCGCGGCATGCCTGCCTCGGGGTCCGAGAGTACGTCGGCTAGTGAGCGCCCACCGCCCCGTGCTCAGGGGCGAGGAGCGGCTCCAACGAACAGCCCGCTCGGTCCAGCAGTGGAGTTGCTTCAGTTTCGGCGTGAGGAGCGCGACGTCCTCTCAGGCCGCGACCTGGTTCGCTCAAGAAGGCGTCGGCACGCCCAAGAAGCGTTCCGATTCGTGAGCGAGAACCAGGCCGAGCATGCAGTGGCGACGATCTGCCGGGTGCTGGGAGTCACCGAGGCCGGCGACTCCGCCTGGAAGCGACGGGCCGCCTTGAAGCGAGCCGAGACCAGGATGGCCGTCTTTCAGTACATCGAGGGCTGGTACAACCTGCGGCGGCGGCACTCAGCCCTCGGCTACCAGTCACCGGCTAGCGATGCGGAACCGGTGTAACTCGAGACGGCTAAAGGAGTGACTCGATGATGGTCCGAAGCTCGTCCTCGCCGAAAAGCTTGTCCGAGTAGCCGTAGAAACTCTCACGCACAAAGAGAGTGTTGTCCTTGAGCTCCACATTCTTGTCGCCTGGGTTGTCTGGGTTCGTGGCGACATTCTGGAAGATGATCTTGTTGAACTTCGCTTTGACTGCCTCACGACCGAGATCATCGCTACAAATACTCTTCATCGCCTGTGCGACGAGCCCCGGACCGTATGACTCATAGTAGGAGTCGTAGCAGTCGAGAATGGTCTTGTCTTCAGGGAAGCTCGCGATGTCGATTTCAAAAGGCATCGAGAATCCAATGGAGCTGTTTAGCTCTGATTGGAAACGGGGGGTGTGCGACTCCTTGATCGTAGCGATACGGCGTCGCTCTGCGAGACCCATCGAATGCTCCTTTATCCCAGGGCGTGCTTGTTGGTTTGGAGAGTGTGTCCGCTCGTATTTCAGGCGTCAACTCATTCGGAGCCTCGCGCACGGCTCATTCTTCAGCGCCCAGCATCTTCAGAAATTGTGCTTCGCTGGGTCCGTCAACTCCGCGCGTTTACGAGGAAGACGAGCAGGATGACCGCGACGAGGTCGGACCTGAATCGCCGCCACAAGGACTGAGAGCGGACGGGCCCGTTCAACGCCGCTGCCGTGAAGCGCGCCCCAAAGCGCTCGGCCCCATCACTGTGTCCCGTTGGGACTGGCCGGTCGCGCGAATAGAGCACCCCTGCGCGGGTACTGGCGATGCGAGCGTGCCCATGTGGAAGGTCACCCGTCCTTGCTCCAACCCTTCAGATTGGCCGTGGTGTTCGTGCTCACATGGGGAACTGCGGCGCACGCTGACACACCAGCCGCCCCTCACGTCCTCCGCGAGCGCTCCGTTACTGTCGCCAGTTTGCCCTCCGGGCAGCCCCCGGTCATCAACGTCGCCGAGGGCTCGCCGACGTTGTTTCTCCTCTCTTCGCCGATTCAGCGAAAGTCCCGCAGCCTCGTTCAGGAGGAACACCTCATAACGGTGGCCCCGGTAGATCCTCCGCACGTCCTGATAGCCGGCCAGCTCCAGCATCACGACCCCTCGACGACTTCCCAGGGGAAGTTGCACACGCGACAGGCCCCGGGGCTCGGAAGGCACTAACGGATGATGCGGGCGCGGTCCTGTCCAGAGGAACGGGCCGCCTGCCGCTCGGACGTCATCAGCTCCTTCGTGCGCCTCGCGGCATGCCTGCCTCGGGGTCCGAGAGTACGTCGGCTAGTGGGCGGCATCGGCCCCGTGCTCAGGAGCTTGGAGGAGCGCCGACAAACAGCTCCGCTCGGTCCAGCAGCTCTCGCACGCGCTCCGCCAGCGCCATGTGCTCCGGATTGCGGGCAGTGAAGCGTTCGGGAGTGAGGAGGATGAGGGTGCCCTTGTCTTCCACGGACTCGACACGCACGGGAGCGGGGAGCGGCGGCACTCGGCCCAAGCGGTTCGAGACGTAGGTAATCCACCCAAGGGAGAAGGGCGCGAAGTCGGGCTCCCGAGCTGTGTCCTCGTAGGAGTCCGAGGTGGCAAACGCCCAATCGGGATCCCAGGGCCGAACCATGCTGCGCACCACGTTCGCCAGTACGGGTGCCGTCAGTATCCGCTCCATGCCTGGCCCTTCTTTCGGCAAGGGCATCACGCACGAGTTCGGATTGGCGCCACTGTAGTCACCGCAGGTGATGCGCAGATCCGCGCTGTCCGCCCCCGCCTCGCCGTTGCCGAACCAGAAGCTATAGCCCAATCGCTCGATGGCGGGACCTCCACGCTCACGGTTCACGCCCCGCCGGAACATCTCGGTGAGCGTGGGCAGGTCGGGAGGCATGAGCGGATGTTTGCGGGCATCCTTGCGAGAACGCGCGGGCTTGTACCAATGAGCCAGGATCGGATCACATGACGCGAGGAGGTTGAGGAAGTCTGCTGTGCGCAGAGCGCATTCCTCGGGGGTCTCCTTGCGAGGGCCCCAGTAGGCGCCCGCGTAGTAGGTCTCCGGGTAGGTCGTGGGCTCAGGCGTCGCGGTCACGCTGTGCATTCCTCAAAGCGCCGGTGTGCAGACCACTTCAATGCCCTTGATTCTATTGCGCATCAATAGCTTCTCGATGGCGCCCGCCGCCTGCTGCTCAGCGACGTGCCATCGTATCGAAAAGCCAAGGCCACGGACCTTCTCACTCTGCCTTCTGGCTTGATCGACAAGGCCCTTGGCTCCCGAGTGACGGAACCACTCTTTCGGGTCCAGGCCCTCGAAGAACCGGGCATAGCCCTGCCCCTTCGCCTCCAGCAGGACACCCTTCTCGAAACCATCGAACTTCACGCCGCCACTGTCCCTGCCTACACCACCGACCCAGTATGCCTCGTCGGCGGAATGCCCCGTAATCTGTTCCTGGTAACGCCGGGCGTGGGGTGACATGGACTCTTTGACCGGCCCCCACTTGCCGGGCCCATTCGACGGTGAGCCGCCCTTCGCGGCCGAGCTGGCCCGCTGAAGGATGATGGCTGCTCCAGGCCCACCACTCAGCACCGCCGCCGCACGCCCCACCGGAACCGCCACGATTCTCATGGCAACGACTCCCTGGGCGGACAGCGAGAGCGTTGGCATCTCCACCGCTGCGAGCGATGCACCTTCCAACGTGCGCGTCGCGGATGACACCGTGCCCCACGTGGCTATGAGGTTCGTTGCCAGCTTGGAGACGGCCTGAATCTGTTCACCCCGCGTCATGTACCGGAAGCGCTCCAGGTATTCGGGTGACGACTCCAGCAATGCCGCCACGGCGGCGGGCATCTGACGAAGCGCCTCGAGGTTTTCGCCTGGCGACGTCGAGAAGAACTTCCCCACCGCAAGGGCCAGTCCAACAAAAGCCTCTTCGGCACCATCAAGAGAGCGGCTGATGACGTCGGCATCGTCGTGGACGTCCGCCAGCGGGAATCCATCCAACTCACGCAGTTCATCGTCCAGCGAGCGGAAGACACCCGTGCGCCCATCGTAGAAACGGCCCAGCTCGAAGTCGTGCGCACGGAAAACACCGTTCCGCCACTCCACGGGGGCCACTCGCTGCTGCGTCCGGCCACTGCGCACCCACGCGAGGCATCCATCGGGCCGGAGCACCGCCAGATGATTGAAGCGCTCCACCCGCTGCACCAACTCGGTGCGTGACACCGCTCCCGAGCCCATCACCTCGCGCAGCATGAAGCCCACCGCGACACGCGCAGGGAACTGACCCAGCGTCACATCCTTCCCCAGCAACACCTCCAGCAGCCGCGCCGCGTGCGTAGGCGTGAGCGAGTTACCAGGCACGGGTTGCGCGTCGCGGTCCTCCAACCCCGAGACCTGAAGCAACTCCTCGAATGCATCCTTCCGCTGCTCTCGGGGAAGATGCGCCTTCCCAATGGCTCCCGACTGCCCCCTCGCCTCGTACAGTGTGGAGCGCTGCTGAAGGGCGCCCCTACGGGGGGAGCGTTCAACCCCAGAGCAGCCCGCGACAAGGATGGCGACGCACAGCAACCAGAGGCCACTTCGCATTCAACACCCCGCACTTCCTCAACAGGAGGCTATCGCGCTGGATGCTGGCATTCACGTCCGACAAGATGATGGACGGCCGATAGCGCGGCAGAAGCGTGAGAGCCAGGCCTCGCGAGTGGGAATGCCCCCATCTGCCGGACAGGCTGGGGCCGTGCGACGCCGCCGTCCGCCTCCATGCGCTCGCCCACCGTCGCGCGCATGACTCGGCAGGGTAGTGAGCGACACCAGCGGAGCCTCTCGGCGCCCTCTAGTCCGAGGTCCTCCGCTCGTGACAATGAGGGTGCCTGGAATTGCTAAGGTGCGGACATGCATTCCAACGTGCGTCGGGCTCGAGGAAGCGTGCTGCGTGCCCTGGTGTGGTTTGTCAGCGGGCTTCTCCTGCTGGCCGTCATCGCGATGGTCGCGTTCGATTGGTTCACGCGCGCGAAGTACGAGCCCACTCTCGATGCGATGCGACAGGAAGTCACTGCGCATGTGGACCTCTTCTGTCAGGAGCAGACGAAGCTCGCCGCCGACCCGTGGTTCCACGAACCGCGCACCGAGGGCGACGCGGGGCCGCTGCTCAACCGCTGGGCGGAGTGGGACCGCCCAGGCCCGTCGATGCCCGCGGACTCACCCCTCCAGCTTCCCGCGCACCTGAAGGAGAAGAAGACGCTGGAGGAATGGTTCGCGGCCAACCCCGACCTGTCCGCGCTCGACTTCAACTGGATGCGCGAGCTCAAGCGGTTCGACCGGTGGGATATCCGCCAGAACCTTCCATTCAAACAGGAGGAGCCGTTCGACCTGATGACGGTCCCCTTTCCGAACTTCATCGTGCTGATGGAGTGGTCCAAGCTCCGGCTCCTCCAAGGCATGCGGACCGGACAGCCCCTGGAGGCGGCCAAGGACGTGCGTCACCTCGCGTGGCTGTCGTATCGGACGGACACCCTGATCGGTTCGATGATCGCCTATACGCTTCTCGGGCTGGAGCGCACGGCACATGCACTGACGAAGCAACCTCCGTCGGAATGGCGACCGATGAGCCAGGAGCAAGGCGAGCGCCTGCGCGCCGTGTTCTGGGCGAGCAAGTCGTTCTCCAATATCACCACGCCCGTGGAGGTGGCCCGGAAGGCGCGGAGCTGCGGATCGGGCATCTCGCGCTGCCTTGGACTGGTCGAGGCCAGCAATATGGCGAAGCATCTCCAGCCCCTCGCGGAGCCGTCGTATCGCGAGGCCTACGCGGAGTTCGAGAAGGAGATGGCGACGCCCTGCCCCACCTCGGTGTTGATCACGCAGTGGCAGCACGGCGGCACCATCGAAGATCACCCGCCCAGCAGTGGCTCAATGCCAGACCAGGCAGGCTGGATGCGCAGTCTCCCCGGGCGATATTTCGCAAAGCACATCGCCGGAGTCCTGCTGACCGTCGCGAACCAGGACATCGACCTGCTCAAGAAGCTCCCTCAGTGACAGGCCACTCCGGCCTCGGCTGAAACCGCGCCTTGACTGGCTCAAGGCGCGTCCTTGCCAAGCTCGCGCGAGCCCGCGCACAAATTCCTCGGCCGTAGTCCCCTGCCAAGGTGAGTTGAAGACGAAGTCCTGGCGGATTGCGGTGTTGCCCTCCTCTGACACAACTTCAAGGCGCGCTGGTCCTTTGGCCTGCTGCTCTTCACTGACTGTGAGACTCGCTATTCACACCCTGCGCTGATCTGCCCACGATCCCAGGGACATTGATGGGCGACAGCCGGGTGCTCCGAGTCCCGTCTCCCAAAGAACCAGAGCCGTTGTAGCCCCACGCCCAGAGAGTACCATCCTCTTTCTGTGCCAAGGAATAGTTACTGCCTGCCTCCAGCGCCCACACATTTATAAAATCAGGAACCAGGGTTGGCACCAAGCGCGCAATGGTCGTTCCATCGCCCAGTTGCCCATTCACGTTGGGTCCCCATGCCCAGACGGTACCGTCAACTCTTAGTGCCAGACAGTGCGAGCCATGTGCCGATAAGGACGTCACATCCGTGAGGTCCAGAACGCGGGTAGGTGTCAGCCGCTCAGTAAGCGTTCCATCTCCCATCTGGCCGAAAGTGTTCCCACCCCAGGACCAGACAGTGCCGTCTGACTTCAACACCATGGAGTGCGAACTGCCCGCCGCCAGGCCGACCACGTCTGTGAGGTCTGGTGCCTGGGTAACCGTCCGCGAACCGATGCTCGTTCCATCACCCAAGTACCCCTCCCCCCAAGTCCAGACGGTCCCATCTTCCTTCAACGCCAGTGAAAAGTAGTAGCCCGCAGCCAAAGTTTGAATGCCCGTGAGCCCTGGAACCTGCGTTGGCGGAACTTCTCGATTCGCTGTTTCAAACCCCAACTGCAAGGAGGCGTTGTAGCCCCAAGCCCAGACAGTTCCGTCCGACCTCAGAGCAAGCGAGTGCACCACTCCAACTGCAACCGCGCGCACACTCTCAAGACCAGGAACCTGGATGGGTGTCAGTTGCTGAATATCCACCGTCTCTACACCTAATTGGGCGCCCGCGTTGTCGCCCCAGGCCCAAACGGTACCATCCTCTTTCACCGCAAGCGAATGATAGGAGCCTGCAGCGAGCGCCACCACGTCGTCCAGACCTGCCACGGGGATTGGTATCAACGAACGGATTCGCGTCCCATTCCCCAATTGGCCGAAGGAATTCGACCCCCATGCCCAGACAGTTCCGTCCACGTCCAGCGCCAATGAATGAGACCCACCTGCCGCAATCATTCTCCTCTCCACCAACTCCTTTGTTTTCGTCGGCAGGCTTCTGGGCGTAACAGTGCCATCCCCAAGTTGGCCCTCCACATTCTGGCCCCACGCCCAGATCTCACCATTGGCCTTCATGGCTACGGAGTGCAGCCCGCTTCCTGCAGCGATCGCTTGAACACCAACCAACGAAGCCACTGGGACCGGTACAGACCGCTGCGTCGTAGTCCCGTCCCCCAATTGGCCCCTCAGGTTGGAGCCCCATGTCCACACCGAACCATCTGCTTTCAGCGCCATCGAGTGCATCTCAGCTCCTACGACTCCGTCGACCTCCATCAAGCCCACGACCTTTTCAGGAGTAGTGCGTGAGGTCGTCGTGCCATTACCTAGTTGGCCACTTGAGTTGTTACCCCACGCCCACACAGAACCATCTGAACTCCGAGCCAACGAGTGATTGCTGCCGCCTGAGACCCCTGTGACCTCGCGCAGCATCGGGACAGGCAGCGGGAGCGCACTCGACTCCGCAGTGCCGTTTCCCAATTGGCCGCTGGTATTGCTACCCCATGCCCATACCGTGCCATCCGACTTCAATGCCAGCGAGTGCGCATTTCCTGCTGCAACCGCGACCACTCCCGACAACCCCGCTACCTGCACAGGAGACAGGCGCGTGATGGTGGTACCATCTCCAAGCCGACCTGCCCCATTGCTTCCCCAGGCCCACACCGTACCGTCCGACTTCAATGCCAATGAGTGTGAGAAGCCTGCAGCAAGTCTCACAACCTCCGTCAACTCAGGCACCTGTATCGGGACAATGCGCGTCGTGGTTGTACCATCCCCAAGCTGCCCAAGCTCATTACGGCCCCAAGCCCAAACCGTGCCATCTGCCTTCAGCGCCAGCGAGTGCAGATCGCCGGCGCTGACCGTATTGATTCGATTTACAACCCAAGCCCGCACCGGAAATCGTTGAGCCTGCTGTGTGCCATTCCCAAGCTGTCCATGGGTATTGTCCCCCCAGGCCGACACCGTCCCGTCAGGACGTACGAAGAGCGTATGGCGCCTCCCGGCGGCGACGCGCCCCCGAAGGCTCGCCGTCTCGAACGATTCGTTTGTGCCCAGTTCCCCGCTTGAGGGAGTTCTCTCCTCTCGGCACCCCGCGCCGAGCAGAACAACGCACGCTATCGTGACTACAATCTCTGCAATCTTTGCTGAGGACTTCAGGTTCATCGTGAGAGGCCCCTCTGACAAGCCAAGCTACGACTCAGAGTATGAGCGCATGCCCCAGACGGACCAAGCCAGCGGATGAGCATCGAGGTCTTGCCTTCATGAGGCCTGCACGACTTCAACACCCAATCAGCAGTAAGCCGTGAGCGGCCCGGAACCGGTGGACCTTTTCGTCCACCCCTGACTCCGCAACGATTCCGCGAGGTTCCGCGCCACCCGCTGGAGCAATTCATCCGCCCTGGCCCGGCGCGTGCGCTCACCCCGTCACTCAAGTGCCTGGGATCACTCACGCGCGCACGCTCCGCCACGTGGGCACGCGCGTTGCTGTCCAGCCGCTGACCTTCCCACCGCACCATGGGGGTGTGGGTGGGGGGCGGATGTCAGCGCTGGGGGCACAGCTCGGTGGCGACGTACGCGGCGATACCTGCGGTGGGACAAGCCCTTCTGGCCCTGCTCGAACAGGCGTGTCCGAAGCCTGAGTTCGAGGGCGCGAAGTTCCGCCTCTACCAGGCCTCCGACTTCAAGGCCCCCATGGACGAGGGCATCTCCCTCTTCCTCTTCCGCGTCACCCCCAGCACCACGCGCCGCAACCTTCCCGGTCGACTCGACTCGCAGGGACGCCGCACCCGTCGGCCCCTCCCCGTCGACCTCTACTACCTGCTGACGCCCTGGGCGAAGTCCGCGGCCAAGCAACACCGGCTCCTCGGCTGGGCCATGCGCCAGCTCGAGGACACCCCCACCCTCACCGCCAGCTTCCTCAATCACTACGGCACTCCCGAGACAGACACCTTCCTCCCGGATGAAACAGTCACCGTCGTCTACGAGCCGCTCTCCATCCAGGACATGCTCAACGTCTGGGAGCCCGGCAAGCCGAACATCCAGGTCTCCGCCTCGTACATCGCGCGCATGGTCGGCATCGAATCCGCCATCGCCGACGAGGAAGCCGGCCCCGTCCAGACGCGCGTGATGTCGCCCGGAAAGGTGACCGAGCGATGAGGCCCGCCATCCACGTCCTCGAGCACGTGTCGCGCGTGGCCCCGCTCGGTATCCGCTTCCGCGACGAGGCCACGGGTGCATCGGTCGGCGAAGGACTGCGCGTCAGCGCGTTCCCCGAAGGACAGCCCGCGTTGCGCCGCGAATCCGTGGTCAACCGCTCGGGCCTCCACCTGCTGATGAACCTCCCCGGCTTGCGAGACTTGGAGTTCGGAGGCGAGCACGCCGGCGACGACGCGTGGTGGGCCGCCCTGCCCTCGCGCCGTCCCTACACCATTGAAGTGCATGACACCTTGAACCGCTTCGTGTCGTGCGCCTTCCGCGCGGCGCTTCCACATCGGGGCCTCTTCTCCCTCGACTGCGTCGCCTCTCCCCCCTCGCCGCTGTCGCCACCGTCTCCCTCCGTGCCGCTCTTCTCCGCGCCCACGCGGCAGAGCGCCGTGCCCATGGCCGTGGTGCGCGCGGAGCTGTGGGACACGAAGGCGAAAGCCCCCGCCTCCTGGGCGTTGGTGGAAGTCACGCCCACGGGGGGCATCACCGCGCGCGGCATGACGGATGAGCGCGGACGGCTCGCGCTGTTCTTCCCGTACCCGGCCCCCGTGGACTTCGCTCCCGGCTCGCCCGTGGACGCATCCAGCCTGCCTCCGGGGCTTCCGCTCTTGGAGCAGACCTGGCTGCTCCAGCTTCGCGTCCGTCACGACTACCGCGCACCCGGGACGGCGCTGCCGGACGTGTGCACCACGCTGTCCCAACCCCCGGCGGGGGTGTGGGCGGACACGGGCAGCCCCCAGGCGCTGCTCGAGCCAACGCTGCGCTACGGCCAGGAGCTCGTCCTGCGCACCCAGGATGCGCCTGCCTCCCGGCTGTGGATCACCCCCACGGGTTCACCTCCCTAGGAAATGACCGATGCCTGAATATCTCGCTCCCGGTGTATTCGTCGAAGAGACCAGCTTCCGCTCGAAGTCCATCGAGGGCGTGAGCACCACCACCACCGGCTTCGTCGGCCCCACCCGCTACGGGCCCGTGGAGCTGGAGCCCGAGCTCATCACCAGCGTGGTGGAGTTCGAGCGCATCCACGGCAACCGCCGACAGCTCGCCTTCACCGACGACGTCACGCTGCACAACTACACGTGGCACGCGGCGCGCGCCTTCTTCGAGGAGGGCGGCAAGCGGCTCTACATCAGCCGCGCCTTCCGCCGTCCGGACGACGCGCTCTACACGGGCCTGGACACCACCATCGACCTGGGCACCGGCACCGCCGTCTCCAACGAGTACAACGACGGCCACGCCCGCGCGCTCCTGGATGCGAGCGCGAGCCCCAAGACGGACACGCTGTCGCTGACGGCGCGCTTTCCGGGCTCGGCCGGCAACCTGCGCGTGCGCTTCTCCCTGCGCGTGGGCCAGAACGTCCTCTCGTTCGAGGACGGCACGCCCCGCGTAGGCGCGCTCCTGGCGCGCGACGTCGTGCTCATCCGCGACATCCAGTCCCCCATCTCCAGCCCCGTGGGCACCGGCGAGTTCTACCTGGCCACGTGGGACGAGGACGTGCAGGACTGGAAGTTCACCGGCGGCGCCGGCAGCCCCCTCTTCCTCTCGTCGCTTCAAGAAAACGCGGGCTTCGAGATTCGCGTCGTCACCGTCGCCGTGACGGTCATCCCCATGGATGACCCGGCCTCCGCGCAGACGTGGGACGGGCTGGCCCTGGACCCCGGGCACACGCGCAGCGGCGCGGCGGACTCGCTGTCCGCGCGCTTCGCCTACGACGCGGACGAGCCGGCGAAGAACCGCGACGTCCCCATCATCATCTCCACGCAGAACCTGGATGACGGCGTGGAGGTGCTCGGCGCCTTCCTGGATGCCAGCCTCGCCAGCCCCATCATGAGCCCGCCGCTGGACTCCGCGCTGGAGGACCCGGACTCGCCCGAGTCGCAGCGCTCGCTGGAGGTTCTGCTCAAGGGCGGCAGCGACGGCATGCGCCCCACCGCCGACGACTACAAGGGCCAGCAGGTCCCCAACACGACGCGCAAGACGGGCCTGTTCCACTTCGAGGACCTGGAGGACATCTCCATCGTCGCCGCGCCGGGCTCCACGTTCGGTTACGAGAACGGCTACGGCGCCAACGCCGCCACCATCATCAACCTGCTCATCTCCCACGCGCAGCGGATGAAGTACCGCATCGCCGTGCTGGACAGCGGCAACGGCCAGACGCTGGGACAGGTGCGGGCGCTGCGCGCGAAAATCGACACCAGCTACGCGGCGCTCTACTACCCGTGGGTGAAGGTGCTGGACCCCGTCACGCGCCAGCCCATCTTCCTGCCGCCCAGCGGCTTCGTGGCGGGCATCTACGCGCGCAACGACGTCAACCGCGCCGTCTACAAGGCCCCCGCCAATGAAGTGGTGAACCTGGCGCTCGGCTTCGAGACGAACCTGAGCAAGGCGCAGCAGGAGGTGCTCAATCCGGAGGGCATCAACGCGTTCCGCTACTTCGAGGGGCGCGGCAACCGGTTGTGGGGCGCGCGCACGACGGCGTCGGACCCGGAGTGGAAGTACGTCAACCTGCGGCGCTACTTCGCCTACCTGGAGCGCTCCATCGACAAGGGGACCCAGTGGGCGGTGTTCGAGCCGAACGGCGAGCAACTCTGGGCCAACGTGCGGCGCACCATTGAAGACTTCATGCTCAATGAGTGGCAGCAGGGCGCGCTGCTCGGAGAGAAGCCCGAGAAGGCGTACTTCGTGAAGTGCGACCGCAGCACCATGAGCCAGAACGACCTGGATAACGGTCGGCTGGTCTGCCTCATCGGCGTGGCGCCGCTGCGCCCGGCCGAGTTCGTCATCTTCCGCATCGGTCAGTGGACCGGCGACCGGAAGTAATCCCTCTGGAGACCACCCATGGCTGTCTTTCGTGATCGCCCCTATGTGCAGTTCAACTTCCTGGTCGACCTGGGCGCCGGCAACGGCACCGAAGGGCCGGACGCGGGTTTCCAGGAGATCTCCAACGTGGGCATGGAGGTCACCGTCGCGGAGTACCGCAACGGCAACGAGAAGGAGAACAGCGTCCGGAAAATCACCGGCCTGAACAAGGCGACGGACGTCACCATGAAGCGCGGGGTGATTGGCTCGCTCAGCCTCTACAAGTGGTTGGACCAACTGCGCAACGGCGAGTCCAACGCGCTGCGCACCGTCACCATCCAGCTCCAGAACGAGGACCACACCGCGGTGGTGCAGACGTGGAAGCTGCTGCGCGCGCGCATCATCAAGCACGTCAGCGGCCCCTTCAACGCGAAGGGCACGGATGTGGCCATCGAGGAGCTCACCATCGCGTACGAGCGCCTGGAGATGGAGTGACGTGAGCCGCCCCGCCGCCAGACGCCTCCCCGGCTTGCGCTTCGAAATCCAGGCACCGTCCGTCGTGGACGTGTTGCCCCGGATGGACGTGGGCGCGTTCGTGGGCTTCGCCTCCTCCGGTCCCCTGCACGTGCCGGTGGCGGTGGAGGACGTGGCGGACTTCGAGGCGGTGTTCGGCGAGGCCCCGCTGCTCGCATGGGACGCCGAGCGCGGAGAGCCCGTGCAGGGGCACCTGGCCTCGGCGGTGCGTGCCTTCTTCCGCAACGGGGGACGCCGCTGCTGGGTCGTCCGCGTGGCGGGGCCCGACGCGAAGTCCAACACCTTCCCTGTCCCCGGGCTGCTGCGTTGCTCGGAAGGTGGAGCGGTGTCCACGGCCGTGGCCCGGGCGCGCTCGGAAGGAAGCTGGTCGGACCCGGTGCGCGTGGCGGCATCCATCCATCGCGAGCTGGTGGACCTGGTGGACTGGAGCACCACGGGGGGCGGCGACGCGACGCTCGTCGTGACGGCCTCGGGTGGCGTGGCCGTGGGAGACCTGCTGCGCGTGGGCTTCGATGGCACCGCGTGCGCGCTGCTCATGCCCGTGGAGTCGGTGGAGGCCGTGGGCCAGGAGGCGGCTCCGTCCTACTCGGGGCCCGCGCCTCGACGCGTGACGGTGCGCGTGCGCACGAAGAAGGCCCGCTGGCTCGAATCGAGCGTGGCGCCGACGTCGCTGCCCACCGCGTCGTGGACCCGAGGCGAAGGAGAGATCGCCACGCTCGGGGTGACGGCGATGACGGACCCGGGCCCGGGCGATGTGCCCCGTGTGCTCACCCTCACGTTGAGCGTGACTCCGGAGGGCGCTCCGCCTCCGGGTGCGGTGCTGAGGTTGATGGAGGCGTCGCTGGGCGAGCACTGGCTCCTGGTGGAGTCCGTCGTGCTGGGACAGGTGGGCGCGGGAGCGGTGCAGGTCTCCGGCGTGGCCACTCGCGTGCTGACTTCCACGCCTGGGGCCGTGGCCTCGGCGCCAGCCTGGTGCGAGCGATTGACGCTGGGCCTGTGGACCCGCCGGAGCGCGGAGCAGCCCGCGCAACTCGAGCGGCTCGGCTTCTGCCCGAGCCATCCGCGCCACTGGGCCGCGCTGCCCACGGACACCGAGCGGGCTCGCTTCGAGGACGCGGAGACGCTTCCCTCGCGGCTTCCTGAAGAGCGACTGCCGAGCGATTGGCGCCAGGGCATCCCCAGCAGCCGCTTCCCGCTTGCGGGGCCCGGAGCTCAGGGTGAGGCGTTCTCCATTCCCCTCGGACTGTCGGACTCGCCCACCGCCTACGTGGGCTGCACGCCACCCGCCGGGGACTCCCTGACGCGAGATGGGCTTGCGTCGTTCGACGCGGACCTCTTCCTGGATGCGGACCTGAAGTCGGTAAGCATCGAAGCACTGCCGGCCCAGGCGGACTTCCTGCGCTACCAGAGCAGCCGCCCGCGCTCGCTCAAGGGCCTCCACGCCGTCATGGACCGACTGGACGCGACGTTGGTGGCCGCGCCGGATGCCATCCATCGCGCCTGGGTGCTCACGGGCAGGCCCTCCGTCCCGCCGCCCGCGCCAAACGAGCCGCTGCCCGAGCCCGATTGGGGGACGTTCCTCGATTGCGCGCACGAGCCGCCGCCAGCGCCCGCGCCACTGGTCGCCTCACCACCGGAGCCCACCTCAAGTCAGCCTTTCACGCTGACCTGGGCCACGCTGCCCGGAACGGGAATCGAGTATGTGCTGGAGGAGGCGCTGCGCCCGGACTTCAGCGACGCGGCCGTGCTGTACCGGGGGCCGCTCAGCACGCGCACGCTGTACGGGCGCACGCCGGGCACTCGCTACCATCGCGTCCGCGCTGAACGGGCGGGCATCACCGGGCCCTGGACTCCGGGCATGGCTGTCAGCGTGTCGCCTCCCGCGCGATGGCAGCTGCTGCCTGCTTCGTCCTACGACGTGGGGCCGCTGCTCGCGGTGCAGCGCGCGCTGGTGCGCATGGCGCGGGCTCGCGGAGACCTGCTGGCAGTGCTGTCGCTGCCCGAGCACTACCGCGAGGAGGACGCGCTCGCGCACGCGGGGACGCTCCAGTCGCCCCTGGGCGCGGAAGAGGACGGCGTGCCTCCGATTGGCTTCGCGGAGGACGCGGCGCTGTCGCACGGCGCGCTCTATCACCCGTGGACCTTCGTCTCCGAGGAGAACAAACCCGCGGAGCCCCGGCGCATGCCTCCGGACGGCAACGCGTGCGGAGTGCTCGCCCGGCGCGCGCTGGAGCGAGGCGCATGGGTGGCTCCCGCGAACGAGCCCTGGACGGGGGTGGTGGCGCTGAGTCCGGCGTTGGGCCGCGACTGGTGGCTGGACCTCCAGGAAGCGCAGGTCAACGTCGTGCGCCAGGAGCCGCGCGCCTTCCTCACGCTGTCCGCGGACACGCTGGCCACGGACCCGGAGCTGCGGCCCATCCACGTCCGGCGGCTGCTGTCCCTGCTGCGACGCGCGGCGCTGCGCCTGGGCGCGACCTACGTCTTCGAGCCCAACGACGCCAGCTTCCGCCGCCGGGTGCAGCGCGGCTTCGAGTCACTGCTCGGAGACCTCTTCGTCCGGGGCGCCTTCGCCGGCAAGACGCGCGAAGGCGCCTTCCAGGTGGTGACGGGCTCCGAGCTGAACACGCCCAGCCTCGTCGAACAGGGGCGCTTCTACGTGGACCTGCGCGTGGCCCCTTCCCAACCCCTCACCTTCCTCAACGTGCGGCTCGTCCAGAGCGGCGACCGCGGGCTCGTCACGGAGGCGCGCTAGGCCATGGCCACGACCGAGGACGAGACGGTCATCGACCCCTTCATCGCCTTCGCCTTCGCGGTGGAGATCGACATCCCAGACCTCGCGCCCACCGCGTGCTTCGCCGCGTTCTCCGAATGCGACGGCCTGGAGATGACGATGGACGTGAAGACCATCCGCGAGGGCGGCAACAACGGCCGGCAGATTCGCCTCACTGGCGCGCACAGCTTCGGTCAGCTCACGCTCAAGCGCGGCATGAGCGCCAACGAGGACCTGTGGCGGTGGTTCGAAATCATGAGGACCCGTCCCCGCCTGCGCGCAAGCGCGGAGGTGGTGATGTTCGGTCCCGGGCTCGAACGGAAGGAGCGTGCGCGCTTCGTCCTGTCGCGCTGCCTGCCCGTGAAGCTCAAGGCCCCTCCGCTCAACGCGAAGGACGGCATGGTGGCCATCGAGGAGCTTCAAATCGCCTACGAGTCCCTCACCCGCAAAGCCGGAGGCGCCTGAGCCATGTCCGACGACGCCACGCCGCTCGCGAAGGCGAAGCTGCTCCAGCTCGACTCCAACTTCGAGCACCCGATTGACGAGCAGACCACGTCCACCGTGGTGCAGTTCAACCCGGAGACGCTGAAGGTCGCCTACGCCAACCAGGTGCAGCAGCCCTCTGGAGGCGGAGACCAGCGCGGCACACCCGCGCAGCAGTTCGTCGGCGCGGGCACCACCAAGCTGAGCGTGCAGTTGTGGTTCGACGTCACGGGCCAGCCGGAGGGCGCCTCGGACGCGGTGGAGGACGTGCGCAAGCTCACCGCGAAGGTGGCCTTCTTCATCACTCCGAAGAAGGAGGGCGACAAGTTCGTCCCGCCCGCCGTGCGCTTCCTGTGGGGCAGCTTCCAGTTCGACGGAATCATGGAGTCGATGGAGGAGTCGCTGGAGCTGTTCTCGGCCGAGGGCCTGCCCCTGCGCGCCAGCGTCAGCTTCAGCCTGTCGCAGCAGAAGATCACCGCCTTCGTCTTCGCACCCACGCAGCCTCCCGCGGGAGCCAGTCCGAACCCCAGCGGCAAGGGCGCGGGAGAGGCGCCCATGAAGTCCGCGCCGGAGGGCTCGACGGTGCAGGGGCTCGCGTCGAACGAGGGCAAGGGCGCGAGCTGGCAGGGCATCGCCTCCGCGAACGGAATCGAGAACCCGAGGCGACTGGCCCCCGGCCAGCTCATCGACTTGCAGGCGGGCATCAACATCGGAGTCAGGCGGTAGCGGGGGGCGTGCATGGCCGTGGTCATCAACGAGATGGAAGTGGTGAGCGCGCCGCCAGCGGCGTCCACGCCGTCAGGGGGCGGGGCCGGGGGCTCGGCCGAAGGTGGCGCGTCAGCGGTGCAGAAGGCGCACGAGCAGGAGCGCGCCCAGGTCCTCCACCGCGAACGGCACGCACGCGTGCGCGCGCACTGAGTCGGAGAGCGCCATGGCCGACGGAACCAGCAATGACTCCAAGCTGCGCGCCTCCCGCCCCACGCTGCGGGTGGACGGTCGCGAGCACCCCACGCTCGCCAGTGGGCTGCTGGAGCTGTGCATCGTCGAGACGGCGCAAGGGCTGTACCGGTGCGAGGCGACGTTCGGCAACTGGGGTCCGAAGGATGGCGAGACGGGGTTTCTCTACTTCGACCGCTCGGTGCTCGACTTCGGCAAGCCGTTCGAGGTGCGGCTGGGCACCCAGGATGTCCTCTTCGAGGGGCGCATCACCGGCCTGGAGGCCGGCTTCCCGGAGAGCGCCTCCCCCACCCTCACGGTGCTGGCCGAGGACCGCCTCCAGGACCTGCGGATGACGCGGCGGACGGCGGCGTACGAGAACGCGACGGACGAGGACGTCCTGCGCCAGCTCGCGGGCAAACATGGCCTGACGGCCGAGGTGGAGGTCCCAGGGCCCAAGCACCCCGTGCTGGCCCAGGTGAACCAGAGCGACCTCGCCTTCCTGCGCGAGCGCTGCCGTGCGCTGGGCGCTGAGCTGTGGGTGGAGGGCAAGACGCTGAAGGCGAAGGCGCGCGCAAGCCGCTCCAGCGGCCAGCCCCTCAAGCTGGGACGCGGCAACGAGCTGATGTCCTTCACGGTGCTGGCGGACCTGGCGGGCCAGCGGTCCTCGGTGACGGTGAGCGGGTGGAACGTGGCGGAGAAGGACGCCATCTCCTGTGAGGCCGGCCCGTCCGTGCTGGGCGCGGAGCTGGAGAAGGACGAGAGCGGCGCGAGCCTGCTGGCCTCGAAGCTGGCCGAGCGCAAGGAGGCCGTGGTGCACGCGGCGCCCCTGAGTGTCCCAGAGGCGCAGGCGCGAGCGGACGCGCACTTCCGACAGCAGGCGCGGCGCTTCGTGGTGGGGCGTGGCACGGCACAGACGGACGCGAAGCTGCGCGTGGGGGCGCGCGTGGAGCTGACCGGCCTGGGGCCGCTGTTCAGCGGCAAGTACCACCTGGCCGAGGTGAAGCACCTGTTCGACGGCGCGCGCGGCCTTCGCACGGAGCTGGTGGCGGAGCGCGTGGGACTGGGGAAGGCGTCATGAGCGCGGACGCGGCGTGGGAACAGGTGCTGGACGAGCGCGTCGCGGACGGCCTGGGTGGCCGCTTCTACGGTCTGTACCCAGCGCGAGTCACGGACCTCAAGGACCCGGACAGCCAGGGCCGGGTGAAGGTGCTGCTGCCGTGGGCCGCCGACGCCGCGGGTGGCGGACGCTACGAGGCGTGGGCCCGGCTGGCCACGCTGATGGGCGGCAAGAATCGCGGCTCCTGGTTCGTGCCGGACGTGGATGACGAGGTGCTCGTTGGCTTCGAGGCGGGCGACGCTCGGCGGCCCTATGTCGTCGGCGCGCTGTGGAACGGCAAGGACACGCCGCCGGAGTCCATGGATGGCGCGGGCCGCAACGCGAAGAAGGTGCTGCGCTCGCGCAACGGCATCGTCATCACGCTCGATGACACGGACGGACAGGAGACGCTCACGCTGGAGACGCCCGCCGGTCAGACGGTGACGCTCAAGGACGGGCCCGGCTCCATCGAGGCGAAGGACAGCAACGGCAACTCGCTGAAGATGGAGCCCAGCGGCATCACCGTGAATGCCGCGGCCAAGGTCACCATCAACGCGAGCACGGCGGAGATTTCGGCCGGGATGCTCACCGTCAACGCGGGCATGTCCAAGTTCAGCGGCGTGGTGCAGGCGGACACGGTCATCACCAACAGCGTGGTCAGCGCCTCGTATACGCCGGGCGCGGGGAACGTGTGGTGATGGCGACAACCCTTCCCCATCCGGTGCAGTGGGTGACGGCCTCGCCGCTGTGGGGTCCCGCGCCCGACAAGCTGGCGCGACTCCAGGCGCCCGGCATCCTCCAGTTCGACTCGGACCGCTTCATGGAGGAGCTGGCGGAGCGACTCCAGGCGCCCACGCGGCCGGACCTGACGGACCTGCTGGTGACGCGCTTCAAGAGCTACCGCGAGCGCATGCCCGGCGAACCTCCCGACGACGAGGTCAACACGCCGCCCAAGCTGTACCAGCCGGCGCACGGGCGCTTCTATCTGGTGGCCACGAGCCTCGTGTGTCGACTGCCGGGACTGCCGGACCACGTCGTGGACTCCGCGAGCGGAGAGAAGGCCGCGTTCGTCCTGCGTCGCTCCCTGGGCGGCGGCAAGGAAGGCGCGTGGGTGCCGGCCTCGCCCGGCAGTCCCGCCGACAAACGGCGCATCTGGAAGGAGCTGAGCACGGCGGAGACAGGCGCGCTGGCGAAGGGCGAGGAGCTCCTGCCCCTCTTCCCGATGAACTTCGCCTCCGAGGGGAAGCGGCGCCGGATGCTCGTGGGGCTGGTGCCCACCTCCAGTCGCGACACCTTCGAGTCCGCGGCGGCCTTCCAGGACGACGACCCGAGCACGGGGTTGGACCCGGACAAGATGCTGGCGGACGAGGCCGAGGGACAAGTGGTCGCGCCGTTCGAGCAACTCCTCGCGTACACGAAGGCGACGAGCGAGGCGGTGGCCGTCCAGAAGGAAGTGACGCGCTTCCTGCTCGTGGACTTCGCCACCTTCCTGGAGGAGCGCCTCCCCGCGCTGTGGACGCTCCTGGACAAGGCGTCACCAGGACCCACGCCCGCGGCGGGTTCTCCCCTGCGTACGCTGTTCCTGTTGCTGACGGGCAACCACCGCGTGGAGGGCAGCTCCGGGGACACGTGGCAGCAGGCGCTGCGCAAGGCGATGCAGCAGCGCACGGCCATCCTCAACGGCAGCACGGGTGGGCTCGATTACAACCTGCGGCTGTGCACCGAGGTGACGGTGACGGCGCTGCGTTCGGCGTTGGGCGCGGCGGTGGTGGCGGGGGTGTACTCGCTGCCCTCGGAGCCGG
Source organism: Myxococcus sp. CA040A (assembly GCF_013336725.1). Classification (NCBI taxonomy): domain Bacteria; kingdom Pseudomonadati; phylum Myxococcota; class Myxococcia; order Myxococcales; family Myxococcaceae; genus Myxococcus; species Myxococcus sp. CA040A. The sequence continues at coordinate 368,738 of NZ_JABUMR010000002.1, read as the reverse complement.
AGCCGGTGTCCAAGCTGGAGGAGCCGGGCAAGGCGCTCTACGTGCTGCGGTGCGTGTATTTGAAGCCAGCGTGCGGCGCGCTGTGCCCGCCCATCGTCAGCGCGCCATCGAAGGGTTTCACCCTGGCGCCGTTCTTTGATTCGGACGCACCCGCGCGACCGGTGCGCATCGAGCTGCCGTTGGACACCAGCATCCGGGGGCTGCGCAAGTTCAAGAAGAACGTCGGATTCACGCTGTCGAAGGGGTTGCGCAAGCAGATGTCTCGGGTGGCGGGGTTGGAGAAGACGATGAAGGGGGAACTCGACGACGGGCTGAGCTTCGACCTGGGAGAGCTGTGCATGTTCTCCATTCCCATCATCACGCTCTGCGCGTTCATCGTCCTGATGATCTTCTTCAGCCTGCTCAACATCATCTTCTGGTGGATGCCCTTCCTGAAAATCTGTCTGCCCAAGCCCAGGGTGGGGTGAGTCCATGGACGCCGGAAAACTCATTGGACGCGGCCTCGGCTTCCCTCCTCGCGTGGGGCCGGATGGGCGCATGCAGTGGTCCGAGGGTGAGCGCAACGTGCGTGAAGCCATTCAAATCATCCTCGCCACCGAGCAACGCGAGCGGCTGATGCTGCCGGAGTTCGGCGCGGGGCTCGGGCGCTTCCTGTTCGAGCCGAACACCGTCACGACACGGCATCAAATCGCCGATCGCATCAACCGGGCCCTGGCGCAGTGGGAGCCCCGCATCGCGGTGGAGTCGGTCAGCGTGGACGCGGACCCGCAGGACGCTCGGGCCGCCACCGCGACCATCACCTACAAGCTCGTGGCCACCGGCGCACGAGAGCGGCTCAACCTGAGCGTCACGCTCGCGGGGTAACGACATCGTGCCACTCACCCTCCCGCCCATCGATGACCGCAAGTACCAGCAGCTCCTCGACGAGGCGCTGGCACGCATCCCCATCCACAACCCCGAGTGGACCAACTTCAACAAGTCCGACCCGGGCGTCACGCTGCTGGAGCTCTTCGCCTTCCTGACGGAAAGCCTGCTGTACCGCGCCAACCAGATTCCGGAGCGCAACCGGCTCAAGTTCCTCCAACTGCTCGGCGTGCCGTTGCTGCCGGCCGCGTCCGCGCGCGGGCTCGTCGCCTTCCGCAACGAGCGCGGCGGTCCGCCCCAGGCACTCACGCTGACGGAGGGCGTGGAGGTCCGCGCCGGCCAGGTGCCCTTCCGCACCGAGCGCGGCCTGGACGTGCTGCCCGTGGAGGCGGCGTGCTTCTACAAGCGGAGCGTCGCGCCCGAGGAGCGGGTGAAGGAGTACTACCAGGAGCTCTACGCCTCCTTCACCGCCACCGCGCCGCCGCCCGCGCCGCTCAACGAACTCCAGTTCTACGAGACGACGCCCTTCTCTCCGCGCGGCACGGAGCCGTTGGACCTCAACACCGAGACGCTGGACAAGGCGCTGTGGGTGGCGCTGCTGCTGCGGCCCGCGGACCGGAAACTCCCCGATGCGCTGACACGGGCGAGGGAGGAGCTGAAGGGCAAGGTGCTGACGGTGGGACTCGCGCCCGCCGGTGGCTCCGAGGGACGAGACTTGGTCCCCAATGGACAGGCGCGGCCCGTGGGCTCGGCGGTGCTCCAGTTCCAGCTTCCCCGCTTGCCCGTGGACGGCAAGCTCCCGGAGGACCCGGCGCTGCGCAACGCGAGCTGGCGCACCCTGGTCACCTCGGAGATGCCTGGCGAGCCCTCCGTGGTGGACGTCCCCCTGCCCTCCACGCTCGGCGAGCTGGAGCTGTGGACGAACCTGGATCCGCTGGAGGCGGGCACCCGCGACTTCCCTCCCTCGCTCGACGACGAGGAACTGGAAGCGCGCGTCATCACCTGGGTGCGCATCACCGCTTCGGCGCCGGTGACGACGAAGCTCCTGTGGGCCGGCATCAACGCCGCGCCCGTGTCCCAGCGCGAGCGCGTGACGAGCGAGCTGTTGCCCACGGGCTCGGGCGAGCCGGACCAGGCGCTGAAGCTGTCGCGCGCGCCTGTGTTGCCGGGCTCGGTGAAGCTGAGCGTCACGGTGAATGGAATCACCGAGACGTGGGAGGAAATCGATGACCTGACGAGCGCGGGCCCCGAGGTCTCCGTGCCGGACCCGCGCCTGCCGCCCGGCTCGCCGCGCCCCGCGCGGACACGCGTGAAGGTGTTCCGTCTGGACGCTGAGGCGGGAGAGCTTCGCTTCGGTGACGGTGCCCACGGCGCGAGGCCGCCGCTCGGGGCCACGCTGCGCGCCGACTATGACCACGGCGTGGGTCGCGCCGGCAATGTGGCCACGGGCACGGTGGCGAGTGGGCCCGCGCTTCCCCCAGGCATCCAGGTGGCGAATCCGCTGCCCACGTGGGGCGGCTCCGACGCGGAGGGCGTGCGCGAAGGAGAGCGGCACATCTCGCGGTTCCTCCAGCACCGGGACAGGCTGGTGACGGCGCAGGACTTCGAGGCGGTGACGCTGCGCACGCCCGGTGTCGCGGTGGGCCGCGTGGATGTGCTGCCCGCGTTCCACCCTGCCCTCTCGCCCAACGAGCCAGGTGATGCACCCGGCGCGGTGACGGTGTTGGCCATTCCCCGCGCGGAGCCTGATGCGCGCGAGGCGGAGGGGCCGGACACGTTCCTCGATGCGATTGCCTGCTGGCTCTCGCCTCGTCGACTGGTGACGACCGAGGTCTTCGTGCGCCGCCCCCAGTACAAGCCCGTCTGGGTGACGGTGGGCCTGGAGGTGGTGGCGGGAGTCTCGCAGGCACAGGTGCGCGAGGCGGTGAAGGCGGCCCTCGTCGAGGTCCTGTCGCCCCTGCCCCCCGAGGACGCGGAGTTGCTGGAGCAGACGGTGTCGCTGGCGGGCGCGAACCTGTCCACGGTGGCCCGGCGTGGCTGGCCGCTGCGCAAGGCGGTGGTGTCGCTGGAGCTGGCGGCGGTGGCCAGTCGCGTGGCGGGCGTGGCGCTGGTGCGCGGGGTGCGGCTGGGGCTGGCCACGGGCACTCAGCAGGACCAGATACCGATGACGGGGCTCCAACTCCCCCGGCTCGCCGGACTCTCGGTGGCCGTGGGTGACGCGCCCTCGCTCGACGACCTGCGCGGCACGTCCGTCACGACGACGCAGCGGCCGTTCGTCTCGGTGCCCATCGTCCCCGAGGAGTGCCGATAGATGGATGCCAACGGCGCTCGCTTTCATCTGCTGCTCGGTCGCGACGACTGGGGCCGCTGCACCTCGAAGGGCCGCGTTCTCTCCGAAGCGTGGAGCGAGGCGTCCGGCACCGGCGCGGACGTCGCGTGGGACTCATCGCGCTCGGAGGTGTCCCTGCGCGCGGAGCTGTTCCGCTTCATCGCCGCGCCGCGCGACGTACCTCCCGTGCTGGAGGACCGGCGCGGCGCCGCGAAGGACCGCTATGGCAACGTCTACTGGGTGGCTCTCGACGGGCGCACGCTGAAGGTGCTCTCCAGCGGTTCGAGGCAGACGAGTGACTTCTGGCCCGTCACGCCCGAGGCAGCACCCGTCTCCGGCACGGGCGGCTTCGGCCCGCTGATTCCGCCCTCGCTTCCCACGCCCGAGCTGCTCGGAGCCATGGCCATCAGCGGGCATCACTACCTGGTCGTCGGCACGCTCGCGCCCGCGGGGCTGCTCGTGTTCGACCTGCACTCGGGCGGCCCTCCGGTGCGACACCTGTGGCCCACGGGTGTGCCCTTCGCGCCGTGGGACATGGCGGCCACTCCCGATGGCGGCGTGGTGGTGCTGGACCGTCAGCACCGCCGCCTGTGGCGACTGGACGCGGGCTTCCGCGTGGTGCGCACGGGCGTGGATGACGTGCTCTCCGCGTCACGGGTGGAAGCCTTCCAGCCCCTGGCCGGAGGACCGACGCGAACGATTCCCGCCGTCACCTTCCCACGGCCGGTGACGCTGGATGCGTCGACGCCCGTCGCCGCCCAGGACCCCATCTCCGTGGAGGTGCTGCCCGACGGCCACGTGCTCGTGCTGGACCGGGGCACCGAGGACAGTCGCCTGCTGGTCTACCGCGACGGCGTCCTGACAGGTGCCCCCGTGCCGCTGGAGGTCGATGGCCTCCTTGGCGACAACAGTCCCGCGTCGTCGTACGTCCTGGTGGCGCATGACATGGCGCTGCTTCCGGCCGGGTCGGATGGCTCGGTGGGCCGCGTCGTCGTGGTGGGTCGGGACGGCAACCAGGCCTTCGCCTTCGAGCTGCACACCTCGGAAGGCGGTGACCTCGTCGCGGTGGCGCAGCCGGAGTACCTGCCGCTGCGGTTGTTTGGCGGAAAGGCGCTCATCGCCTCGGACGGGCAGGCCCTCTACGACTTCGCGGACACGTTCATCCCGCTCGTGGCGCAGCGACGCCCGCGCTACGTGTCCGAGGGCACGCTGCGCACGCCCGTGCTCGATGGACGGACGCCTGACTGCGTGTGGCATCGGCTGCTGTTGGACGGCTCCCTTCCGCCCGGAGCACGCATCGTCGTGCGCAGTCGCGCGGCCAATGAGCGCTCGGACCTGGAGGCCCTTCCCTTCAGCGAAGAGCCCGCGCTCTACAAGCGAGGAGCCGGCTCCGAGCTGCCCTTCACCACGACGGCGCGGGGCGAGCACCGGGGCACCTTCGAGGTGCTCTTCCAGCGCGCCAGGGGCCGCTTCGCGCAGGTGGAACTGGTCCTCCAGGGAGGCGGCGCCGCGACTCCGCGCATCCACGCGATGCGAGCGTGGTACCCGCGCTTCTCCTACGCGGAGCAGTACCTCCCGGGCCTGTACCGACAGGACCCTGAGTCGGCCAGCTTCCTGGACCGCTTCCTCGCGAACCCCGAGGGACTGCTCACGCCCCTGGAAGACCGCATCGCCGCCGCACAGGTCCTCTTCGACGCGAGGAGCGCGCCCCCGGAGGCGCTCGAGTGGCTGGCCTCCTGGTTCGGCGTGGCGCTGGACCCGGCCTGGGACGAGACGCGTCGCCGTCTCTTCCTCCGTCACACGCTGGACTTCTTCCAGTGGCGAGGCACGCCGCGCGGCCTGCGCATGGCGCTGCGCGTGGCCCTGGACGACTGCCCTGACGCGTCCATCTTCACCGACGACACCGAGCCGACGCGCGCCCGCTACCGCATCGTCGAGCGCTTCCGCACCGCGCGCACCCCGTTCCTCTTCGCGACGGACACCTCCGAGACGGGAGGCATCCGCATCCAGCCCGCCGCCACGTCACGCCGCTGGGAACCGTCCCAGGGCATCGCGAGGCTGCTGGAGCGCTATCAAGCCGCGCTCTCCGACGCGGGTGTGACGGCGGCGTCCGATGCGCTCCCCTTGCGTGAGCCCACCCAGGCCGCGGTGGCCACCGTGTGGCGAGCCTTCATGCAGGAGGCGCTGGGCTTCATCCCGGCCGCCACGGCAGCGAGCGCGCCGCGCTGGCTCGACTTCCTCACGCGACGCTATCGGACGGTGCAGGCCCTCAACGCGGCGCATGGCACCACGCTGACGGACTTCACGCAGGCCGTGTTGCCAGTGACGCTGCCCGGGGACGGTCCGGCGCAGTCGGACTGGTACCACTTCGAGACGGTGGTGCTGCCGGTGCGTGCGGCGGCCCATCGCTTCACGGTGGTGCTGCCCGTCCCACGAGGCAGCGCGGCGCAGGAGCAGCGCGCGCGACAAGAGCAGGCGATGCGGGTGGTGGCGGTGGAGAAGCCGGCCCACACCGTGTTCGACGTGAAGTTCTACTGGGACATGTTCCGCGTCGGCGAAGCCCGCCTGGGCGTGGACACCCTGGTCGATCTGGGCAGCCGTGCCCCCGAGCTGATGCCCGCCATGCGGCTCGGACGCGAATACCTGGCGGAAAGCCATCTGGCCCCGAGACCACCCCAGGACGCCGCGGACCGGCGAATCCTGGGGCGGGACTTGCTCGGGCGCCGTGAGACCCACGGGAGCGACATCCAATGAGCACCTTCACTTCCACGTCAGTGCAGCGCGCGCCGGCCGACCCGACCAGACACGTCAACTACGTGCTCGGCATGGTGCTGGGCGTGGACGACTTCACCCAGGAGTTCGCCTACCTGTCGGAGCGAGACAGATGGCTCGCGCGCGACCTCCTCGGCTACGGCACCGCCTGGGGCCTCGCCGTGAGTCACGGCACCGGCACGCGCGGCCCGGAGGTGCGCGTCACCCCTGGAGCGGCGCTGACACCGCGAGGACAACTGGTCCGCGTGACGCCCACCCAGTGCGCCGCGCTCAACGACTGGCTCATCGCGCGCGGCACGGAGGTGGATGCCTACCTGCGTTCCGGCAACCGGCTGACGGTCTACGTGGTGCTTCGTCACCGCGACTGCCTGACGGACCCGGTCCCCGTGCCGGGTGAGCCGTGCCGCACCGAGGACGACACCACCGCGCCCTCGCGAGTGACGGACGACTTCCACCTGGAGCTGGCGCTCCAGCCGCCCCCGCCTCCGCTCGAGGAGAACGCGGTGCGCGACTTCGTGCGCTGGCTGCGGCGGAACATGAACGTGGTCTCCTCCTCGCCCACGCCCACCACCCTGGAGCAGTTCGTCACCCTGCTGCGCGGCTCCGTCGTCCCCTCCTCGCCGGTGTCACCCGTGGACGACTACGTGCTGGACGACCCGCCCGGTGGACCCGTGCCGGTGCTGGAGACGGACGTCGAGTCCTTCCTGCGCGAGGCGTCGCGGCTGTGGGTGACGGAGCTGCGTCCCTTGTGGCGGACGAACTGGCTGGGCGAGTCCCAGGGCTGCACCCAGCCGGTGTCTCCCGCGCCGGAGTCGGCGAACGACGGCGTCCTCCTGGCGGCCGTGGACCTGCCGTTGGTGCGCGAGCTGGGCACCGGCCCGTGGAAGGTCGACGCGGCGGGCACGAAGACGGTGGACGAGACACAGCGGCCGTACCTGCTGCACCAGCGCATGCTCCAGGAGTGGCTGCTGGCGGGGCTCGCCCGTGACGCCTCGGCGGTGCACCACCCGGACAACCTGCCGCCCTACTCCCTCATCGCGGCGGGCATGATTCCCATCGACGACACCTCCACCGACGTTGGCTACAACGGATTGAAGGCGACGAAGGTGGACGTCGGGCTCGTGACGCTGAGCTTCGACGGCTTCGCGCATCAGCCGGACCAGTGGCGCTACGTGGTGAAGGCGACGCTGGTGGAGCCGCAGAACGGACTGGTGACGCAGCCCTCTGTCACCTTCGTACGCGCGGACGCGGATGGACTGCTCCTGAAGGTGCGGGAAAAGGACGCCCTGCTTCCCATCGCCACCCTGCGCAAGCTGGGCCTCATCGTGGAGGTGAGCCAGTACGCCGTCCCCGCGAAGAAGAAATCCTCCAGTGGCGACGCGAAGCCGAAGGCCCGCGTGAGCGCTGGCACGGAAGGCACGAGGTAGGCCATGCGCATCGACCTGGACACCGCGTTCCTCGAGGACGGCATCCGCTCGACGAACTTCTTCAACGGCCGGCTGCTGTCCGCCGAGGACCTGAGTCAGGAGCAGACCGCCCACGAGGCGGCCCTGGGACGACACGTGCGAGCCATGGGCGAAGGTGTCGCCCACGGGCTCACGGTGTCCATCGCTCCGGGAAGCACCGTGTCCTCGCCGCTCGTCACGGTGACGGCGGGCCTGGCGCTCAGCCGCGCGGGCCACGCGCTGGAGCTGCTCCAGCCGGTGGAAGTGTCCCTGGTGCGAGGCCCCTCCAACAGCGGCAGTGGCGCGACGGCCACCGCCACGGGCGGCTTCGAGACCTGCGCGCCGGGCAGCAGCGACTACGTGTCCGGCACGGGCGTGTACCTGCTGGTCCTCTCGCCCGCGTCCGGCCGCGAGGGGCGCGCACCCGTCAGCGGCCTGGGCGGAAATCCCTCCTCCGGCTGCGAGGCGAAGCGGCGGGTGGAGGGCGTGCGCTTCCGGCTGCTGGACTTGAAGCTGACGGCGGCCCAACTCTCGGACGAAGCGCGGCTGCGCAACCGGGTGGCCCACCTGTGCCTGGGCACGTCGGACGCGGCGAGCCGCGCGTGGATGGTGAATCCCTTCGGGCCCGCGAACCCGCCCTATGGCCTCATCGACAAGCTGCGGCCCACGGCGCTGACGCCGTGTGACGTGCCGCTGGCGGTGGTGCACTGGAAGGCGGGCGTGGGCCTGCGCTGGGTGGATGCCTGGGCCGCGCGACGCCGGCCCGCGCGCGTGGCCACGCCAGAGCGCTGGGGACTGGGGCTCGAGGACCGCCGAGCCACGGAGGGCGAGGCGAGCTTCCTCCAGTTCCAGGAGCACCTGGACACGCTGCGCACCGGGACGCCGGAGACGGTGCGCGCGCTGGACCACTTCGTGGCGCTGCCCGCGGTGGGCCTGTTGCCGCTGGAGGGCATGACGGGCGCGCGGGGCTTCACGTACACGAAGTTCTTCGACGGGCTCACGTATCCCCCCGAGGCGCCGGTCCACGTGGAGGGCTCGCGGCTGCAAGCCCTCTTGAGGATGTCGCTGGCGTATCCGCCCGTGGACCTGGTCCGCAAGGAGCCCTTCCTGTGGCTCTACCTGGTCCACGAGAACCACCTCGCGCAGAGCGACGCGAGCACACCCCGGCCCCAGCCCTATCTCGTCTTCGCCAGTGGCTACCTGCCCTACCTGGGTGACGCGCGGTCCGACGCCGCGCACTGGCACTTCGGCAACTACGCGCTGCCCCGCTGACCTTCCCACCTTCCATCTCTCGCAGGCCGCGAGGAGACCCCGATGGCCGACCCACTCAACCTCGTCAAGCCCGGCGACCTCATCAGCGCCGAGCTCATCAACGCAATCATCCAGCTGCTCAACGCGCTGGCCACCACGTCGGGTGGGCCCAACGTGGTGCCCAACCTCTTCAGCCGAACGCTGCTCGACGTGAAGGCGCTGCTGGCGCAGTCCGGCGGCAACCTCCAGCTCGCCCTGTCGATGGATGCCTCGGGCCTGGTGGTGAACCTCAATGACCCGAAGAACAACGCGCGGCCGGTCATCGGGCAGATTCCCACGCCGGGCACCCGGGTGCCGGACGGCACGGGCATCCACCTCCTCATCGCAACCATCGCCGGCTCCACGCCCACGCCTCCGGCGAAGCCCATCATCAGCGGCTTCTCACCCCTGACGCCGAACATCGGGACAGAGGTGCAGATCGTCGGCGAGAACTTCGATGCGGTGCGCACCAACAACACGGTGACGTTCGACGGGACCGTGGCCGCGCCGCCCTCGAACGCGAGCTCGCGCTACTCGCTGTTCGTCGTCGTTCCCTCCGTCGCCAACCCGCCCGCCGCGGGTCAGCAGAAGACCGTGACGGTGGTGGTGTCCAACCCCGCGGGCACGACGTCCTCGCAGCTCATCATCCTGGGACCCACGGGAACGCCCCTTCCGAGCATCACGCCCTTCAGCATCGCGAACGCGCCCTTGGGCGGCGAACTGGTCATCAACGGGCAGAACTTCGGCTCCACGCTGACCAACATCCGCGTGTTCTTCGATGACCAGCCTCGGGATGGCACGTCGGGCACACCCATTGGCGTGCAGCCGCTCGGCACGTCCACGCTGCCTGGCCGACTCGTCGTCACCATCCCCACGTCCCTGACGGGCATCAACCTCCCCGGGGACAGCAAGTTCATCAGCATCAAGGTTCGCGTGGGGACAGCCATGTCTCCCACGCAGGCACTCGAAATCTACAAGCCCTGAGGTCCACACATGCCAAGACATTCCAAGAGGCTTTCCTGGCTCGCGGTCCCATTCCTGCTGGGTGCGCCGGCGTCGCTGGCCGCGACGCACGAGCTCGACATCTCCGCGCCCGCGACGACGATTCCCATCACCCGCGTGAAGGTAATGCTCGAATCGAGCACGCCGATTCCGAATGGCGCGACGCTGACCTTCGCGACGCCGACGGGCGACAAGGACGTGACGGTGGGCGGCGGGCCGACTCCCCTTGGAGACCCGCTCACGGGCGATCAGGTGGTGATCACCGGCGGCGGAACGAACGCCATCCTCATCGACTACAAGCGACGGGACCTCCTCCTCCTGGTGGGCGACCTCTGCAGCATCAAGCCCCCGCAGGATGGCTCCGGGAAGATTCGCTTCACGCCGGACGCGACGAACTTCAACAACCTCACGGGCTATCGCACGACGAGTTTCGCGGCGCCCTCCTTGTCCCAGTGCGAGTGTTCCTCGCGGCGGGTCAAGGGGCTGACGCTCTGGACCCAGCCTCCCCCGGGCGTGGACCGGGGACGCATTCCCATGGACGTGGCCCTGGTCCTGGATCGCTCCGGGAGCATGCTCTCCACGACGCCAGGGGACCCGGCCAACGTCGAGAAGTGGCTCGCGCTGCAGAGCGCCGCCGAGCAGTTCATCCACTTCTGGGAGGTCGAGGGATTGGATCCCCTGAGTCAGACGGGAGGCACGGGCCTGGGCAAGGACCGGCTGGCGCTCGTCTACTTCGAGAGCGACTCCGAGCCGACCCAGTTCAACGGCAAGCTGTTCGTCGAGCGCGCCCCGGCGTTGATGGATGGCGGGCACCCGTGGGAGCAGGCCGTCAGCCATGTGAATGCGAACGTCACCGCGGGCACCACGGCGATGGGCGGCGGCATCCGGGATGCCCTCACCGCCTGGCAGGCGGACATGGTCAATGACCTGACGCTCGTGGTGATGACGGACGGCATGCAGAACGTCAACCCGATGGTGAAGGACGGCACGGGGGGGGACACGGGCTTCAAGGTGCTGGAGGTCGCGCCTGGAGCGGCGGAGCGCCTCACCAGGCACTGCGTCCCCATGCTGACCGTGGCGGTGGCCAGCGGCGCCGTGCCGTACGCGGACCTGATGAACGCCATCTCCCAGCAGACAGCGGGGCAGAGCCACCTGACGACGAGCAGCGGAACGACGACGGCCTTCGCGCAGCAGTTGGTGACGGCGCTCAAGGGCAACACGCTGTCCACGCTGCTCCAGAGCTCCACCACCCTGCCCTCGGGAACCAACACCGCCAGCCGGTCCGTCGATGTGGACGGCACGGTGCAGAGCCTCTACGTCAACCTGGGCTGGTTCACGACGAGCCCGCGCGGGCAACCCGTGACGCTCAAGGTGACCGCGCCGGACGGCAGCAACCCGAAGCCCGTGGCGGTGAAGACGGGCCGCAGCCATGTCCTGAACCGCTACGACTTTCCCAAGGCGGGTCCGGTCGGCAAGTGGCAGCTCACGGTGAACCGCATCCCCGGGACGGCGAGCCCTGCCATTCCCTACCAGCTCGGCGCGTATGTGCAGGAGAAGAGCCTCGACTTCCAGCTCTCGCTGGACAGGCTCCGCCACTCCGCCGGCCAGCCGCTCAACGTCGTCGCGCAGGTGTCGTTCGACGGCAAGCCGCTGGAGAACCTCAACAACGGCGAGCTGACCGTCCTGGTGGAGACCCCGAATGGGGCGCTGGGCACGCTGATGCACGAGACGCGCGGCGAGGGACGCGGCGAGCAGAGTCCGGACCCGGTGTCGCCGTACCAGGGCAAGCTGGACACGCTGATGAAGGACCCCGAGTTCCTGAAGAAGATGGGCACCACCGTCGGCAAGGATGAGCTGGTGCTGAAGGAGACCGCGCCCGGCATCTACAAGCTGGAGTTCAAGGACACGCAGACGCCTGGCACGTACCGCTTCCACTTCCAGCTCTTGATGAAGGGCCCCAGCGGAGAGCCGCTGCGGCGCACGGAGATTGTCGAGACGCAGGTGGACGTGCTGCCCTCCGGCTCGAAGACCGACGTCCAGGTGACGAGGGTCGACACGGGCAGCTACGTGCTGGTGCTGACGCCGCGTGACGCGCTGGGGAACTACGTGGGCCCGGGCTTCGAGGACCGCGTCGTCGTGCAGATCAACGGCAAGGGCCGGCAGGCCCCGGCCACCACGCCCAAGCTCGACGGCACCTACGAGGTCCGCCTGAGTGGGATTGCCGAAGGCACTGAAATCATCGTGCTGGTGAACGGGACGCCCGTGGCCAAGGGGCCGGTGACGAAGCTGGAGCCGGTGGAGCCGCGGCCTCCGGACAACGGCACCGGGCGTGATGGCGGAACGGGTGGAGGGGATGGAGGCTCGGGACCTCCCGTGCCGCCTCCCGGGGAGGGCTGCCCGTGCAAGCACACGCGTCCGAGTGGTTCCACCGGTGTCCTGGGGCTCGTGGCCCTGGGGTTCCTGGCGAGCCGCCGCCGCAAGCACCACGACGGGGATTGACGTCTGGCTTCTGGGAGCCCCTGGCCACGGGGCTCCTGGCCCGGCCGGAAGCACACGCACATCACGAAGTGGAAGCGGACGCTGGTGTCGAACCCAAGAGGACGTCGCGACGATGCATGAGCAGGCGGCACGAGGCAGGACGGTCATCCAGCGGCTGCGGCTGCGCGGGGCGGAGCTGGAGCCGCTCTCGGCGCGGCTGCGGCTGGAGGCCGTGCTGGCGGGCGCCGACCTGCTTCCACCGGGGCTTCCGCCCTCCGCCACCGTGTGCATCCGCCGATTGATGGACCCGAAGCCCGGGGTGCTCCCCTTGAATCAGCAGGCCCTGCGCCCGCCCGCGGCGTGGAACGAGGCGCTGTCCTCGGTGCTGCGAGAGCAGGTGGCTCGTGCGGCGAGGCCCGCGCATGGCGTCGTTCCACCTGGCGCGGAGGCCGTGCTGTTCGCGGACCCCTCCGAGCTGCTGGCGTGTCTGGCGAGCGATGTAAGCCGGGGCCTCGCGAGCGCCCACTGGTGGTGGCGGGGATTGTTTTCCAACGCGGACCTGTCCCGCACCGTCGTCACGGAATGGCTGCGCGCACCCGAGTACGTCCCGAGCGCCCTGGAGTTCCTCACCCGGCGACGCGAGGTCCGTGCCGTGGTGTCGTTGTTCACGCCGCCGGAGGCCCGGGCCCTGCTCACTCGCGTGCTCCAGGTCCACGGGCTTTCCGCCGCCGCCCTCGACGCACCTTCGCGAGATGTGGGCGGCGAACGGCCCACGGTCCCCGCGAGTTCCCCGAGCACGTTGAAATCGGATGGAGCGGTCCTCGCGACAAGCGCCCCATGGGAGTCGTGGGCACCTGAAGCGCGGACATTGAAGGACTCACGCGAGCACGGTGCGCTGCTCGGAGTCGCGCTCACGCTTCGGCGCGCTCCCGTGGAGGCACGTCGTTTGGAGTTCCTCCCCGCCGTGGGCATCTGGCGAGATGCTCACGAGGCGCTCGCGGTCCCCTCTCCCTTCGCACCCCACGAGGCTCGGCACGCGGCCCCGCCCGAACCTGTCGTGGCCAGCGTTCTCCCAAAGCCACACTCCGAAGCAGCTCCCGACGACACCGAATTCGCGCCCCCTGTCGACGACCTCCTGAAGGGGCCCGGTCTGGAGACATCTCCTTCCGAGGGCGCGACGACAAAGCAATCCGCATCCCGAGGCGAGGCAACGACGGCGGACGAGGGGGTCCTGGAGCGTACGGACACCCACGGCGTATCGAAGGCCATCGAGTCTCCGCCGAGCGATGGGCGCACGCTGCCTCGTCACGCCTCGCCAGCCTCCGCAACTGAAGACCTTTCGCGGTCCCCCGTGCACACCACGACACCACCGACGCCACTCCGAGAGCTCGAGCCACCCTCCGGACGCGCGTGGGGACTGCCCTTTTCCACCCGACTCGGCGGCCTCTTCTATCTGGTCAACCTGGGCCTGTTCCTGGAGCTGTACGGCGACTTCTCGATGCCGGCCCATCCGAACCTTCCCCTATCGCTCTGGGACTTCGTCACGCTCGTGGGCCGGCGCCTGTGCGTGGACCCGCGCCCCTCGGACCCGGTGTGGAAGGTGCTGGCCTTGCTCGCCGGCCGAAAGCCCGGAGCCCTTCCCGGCCAGGACTTCGCGCCTCCCGATGCGTGGCGAATCCCTCCCGCCTGGCTGCGCACGTTCCGCGCGGCGCGCGACTCCCACTGGACCTGGAGCAGTCACGAAGGACGGCTGCGCGTGAGGCATCCCGCGGGTTTCCTCGTGCTGGACGTTCCCTGTGATGAACAGGACGCGGACGTTCTCGTGAACAGAGAGCTGGCGCCCTACTCCGTCGGCTCGGCGTTCACGCTCTCCCGAGGTGACGAGACAGGTCGGCTCGACACCGAGCCCCTGGAGCGCTGGCTCGGATGGCTGGTGCCGTTCTGTCGAGCCCGGCTGTGCCGCGCGCTGGGGGTGTCGTCAGAAGATGCGTCTGCCCTGGACGCGACACTGCTCGCACATGACGCGCGACTTCACGTGACGGAGGGGCATGTGGACGTGGTGCTGTTCCTGTCGCAGCTCCCGCTGGCGGTGCGCATCGCGGGCCTGGACCGCGACATCGGGTGGCTGCCCTCCGAGGGGCGACACCTCACCTTCCACTTCGAGTGAGCCCGAGGCGCGCCATGTCCATCTCCCAGCCTCCTCCCACCGAGTCCCAAGCACACGAGCACTTCAAGCTCTACTTCTTCGCCGCCGCGTCACGCGTGCTGGCCCAGGGTGCAAGCCTGTGCGGTGGCGAGGACTCCCTCCTCGCGCGTTTCCCCTTCCTGGAAGCCTACCGGGCGGAGCTCACCGAGCTGGGCATCGACCCGCATGAAGTGTCGACCGGAGCAGGCCCGTGGGCCGAGGCGATCTCCGCATGGGAAGAGGACGTCACCGAACACCTCCCCCTGCGCGCGCTGCGCCGGGCCGCGCTGTTGGATCATGACACGCTGACGCTCCTGCTCGCGGTGGGCATGGTGGAAGAAGATGCCCGCTTCGGCGCGCTGTTCGCATCACTCCAGGGCACGCCCACGCTCCACCGTCCCACGCTCGGCCTGCTGAACGCGGGCTGGCGCGGCGATGAGGACCGGGGAGAGACGCGCGCTCGGTTGCGCCGCTTGATGGAGCTGGGGCTCGTGGAGGTGTCGGACCGCGAGGCCCCTCGCTCCGAGTGGGCGCTCCATGTCCCTGGCGCGGTCTGGGATGCCCTGCGAGGAGAGGCGCCCGACAAGCCCACGTCGTGGATGAAACACCACCCCTTGGAGGGGCTGGAACAGGACGAGCCGCTCATCATTCCAGAGTCACTCCGCGAGGCCCTGGAACGACTGCCCACGCTGCTCGGCTCCGATGAGGTGCGCGCGCTGGTGCTCCGGGGACCTCGTCACAATGGGCGGCGCACGCTGCTGCGCACCGTGGCCCGCTCGCTCGGACGCGGCGTGCTCGAGGTGGAAGGACTCCAGAAAGGAGATGACCCGCGCTGGCGCGTCGTGGGCCCGCTGGCGACGCTGCTGCACGCGATGCCCGTGGCGGTGACGGACCCGCCTCCAGGCGAGGCCGCTGAGATTCCCGCGCTGGAGGGACTCGACGGACCGCTGGGCGTCGTGCTCGGCCGACTGGGCGGTGTCACGGGAGACGGTGTCGACCGCGCGCTCACGCTGGACGTGGCGATGCCGGGCCCCGACGAACGCATGCTGCACTGGGAGCGAGGACTCGCCGGCCGCGCCTGTCCCGCCCTGGAGACGTTGAGCACGGGCTTCCGCCTCACCCGGGGACACCTCCGACGCGCGGCCCGCCTGGCCCAGGCGCACGCGGCACTCGCGGACCGAGTGCATGTGGAACCCTCGGACGTGCGCGAGGCCACGCGTGCGCTCAATCGACAGGCCCTGGACACCCTCGCCGTGCGCGTGACGACGCCAGGGGATTGGAGCCAGCTCTCCGTCGCGAGCGAGACGTTGCGCGAGCTTCGCCTCCTGGAGACGCGCTGTCGCAACCGCGAGCGCATGGGTGCGGCGGTGGGAAGCGCACTGGCACGACAGCTCACCGCGGGTGTGCGCGCCCTCTTCCAGGGCCCCAGTGGCACGGGCAAGACGCTGGCCGCGCGGCTCGTATCGGCGGCGCTCGGGCTGGACGTGTACCGGGTGGAGCTGTCCTCGGTGGTGAACAAGTACATCGGCGAGACGGAGAAGAACCTCGCGCGCATCTTCGCGCTCGCCGAGGAGCTGGACGTGGTGCTGCTCTTCGACGAGGGCGACGCGCTCTTCGCGCGGCGCACGGGCGTGGGCTCCTCCACGGACCGCTACGCCAACCTGGAGACGAACTACCTCCTCCAGCGCATCGAGTCCTACGAAGGCATCCTCATCATCACCACCAACGCAGCCGACGCCATCGACACCGCGTTCCAGCGGCGGATGGACGTGGTGGTGGACTTCCGCTCCCCGGACGCCTCCGAGCGCTGGACGCTCTGGCAGCTCCACCTTCCTCCCGCGCACGCGGTGGACAGCCAGTTGCTTCGCGAGGTGGCCGCGCGCTGCCAGCTCAGCGGCGGACAGATTCGCAACGCGGTGCTGCACGCCTCATTGCTCGCGCTGGAGGAGCAGGCGCCGCTCGGCTCCGCGCACCTGGAGGCGGGCGTGACTCGCGAGTACCGCAAGGCCGGAGACGTCTGCCCGCTGCGTCGGTCCACCACGCCGTCCCTGCGAGGCTGAGAGAGACCACCCATGCCTCCCGCCCGCGCACCCGCCCGAGCTGCCTCCCGCGCACCCGCGCGAGGAGCGGCGCCCGCGCGCGCGGGGGCCACGAGCGCGGCGGCACCGGGAGGCGCGGCCATCAAGGTCGGCGGTGACGCGGAGAAGGACCCGCGCTTCCGCAAGGTCATCGAGCAGCTCAAGAAGAGCTCCGACAAGACGAAGAAGCATCCTCCCGCGTCGCAGAAGGCCGCGGAGGCGCAGGCCGCCGCCGTGTCCCCGCCCACCGAGCAGCTCGCGGGGGCAAAGGGCAATCAAGTCGACGCCATGAAGGCGGCGGAAGCGCCCAAGACAGAGCCCAACGGTTTCCTCGCGATGTTGCGCGCGGAAATCGAGAAGGCGATGCCGAAGACGCTGGATGACGCCGACAGCTTCATGGAGGGCAACGAGACGGCGCAGGTGAAGGACAGCGTCGCCGGAGGCGTCAGCGAGTCGAAGCAGGCGGCCACGGGCCCCACGGAGGCCGCGACGGCGGCGGCTCCAGACCCCAGCAGCGTGCCCGCCCGGCAGTCCTCGGCGATGCCCTCCGAGCCCGCGCCCGAGTCGCTCCCGGTCAACGGCGCGGAGGCCATGCCCGCGCCCAAGCCGAACACCCAGGTGCAGGCGCTGGAGAAGGGCAAGCAGGACGCCGACCAGCAGATGAAGGACGCGGAGCTGACGCCCGACCAGCTCAAGAAGGCGAATGACCCGCGCTTCTCCAAGGTGATTTCGGAGAAGGGTCAGGTGGAGAAGACCGCCGGAGCCGCGCCCGGCAAGTACCGCGCGAGTGAGACAGGCACCCTGGGTCAGGCCAAGGCGAAGGCAGGCGGAGACGCCCGTGCCGGCGTGGCGCAGATGGCCGGCGTCCGCGTGTCCGGCAACAGCAAGGTGAAGACGCGCCAGCTCCTGGCGAAGCAGAAGGACGAGGCCCGGCGCAAGGAAGTCACCGCGAACATCGAGCGGATGTATCAGCAGACGAAGCAACGGGTGGACTCGCGGCTGTCCACGCTCGAAGCGGACGTCATGCGCATGTTCGACCTGGGCGCCGAGGCGGCCCTGGGGGACATGAAGTCCTATGCGGACCGTGAGATCGAGAAGTTCAAGGACGACCGCTACAGCGGCCTGACGGGCAAGGCGCGCTGGGTGGCGGACCTGTTCCGCCCCGTACCCGAGGGCATCAAGGTCATCCTCGGTCAGGCCCGCGTGCGCTTCGCCTCGAAGATGGATGCGCTCGCGGTGCGCATCTCCACCGCGGTGGACAACCGGCTGGCCCAGGCCAAGGCCGACGTGGACAAGGGACAGGCCGCCATCAAGGCCTATGTCGACAGCCTCCCTCGCGACTTGCAGAGCGTGGGACAAGAAGCCCAGAAGGCGGTGGGCGAGCGCTTCGACGAGCTGAGAAGCGGCATCGACGCGAAGAAGAACGACCTGGCCCAGAAGCTGGCCCAGAAATACAAGGACGCGTTCGACAAGGCGGACGCGGCGCTCAAGAAGTTGGAGGAGGAGAACGCCGGCGCGCTGAAGAAGCTGGCGGACGCCATCGGCGAGGTCATCAAGATCCTCACCGAGTTCAAGGACAAGCTGATGGCCCTGCTCCGCAAGGGCTGGGAGACCATCAAGCTCATCCTCGCGGACCCCATCGGGTTCCTGTCCAACCTCATCTCCGCCATCAAGCTGGGCGTCCAGCAGTTCCTGGGCAACATCAAGGCCCACCTGATTCGCGGCTTCATGCAGTGGCTGTTCGGAGCGCTGGCGCAGGCGGGCATCCCCATCCCCACGGACCTGACGCTGCCGAGCATCCTCAAGCTGGTGCTCGCGGTGCTCGGCATCACCTACGAGCGCATGCGCGCCAAGGCGGCGAAGCTCCTGGGCGAGCGCACCGTGGGGCTGATGGAGAAGGTCTTCGAGCTGGTGCGCACCCTGGTGACGTCTGGCCCCGCGGCGATGTGGGAACAGATGAAGGAGAGCCTCGGCAACTTGAAGGACATGGTCATCGAGGCGCTGAAGACGTGGCTCATCGAGACCGTCGTCAAGCAGGCCATCACGAAGATCATCTCCATGTTCAACCCGGCGGGCGCCATCATCCAGGCCGTCCTCGCCATCTACAACACGGTGATGTTCTTCATCGAGCGCGCCAGTCAGATCATGGCGCTCATCGAGGCCATCATCAATTCGGTGCATGCCATCGCCACGGGAGCGATTGGCGGCGCGGCCAACTGGATTGAGCAGGCGCTGGGGCGCGCGGTGCCCGTGGTCATCAGCTTCCTGGCGCGGCTCATCGGCCTGGGCGGCATCAGCGACAAGATCAAGGAGACCATCCTGAAGGTGCAAGGGATGGTGGACCGCGCCATCGACAAGGTGCTGGCGAAGCTGGTCGCGCTGGCGCGGCGGATGTTCGGGCGCAACCGGGGAACCAGTCGTCCGGGTGAATCCGCCTCCGCGGACCAAGATGCCCGGTTGACCGCGGCCGTGACGGCCGCGAAGGCGCACTTCGCGACACGCGACACGACGGTCGCTCAGGTCGAGGAGAAGCTCCCCGGCATCGCGCGTCAGCACGCGCTGACGTCCCTCAAGCTCGTCAAGGACCGCGAGGGTCGCTACCACGTCGAAGCCGTCGTCAACCCACGCAAGAAGGGCGGCGTCGAGCCCCTCTTCACCAACGAGCAACTCCGGGCCATCCGCCAGGTCGCTCGGGATTTCGCCGCGCTGATACGCACCCGACGCCAACAGGCCGAGTACAGGGCCAACAAGCATGCCTACCTGCTGAATGCCGATCGCGTCACCGTGGGCCGTCCCGTCGAAGCCGCGGGCGAGCACATCGTCGCGAATCTGGCCCACGACAAGGGCCTGTCGGTGATGCGAAACGTCGCGCTTCAGTTCTACGATGCGACGGGAGAGAACATTGGTGGATCGCAGGCGGAGATCGACTTCCTGATTCTCGGTTCGAATCGCGTCGAGGAGATCGTCAGTGCGAAGATGAACCCGGCGCAGCTCAGTGTCTCGCGCGACCGCAGCAACCTCGGCCACTATCAGAGCATGCCGCTGAGCCTCCAGCAGATGATCAACTATGCCACCCGTCATTTTGGCAGCGCGCGGCTCTATGCGAGGGCCGTCGGGGC
This sequence comes from Myxococcus sp. CA040A, assembly GCF_013336725.1. Lineage (NCBI taxonomy): Bacteria > Pseudomonadati > Myxococcota > Myxococcia > Myxococcales > Myxococcaceae > Myxococcus > Myxococcus sp. CA040A. Next base: position 349,176 of record NZ_JABUMR010000002.1, on the reverse strand, counting down.
ACGCGTCACCTTCAACGACTATGGAAGTCCGGGCTCCATGCCGATCAGCCAGTTCCGCAGCCGGTACATGGCGAAGACTCCCGTGGACACGCTCTCGGTCAAGGTCCTCAGTCCGGCTCAGCCTGGAGGAGGGCGCACCCCGGATGTGCCGCTCTCCATGACCGCGACCGAGCTGATCGAACAGTTGAGCGCGGAGATCGACAAGCTCTTGTAGGGACTTCGCACCAGGAGGATGCCAGATGGGTCGTCGTCACCAGGTCTTCGTCGCTCCCGGTCCCGAGAACGAAGCGCTCCCCACGGAGCCGTCGCCCTGGCACCAGGGCCGAGAGGTCTACCTCCCCCTGGAGCATTGGCACCTGCTCCTGAACGAGGCCCGGCACCTCGACGCCGCCGAAGCGGCGCGCCTTCAGGAGTGGTCGGGACGGGGAGCCCTGGAGGATGACACCTTCGCGCCCTCGACAGGAGAGCTCGACAACGCGGTGGCCTTCCTGAAGCGCCTCGCGAGCCATGTACGAAGCGCTCCCGCCCTCGTGCCAGAACCCACCGAGGAGTTCCCGGAAGACTTCATCCCCGAAGAACATGCCCGGATGCTCGACTCCGTCACCGCGGTGTTCTCCGAGTCCTTGCAGCGCGGCCAGCCCTTCAGGGCGTGGGTCACCTGAGGCGCATCTCCCCATGGCTCCCTTCCGGCACATCTTCGCCTGCCTTGTCCACGAGCGCCCCGATTGCGTCGTCGACCTCGTGCGCAATCTGCATCACCTGGACCCCAGCTCGCTCATCCTGCTCTACAACGGCGGGCACAACCCGAAGCTGCTCGAGGGTTTTCCCTTCGAGCACTTCAACGCCGTCATCCACCCCACCCCACGGCCGATGAAGTGGGGCTGGCTGCACGACTTCGCGCTCGACTGCTTCCGCTTCGCGCGGGAGCACCATCCGTTCGACGCGATGACCATCGTCGACTCGGACCAACTGGGCCTGCGGCCCGGGTACTCCGAGCACCTGCGTGCGTTCTTCTCCGCGAATCCCGGCGCGGGCCTGCTGGGCAACGTGCAGGCCCCGCACGGTCCGGGAGCTCGCACGGCGCCCGCGGTCCATGCGCGGCGCGAAGTGGACCTGTGGCGTCCCTTCCTGCGCAGGTTTCCCAATGGAGAATCCCAGTTCGTCCACTGGACGTTCTGGCCGTCCACGGTCTTCAGCGCCGACGCGGCCCAGGACCTCGTCTCGCTGTTCGAGCGAGACGCGCAGCTCCAGGACATCCTCCGCCGCTCGCGCATCTGGGCCACCGAAGAGGTGCTGTTCCCTACGCTCACGGCCCTGCTCGGCCACCGCGTGCTCACCAGCCCGTGTGACTACGAGGTGGTCCGCTACCGCGTCCGATACTCCTCCGCGCAGCTCGACGCCGCGATGGCCAAACCCAACGTGTTCTGGGCACACCCCATCCCGCGCCAGCTCGACGACCCGCTGCGCACCCACGTGCGCAATCACTTCGGCCGATATGAGCGCCCCTCCACGCTCGGGGGGATATCCGACGCGAATCCCAACGGTGAGCGAAGCGCCGTGCCGGATACGCACACCTCGCGCGAAGCCCCGGTGATGGAGGCGACACGCGCGGAGTCTTCCGGGCTGCTGCTCACGCGGCCCATCCTCGCGGAGATGCGTGAAGTCGAAGGCTGGCTCACGGACGACGAGGCAGACCTGCTCATCGCCGCCACATCTCGTGCGCTGACCTCCCTGCCCGCGACGCATGCCGTGGTGGAGGTGGGCAGCTACTGCGGCAAGGCCACCGTCGTGCTCGGCCGCGTGGCGCAGGCGCTCGGAGTTGCGCCGCCCATCCACGCCATCGACCCGGGTGACGGTGTCGTGGGCGCTCGCGGAAGCAACCTCCAGCACATGGGCTCCACGCGCGCGAAGCTCGAACACACCCTCCAGCGGACCGGGCTCGCGGCGCACATCCAGGTCCACCACCAACACGCGCCCACCGTGGCGTGGAACGAGCCCATCTCCCTGCTCCTGGTGGACGGGCTTCACGACTACGCCAGCGTGTCGGCCGACTTCCTCCACCTGGAGCCCTGGCTCGCCGTGGGAGGATTGGTCGCCTTCCACGACTGCGCCGACTACTTCCCCGGCGTGAAGCGGCTCGTGCGAGAGCTGCTCCATGAGGGTCGCTACCGCGCGCTCCACACCGCGGGCACCCTGGTCGTGCTCGAAAAGCGCGCCATGGCCGCCCGTCAGGAAGTGGCTCCCAGCCCAACGCCACCTCCAGCGCGGACGCAAGAAGAGGCGAAGCCCACGCTCACCCTCGCTCGTGCCTCCGCCGCTTCCAGCACCGAGGAGCCACGGCTCACGGTCTTCCCGTCGCGTGACGAAGCACGGCCCACGGTGTCCTGCATCATGCCCACGTTCAACCGACGCCAGTTCGTCCCGCTGGCGGTGCGCTGGTTCCTCGCGCAGGACTGGCCAGAGAAAGAGCTCATCATCGTCGACGATGGCACCCAGCCCGTGGAGGACCTGCTGCCCGAGGACCCGCGCATCCGCTACCTGCGACTGGAGCGCCGACACTCCGTGGGAGCCAAGCGCAACCTCGCCTGTCAGTCCGCGCGTGGAGAACTCATCGTCCACTGGGACGACGACGACTGGTCCGCTCCTCGACGCCTTCGCTATCAGGCCACGTCACTGCTCGACGCGGGCGCCTCCGTCTGCGGGCTCACGCGCGTCTACTACCACCAGCCCGCGACGGACCGCTCCTGGCAGTATGTCTATCCCGCCGGACAGCGCCCCTGGGTCTCCGGCAACACGCTCTGCTACACGAAGTCCTTCTGGAGTCGGAACCCGTTCCCCGACATCAACATCGGAGAGGACGCGCGGTTCCTCTGGAGCGACCCATCCCGCAAGCTCCTCGTGCTCGACGACCCGTCCTTCTTCGTCGCGTGCATCCATGACGCGAATGTGGACCCCAAGCGCGTCCACCATCGCTACTGGCACCCCCATCCCACCGACACGGTGCGCGCGCTGATGGGCGATGCGTTCGACGCCGTCCACGCCCTCCTCGCGGCCTGAACCCGACATGACGCCCGCCCTCAACTTCTGCTTCCACGGTGGAGCCTTCCGCCCCACCGTCGTCGCGGCCATCCGCTCGGCCATGAAGCACAATCCCCAGGCCCGGACGTTCGTCTACTGCGATGAGCAGAGCATCCGCCGCTATCAACCCCTGCTCCCCGGTGCCCGCTTCGAGGACCTGGCGCAGCTCAGCGCCCAGTTGGGCACGACGCGGCCGGAGGTCGCCTCACGGCGCATGCGGGCCTTCGCGCTCCATCAGAACGGCGGCTGGTACCTGGACGCGTTCGACACCGTGACGCTGCGCCCGCTGCCCGACGTGGAGCGCTTCACGATCGGCGAGGAGTGTTGGGACTCGCGCCGCCGCTGCGCCGGGGTCTGCGCCAGTCCCCCGGGAGACGCCTTCGCCCGGCACTGGCTCTCCGCGATGATGGCCATCCCCGACGAGGCGTGGGACCACTGGACGGACCAGACGGTGTGCAACCGCCTCATCAGCACCCATCACCACCTCGTCGAATCGCTGCCCACCGGGCGACTCAACTGGCCCTCCGAGAGCGGCTTCACCGGCGAGCTCCGCCTGTCCGAGGACCAGGTGGCGTGGCTCCTGGAGAATGCCTGGGTCATCCACTACTTCGGCCGAGGCGCGAGGGGCGTGCCGTACAAGGAAATGGACCTGTCGGCCTTGAGACATTGTCGCAAGCTCGGCGGATGGCTTCCCCGACTCATCCTCCATCACACCCAGGGCCTCTCTGCTCCAGCCCCCGCGGAATGAGGCCTGTGACGCGCCCTGCCTTCCTGGAACACCCACCGTAGGTAAATACACCAGGGGTGGATTGCTCGACTGCTAAGAGGATGTGAAAGTAGGGCCTGTCGAAGAATCAGCAGGCACGCCTTCTCGACCCCCTCTCGAGGACCCACAGTGAGCGCCCCACCCGCTGTACTTGGTGTCTCCTTCGCAGTGTCCGTGGAGCAGGGAGTTCCCTCCGCGCTGCCTTCCCGGGCCATCGAAGTGGACGTGGGGGTGGCGCTGCCCACCGCCTTTGGAGGACTGAGGAAGGTCCTCCGTGCCTGCGAGGAGACCGCTCCCGAGGTCGTCCGCGCCGTGGCCGCCGCGCATCCCTCGGAGTGGAACCGGCTGTTTCCGGGCGCCATCCAGGGGGCCGCCGACCTGGGTGACCTGGCGCTCTCTCCCTCCGAGCGTCGGCTCCACCGCGAATCCGAGCAGGCGTTCTGGATTCTCACCGTCGCCGCGCGCGCCATCGTCGAGACGCTGCGCGTGAGCGGCCGTCCCCTGGTGCTCCACGGCGCTGGAGAGTGTGACCTGGTCAGCCTGCGCGCGGTGATGCGCGCGGCCGAGTGGGCACGGCTGGACGGACTGGACGGGACGCTGCTGTTCACCGGCTGGAGGATGCGGCGTCCCCATGGCGCCGCCGTCTTCGAGTCGCGACGGCAGGCCTACCTGGATGCGCTGAGCGACAGGCTGCGAGTCCCCCACGCGTCGGGCCCGGGGCCGGTGTCCTCGCGTCGGGAAGAGCCGGCGGTGGACCTGGAGGGCCGCTACCTGCGGCTCGTGGTGGATGGCTCGGAGTCGCGTGAGTCGCGCGTGGCGGCGGCCATCCTCGCCATCCGTCAGTGCTTCTTCACCACGAACTACGAGGGCGCCTTGCTGGCCGCGGAACACGGCCTGGCGCTGCTGGACGGAGACCCGGACTCGCACCTCGCCTCGCGCGTGGCCCAGGCGTGGGACGTGCTGGACACGGGGTTCTCCACCCCCGCCATCGAAATCGACCGGAGCAGTCTGGGCGACGTGGATGAGCTGAAGGCGCTGCTCCACCGCAGCATGGGCGTGGTGCATGTCTTCACCGGCGCACACGACGCGGCGATGGAGGCGTTCGGCCGAGGCCTGGAGTGCCACATCCCTCCGGAGCTGGTGGCGCGGCTGCACATGTTCCGCGCGCTGACGTTGACCAAGCGCTTCGGCCAGCTCCCCAATGCGCGCGTCGAGGTGGAAGCGGGCGTGGCCGCGCTGGCGAAGAGCACCGCGCCGGACCGCGCGCTCCAGGAGGGCTGGCTGCGCAACGTGTGCGCGCTGACGTGGTTCCAGGAGCGCAAGCTCGACAAGGCGCTGGTGGAGGAGAAGCTCGCCATGCGCTGCGTGGGCGACCTGCACGACGCGAGCGCCACGCATCTGAAGATCAACCTCATCTCCAACGCCAGCTACCTCCAGGAGTCGGCGCGGCAGTTCTCCGACGCCATCGCCACGTGGCGGCGCTTCGAGGGCATCAGCGAGAAGTGGGGCGTCAACTTCTCCAAGCACCACCGCTACCGGCTGGCGGGGCTGGAGTTCGCCTCGGGAGCGCGCGCGGAGGCGGTGGAGCACTTCACACAGGCGTATGCCAGCGCGGAGGCCCTGAAGGACTCCTTCCACCGACAGGTCATCGCCTCGGAGCTGGGGCGCATGTTCCTGGACGACGGGAAGATGGACTCGGCGGTGGACTGGTACGCGCGCGCGGAGCAACACGCGCGCGAAATCGGCGAGCCGCTCAAGGCAGCGGAGAGCCTCGCGGGGCTGGCCCTGGCCGCCGGACGCTCGGACTGGTCCGAGGCCCTGCGCTGCGCCCGCGCCAGCTCCACGTGGCCCAAGGAGACGCAAGCCCTGGTCGACGCGCTGGGACGAGGCGACGCCGCGGCGGTGCAAGCCCTGCTGCCCCGCCCCCGGACGAAGCTGAACCGGCCTTTCGACTCGGTCAGCCTGTACTAGCGACGCTCTTCGACGACGGCTTTCAACGACGACGCCCTGCTCGGCGCGAAGGGCGCGGCGAGTTCCGTTCGTCCCCACGCGACCAGCTCCACGAGCACCGTCGCCGCGTGGGCACCGGTGAGGATGCCCTGCCCTCCCAGGCCCGTGGCGACGAACGTGCGCTGAGTGCCCGGGTAGCGGCCCAGGTACGGGCGACCATCTGGCGTCACCGCGCGCAAGCCCGCCCAGGCGCGCACGAAGCGAGCCTCTCGTAGACGCGGCGCCAGCTTCGCCACGGTGGCGCTCAGGTGCAGCAGGCCCGCGGGCGTCACGTTCTCCACGAAGCCGACGTCCTCCTCCGTGGCGCCGACGACGATTTCTCCCGCGCGCCAGGGCGCCAGGTACGTGGGCCCGGAGATGACGCGAGAGAGGAACAGGCCCGGCTGGTGCACCACCAGCATCTGCCCGCGCACCGGCTTGAGCGGCAGCGGTGGCAACCCCGGGAAGGTCGATGACCACGGCCCCGCGCTGACGATGAGCTGGTCCGCGCGCAGCGTCTCGCGGTCGGTCCGCAGCACCACGGCGTCGGATGTCTCCTCCACGGACCGCGCGGACTCACCGAGCCGCAGCCGCACACCCGCGCGCAGCGACGCGCCCAGCAGCGCGTTGACGTAGCCCTCCGTGTCGACCATGTGGCCCCGCGCGGACTCGAACGCGCCCAGCAGCGGCGTTCCCTCCAGCGCGGGCTCCAACTCCACCAATCGGGCCGCATCCACCCACGTGCCCAGCTCGTCCGGATGCCGGGCCGCGCGCTCGGCGAGCGCGTCACGCCCCTTCGCATCCGCGGCGATGCGCAGGATGCCCTGGCCCCGGCGCAGCAGGTGGCCCTCCGGAAGAGAGGCCAGTTCGTCCGCCAGCGTCGCCCTTCCCGCCTGCGAGAAGGCGAGCATGGCCGGGTCGTCGTAGAGGCGCACGGAGGGAATCGCCACACCCGCGGCGGCGCGGGAACCCCTGCCGCCGGGGTCCACGGCATCCAGCACCGTCACGCGCGCCCCGGTGGCCGCCAGCCGCCTCGCCGCCGACAGCCCCACCACACCGGCACCCAGGACCACGACATCCGAGCTGGAACTCATCCGCGAGACTCACCAAGGCAATACGAGGGGTTGCCCCTTGAATACACGAAGGGCGCCGACCCTGCTTCAGGGTGCGGCGCCCGGGGGGGAGGGCGAAAGTGAAGTCGACCGCGTGAATCAGGCGACCGCGGTCTCGGCCATGCGCTTGGCGAACAGCTCCTGCGCGTTCTTCAGGCTCTGCTCCGACAGGCCCTTCTCCGTGTTCGCCTTCATCACGTCGGTGAGCAGGTCGGTGACCTGGCTCGGCTTGGAGACCTTGTCGAGCAGACCGCTCACCAGGCTGTTGCCGCCCATGCCCTCGAGGAGGGACTTACCGGGGAAGTTGTTCAGCAGGTTCTTCGCGACACTCGCGCCAGGGAACATGTCCATGGCGGCGCCGAGGCCGGCCTGGAGGGGGTTCTCGCCCTTCATCAGGCCGCTGACGAAGCCCGCCGCGATACCGAGCGCGGGGTTGATGGCCGTGAGGGCCGGCTTGATGATGTCCAGCGCCTTGCCGAGAACGTCCTTGAAGAGCCCCATGGTCGCTATCTCCCGAGGTCTGGCATCGCTCCGCGTCCGCCGCGAGCCAGCCTGACAGTGGAGTTATCGGTCCACCGCTCCCGAAGTTCCGTGGGGCCTGGAACAAATCCCACCGTCCGCCAAAGTCCCCGGGATTCCGTGGGTTTACATCCCACCTTGTCGGCACCCGGGGAGAAATGCCGCCGATAAATCAGGCGATCAACCCTTCTGGGGGTCCTGGGGCGGAGGCGTTCCACCGCGGGATTCCGGGGCGCCCTTGAGGACCGCGTCCGAGGCGAGCGCGGCCTTGTAGCGGTCGTCACCCTGTCCCGCGCTGAAGCCGTCCCGCATCTGCGCGCGGCTGATGATCACCTCGCCGCTGATGAGCTTGTCCAGATGGTCCTGGATCTCCGCCACGGTGGCGGCCTTGGGGTCCTTCGCCTTGAGGTCGCCGTCGAGGGTGATTTGCAGCGGCATCTGCTTCTGCGGGTGCTGTGCGTAGTCGAGGATCTTCTCGACGTAGGCCTCGACGGAAATCTGGAGGAGGCGCGCCTGCTCCTTCACGTCCGCGTCGACCAGCAGCTCCGCGCGAATCTCCTCCACGGGGCGCTTCAGCTTCCGAGTCTCAGGAACGACGGTGTTCTCTCCGGACATGGGCTCTCCAGGGGCTGGCCGTGGCTTTGCCCCATTCTGTTCGCGGACGCGCCTCGGATGTCAAAGCGGAGGGGTGCCCTCGCTCCAGCGAGTGAACTGCATGCGCAACTCACAGGTGTAGCGACCCCGGGCGTCCTTGAGCCAGAGCTGCGCGGGGGCCGGGTACATCTCCTCCACCGACAGCCGCTCGGCTTCGCGCGACAGGTGCGAGAGCAGGTCCAGGGCGAAGGGGCTCGCGGTGTCGATGAGGTAGGGCTTGCGCTCCTTGGAGCTGCGCATGAAGACGAAGCGAGGCCACCCGCGCGAACGCCGCTCGCGCTGCGCGGCGAGGAAGAGGTCGAAGCCGGTGGGGCGCGCCAGCTTCTCCGAGGTCAGCTCCCAACGCTCACGCTGGTACACCGCGCCGCCGATGCTCAGCCGCGGCAGGTGGCTGCCCTTCGTGCGCAGCGGGGCATGGAGCACCTGGGGATGCGCCAGCGCGGCGAAGGGCGGATAGGACGAGAAGTCATCCAGGGGCAGGTACAGGTGCAGCCGCTCACCCTTCCCGTCCACCAACACCGGCCCTTGCGACGTCGGGAGCACCTTTACGTCGGCTGGCGTCATCGCGCCGTCCTCGACGTCCAGCACGTCCGACACCGCGTACACGAGGCGCCGACCGGGAAACACGTAGAAGCCCTTGTTGCGACGGCGGATGGACAGGCCCACCAGTCCACGTGCCGCGGGGTCCGCGTCCAGCCAACGCGAGGCCACCGCCGAGTACCGCTCCCGCGACGGGAAGAAGGCGCTCAGCCAGCTTCGCAGCATCAGGTGGTGGTGCACGCGCGCGAGCATCACCTCGAACCCGGCGCCCTCCCCCTTCGACGCGAGGCAGACATCCGGCAGGGCATACCGGCCGCCCGGCGTGGCCGTGCCCAGGAAGTCCACCGGCAGCGAGCGCGCCCGTGAGGAATCCTCGTCCAGCAACACCGGAGGCACGGGAGAGAAGCGGCTGCCCGTGACCTGGTCGGGACGCAGCCGGACCGCGTACTCCAGGAGGTCCACCGGCCGTTCGTCGGTGCCGAGCGCGTCGCGGACCTGCTCGCGGAAGCCCTGCTGCACGCGCTCGCCGTAGGCCGCGGACAGCTCCAGGGGACCGGTCAGCGCGGACTCGAGTTCCTCCGTGAAGCGCTGGCCGAAGCGCAGACGAAAAGGAGAGCTGGCCTCCTCGTAGATGATGAGCCGGTCCGCGTACACCTGGCCGTCACCGCGCCGCGCGGGCTTGCCCGTGGCCTCCGTGAAGAGGGCCTCCAGCTCCGGCAACAAGGCGCGACGACGCGTCAGGTTCGCGGTCTCGAACTCGGCCTTCAGACGCGAGAGTGTGTCCAACCGCGCCAACCAGAGTGCGCGGGCCTCCAGCGCCGGCAGGGCCGCGACGGAGTCACGCACGCTCTCGAAGGTGGTGAAGTCGTTGGGCCGGAACGGCAGCCCCCACAGCAGCAACGCGCCCTTCACCAGGGGCAGGGCCGAGCGCATCACCTCTTCGACCGCGAGGCCAAGCACCTGCGCGGCGGCGGCGGGCGTCGGATGCGCTCGCAGTACGGCCAGGAGCTTCTCGGCGCCCTCGGCCAGCGGCACCTCCAGTTGCAGGGCTTCGCACGCGGCGCGGCCCGGGGACACCGTGAAGAGGGGGTTGAGGCGCAGTGGCAGGTGAGGCCGCAGCGTCCGCTCGCGCCCCACCGCGCGCGCCAGCTCCGTCACCGCCCAGAAGGAGAAGAACGTGCGCCGGCTCGTGTCGCCGCTCGCCACCGTGCGCACGTCGAAGTCATCCGCGTCGGTGCGCTCGCCGTAGGAGATGGGGCCGAAGAAGCTGGTCGTCTCGTTCTTCGCGCAGAAGCGTTGGAGGTACGTGTAGACCTGTCGGTCCACGCGGCGAGCGTCGGACGTGTCCTTCTGCTCGCCCCCTCGCAGGTAGCGGGCCCAGACGTTGTCGAACATCGCCGGACTGGAGAGGAACACGGCCTCCTGGATGGCGGGGTCCGCCGCGCGCTCTCGCAGCTTCAAGCGAAGGTCCGTGCGCTCATTCGCATACCGAGTCTGAAGGACTTCGCGCCTCACGCGATAGCGCTCCAGCGCGTCACGACTCGTCTGGCCGTGACGGGCCTTCAGCGTGGGCACGCGGCCCTGCTCGAACGAATCCTGGAGTGCCTTCGCCCCCGATTCGTCGCCCTCGGCGCGCACCGCGTCCAGGAGCGCCCGCTCGTCGTCGAGCAGCAGGTTCGCCTCGCCCAGCACCTCGTCGGAGAACCCGAGCGACTCCAGCCAATCGAATGGGAAGCCGGCGTGCCGGAGCACGAACACCTCGCCCAAGGTCCAGCGCTCGCTCATCCGTGCGTCCTCTCCAGGATGGACTTCGTCACCAACGTCTCGACCAGCTTCGCTCGCTGCGCTTCCGGCACCGCGCCCAGCGCGGCCGATGCGGTGGTGGGCGCCGTCAGTCGGGACAGCACCGGCGCGAGGCGCGCATCCATCGCGAGCACGACACCGGTGCGCAGGTTCGCCGCATACCACGTGGGCTTCGGGGCACCATCGAGCGATGCCGGCAGGCGCACCACCGCGCAGTCCGCGTCCAGCCGGATGAGCGCGGCGGCTTCGTTCGCGGGCTCCTTCTCGGGCGCTGGAACCACGGGCGCCGCGACTTCGTGCGAGGTCTGCGCCGCGGGCGTGGCAGCTCCATGAGTCGTATTCGTCGCGCGTTCAGGCGCTGGAGTCGCGGCGACCTCGTGCGAGGACTGCGCTGCGGGCGTGGCAGTTCCATTCGCGGTATTCGTCGCGCGTACAGGCGCTGGAGTCGCGGCGACTTCATGCGCGGTGTCTTTGCCGGGCTCTGGAGCTGCGGGCGTGGCAGTTCCATGCGCGGTATTCGTCGCGCGTACAGGCGCTGGAGTCGCGGCGGCTTCATGCGCGGTGTCGTCGCCAAGCAATGGAGCTGCGGGCGCGAGCATGAAGGCCGCCGCGACCCGGCCCGGAATGAGCGGGGCGCGACTCAGCAGGCGGCTCGCCAACGAGGTGAGCACGGAAGGCAGGCGGGCCCCGGGAATCGTGCCGGGCTTTTCAATGGGGCGACTGCGGGACAAGTCCCGGTCCGCCGGCGGGTCACCAGGCTGTCCCCACCAGCGGCCCAAGTCGCGAACTCGAGCGATGCGCTCCACCGACGCGTGGAACGGGCGCACCCCCGCGAGTTGGTCGAAGAAGCGCGCGCCCTCCATCGCTGCCAGCGTGAGGTCCAGGGACTCCTCGTCCACACCAGGCGCGCCCACCCACCACTCCGCGACGACCCGCACGCCCGCGGCCTTCAAGCGTTGGTAGCCCTGGACGAGTTGCTCCACCGGACTGAACCGGCGGTCGATGTCCATCACCCGGCCGTTCTCGATGAGGCAGAAGCCCACCACCACCGTCTGGCAGCCGCTCTCCACGAGCACATCGGCCGCCAGGAGTGAGCCAAGCGACACGTGGCCCGCCCAGCGTGCCCCCCCGGTGAAGGCGCGCACATCCTTCAGAAAGCAGGCACCGAGCCAGCCCGCGCTTCGCCGCGCCTCCGGTTCCGCGTCACCGGCCGGTGGCGTTTCCAGGTAGGCCCAGTCCTGCTCATCGCCCCATGGGTAGGGAGCAATGACCTCCAGCCCCAGCCCATCGGGGACCCACAGGACATCGTCAGCGCCAGGGGCACCGTCCAGCGGAACCACCCGCCAGCGCAGCGGGGGCACGTGTTCTGGAAACGCGGCGCGCCGGAAGGCCGGCATCCGCGCCAGCACCTTGCGATGCGCCCAGGCGAAGGGCCCCGCGACCTCCAGGGTGACATGTGCCGGACACGCCTGCGCGAGTGTCACCGCGGCGGGAAGCTGGAGGTCTCGCTCCAGCCACAAGCGGACACACTCCGCTTCCTCGAAGCGCGCGAGGACATCCGCAACGTCATCCGAGTACGACGCGGGCAGCCCCGCCACACGCTGGACATCCCCGCTCCGCTCCGTCGTGCCGGACTCCAGCTCCACATCATCCAACCGCAGGTGGACACCGTGAGGCGGGCCGGAGATGGCCGTCAGCACCGCGCCCAGGGCCCGCAGCTCCGGGATGGGGCCTCTGTCGCGAAGTCCCTGCGCGACTCGCAGCAGGAGCAGCTCGCGCATCGCTTGTGGCGACGGGGGTGACGACTCGCGGACCAGGGCCTCCGCCTCCATCGACTCCGCGGAGAAGACCCGGCGGACGAAGTCCCTCGCCAGGTCCAATAGGTGCCACCCCTCGGGGACTTCCGGAACGAGCGTCACGTCCCGGTGTGGCGGTAGAACCAGCCACTTCATCTCCCCTCCTCCAACGTCGGAGGTGCGCCGGCCCTCGGGCCTCCCCACATCAACGTGCAGCGAAGCTCCACGGTGTGGCGCCCTCCAGGGCCTCGGAGCCAGAGCTGCTCCGGTCCGGGCAACATCTCCGAGAGGATGACCTCTTCCTTCTGCTCCAGCAGGTTGAGGAAGACACGCAGCAAGGGCGGGCTGCGCACGTCCACCAGCACGGGCTTTCGCTCCCCCTTGAACTTCGCGAAGACACACTCGGGAAGGCCCCGCGCGTCCCACAGGCCCACGGCGACCCGCAGCCTCGAGCGGTCATCCTTGCACGCGAGCAACGCCTCACACGCCGCCGCGTCCAGCCGCCACTGCTCACGCTGCACCACCACCCCACCGAGCGTCACGCGGGGCGTGTGCTCTCCCAGCGAAACCCGCAGCGGACGGATGCGTGGGAGGGAGAACGCCGTATGCACCGCGCTCTCCAGCTCGCCGTTGTAGAGACACACCTCGGAGCCGAGCCGCTTCGACACCAGCCGCGCGCTCTTCCCGTCGCTCTCCACGAACAGGTCATCCAGGGGAATCCGCCACGCGGAGGCACGGGAACTCACCCCGCCCAGCTCCACCACCGGCCCTGGAAACTCCGACGGCAACAGTCCCGTGCGACGAGAGGGCAGCACCGTCACCAGCGGCATCGCGCGAGGAAGCGCACCGAGCGCTCTCACCATGGCGCTCTCCACCTTGCCGCGCGCGGGGTGGAACTGGAGCGCCCAGCCCCATACGAGCGCGGTGTCGTGGATGTCTCCCATCACCAGCGTGTAGTCGCCCTGCCCCCACGCCTCCACGTCCTTCGCGCCAACGAGCAGATCCACCGACGTGACGAGCGGCAGTGCGCGAGCCATGTCCCAGGCGGGCGGCACCACCGCACCCAGCTCGACGGTGCGCGCGTCCGCGCTCGGAATCGACTGAGCGAGCAACTCCGCCATGGAGGTGTCCAGCGGCACCGGCAGGTCCGCGCTGGCCGCCGCCACCTTCCAGAAGGGAACCGTGCGCGAGCCCACCTTCTGCGCCACCGCCGCGCGGGCCGCGTCTCGCGTGCGCCAGGCCGCCTCGGCCATCCACGCCAGCGCCGGCTCCATGCGGGTCCCCAGCTCCCGGGCACGCTCGCCGCCCACCTCGAGCCGCAAGTCGCCTCCGCACTCCTCCCGAAGCGCGAGCCGGTCCTGGTAGAAATTGTGCGACTCGGACGCGGGCCCTCGCTCCGTCGGAGGAGCCACGCCCCACTGCTCCTTCGCCCGCCTCGCGAAGGCGTCCTGGAGCGACATCTTCCCGCTCGCGTCCGCCGCGCCGTAGCGCCCCATCAACTCCAGCAGCGCGCTCAGTCCCTCGACGTGACGTCGGGCCCCCCCGCTCGGCAGGGCGGCGACACGTTCGGCCAGGTCATCCACGGGATGGTGCACCGCCGAGGGCACCTCGAGCTGATGGGTGAGCAGCGACTTGTCACAGCCCAGCCGCAGCGCCTCGCGGGCCAGGCCGGGCGCCACGCCCAGCGACGAGGCCAGGGCCGCCAACGTGCGCGTCCCATCCGCCAGCTCCACCAACCGAGGCAGCAGCTCCTCCGCGCTCTCCGGCGTGGGGCCCGACTTGCGCGCGGGCATCTCCGCGAACGCCTTGCGGCGCGGCACCAGCCACGACGCGATGTCGGGGTCGAACGCGATGGCTCGCACCAACCCCTGCACCAGCCACGAGGCCGCGAAGGTGTTGCGCCCCACCAGCGTCTCGGGACCGGACCAGCGCAGCGTCACGCCCGTGGGAGCGGACGGGTCCACGCGGCCGTAGTTGATGGGGCCAAAGAAGCCCATCGTCTCGTTCTTCGCGCACAGCCGCTGCAGATAGCTGGCGACCTGCCGCCGGAGCCGCGAGCCTTCTCGTCCCGCGAGCAGGTCCTTGGCCACCGGCGGACTGGAGCTGGCCACGGCCTCCAGGAAGCGCGGCTTGCGACACAGGGCCACGGCCTGGGCCTCCACCGCCGCAAGCTCGCGCTCCATCGCCTCCGCGAAGCCCGCCTCGGCCTCCTGGGCCGCCGCCGCGCGGACATTCCACTCCGCGAAGCGCTCGGGAGACTCCAGGCCCTCCGTGTTGACGGGGCGCCCCGCCTTGAGCGCCGCCAGCAGCTCTCGCGGAGGGCGGCGCACGCGAGGCCCCTGGGCTCGCAGCGACTCCAGCCCGCGCCGCTCCGCTTCGAGACGACGCGCCCACGCCGCCGACTCCGGGCATCCCAACCGCTCCAACCAGTCGAATGGGAAACCCGTCGTCCGCACGACGAGGTGAGGGAAGAAGGTCCAGCCCTTCATGGGTCACATGCCCTTCAACCTCGTGGGGCGCCCGAAGGCGGCCCGAGGCCAGCCGTTCAGTCGTGCTGCTGAGCCGTCAGGACAATCTCCTGCCCCGGCACCGCCAGCACCCACTGCTTGCTCGCGGCGCCAGGACAACTCACCACCACTTCCAGCTCCCTGCCGGCCTCGATGGAGGCCTTGTTCACCGGCGTGCGGTTGGGCAGCGGAGCACCATCCACCTGGACCTGGCAGCCCGGAGCGCTGCTCGCCACGCTCAGCACCCCGCGAGTCCCCGGCTGGGGCATCGCATCCGCCAGCGTGCGCACGTCGATGTCCTCGCGCAGCTGCGTGGTGCCGAACCGCCGCAGCTTGCCGTTCACCGCCGTGGCGATGAGCAACGGCCCCGAGGGCGGTGCCGGCAACGTCTGCGCGCCAGACTCCAGGCGCACGCCGCCGACGTACACGTGCTCGCCCTCTTCCAGATTGCGGAACATGGAGTCGGAGCCGCGCAGCAGCACCACCGCCACCACGGCCACCACCAGCAGCAGGCCGCCACCCATGGCCGCCCACTTCAGCGACGAGCGCCGCTCCGACTCGTCCGCCGCCGCGGGCACCGCGTGCACCTGTACCGGAGGCGGAGGACGCGGCGCGGCGACAGGGCTCTGATGCGTCGGTGAAGAAGGCCTGGGTTGCCCGGGGCGAGGCGCCACACCCGCCGCGGGCACCATCGTCGAGGAAGGCCGCTGGGGCGCGGGCACCGCGGTGTGTCCCGGCTGCGACGGACGCGGCGCGGGAGCCGGCCGGGCAGGTGCGGGAGGCGGCGGCACATTCCCCTGCAGCAACACCACCTCGGTCCGGTCCGAGGCATCCAGCTCCGGGAGCATCGGCAACGGCGGCGTCAGGGCTGGAGGAGGCGGAGGAGGACGATGCGCCACGGGAGGCGGCGTCGGAGGACGCGGGGCCACGGGAGGCGGCGTCGCGGGCCGGGGGGCGACAGGCGCGGGACGAGGGCCGCTGGACGAAACGGGCGGCGCGGACACATTGCCACTGCCCGTCCCCGTCGGACGCGGGATGTTGCCGCTGCCCGCGGTCGTCGGCTTCGGGCCACTGCTCGTGCCCCGGTTCGGCGTCCTCCCATCGCTGGGGGCCACCATGTCGCCACTGCCGACGTTGCCACTGCCCGTGCCGGTGCCCGTGGGGACGGGCTTGGGATGGCTGCCTGTTCCCGACGCGGACGAGGGCGCGTACTCCACCAGCCGGTCGCCGAGCGTGTCCTTGAAGAACTGGGCCACCGCCGCCGGAGACGAGTTGAGGCGGTGATGCGCCATCACCGCTTCGATTTCCTCACGCATCGCCGCGGCGGACGGAGTGCGGCGCGCGGGGTCCTTCACGAGCGCGCGCAGGACGAGGTCGGAGACGTCCTGCGGAATCTGCGGACGCAGCTGCGAGGGGACGGGCGCGGGGTCTCGAACGATGGCGTTGAGCGTGGCCGCGTCGTGGTCCCTGCGGAACGGCAACTGTCCGGTGAGCAGTTCGAAGAGCACGACGCCGAGCGCGAAGACGTCGTTGCGCGCGTCCAGCGTACGGCCCGACGCCGCCTCCGGGGAGATGTACGAAATCTTCCCCTTCAGCACGCCCGCCTGCGTGTTCTCCTCGCCCGCCACCTTGGCGATGCCGAAGTCACTCAGCTTGATGGCGCCGTCCAGGGAGATGAGGACGTTGTGGGGGCTGACGTCCCGGTGCACCACCGGGTGCGGAATGCCCGCCGGGTCCACATAGGCGTGCGCGTAGTGAAGCCCCGCGGCCACTTCCGCGACGATGCGCAGCGCGTGCTCCAGCGGCAGCGCCATGCCCTTGCGGCGCAGCTCATTCACCAGCCGCTTCATGTCCGGCCCGCGCACGTACTCCATCAGGATGTACGCGACGCCGTCGGACACGCCCACGTCGAAGGTCTGCACGACGTTGGGATGCGTGAGCCGCGCGTTGGCGCGGGCCTCCGCGAACAGCATGTCCACGAACTCGGGGTTCTGCGCGAACTGCGGGAGGATCTTCTTCATCACGACGAACTTCTCGAAGCCCTTCACGCCCACCTGCTTGGCGAGGAAGACCTCGGCCATGCCGCCCTGGCCCAGTCGTCGGATGATGTTGAGCTTGGTGCTGCCCAGCGAGTTGGAGATGTCGGTGGGCGAGCCCTTGTTGGCCTGCGGGTCGATGTTGGTGGACCCGAACAGGTACTGACTGAGCGCGCGCGGCTCCAGCGCCTCGATGTCCTCCAGGGGCCGGTCCGTCAGCTGCACGCGCGCCAGGAACCCCTGGAGCTGCGGCATGTGCGGCACCTGGGCGCTGCCGCCGCAGATGGGGCACTCGATGGAGATGGTCGTCTGGTGCGCGCGCAGCTGCGCCAGGTACTCGTGCGCCTGGATGCGCTGGTGGCTCACCTGACCGCAGTTGCGGCACTCGCACGGCAGCCACAGCGTGGCCAGCCGGCCCGGCATCAGCTTGGACGAGCGCGCCAGCACCGCCAGCACCGGCGGAGGCACGCGGCAGAGCACCACCTGGGCGCCCTGCGCCGCGGTGTCCAGCACCTGCTCCAGCTTGGGCAGCGCCTCCGGCTCCACCTTGCTGACGTGGCTGAAGTCGAACGCGGCGCGCCCCTCCAGCCCGGACGCGAGCCTGCGCACGTTGAGGTCGCCCTTGAGCGTGCTGGCCAGCGAGATGAACGTGACGTCGTCCTGGACGATCTTCAGGTGCTGCGGGAGCTCCGACTGCTCCGTCGGCATGCTCGCGCGCAGGTAGCGCATCACCACCGGGTCCACGGTGCCGAACTGCTGCCGGCGCGCGTAGTCGAAGAACTCGCTCGGCAGGTCCGCGAACTCCAGCGGGTTGGAGCAGACGGGACAGGTGTGCTCGGGCGCGCGCTCCTCGGCGATGACCTGGGCCTCGTCCACCAGGTTCACCACCCGCATCCGGTCTTCGTTGCAGGTGCGACAGGTGTACGGGGCGAGGACGGAGAGCACGCGCGCGACGCCCGCGAAGCCCTCCACCATGTTGAGCTGATCCACCACGACGGGGGGCGCATGCACGACGTACAGCCCCAGCGCGCCCGGAGGCAGCTTCGCGGCGAATTCAATCCACCGACGGACCCCGAAGGAGCTGATGCGCTCCACCCGGCCGAGGTCGACCACCAGGAGCCCCGTGAGCTCCGGATGGGTCGACGTCAGCGGGAAGGTCTCGTCGATGACACCAGCAATCCGGACGTGGGTGATGGTACCCACGCGGAGCCGGCTGATGATGGCGTTGGAACCCTGGCTATCCACCGGCCCTGACCTCATGCAGACAGAACATCAGTGACTTGGGCTGGGCCGCGCGGCGGCGCGCGTCTCCCAGGTCCACCACGCACACGACTCGCGACTCCCGGCCAGCGGTCACCCGGACCGCCACCGTGTCGCAGTGCTCGAGGATGCGACGCAATCCAAGACCCGCTCCACCACCAGACGCATCCACCTTCACGCGCTGTCCCCACCCTTCCAGCGCCCGGGCGAACGAGCCCGGCCGCAGGCCGCCGAAGCGGTCCGCCACTTCCAGCCACATCCGGCCGTCCTCCACCGCGAACACCAGCTCGCAGGCGTCCTCCGCCTCCACTTCGCGCACCTCGGTGCGGCGGTGCGCGTAGCGAGGCTCGCCCCGCGCATCCACCGGCGCATCCAGGAGCGCGTTGACGGCGATTTCATGCACCACGTCCGCCACCAGCCCCGCCGAGACGCGGCTGCCCTGCGCGTCGCTCACCGCCACGGCTGCCGCCGTGGCCGCCGTGTTGATGTCCACCATGCGGCGCAGCGGATGGCGCGACACCTCCGCCTGCTCCGGCAGCAGCGAGCCCGCTTTCCAGAGCGCGCCCAACAGCCGGACCTCCCACATGGAGGGCCCGCCGTCCCGCTCGCGCGTGGCCAGGAGCAGGGCGGGAGGCTCGCGCCGCAGCCATTGCGCGTGCTCGGGCTTGAGCACCCCGTCGAACAGCACCAGGGCGCCCTGCCCTCCCACCCCACCCTGTGCCAGCAGAGGCACCGCCTGCTCGAGCGCGGTGGCGGGCAGGGATGCATCTGCGATCAGCAGGAGGCCCCCGGCCTCCAGGTGGGGAGCGGTACTCAAACGCGGTGCCTAATAGCGTACCTTGACTTCACTGAAGAAGGATTGGGGCGGCGCGGGGAAGCCGTGAGACTCCTCGTAGGCCGCGTTGAAGAGGTTGGAGCCGAGGAACGACACGGAGATGCCGTCGTAGACGTTGAAGCCCACGCGGGCGCTGGCCGTGAGGTAGCTGGGCAGCTGCACGCGGGAGGTGGGCAGGCCCGTCGCCTCGTCCACCTGGAAGCCCGGGTCGAAGCGCGGCCCGACGAAGAGCGCGTACAGCTCCACGAAGGCCACCTTGCCGATGTTGGTGCGGCCACGCGCGTAGATGCGGTGCGTGGGCGCGTAGTCCAGCGGCGTCTCCGGGCTGTCGTCAAAGGGCACGTTCTTCGCGTCGAGCAGCTGGTAGGCCACGTCGAACGACGAGTTGATGGACGGAATCTGCGCCGCCGCCTCCAGCTCCAGGCCGGCGATGCGCGCGTCGCCCATGTTGCGGAACTGGGACACCGAGCCGAAGACGAGCTCCTGATTGATGAAGTTCTTGGCCACATTGTAGAAGCCCGTCGCCGTCAGGCGCACGCGCCGGTCGAAGGGCCAGAAGTCCACGGAGCCCTCGAACGTGTCCAGCGTCTCCGCGCGAAGCTCGGCGTTACCCACCAGCGTGGACGCGTACATCTGCTGGTTGATGGCCAGCTCCGCCAGGGTGGGCGCGCGGAAGGCGCGGCCGTAGTTGGTGCGCAGCGTGAGCAGCTCCGGCACCGCGTGGAAGACGATGCTGGCGCGCGGGGAGATCTGGTCGGTCCGCTCGCGCCAGACGACCTCGGGAATCTGGTAGCGGTCATACCGGGCGCCTCCGCTCAGCACCAGGCGCTCCGTCAGCCGGTACTCCGCGTCCACGAAGCCACCGAGGATGGTCTGCTTCGTGTCATCCATGGACAGGCCCGGCAGCACGTTGGGCACGTTGACCTGGTCCAGCTTCACGTCGCCGCCGAACGTCACCGACACCGGGCCCGCCGAGTACAGCGCGCGAACCTCGCCACCCAGCCGGCGGCGCTTGCCCAGCGCGCGCGTGGGGTCGCCACCGAAGGCGTTCTCCAGCACCACGTCGCGGCGCTTGAAGAAGCCGTACGCCTGACCGAACAGGCGCAGGCTGTCCGTCACCTGCTGGTCCACCTGCGCGGAGGCGTTGAAGTTCTGGACGGACTCCTCGTCGTTCGGCGTGTAGTGGCACCGGCCGCAGTTGCCCACGGTGGAGATCTGCGTGTGCGAGCCACCCGGGCGGCCAATGGTCGCGTCCGTGAAGTCCGCGTCCAGCGCCAGGGGCCCCACGCGCACCTTGCCGTTCACCTGGTGCACCATCGAGTCCTGGTTCGTGTCCACCAGGCCCGTGGCGGGGTCATTGAAGAGCTGAGGACCATCCGAGCCATAGCCGTAGTAGCCCAGCAGCGCCTCCACGGGGCCGCCGCGACCGGCCACGTTGCCGTGCAGGCGCCACGTCTGGTCCTGGCCCGCGAGGATGCGCGCCTCGGCGCCCACGTTGCGTCCCGGAGCGATGAGGTCCGCCGGCTGGCGCTCGATGATGTTGATGACGCCGCTGAAGGCGTTGGAGCCGTACAGCGAGGAGCCCGGGCCCCGGATGACCTCCACCTGCTTGAGGTTGACGAGCGGCGTCGTCTCGTCCGCGTAGAACTGGCCCGTCCACGGGTCCGTCAGCGGGCGGCCGTCCTTGAGCAGCAGCAGCCGGTTGGACAGGTAGTTGGAGCCCAGGCCGCGCGCGCTCACCGCCGCCTTGCGCATGGACCCGCGCCGGCACTCCATGCCGGGGAAATACTGGATGGCCTCGCACAGCGAGAACTGGCCGGTGCCCTCCAGCTCCTCGGCCGGAATCCAGGACACGGTCAGCGGCACGTCCGCGATGCGCTGCTTGCGCTTGGAGGCCGTCGACACCACCGCCTCGCTCAGCACGCGGTTGACAGACTCCTCCAGGGCATCCGCGCCGCCCAGCGGGTCCTCACCGGGCAGGCTCGCCAGTCCGGACGGGGGCGGCATGGGCCGGTCCGTGGTGGGCTGGGCGAAGGGCGCGCTGATGGGGACGTTGTCGGTGGCGACCGGCGCGTGCGGCTCGCGGGTCGTCGCGGGCAGCACCGCCCCGTGCGAAGGGGACGGGGTGCCCAGCGGATCCTGCGTGGTCGCGGTGGGGCTCGCCACCGGAGCGGCGGGAGGACTCGCTGGGGGGGACTCCACGAAGGGCGAGGGGGCGACCGGCACCGGCGGCTCCGCCGTGACGGACTCTCCACCCTGGGACGGATCATCCGTCTCGGGGCCAGCGCCCAGCACCGGAATCTCCGAGTCGGGGATCGGCGCCTCCACGGGCTTGGTGGACTTGCGCGTCTTCGGGGGCTTCTTGGCCGAGCGCGGGGGCTTCGTCGCGGGCGTCTTCGTCGCTCCTGGGACTTTCGTTCCCGGCGCGGCGACGCGCTTCTTGCGCTTCACCTTCGGCGGCGACTCCGCCGCGGCGTCGGCGGCCTGGGCCTGGGCCACGGACGGATGGGCCAGGGCCAGCGCGAAGAACAGGACGGACACCACCATGGCGGCGCGGTTACCTTGGCGCCCCGCGTAAGCTCCCACCGCACCTCGCAGCGGATCAGCAGACACTTTCGAGTGCATCGTTCTCACATCCGCGGAATGGGAGGAGCCCCCGCGGTCCTGTTCGCCCCTGTTGGCGGGCGCGGCGCCAGGGCAATCGGTCTTTGGACGAATTCGCTCACCTGCACGCTCGCGCCGTAGGAAAACAAGCTACCCCAGAGGACCTGCTGGGCCAAGTCGGTGATTCTCATTCCCTGAAACTCAAGAGTGTTTCGGGCTGGCGCGTCCAAGGTTGCGTCAATTCAGTCATCCGGCTGTTCGGCGGCCACGGCGAGGTCGCCCGCGAAGGACGGGAGGGAGGGTCCCAGTTCCTCGGCGCGGACCAGGACTTCCGCGTCCACGCGCAGGTCCGGCGCGTCGGCGAAGACGGGCTGGCGGCGGGGCGGACCCTGGGTCACGAGACGTCGGAAGTCCTCGAAGTCCTTACCCTGGACACGGGCGAAGGGCTCGAAAGGAGCCACGGCGCCCACGGAACCGAGGGCCGCGTCCAGCGCCGCCTTGTGGTTGCGCAGGTCGACCAGGACGGCCCCCGGCAGCCGGGCGCTGCGGAAGAGGATGCGCAGGTCCTTGTCCTTGGGGACGTGGGACATGGGCACCAGGGCCGCCTCGGCGCCCTTGGCCTCCAGCATCTTCAGGGCGGACTCCACGTTGGGGACGGGGGCGAGCTTGAAGTGCCGCTGCGCGTCCAGGTCCCCTCCCAGGACGGCGTGGGTGACGAACTTGGGATCCGCGGGCCCCGCGCCCTTCACCAACGCCAGGCGCTTGCCGGCGAGGTCCTTCACCACGCCCTTGTGGGTGGAGACGATGGCCCAGCGCTGCTGGGACTCGCCGGGACGGGACGCCCAGGCCAGTGGCGTGGCGCGGGCGCCGAGCTGCACGGCGGCCCACCCCTCCACCACGGCGAAGTCCACCAGCCCATCGGCGATGGCGCGAGAGAAGTCCTCGTAGCGGCCAAAGCTCTTGGCGGCCACCGGGCGGTCCATCGCCTCGGTCAGCTTCGCGGCCAGGGCCTCCGCGTACTGGAAGCGCTCCTGGCCGTCGCTCAGCGTCGTGGCCAGGAAGACGCCAAGCGTGGCCTTCTTCGGGGCCGCGCCAGCGGGGGTGACGAAGCAGAGGGCCAGCGCGAGGCTGGCCAGGACAAAGCGGAGCATCTTCATGGGGTGGTCTCCTCCGCGGTGGCTCCGGTCGGCGCCGCGCCCGAGGGCTCGGCGAGGCCATGGAGGCTCTGCAGGCGTTCCTTCCACTCACGCACCTGGGCCTGGCGGGGTCCGGGGCCGGAGGCGAGATAGCGGCGCCAGGCATCCACGGCCTCGGCGGGTTCGTGACGGCGCTCCTGGGCGTCGATGCCCAGGTTGAGCGAGGCGACGGAGACGGCGGGCTCCAGGCGACGCCACGTGGCCAGGGCCTCGGACGACTTGCCCTTGCGCCAGTCGACGCAGGCCTGGTTGTGCTGGAGCAGCACGTCCTCGGGCTCCGCGGTGAGCGCGGCCTTGAGGGCCTTCTCCGCGCCCTTCATGTTGCCGGAGGCGTAGGCCAGCGAGGCCTCGCGCCGGTGCAGCGCGCCCGTCAGCGACGCGAGCCACCGGGGCTGGCCCGGCATGGGCTTCTTGGACGCGGCGGCCAGCTGCTTGCGCGAGGCCGCCACCTGCCCCTTCTTGTAGAGGACGAAGGCCTCCGCCAGGGCGCGGGTGTTGGGCCAGGCCCAGGGCTGCGCCGGGGCGAGGGCCTTCTTCAGCGCGGCGCTGGCCTCCGCGTGGCGACCGCCCTCCGCGCGCGTCAGCCCCCGGGCGAAGAGGACCAGCTTCGTCAGGTCCGTGCGCTTGCCGGTGCCCAGCTTGTCCACCGCGTCCAGGTCCCGGTCGGCGCCTTCGACATCCCCCGTCTCCAGGCGGGCCAGCGCGCGACGCACCAGCACGCGCGGCAGGTTGGCCTGCGCCACGCTCGCGGCCGTGCGCGACGGACCCACCTCGGTGAGCCGCTGCACGGCGGCGTCCACCTGCCCCAGCTCCACCTCCGCGAGCGCCGCGCCCACCGACGCCTCGGCCTGCTGGTCCGGCTCCTCCGTCTGCTTGCCGGCGCGGCCAAAGGCCTCCAGGGCCGCCTGCGCGTCACCGGCGCCCAGCCGCGCGTAGCCCAGCAGCAGCTGCTCCCGCCACGTCGCGCCCGGCAGCGTCGCGCCCTGCTCCATCACCTTGCGCGCATCCGCGTAGCCGCGCGTCTCCATCAGCGCCGCCGTCAGCCGGCGGGCCATGAGGGCGCTGCGGTCCAGGTCGAACGCGCGGCGCAGGTCGCGCACGGCGTCGTCCGCCCGCCCCGCCCCGCCCCTGTCCCGGGCACGGTGCGCGAGCGCGCGGGCCAGCCACTGCTTCGCCCCGGCGTGCGTGGGCTCCACCTGGAGCGCGTTGCCGTAGTCCTCGATGGCCTGGTCCCACTGGCCGGTGGCGAAGTGGTCCGCGCCCAGCAGCATCCAGCCCAACGCCTGCCTCGGCACCATCTCCACGACGCGCCTGTGCACCTCCACCGCGCGCTGGAAGCGGCCGGCGCGACGGTTGACGGAGCCGAGCGACGCCCACAACTCCACGCTGCTCGCGCCCGAGCGCACCGCGGCCTCCAGGAACTGGATGGCCTCCTCGTGCCGGCCCTGCGCCTGGAGCGCCTTGCCGACCGCCATCTGTCCCAGTACCAGTCCGGGCTGCAGCTCCAGCACCTTGCGGTACGCCTCCTCGGCGGCGGGGGCCTGCTTCTGCGCCAGCCGCACGTCACCGAGCAGCAGGTACGCGGAGGGCGACGCCCCCAGCTTCACCATGGCCACCGCCTGCGCCTCCGCGCGCGGCACCTCGCCCGAGGCGAGGTACAGCCGGGCCAGCTTCTCCTTCGGCTCGGCCACCTGCGGGAAGCGCGTGGTGACCCCTTCGAGCAACGTCCGCGCCTCGCCCAACTTTCCTTCCAGCTCCAGCACGCTGGCGAGCCCCTGCTGCACGGTGGGCGACTCCGGCCGGCCCGCCTGCGCCTGGGTGAAGGACGCGCGAGCGGCCACCCCGTCCCGGCGCAGCACATGCGCCCGGCCCAGCAGCTCATGGACCTGGAAGTCGTTGCCAGCCAGCTTCGCGGGACGCAGCGTCAGATACTTCTGCAACCGGGTCACCGCCGCGTCGCCCTGCTGAGCGAAGAGGTAGTAGCTGGCCAGGTAGTAGTGGACGATGAGGTGCTCGGCCTGGTCCGCGCCGGCCACCTGCTCCAAGAGAGGCACCGCCTCCGGGAAGCGGCGCAGCTTGAAGAGGGCCACGCCCAGCGGGTACGCCAGGGACAGCTCGGACGCATTCGCCGCCTGCACGGGCTTGACCCGGTCCACGGTGCGCGCCCAGTCCTGCAGCGCGTTGGCGGCGGAGCCCACGCCCGCGGCGGCGGCGACGGAGCCCGGCTCGGCGGCCAGGGCCTGCTCGAAGAGGGCCAGGGCCTTGCGGTATTTCTCGTCCGCTTCCTTCTTGTCACCGGAGGCGCTCGCGGCGCTGGCGGACACCTGGGCCGTCTCGCCGTCCTTCACCAGCCGCTGCGACTCGGACATGGGTGGAGGGCGGTACTGGGCCAGGGCGGGAGGGCCGGCCAGCGAGGCCAGCAGGGCGAGCGCCGGGACGAGGCGTCGCATGGGGGTGTGGGGTGTGCGGCGCATGCGGGTGTCGTCCAGGGGTCAGGCGGGGCTGTACTCGGCCACGACGACGGTGATGTCATCGCGCTGGGGCTGGCCGGCGCTGTGCGCGCGGGCGTCCGCGAGCAGCGCATCACGCAGCGCCTCCGCGGACAGGTGGGCATGGGCTTGCACCGCCGCGGCCAGACGCTGGGTGCCGTACATGCGCCCCGCCCCGTCCCGCGCTTCGGTGATGCCGTCGGTGTACCAGACGATGATGTCCCCCGGCCGCAGCTGCGCCTGACGGGACGAGAACTGCGACGTCACGGACGCGCCGAGCAGCGGCCCGCGCGCGGGCAGCGAGGCCACCTGCCCGCTGTGCTTGTTGAAGACGAGCGGGCTGGGGTGCGCGCCCGCCGCGTAGTCCACCAGGCCGTTGGACACGTCGATGACGGCCAGGGCGCTGGACATCTGGTGCTCGCCGCGGCCCACGTTGGCCAGCGTCACGTTCAGCGCGGTGATGAGCATCTGCGCGTTGACCTCGGTGGGCTCGCGCAGCGTCATCGCGGAGGCGAAGCCGCTGGTGGCGCTGGTGGCGACCAGCGAGGTGGACAGGCCGTGGCCCGTCACGTCGCCGATGCCGATGACCACCCGCTGCTCGTCCAGCACCGCGCGGAACCACCAGTCGCCACCACACGCGTCGGCGGTGACGACGAGGCCGGCGATGCGCAGCGGCCCCACCTGCACGGCATCTCGTCCTGGCAGCAGCGTCTCCTGCACCGTGCGGGCAAGGGACACCTCGCGCTCGAGCTGGGCCTTGGCGCGCACGTCGTCCAGCAGCACCTTGATGCGCTCGGCCATGTGGTTGAACACCACGCCCAGCGTCTTCACCTCGCGGCCAGCGCCGGTGGCGGACTGGGTGCGCGCACCCAGGTCTCCGGCGGCCAGCTGCATCACCTTGTGGGTGAGCACGCCCAGCGGACGGGTAATCCTGCGGCTCTGGAACGCGGCGACCACGCCCGCCAGCACCACGAAACCCACCCCCAGGGCGAGCATGCGCCAGGTGTTGGTCTCCATGGTGGCGCGCTTGTCACGCTCCAGCTCCCCCAGCTGATTCTGGAGGGCGCGCAGCGAGTAGCTGATGACCACCAACCCCATGCCGCTGCTGGAGCCGTAGTTGATGGGCTCATGAATCTCGTACACCGCCTGGTTCTGGAAGAACGCCTGAACCAGTCGCTGCTCGACGACTCTCTTGGCGGGCGCATCATCGGCAGCGCCATCGGCGGCGGGCTTGTCGGGCGCATCGGCGGCCTTCGGCTCGCTGTCCGCCATCACCACGCCCTCCGGGTCGATGATCTGCACGCGGAGGATGTTGGGGTTGGCCCCGACCATGGAGCCGGCCACGCCCTGCAGGAAGTCGTAGTTGTTGTCGCGCAGGTTGGTGACGGAGGTCAGCGCCAGCGTCCTGCCCACCGTCTGCCCCAGCTCGCGGGCCTGCTCCTGGATGCGCTCGGTGGAGCGGCGCGCGGTCTCCTCGAACTGGGACTGCGTGGAGGCAACGGACAGCGCCGCCACCATGCCGACGATGACCACCACCAGCGCGGTGGTGGTGAGCAGGAGGATCTGGTCCAACCGGAGGCCACGGATGGCCGCCACATTGGGCAGCTCCCCGGCTTCCAGCGGAGCGATGAGCGTGCCCGTCGCCTCGACGTGGGGCAGGCCCACGTTGGACGTCAGCCGCGTGGCGGTGGACTCGCGAGTGCCGGTGATTTCCCGAGAGCCCGTCCTATCGGCGGGCGACAGCGTGCCGCCAGGGGACGTGCCAGGGGACGTTCCGGGCTCGGGTGTGGGGTTCAGACGCGTGTTCGTGCTGGACAAGGACACACCCGGAAGGCCACGCCAAGGCGCGGCGGGGAGCGGGAAAGAGCCGCGACTCTAGCGCACTTCTCCTGCTTCGCGAGACCTTGCCCCCCACGGCACGTCACGTCGGGCCCTCGGGCCGAGGCTTCCCACGAGGTGTGGTGCGTGGGTTGGCCTGGCGGACACTTCACATCCGGTGCGAAGCGGAGCACCAGACCTTCACCGGGCGTCCGCTCGAGACGCCGGTTAGCATCCCGGACGCATGAAGCCCCACTTCCACGTGTCCGGGTTTCCCGTCCGCGTCCATCCGCTCTTCTTCCTCACGACCGTGGCGACGGGCTGGAGCTTCGCCTCCGGGCTGGCCCACCTGGCACTGTGGGTCGCGGTGGTGTTCGCCTCGGTGCTCCTCCACGAGTTGGGCCACGCGTGGGCGTTCCGCCACTTCGGCTCCACAGCGAGCATCTCCCTGCACGGGATGGGTGGAACCGCGCAGGGCACGGACCAGCTCACGCACCGCCAGTTCGCGTGGGTGAGCTTCGCGGGCCCCGGGGCGGGCTTCCTGCTGGGCGGGCTGGTGTGGGCGGCCTCGGTCGTCACGCCGCTGGGCGAGCAGGGCGGGCTGGTGGGCCTGGCCGTGCGGCAGCTGCTCTGGGTGAACCTCGGCTGGGGACTCTTCAACCTGCTGCCCGTGCAGCCCCTGGATGGAGGTCACCTGCTCGCGTCGCTCGTGCGAGCGCGCAAGGGGTATCGGTATGAGCGGGCCCTGCACCTCGTCGGCATCGTCACGGCGGCTGTGATGGTGGGGCTCGCCGTCTGGCAGCGCACCGTCTGGGTCGGGGTGATGGCCCTGATGTTCGGGGTGATGAACCTGGAGCAACTGCGACAGCTCCCCCGCGAGGTCCGCTTCCAGCCCGCTTCACCCCCTCGCCGCGTGGCCCCGCGACGCGCGTCGACGGTGGGCGCCGTCACCCTCGACCAGTTGCTGGGTCGAAGCCCTGCCCCACCCTCCCCCACCGCCGCCAACGAAACGGCCACCACCGCCGAGGCCCCCGTCCTCGCCCGACGTCCCGAGCTGGAGGACACCGGGCCGGAGGCCCCGCACGACCCGGCCGCGGTGGGACAGCTGCTTTTGGACAGCGGCCTCGCGACCCTGGCGGTGAAGCCCCTCCAGGAGGCCTTCTCCCGGACGCCCTCATCCCACACGGGACATGCCCTGGTCCTCGCGCTGCTGGAGGCCGGACGCACCCCGGAGCTGACCGCGCTGCTCTCGGGGCCTCGGGCCGCGACCCTGTCCGACGAGACGCTGGAGGCCATCTCCGTGCGAGCCGGCGCCGACGGGGCGCTAACGGACCGCGTCACGGCCCTGCGACGGGCCGCCACTCCTAAGTTGGATGAGCAAGGCTGATTGCCGCGCCGCGCCACCGGGCACCCTTTGACCAGGGGGCCGACAGGAGGCCATCTGCACGCTTGAGAAAAGGGGGCGCATCCGGGTTATAGGGGCGTCCCCTCCAGCCAGAGGAAGCCCGCGCGTGTCTCGACCCAGACTCATCAAAGAATCGTCCGCGCCGCTCCCGCTCGACAGGGAGCTGCTGGTTCGTATCCACGACCTCATGGTCAAAACGCGCGTCCTCGAGGAGCGCCTCATCCAGATGTACAAGCAGGGCCACGGCTACTTCTGGATTGGCGGTCCCGGTGAGGAGGCGTTCAACGTCCCGCTCGGCCTGCTGATGAAGAAGGGCCAGGGCCCCGAGTACGACTACCTCCACGCCCACTACCGCCAGTCCGGCACGCTGCTCGCCCTGGGCGAGGAGCCCATCGGCGCGCTGCGGCAGATGAAGAACACGGCGTCGGACCCGTACTCGGGCGGCCGCAACTTCGCGGGCCACTTCTCCCTGCGCAAGTACAACGTGGCCCCCGTCAGCTCGCCCATCGAGGTCCAGTACTCCATCGCACCGGGTACGGCCATGATGCAGAAGCGCGTGGGCGGTGACGCCATCACCATCGTCACCGGCGGCGACGCCGGCACGGCCGAGGGCGATTTCGCCACCTGCCTCATCTGGAGCAGCCGCCCCGCCAACCCGCTGCCGGTGCTCATCATCGTCACCAACAACAAGTGGGGCATCTCCACCTCGGCGGAGGGCCAGCACGGCGAAACGCGAGTGAGCGAGCGCGGCAAGGCGTTCAACATCCGCTCCAAGACCATCAACGGCAATGACCCGGTGGAGGCGTACACGGAGCTGAAGGAGGCGATGGAGTACGTGCGCACCGAGCGCAAGCCGTTCCTCCTGGAGGCCAACGTGTCGCGCCTGTACGGCCACTCGTCCGCGTCCGGCGCCAACTACGTGTCCGAGGAGATCGACTGCCTCAAGCAGTTCGAGACCCGGCTGGAGGCCGACGGCGTCCTGACGCGCCAGCAGATGGACGAGCTGCGCAACCGCTACACCGAGGACATGGCCGCCGCCGCCCGCATCGCCCGGGACGAGCCGCTGCCGGCCCCGGAGACCATCTGGAAGCACATCTTCGCGGAGGACAAGTAACCCATGGCCAACATGGCACAGGCCATTCGCATGGCCCTCCACTACGCCGAGGAGAACCTCGGTGTGACGGACATCTTCGGAGAGGACGTCGGCGCTCCGCTCGGCGGCGTCTTCACCTGCACGCAGGGCTTGAAGACGGCGTGGAACTCGCCCCTGGACGAGCGCGGCATCATCGGCGCGGCCATGGGAATCTCGCTGGGTGGCGGTCGGCCCGTCGCGGAGATCCAGTTCTGCGACTACGTCTACAACACCATCGACCTGCTCAAGCTGGCGGGCAACACCTGCTGGGCGAGCAACGGCGACTGGAACCTGCCCATGGTGGTGCGCACCCCGGTGGGCAGCGGCATCCGCGGGTCCATCTACCACTCGCACTCGTTCGACGCGACGATGACGCACATCCCCGGCTGGAAGGTGGTCATGCCCTCCACGCCGCTGGACGCGTACGGGCTGCTCATCTCCGCGTGCAAGGAACAGAACCCCGTCATGTTCCTGGAGCCCAAGGCGCTGCTGCGCGTGAAGGGCGACGAGCGCATCCCCGGCGAGCCGGACGATGACCGCGCGCTGTCGAAGATGATCGACGCGCCCCTGGGTGACCGCTCGCAGTGGAAGCCCCAGTGGCCCGCGGAGCTGGAGGCGTTCGCCATTCCCATCGGCAAGGGCAAGCTCCTGCGCGAGGGCACGCAGCTGACCGTCGTCAGCTACGGCCGCACCCTGCCCCTGTGCGCGCGCGCCGCGGCGACGCTCGCCGACGAGGGCATCAGCGTGGAGGTCATCGACCTGCGCTCGCTGTGGCCCTACGACTGGGAGATGATCAAGACCTCCGTCCAGAAGACGGGCCGCGTCCTGTTCGTCAACGAGGACACCGAAGTGACGAACTTCGGTGAGCACCTCCTGCGCCGCACGGTGGAGGAGCTCTTCTACTCGCTGCTCGCTCCGCCCCGCCTCGTGGCCGGCAAGTTCGTCCCCGGCATCGGCCTGGCCGACACGCTGGAGATGGCCTCCGTGCCCCAGCAGAACGACATCACCGACGCCCTGCGCTCCCTCGCTGGCGAGCAGCCGTAAGCGTCGCACCCACAAGTACGCCGTGGTTCCCGCACCACGGAAAGTTCCGGGCCGCCGTTCCTCTTTGGAGGAGCGGCGGCCCTTTCGTTAGACTCCCAACTGCCTTGTCACAGCCAATCGTCCGGACCGTCACCCCCGCGGGAACAGATGCCCCCGCCTTTCGCATTCGCCGCGCCCGTCGGGGCGACGCGGAGGCAATGGCCTTGCTGCTTCGCGAGCTGGGCTATCCCCAGGGCACGGACCAGCAGACCGTGCACTGGGTGGTGAGCCATCCGGAGATTGAAATCTTCGTCGCGGGCGACCCCCAGGACAAACCCGTGGGCATGCTGTCGTTCTCGCACCGGCCGCAGCTGCGGCTGCGCGGACGCGTGGCCACCATCGACGAGCTGGTGGTGACGGAGACCTGGCGGCGTCGGGGCGTGGGCCGCGCGCTCATCAAGCAGATCCTGGAGCGCTGCAAGGTGCTCAGCGCCCGTCAGCTCCAGCTCGTCTCGCCCATGGCCATCACCCCAGAGGCGCGCAACTTCTATACGGCGTGCGGCTTCTCCGAAATCGATGCGGGCGTGTTCCGCCATGTGGAGACAGAGGGCCGCCACTAGGGCCGGCTCCATCATGTCTCCACCGGGCGTCAGCGCTTCTTGAAGCTCTCCACCACCCGGTGGAGCCGCGCGCGGTCCTCGTCGCTCACGTCCGTGAAGCGCACGCCAATGGCCTCCTCCTCATCGCGCACCCACGCGATGATGCCATTGAGGTGGAACTCCTCGCCCGCGATGTCCATGGACAGCCGCACCTGCGAACCTACGTCGTAGGCCTTGCGCGTGCGCAGGCACAGGCCGCCCGCCGACACGTTGATGGAGAACACGCGCAGCGCTCGCGCGGCGTCCTCCGTGTGCTCGAAACGAACCGCGAACTTCGCCGCCACGCGCTCATCGGTGCGACGGTTCGCGTACGCGGAAGGATCTCCTGGTGCCATCTCTGCTTCCGCCACCTTGCTAGTCATGTGCACCCGCTACCCCCTGGCCACTGCTGGCGACCCGCTGCCATCCCAACCTCAGGGATTCTGACGCGCCGAGCCACCCCTTGGGCATCGGTCATCCGGCAAGTGTCCGCTGCTTTCCAGGCACGATTCAAGTGGGCCCCCACGAATGAACTCCATCAGGTAAGTCCCCGCTGACTTCGATTCGGGAGCGTGGGATGCGCGCGTGGCTCGCGGTGTTGACGGGGACCCTCTTCCTGGCGCTCTTGGCGCCTGGATGTGATGACGATGACAACAAGCCCGCGCCCAACGGTGAAGACTCCGGGGTGCCGGGGGACCCGGATGGCGGCGGGCATCCGGGAGACGGCGGGCCGAGCCCTGACTTCGCATGCAACGTCGCAAGGCAGGAAGGCTGTGGAACGGGCCAAAGCTGCCACTTCGCGGACCTGGGGAGCGGCAGGACGGGCAGCCGGTGCTTCGCGGCGGCGTGCGACGTCGTCCAGCAGAACTGTGCGCAGGGTCAGCGCTGCACATACGTGAGCGCGGGCGCGACGACGGAGCGGCGGTGCGTGGAGGCGGGTGCGAGCGCGGAGGGCGCGCGGTGCACGCTGGCGCCCACGGATGGCGGCGTCGAATACGACACGTGCGCCGCGGGCCTGTTCTGCAAGGACGAGCGGCAGGACGACGGCGGCACGGGCTTCTTCTGTCGCCGGCTGTGCCACGCGACGACGCAGTGCGGGGATGCGGGCGAGTGCAACACGGTGCTGCGGCTCGCGGGCACGTCGGAGCTGCCGCTGCTGTGCGGGCCGCGCTCGCAGGCGTGCGACCCCTTCGCCCAGGGCTGCACCGCGCCGCTGAGCTGCTATCCGGCCTCGTCGGGCCCCGTCTGTGCGGGCAGCGGCACGCGCGGCACGGGCGAGACGTGCGACTTCAGCAACCAGTGCGCGCCGGGCAGCGCGTGTGTGAATACGGGGCGAGGGCTCAACTGCCGGCCGCTGTGCCGGCCCTCGGGCACGCCCGCCTGTACCGCCGGGACGTGTCGTCCACTGAATGACAATCCCGGTGTGGGCGCATGCATCCCCTGAAGCGGAGTGCCCACGCGGGGTAACTCCGTCGCCCTGAGAGGACGCCGCGAGGCCACGCAAGGGCCGCGAACGCGCACGCGAGGGACACTCGCGGCTCCGTCTCGCCCGGAGACCAGGGAGGCGTGCGCCGCGCGCCTCGGGCCTTGCGCGTGTGTCGGGTGGTCGTCGCGGGAATGAGCGGTGAGCATCGTGCGTCCTCGGGAGGGAGCGACGATGCGAATGTGGCGGACGTGGCTCGGAGTCCTGGCGTGTGTGGGCGGTGCGCAATGGGCGTGCGCTCCCAGCAACGCGGAAGACCCCGTGTGGGAAGAGCCCTCTCAGGAGCAGGATGAAACCTCGAATGCGCCGGACGCGTCCGTGGAGGTGGCACCGCCGCTGGTGCTGAACGACGAGGGGCAGGTGCGAACCGCGCCCCCACCCGCGCAGCCGACACCGCCGGCCGTGAGCTTCCAGCCCGGCTTCCATCAGGCCCTGCGCTGGTCCTACTCCGTGAGCAGCGTCACCACGTTCCGCATGCGGGTGCCGGTGGCGCGGGCCGGAGAGCGAATCCAGGTGACGTTCCGCGCGGGTGACGGGGCGCTCACGCTCCAGCGCGCCACCGTGGCGCGGGCCGGCGCGGACGGCTCGCTGGTGTCCACGCCCGTGGCCTTGAGCTTCGAGGGCAAGCCGGGCTTCGCCGCGGGCGCGCGCGCCCTGGTGACGTCGGACCCGCTCACCTTTCCGGTGACGTTCCGCGACGACCTGGCCATCACCTTCGAGGTTCGCGGCGCGCTGGCGGCCAGCGCCATCAACGCGTTTCCCGGCAGCTTCGCGAGGGTCGGCACGCACTCCCAGGCGTCAGAGGCGCTCGGTGGCGAGGCCTTCGAGCGCTCCGTGGGCGTGGCGACGGTGGACGTGGAAGGCCCCACCGGCCGGGCCTTCCTGGCGATGGGCGACAGCATCACCGAGGGCTACGTCGACCTGCGCAACGACACGCGCAACGCGTGGCCCGCGCTGGTGGAGTCGCAGCTGGGTGTGCCCGTGGTCAACGCGGGCGTCAGCGGCCAGGGCTTCTACGACGCGCTGATGCTGCTCGACGACGAGGTGCTCGCGGTGAAGGGCATCACCGACTGCCTGGTGCTCCTGGGCACCAATGACCTGGGCGACGCGGGCGCGGAGGAGCAGATGGAGACGCGGATGCTCCTGCTGGTGCAGCGGCTGGAGCCCTTCTGCCACGTCTGGGTGAGCACGCTGCTGCCGAAGGAGAAGACGAACTACGGCGCCTATGAGTACGTGAAGTCGCAGCGGCTCAGCTTCAACGCGTGGCTGCGCGCCGGAGGCACGGGCGCGGAGGTCATCGACCTGGAGTCGGTGATGCGGCGCACGGGCAACGTGCACCTCTACCTGGAAGGGCTGGGCGTGGACGGCATCCACCCGAGCACCGATGGCCACCGGGTGATGGCGACCGAGGTGGTGCGCACCCTGCGCGAGCGCGGCCAGTTGTAGCCGCGCGCGTCGCGGCGGCGGCTCAGCGAGGACCGAGCACGCCGTGCAGGACGAGCAGCTCCGCCAGCCCTGGCGGCAGCAGGAGCCAGTCGTTCTCCGCGGGCACCCAGCGCACCGGCGCGCCCGCGGCCTCCAACTGTGCATTCACGCGCAGCAGCAAGGGCGTGAAGGTCTTCGCGGGCGCATCCCAATCACCCTCGCCGACCTCGACCTCGACGGCGCCCGGGTCCACGACGAAGGCGTTGCGCCCTTGCAGCGGCTTCACGGCGAAGCCCGGGAGGTAGGGCTGCATGGCCGCCTCCAGTCGCTCCAGCAGCGCGCCGTCCTTGAACGGATGCGACAGCTCGAAGTCGAAGAACGTCGGGAGCTGGGACAACAGCTCCTGGCGCAGGGGGTCCTCGCGGCTGTCGCGCCAGTGATGCTCCGCGAGCTCCATGGCCGTGGCAGGCACCTTCAGCTCCCACGGCTCCAGCTTCGCGAGCAGCTCGCCCATGCGCTCCACCAGCTCGTAGGGAGGCTCCGCGCGCGACACCCAGGCCACGTCGGCCACGGCCTGGCCCCGGCGCAGCCCCGTCACCCGGTCTCCCTTGCGAAGCTGGAAGGGCGGCGCGCCGGACTCCGGCTCCGGATAGAGCGGCGCGTTGAAGAGCCCCTCGCCCGAGTCCGGACGCAGCCGCGCGAAGCCGTGCTTCGGGTTGACGTCCTCCACCGTGAATGTGTCCCTGGCCATCCGACGCCTCCTCCCGGAAAGACTAACCCGTGTTGCGCATGCCGGCCGCGATACCGTTGAGCGAGAGCAACAGGGGCCTGTCGCAGTCACACGCGCTCTCACGCTTGCGGCGCATCAACTCCACCTGGAGGAAGGACATCGGGTCCACGTACGGGTTGCGCAGGGAGATGGCGCGCTGGAGCTGGGGGTTGTGGTCCAAGAGCCGGGCCTCCCCCGTCAGCCGCTTCACCTGTCGACGCGTGCGCCGATGCTCCTGCTGAATCAGGCGCCACAGCGGACGCGTGGACGAGGGGGCGAGCGCCGCGTACCGGCCCGCGATGGCCATGTCCGACTTGGCCAGCACCATGGTGACGTTGTCGATGACGGCCTTGAAGAAGGGCCACTGGCGGTACATGCGCTTGAGCAGCGCGGGTCCACCGGGCTCCTTCGCGAACGCCTCCAGCGCGGAGCCCACGCCGTACCAGCCGGGGATGATGGCCCGGTTCTGCGTCCAGGCGAACACCCACGGAATCGCGCGCAGCGTCTCCAGTCCTCCCGCCTTGCGCTTGCTGGGGCGCGAGCCGATGGGCAACGCGGAGATCTCCTCCACCGGCGTCGCGGCGGTGAAGAGCTCCAGGAACCGGGGGTCGTCCCACACCAGGGCGCGGTACGCCTCGCGGCCCGTCTCGGCCAGCGTGTCGAACGCGGCGCGAAACTCCTTCTCGTCTTCCGGCGACGGGCGCGGCTGCGCATCCAGCAGGTGTGGCAACACGCCTCCGACGATGAGCTCCAGCGTGCGGCGCGCGAGCTCCGGGCGCGCGTACTTGTGGTCCAGCGCCTCGCCCTGCTCCGTGGCCTTGTAGCCCCCCGCCACCGCGCCAGGAGGCAGCGCGAGGATGGCCTCCTGCGCCGGGCCGCCACCGCGAGCCACCGACTCACCTCGCCCATGGAACAGCCGCAGCGGGACCCCCGCCTCGCGCGCCGCCTCGGTGAGCGCCACCTGCGCGCGGTAGAGCGCGGCGCTGGCGGCCAGCAACCCCACCTCCTTGCCCGAGTCGCTGTAGCCGACCATGACCTCTTGCGCGCCCCGCGCGTCGACGTGCTTGCGGTATTCGGGATGCGCGAAGAGCGTGCGCAGCACGTCGGGTCCGGAGTCCAGCGCGCCCAGCTGCTCGAACAGGGGCACCACGTCCACGGTGGCGCAGCCCCGCCGCGCGTCCCACAGGCCCGCGTGTTTGATGCAGCGGAAGGCCGCGAGCACGTCCTCGGCGGTGCTGGCCATGCTGAGGATGAGGGTGCGGCAGGCGGGCTCTCCGGCCTCGGCCTGGGCCTCGCGCAGCTTCTCCAGCACCGCGAGCAGGCGCTTTCCACCTTCTGACGGCGCGGGACCACCTGGCTCCAGCGAGGCCGCCGCGCTCACGGCGTCCTCGGCCGGAACACGGGCCTCCAGTTCGGCCAGGGACAGGCCCAGCGCGCACACCCGCTCGCGCATGCGTCGCACCTGTCGGAGCCCCGCGTTGCCGGCCTTCGCCTCCACCAGTGAGCGCGCCAGCAGGTCCAAATCGGCGAGCAGCGACTCCGGCGTCCGGTACGCGCTCTCGGGCATCGGCCCCGCGTCGCCGGTGCGCTGGGCCAGCACGTGGCGCAGCGCCTGATGCAGCCGCTCCTCCATGAAGCGCAGCTTGCGACGCCAGGGCTCGCCCACGGTGCGAGGCCCCAGGCGCTGCTCGGCCTCGGGAAGCTGCGCCGCATCGCGCTCCAGCGAGGCGATCAGTTCCTGTGATGGCTTCGCGTGTCGGTCCGACTGGGAGAGCATTCCGCCCAGGCGCTCCAGGCCCTGCATCAAGAGACGCAGCCCGCGGGCACGGTGGGCGCGCAGCGTGTCGCCGAAGACCTCGGGCGTGACGAGCGGGTTGCCATCCATGTCGCCGCCCACCCACGAGTGGACGCGCACCGGAGTGTCCACCTGCCCGAGCGGCTCGCCGTACGCGCGCTCGAAGGCCCACTCCAGCACCTCGGGCAGCTCCGAGAGCTGCTCGGCGAGCACCTCCTCCACGTACCAGAGGATGTTCTTCACCTCGTCGCCCACGGTGGGCCGCTCGCGGCGCAGCTCGTCCGTCTGCCACAGCGTGGTGATCTCCTCGCGGAGCGACTCCACGTTGTCGGCGCTCTCGCGAGGGGTCAGCTCGCAACGGTCCCGCTCCTCCAGCAGTCCCGCCATCCGGTAGAGCTTCTCCAGCAGCGTGCGGCGCACGGCCTGCGTGGGATGCGCGGTGAGCGTCAGCGTCACCTTCATCTGTCGGAGCGCTTCACGCACGCGTGAGGCGGAAATGCCCGCATCCTTGAGAGACAGCAGCGTCGCCTCCAGCGAGCCTCGCTGGGGACTGGGGGACTCGGCGCCAGCATGGGCGCGGGCGCGGCGGATGCGGTGGTGCTGCTCGGCCAGATTCACGAGCTGGAAGTAGACCGAGAACGCGCGAAGCACGGGCTCGGCCTGTTCCAGGGGCAGACGTTTCAGGATGTCCGCCAGCTCGGCCGCGGAGGCACGTCGCCCCGGCACCGGGCCACGCCGCCGCTGGATGGCCAGCCGGCGCACCTCTTCCTCCAGGTCGAATAGCTCCTGCCCTTCCTGCTCGACGAGCACTTCTCCCAACAGCCGCCCCAGCAGGCGGACATCACGACGGAGCGGCTGATCCACGGCGCGCATACGAGCCATATGCCGTGGACCGTAACCGCTTCCGCCTGGGTTCGCGCGGGCAATGTCCGGCGTTGCTCCACTTCTCGTCAGACGCCCTGACGTTCAGGACTTCACGTCGAACGCTGTCGCGCGGGCGATGTCCTCCGTGCGGTCGACGTCGGTCGCGATGAACGCGAGCTTGGCGCGAATCTGTTCGACCGCGTCTCCACCGAGAGGCAGCCGGAACGGCAGCTCATCGCTCGGCCGAGCGACGACGTCGGCGAGAGCAGCGGCGGCCTTCGCCGGGTCTCCGGCCTGCTTTCCATCCATCTGGGTCACCCAGGCGCGCATCTTCCCCACCGTCGCGCCATATGCCCCCATGGCGGGCAAGTGCCGGAACGCCGAGCCAAAGAGCGAGGTCCGGAAGCTCCCCGGCTCCACCACCAGCACCCGAATCCCATGCGGCCTCACCTCCTGCGCGAGGCTCTCCGACAGCCCCTCCAGCGCATGCTTCGCCGCGCAATAGGCACCGAAGCCGGGCGCGGTGGAGATGCCCGCGACACTGGAGACCTGGACGATGGTGCCACTCCCACGCGCCCGCATGTGAGGCAGGACCTCGCGGGAGGTGGTGATGGCTGCGAAGAACATCAACTCCATCGTCGCGCGCAGGGCCTCGTCGTCCGTCTCCTCGACCGCGCCCAGGATGCTGAAGCCGGCGTTGTTGACCAGGACGTCGATTCGCCCGAAGCGCAAGAGGGCTTCCGCGACGGCCTCACGCACCCGCGCGGGACGCGTCACATCCAGCTCGATGAGATGCAGGCGCCCCTCCACACTTCCCGCTAGCTCCGCGAGGACCTGGGGCCGTCGCGCGGTGGCGACCACGCGGTCTCCGCGACGCAGCACCTCCTCGACGAGCGCGCGCCCCAACCCAGACGACGCTCCTGTAACGAACCAGACCTTGGACGACGGGGATGCTTCCTGGCTGCTCATGGCGGACTCCTTCGGCTTCGAGTTCTCGACCCAAGGTAGGGGACCGGGACCCGCTCGGTTATCCGCGAAATTGCGACTGACTTTTAAGTAATGCTAAACAATCGAAACAGGAGGGACGCCAACGCCGCGTATCCGGCGGGCAGCACCTCCAAGGTCGACGCGTGCCGAACCGCTGAACAGCCGCCGGCCCCTGGCGTCGGCAGGCGCCGCGTTCAAGACCCGGCACGCCAGCAGGCGGCACGCTGAAGGCCGACGTGCTCCAGGCTCACCGCTGTGTCTCCGCGCCCGCACTCAAGCCCGGTCCACGCCTTGCACAACCCCTGTGCACGAGACGCGGCCGACAGCGCCGCTCAGGAGCACAAGGTCATGTGGATGACACGGTGTTGGAAGGTGGCGGCGATGTGCGGCTTTTTGGCCGCGCCCGGGGCCCTGGCGAAGCCGACGACGCTCGCTCAGCCCCCCGAGCAGACAGCCACGACTCCCCTCCTCTTCGACGCGGGGATGCCGGAGCGCGAGGACCTCTTCGAGGGCGCACCCGACGAGATGGCCCCTCCCCGCCTGCGCCACGCGGAGCCCGTGTCCTGCATCGCCGCGCCAGAGGGCCGCCTGTGGGTCGCCTCCACCGAGGAGTGCGGCGACACCGAGTGCATCGACAAGATGACGGTGTGGGTCGGCTCGTGGACCGTCGAGGACGTGGCGGTCGACGTCCAGTGCGACGCCGAGCACGTCATCCTCTCCACCCACGACTGGCGGATGGTCCTCATCTCCGACGGCAAGGGCGACTTCGACGTCAAGGAGTCCACCCTGGGCGAAGAAGAAGCCCCGCTGGCCGGAGGCGAGCTGACGACGCCCGCCTCCGAGAGCTGAACCTCACGGACCGATGCGGCGCAGGATGAGGATGGGGCCTTCGTCCAGCCGCCTGTCCCGCAGGTCAATCTCGCAGTCGATCATCCAGTCGCCATGGCCCTCGGGGTCCATGATGCGCTGCTGGACCTCCCAGAGCCGCTGTCCCGACTCCTTGAGGAACGTGTTGGCCGGCTTGCGAGCCTGAGGCGTGAGCACCACGATTTTGTGCTCCTCGTGGTACGGCACCATGGCCTGCTCCAGCTTCGGCGCGGTCCACTCGCCCAGGGCGTTGTCCAGGAGCGACAGCGCATCCGAGTAGCGCTTCTGCCCCAGCGCGCGCAGCAGCCGGTGCAGCTCCTCGCGCACGCGGGCCGCGAAGGCGCGAGGGTCCTCGGTGAGCTCCTTCGGCTTGAGCTCCACGGCCGGCTTCGCCTCGACGACGGCGCCCGGGTTCTTCATCCGCTCCCACTCGTCCACGAGGCTGGAGTCCACCTGACGAATGGTGGCCCGCAGGTGGTCGATGATGTCCTCCACCTCCTCCGTGCGGAAGCGCTCCGGCACCGTCTGCGACAGCGTCTTGTACACGTCGCTGACGTAGCGCAGCAGCACGCCTTCGCTGCGCTGCAGCCCGTACTCGCGCACGTAGTCGTGGAAGGACATGAAGCGCTCGAACATGTCGCGCACCACGGCCTTGGGCCGGATGTTCTCCTCGCCCACCCACGGATGCTTGCGCGCGAAGGCGTTGAAGGTGCCGTAGATGAACTCGCGGTTCGGCTTCGGCCACTCCAGCTTCTCCAGTTCCTCCATGCGGTCGTCGTATTCGACGCCGCGCGCCTTCATCTCTTGAATCTTCTCGCCCTTGAGCTGGTGCAACTGCGCGTAGAGCACCACCTCCGGGTTCTCCAGGATGGACTCCACCAGCGTCACCACGTCCAGCGCGTACGTCTCCGTGGTGGGGTCCAACAGCTCCAGCGTCTCCAGCAGGTACAACGACAGCGTGTGGTTGAGGCTGAAGTCGTACTGGAGCTCCTGCGCCACCTTCACCGTGGCCCCCGAGCCGCCCTCGCCACGCATCACCTCCACGATTCCCGCGCCGCGCAGCGTGCGGAAGTCCCGCGCCGCCTCCCTCAAGTGCCGCCGCTTCAGGAAGTCCGAGTCATGGCAGCGCTGGATGAGCTGCACCAACCGGTGGTAGCCCCCGGTGCCCCGGATGTGGTCGCTCTGGAGCAGGTTGAGAATCATGCCGTGGGACACGGCGAAGCGGGACTCCAGCGGCTCGGGCATGCCCGTCTGGAGCCGCTCGAAGGTGCTCTTGTCGTACTGAACGAAGTTCTTCTGCGGCGGCTTCGCCTTGGGCGTCTTCTTCTTGCCCGCGGCTTCCTTGGCGGCCTGCTTGACGTTCTCGACGACATACTCGGGCGCCTGGGCGACGACGCTGCCCTCGTTGTCGAACCCCTTGCGACCCGCGCGACCTGAAATCTGCAGGAAGTCGCGCACGCTCAGCGTGGTGAGCTTCTCGCCGTTGAACTTGAAGAGCTGCGTGAAGAGCACCGTGCGGATGGGGATGTTCACGCCCACGCCCAGGGTGTCCGTGCCGCTGATGACCTTGAGGTGGCCGCCCTGGGCCAGCTTCTCCACCAGCAGGCGGTACTTGGGCAACAGGCCCGCGTGGTGCATGCCGATGCCGTGGCGCAGATAGCGCTGGAAGTCCTTGCCGTACGGCGTGTCGAAGGGCGCGTCCATCAGCGCGAGGCGGATGGCCTCCTTCTCCTCCTTGGTGGAGAAGTCCACGCTCATGAGGTTCTGCGCCTGCTCGGCGGCGGCGCGCTGCGTGAAGTTCACCAGGTAGATGGGGTACTTCTTGCGCGCGATGAGGTCCTCAATCGTCTCGTGCAGCGCGGACTCGCGGTAGTCGAAGTCCAGCGGCACCGGGCGCTGGGTGCTGCGCACGGTGGCGACCTCCCGGCCGGTGAGCTTCTGGAGGCTCTCTTCGATGATGTGCGTGGGCCCCAGCGTGGCCGACATCAGGAGGAACGTCGCCTGGGGCAGCGCGATGAGCGGAATCTGCCACGCCACGCCACGGTCTCTGTCCGAGTAGTAGTGGAACTCGTCCATCACCACGTAGTCCACCCGGGCGCCCGCGTCGCGCAGCGCCAGGTTGGAGAGGATTTCGGCGGTGCAGCAGATGATGGGCGCGTCGCGGTTGATGCTCGCGTCGCCGGTGAGCATGCCCACGTTCTCCGCGCCGAAGGCATCACAGAGCGCGAAGAACTTCTCGTTCACCAGCGCCTTGATGGGGCAGGTGTAGAAGGAGACCTTGCCCTCGGCCATGGCCTTGAAGTGCAAGGCGGTGGCCACCAGGGACTTGCCGGAGCCGGTGGGTGTCTTGAGGAACAGGTGCTTGCCCGCCAGCAGCTCCAGGATGGCTTCCTCCTGGGCCGGGTAGAGGCTGAGGCCGTTCGTGGAGACGTAGCCGACGAAGCGGTCCAGGATGCTGTCGGCGTCGAGCGGGGGCTCGCCCTTCTTGGGAAGCAGGGCGGCGAGCGGCGCTTGGGACTCAGGGGTGTCCATCACCCGGCGGACTCTAGAGCAGCCACCGTTTCGAGTCCGCTGGGAAATCAGACACCCGTGTCCCACGAACGGTCCTGACCCGGACGCGGGCGCCGGGATTCGGTCCACCCCGCGTCATTGTCCACGCACGCCGGAACGATGTGGCTCGCAGGGCCCGTGCCTACCGTTGCGCGACCTTTCGACCAACAAAGGGGCAGCCTGATGTTCCATCCGTGGCGTCTTGCCTTTCTCGCTGCCTGGGCCTCGTTATCGGTCGCCCAGGCACAACCCGCCTCCGTGGGACAATGGACCGCCGTCCAGAAATGGCCGTACTCGGCGGTCCACACCCACCTGCTGCCCACGGGCAAGGTGATGTTCTTCTCCGAATTCGGAGACGGCGACACCCCCACGCTCTGGGACCCGCAGACCAACGTCCTCACCACGCTGCCCAAGGCGGGCTTCAACATCTTCTGCGCGGGCCACGCCTTCATGCCGGACGGTCGGCTGTTCGTGGCGGGGGGCCACATCGACAATGACTCCGGCCTGCCCTACGCCGCCACCTTCGACCCCTTCAAGCTCACCTGGACGCGGCTGCCGAACATGAACGCCGGCCGCTGGTACCCCACCGTCACCACGCTCGCCAACGGGGACATGCTGGTGATTGGCGGCGCGAAGGAGGACAGGACCAAGAACCTGATTCCTCAAGTCTGGCAGACGTCGAAGAACTCCTGGCGCAACCTGACGGGCGCGAGCCTGGACCTCATGTACTACCCGTGGATGTTCGTGACGAACACGGGAAAGACGCTCATGGCGGGGTACTGGAAGCCCGCGCGCTTCCTCGACACGGACGGCACCGGCTCCTGGACCTCCGGGCCTCGCACCAGCTACGCCCACAGCCGCAACGCGGGCAGCGCGGTGATGTATGAGGACGGCAAGGTGCTGGTCACCGGTGGCGACAATCCCCCCACCAACAACGTGGAGATTCTGGACCTCAACGCCACGAAGCCCGCCTGGCGCACGGTGCCGCCCATGCGCTACGTGCGCCGCCAGCACAACAGCACCGTGCTCCCGGACGGCACGGTGCTCATCACCGGCGGCCACAGCGGCC
The DNA here is from genome assembly GCF_013336725.1 of Myxococcus sp. CA040A. Classification (NCBI taxonomy): domain Bacteria; kingdom Pseudomonadati; phylum Myxococcota; class Myxococcia; order Myxococcales; family Myxococcaceae; genus Myxococcus; species Myxococcus sp. CA040A. The sequence continues at coordinate 306,167 of NZ_JABUMR010000002.1, read as the reverse complement.
CCGGCACCGACAACCCCAAGTACCCCCGCCTGGAGACGGAGCTGTGGAACCCCGTCACCGAGCAGTGGTCGGTGCTCGCGCCCGCGTCGGCCTATCGCGGCTACCACTCCACCACCCTGCTGTTGCCGGACGGGCGCGTGCTCTCCGCGGGAAGCCGCAACGTCAAGACGATGCAGGTCTTCTCCCCTCCGTACCTCTTCAATGGCCCGCGCCCCACCATCGCCTCCGCGCCCGCGTCCATCGCCTACGGAGAGACCTTCCGCGTCAACACCCCCGAGGCGGCCAGCATCACCATGGCGTCGTGGGTTCGCCTGGGCTCCGTCACCCACGCCTTCGACGAGAACCAGCGCTTCATGAAGCTGCGCTTCACCGCCAGCGGAGGGGGACTCAACGTCGTCGCGCCGCCCAACCCGAACGTGGCGCCGCCCGGCCACTACATGCTGTTCCTGCTCAACTCGAAGAAGGTGCCGTCGGTCGCGAAGATCATCCGCATTGGCGGAGGAGGCACGACGCCGCCCCCCACCGACCCACCTCCCAACACCGGCTACACCGCGGTGGCCTTCGGCTCCGAGTGGAAGTACGACGACCGCAACGTCGACCCGGGCTCCGCCTGGACGTCTTCTGGCTTCAGCGATGCGTCCTGGAAGAAGGGCCCGGCCCAGCTCGGCTATGGCGAGACGGACGAGGAGACGGCGCTGACGAAGACGACGCCGGCGCAGCCCACCGTCTACTTCCGCCGCAAGTTCACCGTCCACGGCATGGTGGAGCAGGCCACGCTCCAGGTGATTCACGACGACGGCGTGGCGGTGTTCCTCAATGGCACCCAGGTGTTCTCCAAGTACATCGGCTCCACGGCGCACGGCGCCTACGCCTCCGGCACCAGCTCCGACAACAGCCTGAGCCAGACGACCGTCCCCGGCGCTCGCTTCGTGATGGGAGAGAACACGCTGGCCGTCATGGTGAAGCAGGCGAACGCCACCTCCAGTGATTTGTCCTTCGACCTGGAGCTGAAGGTGGCCACCGACGGCATGCAGCACGATGCCCTCATCATGGAGAGCCCCAACGGCGGCGAGACGCTGCGCCCGGGCAACGTCCAGATGCTCCAGTGGATGACCCACGGCGCGGGTGTCGACAAGGTGCGGGTGCAGTTCTCGCCCGACGACGGGGCCCACTGGACCACGGTCGACCAGGGTGTCCCCAACATCGGCTTCTATGAGTGGTCGGTGCCGGGCACCGAGACGGCCAAGGGCGTGCTGCGAATCTCGGACGACTCGCGGCCGGACATCGATGATCGCACGGACCTGCCCTTCACCATCTCCCGGACGCCCCAGTTCCAGGCCATCGCCTTCGGCGAGTACTGGAATTTCGATGACCGCAACGTGAACCCGGGCACGCAGTGGACGTCGCTCAACTTCGACGACGGCGCGTGGCGCTCGGGCCCCGCGAAGCTCGGCTACGGCGACGGGGATGAACACACCGTGATCACCAAGACGACGCCCCTCCAACCGAGCGTCTACTTCCGCAAGAAGCTCACGCTCGGCGAGGCCATTCGCACCGCCAACCTCCGCGTCCTGCATGACGACGGCGTGGCCATCTGGGTGAACGGGAAGCTCGTCTACTCGCGGTACGCCGACAACGGCCTCGGCCATGGCACCTTCGCCAGCGGCGTGTTGAAGGACGCCGTCATCAGCACGGCCAGCTTCGATGGCTCCGCCTTCGTCGTGGGGGAGAACATCATCGCGGTGATGGTGAAGCAGGCCAACGCGGAGTCGAGCGACGTGGCGTTCGACCTCGAGCTGAACCTCGAAGCGAAGTAGCCACCTGGCGGCCCCGGATGTGACTCAGAGCACCTTCACCGCTTTGACCATGTCCGGGGCCAGCTCCTCGTGGGGGAGGATGGAGAACCCCAGTCGCTTGCTGACGTTCTGCATGGCGCGATTGCCCGCGAGGATGTCCGCGACGATGCGCTGCATGCCCCACGCGCGGCCCACCTCCACCAGTCGCCGCAGCATCTCCGAGCCCAGGCCCTGGTGCTGCACCTCGTCGCTGATGAGGATGGCGAACTCCGCGTCCCGAGTCCCCCTCAGCCGCGTCAGCCGCCCCACCCCCAGAATCTCTCCGCTGCGCCGCTCGGCCACCAGCGCCATCTCCCGCGCGTAGTCGTTGAAGCAGATGCGCGCCAGCCGCTCGTGCGCCACGCGCGTGCTCAATTGCATCAGCCCCGCGTAGCGCAGGAACACCGTCTGCTCGGAGAGCGTCCGGTGGAAGCGCTCCATCTTCGGCTCGTCCTCCGGACGGATGGGCCGTAGCAGCAGCTCCTCTCCGCTCTTCATCTTGAACGGAGACACGTACTGCTGCGGATAGGGCTCGATGGCGAGGCTGGGCAGCTCCGCTTCCGTCACGTCGGGCGGGTGCAGCACCACGCGCGCGTCCAGCGCGAGCAGTCGCTCCGATGAGGCCAACAGGGGGTTGATGTCCACCTCCTTCACCAGGCGCTGCTCGACGACGAGCTGACCGAAGCGCACGAGCAGCCGCTCCAGCGCCGGCAGGTCCACCGGCTTCGCCCCGCGCACCCCGCGCAGCGCCTGGAGGATGCGCGTCTGCTCCATCATCCGCCGCGCCAGCGTCGTGTTCAGCGGAGGCAGCCCCAGCGCCCGGTCCTTGAACACCTCCACCAGCGTCCCGCCCGCGCCGAAGAGCAGCACCGGACCGAACTGCGGGTCCAGGCTGCTGCCCACGATGAGCTCGTAGCCACCCAGCTTCACCATGGGCTGGACGGTGACGCCGTCGAAGGCCTCCCCCTGCCCCAGTTCCACCAGTCGCTCGCGGATGCCTCGGAACGCGGCGCGCACCGCCTCCGCGTCCGGAAGGTCGAGCCGCACGCCGCCCACGTCCGTCTTGTGCGTCACCGTGAAGGAGTGGAGCTTGAGGACCACGGGATATCCGAGCGCCTGCGCCTGGGCCACCGCGCCCTCCTCCGTGGTGGCGAGCCGCGTCTCCACGGTGGGGATGCCATAGGCGGCCAACAACTGCTTGGACTCGTGCTCCGTCAGGAGCGTGCGCCCTTGCGCGCGCGCGGCGTCCACCAGTCGCCGCGCCGCGTCCCTCCCGCCCGTGGGCTCCTCGGCCAGCGTCGGCGTCTCGTACAGGCCCGCGAGGTTGTACGAGTAGCGCCACATGTAATTGAAGATGCGCGCGGCCGTGTCGGGATAGCCGAACGTGGGAATGCCCGCGTCGTTGAGGATGCGCTCGCCCGCGACGACCTCCGAGCCGCCCATCCAGCTCGCCAGCACCGGCTTGCCGGAGAGCTTCGCGTAGGGCTTGAGCCGGTCCGCCGTCTGCGTGGGCTCCGTCATGTCCTGCGGCGTGAGGATGACCAGCAGCCCGTCACTGTTCGGGTCCTTCCCCGCGACCTCCAGGGCCTTCGCGTAACGCTCCGGGTCCGCGTCGCCCAGCACGTCCACCGGATTGCCGTGGCTCCACTGGGGCGGCAGAAAGCCGTCCAGCGCCTTCCGCGTCTCGTCGCCTAGCACCGCCAGCTCGCCGCCCCCCGACACCAGCGCGTCCGTGGCGAGCACGCCGGGCCCGCCCGCGTTGGTGAGGACGGTGAGGCGACGACCCGCCGGGCGCGGCTGCTTCGCCAGCGTCTCCGCCATGTAGAAGAGGTCGGAGATGGACTCCACGCGCAGCACACCGGTGCGACGGAACGCGGCGGTGAGCACCTCGTCGCTGCCCGTCAGAGTACCCGTGTGGGACGCGGCGGCCTGTGCGGCCTGCGCGGTGCGCCCCGCCTTGATGACGATGATGGGCTTGGTGAGCGCCACCTCGCGCGCGGCGGAGAGGAAGGCTCGCGCATCCCCGATGGACTCCATGTAGATGAGGATGGAGCGCGTCATCGGGTCATCGGCCAGGTAGTCGATGAGGTCGCCCCAGCCCACATCCAGCATGGAGCCCACGGAGACGAAGGCGCTGAAGCCCACCGACTCGCGCAGGCTCCAGTCGAGGATGGCGGTGAGCAGCGCGCCACTCTGGCTGATGAAGGCCACGTTGCCCGGGCGCGCCATCGACCCGGCGAATGTCGCGTTGAAGCCCGTGGGCGGACGCATCACTCCCAGACAGTTGGGGCCGATGATGCGCATCCGCGCCGCCTGGGCAATCTGGAGGATTTCCCGCTCCAGCCGCGCGCCCGCCTCGCCCGTCTCCTTGAAGCCGGCGGAGATGATGATGGCGCCCTGGACGCCCAGCTCCGCGCACTCGCGGATGACATCGGGCACGGCGGGCGCGGGCGTGACGACGACGGCCAGGTCCACCGGCTCCGGCAACGCGCGCAGCGACGGCCACGCGCGAATGCCCAGCACGTTGGGGCGCTTCGGATTGATGGGATAGACGGTGCCGCCGAAGGGATTGCTGATGAGATTCCAGAGGACGGTGCGCCCCACGCTGCCCGGACGCTCACTGGCCCCCACCACCGCCACGCTGCGCGGCTTGAAGATGACATCCAACGGCTGCCGCGTGCCCTGCTGGTGCAGCACGTTGTAGGAAGGGTCCGACTTCCGGGGGCCAGTCGCGCGCTCGTCCATGAGGGCATCGTGTTTGAAGCGGTGCGGGCGCGCACGCAAGCGCTTCACTCGACAACCGTGCGGCAGCCGTCATCCGCCCGGCTCTATCGCTCAGTCGAGACCGCTCTTCCCCTCGGCCCAGTACGCCTTCACCTTCTGCCCCGCGTGCGCGATACCGCTCGAACGGAGCCGGGCCCTCACGGCCTGGATGGCGTGCGCCCGCCCCGTCAGGACCAGGTGCGCGCCACGCCGTCGCTCCAGCGCCGCCCGCAGCCGGGCTTCCACGTCCGCGAGATGCGCTTCGTCCGACCGCTTCTCCACCACCGAGGCGCCCGCGAGGCCCAGCTCCCCCAGCACCCCCTCCGACTCTCCTCGCGAGGAGACCTCGAACACGTGCTCGACGTCCGCCGAGCCCGCCTTCAGGTTCTTCAGCGTGTGCGCGACGGCGAACGACGTCTCGTCCCCGAAGAGGACCACGGGCCCGGGGAGCGACTGGAGCGCGAGGGAGCCTCTCGGCCCGAAGAACTGGCAGCGGTCTCCCACCTTGAGGTCGCGGCCCCATCGCGCGCCGGGGCTGTCGCCGTGCATGTAGACGAGGAAGCGCGTGGACCCCAGCGTCGAGTCCCAGCCCAGCGGCGTGTACGTCCGCATGCCCACGTCGGGAAGGAAGACCTGCACCTTGTCCCCCGGGCTCCACTCGACGTCACACAGCCCCTCGCCCACCCACTCCATCCAGCGGAAGTGCGGCGACACGTCCCGCACCTGTCCCACTCGCGCTTCCTTGAACAGGAACCGCCCCAGCAGCCCGCCGATGATTGCCTGCCCCGACGCCATGCTTCTCGCTCCACGTTCGGTGACACCCGTCACGCTTGATTGACGGGCGCCATTCTCGCGCCAGCCCAGCCCACCGGGATGAACAGAGATGACGCGCTCATGAAGAAGTGTGAAGCCACACAGGGACAGGCCCACCGCGCGCTACGCCGCGGAAGCGCGAGCCTGCGCCACCGCGGGCTTGAGGACCTCTCGCGCCCACTGCGCCAGCGTCGTGGACGTGGTGGTCTCCGCCGACCGGGGCTCGGCCGCGTCCATCCGCCCCTCGGGGATGGCCTCGTACATCTGCACGAAGAGGTCGACCATGAACCCGGGCAGGCCCATGCCCAGCATCGCCTTGCGCGCGTCGTCGAAGGAGACCTGCACGTAGCGCACGGGCTGGCCGAGCTCTCGCGAGAGGATGCCCACCACCTCCGTGTACGTGAGGTCCTGGGGCCCGTGAACGCCGATGTACCGGTGCCCCTTCCAGCCCGCGTCGAGCAGCACGTCCGCCGCCTTGTGCGCGATGTCCACCGTCGCGACGAAGGGGGCGCGGCGCTCGGGAGGGATGGTCAGGAAGAGGGTGCTCGCGTTCACGAGCGACGGCAGGTCGCGCAGCAGGTTCTCCATGAAGTAGCCCGGGCGGAGGATGGTGACGTCGGCGACGGCGGCCTTGAAGGCCTCCTCCACCTCGCGAAGCACGCCCACCGGCCCCGTCCCTGGACCCGACTGCGCGCCGACGCTGGACAGCACCACCACGCGCTTCACGCCATGCTGCTTCGCCTTCTGCGCCGCCAGTCGCCCCATGGCCTGGGTCCATTCGACGAAGTCCGGGCGCATTGCGGGCGGCGTCAGCCAGAAGACCGCCGAGGCTCCGGCGAAGGCCTTGTCCAACACGGCCGCGTCGTCCGAGGACCCCTCCACCACCTTCGCGCCACGCTTCACCAGGTCCGCCACCTTCTCCGCGCTCCGGCTGATGAGGGTGAGGGACTGCCCCGCCTCCAGCAGCCGCAGGGCGAGGTTCCGGCCAATGTTTCCATTCGGGGTGTTGATGACGATGCTCATGGACGCCTCCGGTGACTTCGAGATGGCTCCAGAGTGTTCCTCCCTCTATCATGAGGCCATCGCATGTTATTCATTGGCACATGAGCAAGTCGCATGTTGCCCGGGGAAAGAGCCGCGTCCCCACCCGACGCAAACCTCGCGTCGCCCCCGCGCCGAGCCAGCCGTCGAACACGGGACTGGACCTGTCCGGCGTCAACCTCAACCTCGTCGTGGCCCTCGATGCGCTGCTCACGGAAGGCAACGTCACCCGGGCAGCCACGCGCGTGGGCATCACCCAGTCCGCCATGAGCCACGCCCTGCGGCAGCTCCGGGAGCAGTTCGGAGACGCCCTCCTCATCCGGGGCCGGGGAGGGATGATTCGGACCCCGCGCGCCGAACAGCTCGCCGCCCCACTCCACCGGGGACTGCTGGAGGTCCAACGAGCGCTGCGCAACGAGTCCGTCTTCGAGGCCCGCACGTCTGCGCGGCGCTTCACCATCGCCTCGGGTGACTACTTCGCCGCCGCCCTGCTGCCCCCGCTGCTGGAGATGTTCGACGACGAGGCCCCCCGCGTGGACCTCACCATCCGCCCCCTCGTCGTCTCCCAGGTGGAGGCCCAGTTGGAGAGCGGCGAGGTGGACCTGGTCATCGGCGCCTACCCGGACCCCGCCCCCGCGCTGCGCCAGCAGAAGCTCTTTACCGAGGACTTCGTGTGCGTCGTCCGTCGCGACAACTCCCTGGTGAAGGAGGAGCTGGACCTGGAGACGTACCTGCGCCTGCCCCATGTCCTCGTCAGCCCCCGGGGCGAGGGGGCGGGCGCCGTGGACGTCGCGCTGGAGCGCCTGGGCCGCAGTCGACGCATCGGCCTGCGGATTCCCTACTTCCTCACCGCCGCCATCTCCATGGTCCGCTCCAACCACGTCCTCACCGCCCCCCGCCGACTGGCCGAGCTCTTCCTCGACCTCTGCCCCCTGCGCATCCTTCCTCCGCCCGTCTCCCTGCGACCGTTCGACGTCCTCCAGGTCTGGCACGAGCGTTTCGACGACGAACCCGCCCACCGGTGGCTGCGCGGCATGGTCTCCCGCGCCGCCGCCGCACCGCGTGATGAGCGCTAACCCCATGGGAATCCAGCGCTTTTCATGACGGAGCAGGCCGGCTGTCGCTCGCCGACAGGGACACTGAACGTCAATTCACCTGTGGGCGAGCATCCGACGGGCCGACCGGTGTAGGGTGCGACCCTATGACTTCTTCCGAGAAGCTGATTTTCACGCAAACCGTGGAAGCGCTCTTCGTGCGCGCCCTCGAGAACCGCCTCACGCCAGCGTGTCGGGAGCACCTGCGCCGTGCGGGCCTGGACCTCGACCAGAAGCTTGGGCGGACGTATTCGCTGGAGCAGTGGAAGGAGTTCCTCCGCATCGCCGCTGGGCACGTCTACGGCGGAGTTCCCGCTGAAGCCGCGTACTACTCGCTGGGCGAGCGGTTCATGGACGCCTACTTCGGGACCTTCTTTGGCCGCGCGCTCCTGGGCGTCGTCCGGCTGGCAGGCCCCCGGCGGATGCTGCTGCGCGCGGGGATGGGCTTTCGCGCCGGCAATAACTTCAGTGTGGTCGAAATCGTTGAGCGCAGCCCCACCTTCGTGGAGCTGCGGATGAACGATGTGCTGGCGGACGTCCCCACGTTCTCCGCGGGGCTGCTGGCTCGGGCGGTGGAGCTGTGTGGGGGCTTCCGGGTGGTGGTGCTACCCGAGGAGTTCGACGGGACGTCGGCGACGTTCCACATCCGTTGGGCGGAAGTCACGGCCGAGTCGGCCATGCCGCCCCCGGCGGCCGGTTCCGCGGGCGCGCCTCGGCCCCGAGCCTGAGTGAGTCCCGCGCGCCCCCGGTGCAATCCGCCAGGGTGGCGCGCGGAACGCCATGCTCGCGTGGCTTGCGAGCGGGCGCGCTGACGGCTCCGGGAGCACACGCTCCCGAGTGAAGCCTCGCCGCCCACCCTGTCCCCTTCCCGCTGGCATCACCGCTGCAATCCCTGGGTCCGGTCGCGGAGGACACATGGACAACGACGGCGGTGCGATGGTGAAGCTCGAACGGGGCGCGCTCTGGGGTTGGGGGCTGGTGATTCTGGTCGCGGCGGTGCTCGCGGGAGCCGGGGTCTGGCACGGCCTGCTCCATGGAGCGCCCGACACGCCGACCGTCGTCGTCGCCCAGGCGCCCGTGGTGCCCTCGGTGGTGGACCGGGCTCCGGATGCGCCCCTGCCGCCCACGGCGGAGGTCGACGCGCTCCTGCGCTCGCGACTCTCGGGAGCCTCGTCGATGTCGCAGTTCGGCGCCTGGCTGCGGGAGGCGGACCTCCTGCGCCGCTTCGTCGCCGTGGTGTCCAACATGGCCAGCGGAGAGAGTCCTCGGGCCGTGGTCGCCTTCCTGGCGCCGTCCGGGGACTTCCAGGTGAGCAGCACCCGCGAGGGCCGGACGCTCGTCGGAAAGAAGGGCTACACCCGGTACGACACGCTGGGCCGGGTGGTGGGCAGCCTCGACTCCACGGTGCTGGTGGACACCTGGCGCGAGGTGCACCGGCTGGCCGAGCGGCTCCACCAGGAGAGCGCGCCGCCGGGCAGCTCCCTCGAGGCGACGCTCCGACGGGCCTTTGAGCAGGTGCTTGCGGTGCCGGTGCTCGACGGGGACGTGGAGGTGGTGGCGAAAGGCGCGCTGTACGTCTACGCGGACCCGGCGCTGGAGGCGCTCACGCCCGCGCAGAAGCACCTGTTGCGGATGGGTCCGACGAACCTGCGCCACATCCAGGGCAAGGTCCGCGAGGTGTCGCAGAAGCTCAACCGGCAGGCCTCGAGGCCCTGAGGCCCCGCCAGCCCCCCGAGTGGGCCTCCGACGCGACGAGCCAGTTCCCGGGGAGGGAGCCACCTGACGGGCTTCCCCCACCCCCTCGCGCCGGGATGTTGGTATCTGCCCTCATGCGCTCCTCCCTCCTGCCAGTCTTGCTGCTGTGCACGGCGCTCACCGGCGTCATCGGCGGCGCCGTGTATTTCATCCAGCGGGACAGGCAGGCGCTGGTGGACCAGTTCGCCCGCGAGCGACAGGCCCAGCTCCAGGAGGCCGCGCGAGGGGTGTCCGAGGCGCTGGAGGACGTGGGCGAGGACCTGCGCTTCACCGGTGAGTTGCTGTCCCAGCCGGGCACGGCCGAAGAGCACCGTCGCGAGCTGCGCGCGCTGTTGGAGGCCGTGGGGCAATACAAGGCCATCGTCGTCTTCGGGCCGGATGGGAAGGAGCGACTGCGGCTTTTGGACAAGCGCACGGGCGCGTCGCTCGCGAAGCAATACCCGGCGGAGGAGCTGGCCCGCACCGCGAGGAGCGTGCTGGAGGGAGCTTCGGGTCACATCGCGTCCTCGCCTCCGCTGTCTGGGGATTCGACAGGGTGGCTGCGGGCCTTCGCCACCTCGCTGCCCGAGGATGCTCCCGGGGGCGGAGGCGCGGTGGTGGTGCTGGTGGACGCCGAGCCGCTGTTCGCGCCGCTGAAGCTGCTCACCGCGGAGAGCGACACGCATCTCTTGTTGCTCGGCGCGCATGGAGCGCCCACCGCGCTGAGCGCGCCGACGCTGGCGGCTCGCTATCAGGGGCTCGCCACGGATGTCCGTGGCACTCCGGGGCTCGCGGCGCTGTCACGGCGCATGCTCGCGGGTGAAGCGGGTTCGCTGGTGATTGAGCGGACGGAGGCGGTGGGGTTGGGATTGGGAGACGCGGAGGTGGTGGCGAGCTTCGTGCCGGTGCGCATCAAGAACGGCGCGCTGTGGCCGCTGGCGACACTGTCCTCCACGCGAGGGCTGCGCTCCCATGAGCGAAGCCTGGTGCTGCGGTTGTCCTTCGCGGCGTTCCTGTTCTCGTCCTTCCTCATCGCGTTCGGTGTGTATGTGGTGCTGGCGCGCAGCCGCGCCGTGGCCCTCCAGGAGAGCCTGCGCCACGCGAGTCGACTGGCCCACCTGCACGACAAGACACAGAAGATTCTCGACCACATCCCCACGGGCGTGCTGGCCCTGTCGACGACGGGACGCATCACCTCCGCGAATCGCGCGCTGAGCACGAAGATGCCGCCGGATGTGGTGGGCTCGACGCTGGCGGCGGCGTTTCCGCAGGCCCACGCGCCCGTCATCCAGCGGCTGGAGGAGCTGGTGAACGCTGCGGGCGGCGACAACCGCGTGCGCAGTCTGCACGGCGAGCCGCTGCGGCTGTTCGCGGAGGAAGGACAGTACAACGTCCACGCGGTGCCCCTGGAGCCGCACCAGCCCGACGTCCGCACGCTGTTGGTGCTGGAGGACCTGAGCAACCTGCGCGCGCTGGAGGGGCAGTTGCTGCGCGCGGAGAAGCTGGCGACGGTGGGCGTGCTGGCGGCGGGAATCGCGCATGAGATTGGCACCCCGCTGGGTGTCATCCGGGGCCGCGCCGAATACGTGCAGGACAAGCTGGGCCCCGAGCACCCGCAGTCCGCGGGGCTGGGGACCATCGTCGAGCAGATAGACAGGGTGAGCCGCACCATCCGGCAGTTGCTGGACTTCTCGCGGCTGCAGCCCGCCGAGTCGCGGGCGGTGACGCTGCCGTCCGTGGTGAAGAGCGTGCAGGAGCTGCTGCGCGTCGAGACGGAGCGGCGGCGCGTGGTGCTGAGCATGGACGTGTCGCAGCCGTTGCCCGCGTTGGCGGCGGACTCGGACCAGCTCCAGCAGGTGCTCGTCAACCTGCTGCTCAACGCGTGTGATGCGTGTGAGCCGGGGGGACGGGTGCGACTGACGGCGACGCCGGGCGAGGCGGATGCGTCGGGGGCCTGGGGTCGGGTGCGCATCACCGTGGAGGACGACGGGTGCGGCATCGCCGCGAGGCATCTGCATCAAGTGTTTGATCCATTCTTCACCACCAAGAAGCGCGGACTGGGCACGGGCCTGGGGCTGACCATGGTGGCGCACATTGTCCGGAACCATGGCGGGCGCATCGAGCTGGACAGTGCACCCGGTCAGGGGACGCGTGTGATGCTGCAATGGCCCGCCGCGGCCCCCGCGCGAGAGGAGCAACATGTCGGTTAGAGCCCGGGTTCTCGTCGTCGATGACCACGTCGAGATGGGACAGATGCTGCGCGAGCCCTTGTCCGATGCGGGTTACGCGGTGGATGTGGCCTCGGGAGGCGCGGATGCCATCGCGCAGCTTCGCGCCGGAGTGTACGACGCCGTCATCTGTGATTTGCGCATGCAGGACGTGGATGGCTTCGACGTGCTGGAGACGGCGCGCAAGCTGGACCCGGACCTGCCGGTGCTGATGATGACGGCCTTCGGCGGCGTGGAGAACGCCGTGGAGGCGATGAAGCGAGGGGCGTGGCACTACTTCGCCAAGCCCTTCCGGCTGGATGAGGTGCGGCTGTACGTGGGCCGCGCGCTGGAGGAACGGCGGGTGCGCTCCGAGCACCGCACACTGAAGCAGCAGGCGGAGGACCGGGGCCGGCTGGGAGCGATGGTGGGGCGCAGCGCGGCGATGCGGGCGCTGTATGCGCTGGTGGAGCGCGTGGCCTGGTCCAGCGCGCCGGTGCTGGTGCGGGGTGAGAGTGGCAGTGGCAAGGAGTTGATTGCCCGGGCCCTTCACTTCGAGGGCACGCGTCGCGCGGGGCCCTTCGTCGCCGTCAATTGCACCGCCCTGCCCCACTCGCTGCTGGAGAGCGAGCTGTTCGGCCATGTGAAGGGGGCGTTCTCCGGAGCGACGAGCGCGAGGCGCGGTCTCTTCGTGGAGGCGGATGGGGGCACGCTGTTCCTGGATGAAATCGGGGACATGGCGCCGGAGCTGCAAGCGCGGCTGTTGCGAGTGCTGGCGGAGGGCGAGGTGCGGGCGGTGGGGGCGGACGGCTCGCGGATGGTGGATGTGCGGGTGGTGGCCGCGACGCACCAGGACCTGGAGGCCCGGGTGAAGGAGGGCCGCTTCCGGGCGGACCTGTTCTATCGGCTGAATGTCGTGACGTTGCAGGCGCCGCCGCTGCGGGAGCGACCCGAGGACATTCCGGCGCTGGCCGAGCACTTCCTCGAGCAGGCTCGGGCGCGGAATCCAAGGTCTCCGGTACAGCGCTTCGCGCAGGAGGCGGTGTCGGCGCTGTGTGCGCAGCGCTGGCCCGGGAATGTGCGAGAGCTTGAGAATCTGGTGGAGCGGCTGGTGGTGCTGGGGACCCGGGACACGGTGGACCTGGAGCAGCTCCGTCCCCACGTCAGCGAGGGCGGCGCGGAGGAACACCCATTGTTGGAGGCGCAACGGGAAGTCATTCCCCTGCGCCGGCTGGAAAGCGAGTACATCGCCTGGGCCGTCGCGCGGTGCGGCGGGAACAAGACGCGAGCGGCGGAGCTGCTCGGGATTGATGTCTCCACCATCCACCGTCGGGAGCGGTCGGAAGGCAAATAGCCAGAGGTACCATGACCGAGCCCTCAGACACGGACCTGCTCCCCCTGGCCCTGGAGCCTGTCTATTTCGAGCTCGACTCGACGACGCTGCGTCCCGAGTTCCGTGACACGTTGACGCAGCTCGCGGACGCGCTGCGCAAGAGGCCCCAGGCACGGGTGAACATCACCGGGCACACCTGTGAGCTGGGGACGACGGAGTACAACCTGGCCCTCGGCCAGCGCCGTGCTTCCGTGGTGAGGGATTACCTGCGGCGACTGGGTGTGGAGCCTGCGCGGTTGTCGACGCTGTCATTTGGAGAGGACCGGCCGCTGTCGACGACGGAGCTGGAGGAGAACCGGCGCGCGGAGCTGATGGTTTCGACGGAGTGGATGAACTGAGCTGGGGGCTTGGGCGGGCTTGTCGCCCATATCCAGGCAGGGTCGCCTTGCCTCGCGATTTTCCTGGGACTTTGGACCTCCGCCATCCCGCCCCGTCCCGTCCCGCCAGATTCCCCCAGGAAGGGGCTCTATGGGGGCAATGGGCATGTCCCCTTCTAGCGCTCGAACCCGCCCGCGTTGTGGAGCCGGAGGGAGGGCGACTCGGGTCCCCCACTCTTCTACGGTCGGGGCTGAAACGGCTTCAATTGTCCAGCTCGGTCCAGCAAGCTCTCGTACCGCTCAGCGAGCGCCACATGCGCCGGGTGCCACGCTGCTGATGCTATTCTGGGTCCAGTGCCCAGGTTCCTTCCTCCCACCGCTTGAGGGCTTCCTGTGCCTCAAATGGAATGAGCCCCTCGCCCATTGCAGCCTCTTCGAGAATGGCCTTGGCTTCCGCCGTCTTGTGGCGGAGCAGGAGAGCAGCAGCAGCGGTTCTCACGTCCATCCGTGGATCAGCGAAGAGCGTTGCCAGTGCATCGCGGCCCGCGTCGCCGTGTGCCCTGAGACGATCAAACGCCGCGAGAGATTTGTCCGCATGCTTGTTCCCGGTTCTCGCGTCTCCACGCATGACCGCCTCGGTCTGCGCGACAGTGTGGTGCGCAAACTCCCCAACCAGTTTTCCAAGCTCGTCCATCACCAAGCGCCTTTCCGGACGTTGTCGAGAGCCCGCAACCCGAAATCCCTTTGAGCCTCGAACGACTGACTACGCAACCAGTCTCGTACAGTCATCGTCCTAGACCCAGTCACTCGATACCGAATCGACGAATAGAACGCGCTGACCTTGGTGTGAAGATCCTTGTCAAGCGCGACGATGTTCTCCGTGTTGTGGATCGACTTCGGGCCGAACCGCGCCACGTTGCCATCCGTCTGCTCGACGATGTGATGCCACTCCTTCCCTGGTCCCGCTGGTCCCATCGCCCGCTTGAAGGACTTGAACGACGAGTAAGCTTTCCCGCCAGTGGGCGATGTCGAACCTGAACTGCCCCCTTCGCCCGCTCGCTGGAGGATGATAGCCGCTCCCGGCCCGCCACTCAGCACCGCCGCCGCGTGTCCCACCGGCACCACAACACGTTCCATCGCGAGCGCGCCCTGGGCCGAGAGCGACAGAACCGGCACTTCCGCCATAGCGAGCGCCGCACCTTGAAACGCGCGCGTTGTGGCAGACACCGTGCCCCACGTGGCGATGATGTTCGTCACCAGCTTGGAGACGGCCTGAATCTGCTCGCCGCGCGTCATGGACTGGAAGCGTTCCAGGTACTCAGGCGACGAAGCCAGCAGCGCAGCCACGGCAACAGGCATCTGTCGGAGCGCCGCGAGGTTGTCAGCGGGCGACATCGAGAAGAACTGCCCCACCGCCAGAGCCAGCCCGACGAATGCCTCTTCGGCCCCATCCAGCGTGCGGCTGATGACGTCGGCATCGTCGTGGACATCCGCGATTGCGAAGCCGTTGACCTCCCTCAGCTCGTCGTCCAGCAAACGGAAGACGCCCGTGCGCCCATTGTAGAAGCGACCCAGCTCGAAGCCGTGCGCGCGGAAGGTTCCATCTTTCCACTCCACTGGAGCCACTCGCTGCTGCGTCAGGCCACTGCGCACCCAGGCCAGGCACCCGTCAGGCCGGAGCACTGCCAGATGATTGAAGCGCTCGGCTCGCCGCACCAACTCGGCGCGCGACACCTCGCCCGCGTCCAGCACCTCACGCAGCATGAAGCCCACCGCGACTCGGGCCGGAAACTGCCCCAGCGTCACGTCCTTGCCCGTCAGCGCCTCCAGCAGCCGCGCTGCATGTGTCGGCGTGAGCGAACTGCCTGCCACGGGACGCTCGTCTCGGTCCTCCAGCCCCGCGTCGCGAAGCAACGCATCGAACGCATCGCTCCTCTGTCCTCGGGAATGCCGAGCCTCCGTTTCCCCTTCCCCGAGGAGTGCGGAACGCTGCTGGAAAGTGCGCCTGCGCGTCGAGGGTTCAACGCCAGCGCATCCCGTGACGAAGAGAACGGCGCACAGTATCCAGCGGACAGCACGCATTCCGCACCCCCATGCCTCTCTTCAAGGAAGGCAAGTGGGCTCAATGCTGGCATTCCTGTCTGACAAGATGGCAGGTAACCGACAGCGCGGCGGAATCTTACAACGTCACCCAGACATGCCTCGAAGCGGAACCTGTCCACGCGGATGAGACAGAGCATTCGTGAGATGACTGCGCGGCCTGCTGTGAGGTGGAGAGCCGCGCGGTGTCGTTTATACAGACAGTGTTCGGCAGCGCCTGAGGTTTGGGAGGGCCGCGTGGAAAGCGCTCGGGGGGTCCACCGACGCGGGTGACGCTCACACGCCACCGTGGTTCGGGGTGACGCGCGGGACTCGAGGAGGACCCGGGGCCGCCAGGGCATCCGCGGCCCCATGTTCCCGGTGTTCTCCCATGTCCATTGGAGTTGCGCGGATCGCCCGGCTTTTCGGGCTTGAATCCGAGTACTCGAACGCGGGCGAGGAACCCGTTAGGGTGCGCCGCCATGCGATGCGACCACTGCTCCCGGTCCGAGACGACGGTCTTTGTTGAGCTGCACCACAACGTAGGCATGTTGTTCGCGCGTCGCTCCCATACGACGGCCGCCGACCTGTGCCGGGCGTGTCTGGGCAAGGCGTTCTGGCACCACACGCTGCGCAACGTCACCCTGGGCTGGTGGGGCACGATTTCCTTCTTCGTGACCTGGTACTACCTGCTGTCCAACATCGTCACCTACGTGCAGGCCCGCGCGGAGATGGGGCGCTCGCGCCGGCGCGCGGCGCCCGTCGTCAAGGAAGCCCGTGGCGCGGACGCGCTGCGAATCCTCCAGCCCTTCGAGCACAACATCCGCATGCAGCTGCGCATGGGAGATGACCCCTCCGCCATCGCGCGCGACATGGCGCGACTGCATGGCGTGGAGGCCTCCGCCGCCCAGGCCTACGTGGAGCAGCTCCGCGCCGCCGCTTGAGGCACGGAGCCGCCAAGGGCGACTCCGCACGCTCTTGAATCAAGACCAGCCCCCCTGTTGGCACAATCACTGCCTCGGAGGGGCACGGCTGTCGGGTTCCAAACAGACGCCATGGGAATGCCCAGGGCCCGGACGTGCCACTCATTAAGATGCAAACCGATTGCATGACGGCGGTCGGAACGGCATGCAAGGGCAGGCTGCTTTGCATGAAGTCGATTCAGGCTCGAGGCGGCCCCCGTTTCCGACAAGGCCTCTTCGAGCCCGAGAGGACTCGTATGCATCAATCAAACAGGCCTTCGATGAACAGGCGGAGCTTTCTTCGCGCGGGCGCGGTGTTGGGCATGGGCGCCAGCGGGATTCTCCCCGTGCGGCCGTCCAATGCATGGGGCGCCGAGGGGAGTGACCTCCCGGCCC
This sequence comes from Myxococcus sp. CA040A, assembly GCF_013336725.1. Classification (NCBI taxonomy): domain Bacteria; kingdom Pseudomonadati; phylum Myxococcota; class Myxococcia; order Myxococcales; family Myxococcaceae; genus Myxococcus; species Myxococcus sp. CA040A. The sequence continues at coordinate 289,533 of NZ_JABUMR010000002.1, read as the reverse complement.
CAACCGGGCCCTACGGCGTCCCCCCTTCGCCCGGACGCGGCTATCAGACGCGCCCACGGATTGATCTCAATCCGTTCAACACCGTGTACGAACCTCCAGGCATCATCCAGGGCGTTCCTCCGGCGAGCCCAGACTTGATGACCCAGCCGCGGGTTGTCTCGTTGGATGGCGAAACCAAGGCAAGCAACCGGCAGGTACGTTTTCGCAACACCTACGGTTCATTCCTCTGGATTTGCATCGCGTTCCCCGCCGCCGCCAACTGTGGGGGCTCGCTGGGGGGGCACCTGACACGCGGGTGGTGGGGAATCGGCCTGAATCAGGAGGTCCATGTCCTCACGACGCAGGAATCGTGGGTCTACTTCATGGCCGAGGCCGATGATGGAGCAGGCTGGGGCGGGGACGCGCTCACCGCGTGTATCCCTGGCGACGGGAGGGCTTTCGACCACTGCAAGGAAACTTGCCTGTTTGGCGACCGAAGGGTCGGGATGAGGGCGAGGACCTTCTCGGCCGACGTTGTCATCACCCTGGGCCGGTGATGGCGCACCACCGGGCATCCCGCGACAGTCCACCCTTGGGCGTCAGGCACCCTGGGGTGGACGCAGCAGCACCTTGAGGAAGCAGACCCTCGGGCGCCCGGACCGCATCCAGGAGCGCGGTCCGTGCCCGCGCGAAATCTCCCAGTTGGAAGAACATGTCACCGATGGCCGTGCAGACCCACGTGGTGGCCTCTTGGTCCAGCCACGGCTCGGGGAGCAGTTGGAACTTGGTCTTGAAGGACCGCAGCGCCGCCTCGGGTCCCCCTCCTCCGCGAGTGCGTCTCCCTCCGCGCAGAGCGCATGGATGCGCTCGTGAATCGAGCAGGGACATGCGGGCGACGGTGGCGCGGTTACATCCCAGTGACATCAACCTCTTCGAATCACGATAGGGAGACGAGGCCAGCCCGATCGCTGGCCGGGCGCTGCCGGCATACCGCGCCCCGTATCGACTCATACGAGGGGAACATCATGGGGCGCATCTATACCGGGCTGGTCCTGTCCGCACTCTGGGGAGCGGGCTGCGGCGATACGACGGAGCCCGTGGCGACGGAGCCCATCGAGCGCCACGTGGACGGCTCACGGCTCAAGGCCCAGGTCATCTCCACGAGCGATGGCCTGCGCTGGTTCCAACGGGTCTACGACAGCCAGCGACAGGCAACGTGTTTCTGGCAGAAGGCCGCGCCCGATGGTGCCTACTACTGTGTGGACGACGGCGTGGGCCTGGTGTCCCGGGGTGGCTCGCATTTCAGCCACGACGATGAATACACCGACGCCGAGTGCACCGACCCGCTCGCCGACCTCTTCCAGACGCCGGGGCCGAACACCTTCATCAGGAGGTCAGATGACCCCTGCGAAGGGCTGCAACGCTTCCACTCCGTGGGGGAGCCCTGGACGGGGGCCTTCTACCGCCGGAACCAGGACGGGGACTGCGTCCGGGAACCGCTGGGCCACTCCACCCACTACCGGATAGGCCCCGAGCTGGTGACCGGCGACCACTTCGTTCGAGGGACCCTGCGGGAGAAACAGAGTGGCGGGGGCATCAAGGCCTACGTCATCGCGGGCGAGGATGGGTCGGAGACCTTCGAGACGCTCCAGGACATCACCCACGACACAAACTGCGTCGTCAACCGGGCGCGTGACGGGAAGCTTCGATGCCTTCCGAGCAGCGAACCCAGGGGCTGGCTCGCCTCCGTCTCGGTGGACCCGACATGCACAGAGCCCGCGCTCACGACGTTCACCCCCCGCGCCTGCACCCCGCCTCGATTCTCGCTGATGAGCGACGGGGACGATGCGTGCTCTCCGAACTTGAAGGTCATCGCGGTTGGAGAGGAAGTCACCCAGGTCTACGCGCCCGCCAGTGCAGTCGACCCCACGTGCCGGCCGCTCACACCTGGGTCACGGGAGGGCCGCTACTACCTGGCGGGCGCGGAGCTTCCCGCCACGAGCTGGCCCGAGGCGAAGGAGGTCGACCTCAAGGTGCATGGCCGACTCATCGTGCGCGGCGCGGAGGTGGCAGGGGCGGTGAAGGTTCCCGCCAAGCTCTTCGACACACAGTTGGGGACGGAGTGCTTCTTCAATCCAGACCCCTCGGGCACGGAACGCTGCTTCCCCGCGGGCCACGGCATCGACCTCAAGCTCGGATACTTCGCGGATGCCGCATGCACGACGCGGGTGTCCCCTGTCTTCCCCGCGCCCTGCACTGTCGGCGGGTACGCCGTCTTCGTGGACTTCGCCCAGGGCCCTTGGCTGCGGTACCGCGCCTTCCATCTGGGCCCCCAGCACGAAGGCCCCGTCTATGTCGTCCAGGCGGACGGTGCCCAAGCGGGAAGGTGCGCGGAGCTGGAGGGGCCGACGCCCGCGTCCGTGTATGAGGTTGGGGCGGAAATCGAGGCGACCTCGCTCGTCGAGGGGACTGAATCGATGAATTGAGGGATGCCGACTTCAGGCTCGGGGAGGCCGTTGCCTTCCGCACGGAAGTCAAGAAGAGGCCCCTGTTGGTTGGCCATCACGCCCGGCGGGTTGCCATCACCTCTCCTCGGCACGATAAAGGACGGATGCCGGCTCGAGCGCTGGCTGGGCGCGGCCGTCATGCCACGCCCTGTATCGACTCATTCGAGGAGAACATCATGGGGCGCATCTATACCGGGCTGGTCCTGGCCGCACTCTGGGGAGCGGGCTGCGGTGATACGACGGCGCCCGTGGCGACGGAGCCCATCGAGCGCCACGTGGACGGCTCACGGCTCAAGGCCAGGGTCCTCTCCACGAGCGATGGCTTGCGCTGGTTCAAGCAGCTCTATGACAGCCAGTTCCAGACGCCCTGTACCTGGCAGAAAGCGGCGCCCGATGGGGCCTACTACTGCGTAGCCTCCGACACGGGCAACATCACGGACGCCGAGGACAGCCGCCTCCAGGGCTACACCGACGCCAACTGCTCCATCCCCCTCGCCTACTTCTCCAGCCCACCGGGCCTCAACACCCTCATCTCGAGGACGGATGGCACCTGTGATGGGCTTCAACGCTTCCACACCGTGGGGGAGGCCTGGAGTGAGAGCTACTTCCAGCGGGACTACAACGGAGATTGCGTTCGGGAAGTGAGATACGCCGCCTACCTCTACCGGGTGGGACCCGAGGTGGCCGCCAGCGACTACCTCGTTCGTGGCGTCCTTCAGGAGAAGCAGAGCGGCAGGGGCATCAAGGCCTACACCATCAAGGGCGAGGATGGCTCGGAGAGCTTCCAGTCGCTCCAAGACACCACCCGCGATACGGAATGCACCGTTCGGTTGGCGCGTGACGGGACACTTCGCTGCTTGCCGTCGGGTGAGTCGACAGGCGCGAGCGCCTCCGCCTCGGTAGACCCGGCGTGCACCGAACCTGCATTCGCGACGACCTCCTACCTCTTCTGCACCGCGCCGCGCTTCGCTGTGTATGCCAATCCGGAAGAGACGTGCCCTTCGGGTCTGCATGTCGTGGCTGTCGGCGAGGAAGTCAGCCAGGTCTATGGTTCCCTCGGTGAAAACAACCCCGGGTGCCAGCCTCGGCCGCCTCAGCCACGGTACGTCCGCTACTACCGGGCTGGCGCGGAGCTTCCCGCCAGGAATTGGGTCGAGGCGAAGGAGGTCGACCTCAAGACCCATGGCCGACTCACCGTGCGCGGCGTGGAGCTGGGAGGGGCCGTGAAGGTGCCCACCCAGATTGTCGATACGCAATTGGAGACGCGGTGTACGTTCAGGTCGGACCCCGCGGGCACGCTTCGCTGCTATCCAAGCCAACACTTGATCAACCTTGAGCCCGGATATTTCGCGGATGCCGCATGCACGACACCGGTGTCCCATGTCTACCCTGAGTCCTGCACCGTCGGCGCTTACGCCGTCTACATTGACGAATCGCAGGGCTTTCCTGGAAAGAATCGTGCCTTCCATCTAGGCCCCAAGCACGAAGGCCCCGTCTACGGCAGAAATCTGGCCGGCCAGTGCTTGACGTGGCGTTTCACTCCGTCGGAGCCCTTGTATGTGGTTGGGGCGGAGATCGATGTGACGTCGCTGGTCCAGGGCACTGATTCGATGGAGTAACAGGCACCTGTGAGAAGCGCGGGCCCTCGGTGCGCTGGAGCGGCTGTCACGAGCGGAGGACGGCCGCATCGCCTATCGGATGAAGCGCCCACTGCCGGACGGCACCACGCATGGGGCGGCCCTCGGTCGCGCGTCACCGCGCAGGACTTGTCCGGGGGGCCCCGCCGCTGAAAAACACCCCGTAAAGTTCCAGGAAAGTCTGGCGGGCCTCATGCGTAGAGCCCCCACACTCTCGACGAAGGTGTTGCGCGAATGCGGTTCGACAGGAAGGTCATCGACGCCTGCCAGGTGATTCCCTCCGTGCCGACCTCCAGAGGAGCGTGGGCCGCACTCACCGCACGATGAGCACCACGGCTTGGACGACCCCTCGTCCAGTCGTGATGCCCCTCCGCGATTTCGCGGGGGTTCCTTCCCGGTTCGCGCACGACAGGGTGCCTCATTCCAGCCGCGAAGCCGGTTCGCTGGCTGGGTTACTCGGAGTTGTTTCATGAGCTCATGGACATGCAGTCCCAATGACGTTGGCGTTTCTGAATCGGGCCGCCCTGCCCTCCTTCTACGGATGGCCCTGCTCGGCGCCATCTGCTCGGTGATGACAGCCTGTTCGGCGCAGGTCGAAGCTTCAGGCGACGCCGTTGCGCTCGACACCACGGGCCAGAAGAGCATCGGACCGACCTTCACCTTCCCGCTGAAGGTCAGCGCCAACCACCGCTACCTGGTCGACCAGAACAACGTCCCGTTCCTCGTGAACGGATTCAATCCCCAATCCATCGTCACCGGAGTCGACCCCGCAGACTTCAATACCATCTTCGCCACGAAGGCCAGCCAGGGTGTCAACGCCGCGGATGTCTGGTTGATTCAGGACTACTCCAAACCTGACTCCTCCACCTGGGACGGCATCAAGCCCTTCACCGGGACGCTCACCCAGACTTGCGACTATGGCCCTTGCTGGGACTTGAGCACGCCGAACGAGGCCTACTTCGCCCGGGTCGATGCCCTGGTGGCGGCCGCCAACCAGAACAACATCGTGCTCTTCACGACGCCCATCGACGGGCCCGTCGGCTTCCACGAGACCCTCGTCGCGAATGGAACGACACGGGCGAACCAGTACGGCCAGTATCTCGGCAACCGCTACAAGAACCACCACAACATCGTCTGGTGGATGGGCGGCGACTACTTCGATGTCGACGTCAATGACAAGGCGCGCATGGCCGCGGTGGCGAGCGGCATCAAGAGCACGGACAACGTCAAGCCGAAGCTCTTCGTGCTCCAGCTCGCCCCCACCACCGGGACCAGCTCCCTTGATGGCGACTGGTCGGTGTGGGGAGGACTTGTCACCCTCAGCGGCGTCTACAACTACAACGCGGCCTACTACAAACAGCACGTCGACTATGGGCGAACCCTGCCGGCGATCATGCCCAGCTTCCTGATGGAGCCCAAGTATGAAGACGAAGGCGTGACTGGGCGAGACACCCGGAAGGTGGCCTGGTGGTCCATCACCTCCGGCTCCGTTGGCACTCTCTACGGGGCGTCCCATGAGTGGCAGCTGGGGGCGCCGTTCCCCAACAAGTCCCTGCTCAACAACCCGACGCACCCAGGCGCCCTCTTCATGCAGCACTTGCGGACCTTCTTCGATGGTCCCAGTGGGTTCAACTGGTGGGACCTGGTCCCCGACCGAGGGCCTTGTGACCCGGTCAACGGGAGCACCATCGTGACCCAGGGCATGTGCACCAGCGGGAGCAACAGCACCAGCTGCTATGGCAACAACGCCGTCCGGACCAACTATTACGCGACGACCGCGCGGACCTCCAACGGGTCGGCGGTGGTCATCTACATCCCGTCGTCCCGCACCGTCCGCGTGGACATGACGAAGCTGTGCGGCACCTCCACGGTCAAATGGTTCAACCCCACCAACGGTGCGTACACGACCGTCGGCACCAGTTTCGCCAACACCGGGACCCAGGACTTCACCACGCCTCCGTGGACCACGAGCCACCAGTCGAACTGCGACGACGCGGCTCCGCAGTCCACCACCTGCAACGACTGGGTTCTCACGCTCAACACCAATGCCCCATGCAGCGGCGCCGTGGCGCCGACCACGACCACCTCGGCGGCCAGCAATGTCGGCGCATCAGGCGCCTCGCTCAACGGCTCGGCCAACCCCCATGGAGCGCAGAGCACGGGCTGGTTCCGGTACAGCTCCACCCACCCCGGCAGCTGCGACGACACCTTTGGAACTCGCGCTCCCGCCACCGGTGGCGTGAGCCTGGGCAGCGGCGGCTCGACGCTCACGTACACCCAGCCGGTGACGGGGCTCGCGGCGAGCACCACGTACTACTTCTGCGCCATCGCCAGCAATCCGGTGGGAGTGACGCCCGCGAGCGCGGTGCTGTCGTTCACCACTTCGGCCCCGGGAGCCGCTCCAACCGTCGTCACCTCGGATGCGACCAGCGTCACTTCGAGCAGCACCACGTTGAACGGGGCGGGCACCCCCAATGGTGCCGCGACCACCGGCTGGTTCCGCTACAGCGCGACCCATCCCGGAAGCTGCAACGACACCTTCGGGACCCGCGCCCCGACCAGCGGCGGCGTCAGCCTTGGCGGCGGAAGCACCCCGGTCACCTTCAATCAGCCCCTCACCGGCCTGACGTCTGGCACCACGTACTACTTCTGCGCGCTCGCCAGCAGCACCGACGGCACCGGCACAGGTCAGGTGAACTCGTTCGTGACCAGCTCGAGTTCGTCAATCACCATCGGTGAGACGAACATCCTGTCGGGCACGGACTCGGGCCTCGCGGATCTGCTGGTCGGCAACCAGGTTGCGCTGACACAAACGGCCACGCTCCAGACCTTGAGAATCAACGTCAAGGCCGTGGGGACCTCGACTGGCAACCTGACCCTGGCCGTCTATGACAGCCTCGCGGGTGGCGCGCCCGGCAGCCTCAAGGCGACGACAACGTCGTTCGTCCCCGTGGTCGGGTGGAACACCGTCAACGTCGTCACGCCGGTCTCCCTCCCGGCGGGTACCTATTGGCTCGTGGTGGGGTTGAACAGCGGCAGCACCGTCCTTGCCTATATCAACGGGTCGGGGACCGAGCGTTGGGTCAGCAGGACGTACGGCGCGATGCCTGTCACCTTCCCCACCACCGGCGTGACGCAGGGCTCAGGCCACTACTCGTTCAACGCGACGCTCACACCGTAGCGCCGCCGCGTTCTGGACGCGGGGGCGTAGCGGCACATCCGTCGAGGAGCGCCCGGCGAGGCTCCTCGACTTCGGAATCGACTACGAAGCGTCGCGACGAGCCTCGCGGCCTCAAGGTCGTCATCGAAGGTGCCCGCGTCCCACCCCCGAGCCCTCCGGGCCTGAAGCCGCCGCCCGAGCGCTACAGTCGCGCCTGGAGCCGTACGCCGGGCATCACCCAGAACTCCAGGTCGGAGTTGGCGGGCATCGATGACGATGGGTAGCCGTCCGTTTTCATGGAGCGCCAGAAGTATGAGGACATGCTGCCCGTGACGTAGGGGCCCACGAGGAAGCGGCCGGCGAACGAGAAGTCGAGGCCGGCCTCGAGCCGCATGAGCTCGAATCCCGACTCGACGGTTGAAGTGTCCCCATACGCGAGGTGCTCATTCTGCATGTGACGCTGATAGCCCACGCCCGCCCCCAGCCAGGGGCTCCAGGGACTCTCCGGCGCGAACTGGTACTGCAGGCCCACGCCCAGGCGCAGCACGCCGCCGCGACACGACTCCTCCGAGCAGAAGCGCGAGTACCGCCCCACCCCGTACTGGCCATACAGGCCGAGGGAGAGGTGGGACGAGAAGAACCACGAGACATCCACCTGGGGCGCGATGAGACCCTCGAGGCCCATGGCCAGCCCCGAGGCCTCGGAGACCTTCTTCTTCGGGATGCCATAGGCCATCCGAACGCCCAGCCCCAGGTGAGAACCATCGGACAGCTGTGACGGAGCGGAGGCGTCCTGCGCGGCGGCACGCGGGCCCACGAGCGCGAGACAGCACAAGGCGAGCCCGAGGAACGGGCGACAAGAGCGAAGTGACAGGGAAAGGTCGGGCATGGGCAAGCGGAGGCAACTCCAAACAGGCACCCCGGCCGGGCCGCCGGCATCTCACGCGAACGCGTGCATCAATGCAAGCCAATACAGGCTCACGAATTTCTGAGGGGCGCCTGAGCCCCCGCGTGAACAGCCATGCGGCGGCGATGCAGGCACTGGGCATCGGGCCGGAGGTGCGCACCCAGCGCGGGCAGCAGGTGACGGCGATACCGGCCCCACGCTCGCGCTCACCATCGCGACGGACAGACGCGCCCGGAGTCCATCGCCGGCTTCGTCCGCCAGGACCAGGTGGAGGCAGGGGTGGGCTGGCTGCGAACGCACCTCGATGTGGCCGAAGGAGCGTCGCTCCGCCTGACTCAGAGCGCCCCGACGAACACTGAGTTGCCCTGCCCTCCTCCGATGAGGGCCGCCGCGATGCCGTACCGGCCACCGCGCCACGCGAGCTCGTAGACCAGCGTCAGGGAGAGATGAGCCCTCGCGGCGCCCGGCGGATAACCAACCGCGAGCGCACCGCCGTTGACATATCAGACAGCCCACGGCCGCGCCCCGGTGAGAGCCAGGACGCGGCGCGGGCCTCTCGCGCCTGAGATTGGTGAGGAGAATCCGGGGGATTTCCCGTTCCAGGGAGTGACGGCGAATGGACGCCGTCGCCTACTGGAGCCTCCACCTTGAAATCATCCGTGTCCTTTCTCGCGCTGGCGCTCGCCAGCGCCGTCTGCCTCGTGGGCGTGACTCCCGCGCACGCCGAGCTGCCCCGGACTCCCCTCCCTGGTGAGCTGGCCCGCGTCGGAGACGCGGACAGCGCTGTCATCTGGCTGGCGGGCCAGAACGGTGACGTCGGCATGGCCGTCGTCGCGAAGTTCCCGCATCGCCCGCTCGTGGCGCCCCGCTTCTTCCTGAAGCACTCGGCGGAGGAGGTGTTCCTGGCCGTGGCGCCCGACTCCCAGCCCCTGCCGGCGGCCCTGCGGAGCCGCGAGAGCCTCACGCGCACCTCCTCGCAGAGAGAGCAGCTCCGGCGGGACAACGCGGCCGAGCTCGCCACGCTGCCAGAATCCTTCGCCGAGCAATCCTCCTCCCTGGCGGGGAGCTGCACGGCGCAGCAAAGAACCTGGGCCGCATCCATCTATGGTGACCCCACGTGCGGGCAGCCTCCGGCAGGCAATCCCGTCTTCACCGCCACCGTGAGCGACTACTACTGCGAGGGCTGCGAGAACCCGCTCGGCAGCGACGAGCCCAGCGCATGCACGCCGGCCCTTCTCCCTTGCGACAGGGTCCGCCGCAATTCAACTAGCGTTCGTCTGCGCACCACCAGTTGGAATGGCCCGGTGACGTTCCAGCATTCGGGGCACTCAATGCACTTCGCGGTGCATAACTGCAGTGGAAACGGGCCTGTGACTTTCAACTTCAGCCGCGCCGGCTGGTCAGGCAGCGGCAGCGTCCAGCTCGACCCCCTGGAGATGTGGAACATCAGGGCAGGGGATTTCTCTGCCGCCAACGCAGCGAAGAAGGTGACCATGGGCCAGTGGACCGTGGGCCGGCCCGAAAGCGGCTCCACCTATGACTTCAACGCCATGTCGGTGGATGCCAATTCGGGCGCGACGGATGCCATTACCGCGTGTGGGGACATCATCACCAAGTACAGCATGGAGGACCTCACCATTCCCGCCTGCCACGGCAATGCCGATGTCGCGCTCTGCAATGGAACAAACTGCAACAACGCCTGCTTCCATTGCTACGGGCCAAACGGCTGCCCCAACTAAGTGGCCTTTTGTACCGCACTGGATTGTTGAGACACCAGGCTGGTCGTAATCAGGCAGCTTGCTTCAGCATCAGCCCCCGCCGGGCCTGACCCGGCGAGAGGAAGCCGTAGTGATTCAGGAGCCAGTGCTCGGTGGACCGGCGGGCCCACTCCAACAGGGCCCGCCGGAGTTCCTCCACGGTGGAGAGGGTCCGAATCCAGAGCAACTCCTCCTTGAGGGTGCGGATGAATCGTTCGGCTCCCCGCATCAGCCATCACCCTCAACTTCGGTGAAACAGCAGCCACGGGATTTCCATCAAGAGGCGGGGACCTGTCCTCGAAAATCCGAGGAGCGCCGTCCCGCGCTGGGTGCAACCCATTGAAATCCCAGGCCGGAAGGATGCGCATGGCGCTTGCTTCTCAGGGCATTCCGCCGCACTCCGAAAGGACTGGACCCCGATGTCGTCGACCCCGCTGAAGGCTTGTGTATTCACCGCGCTGTTGGGATTGGCTGCCTGCCACTCCGACGTCCAGACGCCCATGGAGGACGAGACTCCGGCTCCCGGGGAGCTGGTGGCCTCCAACAAGGAACGGGTGGCGGCGCCTGTCGTCTCCGACGCCGACTTCGCCTCGCTCGTCGCGAGCAACACCGACTTCGGCGTGGCCATGTACCGGCAGGTGGACAAGCCCGGAGAGAATGTCGTCCTGTCTCCGCTCAGCCTCACCCGGGCCTTCAGTATGGTGTACGCCGGAGCGCGCGGTGACACCTCGGCGCAGATGGCGCGGGCACTCGGCTTCACGTTGCCTCAGGAGCGGCTGCATCCCGCGCTCAACCGATTGGACCTGGCACTCCAGGCCCAGGCGGGCCAGTCTCATGGCGACACCGGTGATGCGCCGACCTTCCGCACGGTGAATGCCCTGTGGAGCCAGCAGGGCTATCCCCTGGAGGCGTCCTACCTGGATGTGCTCGCCGAGCACCATGGCGCGGGTCTGCGCGCGGTGGACTTCGCCGCGGACGCGGACGGCGTGCGTCGCTCCATCAACGACTGGGTCTCCGGCAAGACGAACGGGCGCATCCAGGACCTGATTCCCGAGGGCGAGGTGCGTCCGGACACGCGCCTGGTCCTGGCCAATGCCCTGTACTTCAAGGGGAGCTGGCGTGCGCCGTTCATGCCCCAGGGGACCCGCTCGGAGCCCTTCCACGGGCTGGACGGAGCCACGACCCCTGTCCCCACGATGAGCACCTCCTGGCTCTTCCCCGTCGCGTCAGGTGATGGCTATGAAGCCATCGCGCTTCCGTACACGGGCCGCGCCTTCCGCATGCTCCTGGTCATTCCCGATGCGAATCGCTTCCAAGACGTGGCGCAGCGCCTGTCCGCCGCCTTCCTGGATACCGTGCGCGCGCAATTGAGGAACCAGCACGTGATGCTGAGCATGCCTCGCTTCGAAGTGAGCCAGTCGCTCTCCGTCGTCGACGCACTGAAGGCGCTGGGCATGGTGGATGCCTTCAGCACCCAGGCGGACCTGTCTGGCATCACCCGGCAGGAGCGGTTGATGCTCAGCGGCGCGCAACACCAGACCTTCGTGGCCGTGGACGAGCGCGGCACCGAGGCCGCCGCCGCCACCGCCATCGAGGGCGTCCCCGTGTCCCTCCCGCCGGAGTTCCGGGTGGACCGCCCGTTCTTCTTCTTCATTGAAGAGGTGGAGACGAAGAGCGTGCTCTTCCTGGGGCGAATCGTCAGTCCCTGAGGGACGCCGGACGACCCGCCCTGGCGGAGTCCAGCCGGTCGCGCCCTCCGGAGTGGCGAGCCTCTTCTCCAACTCGAGGCCACGCACGGGAGGTGTGCCCCCAGACAACAAGGACACGGAGGAGAAACCCTCCGTGCCCTCGCGGAACCCCGGCAACCTCAGTCCAGCGTCAGCCGGAATGCCCCGGATTGGTAGGCATACCAGGGGTCGACCTTGACCACGACATGGTGGCTCCCCGAGAGCTGCGGCGTGAACTCGCCCACGGAGTTCACGGCCACCGGCTGGCCCATCGGGTCCAACACCTGGAACATCGAGTAGGCGCCCAGGACCTGGACCCGGCGCGGCTGACCTGCCACCAGGTCGGCCGCGAAGACATCCACGTCGTAGAAGGAATCCAACGCGGCCATGAACGACGAGGGGAAGGTGATGACCGTGGCATGGGCCACGTCGTCCCCATGGTCATCCACGGCGGCCACCTCCAACCGAAGGTCATAGAAGGCCCCGACGAACGCCTGGTTGACGGTGACATAGATGGGCCCCGCCTCGACCGGATCGAAAAAGAACCGGGTCGGACCTCCATGGTGAATCCGACGCGCCGGCCCGTTGGGCGTCTCGAAGGTGAGATCGCACACGGTGCAGTACAAGATGTAGAGGGTCTGGTCCTGCGCGTGGAAGACGAAGACATCCCGGTCCTGCTCGCGATGCCGCCAGCCCGTCGCGGTCTGCCCCGGCACCAGTACGGTCGCGCCCACTTGCGTGTTCGCGTGGTCGTCAGGCCCCATGTCGGTGGCCTCGATGACGTACGTTCCTGGGTAGCGGATGCCACCGGGATCAAGCTTCACCTCCAGGGTGTACTGCGCGTCCTCCGTGGCCTCATGAATCAGATGCCCGGAGTTCGAGGTCTGGAGCGACTGCCCCTGGGCATTCCTGAGCTGGAGGGCCTGGGAACTCCCCGTGCCGCTCGTGCGAAGGAAGCGATAGATGCGCCCCGCCTGGACAGGGAACGTGAACACATCCACGTCCCCGCGCGTCTCCAGGTGGCCGTCGAGCGTCGTGGGGAACGCAATGGCCGTCGCCACGCCAGCCGAGTCCCCATGGTCATCCAGCCCCAGGTCCTCAAGGGCGCAGGTGTAGGGGCCGACGAAGTTGTCGTGAAAGAGTTCGACGGAATAGCCACCAGCAGCGGGCGCCTCCACGGAGACACTCGTGCTCCAACCCGACACATGGACCGAGCCCTCCACCGCCACCCCAGCACCGTCACGGAGCAGGAGGCCAGGGCTCGGTGGCGCACTACAGGTGAAGCGATAGAGATGGTCCTGTACCGCCGAGAAGGTGAAGACATCCCGGTCCCTGGCATTCGACACCCTGCCGGTGAAGGGCGTGGGCGAAGGGGTTAGCGGTGTGGCGAACTCCAGCACGTCCCCATGGTCGTCGGCCTCGAGGAAGTCGAGCTGGAGGGCATAGGTACCATTGAGGAGCAAGGGCGCGTACCAGTCCGGGGTGACCTCTACGCTGTAGGTCCCCGGGTGCGTGGCATTGAAGACGGCTGCCTGGACCGTCGCTCCCGTGGCAGTCCCCACCGGCGAGGTGACATTCACCTTGCAGGGGTTCAGCGTCGTCGACTCGCAACGCACGCGATAGACGGCTCCCCGTGGAAGGGACAGCGAGAACACATCCCGGTCGAAGACATACTCAAGGACGCCCGTAGCAGCGGTCGCTGGGTTCCAGGGCGTCGCGGTGGCGGCCAGGTCCCCATGGTCGTCCAAACCCAGCTCGACGATTTCACAGGAGTAGGGACTCACCGTCACCGCGGGCCGGGAGGAGATGCTCAGGTACGTGGGCTCCGTGACCGCCACCTTGAAGTGGATGCCCATTCCAGGCGGCGCCCAGACCCCCTCGGTCTCCGCCCCCTGCATCTGGGCGTCAAAGCGGCGAAGGGTCCACTCCGAGAGCGGGCCGGAGAAGAGGCACTGGAAACGGTAGTAGCGCCCAGCCTGGGCGGTGAAGGAGAAGACGTCGTGGTCCCCGTCGAAGTCCAGGGCGCCCACGATGGGGCCGGCATGGGGATCGACAGGGGTGGCCTCCCACGGCACGTCTCCGTAGTCATCCTGGACCAGCGACCCGCGCGAGGTGGAATGGGAGGACAGGTCGGAGGACTCACCTCCACATGCAGCCAGCAGCAAGATGCAAAGACACGAGAAGAGGCGTCGCGATTGTAGCGGCATGATGGAACTCCGCGAAGAATTTCCGGCCCCGCCACGGACTATACATCACCAAGGGAGTGATTAGCGTCACATTCCGGCGCAAATCCTGCCATCAAGGCCACGCGAAGGTTCCAGCCCCAATCAACTACCACTCCAGAGGAATCTTCCAGGCGACAAACACAGTCGCACTTCTGTCCGGCGAGTCGACCCGGAGCGAGCCAGCCCCCTGCACCTTATCATCGCCGTTGCCATTGAAGTCACTGGCGTCTGAAATGACCGTCGCGCTCTCGACAGGGCCTTGCTGACTTCAATCCAAGACACCACTGAATGATGCCTCCGAGGAGCCTTCCTCCCTGCCCTCTCCGGACCACCGACACACGATTCGGGACCTGGCGCAAAGACGCGCGGCAGCACCAACGTGCCAGACGACGGACGGAATTGAGGAGATTCACGCACTGCCTGCCGAGTGTTCTCCAGGCATGAGGTCACACGCGCGGAGCCGGGGAATGAAGCTGAAGCAGCCTGGGCCGGACTCGGACGACCCTCGGGGGCGTCGGCTCGAGCCGACTGGTGAAGAACAAGGACCTCAATGGCCCCGCCTACAGCCCCGCCGTCGAGACCCAGATTGGCCGGTTGCGGTCGATGTATCACCTGCTGGGACTGCTCAACAGCGAGGTCGTGGCCCTGGACCGGCCGCTTTACGGCGACCTGGGCGAAGAGGCCGCGTGGCACTTCCTCCGCTGAGCCCGGACGGCGTCTCGAGGTCCGCGGGGGGCCACCTTTCCGGCAGCCTGGATACAGATACAGTGGTACTACGACAGCCAAAGGAACACGAAATTCATGTAAATATTGCTAGGCCTGGATACCATGAAGGCGAACCAAGGAGGGTTCTCCATCATGCGTATCTTCCGCCGGGCACTGCCCGGACTTCCCATGTTCGCGGTGGTCTCACTGCTCCTCCAGGTCTGGGGCGCCTCCGAGGCCGTCGCCGCCGAGCGGCGCTTCCTCGTCGACTTCGGTGACGGGCCCACCGCCACGCCGGGGTGGAACAATCTCCACTTCGGCTCCACGGGCTCATCGCTGAGCAACCTGGTGGACGCCACGGGCGTGAGCTCGGGGTTGTCGCTCCAGATAACGGACGGGTTCTGGCAGGGCTGGACGGGCGCCTACAACGGCGGGGGCACCACCGCGAGCACCGTCTATCCCGCGTCGGCCACGCGGGACACGTTCTTCATTGGCACCAACGAGGGGACGACGGACTCGCAGGCGCAGGTCCGCCTCTCCGGGCTGGCCATCAATGGCACCTACTCGCTGCGCTTCTATGCGTCGCGGATGGCGGGTGACACGGCGGACAGGACGACGCGCTACACGGTGGGCACGCAGGCGGTGGATCTGCAGGCGACCAACAACATCGACGGCGTGGTGCAGTTGACGAACCTGGTGCCCTCCAACGGGGCTTTGGACATCACCGTGACGATGAAGCCCGGCGCCATCTTCGGCTACCTGGGCGTGCTCGAGGTCATCGAGCAGGACGGCGGCGTGGTGGTGAATCAGCCCCCCGTGGTGAACGCCGGGGCCGACCGCACCGTGCCGCTGCCCACCAACACGGTGGCGCTCCAGCAGTCCTTCTCCGACCCGGAGGGACAGAGCATGACCTTCGTGTGGTCCCAGGTCTCGGGCCCCACCACGGCGCGGCTCTACCAGAACCCCTGGACCCCGCTCGTCGCGAGCAACCTGACGCAGGGGACCTACGTCTTCCGCCTCACGGTGACGGATGCCCAGGGCGCGAACGCGTCCGATGACGTGAGCGTGTCCGTGGTGCCGAGTACGGGAAGCGGTACGCCCTTCCTGCGCACGCTCACCGAGAAGTCCGTCACGGCGGGCGGCAAGCTCATCCACTACTACGAGTCGCTGCCTCGCGGGTACAACACGGACCCTAACCGCAAGTGGCCGGTCATCGTCTTCCACCACGGCGTCGGCGAGAAGGGCAGCACCCCGGAGTCGCTGCCGAGCGTGCTTGGCAACATGACGCTCGTCCGGGACAACCTGCCGTTGGAGTTCGCCATCAACGGAGTGACCGAGTCGTTCATCGTCATGATTCCGCAGCTCCACGGAAACTACGGCGACTGGCAGGACTTCTTCACCCAGGCGATGATCGACTCGGCCAAGGCGAATCTCCGCGCCGACGCGGACCGCGTGTACCTGATGGGCTTCTCGCTGGGCGCGTTCCACACCTGGAGCTTCCCGCAGCGCTCGGACGCGCACGCCCGCCAGATTGCCGCCATCGTCCCCTTCTCGGGCGGGCGCGTCTACAGCGTGAACGGCGTGTCCCAGGTCTGCCGGCTGGCCACCGAGGACGTGCCCGTGTGGGCCTTCCACGCGGCGGATGACGGCACGGTGCACGTGAGTTCGACGGACGCCGCGGTGAACGGCCTCAACGCCTGCTCCCCCGCGCCGGACCCGGCGCCGCGCTACACGCGCCCCGCGACGGGGGACCATTGGATCATCGGCTCGGGCGCTTCCCCCACGCAGCCGGTGGCCAGCAACATCTACCACTGGATGCTCTCCCACCGGCGTGCCAGCACGCCGCCACTGCCCGTCACCCAGCGCACCCTCACGCCGAGGGTGACCACGGTGCCCAAGCTCTGGAACGGTCAGATGGGGTACTACGAGTCGTTGCCGCGTGGGTATGACGTCGACCCGCTCCGTCGGTGGCCGCTGCTCATCTTCCTCCACGGCATCGGGGAGCGTGGCAATGGCACGACGGAGCTGTCCAGGACGCTGGCCAATGGCGTGCCCGCGCAGATCAACGCGGGGCAACCGCTGGAGTTCACCGTCAACGGGGTGACGGAGTCCTTCGTGGTGCTCGTCCCGCAGTTGAGCGAGAGCGGCTCGAGCTGGCATCCCTATCAAATAGAGCGCCTGCTCGACGTCGCGCAGGCCGGCTTGCGCATCAATCCCAAGCGCGTGTACCTGACGGGCCTGTCGCTGGGAGGCTTCGGTACCACCGCCTTCGTGGAGTTCTCGCTCGCGAACTCCCAGCGCATCGCGGCCATTGCCCCCACGGATGGTGCCCACTACGGCGGCATCATCTGGACGCCGGACCTGGACAACGTGACGACCGACGCGTGCCATCTCGCGCAGGCGGACGTGAAGGTCTGGCAGTTCTACGGGGCGAACGACAGCAGTTGGGGGCGGACGGCCACGGACTTCGTCGCGCGACTGAACGCCTGCGCTCCTCCGTCACCGACGGTGGTGACTCGCTACGAGAACGTGGGACATGCGGCCTACACCCGGGCCTACTACACGGACCACACGTATCACTCCCCGAACCTCTACGAGTGGTTGCTCGCTCAGCAGCGCCCGTAGGCGATGACGGGAGGCCCCCACTGCTCGCGCGGAGTGGGGGCCTCGGGTCCGAGGGAAGGTGACGCCGTCGTGAGTTGATTCGAGGTGGCCGGTCCACCCATCGGACTGGTCTCCCTCCCCGAGGTCGAGCGTGCGCGAGAAGAGGAGCCGGTCGTCCTGGACCTCCGCGCTTGAGGAGGTGGGCCCCATCCCCGCGAGCCCCTCCCAAACCCGCTTCACGCCCTGCTCGTCCGCGACGAACACGGCGCTCGGGGGGCAGGGCGCGTAGCGCCGCGGCAGCGGAGCGGAGCAGGCGCTCCAACTTCACGGCGTCAACTTTGACTCGGACGGGCATCCCACTTCTTCTCATGGGGACGCTTTCCGCGAGTGGCTCAGAGCGGTACAGGCCGACAACCAAAGCCCACGCACCCACACCCCTAAACTAGGTTCGAGAACCAACACATCAATCCCTCTCAACACCAGCACAGACGGACGATAGGCCATGCGCTAATTCGTCCACCAAGGAGACGCAACATTGCACTACCTCGAAATTCTGGAGCCACAGATCGAAATCGGCCCCGATGGAGAAGCAGTCACCTCCAAAATCGCAAAATCCATCGGAATCATTTCAGCCTATGGATTCACCTTTGATTCGGGCAAAAAGGAAGGGCAGATCGCCGACTATGTCGCCGCAGATCTTCGCGAGCTGCTAGGTGCTGGCTATGGCGGGAAAGATTTCCACATTCAGACGAGTGACTTGCGTCTTTGGAACTGCCGGATCATTTCCGATAACGGGAACCTCACTTTTGAATTCGAAGAGATCAGTCGATTTTTGGATGGAAAACTTCAGCGTCCCCCCAACTGGGAATAGCGAACTCCCAGATTCAACACCCAGCGGTGCCTGTCTGCTCCATCCGTCCCAGGTAGACCAGGGCTCTCTCCTCGGCGCGCACGTTGACACTCGACACATCGGGCGTCTGGTTGAGCACCGCAAAGACCGCGTATGCGATTGACTGCTCTCCCTGGAAGTCCTCCCGCGCCGAGCGGATGCGCACCTGACACCCAGGAGACAGGTACGCCGAACGTCCCTGCCTCAGTACGGCAGTGGCCCAGCGCCCCGAGTCACCACCAGCGCCATCGCCCTGTCCGGCAACCTCAGGCATTGGAGAAGTGTAGAGGTTGGCGCCCTGTGCGGGAGGAGGTAAGCGCGTCCCCAAGGGCGGGCTGCGCGGCCTGCCCGCCGGACGGGTACATCTCTCGGGCGGCCACGTCCGCAACCCTCCTCTGCACCCTTCCCCCTCTACTGCGCCCCATCCCTCTTATGCGTTGACGCAAGGGGACGAGGCCCGCATGCGCGCCGTCGTCGAACAGGCCCTCCAGTCCGCCGCCGACAGTCGCCTGAGCCTGTTCGCATGGCCGAGTTCGGGCAGGTCGACGCACCTGTTCGGCTGCTCTATGTTGGGCAGTCGATGAAGCGAGATCCACCCGGCCGCAAGGCGCCCTCGGCGCACCTGGAGGGGCTCGGGTCCTCGCTGATGCATACCGTCCGCGTCTGGCAGGTCGCTCCGCTCCACACCCGATGGACCGCCATGCTCCCCGTCCGGGCTGGAAGCGAGGAGGAGGCGCGGCGCCTGGTGGCCGAGGCGCTGGCGCGGAACCCGGACATGGGAGGGGGCCGCCGCGCAACGCAATCGGGTTGTTCGAGCCGGGGTCCGGCCATCGTGGGCCGCGCTTCAACCTGAGTGACAGCGCCCCGCTGCCGCCCGCGTCGCTCTACCTTGAGTTCATGCCGGCCGGCGCTGACATGGTGTACGCGCAGTACGCGCTGGCGCAGCGCGTCCTCGAGAGTGCCGCGCCGCTGCTCGAGGACGCGCGCTGGTACGCCATCCTCACGCAGTGCGAGGATATCCTCGACTGCTGGGAGCTCACGGCGGGCCGGCTGCGCTACGAGCGGCACCTCACGGAGGAAGAGCAGGCCCGAGAGCTGCTGCAACAGCTCGAGCCGTCACTTCGGGGCCGACTGGACTGAGTCCCCATCGTCCCCTCGAAAGGCCATTCGAGGAGGACGTTCGACTTCAACGTGTTCGCCTGCGTGAGGTGTGGAGGCAGGCGGCGGGTCTTGCCGTACGTGCAGGGGGCTCCCATCCCTCCTATGCATTGACCGTCCCTCTTCCTCAGTCGCGCAGCAGCCGCTGCCCCGCGAGCACGTGCTCGACCCACGACTGTGACGAGCTGAGCGTGGGCGCAAGCCGAGCCGCGAGGGCATCACCCTCGATGGGGTCCGGAATCGACGCCGGCAGATAGATGGCTCCTCTCTGACTCGGCCGCAGCCACGCGCCGACCTGGGCCTCACCGTGGACGACCAGATGCGTCGCATCCGTCCCATTTGTGACGAGGTTGCCGGTCAGCTTGAGGTCCCCCTCGATGAACACCTGCGCCTCGTGTACCAACACGAGGTCGCTCGCAATCAGCGAGCCCTTGATCCACAGCGGCACGTAGACGCCCACGTCGCGAATCACCAGCGGGCCATCGACGATGACGTCCCCTTCGACGACGCACACCATCGGATCCTCATTGCCCACGTACGTCGGACCACTCAACGAGAGCGTGCCCTCGTGCACCACGAAGGTGACGTCACGTCCGCCGAAGAGGTCCTCGTAGTTGACCGAATCATCGCTGACCTCGATCAGGGAATAGCGCTCGAGACCCACCTCCGTTGCCAGGGGTTCGAACCGCGCACCGGTGAGCGTCGTGTAGGGCTGGGCCTTTGGAGACATGAGGGATGAGTCTACAGCGCTGGCTCGAGCCCGTCTTCGTCACGCAGCTCCCCCAGCACCTCCCGAACGAGGTGCTCGGCATGCCCAACAACTTCATCCGCTAGAAGCAGATGTCGCGCACGTCTTCGTAGACCGCGTAGCTGGTGGGCAGGCCGTAGTAGAGGGTCATCGCCTGCTCACAGGTGAGACACGCCCCCTCCCCGCTCAGGGTCGAGTAGGCGCTGTTGGTGTAGAACTTCACGCGGTACAGAGAGTGACAGATCGGGTGCAGGCCCTCCTCACGAGACGCGACGTCCTCCTCCACTTCAGAGGGAACGCCCGACCCACCACATCCCATCACCAGCAGCCCCGTCGCCAGCAACACGCCCCGGATGACCGTCGCTCCCCACATGGATTTTTCTCCTGGAACTGAGTTCCCGATGTTCATTCCATTACAAGAGTAGCACTCGTCGAACAAGCCCGGGGCCCCTCCTTCCTCCGCGAGGAGCATGGGCCATGGATACCCTCCAGGAGACAACCTTCTCTGTCGCTGACCGGTGCGGCCCTTGCTTCCCCGCGGGTCGCCACGGCGACTGACGACCTCACGAGAAGATAGGGATTTCCCGCATGGCCATGCGCAGACATCGGGTTCATGATGCGAATGAATCCGGATGTCCGGGTCCAACCCCCAGGAGTGCGCGTATGACTTCGAAACTCATGCAGGGACTGCTGTTGGTGGCTGCACTGGCGTTCCCCACTGGAAGTGCACTGGCCTTCTGTCAGGACGGAGACACCCAGACGTGCCTCTGTCCCGACGGCTCGATGAGCGTGCGCTACTGCGTCAACAGCCGTTTTGGCCCCTGCGAATGTGGAGAAGGGCTGGGTGGATCGGCCTCATTGACCGAGGAAGCGAGCGCGGCGGAGCGTGCGACGTCCGAAGCAAGCACGGCGCAGGTATGCATCGAATCACTGACGCTCGAACAGTCGTCGGCGCCCTCCGGCACTCCGGGCTGAGTCCGAATGACCGGCCCCGACAATCCCTTCCAGGCCGCGCGTACAGTGTCGGCGTGAGCCTGGGCTCGGACATCGTCGGCGAGTAGTGCGGGCCTTCCGTTTCACACTCGTGCCAGGCGTGGGCCACTTCAGGCCGGCCCACCACAGCTCCATGAAGTCGAAGCGGGGCTGTCGGTGGGCAACCTGGGGACTCGCGATTCATGTCGCGTCTGTCCTCACACTTCAGCCGAGCCGCATGGACAGCTCGACGTCCTCCGCGAATGGCGTCGAGAGATAGCCACTCCTCGGGTCTCGAACCCGCGCGAGGTAGTCGGGGCTGTCGTCGGCGTTGTCGGCGACGATGAGCGCCCCTGGACGGAGCCGGCCCTCGAGCATTCGCAGGATGTCCGGGTAGAGCGCCTTCGCCCCGTCGAGCAGGAGCATGTCGACCCGCGGGGGGATGTCGAGCGCGAGAGTCTTCAGTGCATCTCCTTCGCGAATCTCCACCAGGTCCGCGAGGCCTCCCGCTTCAAGGTTGCTTCGTGCACGAGCGACCTTCGACGGCTCGAATTCACTCGTGATGACGCGGCCCCCACCATTGTCTCGGAGTGCGGCGGCCAGATGCAGCGTGGAGATTCCGAACGACGTCCCGAACTCGACGATGGTCCGCGCGCCCGAACCGCGCGCCAGCATGTAGAGCAGGAGGCCCGTCTCGCGCGACACGGCCAGCGCGGCGTTCTTGAGCCGTCCGTAGAACTCCAGGTAGTCCGTCTTGCTTCGCATCATGCGCTCCCGCTCCTCGCGCGAGAGCGCCGCTATCTCCGGGATGGCGAGAGGCGACATCGCCTCGGCCTCCTCGAACAAGCGGTTGAGCAGAGGGGCAAGAGGGCTTTCGGTCAGCGTGGTCATCGGTTTCTCCGTTCCGTGCGGCATCAAGTGTGACGCTGGACAAAATGCGACGAATCATTCAGGTTCACAATTCGCATTGACGGGAGTGCGCATGAGCCCGCGACGAAGTCCTCGAATCTCCACGAGAAAAGAGCCCCAACAGGCGCGCTCGAACGAGCTCGTCGACGCGGTCCTCCGCGCGGCTATTCAGGTTCTGGCGAAGGAGGGAGCCCCGCGCTTCACGATGGCACGCGTGGCCGAGAAGGCCGGCGTCAGCGTCGGGTCGCTGTACCAGTACTTCCCGAACAAAGCGGCGGTCCTCTTCCGACTCCAGGCAGACGAGTGGCGACAGACAACAGCGCTCACTCAGAAGCTGCTCGAGGACACAACGCGTCCGCCGCTTGCACGGCTCCGCGCTCTCGTTCACACCTTCATCCAATCCGAGTGCGACGAGGCCGCGGTCCGCGTCGCGCTGAGTGACGCCGCGCCTCTCTATCGGGATGCGCCCGAAGCCCGCGAGGTGCGCGCCTCGAGCAAGGCCACGTTCGAGGGCTTCATGCGCGAGGTCCTGCCCACAACGCCCAGACCCGCGCGCATGCTCGCGGGAGATCTCGTCATGACGACGCTCAGCGCAGTGGGAAAATCCTTCTCGGAGAGGCCTCGAACACCCTCGGAGATTGCCAGCTACTCCGATGCGTTGGCCGACATGCTCTGTGCGTACCTGGAGACACTCTCGGGGAAGGACGTCGCTCCTTCGACCGCGGTCGACGCGGCACAGCCCCCTCCTTCACGACGCCCCTCGGCAAGGCGGCCGTGAGGCCTTTCGGCTGCCTCTCCGAACCCACCGCACACGATTCAGGGGCGGGTCCGGACCCGGACGCTACGCCAGCGCGATGACCGCGCGTTCACAGCCCACGTAGACCGTCCCGTCGGCGACGAGCGGCGCCGTCGTCACGCGGTAGGGCGCCTTCCACCGCCAGCGCTCTGTTCCCTCCCGAAGCGTCCAGGCGTGGATGGCGTTGCCAGCCCCCATGTAGACGACGTCCCCTGCGATTGCCGGCGAGACCGTGGCGGCAGGCGACTTGTCGAGCGTGACTGACCAAAGCTCCTTCCCGGTCTTTTCGTTCAGTGCGTGGAGAATCGCGTGATCGCCGGTGAAGCACACGACGCCATCCGCGACGGCGGGGGTTCCCCACAGCGCGCCACGCGTCTCGTAGGACCAACGCTCCTTGCCGCTGGCGAGGTCGAGCGCGCGAAGGCGCTTCCCCATACCGGACAGGGCATAGACCGTGCTGCCGTTGATGGCGGGCGCTCCGCCATGGCCCATCGCACCGGCCTTCGCCGACCATCGCTCCACTCCCGTGGCGCGGTCGAGCGCGACGACGTGGCCCTCGGCGAAGCCCTGGCTGGTCCCGACGACGACGTACTCGCGCGTCACGCTGACCGCGGACTGCACGCTCTCACCACGGCGCAGCAGTACGCGCCATCGCTCGGCTCCCGTGCGCGCGTCGATGGCGACCACCCCACCGAGCCGCGTTCCCACGTAGACGTCATCGTCGACAACGATGGGAGAGGAGGTCGCCTCGGCGTCGCACGAGACGCTCCAGCGGATGGCGTGCGTACCCAGGTCAACGGCGTGGCACTGCCCGCCACCGACGACGAAGAGCAATCCATGCGCAACCATCGGATTCGAGATGCTCTCGGGAACGCCCCCTCCGACCCGCACACTCCACAGCTCCTTTCCCTTCGAGAGGTCGAGCGCGTAGAGCTTGTCGTTATCGAAGTTCGCGAACAGCACGCCATCATGGATTGCAGGCGTGTTGCGAGTGGTCACGGGCGAACTCGGCGCGAACTTCCAGCGGGCCCTCTTGACCACGAGAGGTCCCTCTCCCTCGAAGTGACCGGTCCGCGCGGCATTGGCGCCAAAGAAGAGGGATCGAGAGGAATCTGACACGGGAGGGGCTCCGACTTGGGTGGGCAGCGGGGCCGCGGCGTCACGCCAAGCGCGCGGCTGGAGGTGATTCGTCGCGCCAGGCGTGGCGCTGGGTGCGGCCGGTGAGTCGGCCAAGGACGCGAGCGGTACGACTTGAATGGGAAGCTGCTCGAGTGACGATTCCAAGTCCAGGGCCCGGCGGGAGCTTGAGACGCCGGCCCGCGCCCCCAAGTAGCTCTCACCCGGCCCCTGTCGGCCTCACATCAATTTCCCGTCAACACCACCAGGTTCGCGCGCACCGTCTGGCCTTCAGCGCCCTCGAAGGGCACCGGCTCACTGGGTCGATTGAGCACCTCGATGGCACCGGCCCCGGGCGGGACCCGCAGGACATAGGTCCCGTCCGTCGAGAGCGTCCCGAAGTGGTCCTCTCCATCGATTCGCGCGAGCACACCGCCCGACTCCAGGGCCAGGCCCCGGGCATCCCTCACCACCCCTTCCAGCGTGAGCCCGGGCGACAGACGCAGGTGCGCGGTGTCGACACCCGCGGGGATGAGCCGCCGCGTCCTCGGCCACTCGTGATGTTGGATCTCCAGCAGGAAGGGCTCGTCGGGAACGCCTGAGAGATAGAGACTTCCATCCGGATAGGTGGCTCCGTAGCAGACATCCGGCCCGTCACGTCCGGGCAGCTCGGGCCATCTGCACCGCACCGTGGCCTCCCAGAGCCCCTGCCCGTTCGGTGCCTCCACGCGCCCCGTGAGCAGCCGCCCCATCCCCAGCTTCACGTCCCCGATACGGACTGTCGCCCCGGCGCGAGGCGCGAGCTTCCGGAGCTCGGGAGCGAACCCCTCCGCGGAGATGCTCACGTACAGGGGCTTGTTCCCTTCGACAGGGAAGGACAAGGAGAAGCGCCCCTGCGCGTTCTCGAATGACTGGTGCGCCACCTGGAAGGACGGGATGGGGCGGCCCCGAGCATCCACCACCCGGCCACTCACCCGGACCGCGTCGCGGACGCTCGCCTCGCGCTTCGATACGAGCCGGACCGGCTCGGGCTGCTCATCCAGGACCTTCACCCGCTGCGATTCGTCATGGCCCTGCGCGTCCGCGAACACACTCGCCTCGCCCGGCGGAACGTGCTCGAACGCGAAGCCCCCGTTGCGCGCCGTCGCCCGGCGAATCAGCAGCTTCGTCCCTCCTGTCAGCTCCAGGTTGAGCTCCGCGTGCCCGCCCTGGATGGCCACGCCGCGCTCGTCGACGAGCCGGCCACGAAAGCGGCGAGCGCCCTGGAGGTCCAACGTGAGCGTCCGCGCTTCGCCCTCGAAGCGAAACTCACGGGAGACCCTCCGATACTCCTCCAGCACGTCGAAGCTCAAGGACACGTGGTACCTGCCGGGAACCATCCCATCGAAGCTCGCGCTCCCGGCTTCATCCGGACGCCGAGCCCTGGAGGAGGTTCGGACATCGCGGTGCCCGAGCGGCCCGTCCACGTGCACCCATATCGGGTGAATCAATCCCTTGGGGAGCACGACGGCGACAGTCAATCGCCCACCCGCGGGCACCACCCAGCGCACCTTCTGTGAGGGAATCACCACCTCGCCCAGCGCGGAGAGCCGGTCCTTGGGCTCGACCAGGAAGGAATAGCGGCCCCGCGCCAGCTCCGGCAGCTCGAAGGAGCCGTCGGCCCGCGTCTGGGCCGAGAGCGGCGGCGGCCAGAAACACGTCGAGGGGAAGCCCACTCGGCCGTAGTGCTTGAGGTGAATCCAGGCGCCGACCACGGGCTTCCCATCGCTGTCGACGACCTCGCCCCGCAGCGGCTCCGAGCGCTCGAGGACCACGTCCAGCGGGGCCACCACCGAGGCGGGGGCGATGTACCGCGACACGTGCTCGGGAGCATTCACCAGGACCGCGATGGGCGAGAACCCGGGCACTTGCACCTCGAACCCGCCGTCCTCGCCGGTGAGCACCTCCTGGTACTTCAGCAGCCCGAGCCGCTGCTGGATTCCTGCTCGGACCCGAACGCCCTTCAGGGGAGTGCCGGCCGCCCCGCGCACACGGCCCTTCACGACCCGGGGCGGTGCCAGCTCGATTCCCACGAAGCGCTCGTTGCCCATCACCATCGTCACTGTCTGGGTCCCCAGTTCGGAGCCACGCGTCGCTGTCAGGACCCATGGCGCGCCGGCCACGCCTCGGAACACGAAGTGGCCTCGCGCGTCGGTGCGGGTGCTCAGGACGTGCTCACGGAAGGTGGCTCGCACCTCCACGTCGGGCACCGGCCCCGAGGAGGAGACGACGAGCCCCTCGATGAAATGGGGGCCCCTGGCCGAGGGCTCCTCGGCCACCGCGGACGTCAAGAGCAGGACCGACAGGACCCACAGCGCGTGATGGAAAAAACGAAGGCGCATGCCACCTCCGTGGCCACTCTACCCTCGCCTGCCCATTGAGGTGCTCGCGCGGTTCGTCGGGGCCATCAGTCGGTAGGGCCGCGCGCGCCCCGGACAGCGTCGGCCAGTTCACGCACGGGCGTCAGCAATCCATACAGCTCGATGGAGGTGCGCGGGACGGCGATCACCTCCACCGTCAGGACGCCGCTCTCGATGGAGAAGGTCTCGAAGACGTGGGCCAGGTTCAGCAGGGGCCGCCGCATTTCCGCGTTGAGGAGGAAGGCGCGGGCCTTGGGAGTGACGTTCCTCAGGTCCAACGCGTTATCGAGGCCGGCATCTCCAACATCCTCGTCTTTCACGCCGAACAGTCGGAGGAACGTGTCGCCCAGCGTCTCGGGCCGGATGGTCACCTCGCGCGGAAAGCCGTCACCCAGCCCGTGCCGGATGATGGTGACGATGTGGAAACTCCTGCCAAAGCCCCGGTGCTCGGTCTCCACGGTGATCGCCCGCCCGGCGTGGCGGCCCTTCATCTCCAGCGTCCCCGCGGAGTACATGAATCCGGACGTCGCAGTGAAGGACCAGCCGCGAGTGTTGGCGAAGTCCTGCCAGGTCTGGAGTTGCTGCGTCCAGTGCCGCCAACGGACGTAGCCAATGACACTCGCTACCCCGAGGCCGACTCCGAAGACGCTGGCGAAGATGCCAATTTGTGTCCAGGTCATTCCCGTAAGCATCCCCGTTCGGCCCGTATCTGCCAACCCCTCCGCGCGCGGGCCCCCGGACGGGACGCCGCGGGGATGCACCTCTCTGGCAAGGACGACCCCGTGCCTTCCAGCTGGGATGGAAGGCTCCGCGGGCAGGACCGAGCGGGCCCCACCCCTCGCATGCGTCGCGGCCCCCACCAGCCTCAGGGGCAGAGCAGTTCGACGGACTTGATGCGCATCACGCCATCGACGTTCGGGTCGTTGGTCTGGTCGCCGATGGCGATGTTCCCGTCCGCCATGAAGTTGTTCCGCGTGAGCTTCGCGACGCCGTCGATGCTCACCGTGGCCACCTTCGCCGCATCCACCGCCAGTTCGTAGACATGATACCCGCCGCTGATCACCGGGAACGCCGCGGACTGAGTGTCATCCGCCCAGCCAATCGCCGCACTGTCGAGGTAGATCATCTGCGAACGGTCCACGGAGTTGCCGAACGGCGACGTGAAGCTCCCCAGGATGGCGGCGCCGCTGTCGAGCTGGTTGTGGCGGCTCGCCGACTCGACTTGCGCCGTCACCACGAGCTTGAAGGGTTTCGTTGCGTCGACCACGTTCGCCCGCGTGAGGAGCAACTGCCCGCTCGTCCGCGCTCCGCTGTTCGTCGACGTCTCCAGGCGAACGTAGTCCTCGCCGTACGTGAGCGTGTTCGGCGCCTGGGTGATCGCCCTCCAACCTTGCGCAGTGATGTCTTCACCGCCGACCAGCAGGGGAATGCTCCCCCGCGCCGACCACTGCGTCGTCGACGTCGTGGGCAGACACGCCTCGCAAGCGTTCGCCGGGTTTGGTGTGCCTTCGTCGTAGAGGCTGCCGTCAATGAAGCACTTCGGACCGCACGCGCCCGCCGAGCAGACCTGTCCCGCGCCGCACTGCGTCCCGTCCGCCCGTGGCGTCCACGCGGTCGCGGAGGTCTCAGGTACGCACTGTTCGCACGCGTTCGCCGCGTTCACCGTCCCTGACGCAACCTGCTGGCCGTCAATCTGACAGCGCAGGACGCAGACGCCCTCCTCACAGCCCTGGCCAGCCGCGCAGGCATTGCCGCAGCCACCGCAGTGCGCCGGGTCGGCCCCGGTGTTCACACAGGAGCCGCCACACAGCACGATTCCGCCGCCGTCGCACTGCTCCGGCACGGACGCGTCGGGTGGCTCGACGGGAGGCGGAGTGGAGTCCTTCCCGCAAGCAGCGATGACGCCGAGCACGACGATGCAGGAGAGAACGCTGGAACGAATCGAGACCATGAAGCCCGCCACCTTGCGCAACGACACGCCCACGCGGCGTGTGCTCGTGAAGTGGTGAAGCTTGGAGCGCACGCGCGCGGGTGAATCAAGGCCTTTTCCAGAAGCGGTCGCTGGGACGACAGGCGCGCGGGTCGAAGCGACAGGAGGAGTGAAGGCTTCGATGAGTTGAGGTCGGTTGCTGAACAGAAACGCGCGCCGGGACTCAGGTCCGGGCCTGCCACGTCAACCACTCCTCCTGCCGCGCCAGCTCCACGTTCACCCTCCGCGTCCGCGCCGTAGCCAGCAGCAGCGCCTCCGCGCCTGCCGTCCATGGGGACGATGACAAACTGGCGCCGACCCTCTCACCCTGCCCCCGAGCAACGACACACTTCAATCCGCCAGTTCACTGGCCGCGCCAGGTCATTGCACATATTCGAAGCGCAGCGCGCTCGCGCCGCCCCCCGAGGACAGCTCGCTGTTGGACGTGTAGACCCAACCGCCATCAGAGAGCGCGAAGCAGGCGCCCCCGTCCGGCGCGGAATGCCACGTGTAGCCCGTGCTCGCCACGGCCCGCCCCGAGCGCGCGAGGATGCGCGACGAGAACCCCGCCGGCAGTCTCACCCCATTGGCATCTGGCGAGCCGGACATGGCCCCATACGGGCTCGGCCCCGGCTGCGCGGGCGCGGCATACGCCCCCTTCCAGAATCCAGCTCCCATGCCCAGCGCCCCGCCACCCAGCGCGGAGAGACAAAGGAAGTCACGACGGTCCAATCGCATACAGAATCCTCCTTGAACGTCCTGAACCCGGTCTACAAACCCATGCAGTTGGCGTAGTACGTCACCGTGCCCGGCCAGTCGCTGAAGATGCCGATGACACCCACGTGCCGGGCGAGCACGTCCACCGCGACGAGCATGTCGCCGTCGTTGTTGATCGCCTGCTTGACGGACTGGAAATAGAAGCCGCCGCCTTTCGCCAGCGGGCCGTCACGCTCCAGGGACCAGGCGATGATGTCCAGACCCGCGGCCCTCGCCGCCCTGGCGTACGCGGACGGGATGATTCTCCCCTGCGCATCCAGCGTGAGCAGCACGTAGATGGGCGGCGCGATGACCTCCACGCCCGACGCCGCCAGCTCGTCCATGCCGGGCACCCAGGTGCTCGGGTCGTTCGGATCAAACCGCGTGCCCGGAATCTCATAGCGCCCGTCCAGGTAGACAGCCTGCCTGCCGAACTGCGGCTCGCGCTGAATCCAGTACTTCACGTCGTCGAGGTTGAAGGACTGCGGCCACACCTGGCTCGGGTGGACGCGGGCCTGCTTGTACTCATCCAGCATCTGCTGGGCGTAGGCGGCCTGCGTATAGGTGCCCTGGTACGGCATGGGGACACTCGGGGCCTTCAGCTCCGGAGTGAACTTCGTGCCCAGGCGCTTGAAGAGCTCGATGCTCTCCCTGTGGGACAGGACCGTGCCACACGCGGAATAGAGGTCCGTGCGCCAGGGAGCTGTTCCACCCAGGTACTGCGCCACCGTGGCCGCCGAGGGGTTGGCGGCGTCCATCTTCCCGCACAGCTGCTTGAACTCGTCGAGCGTGATGTCGCTGGTGCAGCAGAGCGCGGAGGCGGGCTTGCCGGTGGTGGGGTCCGCCGGCTGGAAGGGCTGCGTGCACTTCGCCGCCAGCGCGGGAATGGCGAGGATGTTCGTCGTGGTGTGCAGGTCGCACTGCGAATGCCGGCACACCAACTGCCGGTCCTTCGTGAAGGTGACGTCGCACTCGAGGATGCCCGCGCCCATGCGCGCGGCGGCCTCGTAGGACTCCTTCGTGTGCTCCGGGAACTGGAGCGGCGCGCCGCGATGGCCGATGGAGAACTCCGTCCGGGAGAACGGCCACTCCGAGCACTGCTGGAGCCTGCGCTTCAGGGGGCTCTCATCCATGTCCTCGACCAGGTAGTAGGGACGAGCGCCCACCTGGACGTTGAGTCGGCGCGGCGGCGCGTGCTCCGACCGGGATTCCTCGGCCGCGCGCAACGCGAGCGCGTCGTCTCCGGCGGGGGCCGCACCGGGAATCGTGATGCACGCGGCGAGCGTCGCCGCGAGGAGCGTCACCAATCTTCGGGGATACATGAGAGTTCCGGCTCCTTCATGGGTTGCTGGACATCCAGACCCGCGCAAGATGCACCCTCCTTCCCCGACGGAAACGTCAAGGTTGAGCGACGATTCTCTCAAGAACATGCCACGACGCGAGCAGAGCGGCGTCGCGCGGTGCCTCGGCCGGGAAACCAGGCCCACTCCGTTTGTCACAATGACTTGTGACAACGAGGTGTCCCCCGGTTTTTCCGTACCCGGCGCGGGGTGAGACGTACTCGAAGCAACCGGCTTTCCCTCTCGCTGAGCTCACCCTTGCGGTTTGAACACGCGCTGGGTGGACGGAGGGTATGCCGCGAGCTTGCTGGCGGGCCGACGCGGGCGCGTCGTGAGTTCGCCGCCGCAGTTGGGGCAGATGCCCTTCAGTCGCTCCGTCGCGCAGCTCACGCAGAACGTGCACTCGAAGGTGCAGATGCGGGCCTCCGTCGAGTCGGGTGGCAGGTCGCGATCACAGTACTCACAGCCTGGACGCATTTGAAGCACGTAACCTCCTTGGACGCAGGACCCGAAAAGAGCACGGAAAAGGGGAGCGGGTCATCACCCACTGACCCCAGCCGCCCGGGGACCTTCCCCCCGAAGGGCGAAAAGCCACGGTAAGTGGTTGCCGTGGGTCCAATTCACGCCCCTGGAGCGCGCCTTTGTCCCACGCGCCCGGCGATTGTCATTCAAGGCCACAATCACTACCATGCCCGCGCCACTCACAGGAGAGGTGTCCATGCACCGTTCGCTTGCTGGAGTCGCTGTTGCCGCCGCGATGTCGCTGTCCTCCGCAGTGCTGGCCGAGGAGCCTCGCGCATCCGAACCCCAGGGATTGAATGTCTCCAGTGCCATGCCGGCCTGCTTCGTGGACACGCCAAACTGGGATTACCTTTCCGCATATGCCTGCTCCGCCAGTGGCAGCGCGTACTCGACGATTGTCTCCTGGGGCGTCCTCGGGATTGACCAGACGGGTGGCCGCTACACCATCCAGTTCCTCGACTCCTGCTACGGGCATGGCTACTACCAGGACACGGGCTATAGCTGCATGACCGTCATCAACAAGTACGACACGCTGACGCAGCGCATCCGCGTCTACGACAACTTGACGGGCCAGTGGTCCGCCACCCTCACCGCGACCGCCTCGTACTACGGCGACGACTAGCGAAGTCCCTGCGTGCCGCGCGGGCCCCACACATGGGCCCGCATGGTCCACCGCTACGACATGGCCCTCCGGATTCCGGCCTCATTGTCGCGCAGGGTGCTCTCCAGATGCGCGCGCGCCCATGCCTGGCCCCCTGCCAGTCCCTGCCTGAAAGCAGCCGCGCCCCCTGCCCAGTTCTCGGCCGCGAGGTCGATGACTCGCTCCTGGATGCCCCTGGACAACCCGCCGAAGTCGAGCGCTCCATTGCCCCCCGCTTGCGCCTCCCATGGGGCCGGGACCACCTCTTGCCGCATCACGAACGAGCCAGGCTCGCCTTCACGTGAGCCGCGAACCGCCAATCTCGTGAACTCAGGGTTCAACCGCCGCAGTTCGGCCCGCCGCTCCTCGGTCGTCATCCCCCTCCACGGATTGCCCTTGATCAATGGCTCCCGGCCCCGCTGCGTTGCACGGGTCGCGATGTAGCGTTCAAGGCTGACACCCGGAGGCAGGAGGACGAGCAATTCCGTCTCACTTTGAGACAGCTCGGTCGAGCCAGGATAGAGGTACTCGTCAGGCACATCGAACCAGACATCATGGCGAGCGCCCTGCAGGATATCACCCACGCCACTCTCCGAGTCGTCAGTCCCCCAGGAAAGGGAGTAGGGGTTGACAGCCACGGAGACAAAGGGCGTTTCGTCCCCCAGCACTCCCTGCCCATGCCTGTCGATCGCTTGCAGGATGCCCCCTCGCCCGCCACCAACCAGTTCGCGATGAAGCCTGGCATAGGCCTCGGGGTCCTGGGCCCCCAGCTTCGAGATGTAATCACTCTCTTTTCCAGCATCCATCCAACGGACCACGCGCATCAACTGGATTGGCGCGGCCCCCTGCGTCCCGGTCATCCGCTGCACGGGAGGTTCGTGGAGCGAGCCCGCCATCATGGGCTGAAGGGTGGCCCTGTCGCCCATGACCTGCGCCTCTGACTCCAGCGCGGGCGAGTCATTCACCGGCGCGCCGTTGAAGTCCCGGGTGGGAGTCACCCTGCCCTGCTTCTGCTGCACCACGTGCCAGGCCTCATGAGGCAGGTGCTGCTCCTGGCCCGGTCCCACATGGATGTCCGCCCCCTGGGTGTACGCAAGCGCCTGAAGCTGGGCCGGCCTGGTGGAGTTGTAGTGAACGCGTACGTCATCCAGGCTCACGCCGGAGAGCGACTCAATGCCAGTCTTGAGTTCATCCGACACGCCGGTCCTGTTTGCCTCAACCGGCTTCCGCTGCGCGGTGCCCCCATGCTGGAGCCGCGCCTTCATCTGCACCAACCGCTGAACACGAGGGCTCTGGGTGGCGGTGTCCTGAATGGCGCTGAGCCGGCTCACAGGATGCGAGGAGTTCGCCAGACATTGGACTGTCGTGCCACCCTGGCCTTGCCCCCGCGCGGCGTCGTGAATCGTCGCCAGATCCTTCGGAATCCTGGGGGTGTAGGCACTCATGCAAGAGGAGCCTTTTCAAGACAGCGTGGGAGCACGCCAGTGTGGAGGCTCACACGACACAAAGACAGTAGCGGTCAGGTCGCCCCCATCCGCCCAGACCCGCGGAGGCGGAACGCCAGCGCCACGAGCCGCCCGGCAGCCCTGACGGTACCTGCCCGAACACAAAGGAGCCCCACGGTGTCATCGATGTCCCGCGACCCAGGCGAGTCCGTCATCACCCCCTCGACACCCCAGGTCACGCCCCGCTCCTCCAGACAGACGGGGAATTTCAGGACTCCAGTTGAACCGCAATGTTCCATCCCCGCTGTCGTGGCAACGAGGGATGTCTGCTAGAAAGCAGTGCAACCCCGCGAACGCAGGCACTGCCGCGCGGGGGCCGCCCGCTGGACGGAGACATCCATGTCCCCACGTTTCGAAGGGCTCGCCCGCTGTCTGGGGTTGAGCGTGTTGTGTCTGGGTCTGTCGCTCGGCTGTAACGACTCCGGGAGCGCGCCGCGACCTCCTCCCGTAGCGGAGGACACCGTGGACGCGGCAGCCTCCTCGGTGGCGGTGGACAAGCCCACGGGTGTGCTCGCCAACGGCACGGACCAGGCCGCCGTCACGGTGACGGTGGTGGGCAAGGACGGCGCGCGGATGTCCGGGCGCGCCGTGACGGTGACGGTGGACGGCGAGGGAGCTTCCATCGCGGTGCCTCCGGGGCAGACGGGCAGCGACGGCTCGGCGCGTGCGCTGGTGGTATCGACGGCTCCAGGCGTGAAGACGGTGAGGGCGTCGGTCAAGGACGCGAAAGGCCTGACGGTTCCGCTCACCGCCACCGCCACGGTGGAATTTGTCGCGGTCACCCCCACGGCCTCGCGCCTCGCGTTCCGACAGGCCCTTCCGGATGGCGTGGCGGGTGTTCCTCTCGCTGGCCTGGAGGTCGTCCTCCAGGACGCCACCGGGGCCACCGTCTCCAACGCCACGGCAGAGGTCACGCTGTCGCTGGCCTCCGTGGGTGTCGTCTTCCCGGAGGGCCAATTGACGGTGACGGCGGTGGACGGCGTGGCGCTCTTTCCGGACGTGGTGCTGAAGCGGGCGGGCGACACCTACCAGTTCACCGCGAACGCTCCGGGGCTCGATCCGGCTACGAGTTCCTCCTTCAAGGTGAGCCCCAGCGCTCCGGCGGCCGTGGGGCTGAGTACGCAGATGGAGTCGGCGGTGGCGGGCGTGGCGCAGGCTCTCCAGGTGACGGTGCAGGACGCGTACTTCAACACCGTGACGAACTACACGGGCACGGTGACGCTGACGTCCACGGACGCGGCGGCGAGTCTTCCCGCCGCGCATGCGTACACGCCCTCGGACGCGGGGCAGTTCACCTTCACGGGCATCACCTTCAAGGCCGCCGGGAGCCAGCGGCTGACGCTGGACGACGGCACGAACGCCATCTCGTTCACCTTGCACGTGAACGTGACCGCCGGGCCTCCCGCGCTCCTCGCCTTCACGCAGCAGCCCACGCGCGTGTCGACGCGTGCATCCCTGGGCACCGTGGCAGTCACCTTGAAGGACGCCTTCGGCAACACGGCCCGCGTGAGCACCCCGACGGTGAGCCTGTCGCTCTCGCAGGCGGGCTTCACGCTGTCGGGCACGACGGAGGTGACTCCAGTCGACGGCGTCGCGACGTTCACGACACTCAGCATCGCGGGCCATGGAGTCGCCCGCCTGAACGCCACCTCGGACGGGCTGCAGGGCACGAGCAGCGCGGACCTCACCGTGGTGGATGACGTGGCGCCCGCGAAGCCGGTGCTGACACAGACGGCGGCGACGGAGACGGGCCTCACCGTGCAGTGGACGGGCGTGGGCGATGACGGCACCCAAGGGACGCTGACGGCGCAGGAGCTGCGCTACGCCACGTCTCCCATCGATTCTGACGCGGCCTTCCAGGCCGGCACGCTGGTGGCCAGCGGAAGTCCGGTGCCTCCCGGCACCGTGCAGACCGTGACGCTGTCGGGGCTCGCGACGGGCACCACGTACCATGTGGCGCTGAAGGTGACGGACAAGCAGGGCAACACCGTGCGCTCGGACAGCCTGACGGTGTCCACGGCCCATCCAGAGGTGACGCAGTTGGCGTTCGTGACGCAGCCCGCGGACGGCACGGCGGGCACGACGCTCGCGGACGTGCGCGTGGCGCTCCAGGATGCACGCGGTGACGTCGTCACCACGGCCACCTCCGCGGTGACGCTGACGTTGACGGGTCAGGCCTCCTTCCCGGCGGCGACGGTGTCGGCCATCAACGGCGTAGCCACCTTCCAGGGGCTGCGCGTGGACACGGCGGATGCCTTCACGTTCACCGCCACGGCGGGAGCCATCAGTCAGCAGAGCCATTCCTTCACCGTGCGCGCGGGGCCGGTGTCGAAGCTGGTGCTGTGGCAATTCTCGGCGCCGGTGGATGCGGGCCAGGCGCTCGAAGCGGGCGTGTCGCTGACGGACTCCTTCGGCAACCTCGCGCGGGACTACGCCGGCACGGTGCACTTCACGTCCTCGGACGCGCAGGCGGAGCTGCCTCCGGATGCGACCTTCACCTCGGCGGACCAGGGCCAGAAGTTCCTCACCGGACTGGTGTTCAAGACGGCGGGGACGCAGTCCCTCACCGCGACGGACACCGTCACCTCGGACCTCTCCGCCACGGTGGACGCCGAGGTGCGCTCCATCGCCGCCGCGTCCTTCGAGGTCATCGCGGGCGCGGGGCCGTTCGTCGCGGGCCAGACGCAGAGCTACGAATTGGTGGCGCGCGACACCTACGGCAACGTCGCGACGGGCTACGCCTCCACGGTGACGTTCTCGTCCTCGGATGCGCAGGCGGTGCTTCCCGGCGCCTACACGTTCACCCTGGCGGACGCGGGGCGGCACGTGTTCAGCGTGGAGCCGCGCACCGCCGGTGACCAGGAGGTCATCGCGGAGGACGTGGTGACCGCGACACTGAGAGGCACGCACACCTGGTCCATCGTTCCGGCCGCAATCGACGCCCTGGCGTTCGTCTCCGCGCCCACGACGGGCTCGGTGCGACAGGCGCTGGCGGACGTGCAGGTGGCGCTGCGGGATGCGTACGGAAACACCGTGACCGACGCCGCGACCGACGTGACGTTGTCGCTCACAGGCGGAAGCTTCACCCAGGGTTCGCCCACCCGCACCCCGGTGGACGGCGTGGCGACCTTCGCCGGCCTCATCGTGGTCGACGAGGGCACGTATCGGTTCGAGGCCAACGCGGGCAGCCTGCCGCCCTCCTCTTCCGCGGACCTGCTCATCTCCGACGCGGTTGCGCCTGCCGTGGCGACTGGCTTCGCGACCCATGTGCTTTCGGGTACCAGCATCCGCCTGGACTGGGCGGCCCCTGGCGATGACGGCGACCTGGGCACCGCGACGCGGTACGACCTCCGGTACGCCACGGCGGCCATCACCGAGGCCTCTTTCGAAGCCGCCACGGTGGTGACGGGGGTGAGCGCTCCCCAGGCCCCGGGCACGTCGGAGTCCTTCACTGTCTCCGGCCTGGAGGTGGGAACGACGTACTTCTTCGCCCTGAAGACGTTCGACGGCGCGGGCAACGGCAGTGCCCTGGCCACCGCGAGCGCCAGCACCACCAATCCCTGTGATGACTACGTCTGCACGCCGCCGGCCCCGACCTGCGCGGAGGACGGCACGTCCCTGGAGGTGTTCCCGTCGATGTGCGTCATCGTCTCAGGCCAGCCGACCTGCGAGCTCGGTGAGTTGGAGCTGCAGTCCTGCCCTGGCGCGGACGCCGTCTGCCATGCGGGCGCGTGCGCCAATGCACCGCATCCGGGCGAGGGGGAGCTGGCCATTTCGGAGGTGATGCACTCCCCGTCCACGGGCACCACGGAGTACGTGGAGCTGACCAACACCAGCACCAAGCTGTTGGACCTGAATGGCCTGTCGGTGAGCTTCATGAACGGCGTGGGCACGGCCACGACCTTCACGATGAACCACGGACACGCGCTGGTGGTCGACCCGGGTGCGAGGGTGGTGCTCGCGCAGAACGCGAACTTCGGGACGAACGGCGGCGTGTTCGCGAACCACGCGTACGGCACGAACGTGCACCTGGACAACACCGGGTCCATCACCTTCACGCAGGAAGGCACCCCGGTGGCCAGCCTCCAGTACACGAATGCGTTCCCGCAGACGGTCGGCCGCGCGATGAGCCTCGCGGCCAGCATCGTGGGCACGGCGGCGGCTTCCAAGCCCTGGTACTGGTGTGACTCGACCGGCGTCCTCGAGGGCGGCGACCGGGGCACCCCTCACGGGGCCAACGACGAGTGCGGGATGAACGTCGAGAAGCCGGTGAACTACTGCGCCATCCAGTACCCGAAGACGTTCCCGACCGGGGATGGCACCTACCCGGCGAACATCCTCGCCTTCGACCCGTACGACATCTACAGCCAGTTCTACAGCTTCGATGTCACGACGAGGAACCAGACGGGCAACGACATCTACCCGCGCATCGAGGCGCAGCTTGGCCATGGCACGGATGCGACCGACCCCGCGGGCTGGACGTGGACGTCGGCGGACTTCAACGCAAGCTACAACCCGCCCGGGTCCAACAACGATGAGGTGAAGGCCGCGCTGAGCATCTCCACCCCAGGCACGTACCGTTACGGCTTCCGCTACCGGTTCACGGACGCGGGCGCGCCGTGGACGTACTGCGACCAGAACGGCGTGGCCGTGCCCCCCGCCGGCACCTACGGCTCCGTGACGGTGCTCGCGGGGCCGCAGACGGACCACGTCGTCATCAGCGAGTTCAGCGGAGGAACGACCGCGAACGCGCGCGATGAATTCGTGGAGCTCTACAACCCGACGAGCGCGGCGGTGGACCTGTCCGGCTGGCAGCTCAGCTACAAGTCCGCCACCGGCACCAACTACGGCACGGCGTACACCATCCCCGCTGGCAAGAGCATACCGGCCCACGGCTACTTCCTGCTGGGCGGCACGGCCTACGCAGGGGCGGTCACCGCGGACACGACCCACAACATCGATTCGTCTTCGTCCACGACCGGGGGCGGTCACATCCGCCTCCAGCGCCTGTCGGGGACGGTCTACATCGACGTGGACCGGCTGGGCTACGGCACCGGGAACGCCCCCGAGGGCACCGCCGCGCCCTCGCACCCTGCCTCCGGTGGAAGCCTGGAGCGAAAGGCCGTCGTCTCCTCCACCACCGCCGTCATGGCCGTGGGCGGCGCGCACGCCACGCGCGGCAACGGGCAGGACACGGACAACAACAGCGCTGACATCGTGACTCGCGCCTCGCGGCAGCCGCAGAACTCCACCAGCCCGGTCGAGTTCTTCCACTGACAGCAAGGACCGGAGGTGCCCTGGACGCCAGGGCACCTCCGCGTGTGTCCGTCGGAAGTTTGGCCCAGTGACTTCCGTCGGAACTGGCCCTTCCAGGTGGCCAGCGACGCGAGAATCTCCCCGGCAGCTCACCAGGACCGGGAGACCTCATGACTCGCGAACCCTCCATCTCAGCCCCCGCCGTCGCCACCGACCGCATCCGCGAGGAAGGGAGCGCGGCCCCGGTGGCGGCCCATGGAACACCCATCCCGAGTCTTGAGCGGGTGGGAGTCCTCTACGCGCGGCTCGCGCTCGGGGCCGCGTTCCTGTCGGCGGTCGCCAGCCGCTTCGGCGTATGGACGGGGAACCTCGGTCTGGCGAGGTTCGACAACTTCATTCGCTACACGGCCGAGGTCAACGCGTTCATGCCCGCGTCGACCATTCCATTCCTCGCCTGGTCCGCGACCGCCGCCGAGCTGTTCCTGGGCACCGCGTTGGTCCTCGGGCTCTGGCCACGCCGGGTGGCCCTCGGCAGCGCCCTGCTCCTGGCGATGTTCGGCACGGCCATGGCCGTCTCCCAGGGACTCAAGTCGCCGCTGGACTACTCGGTGTTCTCGGCCTCCGCGGGAGCACTCCTCCTCGCGAGCGCGGCTCGCGGGACCGGGCACCCTCGTTCAAGCCCGCCTCGCGGCTGAAAGCCGGGCCTCCCCCAGCCGTCCGCCCACCCAGGCGCACGGCATCACCGTGGCGATGAGCAGCAGCGGATACCAGGTGGGGCCGAACTCGGGACCTTTGCCCCACGTCGCCACGGCGCCCAGGGTGCTCAAGGCCAGCCCCACGACACCGAGCCACAACACGTGGCGCATTGGCCTGTCCGGCGCGAGCCTCGCCGTCACGTAGAACCCGAGGATACCGAAGACGACGCGGTACGCCGTCGCCAACCCGAAGAGCGCATCCGACATGGGCTGCCCCACCGGGGGATAGATGCCCGTGGCATGCAGCACCGCATCCGTCCCCGTGGAGAGCAGGGCATTCACGAGCAGCCCCGCGAGCACCGCACCCACGCTCCGGGCGACGCGACGGGCGGGCCGCCCCGTCCCCGTGACACCCGAGTCATTTCTCACCGCCACCTGGGACACATCCGCCTCGACCGACGCCTTCGCTCGCATGCGCAGAACCTCCGACCTCGAATCCGCTTTCAATTCGAGGTCGGAATGGGCCGCGCGAATTCGACATCCCCGCGCACGAATTCCGCCCCTTCGAGGGGCGCTTGCCTGACGGACCTCGGCCCGCACCCCTGGCCGGTCAGCTCATCTTCTCCAGGAGGGCTCGCAACTCCGCCTGCTGTGCGGCGCTCAGCCGCCCGAGCTTCTCGCCGAACGCCTCGGAAAGCAGCGCGGTGCCCTGCTGCATCACCTTGCGGCCAGCCGGGGTGAGCTGCAGCCGGTGCCGCCGCAGGTCCTCGGTGTCAATTTCACGGCGCAGGAAGCCCGCGGCCTCGAGCCGCTTCACGTACAGCGTCACCGACGGCTTGGGGATGCAGAGGGATGCCGCCAGTTCGGCCGGATAGGGGTGGGCGTCCACCTCCGCGAGCACGAACAGCTCCTTCGTCTCGAGCCCCAGTGCGGTGATGTCGGAGGCGACACTGGAAATCACCGCCATCAACAGCCGGTGGTTGAGCGACCAGATTCTCGCCGCGTCGATTTTCGCCATGGCACCTTGCGAGGAAATTGGTTCAGCATTAATCCAATTCCATCTTGAACTAATTCGTCGTCCCTACAATGTAGCACGCCCCTGGAGCCGTCCATGCCTCTCAACCACTACGTGACGCTCGGCCGCTCAGGCCTGCGCGTGAGCCCGCTGTGCCTCGGTGCCATGACTTTCGGTGAAGACCTCGGCTGGGGGACGAGCGTCGAGGAATCCCAGCACATCATTGACCGGTACATCGAGCTCGGCGGCAACTTCATCGACACCGCGAACTTCTACACGAAGAGCCACTCCGAGAAGATCATCGGCGACCACGTCGGGCGCCACCCGGCGCGACGGGACAGGCTCGTCATCGCGACGAAGTTCAGCGGCAACCTCTACCCGGGGGACCCGAACGGCGGTGGCTCGGGCCGCAAGTCCATCATCTCGGCGTGCGAGAACTCGCTGCGCCGGCTGCAGACCGACTACATCGACCTCTACTGGCTGCACAACTGGGACATCCACACGCCCATCGAGGAGACGATGGCCGCGCTCGAGGACCTGGTCCGGGCTGGCAAGGTCCGATACCTCGGCGTCTCGGACACGCCCGCGTGGAAGATTGCCCAGGCCAACGTGATGGCGCACTTCCGGGGCTGGTCTTCCTTCATCGGGTTGCAGATTGAATACTCCCTGCTGGAGCGCAGCGTCGAGCAGGAGCTGGTGCCCATGGCGCTCGAACTCGGGCTCGGCATCACCCCGTGGTCCCCGCTCAAGAGCGGCGCGCTCAGCGGCAAGTACACCCGAGCGAACGCCGGACAGCAGAAGGGCGACCGAGGCGCCTTCCTGGACCCGTACCTGAACGAGAAGACCTACGCCCTCATCGACGCGCTCGCGGCCATCGCCCGCGAGCATGGGAGCACCGTGGCGCGCGTGGCGCTGGCCTGGGTGCAGGCACAGCCGGGCGTGAGTTCCACCATCATCGGAGCGCGGCGGCTGTCGCAGCTGGAGGACAACGTCGGCGCCCTCGAGGTGAAGCTGACGGCGGAGCAGCTCGGCCGCCTCGACGCGCTCACGAAGCCGACCTTCGGGTTCCCCCAGAGCATGCAGCCCATGTTCCCCAGCATCCACAATGGAGGCACGACGGTGAACGGCGTCTTCGCGGAGGCGTCCGGCTTCGGCGTGGTGAAGGGCGACAAGCCCTACTGAGGGGCCAGCGTGTGAGCCGACATGGCGCTCAGCCCACCATGTCCGTGGACATGAACGCCAGGAGCAGCTGGATGAAGTCATCCCAGCTCCCTGGCGACTGCTCCCACTGCTGGAACTTCAGGTAGAGCGTCACGGCGTTCTTGTTCTGATTGCCGAGCCCCTGGGCCGTGGTGTCGAGGTCCAGGTTCGCGGTGTCCGCCAGGTCCTCCACGATGCTCACGGCCTCCTGGAGCGAGGACGCCTCCTCGAGGACCTCGGTGTAGGTCTGAATGATTTCGTGGACCAACTGCCCGACGGCCTTGCCCCATTGGGGCGGAGACTTGATGGACTTGAACTCCTCGATGAGCCCACTCAAGGGGTTTGACGAGGAGACAGTCAGGTTCGAGTACTTCGCGGCGAGCTCATGGAGGGAATGAGCCAGCGCGCCAATGGCGGAGTTGGGGGTGCCTTCCGCGAGGAAGAGGTTCTTGGCGTTCTCGTTGAGGGTGTAGAGGATGGCCGAGGCGAGGTGTTGTTCGTTCTTGAATTTGCCATTCAGCCCCAACGCCGAGGCCAGTACCTCCAAGTGCTTCCCGCCCGCGTTGTTCTGCTTGACCGCGGCGTTCCAGACGGCCCGCAGCAGGTGCTGGGGGATGACGTGACGCCGATGCATCCAGACGCCGCTGATGTCCTTGATGCTGGGCATCGAGTTCTTGAAGTCCTGCCGGAAGTTGATGCGGCACGTGGACTGGAGGCTTTCGTCAACGAGGTACTTCGCCTTCCGCGCACGCACCGAGGCCAGCAGGGCCTTGCGAATCTCATTGGACTGCCGCGACAGGTTGTTCTCCCCACAGTAAGGGCAGTGCTGGGGGGCTGACTGCTCGATGCTGTAACAGATCATACAACCACAGATCAGACAGGCCAGCCCGATCGCCCCCACGTTCTTCTCGTCGGCTTTGACAAGCTCGAAGAGACCCTTTCCACAGAAGGGACAGCGCGAACTCTTGTGCCGGGTATCCGAGGCCCAGAGATTGAGGCAATCAAAGCCCTTGCACTGATAGATGTGGAAGAGCGTCTGTTTTTCGATGCGCTCTTCCCGGGAGAGGGTGACCTTCGGGGACTGGATGACGACGGTCTTCTTGGGCGTGATACTCTTGCTAGGGGCCTTGAATGGCTTGAAAGGGCTGGAGGTCGTGACGGTGGTGACGACCTCCATGTCGAGATCCGGATCCTCGTATACCTGGCTGCAACTGCCGCAGCACTGCACGGACATGCCCGCGACGTAATCCATCTTGGAGTTACAGCCCGTACAATTGTAGCGCGAGAGCTTCGGGAGGTTATCCGGAATGTCTTCCAGGAGAATGAGCCAGTTGGACTGCTCGCAGTAGGGACAGACACTGCTCTTCTTCGATGAGAACCAGATCAGCTCGCACTTCCGACACCCGTAGCAGTTCATGCGGAAGCCCCTTGAGAGACGCCGCCGCTACAGCAACCGCCATGCCAGGGGTCCTGCCACGGGAATGCCCGTCGTCGGGGCGGAGCGTTGCGTTCCAACGCGCCCAGCCTGCGTTCCGCCAGGACGCGGAAAGCCCACGGTGTCAGGGAAGTCGTCGCCTCGGGCGACCTGCCGAACCGACGACCTCCGGGGTGCGTCCGCCGCTACAACTCGTTGACGATGACGAGCCCGCGCACCGAGTCCACGAGGTACACGTAGCCGTCGCCGGGGATACGGACTCCGTAGTTGCCCTCGAAGACGCCATGGCTTCGTCCCGGGTCGGTCTCCCGGAAGGTGTTGAAGTGGGCGACCTGTCTCGGCTGGGTGGGGTTCGAGACATCCAGGACGCGCAGGCCCTCGTGGTACCAGGCGACGTAGAGCAGTTGGCCCCGCAGCAGCAGGTTGTGCATGGACACGACGGGCCGCATGCGGTGGGTGCCGATGAGGACGATGTTCGCCGGGTTCGTCACGTCGAGCACGCGTACGTGGGAGCCATTGAACTCGCCGCCCTCGAAGGCGATGGTGCGACCCGCGAAGGTCCCCACCGCGCTGTGGTGCGCGTAGCTGATGGCGTCGGGCCGGAAGTAGTCCCCCAGGTGGCGCACGTCGTTCAGGTCGGTGATGTCCATGATGGAGAAGCCCGACTCGGCGTTGCTGATGTAGAGGCGGCCCTGGTAGGCGAAGACGTCATGGGGACCGCTGCTGAAGCCTCCCGGCGTCGGCGTGACAATCTGGAGCAGCGTGGGCTCCAGGGGTTTGGAGACGTCGTAGACATAGGTCCCCGTGCCCGGAGCGTTGGCGTAGAGCCGGTCCGCGTCGACGAGCACGGTGTGGACGGTGTGAGGGCCCTCGGCTCGGCGCACGAACACGGGATTGGCCGGGTCGCTGATGTCGAAGATGACGAGCCCGGAGGAATTGCTGGCGATGTAGAGCGCATCTCCCCTGGCCCAGACGCCGTTCCACGACGTGTCGCCAGCAAGGCTCACCGTCTTCTTCAGGATGGGGTTGCGCCGGTCCCTCACGTCGAAGACGCTGAGCCCGCCCACCCGAGGCGGACCATCCAGCGAGACGACGTAGGCGTGCTCCTTGGCGACGAAGAGGTCCGCGGGCCTGCCGACGGAGGTGGCGGCCTCCGACATGAGCGAGAGGCCACCGGAGGACTCTCCCTCTTCGGCCGCCCAGGTCATGCGATGGGCCACGAAGGTCCCGAGCGTCTTGCCGAACCGCGCGTCGCTGGAACACGACACGTAGCAGCCCGTGATGACGCCGGGCGACGGAACATGGCAGCCGGCGAACGAGGCGGTGGTGATGATGTCGCCCTCGGGAGTCGCAAGGCCGCGTCTTCCCGTGAGGAAGAACGTGCCGCCTTCCGTCACGCGGGCGATGACCGGCCCGCTGCCCAGCGCGTCCGGGGTGCCGTCGTCGTGGAGCCCGATGCTGATGGCGGAACGGGAGACCGTCGTGGTGGTGGGGCGGTTGGCGCGAAC
Organism: Myxococcus sp. CA040A; assembly: GCF_013336725.1. NCBI lineage: Bacteria > Pseudomonadati > Myxococcota > Myxococcia > Myxococcales > Myxococcaceae > Myxococcus > Myxococcus sp. CA040A. The sequence continues at coordinate 245,497 of NZ_JABUMR010000002.1, read as the reverse complement.
GCGCATCTCCCCTCGGAGGTTGACCTGGTAGATGCCCCGGCCCTCCACGCCGGAGAGTTCCTGGGCGGAGCAACTGGATGAATCAAAGGCCGTGAGGCTCTCGCAGAGGAGCGGGTCGAGGCTCTCCGGATTGACGAACTGGCACGCGTCATAGCGGCCGGTATCCACCCAGTCGCCCAGGTCCTCGAGCGCGGTGGCGGTGCCGTCCCACGGTGGAGGCCCGGCGTCGGGGGTGCCCGCGTCATCGGGCTGAGGGCCGGCGTCGACGCCTGGGGCGGAAGACCCACCGCAGGCGGAGAGCAGGGCCGGGAGCAGGACGCAAAGAGAGCGCCATGCTCCCAGGGAGAGCGAAAGAGTCTTCATGGGGAGCCTCGGTGACAAAGCCATCCACGAAGGCGTGGAGGGTCATCCCCGATACGGCGAGGGAGGCGCCATGTTCCCCGGCGAGCCGCCGATGCTTGTCATCTGGCAACGGAATCCCCGCCAGCGCGCCGGGCCGCCCCACCTCGAGCCTCTTTGGTCCTCCCCTTGCAATTCAGGTGGGGACGCGGGGCTTCGCGTCACTTCACCTCGACGCCCGGCATCTGGCCGAGGCCCAGGTCAATCCACCCCGGCATGTTGTAGCTGGCCGTCGTGCCGTCCGTCCTCGTGGCCAGGGGGTTCTGGTCCACGTGGCCCGCGGTGCCCAGGCTCATGAAGAGCGTCGTGGGCATCGACTCCGGCGTGGCCTCCATCAACGTCATCGTGGTGGAGGGCACATCGGGCAGGTAGTCGTGCGTCGCGTCGAAGTCGCGATACGCGGTGAGCCAGGCCTCGTGGCTGTAGCCCGGGTCATTCGGCGTCATCGCCAGGGTGGCGAAGGGCTCACCCTCCGCCTTGAGCTTCTGACGCTGGGCCGCGAGCGCCGCGGGGTCGCTGGAGTCCGCGAAGAAGCCCACCACCATGTCCTGCGCCTGCCGGGCCGCGACGTTCTGCACGTTCGCCAGCCCCTCCGCGCCCGTCACGGTGATGGTGGTGTACTCGGTGCCGCCGTACTGGAGGATGTCCATGCTCATCCCCTCGAACTTCCGCGAGCCGTCCGGGTTGAGCGAGAACTGGATTTCAAACGAGTTGTCCGTGCCGGCCACCTTGCCCTCGGCCGTCACCGTCGTCTGGCCATTCACCGTCGTCACCGTCTGCGTCAGGCTCTCATCCCAGAACTGGTGCTCGAAGCCGACGAACTTCGTCAGGTGCAGCTCCGCGCTGAGCGAGCCCTCCTCGGACCAGGTCTGCTGGGTGCGCACGTCCAGGACCCCCGGGCCCGTCTGCGTGGGGAGCGTGCCCTCCCGGACGAAAGTCTCGTAGGCCGTGCGGCCCTCTGGCGTGGCCAGGTCGAACTCCACGCTCGCGGAGTTGCCCTGCGTGTAGCTGTGCTCCGAGCCGATGCCGCCGCCGACTTTTTGTCCCTTGAAGGTCAACTCCAGGCCCAGCTCCAGCTTCGACGTGAGCGTCTCCTCCGGGCCCACCGTCACGCGCACCGTGGTGTCTCCGGTGCGCTCCACCGCCACCGACTGGGTCTGCTCCTTGCCGTTCTCCCCACTGAGCTTCAGGGGCCCGATGGACAGACCGCTCGACGTCGTCACGAAGTCGGAGGCGTCCATGACGAGCTTGCTGCCGGGCGGCAGCGCCAGCGGGTCGCTCAACGTGGGGACCTGGAAGCCGCCGGGGTTCATGATGAGCTGGCCAATCTCCCCCTCGGTGAGCGCGAGCTGGAAGCTGACCGACTTCTTGCTCCCGGACTCCGCGCCAATCTCCACGCCGAACGGGCCCACCTCGCCCGCCTCGATGCCCGCGCCGCCCTTGAGGCCACCGGTGGCATCGAACGTAACGGTGATGAGGTGCCGGCCGTCCGCGGTGGGCTCCGTGGGGTTCCAGCTCAGCTTGACCTCCGTCTCCGCGTAGGCGCCGCCCGAGATGGTGCCCTTCACCTCGCCCTTCTTCTTCTCCCCTTCCGCGGGCTTGAACTCGGCCTTGATGCCCACTTCGAGGGTGCCATCGGTGGAGATGTTGACGGACGGCGTCAGGTCCACCAGCTCCTTCTTCTTCGTCGGGTCCGCCGCATCCCCCGTCGTCGTCGCCGCCGCGTCGTCCGCCACCGAGCGCGCCGCGGCGCCCGTCAGGCCGAAGCCGTGGATGAGCGCCTCACGCGCGGGGCCCGGAGGCACGGACAGGATGCGCGCGAGCTGCGCGTCCGGCACCGCCACCGGCTGGCCGTAGGCTGAATGCGTCGCCTTCCACTCGGCGAGGTTCGCATACGTCTTGCCGGGCTCGTTCGGGTCGACGATGGCACCGCCCGGCTTGCGCACCAGCGCGTGGCCCACGCTGTCGCGCGAGTCGCTGAGCAGCAGCACCTGGTCCCCTGGCTTCGACAGCGTGTTGGCCTTCTCCAGGCAGTTGGCCTTGCCGTCGCCCAACACCTCCGTGCGCAGCGTGCTCGCCGGCCCCGCGCCGCCGAACAGGTCCATCGAGGGACGCCGACCCGACTGGAAGCTGCTGCGCCCCGAGTGGCCCGCCGCGGGCTCCTGCTTCGGCGCTGGAGGCGGAGGCGGTGGCGGCGGAGGGGGCGCGGCGGCGACGGTCGGCTGAGGCACGGCGGAAGGTGTCGGGGTGGCGGCGCGGCGAATCGGGGCCATGGACTCTCACTCCTCGGAGGCGGGCTGCGAACGCGGATAAAAAACCAATCGACCAATTTGTTTTAGCCGATTCTCCGCGCGTCCGGGTGAAAGTTGCTGTCAGTGGCCAATTTTCTGGCGTCAGCGGACGGATTCCCGGGTTTCGGGGGCCCGCGCCATGGCCGATGTGCGGCGAGGTAGGCGGACTCCGACCCACTGAAAGGCAGCGGGGCATTCGCCGTGGCGGTCAGAAGTCCGCGGTCAGCTTGACGGACAAGGAGCGGCCGGGGCGCTGGACGCCGAAGAAGTCATACGTCTTCGCGTTCGTGAGGTTGAGCACCTCCAGCGTGCCCCCCAGGGTGGGCGAGCCTTCCCGCACGTAGGTGAGGCTGAGCGAGTGGGTCAACTGCGCATCGACGTCCTGCTTGTACTCGCGCAGGCCCTGGCTCTCCCATCCCCGGAAGAAGCCGTTCATGAATCGCGAGGTGACGCCGAGCGACGCGGAGTCGCTGGGGAGGATGAGCGCGCGGCGCCGCAGCCGGGCGCTGAAGTTCGCGAAGAGCCAGGGCACATTCGGAATGCGGTCGCCCTTGAAGGCCGCGTACGTCCCCTGCCCGCCCGTGTTGCGGAAGTCCTGCCACGTCACGTTGGCATCCAGCCACAACCAATCCCCTGGAACCGTCCATCCCGCGGCAGCCTCGACTCCGAGCGAGCGCGCCGCATACACGTTCTGGAAGGACACCGTGGAGTCGTCTCCCAGCTTGACGATGAAGTCGTCGGCGAGCCGGGCGAAGCCTCCCACGCTTCCGCGGAAGCTCCCCATCCCCGTGCGCCAGTCATCCACCGAGAAGTCCAGGTTGGCGTTGTGGCTGACCTCGGGCCGCAACCCCAGATTCGCCATCACGAGCACGCCATCACCAAACAGCTCATCCGGACCGGGAAGGCGCGTGGCGTACTCGTACGAGAGCTTGGCCAGCACGCCATACGGGAGGAACATCCGCAGGCTGTCTCCAAAGCCCAGATGCTCGCTGGCCTGGTCGGCCCGCCGGAAGACCCCCCCGGGCAGCACCTCCTCCGAGTCCGAGCGCATGACGTACCCCTTCACGAAGGCCACGTTCTTGAGCCGCCCGTCGCCCAGCGCCAGTTCGTGCTCGAGCCCGCCCACCAGCGTGAGCAGGTCGCGCTGCGCGCTCAAGGGGTCTCGCTGGCCCGTCCCCAGCTTGAGCTGGTCCTCACCCTGGCGCGTCACGAAGGTGGGCGCCAGCGAGAGCCGCAGGGACTGCGTCGCGGTGAGTTCGTAGGCGGCATGAAGGCGCGCCAGGGCGCTGTGTTGCCATTGCACCTGGTCCGCCGGCGTGGTGCCCAGCTCTCCGGGCTGGCGACGCTCCACGCCCGCGTTGCCGTACCAGTCGTAGACGAACCCCGCCATGTCGCGGAAGTCCGTGTCACGCCGGCTGTAGCCCCCCACGCCCTCCAGCCGAAGCTTGCCGGACAGCAGCCCGCCCTGGGACCATGTCGCCAGCGCGCCGTAGCTTGACTCGGCGGAGCGGGCCTCGCCGTAAGGCACCGTCATCACCACGTTGTGCTGCAGCTCCTTGCGCGAGCGCGTGCCAAAGACACGCAGGGAGAGGCGCTCCGCGAAGGGCCGCTCGAGCACCCCCACCTCCAGCCCGACGCCGCCCGCGGTGAAGCCATCGTGGAAGCGCGGCACACGCGCGGGCACCAGGCGCCCCCGGTCATCGGCGGCCTCCACGTCCACCATGTAGTCGTTGCGCGCGACGTCGCCGAAGGCGTGGCCCTTCACGAAGAGCCCGCCGGTCCCCAGCTTGTACTGTCCCGCGAGTGACCCCCGGTATGTGCCGAACGAGCCCGCCTGCAGCGAGACGGAGGCCCCGCTCGGCTCGTCTCCGTCCGAGGAGACGAGGTTGACCGCGCCTCCCAGCGCATCCGCGCCGAAGCGCACGGGAACCACGCCTCGATAGACCTCCACGCGCTCGAGCAGGTTGACCGGCACGTTGGCGAGCCCCAGCCCGAAGCCGGCCAGCTCCAGCGGCACGCCGTCGAGGAAGAAGCGCACCTGCTCGCCGGAGAAGCCACTGAGCGAGAAGCGGCTGGCGGAGCCGAGCCCTCCGGTCCGCTGCACGCTGACACCCGTGTTGCGACTGAGCACCTCGCCCAGGTCCGCGGTCTGCTGCCGCGCCTCATCCAGCTCCACCACCTTGACCGCTTCGGCAGAGAGGGCGCGCTCCTCGCCCTTGCTCAACTGTCGCCCCGTCACCTCGATGGTGGTCTCCAGGCTGACGCTCTCCGCGAGCACCGCGTCCACCTCCGTGCGCTCCCCCGCCGCCACCTGGACGCGGTACGCCTGGGGCTCACAGCCCGGGACATAGGCGTGCAGCTCATAGGTGCCCGGAGCGAGCCCCTTCACCTCGAAGCGGCGCTGCGCATCGAGGCGCGGCGTCTGGGTGCGCCCCTCGGGCTCGAGCAGCAGGACCTCGGCCTTTCCCAGCTCTCCCCCTTCACAGGCGGACAGCCGTCCCGCGAGGTCTCCCACCGTCGCGCGCGCCTCCACGGCGGGCGCCTGCGCCGCGTCCTGTGCGGCGGAGGGAAGCGCGACGACCATGGCCAGCAGACCCACGGTTCGCCACGTCCGCCCGAGGGACACCGGGGGACAGGTCCAGGAGACCGAGCACTTCGCGCGGGCCAACGCGTCAACGAGGAGGGTCATGGTCCGTTGCATGAAACACGAGAGGAGTCCGCGCCCCGCGAACGACGGTGGGGCGCTGGAAGAAGGCGAGCCCGAGCACATCGAGCGGGACGCGAGTGAAGGGTGCGTCGGGAGTCCGGACATTCACGGCGACTCATGCGCGAGAACCGGCGCGGGCGCCCGCGCGTCCCTGGGATCTCTCGGCACGATGCGCCCGATGGCCCAGGCGGAGACCAGGAACAGGACGCCCAGCAGGGCCAGTCCCAGCTCCACGCAGAACACATAGGGCGAGCCGGCGGGGTCGAACACGCGCCGGGCGTTGCGCCAGGAATCCAACCAGGGCAACAGGAACAGGATGCCGCCGGAGATGGCCAGCGACCACCGGGACCACACCTTGGGGCGGGGAAACAGGAGCGCACCCAGCACGCAGGCGCACCAGCTCCCGAAGAAAATCGTGTGTTCCCAATCCGCCCGACGCGTCAGCGTGTCGGGCAGCAGCTGGTTGGCCAGGAAGACGGCGGCGAGCGCGAACGCCGCCGCTCCGCACCCTCCCGCCGTGAAGCGCGCGAGGAGGACGTCCACCCGGCGCATGTCGCGCGCCCGCCGCTCCAACCAGATGAGGTTGCCGGTCAGCACACACAGGGCGCTGAAGATGCCCAGCAGCGCATAGGTGAGCCGCAGCCCCATCCCCGCATAGAGCCCGGAGTGGAGCACGTACGCGGACTCGATCAGCCGCGCCGTGGCGCCAGGCCCTCCAGCCTGCCGCACGTGCAACACCTCACCCTTCCCCGACACGCGGACGGTGGTGAACTCGTGGAGACCCTGACGCGCGTAGCCTCGGACATCGACATACGCCTGGGCATCCCCCAGGTTGCGCATGGAGAAGCGGTAGTGCCGCGCATCCGGCAGCGCCTCGCGCGCCCGCGCCAGCACCGTGGCCACTCGCGGCGCCTCGGCGGGCTGTTTGGAGGGTTTGGCTCCGCGCGGGTAGCCGATGCTCTTGAGCCCCGCGTCCACGTCACCGTCGAAGGCCGTGCGCACCACCACCGGCTGGAGGACCGCGGAGTTCAGGCAGATGATGGCCGCCGTCCAGGCGATGACCGCCTGATAGGGCAACCCCACGCTGCCAAGCACCTTGTGCAGGTCCCCCCACGCGGTGCGCAGGGCCTCGCGCGGACGGAAGCGCACCCAGTCCTTGCGGAAGCGGCCCAGTTGGATGACCAGCCCCGTGCCCACCACCAGCAACAGGACGATGGCCACCAGGCCGGCAATCAACATGCCCCCCGGCAGCGGGTAGAGGAAGTGCACCAGGAACAGGAAGTAGCCCAGGTCGCTGCGCTCCGGGGCCTGCTCGCCGGAGAGCGGGTTCACCCAGACGGCGGTCTTCTCGCCACCCCGCTCCTTCCACTCGAGCCGGAGCCAGGGGGAATACGGAGCGGGCAGGTCCACGTCCAACTGGGACGGCCCGTCCTTTCCCACCCGTGCGTCCAGCCATTGCTGGAGCGTCTCCAGCGCCCGCGCCTCGTCCGCGGCCACGGGCGTCCTCAAGCGCGGCTCCTGCCAGGGCATCAGCTCGTGGCGGAACAGCGACACGACGCCGAGCAGGAACATGCCCACCAGGAGGACGGAAGCCACCGCGCCCGCCCATGCATGCGCCTCCCAGAGGATGCGGTACGTCCCAGACCCAAGCTTCATGGGAGACATCTCCAGAGGACGAGCAGCGCCGCCCCGCTCGCCACCAGGACGCCGGCCCATGCACGCGCCGCGGAGCGAGCCAGGAGCGCCATGCACGGCGCGGCGGCCATCAGGGGAATCACGACGATACAGGCCACCAGGTAGCGCACGTCCGACGAGGCGGGCACCACCGCGGGCAAGGCGACCGAGACCAGCAGCGCGGCGAGCGGAGCCCCCAGCACGGCCGCCAGCAGCCAGCTCACGCCCCGCTGGCGCCGCGTCCTGGCGCTCACGACGCGCGCTCCAGCACGCCCAGCAACAGGCCCACCGGGGCCAGCAGCACCATGGCCCGGATGGGACGGCGCACCAGCGGCGAAAGGACGGCCAGCGAAGTGCCCCCCGCCATGACGTACGCCATCGCCGAGCCCAGGGCGGCCCCCGGAGTGGGAGCCGTCGACAGGGACGTCGCGAAGCCCGCGAGGACGAGCACCAGCCCCCCGCCCTTCAAGCCGGAGGGCACGCGCGAGGAGTCCGGCCACCGGCCCGCGTGGCGACACCACCACGCGCCGTAGAGACCCACCACTCCGAGCCAGAGCAGCGTGGGAACCAGGACATCCATCCAGGAGACCTCGCGGGAATCGAGGGCGAGCGCTCAGCGGATGCGAGCGACGTCCAGGACGAAGCCGGGGAACGAGATGCTGGGCTTGGGGGCGCCCGAGGACAGCTCCATCAGCGTGGAGGTGGAGTAGGTAGCCGCGCTCTGGCTGACGAAGAAGCTGGAGCCTGACGTGAGCGTGAAGCCGCTGTAGGCCCCGGGCGCGGCGTCCACGCGCGAAGGGGCACTCAGCGTCGCCAACGGCACCTGCCACCAGCTCCACCCCTTGCTGTACCACTCGCTGTAGGTGGTGCCCGGCGCCGACGGGGTGATGGTGGTGTCCGCCACCTGGAGCCACGCGGTGCCGTTCTCCGTGAGGGCGATGATGGTGCCCACATTGTTCTCGCCGAGCGCGGAGGCCACGCTGCCGACGAAGCCCGTGTCGAAGGTCTGCTGCCCCGCCGGGATGCGCAGGAAGCAGTCCTGCTGGCCCGCGTCCTGGGCCCCCTTGACCGCGTAGCCCAGGCCGTTGATGACGCCGCTGAAGAAGTAGAGCGTGTCGCCCTGCCGGCCCGTCTTGGTGAGGTCGCGGCAGCGCTCGTCCGAGGACCAGCTCAGCGCGTCCGTCGCCGTGTCGATGCGAACGAGCACCGAGCCCGGAAGCACGGTGTCGTACGTCGACGTCGACCAGCCCACCGCGAAGAACGCCTCGCCCTCGCGGGTGGCCCACTGGCTCAGCCCCGTGACGTAGCCCGCCTTGGTGAACTCCGCCGGCAGCGCCAGCGTCTTCTCGACCGCCATCTCCGCGGGGTTCCAGACGATGATCTGCCCCTGGGCGTCGTCCTTGTAATACGCCTTCGTGGCGCTCACGAAGTGCACGGCCTGGGCGCCCATCCGCTTCACGCCGAGGTTCTGGAACGAGATGCTGGCACCCGGCGTCAGCGCGCCGTCCTTCACCTCGTAGCGGGTGATGGTGGGAGACTCTCCGGCGCCAATGGCGAAGAAGCCCACGCCCTTGGCCGCGTAGAGCCGGGGACGGCCCGGCAGCTCCAGCGACTTCGAGTAGTCCAGCGTCTTGGGCTCGTCCAGGGAGTCGACCAGCGTGAAGTAGTTCATCCGGCTGCCGTTCGTCTCCACGGCGGAGTGCACCAGGTACAGCGCGCCCTCCTCGCCTCCACCCGGCCCCCCAGGGAGGGTGGGCTCATCGTCGCCGCACGCGGACAGGAACAGGGCGGCACACGCCACGAGCCCCTTCGAGAAACCGCCCTTGCCAATCCTCAGTGCTCCGCGGTGCATCGCGCTCTCCTCGAACCTGGACCGGCCTCCCAGCGCTGTCCGTCAGCACCGTGAGATCCGGTCAATTCCCGATATGAATTTGAGACTCAGTATCAAAATCAATACAGGCGCGCTGGAGTAGCCCTCTCGCAAGCCAGGTGTCAAGCAACGTCAGGGAGGAGGACAGAACAGACACGAGGACCCACTCGGCTTGTCGCGGGTATTCCTCGATATCGGTGGCCGCGGAGGACTGGGAGTGGAGGGGGCCGCACGCATGGCATCACCCGGCGGGAGCGGAGCCGTGGGTGGAGGGGGCACTTCAACCCTGGTCCGGTGTGCCCGAAGGTGGCTTCAGCAAACAGGGTTTGGACTCCGCGGGTTGCCCGCGACATGGGGCCCCCGAGGCGTCGAGCGGTCGCAATTGAACGGGAGTTCGTGCGACCTCACGCATTCCTTACGTTCTTACTGATGCAGCTTGATTGCGAATGAGGGGGCGACCTGTTCGCCTCTCGCCGCGCCATGCCCGCACCCCAATGACCTTCGATACCACTTGGATGAGATGCGCCCTCGCCGTCCTTGGCCTCTGGGCATTCACCCCCGGCTGCAAGAACGCCGAGCCCGGCGACGAGGACCCTCCCATCTCCATGGACGGAGAGCCCGACGCGGGTGGCTCCGATGGAGGCGTGAACCCCGATGGAGGGCCCGTCGATGGCGGCCCCCAGACCTCGGACGGCGTGGGCTTCATCGACTACACGCTCCCCTCGGCGGACATGGAAGCCGTGCCCCTGAACGCGCGCGTCATCGTGGCCTTCACGGAAGTGCTCGAGGCCACTTCGGTGAGCGCCACCAGTCTCACGCTGTCGGAGAACGGCGTGGCGCTGGAGGGCGCCGTGAGTCATGACGCCGCCACCCACACCCTGAGCTTCGTCCCGGCGCGGCCGTTCACCGCCGACTCGCTGGTGACAGTCGCGGTTTCCACCGGGCTGCGCACCGTGACGGGTAGGTCCCTGCCCGCGCCCCACGTCTTCGTCTTCTCCGTGGGGAAAGAGAGGGACACGACGCCACCGACCGTACTGACGACGCTGCCTTTGGACAACGCCGCGGGCGTGGCACCGACGCGTCCCGTGTACGTCATCACCTTCCGCGAGCCGATGGACCCCCGGTCGCTCACGGCCGAGTCGCTCCGGTTCGAACAGGTGCTGGGAGCCAATCCCGCCGCCCCGCTCTCCGGTGTCATCTCCTACGAGCCTCGGACGCAATCGGTGTACTTCCGCACGAGCCCCGCTCCAGCTCCCGGAGCCCGTGTCACGGGCGCGCTGTCCACCCAGGCGAAGGACCTCGCGGGCAACGCGCTCGTCGCGGCGTACTCGTTCTCATTCGCGGTGACAGCGTCGAGGGACACCTCGCCCCCGCGCGTGCTGGGCACCTTGCCCGTCTCGCAGACCGTGGGCGTCGCGGTGCGGTACGCCCCTTTCACCGTGAGCTTCGATGAGCCGCTTCGGCCCGAGTCCGTGACGACGGATTCCGTCTACCTGGAGGAGCTGAACGAAGCGGGGACCCAGGCGGTGCGGCGTGTCGCGGGCACCGTGCGGTATGACGACGCGAAACTCCAGGCCGCCTTCTCTCCGAGCGCGCCCTTGAAGTACCAGACCCGCTACCGGGGTCGGGCTCGCGCCGTGGAGGACCTCGCCGGAAACTCACTGGGGGTGTTCAACGGCTTCGACTTCATCACGGAGCTGCCGCCCGCGCCTCCGACGGTCCGTGGCGCATTGCCTGCTCCGGACATGCGCTTCGTCTCACTCGGAGGCCCGCTCCGCGTGAGCTTCGACCGCCCCCTGGACCCGGCCACCGTCAACGCGGCGAACTTTGGCGTCGCGGGTGTCACCGGGCTCGTCAACTACGAGGCCTCCACGAATACGGTGGTGTTCCGACCCGTGCCGCCCTTCGCGCCGGCCACGGACTACACGGTGACAGTGAAGGACGTGCGCACGCCGCAGGGCGCCAGCCTCGCTTCGCCCTTCACGTACGCCCTCCGCACGGTGGCTTCGAGGACGAAGGTGAGCGCGGACCTCCCTGGACAGCCCGCCCTGCCAGCGTTCGCCACCGGCCCGCTGGGAACACTGGCCGTGTGGAGCGTGGACACCGGCACGAGCATCCAGGTCCGTGCGGCTTTTGATACCGGCGCGGGCTTCGCGGACTCCACCGTCCTTGGCGAGGCAGGCGCGAACACGCTGCCGCCGGAGGTGTCCTCGTGGGGCAATCGCTTCATCATCAGTTGGTCGGACGCGTGGGCCCTGGGCAAACGCGTCATGCTCTTCGACGGGACGTCGTTCACCTCCGTGACACCCAATGTCAGCGGTGACCTGTTCGGCTTGGGCAACAACCTCTACGTCCTCAACGGGAAGACCTTCAGGGTCCTCAATGGCACCCAGTGGACCGAGGTCCACACGAGCCCGAACCTCGGCTCCCCCATCCTCTCCCTCCTCCAGAATGGAGACGCCATCCTGGTGAGCTCCGGGTGGGGCACGAGCCCCGAGGTCTCGGTCGTCTTCGACGGCGCGCGGTGGTCGGAGTCCTCCGTCATCTCCAACGTGGATGCACACTACATCCGCGTGGGGACGCGCTTCGGCCGGGCGTGGGTGTCCAGCCGAGGCACGGAGTTCGCGCTCTTCAACGCCGACACCCACCAGTGGAGCGCGCCCGAACTCATCTCCTCCACGCAGGCGAGCAGTGTGCGCATCGCCTCGGATGGCAATACCATCACCGCCGTCTTCGGTGCCTCGTCGGGGCTCTTCGGGGCCGACCGCGTGAACGGGACCTGGCAGCCCGCGGTGTTGTTGGAGAGCACTCCAGTCCGGGAGCTCTGGGCGCTCGTCCGGCACCATGGCAACTCCGTCGCGTTGTGGAGCAGCACCGCCACGCAGCTTCACGCCGCGGCGCAGACAGGTGGTTCCTGGGCGTCCGCCTCGAAGGGAGTGGTGACGACCGGTGCGAACCGCGTGCGCGACGTCCGCGCCGCCGGTGACGACCTGCTGGTCCTCACCGAGAGGAACAACGTCGACAATTCCGCGTATGAAATCTGGGGCACCGCGCTCACGTCCCAGGGTTGGCGGCCGAGCGTCCGACTGCGCGACATGGAGAAGGCCGGCGCGAGGCTCGCCATGCAAGGCGCCCGCGTGGGTGCCGTCTTCGCGGCTCCGGGTCTGGTGGCCCTGCGCGCCTATCTGGGCAGCGGACAGTGGGAGGAGAGTCACGCACTGGTGACTCCGGAGCTCGTGGGCAGCGTGCGCAACCCGTCGGTCCACTTCGCCGCCGACGGCCATGGCGCCGCCGCGTGGGAGCAGTTCGAGGCGGGGGCGTGGAGCATCCTCCTCGCAGAGTTCGACGGGACGGCCTGGCAAGAGCCCGTGCGCGTGGCACGAGGTGGCTCCAGGCCTCGCGTGGCCGTGGACGACAACCTGGCCGTCGTCGCGTACCTCCAGGCTGGAACCACCGGCAATGTGGAGGCCTGGAGGGTGACGCACGAGGCCGGCGTACCAGGGACGCCCCTCAAGTTGGACAGCGTGGCGGCCACCTACGCCAACGCGGACCTCGCCCTGGCCCATGGCCCCAGCGGCTTCATGGCCGTGTGGGGTGACCTCGAGATTCGCTCCGCCCAGAGCGTGGATGGACAAACCTGGTCCGCGCCGGTGACCGCCATCCCTCGCGCGGTGTCCGGTGGGAGCGCGACCCGCCTGCGACTCGTGGTGGCGGGCACCTCCTACGCCATATCGGTCCAGCGTGGCGGGAGTTCGTTGAGCGCGAGCGTCCACGCAGGGGGCGCCTGGCAGACACGGGCCGATGCGACCGCGTCGAACACTGCGCCTGACTTCGCCGCCGACGCGAGCACCGTCATGCTGCTGACCGGCTTCGAGAACGAGTTCCGGTACCTCGTCCACAACGGCACCGCCTGGTCCGCGCAGCGCACCCTCTCCTCTCCCGCGGACGGCAAGGGACTCTTGGCCGCATCGCCCCAGGGACTGCGGCTCCACACAGGCATGAGCTGGTGGAAGTGGAGCGGGTCGGAATGGGTGAAGGAGGCAACCCAGGTCAGCCGCCCCCACGCCACGGGCTCCTTGCGGTGCGACACGAAGGGCTGTGGACTGGCGACAGGACCTGTCTTCGGGACGCCGGTGAACCTGGCGCTGTCCTACGCGCCGGGCACGAGCGCATTCCAGCAGGGCGCCTCGCCCCACGAGCCGTCCCAGCCCGTCATCGACGGCAGCGTGAGCTGGGACTTCGCGGCGGGCTCCTACCGAGCCACCTGGCTCCAGCCCGCGCAGCAGGGTGTGCACGCGCTCCACGCCAGCACGGGCCTCTAGATTCCTCCAACCTCCACGAGGATGCGCCGAAGCTGCGCGCGTCCTCGCCCAATGGTCCCAGTGCGCGCCGCGTGCCCTGGTACCGGAGCTGGCGCCACTTCCCTGACTCGCGCGACAAACCCGAGCGAGGAGATGGGGCGGCGGCCATCCCCGGCCGGACATTAGGATGTGCCGGGTGATGGTCATCGAACCGGCCCGATTTCCCGCGGATGTGTCGCTCGTCCAGACGCTGTGGCGTGAATACGCCGAGGGCCTGGGCTTCGACCTGGGCTTCCAGGACTTCGAGTCCGAGCTGGCGGGACTGCCGGGTAAGTACGCACCACCGCGCGGGCAGGTGCTGCTCGCGCGGCGAGAGGACCGGGCTTTGGGGTGCGTGGCATTGCGGCCGCTCGACGCCGAGACGTGCGAGATGAAGCGGCTGTATATCCGGCCCGACGCGCGGGGCGAGCAGTTGGGGCGGCGGCTGGCCGACGCCATCTGCGACGAGGCGCGCGCCACGGGCTACCGACGCATCTGCCTGGACACCCTGCCCCACATGGCCGCGGCCGTGGGGCTGTACACGTCCATGGGGTTCCGCCCCATCGCGCCCTATGTGTACAACCCGCTCCCGGGCGCGCTGTTCCTCGGGAGGGAGCTGGTGGATACGCCCTCCTGAGGTGTGTGAATCATTGGCGTCGCTCCGGAACAAACGACACAGTCCAGCGCTCCGGGCGCGGTCCAACGGGGTTGGACCGCGCCCGGCCGCTCGAACGCGAAGCCTCAGCGCCGGCGCAGCACCGCGCCTTGCGCTCCGACGGTCCACGCCTCCGTACGGGTGCTCCATGCGCCCACCAGCCGCTGGGTGGTACCGCTCGCCTGCCGCTGCCAGCGCGTCCCGTCGAAGTGCAGGAGCACTCCGTTGTCACCCACGGCCCACACGTCGTTGTTGGCCGCGCCCCAGACATCCTTGAGCGCCGCGCCCTGCGCGCTGGTGGTATCCGCGAGGAGCACGGTGCCATCGTAGTGCACGATGAGTCCCTGGTCGCCCACGGCCCACACGCTGTCCGGGTCCGCGCCCCACACGCCTCGCAGCGTATGTGCGGGCACCACCGCGACGGAGACCCAGTCCGCGCCGTTGTAGTTCTCGAACGTGCCCTCCGCGCCCACGGCCCACGCATACTCCGGCGTCAACATCCAGACGTCGTGCAGCTCCACCTCACTCTTGCCAGCATCCAGCCAGAGCCGTCCCCGCCACACCGCGCGCCGTCCCGCCGCGCCGACAATCCATATCTCCGTGTTGCTCGCGCCGTGGATGGCGCGGGCGACCAGACCGTCGGGCAGCGGGAAATTCTCCCACGTCTTCCCGTTCCAGCGATGCGCCTGGGTGCCCACCGCCCAGACCTCCTCGGTGCTCGCGGCCCACGCGGCGACAATCGGCTCGGGCGGCGCCTCCATCGAGCGCCACGTCTGCCCATTCCACAAGAGCGCCGCGCCCGTGGTGCCCGTCCTTCCGAAAACCCAGACATGGTCGGACGCCGACCCCGTGATGACGCTCCACTTCGCCGAGGGCGCAAGGTCCCTGGTCAGCAGATGCCAGCCCCCGGCGTTCTTCACCATCAGGCTCCCGCGCGCCCCCGAAACCCAGACGTGGTTCGAGTCCGTGCCGGAGATGGCGAGCAGGTCCTCTCGAGTTCCCGTGTCGACCACCGACACCGCCTCACCGTTCCAGTGCAGCAGCGTGCCCTGCGCACCTACGAACCACACGTCATCCGGTCCACTCCCCCACACGCCGTGCAGACGGACGGCGCGGGGCGACTGGAGTGACACCCACCCGGAGCCCACCCAGCGAGCAATCGCGCCCGAGGTCGCCACCGCGAAGCCCGTGTCCTCGCCCGGAGCCACCCACAGCGACGTGTAGTCCTCACCCGCCGCTCCGGGGCCGGGCAGCAACCCCGCACCGCTCCAACCCTGTCCCCGCCAACGCGCCAGCCCCTGACCTCCCGCCAGCGCCCACACATCCCCCGACGAACGGCTCCACGGCGCCGACAGCGTCTGGCTGGCGAGCCCTTCGGCCGGCTGCCAACCCGTGGCCGTCAATCGCCACACACGGCCGTTCGGAGCCTGTGTGGTCGGTGCCTGCGTAAGCCACCCCTCGGTCCTAGAGGACACGCTCAACCCGCTCACCTGTCCCGCCTCCCCCAGCGAAACCCGCCCCCAACCCTGTCCATCCCACCGGGCCAGATCCGCCGAGTCGCCGCCAATCCAGACATCTTCCCGACTGGAGCCAGACAGCAGCAAGGGGCTACCAGAGACCCCCGTCTCCCGGAGGTCCCATGACTGGCCATTCCAGCGCAGGGCGTGATTCCCGCTCGCAACCCAGACGTCAGAAGGGCCCGCGACCCAGACAGCCTGGAGGGACTCTCCGGAAGGTATGGGATTGTCCCAGCACCACTGGGCCGGCGTGCACGCGCCCATGACGGTGGGGAGCGGTCCGCCATCCAGGGGATTTCCACCATCCGCGCCAGCGTCCGAGGTGTCTCCTCCGTCAGGGCCCGAATCAGGTGTCGCACCATCGGGGTTTCCACCATCCGGCCCCGCGTCCTCCCCGTCCGAGCAGTTCACCAGTGGCGCGGTGGCGAGCGCCACGACCAGCCAATTCATGACCAGACGCCCTAAAACCGAGGACTGACGTGAGCGTTGGCCAATGGACGCTGCAAGCATGGGGTCTCCGGATGAAAGGCAAACTTCATGGACTACGCATCCAGGTGCTATTGCCATTGAAAGGACTGACAAATCATTATGCCATAAATTCTAGCAAGTCTATTCTTTCAGCTCTGTCGAAGAGTTGTATGGATTATGGATGCGGGGGGACTCGAGCGGCACGGGAATTTGCCTGTGCCGCGAGTCAGCAGCACCGCCTCCACCCTGAATCCAGGAAGACGCGCCGGTCACGTGCCCGTGGCCTGCCCGGCCGGGCTGTGTCTGTCGTCGTGCCGTCAAACCGGAGGAATCAATGCACAAGGCAGGAATGAAGGTCGCACGGATGCTGCCGTTGGCAGGAGTGATGCTGCTGACCACGGGGTGGAGCAACACCCTGACTCCCCCGAAGGAGGACCGCGCCAACGCCCAGCAACTGGTGGAGCGCTATGATGAGGCCGTCAAGGATTCCGGCGTGTATCGCGTCGACCTGGACCTGGCGAATGATGGGGACTGGAACTTCCTCGTAGGCCGGCTGACGTCGGCCGGGAAGAGTGAGCGCAACGCGCCGGAGCTGTTCCGTCGGCTTGGCTTCATGCGCGAGCGTGCGCTGACGCGGCAGGCGGCCGGGCCGCAGCCGGCGAACCTGGAGGAGGGCGCGTGGTGCAACCACTTCCTCAAGTACAGCCAGGACCCCATCTCGGCCAATGGCTACACCACCTTCTTCCCCGTGGTGGAGGTGGCGTGCAAGGACGGCGCGGACTACGTGTACGCCGACCTCTTCAACTACGACACGAACGTGGCGGAGACCAACTCCGTGCTGCTCTCCTCCGCCTCCGGCGAGGAGTACGGTGACGGCAGGGCCTTCGACGACGTCCGGGCTCCGGCCACCGTGGCCACCGGCAAGGGTCGCGTGCTGCGCATGGAGTCGCTGCTGATGGCGCTGGGTGCGACCATCGACCAGACGTCCTACCTCGTCGAGCGCGGAGCCGCGGTGAATCTGCCGCCGAGCATGTCCTTCACACACCCGCGCAAGGTGATCCCCAACACCGCGAACGCGGAAATCTATGCCTGCCAGCTTCGCGGTGGGAATGACTGCGACTACGCGGTGGCAGGCTATCAGAACGGCTCCTTGCTGCCTTATCCCCCCGCGCCCGCGGGCGTCGCGGCCAGCTATTCCGGTTCGCCGGGCATCCTGAACCCCGCGGACTACTGGCTGTTCAACGCGCCCTACAACTACCAGAACCTGTATGTGCCCATCCGTGGCGTGCTGAACGCCGGTGCGGAGAACAACTTCCAGTGCGTGCTGTCCAAGGTCGACCGGGCACGTATCCAGCTCATCACCCAGGATACCGCTCGTAGCTGCGTCTACGCGAACCAGGCGGAGTTCATCGCGTCGCTGCCGCTCGGCGCGAACCAGACGCCACTCAACGTGCTGACGAACATGAACTGGCTGTTCAACACCACGGGCAATGGGCCCAGTGCCGCCAGCTGTGGAACGGACCAGATCGTCAACGAGTTTACCCGCTTCTCCATCACCATCACCGGCAAGGTGCGCTGCAACGGCGTGGAGCTGCCGATATTCGTCGTCTACCCGAGGGGTGGCTCGGGCGTGCCGGGCAACATCTTCTTCCGCAACAGCTGCATGGCCTCTGGCACGCAGGTGAAGCTGGCCGATGGCCGCGTGGTGCCGGTGGAAGAGGTGAAGATGGGTGACAAGGTCCTCGCCAACGAGCAGGGCACGGCACTGACGGTCACGGACATCTCCCGCGGCAACGAGGTCAAGCCGATGCTGCGCCTGCGCGACAGCGCGGGCCACGACGCGACGCTCACGGAGATGCACCCGGTCATCATGTCCACGGGCGAGGTCGTCGCCGCCAGGGACCTGCGGGTGAAGGACCAGGTCCGCACCGAGAAGGGCACGGCCACGCTGACCTCCATCACCCAGGTGTCCCCGGAAGGCCAGCGCGTCTACAACCTGGCGCTGGGCACGGACACGGAACTGCTGGCGGTGAAGAAGAACGGCCGCACTCTCTACGCGGGCGGCTTCCTCGTTGGCGACCTGCGCATGCAGGACGCGCTCACGCTGCCCAAGCGCGAGCAGGTCTCCATCCTCCAGCGGCTGCCCAAGGCGTGGCACCAGGACTTCCGCAACGGCATCAAGCCGACGGTGGCCCGCTGATGGCCGCGAGCCCCGGAACACCCTGAGGTGACCCCCGCCACGGTGTCCGCCGTGGCGCACGGGGCTCGAGGTGAACGAGGGGTCGCCGGGGAATCGGCGGCCCCTCGATTCAGCGACGCTCCTTCAGTCCGCGTCTCTCCGCGTAGACGCGACTCCAGGAGATGGGGGGCAAAAATCCTGGCGAGTCTTCAGTGAGTCGAGTCGCGCGCCGCCAGAGACCATCCATGCGAGCGTGAAGCCGCCGAGGGCCTGGGCTTCGAGACCTAGGCTTGGAGATCGCTCAGCGGCTCCAGCAGACATTGATGGCGGGACTCCCACAATAGCTGTTCGCGACATTCCGGCACTGTTCGTAGGGGACCCCTTCGCCCATACACATCCAAGGGAACCCCGGAGTGCAGATGAAGCAACAGCGGCGTCCACCCGCCTCCCATCCCTCACACAGTGCGGCCTCCACCGTCCCCACGTCCGGATCCAGGGGAGTCATCACCTCCTGCTCGCCCACACCACCACAGGCCGCCAACAGCCCAACCGCGCCGGAACGTACAATCCAAGCCATTCGCTTCACGGGGGTGTCCTTTCGGAGTGCGCCGGAACAGGACCGGCACCGGCCCATGAAAGCCGAGGCCTCCGGGTTTGACCATCCCTGGCAGTAACGCTCGGGCAAGGCCATCTCGAGCGGAGGGGATGCAGACCGCGAGTGGGTCCGAGCGCTGATGGATGAACGCGGTGATGGGTGCGGCTCGAGCTCCCCTCAGTCGACACGCGTGTAGAGGGAGGCGGCGCGCCTCAACCGTTCCATGGCTTCGGCATCGAGCTTTCGCTGGCAGCTCAGGTGAAGGCCCCGGTCACTGAACCGCACCGCCGCGCGAAGGATTGTCACGAGCGATTCGACGTGCCGCTCACTCACCAGCGTCGCCTGGACAGGCACTTCCGCGCCGAGGTCCACCGAGAGTTTCCAGGCTCCAGCCAGGGCGGCATCGAAGCGTTGCAGCCTGGGAGCCAGGGAAGAATCGGCACAGAGGACCACCGTGCCCGGCTCAGCCCTGGAGAACTCCAGCCAGGACAGGTGCGGCAGGGCGGCCAGTGCCTCGAACAGCCCAGGCCCGCGTGCGCCCGTCACCTCCAGGCGCCGCACCGGCAACGCGTGGGCGCCCAGCTCACGCGCCAGAGCCTCCGAAACGTTCCTCAACCGCGTCACGCCGCGCAGGTGCGGATGGGCAAGCCACCGGCTCCAATGCACGGCGGGGCCAGTCCAGTCGGCAATGCCGTTCCAGTCGATTTCCTCCACCGTGCCCCAGGCCGGTCCTGGCGCGGGCGCTCCCTCCATGACGTTGGATTCCATCATCCGGACCGCCACCGGAAAGCCTCGTGCGAAGCGTGCATACCCTCGCTCGATGACGGCCCCCAGCGGGGCCTCCCACTTCTCCCTGTTCGCCACCAGCAACTGAGTGATGCGGTCCTCGTCGGGCACCTCGGCGTATTGGAGCACGATGAATTCACCCAACGGGTCGCCCAGTTCGAGCAGTTGGTCGGCCAGCACTCTCCGCGAGGAGTCATCCTCCGGCACGGCATGGATGCGAGCGAGCAGCACATCCCGGGTGGAGGAGATCCGTTGCTCCACGGCCGTGCGCGCGTCGATGGCCTCCCTCAACGCCTCACACCGCGCCTGGGTCTCCTCGTCGAGAATGGGAGGGACCCAGCCAGTCCCCAGTCGGATGACGATGTCGAGCTTCTCCGCCACGAAGAACAGCTCGGCGGGGAGTCTCACTCTCAGCGCATGAAGGACGTTCACGTCGTAGGGCGGCCCCACGTGCATGAACAGGCCGCACAGCTCGTCCAGGACCTGGGAGTGCCTGGCCACCGGCATGAGCGCGATGGCGAGCAGCGGTTGAATGAGCCGGGGGTCCGCGGCCCGCTCTCGAAACTTCGGGATCTGCCGCGCGGTCTCTTGCCCATGACCCTGCCGCGCATGCGCCAGGAGCGGCATCAGCTCCCTCGGCAGGTCCATCAGATGCCTCGGATCCCGCTTCTGCCACCAAGAGGCGTTGACGTCGAGCGGAGTGAGGCCGACCACGAGGCGGTCCGAGAGCTGCTGCGCGAGCGCGATGATGGGCTCCGCGCGGGCCTCAGCCCAGGCCTCCAACAGCCTCTGGAGCGCCTCCTCCTCCTCGTGCCGCTCGAAGGACTCCGTCGCGCGAGCCAGGAGCTCGTTCAGGATGTGGCTCACTTCGCCAGCATAGCCCTTTGCGCAGCGCCCAGTCGTCGAGGCCCAGGACTCGAGCGGGGCTGGCAGGAAGCAACGGGGCGCGGCGAATCAGCCGCAGGAGGGGATCGAGACTGGTGGGCGTGGCCAGGGGCTTGAGCAGCCTGGCCCCGGCTTCTGCTCCCGCTGTGATTGCAACGGAGCACCGCTCGGTGGCCAGCCGGCGTGGCCGGTGCGCCTGCGCGGACAGCAGGCGCACCGGCCGCTCCGTGAACGTGCGGCGGGGAGCGCGAGCGTTACGGAAGTGGCGGAAGCGCGATGCGCAGCTTGACCCACTCGTACTCCTTGACGGTCTTTCCAGCCACCTGGACGTTCTTGCTCTTGGAGCCGACCACGGAGAGCTTGAGGGGACTTTCAAACACCGCGTGCACATTGGTGTTCGTGGCGATGAAACGCGCCAGCGTCAACGTCCCCATGACCATGACAGTCGGGCAGTCCGCCCTCAGCTTGCACGTGGGAGCGCGATACACAATCACCGTGCCGCCCTCGATATCGTTCGCGCTGTTGAGGCGCGCCTTCGGTACGACGATGAACAGCCGATTCTTGCCGTCGGGAGTCTCCCAGACCGCGCCCAGCTTGTGGTCGATGGGGCTGTCGGGCTTGTTGGCGTTCACGTCCACGGGCCGGAGGATGACCTCGGTGAAGCGATCGCGCTCGAGGACCGCATTGACCTGGGTGAGCTCCGCCTTCTTCGTCCATCCCAGCCAGTGGAGCTGCGGGAGGTTGTAGTTATCCGACGGGAATCTGCCCATGAACGTGCTCGCGTCGCGGTACTCGATGGGCTTGTTGGTAGAAGGATCTCGCGCGTTGCCGTGCGCGAGGCCGAGGATGTGCCCGGTCTCGTGGACGTAGGTCCGGAACAGGTTGTCATTGAGGTAGATGTTGCCCCCGGTGGCGTGCGAGATGGAGCAAAGCCCGGTGGGCAGCACATACACGGTCATGAACGCGGTCGCGCTGACCTGGGCGACGGCCTGTTCCTTCGCCTTCCCGCAGTTGCTGCTCGTCACCTGCACGGTCTGCGTGCCGATGATATTCCGGTGCACCTGATTGCGAGACGCGACCACGAAGAAGTCGTACATATTGTGGACGTTGGCCATGATGGAGCTCATCGATGGCGTGGTCTTGCCCGCGAGCGCGACGCGAACGACATTGACCCTGTGCGTACTGTTCACGACGCCCAATCTGGGATTGTAGTTCCTGACACACTCCGACTCCCCGACGGCGCAGGTGTAGTTGTAATCGGATGGTGGCACCTCGGCGTCCGCGATCCGGAACGACTGCACGTTGCCGTCCGCGCTCGCGCCCGACTCGAACGAGGTATCACAGAGGCTCGCGTCGGATTGGACGGTGACCGAGTCCCCGGTGCAGCCCGTGCCGGCATGGAGCGTCACGGCCTTGCCGGACGCCACGTTGACGTAGGAGGCGCCAGCGGCTGGCTCAAGCGAGTAGCAGCCATTGGCTTCGGCCCCCTGAATCACCTGGGAACTGCTGTTGCAGCTTTCGCGCAGGCGGACTTCCATCGAGCGAGGGGTGCTCAGGTACTCGCGCATCGTGGGCCAGTTGGCCGCCGTGCAGTTCCCGGACTGCACCTCATCGAGGAAGTAGCCATCCTCGAGCGCCGGGTGATTGTAGGTCGCGCACGTCTCCCACAGCTCACTCCAGTGGTCCCAGTCGCAGGTCCCCGCGTTGACATACGTCTCGACACACTCGAGCGACGCCATGAGTTCAGGCGAGGTGATGGCCTGGCGGGTGGACCCGATAGACGCCTCGGTGCCGGTGCCACCGGGCTGTTCGTGGGCGGGCTCCTCCCACTCTCCTGCATTGCATCCTGCGACCAGAACTCCGCACAGCAGGACGCCTGTCATGGACAGCTTCTGCATACTTCTCCCTCTCGCGGCCCATGGCCGCATGGCGCTGCGCATCATTTGCAGTGAAATGGCTGTTACAATTCGACAGATGAACCAGCCTGTCGGCTGTCCCATCGGCGCTGTCTTGCCTGCGGGTTTCGCGGCGGGCGTCACTCGCGCCTTAAATGGTCTTACTTGAAATTCATGTAAAAATCGACGGACAGTGGAAAATTAATTTCGCGCCCTGACGAAAAGGTGCGAGCGGATTGCGGGAAGCGGATGCGAGGTGCGACAGGGCGCGAGGTATTGCGAGCCGCTGCTGCCGAGAGTTCAACATCCGAGGATGCAGTCACAAGAAGATTGCTTGAGCTCAACCCGGAATACCGGGAAGGAGGCGGCACACCCAGGAGCGTGTCAATGCATGTTCGTCGCCTTCCCCTCGCAGCTCACCGCGCCGCACTCGCTCTCCTCTTCGCCACGACTATTGCCTGTGGAGTGAAGACGGAGAACGACCCCGAACTCTCAACGCAAACCGCCGCGGTCACCTCGGGCACCCGGCTCATCGGCGTGCAGTCCGGCCGCTGCCTCGATGTGTCCCAGAACAGCCAGACGTCGGGGCAAGGGCTCAACATCTACGACTGCCACGCACAGGCGAACCAGCGGTTCCTGTTCACGCCCGAGGGCGAGCTGCGCGTGTTCGACGGCGCCTGGTGCGTCCAGCCCGCGACCGCCAGCGCGGGGGGCCGAGCCGTCATCAGCGCCTGCACCGGGGCCGCCAACCAGCGATGGGTCCGCAACACCAGCGGCGCGGTGGTCCATACGGCGACCTCGCTGTGCCTCGATGTCTCCGGTCAGGCCACCGCCAACAGCTCCCCGGTGGTGGTCTGGAATTGCAACGGCCAGACGAACCAGCAGTGGTCGCTGCCTGTCGACACCCAGCCTCCCACCGTGCCCACGGGGCTCACCCTGTCCAACGTGACGTGCAACTCGGCCACGCTGACGTGGT
Organism: Myxococcus sp. CA040A; assembly: GCF_013336725.1. Classification (NCBI taxonomy): domain Bacteria; kingdom Pseudomonadati; phylum Myxococcota; class Myxococcia; order Myxococcales; family Myxococcaceae; genus Myxococcus; species Myxococcus sp. CA040A. The sequence continues at coordinate 222,260 of NZ_JABUMR010000002.1, read as the reverse complement.
CGCCGTCCACGGACAACGAGGGCGTCGCCTTCTATGATGTCTACCACGACGGTCAGCACATGAAGGCAGTCTCCGGCGCCGTGGTGTCCACCGGCCTGACGGTGGTCCCCGGGGCGACGTGGGGCCTGTATGTGAATGCGCGGGATGCGGCCGGCAACGTCTCTCAGGGCAGCGCCACGCTCACCATCACCCCGCCGCAATGCCAGGTGGATACCCAGGCCCCCAGCATTCCGACAGGCGTCACCGCCACCGCCCTGGGTACCAGCGTGACGGTGAGCTGGACTGCGTCCACCGACAACGTGGGCGTGAGCGCGTACGACGTGTTCCGAGGGGGCGTGAAGATTGGAACGGTGTCCGGCTCGCCGCCCGGGACGACCTTCGTCGACAGCGGACTCTCCCCGAACACGACCTACGCCTACGCCGTGCTCGCCCGTGACGCCCAGGCCAATGCGTCCGCCCAGAGTTCGGCCGTGACGGTCACCACCGGCCAGGCCTGCACGAACGACGTCTGCTCCGTCTCCCAGGTCGCCACCGACACGGACATCCCGTGGGGACTGGTGAACCTGCCGGATGGCTCGGTGCTCTACGGCCGCAGGGACGCGCAGAACATCGTCCGCCTGGACCCGGCGACGGGCCAGAAGACGTCGGTGGGAGTCGTCCCCAACGTGCAGAGCACCGACGGCGAGGGCGGGCTGATGGGGTTGGCCCTCTCCCCCACCTTCGCCACCGACAGCTGGCTGTACGTGATGCACACCTCCCCCACCGACAACCGCATCGTGCGCCTCAAGTATGAGAACGGCGCCCTCAACACCTCCTCGCTCCAGGTGCTGCTCTCGGGTATCGGCCGCAACAAGTTCCACAACGGTGGGCGCCTGCGCTTTGGCCCGGACGGGAAGCTCTACGCGTCGACGGGAGATGCCCAGAACGGCACCTACGCACAGGACCTCAACAACCTGGCCGGCAAGGTGCTGCGGCTCAATGCCGACGGCACGCGCCCGTCCGACAACCCCTTTGGGAACTACGTGTGGAGCTACGGCCACCGCAACCCGCAGGGGCTGGCCTTCGACTCCCAGGGGCGACTGTGGGAGCAGGAGTTCGGCAACTCGGTGATGGATGAGACGAACCTCATCCAACGGGGTGGGAACTACGGCTGGCCGAACTGCGAAGGGACGGTGTCCCAGGGAGGCTCGGGCTGCGCGACGGCCGGGTACATCTCCCCGAAGCGGACCTACTCCACCGCGGAAGGCTCGTGCTCTGGCATCGCGGTGGTCCGCGACGTCCTCTACGTGGCCTGCGCCCGCGGCTCACGCCTCTACCGAGAGGTCATCAGCGGCACCGAGCTGACCAACGTGCAGCAGTTCTTCGTCGGCACCTACGGCCGGCTGCGCACCGTCGAGCCGACGCCCGACGGCAACCTCTGGATGACCACGACCAACCAGGGCGACAAGGACAGCATCCCCGACAACAGCAACGAGAAGATCTTCCGCGTCGTCCTCGGACAGTAGGGAGCGTTCATTGCCTCCGGGGCCCTTGCGGCGCCGGGGGCATGCCTCGCCTCGCTCCGAGAGGCGGGCTCTCGCACGCAGGTCCAAGCTGCGCGGGCGGCTTGTATCAACACCCCGAGCGACTCGACGACGAGGCGCCCTTGAATGGGCGCCTGCGTGCCGACTTCGCTTTCGCCTACTTCTTCTTCTTGATGAAGAACCTGTGCTCCGACCACCAGTCGAAGTGGCCGCGGCTCCTCGAGAAGTAGATGCCGCGTCCGGCATCGAGCACCTTCTCCCAGACGCTGCCGCCGTCCTTCTTCTTGAGCACGCCCGTCGGCTTGCCGAGGAACTTCTTCGCGGTGAAGTCGTTCACCCCCTGAGGCAGCTTGAAGGCGAGCGGGCCGTCATACTTCTCGCCGAGGTGCACTTCGGAAATCACGCCATTGCGGCCGATGTGGACCGTGATGCCACGCTTCTTGTCCTTGAGCGCGCCTCCGGCCTTCAGGGGCTTGGTCGGCAGCTTCAGCTTCTTGAGCTCCGCCGAGAGCTTCGCGTCAGTCACGGGCCTCCCGAGCAGGGCCACCAGCCCTCGTGGAAGGGGGGCCAGCTTCTTCACGCCCTCGCTCTCCACCGGAGCGGGCGCGGCGTCACGCTGGTACGCCTTCACGTTGAACTTCGCGGGCTTCGGCGCCTTGACCTTCTCCTTCGCGAGCCACTCACGCAGCGCCTCGCGCTCATCGCCGTCATCCAGGTCATCCAAGCGCGTCTTGCCCGCGCCAAGCGCCAGCAGGAACGCCTCGAGGCTGGGAGCAACGACCTTGAGCACGTCCGACTCCGAGTCGAACAGCACGACCGGCTGCGGCGTTACGGTCGAGACCAGCGCGAGCAACGAGCCCTCTGGCAGCGACAGGAAGCACCACGTGTCGCTCAACTCGCCAGGAACCTCCGAGGTCATGAGCTCGAACGAGCCGAAGTTTCCATACTTCTGAGTCGCGACCCACTTGGCGAAACGCGCGAGCAACGGAGGAACAGTCAGCCCCTTGGGCGGCTTCAGCCTGGCGAAGTATTTGCTCATGGGGCGCGCACCCTACCCCATCATTCAAGGGATGCCACGGCGCCCGGAAACGGCTTCCAGGCGCGCATCGACTCCGCCCTAACAGCGCTGACGCAGGGGCGCACGCGGCTACTTCTGGTGGACGCGGATGAAGTTGAGCTTGTTGTTGGCGGCTCCCGGCGCGCTGCGCACGGTGAGCCGGCCGTCGGACACCGCGACCACGCCGGAGCCATTGGTGAAGCCGTAACCCGTCGGCACACCGCTCAGCAGCACCGAGTCCTCCACCTGGATGCGGTATGAGCCGTTCTTGGTGCTCGGGTCTCCCGCCAGGAGGTCAATCGCGTAGACGCCGTTCGGCACGGCGATCTCCCAGACCCGGTCGCCCCCCTGCTGCATGCGCGCGTGACGCTGCGCCAGGATGTCGATGTCGTAGCCCGCGTCCACCATGTTGGCCGTGTTGTCCACGTTCCACCCATAGCTGAAGCCGTACGCCCGGCCCCCGTACACCTGGCCGTAGTCGGTGAGCATCGCGTAGATCTCCACGGGCGAGGCCGAGGCCGGCTGGAAGTTGATGTCCACTCCGAACTTCCGCGTCACCTCCACGAAGGCCAGCTTGTTGTTCACCGCGGCGCTGTCATTGCGAATAGTCAGCCGGCCGTCATTCACGTCGACCGTGGTCACCGCCTCCACGAAGCGCTTGTCCGTGGTGGGCGTGCCCTTCAGCACGTGGCCGTAGTATTCGACGCTGAAGATGTAGTCGCTGTCGAAGAAGCTCGGGTCCCCCGCCACCAGTCGGACCTGGTAGTAGCCGTTGGGGACCGCCAGCTCCCACGTGAAGTTGCCGCCGTTCTGCGTGCGGATGACGGTGTCGTAGGCCTGGGACGGCGTGTTCGCGTCATCGCGATCTCGCGTGTTGGCCGTGTTGTCCGCGCTCCACCCGTACGTGTGGCCATTGCCCCGGCTCCCGAACACCTGCCCCGAGTCCGCGACGAAGCCCGCGGGCACCGCCACATTGGCGGGCTGGAAATTCACCCTCAGCTCGAAGGGAACGAAGGGAGAGAACGGCACGGTCTGCGCCACGGCCGGAGCGCCGACCAACGCCAGTCCGCCCAGCGCCGCCAGCCGCACCGTCTTCGAGAGCAGTGTCTTCATGATGTAGACCTCGGGGTGTGGGACCGCGCGACGGCGGACCCCGTGAAGGGCCCACCGCTAACATGCCCCTCCCGCATCACCGCAAGCCACACATCCACCACCCACTCCCCACGCACGGCGGCGCGCAATTTTGCCGCGAGAATGGATGCGCGTTGAACACCGCTCGCCAGACTCATCCATGAGTGCCACGCGACACGCGACAACAACCCATGTTGCGCAATCGGGGCGGGTGCGGGGTCTACGGGAGAACCCGGGTCAGTCAGGCCTCGGCCCGTCCTTGGAGAACCCCATGCGCAGCTCTGCTCCGCACACGCCTTCGCGTGCCACGCTGCCCGTTCGACATCCCTCGGCGGCATACCTGCTCGCGGCGGTCTTGATGGTCGGTTGCGAGTCCCCTCCCTCCGAGCCGCCGCCCCCGTCGCCGGAGTCCCGCCCCACGACGGAGGAGAGCCCCTACTTCGACGGAGAGCTCCTCGTCAGGTTCCGTGGCGGCGTGCAGGCACTTGCCACGAGCGGCGCTGCCGTGGTGAAGGGCGCGAGCGTCCTCCACGCGTACCGCGGGGCTCCCGGGCTTCAGCACGTCCGGCTTCCGGTGGGATTGAGCGTCGAGCGCGCCCTGGAACAGTATCGCGCGGACCCTCGCGTCGAGTTCGCCGAGCCCAACTACCGCCTCGAGAAAAACGCGCAGCCGGACGACACACGGTTCCGCGAACAGTGGGGGTTGCACAACGTCGGGCAGACGCTCGGCGTCGTGGACGCGGATATCAATGCGCCGGAGGCGTGGGAACTCATCGAAGGGCGTGAGTCGGGTGTCGTCGCCGTCATCGACACGGGCGTGGACCTCACGCACCCGGACCTGGTCGACAACCTGTGGGTCAACCCCGGGGAGACCGCCGGCAACGGCATCGACGACGACAACAACGGCTACATCGACGACATCCACGGCATCGACGCGACGGACGCGGCGGGGGCCAGGCCGCCCAGGGACGACGATGGCCATGGCACACACGTGGCTGGAATCATCGCCGCGCGCGGTGGCAACGGACGCGGCGTCACGGGTGTGAGCCCCCGCACGAAGCTCATCGCCTGCAGGATTACGGACGCGAATGGAAACCTGTCGGGCGCGGCCGCCATCCGCTGCCTCGACTACGTCGCGGAGCTGAAGACGCGAGCACGGCACCCGGTGAACGTGGTCGCCACGAACAGCTCCTGGGGAGGGCGCCTCCCCTCGCAAGAGCTCGAACGAGCCATCGCGCGCAACCTGCCCGCGGGAATCCTCTTCGTGACCGCCGTGGGCAATACAGCCATGAGCCTCGACGAGAACTGGGGCTCCCAATATCCAGCGGAGTACTCGCTGCCGCACCTCATCCGGGTTGGTGCCTCGGACTCGTCGGACCGGCGTGCCTGGTTCTCCAACTTCGGTCCCCAGCGCGTGGACGTCTTCGCCCCCGGAGAAGCCATCCTGAGCACGGTGCCGGGAGGCGGGTATGCCGTCTACAGCGGGACCTCCATGGCGGCTCCCCACGTCGCCGGCCTCGTGGCGCTCCTGTCCGCGCAGGTGCCCGCGCGCGACTGGCGGACCTTGCGCAACCTGGTGCTCAGCGGAGGGCAGCAGGTGCCCGCCCTGCGGGACGTCAGCGTGACGGGCCGCCGCATCCGCGCCATCGGTACGGATGGAGTGGGCTCGATGAGCTGTGAGAACCAGACGGTGGCAAGGCGACTGGCGCCCCAGGGCGAGGTGTTCATCAGCGGCACGAGTTGGGGAGAGCCTGGTGATCGCGTCACCCTCTCCGCGCTGAACATCCGCTGTGGCGAGGCCGCGGGTCCCGTGACGGTGCTCATGAGCAGCCCCCCTGGCAGCATCGACCTCCTCGACGACGGCCTGGGCGCCGACCTGGTGGCCGGTGATGGCATCGCCACCGCGCACTGGTCCCCCCCGGAGACGGGCGCCGTCACCTTCACCTTCCCGGGAGAGGATGCGGTGACGGTTCATCCCAGGTTCCCTGCCCTCCCCTCCATCCACAAGGGGCGCGCATCCTGGAATCCCGCCCTGGGAGAGGTGGCCTTGTTCTCCATCGACTTCAGCGGACGTGGCTCTCCAGGGCCCTGGGAGGTCCAGTGGGATGTCGACTACAAAGGCCGCTTCGACGTCGATATCTCGACGGCGGCGCCAGGGACCTCCCACCCCGGCGAGGAGACGAACTCGGCCGTCCGGCTCGTTCCACAGGCCCCCGAGGCGGCGGTTGCGGCCGTGAAGCTCATCGACTCCCTTGGGGTCGTCTCGCCCACCCTGCAGTTCTTGACGGACTACCAGAAGCCCTATCCCTCCGACGTGCGGGTCGACGCGAACATCCTGGTGCCCGAGACTTCTCATCCGTTCGAGCTGACCGTCTGGTTCCGGGCGAACGGCACCATCGGTCCCTGGGTCGTGCAATGGGACTTGTTCCATGACGGAGAGCGCTTCACTCCATACGCGGCGGACCTCGTCCTGAGCACCGCGGGAGGGGAGTGGCCCAAGGCCATCGGGCGACTCACGCGGGTGTTCTCCGCATCCCATGGGGGGCCCCACCGCTTCGCCGTGCGAGTCATGGACGCGAAAGGGAAGACCTCTCCCATCCAGACGTGGGGCGCTGTCGCGGTCTGCGGCCCTCCCTTCATCCAGGAGGTGGAGTGGGAGAGCGCGGGGCGCGTGGAGCCCGTCGACGCGAGGCTGACCGCCCGCGCCGTTCAGGCCTGCGAGCCCATCCTTCGCTACCGCTGGGACTTCGACGCGGACGGGAGCTTCGATGCGGAGAGCGAGAGCCCCTTCATCCGTCATGTGTATGCGGACAACGTCACCGGCCAGTCCTCGCAGCGGGGCATCGTGCGCGCGGAGACGGCGACAACCCACTTCGACCGGACCTTCGAGGTTCCCGTCGAGAACGCAGCCCCTCTTGTCCTTCCCATCCCCGAGCAGGTCGTGACGACCCGGCAGCGAATGGAGTACCAGGTCCCCGCCCATGACGTGGCGGGTGACACGCTCCGGTTCACCCTGAGCGCGAACGCCCCCAGGTGGGTCCAGCTGAGCGACACCGGACGGCTCTCCTGGACGGCCTCGGAGTCGTGGGCTCGGGGGGAGAAGCAGCTCGGCTTCAGCGTCACCGTGACCGATGACGAAGGGCTGTCCGCGACCATCCCCGTCGTCCTGGTCCCGGCGTATCGGCCGGAACCGCCCCCCGCGCCCCCAGATGAGGGCGGGTGCTCCACCACGGGGGGCGCCTTCCCGGGGGGTCTCACGCTGCTCGCGCTCCTGCTGAGGCGCCGTCAAGTGCGTGGCGCCAGACGTTGCACGACTTGCGCGTAGAAGCGGCGCACCGGCCACTCCTCGAGCCTTGTTTTCGAGTATGTGCGAGTCCCGTCGCCGCGGACTTCGAGGCGCAGCAGGTCAAGGGCCCCGACTCCATGCATGCACCCCCACCCTCCGAACTCGAGCTCATCCAGGACGGCATCCGGCTGACCTCGTGGGTCTTCGGCATCAACCTGTATACAAGCCGCTCGTTCTACGACGGCTCCGTCGGGCTGCTGTCAGCCTGGGACCTGTTCCAGACCCGGTGCCCACCCGAGCGGCTGACCTTCCACGCCACGGAGACGATGAAGGCCCACAAGCCGGTCACGAAGCGGGTCCTCGGACTGCTCGGCACCTGGCTGGCCCCCGATGCGCCTCGCAAGAACTACCTCACAGGGACGATGGAGCAGCTCGGTGGGCTCAAGGCCCTGCGGAGTCAGCTTCCCGCCGAAGTCGAGCTGTTCGAAGCCCGGCACGGCGCCCTGGTCAAGGCAGGGCCAGCCCCCATGACAGGCGACGTCGACCACGCGGAGATGTTGCCGCTGTACCGTGAGGTCTATCGGCTGCTCGCGCCGTGGATCGCCATCGCGGCGGACCAGTCCATGGCGATGCGGCTTGGGGGCGGCGCCATCCCCCGGACCGAGGCGTGGTACCGGCGACTGGGCACCTGAGCCCCCGCCAGGAAGCCGCCCCCTGAGCAGGCTCTGGAAGGCTTGCCCACTCGCCCCGTTGGTCAACGGTGCGGGGTTGGAATTCAGAACGTTTGAGCGCGTTGGGGACTGTCGCAAGGCTCGTCCTCGCCCGCCGGCGCGAGGGTTGGGGCCTTCCACTCAAACAGACGCAGGGTCCGCCGAACAGGGTGGCTCCTGCCACGCCTGGGAGCCTGCTCCCGAGCGTGGCGGTGTGCCTCTCGCTGGGCCTGCTGGAGGCAACACCGTTTGCGGAAACTTCGACTGGCATTCGCTGTCACGACTTTCTCACTGCTGCTGTCGGCAGGCTGCGGCAGTAAAGGAACGGAAAAGGAAACCCCTCCGGATGACCCCTCTCCGGACACCAGCCCCTCCGTACCCGGCGACGGCACCCCTGACCCCACGCCTGGCACCGGAGACCCCGACCCCACGCCTGGCACTGGCGAGCCAGACCCCACACCCGGCACCGGCGATCCTGACCCTACCCCTGGCACCGGCGAGCCTGACGCCGGCACCCCTCCCACGACCGACCCCGGGCCTGTCATCCCCGACCCGACGGACCCCGAGCCTCCCGTAACCACTCCGCCCGAGCAGGTCGATGTCCTGCCCACCCCCAAGCGGACGCTCAGCGCACGCAACCTCAACGAGCTGCGGAGCATGATTGCGTCCGCCCTCCCGGGGGACCGCATCGAGCTCGCCGACGGCGCCTACACCAACGCGGACCCCATCGAGGTGTCGGTCCAGGGCACGGAGAAAGATCCCATCGTCATCACCGCGAAGACCGTGGGTGGGGCGAGCATCGGCGGCGCGTCGAGCTTCCTCGTGGAAGGTGCCTCCCACGTCATCCTTCGGGGCTTCAAGCTGACGCATGCGGTGGAAGAGGGAGACGTCGCGCTGAGAATCGTCGGCTCGACCCATGTCCGCTTCACCCGGAACGAGTTCGCCATCAAGGACACGACGTCCATCAGCACCTGGATGCGGCTGGAGGGCGCGGGCAGCGCCAACAACCGCATCGACCACAACCACTTCCACGACAAGAAGAGCTCCAACGTCTTCCTCGCCGTCTATGGCGATGCGCCGAATGGAAGCACGGGCATGTCGCAGAACGACCGCATCGATCACAACTTCTTCCAGAAGCTGACCCTCGACACCGAGGGAGGCGAGTGCCTGCGAATCGGCGACAGCAAGCGCGGCCCCATCAGCGCGCATACCGTCGTGGAGGCCAACCTCTTCGAGGAGTGCAACGGTGACCCCGAGGTCATCTCCAACAAGAGCTCGGAGAACGTCTTCCGCGGCAACACCCTGCGCAACAACAAAGGCTCGCTGGTGCTGCGCCACGGCAACAAGAACGTGGTGGATGGCAACTTCATCCTGAACAACGCGGGGGGTCTGCGCATCTACGGCCACGACCACCTCATCACCAACAACTACATTGAAGGCAGCACCGGCACGGGCGCCCAGGGCACCATCGTCCTCAGCAGCGGCTGCACCGAGGAGGACACGGGCCTGGGCACCGACTGCAGCGTCGCCAACCGGGTGACCGTGGCCTTCAACACCCTGGTGGGCAACGGGCCGACCCACCTGGTCATCGGCGCCTCTGATTCGCGCCGGCCCATTCCGGCCCGGGATCTGCGCGTCGAGAACAACCTCCTCGTCGGTGAGCAGGGCGCGTTGGTGGACTTCGAGCGGGCTCCGGATGGCTTCACGGCCACCGGCAACGTGCTCTGGGGCGCGGCCTCGCCCGGCGACATCCCGTCCGCGGGCTACGTCCGGGCGGACCCCAAGCTGGTGCGCGCGACGGATGGCCTGCTGCGTCCCACCGCCGCGAGCCCGGTGATTGGCGCGGCGCGGCCCTCCACTGGCACCCAGCCCCCCACCACGGACATGGATGGACAGGCGCGCACCGGCGCGCTGGACGTGGGCGCGGACCAGACCGTGAGCGGAGCGGGCCCGCGACGTCCGCTCACCTCCGCGGACGTCGGACCTCTGGCGCCCTGAGCAGAGCGCCAGAAGGTCCTGAACGAAGCAGGGGCTCGCCAGACAGAGGGAGCCCCTGCATTTGTCGTGGACCCCTGGACGAACGGCTCAGGGCGAGCCGGGAGAGCCTGCATTCTCCCGCGCACAGGACTCGGGTGCGGCGGTGACCGTGACGGCCTCGTCCGCTTCGGCGGGCCGCTGCACCCGGATACGATAGCCACGACCCGCGGCACAGGCGTGTACGTCGACCCCCTCCTGCAGCGGCACGGCTGAGACATAGGCCGGCGACAGGGCGTTCAGTCCACTCGTGAAGAGGGTCGCGTAGTGCGCCTGCGTGCCTTCGCGCGGGTAGATGAGCACCGTCGACGCCTTGCGCACCTCGTAGTCCTCCGAGTACCAGCCGTCATACGGCCTGGTGGCCCCGCGCACGGTGGAGACGGACAGGCCGTCTGGCAGGGCCTGGGTGACCTGGAGGACGCGCTTGCCCTTCGGGTCGGTGACGAAGGCGGAGACGCCCTGCGTGGCGACGGTGAGGTCCGGCTGGAACTGCCAGCGCTGCTCGAAGCGGTGCGAGTCCTCCGACAGGAGCCGGTCCACCACCAGGACGACGTCCTTCTCCAGCAGCATGACCGCGCGCCAGTGACGCACCCCTTCGTACAACGCGTGGAAGCCTGACTGGTAGAGCCACTGCCCCCCCTGTGCGGTGAGGCTGGGGCTGGCGTGCCCGTCGCGCTGGTCCAATCCGTCCACCGTCACGGTGTTGTGGGCGCGGGTGCTGCGGAAGTAGGCCTCCTCCTCTCCCGGCTCCTCGGTGAACATCCCGGAGTCCGTCAGCAGCGTGCGTCCGGCCGAGTAGAGGACCACGTTGAGGGCGTCCAGGTGGCTGTGGTCCGTGCGGTAGGGCCCCGTGTCGAACACCAGGTGCGTCTGTGCCTGGTAGTCCAGGGCGGTGTCGAACGAGGAGCGGAGCACTGCCACGCCGGAGCTCGCGAAGAAGGCGAGGCGCTCGGTGGGCGCGGTGCCACACATGCCCGCCGTCAGCATGTGGCCCAGTTCGGGGAAGGCCGCGCCCATCCGCGCGAGCAACACCGGTTGGTGCTTGCGCACCAGCAGCCGCTGGCTCGCCCCGAGCATGGGGATGCGCCCGTCGGGCTGCACCACGTAGGAGGCGAAGCGGGCCATCCGCTCCAGCACTTCCCTGACGAGAGGAGACATCTCCAGGCCGTACGTCTGGGCCCACTGCGAGAGCTGATACACCTGGGTGAAGACGTAGAACTGGTAGTAGGCGGAGTTCTCGATGATGAAGCCGTCCGAGCCGATGATATCCGTGAGCAGATCGTCGTAGCGCTCCAGCGCCAGCTCGCGCCAGCGCGGCGCATCCTTGAAGTGCGGGAAGTTCTCCGCGATGAGCAGCAACGCCGCCGCTTCGGCGAACCCGTGGTTGAAGCCCGCCTCGAAATGCTTCGGGTCCTCCAGGAAGCGCGCATCCTCGATGATGAGCCATTCGAGCAGCGTCGTGTCCTGCCAGGAGAGGGCGTCCGCGTGCTTGAGCTTCCAGTACGAGTTGACGAGCACCATGGCCCGGTAGGCCGTGCCGTGCTTGTCCTCGCTGAAGACGGAGTTCTTCTTGTTCGCGGCGAAGCTCCTGAAGATGTCCATGAGCTTGTCGCGGTAGCGCCCGTCTCCCGTCTCCCGGAAGGCCCACAAGAGATGGGCGGTGGGCCGCAACCCGTAGAAGACGTAGCGCCAGAACTTCTCGCCGTAGGGGTCCTCCGTCCAGGTCAGCGGCTGGGGCAGGCGGACCGGCTCGAACCGGGGAACGGACCAGGTGTCCTTGAGGAGGAGGTCCGCGAGCTCCAGCTCCCCCTCGTCCAACCACAAGTAGGCCACCTCTTTACCGAAGACATGGCCCTGCACCACGCACGCGCTGCCCTCGCAGCCCTTCTGCTGCACCGGGTTCGCATCCTCGCGCCCGCAGGCGATGTTCAGCACCTGCGCCGAGTCGAGTTCGTGCGACGGCTCCTTCTCAGTCCCGCAGTGCGTGAGCAGTACGAGGAGCAAGGCACCTTCCACGGCTCTCCATCCCAATCGTCGCGCCATGTCTCATCACTCCCTTGCAAGTCGGCGAACAGTCCGGTCCAGGCGAGCCTCGCCGGACCTATTCCACACGGATGAAGGCGTCCGTGCCGCCGAGCACCCTGGGTCCGCGGCCGAGCCCGACCTGCGGGAGCAGCGCGGCACACTCCGGGTCCCCGGCGCTGGAGAAGCACCCTGGGACAGGGTCCGTCAGCCCGTCCCCGGAGCTCTCGAAGTCCGTGTGCGCGAAGAGCGCGGCCACGTCGAAGACGACCCGGCTGCGCCCTGGCACGAAGCCCGTGAGGAGGATGGTGCTCTGATTCTCCGCGCTGCAGTCGACGCCGATGTCCGGCGTCCCGGTGCAGCCGTCGGCGCGGACGTGGAAGACATAGGCCCTGTTGCCACCCGAGCGCACGTCGAGCCGGAGGTACCTGTAGCCGTACGTCCAGCTCCACCACATGCTGGGGTCGTTCAGCGGTGGGTCGGCCCACTCCACATTCCTGTGGTTGAGCTCGCGAGGAACCCCCAGCGTGAACTCCACGCCGGTGTAGTCGTCGAAGTCAGGCACGACGCCGACCACCTCGGTGCGGAGCTCCGGGCTACCCGTGTTGCAGTTGCCGGTGCCGTCCTCGAAGTCGAGCAGGGCGATCGTCTTGCGCTGCCAGCGCCCATCCTGAGCCAACACCAGGGGGAAACGGTCCCCGTTCTTGCGCACCAACGCGACGTCATGGACGTACGCCTTGAAGTCCAGCAACTGGAGGCTGGTCCCCGAGGCACCGACCTTCTCGTAGCTCGCATCGCAGCGCAGGGGCTCGCCGCGCACCTGGGCGGTGAACTGGACCGAGACCTGACGCTCCCCCATGCAGGCGAGCAGGAGCACGGGCGCCGCGAGCACGAGCAGCCGGAGGCTCCATCCGCCCCTCAACGCGGCCCGCGCGATGGTGCCGATGCGCGGCGCCAGTCGTCCCGCCTCCCCGCTCCCTCGCTCCTGTCTCCCCCCCGGATGCATCTTCCCCCCTTGCGTGGATGAACCACGGCGGGAGCGGGCGATTGCACGGCGTGAGCCCACCGGCGTGCGACCGGAAAGAGGCGACTGGCGCGACAGCGCAATTGCCCTCCTGGCGGGGACGGGGCCGTGTCAAGGCGCTCCCCTGGCGACGCGCCTTCCCAGGTGGGGCGGGCGTGCTGCCCCCGCTGGGTATTCGCGCGCATCACCCTCGGGGGGCTTGTGCGGACGCGAGCGCCAGGCCCCAGCGGCACGGCGGGCCGCCCCGCGACCCCTGGCAGCCGGTTTTCGACCGCTGGGCCCGACGGGCCGGTGGGCCTCGCGGGGGCGTGCCACCTTGGGGCTGACCTTTTCGGTCATCGACAACGGAGACACGTCCATGCGAACCGCGCCCCCCAGCACCGCCTATCGGGCCGCTATTGGCCTCGCGCTCTTCGCCTCGCTCATCCTGATCTGGCTGAGCCTCGGCGTCGGCATCATCGGAGCGGACGGCGACCGCACCAACCTGGTCTACGGAGGGGTGCTGCTCGTCGGCCTTGCTGGCGCCTTCGTCGTGCGCCTGCGCGCGGCCGGCATGGCCCGCACGCTGGTCGCGATGGCCTTCACACAGGCGGTCATCGCCGGGGTCGCGGTGCTCGCCGGCTGGGGGATGCCATGGAGCCCTCCTGTCGAACTCCTGACGCTCAACGCCGGCTTCATCGCGATGTTCCTCGGGTCCGCCTGGCTGTTCCAGCGCGGTGCGCACGGGCGACTTGAGGCGCGGTGAGTACGTGACGACGTGTGGCGCGGCGCCAGCGGGTGGACGAACCGCTCGCGTCACCGTCCCGAGAGCACCTGGTCGAGCCGGTCTCGAAAGCTGCGGCTCAGCTTGAGGCGGCGACCATCGTGCAGTTGCACCCAGTACTCGCCATGGAAGAGCGGCTGAAGCTCCCGGACACGCTCCAGATTGACGAGCGTCGAGCGATGGATGCGCAGGAAGCGGCGCGGGTCGAGTTGCGCTTCCAGCTCACGCAGCGACTGGCGTAGCAGGTGCGACCGACTGCCCACGTGCACCTGGACATAACAGTCTTCCGCTTCGACCCAGTCGATCTGCTCGACGGGAACCAGCAGCACCCTCCCCGCCTCCTTCACCGCCAGCCGCTCGAGATAGGTCGGTGAGGCGACAGGACGCGCGGCGGGAACAGGCTCCTCGGCCGCGTACAGCTCACCGAGCTGGCGCGCCATGCCCTGCACCCGGAGCCCCCGAACGCGCTCCTTCGCACGAGCAAGGACACTGGCGAACCGCGCGTCATCAAAGGGCTTGAGCAGGTAGTGGACCGCCCCGACGTCGAAGGCCTGGAGCGCATAGGTGTCGAAGGCCGTGACGAACACCACGGCCCCCGCGGCTCCCGGCCCCACGGCCCGCAACACCTCGAACCCGTCCGCGCCTGGCATCTGGATGTCCAGGAAGAGCACATCCACGGGCCCCTGCCGGAGCACCTTGATTGCCTCGCGCCCCGTCGCGCACTCCCCCACCACCTCCATGCCCGCGTCTCCCGCGAGCAGCGAGCGGAGGCTCTGGCGGGCAAGGGGCTCATCATCCACCACGAGCGTGCGGAGGCGCTCCCGCTGCATGAGCGCGCTCATTGAACCGCCTCCTGCACCAGGAAGGGGATGGCCACCTCCGCCAACGTTCCTCCATCCGGGGTTCGACTGAGCAACAACCTGTGCCGCGCTCCATACAGATGGCGCAGGCGCGCGCGGGTATTGGCAAGGCCCACGCCTCCGGACTCGGCGGACGGGCGGTCCTGCCGCGCACCCTCGGGAGCATCTCCCGCCCCAGAGTCCCGCACCGAGAGGCACAACATCTCCGCCTCACGGCGGATGTGGACCGACACCCTCCCCTCACCCTCTCGTGCGCACGTGCCATGGCGCACGGCGTTCTCCACGAGCGGCTGGAGCAACAACTGAGGAACGAGCGCCCCGAGCACGTCCGGGTCCACATGGAAGTCGGTGCGAAGCCGGTCCTGGAAGCGCACCTGTTCGATTCCGAGGTAGCGCTCGACCAGGTCGACCTCCTGTTGAAGGGGAACCTGCTGATTCGCATCGCTCCGCAACACCGCCCGCAGCAGGTCCGCCAGACTCGCGACCACCCGGAGCGCCCCTGCCTTGTCGTCGTTCCGCACAAGCCCGGACACGGTGTGCAGCGCATTGAAGAGGAAGTGGGGGCGCAATTGCATCTGCAAGGCCAACAACTGGGAGCGCAGGAGCTGCGACTCCAGCTCGGAGGCCCGCACCGTGCGCTCCAGATAGAGCCGGTGGAAGCGCAGCGCGTGGCCCACGGCGAGCACGCCCAGGTAACAGAAGAAGCAGTAGGCCAGCGCGCCGAAGAAGTACTGCAACAGCGGGCGCTGCGGGTGCTCGACGAACCTCTCCAGCACCCAGCCGACGACGAACTCGAGCCCCCACAGGACCAGGAACAGCGCCACATGCACGCCCACGCCTCGGCGCCATCGCGGACCGTCGAGCGGGTAGCGCTCGCACAAACGAAAGATGAGCGGCGTGTAGAGCGCCCACAGCCACATTCCCAGGATGTTGCTGAGGAAGAAGAAGGTGCTCGGCAAGGGCCGGCCCGTGGAGAGGGCGCCACCAACGCCCCCCGCCACTGCCACACACCCCACGAGCGTCCACACACCGCCCGTCAGCGCCATCGCACGCCAGCGGGAAACCGCGACAGCAGGGAATGGCATCGTCATGGGAGCCCCGACACGCGAACTGAAACAGGCGACGCAACCCTAGTGCATCCGCATTCCCACCCTGAAAGATGCCTCACACGGCGGTGAGCATCGGTCCTCGCACACGCGCGGCAGGAGTGGCCCCTCCGGCTCGGACCCACGTCAGGCCGCTTCGCCTCACCTTTCCGCCAGCTCACAGCAAAGCCGAGGTGCCTGTCGCGCACGGAAGGCATCTTCCGGGGCGCACCCTCATCCGGGGCGTGCCGAGGCAGCAGTGAGCATTCAACGACTGGAGAGAGAGTCCCCATGAGCTACGCAGAAGTCGTGAAGGTGGTTTCGTCGATGGTCGCGGTGAGCGTCGTCGCATTCGCGCCCGCCGTCTGGGCGGAGCACTGCCACAAGGTGCATGCGGATTTGATCGAACACCCGGCCACGGAAGGGTGCCTCAACGGGGCGACCCGATGCTTCCTCGGAGAGGTGGACGGGAACCACGGCCTGCGCGGTGTCACCCACTTCAAGGCACAGGAGGCACGTCTCGCGCTGACCACCGCTCCGGGGTGGCTCAGCTACGCCGGCTTCTTCCACTACACGCTCGAAAAGGGGACCCTCGTCGCCCGTGAGACGGGCGTCACGAACGCCGGCTACGTGACGGCGCATCACGAAATCCTCGAGGGAACGGGGAAGTTCGCCGGCGCGACGGGCTACCTCTTCGTGAGCGGCCTCCTGCTCGACAACGGCAACAGGATTGTCACCCGCGTGACGGGGGAGATCTGCACGCCCTGAGGTCGGCGCGCGTCGGGCCCGTCTTTCGCGCCTGACGACCCATGGTGGGGAAAAGAGTGGGGCCCCACGCGACTTCCGCGTGGGGCCCCAGGGACCGTGACATCCAGCCAGTCCACCCGCGGAAGCGGGCTACCTGCCTTGGCCCCTGACACCCAAGGCGCTCAGTCTTTCCTGTGCGCCCTTTCGACTCTCGATGGAGAGCGCGGGGCGCTCCATCGTTCGCAGATACGTCCGATATCGGCGCCGGGCCACGACCTTCGAACCCTCCCGCTCGGCCAGCTGCCCGAGCCGGAAGTTCGCATCGGCGACCACGCCCCGAGCCCACCGGACGCCTTCTCCGCACACCCGGGTACCCATCACCTCCGGCTTCTCCCTCGCCAGCGATTGGAAGAGCTTTCGGGCTTCCGGGTGGGCCCCGAGCGCCAACTCCGCGCTCGCCAGCCCCCAACGTCCCAGCGGGCAGCCAGGCATCAGCTCCAGCACCTTCCGATAGAGCGTCGCGGCCTTTCGATATCGACGCTGCTCGTACCAGGCATCCGCCCTCCTGACGTGCAACCAATGGTCATCAGGCGCCGCGACGAGCGCCTTGGAGATGACCCCCTCCAGCTCCACCCACTTCTCGGCGGAGATGAGCTGGTCGATCCGCTTGCTGATGCGTCGCTTCGCGGCCTTCGCGAGGCCACGCGGTCCAGGTGTCGCAAGGCGCTTGCCGTTCATTTCTTCTTCTTCTTCCCGTTCTTGCCCTTGTGGGGCCACTTGTCGTCCTTCTTCTCCTTGCCGCCAGGACGCTTCTTCGTGTGCTTATCCCAGGTCGAGGGCCGCTTGCCCTTCGTATGCTCGGCGGACATCGGGCAGACATTGGGCGGAGTCGCGGTGGTCACCGGCTCGTCCACCGTACTCCCCGGCCAGGGAATGCTGGGGCAGGCCCCCGGATGCGTCGCGCAGTAGGCGAGGATGCCCACGGCGGCCGTTCCCACCGCGGCGCCCACGAGCGCACCCACGGGCCCTCCCACGGCGGCGCCCGCGATGGCCCCCGCCACCGGGTTTTCTCCGGTCGGGTCGCGGTAGGTCAGCGGGTTGTTGGACGCATACGCGTAGGGCGGCAGTCCCTGCCCCAGCCGTGCATACGCCAGCAGCATCTCCGGGTCCTGAGCGAACGGCTCCTCCTGGAGGAACCGGGTGGTCGCCGGGTCATAGTAGCGGGCCCGGAAATAGAGCAGCCCGGTGCCGTCGTCCTCGCGCCCCGTGAACGTCTGTCGGTTGCCGCTCGTGAGCCCCGTGGAGGTCGTGGCACCGTAGGGCTCATACGTATACGTCGCGCTCAGCGCCCCGGTCCCATCGACCAGCGCCACCGTCGACCCCAGGATTTCCGACAGGAAGTCCTTCGAGCCGGAGGAGGTGGTCTGGCTGTACACCTCATCCAACCCGAGCCCCACCAGGATATCGGTCGTCTCCGACGGGCCCTGGACCTGGATGAAGTTCTCCTCGCTGTAGAGGTAGTCCTCCACGATGCCCGACACGCTCTTGCTCGAGCGGCGCCCCATCGGGTCATACGAGAACTGCGCGAGCACACCCGTGACATCGCTGATGCTCGCCAGCTGGTCGCGCGCGTCCCACGCATAGGTCCGCGTACCGTCCGACACCAGGTTGCCATTGGCGTCGTAGGTCCGCGTGTGGCTGTTCCAGGTCGTCAACTGGCTCGCGGCGTCATAGACGGCGCCGGAGACCGCGGCCGGCAGACCCGTGCGCGCGAACGTCCCGCCCACGGAGACGCGGTTGCCATCACCGTCGTAGCCATAGTCCAGGTCGCCCACCAGGACGGAGCCCAGCTTGTAGTCAATCCCACTCAGCCGTCCCTCGGCGTCATAGGCGTAGTGCTGGGACACGCCGTTGGGAAGGACGGTGGAGAGGCGACGACCGGCCGCATCGTAGGTGAACGACACGGTGCGACCCGACTGGACGATGGAGGTCAGCCGACCGCTGTCGTCATAGGCATAGACCACGGGCGACTGACCCGAGGCCGTCAGGCCCGTCATCCGTCCCGTCGCGTCGAAGGTGTAGTCGACAGTGCCAGTCGAGGACACCTCCTGGGTGACTCGGTCCAACCCGTCGTACGTCAGGGTGATGTCCTGCCCCAGGCTGTCGTCCAGGTGGACCAGTCGTCCCGCCAGGTCGTAGTCGGAGGTGATGCTGTTGGCGTAGGCCGTCGGCGAGGACGTCGTGGCTCCAAACCCCGACAGCTCGACCTCACCGGTGGAGTCATAGGTCCAACCACTCACCTGCCCCTTGCGGTCCTTGAAGCTCTTCAAGCGACCGGCGAGGTCGTACGTGTACGTCTCCGTCCGCCCCAGGGGGTCCATGCGCTCCGAGAGCAGCCCCAGGGAGTTGTAGACGTAGCTCGTCAGCTCGCCGCGGGCGTCCGTGCTGGAGACGACATTGCCCGTGTCGTCATAGGCGAACTCGACGACATGACCGCTGGCGTCGATGTGACGGGTGAGCCTGTCCCGCGCGTCGTACTCGTAGTGGTCCACGTGCCCACCCGGGCTGCGCCGGGCGAGGACGCGTCCCAGCGCATCGTGGGAGAACTCCGTGGTCAACCCGGCGCCGTTCGTCACCGAGATGATGTCCGCCCCCTCATAGATGAAGGAGGTGGGCTGCTCTGTCCCGACACGCACCGTCTGCAACCGCCCGAGGGCGTCGTGCGTGTATTCCATGGTCCGGCCGGTGGCGTCCTCGATGAGGGAGAGGTTGTCCCTCGCGTCGTATTGATAGACGGACAGGTGCCCGTTCTCATCCCGGACCGACGCGAGCTGCTGGGTGGCGGTATACGTGTACTGCATCGACACGGCCTGCGGCGTCCCCTCCAGGCTCGTCACCTTCGTGATGTTCCCCACCGCGTCGTACTCGTACTCGGTGCGTCGGTTGAGGGCGTCGGTGACAGCCATCAGCCGACCATTGGCCGCGTCCAGTTCAAAGGCCGTCTCCTGCTCCTCCGGCGTGCCCAGCGGATAGACATCATTGACGATGTATCCCGACTGGAACGACACGCGTCGCGTCTGCCCCGAGCGGTCCTTCACGTCCGTCCGGACGATCTGGTCGCCATCCCGGACGTTGCACCCTCCGTTGGGCAGACACTGCACGACGAGCCCCAACTGATAGGTGAACTCGTAGGTGCTGCCATCCGCCAGCGTCTGCTTCGACACCCGACCCTTCAGTCCGTACTCGTTCTGGACGATGAGACGGTCCTCTTCGTCCACCAGGGTCTCGACGTAGTTGGAGGTGTTGTACGTGTACTTGCGCACGCCGCCCGCGGCGTCCGTCACCTGGGTCAGCCGCCCCTGGGCGTCGTACGCATACGTGACAGTCCTTCCGGCATGGTCCCGGGCCTGCGTGGCCAGACCGCTGGTGGCGGTCGTCGTGCCGATGGTGAACTCCACCCAGCGCCCCGAAGGGCCGCTGATGCGGGTGATGGGACCCGAGTTGCCACTCTGCCGGGTGATGGAGAGGACATTGCCGTGGCGGTCCGCCACCTCCGACAGCCGGTGGGCGTGGTTGAACGTCCAGCGTCGCCCGTCGCGGAACACCAGATCCCACCCCTGGTTCCCGTTGTTGAACGTGATGCGAGAGCCCGACCAGACACCCGGGTACGTCGTCTCGAAGACGGCGCTCAGGTAGTCCGTCCCAGGCGACGTGCGCTCATACCGGACGCGCGTGCCGTCGGGGTTGACCAGGTCGTACTCGGTGAAGGCGCTCGTCGACCGCCAGAGGAACTGCTCGAAGTTGCTGGTCATGCCGACGCCGAACTGCCGCTTGGTGAGGTCCAGGGAGCGATAGGTGCGCTCCACTCGGATGGGCAGGATGTCCTGGACGACCAGGTCCACGTCCGTCGTCAGGAATTGACCGGAGGAGAGCATCACGGGGTCTCCTCCCGTCATGCTCCCGGGCGCCCCCGCGCTCCCTCCTCCACAGCCACCACCGCCTCCGCCGCCACCACCACCACCACCACCACCACCACCGCCACCACCACCGCCGCCTCCTCCGCCAGCACCGCCACCACCGCCACCACCTCCACAGCACGCGGCATTGCAGGGGCCGCCCACGGGAGCGGGCGGAGCATCCGGATTGCTGAAGCCCGCGCCGACGAAGCCATACAGGGCCACGCCTTCATCGGGAATCACCTGTCGGCCATCCGCGCTGACGCTGCCCAATCCATAGGCATACCAGCCACTGCCGTTGGCGTCGTAGTTCCAGAAGTTGGCCTGGGCGCCAGGCAGCTCGCCCCGGTAGTTGGCGTAGTACAGCTTCGCGCCACTGAACCCCGGGGTGAGCCCTTCGAAGCGCGCGTCGCCGGGCTGGAGGGTGAAGTACAGCGGCATCTCCAGGTTCGGCAGCGGGAAGGGAGCCTGGTTGATGGGCAGCGGGGTGATGTTGATTTCCGTGAGCAGGTTGCCCGCGCGGTCCCGCACCACCGTGCCCGGAGGCAGTCGCAGCTCCAGGCCGGGAATCGCGGGCGTCGTCACCACGACTTCTTCCGTGGTGGGGCTGGGGATGGCGACCGTTCCCTGGGGGTCCAGCCGAGGCATCCACACCGTGTGGCCCAGGGGATTGGTGATGCCCTCCTGGATTTCGATGTGCATGAAGAACAACCCGTAGCGGGTGGCTCCATGGTTCGCGGTCTGGCCATTGACCTCCAAGGTCTGGCCACCGGGCTTGAGGCCCTGCACGAGGAAGCGGCCCTGAGCGTCCGTCCGCGTCGCGATGCCACGCACCACCACGTTCACGTTCGCCAGCGGCTTGCCATTGAGGCGGAGCACGCGACCGGAGAGCGCGGTGACGCCCGGGGGCGCCTGGAGCGGCTCGGCCGGCGTCACGCGAGGCTCACGTGAGCGCCAGTCGCCCGTGAGGTTCTCCGGACCGGGCAGCCAGGTCTCACCGTCGTCGAAGAGGGGCCTCTCCGGCGCCTGCCAGTCATAGCGACCATCCGCGCCCCGCTTCTCCGTGTGCCGCAGCAGGGCCACGGCCTGGGCCTGGGCCTGGGGGCGTCCGAGTCGCGGGCGGGGAAGCCGGACATCGGGGCTGCCCTGTCCAGCGGCCAGCGACTGGGTGGTGAAGCTCACCGTGGCAAGCGGCAGCACCCGACCGTCGGCGTCCTTCGCGCCCTGGACATAGAGCGTGTAGTTCGTGGCCGGCAGCAGCGCCTGGGTGGGGCGGAAGAAGAGCAGTCGCCCGTCCTCCGCGAAGCCGAGGCGACCTTCCACCTCGCCCACGGGGCCCGCCAGCGTGAGGGCGGTCTCATCGACCTGCGTGACGGGATGGCTCAAGCGCACCCCGAGCAGGGCCTGCACGGACACCGACGAGGCCTTGTTCGCGGGGCTGGAGCCCGCCACTTCCAGCGGAGCCTCCACGGCGGGCAGTCGCTCCTTCTCGGTGGCGTCCAGCCGGAGGAACTCCCCCCGCTCCGGGTCGAAGAGCTCCGCGGTGGGCGCCTCGCCGGGCTCATCGCCACCCGACAGCAGCACCCGGCCATCCGCCAGCAGCACGGCGGTGTGCCCCACGCGCGCCACCTGCAGGCGCGCCGACAGCCGCTTCACCTGGAGCGTTCGGGGGTCGAACACCTCCGCCGTGTCACTGGCGCGCGCGTCCCCCGTCTCGCCGCCGGCGAAGAGGACCCTGCCATCGGTCAGCACGGTGGCCGAGTGCCGGGCTCGCGCCGTCAGGTGCACCTCGGACGCCTTGGAGAACGCGGCGCTGTCGCCCGAGAACCACTCGGACTCACGGACGAGCCGTCCGGAAGCGCCTCGACCACCGAGGACGAGCACCCGGCCATCCGGCAGCATCGTCGCCGAGTGACCGGACCGCGCATGAGCCATGCCCTGGGCCAGCGGCTTTGCGCCATCGGGCTCCGTCAGGAACACGGCGGCCGAGGAGGGAGTCGAGTCGCCCAGCAACAGCCAGCGGCCGTCCGCCAGTCGCGTCGTGCTCCGGCCTCCTGGCGCTGTGGGCCTGTCCGAGGTCAGGCGTTGCACCACGTCGACGGGGACCGTGGCGAAGGGCGCCTCCTCGGTGCATGCCGGCAGGACACCGAGCAGCATGAGGCAGGCGAGAGCAAGGACACGTCTTGTGTCTGACATTGTTTTTCCGTTGGGACGCAGGAGAGGCACGGGTGTCATCGCTTCACCTCCACCGAGGCCGGCGCGAGAGGCGCACCCTGGGTCTTCACTCGCACGGTGACCTGCCCGGTATTGGCGGCCAACGGGTCCACGGTGATGCTGTAGGTGCCCGCCGTCGTGGTGGTGAAGTTGGTCGTGTAGCTTTGATTGGGATAGGCGGTCCGGGAGGCGACCGCCACTCCATCGGGACGGAGGACCTGCAAAGAGGCGTAGGTGGCGAACGTGCCGCCACTGACGACGAGCGACAGGCTGGCACTCGCCGCGGCCGTGAAGGTGTAGCGACCGTCCTGGCCCACGCGCGCCGTGCTGAACGTCGCGGCCGTCCCGTCAACGACGAGGGTGTCCTCCACCGTGCGAGACAGCAGCAGCCCCACCGAGGCCGTCGCCATTCCCGACGGATTCACGGTGATGGCATAGGTCCCTGTCACCGGCAGCACCGGCAGGTTGCAGCTCCCCGGGGCGGTGTAGCTGCTGCAATTGACGAGCTGGGTCCCGTCCGGCTTGCGCACTTCGAAGGTGACGGACTGCGAAGCGGGCACCGTGGTGATGCTCACCACGCCCAGGCCCAGCCTGTCTCCCGCGTCGCCGCTGAAGGTGTAGCGCCCGTTCTGGCCCACCCCCAGGCTCACCGTCGTCGGCGTCCCGTCGATGCTCCCGGCACTGCCACTGGTTTCCTGCACCAGCCGCAACGTGAGCTGACCCGTGTTGGCGGCCAGCGGGTCCACGGTGATGACGTGGGTGCCTGACGTGGTGGTGGTGAAGTCCCACGTGACGTTGTCATTGGGGTACGCGGTCCGGCTGATAATCGCATTGCCATCCGGGCGGAGGACCTGCACGGAGGCGTAGTTGGAGAAGGTGCCACCGGTAGCGACGAGCGTCACGTTGGTGTTCGCCGCAGCCGTGAAGCTGAAGCGACCGTCCTGGCCCACGCGCGCCGTGCTGAACGTCGCGGCCGTCCCGTCAACGACGAGGGTGTCCTCCACCGTGCGAGACAGCAGCAGCCCCACCGAGGCCGTCGCCATTCCCGACGGATTCACGGTGATGGCATAGGTCCCTGTCACCGGCAGCACCGGCAGGTTGCAGCTCCCCGGGGCGGTGTAGCTGCTGCAATTGACGAGCTGGGTCCCGTCCGGCTTGCGCACTTCGAAGGTGACGGACTGCGAAGCGGGCACCGTGGTGATGCTCACCACGCCCAGGCCCAGCCTGTCTCCCGCGTCGCCGCTGAAGGTGTAGCGCCCGTTCTGGCCCACCCCCAGGCTCACCGTCGTCGGCGTCCCGTCGATGCTCCCGGCACTGCCACTGGTTTCCTGCACCAGCCGCAACGTGAGCTGACCCGTGTTGGCGGCCAGCGGGTCCACGGTGATGACGTGGGTGCCTGACGTGGTGGTGGTGAAGTCCCACGTGACGTTGTCATTGGGGTACGCGGTCCGGCTGATAATCGCATTGCCATCCGGGCGGAGGACCTGCACGGAGGCGTAGTTGGAGAAGGTGCCACCGGTAGCGACGAGCGTCACGTTGGTGTTCGCCGC
>NZ_JABUMR010000002.1:0-198198 GCF_013336725.1 Myxococcus sp. CA040A | reverse complement strand
TGACGTTGTCATTGGGGTACGCGGTCCGGCTGATAATCGCATTGCCATCCGGGCGGAGGACCTGCACGGAGGCGTAGTTGGAGAAGGTGCCACCGGTAGCGACGAGCGTCACGTTGGTGTTCGCCGCGGCCGTGAAGCTGAAGCGACCATCCTGGCCCACGCGCGCCGTGCTGAACGTCACGGCGGCCCCGTCAACGACGAGGGTATCCTCCACCGTGCGAGACAGCAGCAGCCCCGCCGAGGCCGTCGCCATTCCCGCCTGATTCACGGTGATGGCATAGGTGCCCGTCACCGGCAGCACCGGCAGGTTGCAGCTCCCCGGGGCGGTGTAGCTGCTGCAGTTGATGAGCAGGGTGCCGTCCGGCTTGCGCACTTCGAAGGTGACGGACTGCGAAGCGGGCACCGTGGTGATGCTCACCACGCCCAGGCCCAGCCGGTCTCCCGCGTCGCCGCTGAAGGTGTAGCGCCCGTTCTGGCCCACGCCCAGGCTCACCGTCGTCGGCGTTCCGTCGATGCTCCCGGCACTGCCACTGGCTTCCTGCACCAGACGCAGGGTGAGTTCGCCCGTGTTGGCGGCCTGTGGGTCCACGGTGATGACGTGGGTGCCCGACGTCGTGGTGAGGAAGTCCCACGTGACGTTGTCATTGGGGTAGGCGGTCCTGCTGGTAATCGAACTGCCATCCGGACGGAAGACCTGCACGGAGGCGTAGTTGGGGAAGGTGCCACCGGTGGCGACGAGCGTCACGTTGGTGTTCGCCGTGGCCGTGAAGGTGTAGCGAGCATCCTGGCCCACGCGCGTGGTGCTGAACGTGACGGCCGTCCCGTCCACGACGAGGCTGGCTTCCACCGTGCTCGACAGCAGCAGGCCCAGCGAGGCGGTCGCCATTCCCGTCTGATTCACGGTGACGACATAGGCCCCCGTCATCGGCAGGTCCGGCAGGTCGCAGTTCCCCGGCGTGGTGTAGCTGCTGCAATTGACGAGCTGGGTGCCGTCCGGCCTGCGCACGTCGATGGCGACCGACTGCGCGGCGGGCACGGTGGTGAGGCTCGCGATGCCCAGCCCCAGCCGCTCCCCCGCCGCGCCGAAGAAGTTGAACCGCCCGTTCTGTCCCACCTGCCCCGAGAAGACGGCCATGGCACCGTCCTTCTCCAGGTTCCCGGTGATGCCTCGCACCAGCGTGAAGGTGGCGCTCAAGCCTGTCGTCGTCCCATTGGCCTTCAGCACCGCGGTGTAGGTGCCTGCCTTCGGAGCGACCGGCAAATCGAAGGCGCCACCCGTGGCCAGGATGGAGGCGGTGCTGAGGCTCTCGCCCAGGCCGTCGTAGATGCGCAGCGTTCCCGACGAGGCACCACCGAGCACCACCGAGCTCACGACGACGGTCACCTGCTCGCCCTGTTGCACCGAGAAGCTCACCGCGGCCTTGTTCGTCGAGCTGGCCAGGGAGACATTGACCGGCGCCCCGCCCACCTCCGCTTGAGAGAGGGTGTCCGTTCCGCCAGGGACCTGGTCGAGCGGAACGACCATGAAGTCCTGCGTGCTCGTCGCGCGCCCCGACGGCGTGGAGACCCTCACCTTCCCCGTGGCGCCACGCGAGGAGACCTTGGCCTGCAGCTGCGTCGCCGTGGAGGAGAGGATGTCCGCCTGGATGTCCCCGATGAAGATCCGGTTGTAGATGTTCTGGAGACTGAAGTTCGAGCCGGTGATGGTCACCGTCGTCCCGACCGGCCCACCCGAGGGCGAGAAGCCAGAGATGATGGGCGCGGGGACCGGAGCCAGCACCACGAAGTCCTCGTGGCTGGTGGCCGTCACGCTCCCGACCTCCACGCTCACCGTCCCCGTCGTCGCGCCCGCGGGCACCGTCACCACGAGCCGCTGCTCGCTCGCGGCGGTCACCACCGCGGCGACCCCGTTGAACCGCACCGTATTGTTGGCGGGAGTCGTGCTGAAGCCCGAGCCCGTCAGCGTCACCTCGCCGCCCGGCGGTCCCTCGTTGGGCGCGAAGTCGAAGAGCCCCAACTGCGCGGCGGAGAGCCGCTTGATTTCAAGGAGGTTGCCACCTTCGTCATAGACATACTGGGCGCTGGCGCCCGTCCCGTCATAGACAGCCACCAGCCGGCGGGACTCGTCATAGGCGTAGTTGATGGGCGGACCCGCGTCTCCCAGGCTCGCGACCTGGGTCGTCGGGTCCGACAGCGTGGGTGGAGGCGAAAGACTCTCGCCTCCGCATGCGGTCAACAGCAGGGCACACCAGAGGGAGCCCAGGCCAAGGCCAGGCCCCCAGGAGGAACGCTTCAAGGGAAACTCCTTGCGCTACGAAGGGTCAGTGGACGCGCGGCGTCGCGTCCGGTGGATGGGACGGCGACACTGCGCTCGTCAGTGCCTTGAGAAACTCGACGAGGTCGGAGCGCTCAGAGGGAGTCAGGTCCCCCACCTGTCGCCCCGGAGTGGAGCGGTAATACAGCTCACGCTCGACGGCCTGGAGCAGCGTGGGGATGCTGCCGTCGTGCATGTACGGCGCCGTCACGGCCACGTTTCGCAGGGACGGGGTGCGAAAGCGTCCCAGGTCCGTGGGGCTGAGCGTCACGGCGAAGCGCCCCAGGGCCGCCATCTCCGCCCGGGCCGGCACACTGGCCCGCCGGGCCTCCCGCGACATCCCCACGGCCTCGCGTGCCGCCTCCGCCTGATGGGGAATGAGTTCGGAGCGCACCTCTCCCGCGTGGTACGCGCCATCCGTCAGCGCGCCTCCTTCAAGGTGGTGGCAGCGCGCGCACCCCGCGCGTCCGGTGAAGAGAGCCCAGCCCCGGCGCTGCGCCGGCACCAGCGCGGCGCGGTCACCCGCCTGGGCGCGATCAAAGGCAGACGAGGCCACGGGCAGTTGGCGCACGAAGTCCGCGAGCGCCTGCGCCACGGTCTGCTGGGTGACGCCCCTGCCGGGGAAGACCCGCTCGAAGTCCGAGGCGTGACGGGCCCGCACCGCGGAGAGGACCGCCTGCACGTCTTCGAGGCCGTGCTCCTCGGGGGCGGTGAGCGGGTCGAAGACCAGCGCCTCCAGTGAATCCCGCCGCCCGTCCCAGAACAGCTCGCGCGTCCGAGCCAGGCCCAGCAGGCTCGGGGCGTTGCGAGTCCCGACACGGCCCAGGACTCCACGCGAGACAGGCAGTCCGTCCGTGAAGGCGGCACCTGGCTGATGACACGTCTCGCAGGACACCCTTGCATCGGCGCTCAAGGACGTATCGGAGAAGAGCCGCTGCCCCAGCGCGGCGCGAGCGCTCGCGTCCTCCCTGGAGACACGCTCCTCGGCGGCGGCCCTTGCTGGTGCCAGGAACACCAGCCCCAGCCCCGCGGCGACGCTCCAGACGAGACGCCGACCCGGTGCGGCGCATCTCCTCTCAAGACTGGCCTTCGACCTGCTCCGCGCCAACATACGCACCCACTCGGTCCCTACGGCCCTGACTGCCCGAACAGGCGCACCCGTCCCTGAGCCGTGCAGGCCCCTTCATGAAACGTGGAACCAACCGCCACGACGGGAACGACAAACGCAAGGCCCCGCCCGGAGCGAGCGCGCCTCGACGAGGCCCTGCATCCGGCCCATTTTTGATACGGAGTGGACCCTTTTTCCTGGTCTGGAACCCGGGACGTTTTTTCGCGGGCGGCCTTCGGGAAATTCCAGGCCGCGCCTCCCGGTGACAGCTCGGAGCATGTGCTGGACGACCAGCCCCGTGTCGCCGCGACGTATTCCTCTTGCAGTGCACTTGCATCGAGGAACGATGAAACGACCTGGCTTGCTCGCGACCTTCTTGATGGGCTTCCTGCCTGCCGCCACGGTGGGGGCGTATTCGCTCAACACCGCGGTCAGATGGGGAGACAACCCCTACGTCATCGATGTCATCACCGGCCCATTCCAGACCCACTTCGGACTGAACAATGCCAGCATCATGACCATCGCGCGTTCTGCCCTTCAGTCCTGGCAGAACTCAGGGGTCCGGTTCAACACGAACATCGAATTCCACGACACGACGCCCAACGCCTCGGACCTCGAGATTGAAGCCAAGACGTGCTGCGACGGCGATTGCTCGGGGAACAGCTGTCTCGGACGGTCGTCCTACATCTTCCTCTCCGACAACTGCTCCATCGACATCTACATGAACACCGGCGTCGCGAGCGCGTACTCGGACAACGGGACCCAGACCTTCGACCTCCAGTCCATCTTCACGCATGAGTTCGGGCACTGCCTCGGGTTGACCCATCCCTCCACGAGTTCGCCTGAAGCCGTCATGCACCAGGGGAACTACGCCTTCGGGGCCTATCCGAAGCGCTTCCCTCGCGAGGACGACAAGCTGGGCGGACAGCACGCCCAATACATCGCGGACTATCCCGTCAGGGTCCGCGCCCGGACGGGCGGCGGCTGGACGCAGGTGGGAACGACCTCCGGAAGCGTGGGCGTGGCGACGCAGACGGACGGGTGGTCGCTCGTGACGTTCGAGAACGACTCGAACCAGGACTACACCAGCCGCATCTCGTACGTCGGTATCGACCCCAGTGGCACCGTGGGACCGACCTGCACTTCGACGGACTATGCCTTCGACGGCGTGGCCGTCTCCGAGAATCCAGGCGGGGGCTTCGCGGCGGCGTTCCGCTCGTCCAATGACACCGGAGCCATCTACGTCTACCGGGGCGTCTACGGCAGCCTGGCCGGATGTTTCTGGGGAGGAAGCCCCCAGCTCACGACGATGACGTCCCATCGGCGCCCGAGCCTCGCGTATGACGCGGCGTCAGGTCGGCTGGTGATGGCCTTCATCGAGATGGGGACGGGAAAGCTCCGGGTCTCCACGTCGACCAGCGCCGGCACCTGGACCAACCCCACCCAGATCAACGGCGAATGGACCGACACGTCGGTCGGGATTGATTGCGGCTACTGGGCGCCTGCCGGTGCCAACCGCTGCTTCCTCACCTTCCCTGCCTCGAACGGCGAGCACCAGCTGCGCATCGCCGAGGGCTACATCACCGCGGCCGGCACCTTCATGTACCTGGGGACGCACGTCACGGCGGGCTGGACGCTCAACGTCGCCTCGGACGTGCAGATCGTGAATGGCAACCGCCTGGAAATCATCCACGCCTCCACCAACAACACCCGCGACGCGTACATGTACATCCGGGACTGCGCCAGCGGCACGTGCACGGACTCCAACTTCCCCATCGAGCGCAAGACGTTCGTTGGCGGCAGCATCTCCAGCGCGAAGCTGGTGACGGCGGCTCCTTGAGCCAGGACCTTCGCGAGACCCCGCAACACCAGACTCCTGGAGACACATTGTCATGAAGTCCTTCTTCAAGCAGGGAATGATGGTTGTCGTCGGTGCGGTCGTGGGCCTGGGAGTCGTCGGTGTTGGGAGGGCGCTGATACCAACCCCCGCGCTGGGCCCGGCGGGCCGGGGACATGTCCACGACGACTACGCGCGGTACACGCTGGGGCCCGAAGGCTACGTGGCCCAGTCCGACCTCATCGTCACGGGCCGCGTCACCCGACAGGTGGACACGCACCGCAAGGTCCAGGGCAGCAAGAGGCCTCGCTACTTCCAGAAGCTGGAGCTGGAGGTGGACGCGGAGCTGTATCGGAACGCGGAGCGGCTCCCGGGCTCCGCGACTCGCGTGGTCGTGGCGGTTCCAGCGGCGGGCATGGACGCGTCGGCGGGGCGCGCCCACCTGGGCACGCTGGATGGACACCGGCAGCTGTTCTTCCTGCGGCGCTCACCCGACGTCGCGGGGGCCTTCGTCCTCCTCCGGGGCGACCATGGACATGTCGACCTGGACGCAGCCTCGGTCCAGCACGAGGTGCTCCCGGGAGCGACTCCGTCCGCGCTGCTCGACACACTCAAGCGCTTCGTCGCGTCCACCCAGCTCTCGGTTCCTCGCACGGAGCGCACCTCGCTGGACTCCGTTCCCCAGGGCGCGGTGCCGGGCCGGCTCTACGGACGCGCGGACCGGCCCGCCACGCTGACCACGCCCGCTCCCGACGAGGGGGGCACGGTGGTGTTCGACGCGCTCCCGGAAGGCGCGGTGGCGACACGGGTCCACGTCGTGAACGTGGGTGAGCGCTGCTTCGTGAGGCTGGCCTGGGAACCTGGACCGGCCTCGGGGCCCGTGGCGCTCCACATCAAGGATGGCGCCCAGCCGTCCGACTGCGCGGCCCTGCTCGACAAGACGTTCTGACGTCGCACGTCCAACGTGCCCGCGACCCGGCCTGCCCGTGGCGATGGTCGGGTCGCGGTGCTCACAGGATGATGTGTTCGATGGGCTTCCAGACGGGCTGGAGGTCCTTCGTCAGGACACCCACCTCGGGGACCACCAGCTCCTCGGCGTGCAGCAGGTAGGGGCCACCCTTGACGTTGCGCCCCACGAGCAGGAACGTGTAGCGGCCCGAGGGGAGCGCGTCGTACACGACCTCCGGGGAGGTCACTCCCGCCGGGCCGAGCACCCCCAGCTCGAGCTTGATTCGTTCCACGCGACCGTAGCTGCGGATCGGCGACAACGTCCCCGGGACGAGCACCGCCTGGTGGAGGGCGACATCGTCGGGAGGAGTGCCCGTGACACGGGGCACACGCAGCCGCAGCGTGGAGTGGCCTTCGCGCTCCTGAAGTTGGAGCACTCTCCGCTCGTTGGGGGCCAGCGTCACCCGGCGCGGGATGTACCGGCCCGACTGGGTCTCCGACCAGGGGTTCCCCATGAAGTCGTACCTGGAACTGAGGGAGATGACGTACTCCCCGGGCTCCAGTCCTCCCATGGAGAAGGACCCTTCGCTGACGTGCACGATGCCAGAGCGATGGAGCTTCTGGCCCCCCAGGGCGCTCAACCGCAGCATCACCTTCGCGGGCTGTCCCTCGCGGTCCTTCACGGTGCCCTCCAACCGCGCGCCCGGCGAGAGCACCACCTCCAGCGTCTCCTCGCCCGAACCCACCGACTGTTGAAGCGGCAGGTAGCCGGAGTGGGAGATTTCCATGGCCAGGGGGCCCGCCTCCATCGGCCCGAACTCGAAGGCGCCCGAGGGGTCCGTCTTCGCGCTCACCAGCTCGGGAGCCTGCGCCGACGAGGACTCATCGACCTGGGAGGACGGTGAGCGCCGGACGACCACCTGGGCGTTTTCGACGGGGGCGGAGGTCGTCGCGTCCACCACCCGCCCGCGCACCCACCGCCCCGCTTCGAGGACCAGCGTGCCCAGGTCCACGTCCTGGCCGCGCTCCACCCGGACCTCGCGGAGGATGCGCGTGTGTCCCGGGGCCTCGAGCGTCAGCCACGTCACACCGGGTTGCTGGATGGGGAGCCGGAAGGCGCCGTCCTCGCTCTGAAAGGACTCTTCGTTGACGGTGAAGCGGTCAATGGGCGTGCCGTCCGAGCGCCGGAGCTTTCCGCGGATGCTCCCCAGATAGCGCAGCACCAGCCTCACGTTCGTCGAGCCCGCGGCGACCTGGTGCTCGGGGAGCGGGTCGAAGGCGTCATCCTCCCCGCGCGTCGCCACGCGCAACACGTAGCCCGGCTTCTCGACGGTCAGGTTGCTGTCGCCTCGCAGCAGGTGATGGACGGTGAACCGGCCCGCCTCGTCCGTGAGCGAGGATGCGTCCTCCAGTCGGATGCCGTGCTCCTGCTCATTCAACTGGGCGTAGTTCTCCCGCTGCGAGTGGGCCTTCACCTGAGCGCCACCCAGGGGCATGCCCGCCTCGTCCACGACGACACCGGATACCGACTTTCCGGTGTCCATCCGGAAGACCACCGTCGACTGTTCCTTGGGGCGCACCTCGACGACGCGCGAGGCGCGATGAGGCGCCCCCGTGTTGAAGACCGCCCGGAGCGTGTAGCGACCCGGCTCCACGATGCGCATGACGAAGCGTCCTTCTTCGTCGCTCATGCACTCGGTGGTTCGGTCCTTCTTTCCCTCGGCGAACAGGGTGAGCGCCACCTCCGGGAGCGGCTCACCCCGGGCGCTCACCACGGTGCCCTCCACGTGCCCACCGGCGTGCAGCACCAGTCGAAGGTCCTGGACCGGAGCCTCCACACGCTCCAGGCGCGTGACGACGAAGTCCTCCCCGTAGGCGACGAGGATATAGGGGCCCGCTTCGGGCAGCTCGAGCACGAAGCGCCCCGCCGCGTCGGTCCGCGTTTCGAACCTCGTGGACTCGTAGTCTCCGAACCTTTGGACCTCCCCCTTGGCTTGCACCTCACCGGAAGGACGCGCCTTGTCCTTGCTCAGCCGAGGCGGCGTCATGGCCGCCACGGTGGCCTCCGCCAGGGGATGCCCGTCCACGTCGGTGACCAGTCCCTCCATGAGGACGGCCGGCGCGCGCTGGGAGTCCGGCGTCGTGCCCTCGGCAGGCACCTCCCGCGCCTGGGCCCCGGTCCGCCCGGCGTCGGGCGCCCCACCCAGCGACTGCCGGGTGGAAGCCTCGCGAACCGTGGGCGCGGCCATCGGGGTCTCAGGGGTGCCGAAGGAGAACCGCGTCACGGCGAATCCCAGCACGACGACACCCAGGGCGATTGCCACCACGGACGCGCTTTTCATGAGGCCTCCCGTCGACGTCACGCTAGCAGCATCCAACGCCCTCTCGTGCACGGGCGCGGTGTCTGCCCATCCACCCTGCCCCCAGGCACTGACCTTCAGGCCACCGCGTCCGGCGTCGACGGGGTCCGCTTCGACGAGAGGGCACTGCCCACCGACGCCAGGACGATGAAGCCGACGGCCAGGGCCTGCACCCACGAGAGCCGCTCGTCCAGGAACAGCAGCCCCGCGAGCGCCCCGAGCGCGGGCTCCAGACTCATCAGGATGCCGAAGGTCCGCGTGGGCAGCTCCTTGAGCGCCATCATCTCCAGTGAATAGGGCAGCGCGCTCGACAGCACGGCGATGCCCAGCACCGCGGGCAGCAGCGACACGTCCAGCAACGAGGTGCCCGCCTGCGCCACGCCAAAGGGAACGACGAGCAGGGCCGCGGTGAGCATGCCCAGTGACGCGGCCGTCCCGCCGTGCACGGAGGCGCCCGCCTTCTGGCCGAACACGATGTAGAGCGCCCAGCACGTGCCCGCCACCAGCGCCCAGCCGACCCCCACCCAGTCGAGCGCCTTCCCGGTCCCCGCCAGTGGCAGGATCATCACCACGCCCGCCACGGCCAACAGCGCCCAGATGAAATCGACGGCCTTCCGAGTCGACAGGAGCGCCACCGCGAGGGGCCCGGTGAACTCGATGGCGACGGCGATGCCCAGGGGGATCCGCTCCAGCGCCAGGTAGAAGGTCAGGTTCATCACCCCCAGCGAGGCGCCATACACGAGGACGGAGCGCAGCTCCGCGCGGGTGAGGCGCTTGCGCCAGGGACGCCAGATGGCCAGCAGAATCAGGCTGGCGAACACGAGCCGGAGCGCCGTCGTCCCTTGTGCGCCGACGACGGGAATCAACCGCTTGGCGAGCGAGGCCCCCACCTGGATGCAGCTCATCGCGACCAGCAACAGGAGCACGGCGCTGGTGCGGGGGCGGGTCAGCCCACGGAGTCGAGACATGCCGCGCACTGTCGCACAAGCGCACCAGGGCAGGTCATCGCTCACCTCCGGCGGAGTCGAAGCCGCCGGTGCTCCAGAATCGCGCGCCACCCGTCCGCTTGCAGCGGGTGCAGCCAGGCGCGCGCGCGATTCTGGAAAGCCGTCCGGGTTACTTCTTCTTGTCGGCCTTCTCCTTCTTCTTCTTCTGCTTCTCCTTCGTCGACAGCTTCGGCTTGTTGTCCTTCTTCGCCTTCTCTTGACCCTTGGGCACGGTATCGCTCCTTACGCCCGACCACGGCGAACCCCATCCTACCGCGCCCGGACTGTCGCGGGTGGGAATTGCCCGGCCCCGCGAGCCTCGGCGGCACAGGAGGGCGCGCTTCCGTCGCGCGCCCTCCCCTGCCCGCCTGCTAGTGGTAGAGGCGGATCTCACACACCTGGGAGTAGCTGCTCACTCCAGGGAACGTGCCGGACACGTAGAGCCGCACGTGTTTCGCAATCAGCCCTCCGCCGGGACGCTGGCTGTAGTCCGCGACGACAGTCTGATTGGGGCCATAGGACATGGACCCACTGTCACTCGTGCTCCAGGTGCTCCCGTTCAGGCCGACAGCCATCGCCCAGCCCGTGGGGTTCCACTGCCCGAAGTCGATCTCCATCCGCTTGATGAGGTACTCGCGCTCCATGTAGACGTACACCGACTGCGAGTTCCCATTGCTGCTCCACCAGCACGAACTCTTGTTCCTGTCCGCGACGGTGTAGGCCGCCATGGGATTGACGGTGGCGTTGCCAGCGCCCACTCGAATCTGATGGGAGACGGTGACGGGGCCGGAGAAGCCCTGGTAGCTCACGTCGAGCCGGTTCACGACCTTCAGCATCAGCGTCGAGCCGCCCAGTCCCGCCGTGTCGAAGGTCCAGTGCCGATCCGTGAAGGCAGCGCTCTCCTCTCCAACCTTGGTCCACGTCAGGCCGCTGTCCTGCGACAGGTAGTAGTCGACGAGCTGCGGCGCCGGGTGGGACCAGTGGACGTGGATGTCATCGCCATCCAGGGTCGGGGAGGTCCCCGAGGAGGCGGTCACATCAATCAAATCCGTGACGGTCAGCGTCGTCGTATTGGAGACCACGGTCTGCTGGTAGGCGTCCACCACGCGCCAGTGGGAGACGCGCGGCTGGATGTGGTGGTCGATGGGATAATAGATGTGATTGCTGGTGATGGTCCCGACCGTCTGCCAGGTCTGGGGAGCCTGGGGCGTCGAGCGCTGGAGGAGCAGCGTGTCACCGCCTCCGCTGACGGTGAAGTACGGGTACTGGGATGACCGGGTGACCACCGAATCCGGCAAGGAGAGGACGGGCTTGCTGACGGGGTTGGTGACCCAGATGGGCGCCATCACGACTTCGGCGTTCTCCCATTGCTGCCTGAGCGTGACGACGTAGATGGACTCGTAGGGCGTCAGCGAGAAGACCTCCTTCAGGTCGATGAGTCCTATGTCGGTGTACGGGATTTCCTTGATGGGTGCGTTGGGCTGGAAGGGGCTCCAGACCTGGAGCGTCGTCCAGTTGTTGCCGCCACCGGTGCCATCCTTGGTCGTCCCCCACACGGTGAAGTCGAGCCGCCGCTCGGTGGGGCTGAGCGCGAACTCGGAGCCCATGGGACGGCCGTTGACCATGAAGAAGCCGGAGGCAGGCGGCAGGGCCGTGCGGAACACCGAGCGGTTGCGCAGCGCGATGAGGAAGTTGTCGTAGTTGAACGGCGTGCCGGGAGGCAGGACGACACCGGCGCGGCCCTGGGCCGTGTCGTGGCCATGGGTCTTCTCGCGGGGCACCCCGGGCTCGTCGATGTAGCGGCGCACCCAGGTGCCGTTCGGGTGCTGTTCCATGAAAGCGCCCCCCAACTGCTCGCGGGTGGTGGAGTGCGCGTCGGTGTTGGAGACGGGGGCGACTCGGAAGCCGCGCCGCAGCAGCTCGAAGTACTTGGGGAGCCCGTTGTACTCGGCGAGTTCGACGGCATCTCTCACCTTCTGGCGTCGGTCCGGCGCCGTGGGGAGCGTGAAATACACGTCGTCGTTCGGATGGTTCAGCTGGATGTGGGTGCTCAGCAGCGGGTCCGCCGAGTAGTTGTCGACGATCTCGTCGTGCATGTTCCCGATGTTGGAGGAGTTGACATGCAGATTGCGGTTGAAGCTGTTGAAGTGGTGGTCATGGCTTGAGCCCGTCCCATCATCCGGGCCCACATGAGACTCCCTGCCCCTGAGGACGAGCAGCTCGGATTGCCCGTTCGCATCCAGCACGGGGCTCAGCTGGGAGATGGGGTCATCGTCGTCGTAGGACTTCCACGACGTGGTGTGGTTGCTGGTGCCGAAGAAGTCATAGCCGTGGCGGAAGGCGGACAGCAGCACCTCGCTTCGGATGATCTGGGGCGTGAAGCTGAGCGACCCACCGTCCATGGCGTCATGGCCGCGGGGGTGATTGTGCAGGTCCCCCACGAAGGTCTGCCAGCCGCCACCTCCCAGCTCCGTGGCGATGCGATTGCGGTATTTGCTCTCCCGGACCGCGGGGACCGGATACCGGTCCAAGGCGAGCACGTTCGTCACCTCATCATCAGCGAGGCCCGGGGTGGAGAACAATGCGGCGGCCAGCAGCACGCTGCCGCCGAGACTTCTGTTTCGAGACATGGGACCACTTCCTCAGGAGGGACGCAGCAAGGACGGACGAATCAAGTGAGCGTCACCCACTCTCACTACGGAGGAAGCCGCGAGGACTGGTCGTTGCGAACCGGCTGAATCACTTCGAGCGCGGCCCGGGGAGGCTTTGGCCTGCACCCGGCTCGCACGTCCGCCGCGCACGTTCTCCGAAGCCCTTGCGACCGACCTGCCCCCTGGCCGCGAGGACGCCCTCACCCGGCCGTGGGCCCGTGTCTCATCGCATCCAGCGCGCGTGGATCCGGCCGTTGACCACGTCGACGGCCATCCAGTCGTCCGCGAAGGCGGCGGAGCAGTCGCACTGCACGCCCTTCAGGTGCTCCCGAATCAACTGGAGCTTGAAGCCACGCGGCGTCTTCAGGATGGCGACAACGCGCTCCTTGGACTGACCGAGTCGCTGCTTCACGTCGAGCACCTTCCCCGTCGCCGCGTCGATGAGCGCCACGCCCACCCATTCGTACCCGGGGCGGTCGTCGCGGGTGAAGAACACCAGCGCTCGGCGGTCATCCACCGCGAAGGCGGAGACGCCACCGCCGACGGACCCTTTCGCTCCAGCCACCCGGCAGACGGACTTCCCATCCGCGACGTTCGCGATGGAGCCGTACCAGGCCTTCTCCAGCGGCAGCCCGGTCTTCCCTCCCGAGGTCTCCACGACGGCCGTCATGTCGTCCTCGGTGCACTCGCCCGAGGCGGAGTCGAAGGCCACCGAGAACCCGTGCGCTCCGACCTGGCACTCCCACCGGAAGTCACAGTCGGCGACCTCCGGTTCGGCGGCCTCCACCGAGACCGCACCGCAGCACAACATCAGCGCCACCCAACCACCGCGTGTCATCGAGGCCTCCGTGCGGGCCCCGGTCGGGCCGCTCGGTGGCCAGCGTCGTAGACCGCGTCGCGGAGGGCAATGGTGAACGCGCCCCACCTGTCCTCGGAACGGGGCACCCCTCCCTCCATGCGAAGGGTGCCCACGCCCATCGTTCACATCGGCTTCGGGGGGAGCGGCTGGGAGCTGAGGCACCACACGTCGCCGCACACCCGCTCGCAGGAGAGCCCCGCGCACTGGTAGGTGGGCACGTCGCACTGCACGCCACAACCACCGCAGTTCATGTTGTCGTTGTAGATGTTGATGCATACCCCATTGCAGAGGTGATGGAACGCCGGAGTGTTCCGCCAGCAGGACTGCGTCTCGGTGGTGTTCGCCGACTGGCAGGAGTCATTGGAGCAGACGGCGCTCGAGACGGAGCGCGACTGCGTGCCAGTCGGATCGCAGTCGTTGTCGAACCCCGCGCACTCGCTCCAACCGCCGACACTCGAGCCTCCGCAGGACGTGCCATTGGTGCTCCGGCTGCAGGCCCGGCTGTTGGAGTAGTACGTGGGCGAGCACTGCTCGGACTGGCACTTCTCACGCATGAACTGCATCGACTGCGTCCCTCCGCTGTCACACACGTCGCTGAAGCCCGCGCAGTCGCTCCAGACGTAGCTGCTGTACTCGGGGCCACACCAGCTCCCCTCGGTGACACGGCCGCAGGACCGCGACTCCACGTAGGAGTCACTGCCGCATGCCCCGCCCGAGCAGACCTGGCTGGAGACGGTGCGCTGCTGTGTCCCCGATTGGGCGCAGGTGCTGCTGAAGGAGCAACTGCTCCAGCCGCTCGCGCCTCCCGAGCCGCACGAGAGGCCATCCGTGTCACGGGAGCAGCCCCGGGACTCGGTGGACGAGGAGCCCTGGCAGCTCCCGCTCGAGCACGCGTAGTTCGTCACGCTCCGGGACTGGCTCCCACTCTCCCCGCAGGTACCGGAGAAGCCTCCACAGGCGCCCCAGCTCCCGGTGCCACTGCCAGGGCCACAGGAGTTCCCGCTCGTGGTCCGTGCACAGCCCTCGCTCTGGGTCGCCGTCGAAGCCTGGCACTGCCCGCTGGAGCAGGCGTAGGTCGTCACGTCGCGCGAGCGCGAGCCGGACTCGCCACACTCCCCGGAGAAGCCGCCGCACGCGCTCCAGCCACCGCTCTGCGCGGTGCCACAGGTGGTGCCGTTGGCCACCGCGTCGTCGCCCGGGCACTGCGCGCTGCTGCCCGTGCAGGTCTCCGCCGCGTCGCAGACGCCCGCCGCGCCCCGGCACAGCGTCCCCGCCGACTTGAAGCTCCACGCCGTCGAGGACAGGCCCGGCTCGCACACCTGGCAGGCTCCCGAGGGGTTCGTGGCACCGGGCGCATGGAGCGCGCCATCAATCCAGCAGCCGGCCACACACTGCGCCGCTCCGCCGCACACGCTCCCCGCGCCGCAGGACGTGCCCGCCGCCACAGGAGGGTGCAGACACGCGCCGACGGCATCACACGCGTCCGCCGTACACGGGTTGCCATCCTCCGGACACGCCGCGCCCACTGGCCGGAGCGAGTAGGAGCACGTCCCCCCCGAGCAGGTGCCCGCGGACACATGGCACGGGCTCGGCGGGCTGTTGCAGGTCAGCGCGGTTCCCACGCAGCCACTGGCGCTCTGTCCGTTGCACGTCTCCGCGAGGGTGCAGGCATTGCCGTCATCACACGCCGCACCAGCGGAGCGCACGGTGCACACACCCTCCAACCCCGGCAGGTCGCAGGCATCACACGCGCCACCACAGGCCTTGTTGCAGCAGACGCCGTCGGCACACAGGCCACTGAGGCAATCCATGCCTGAGATGCACATCTCGCCGTTGTCACGCTTCGGCCCCGCGAGGGCCTCCACCGTTCCGGTCGGCACGACGTCGACACACGCGCCATCCGCGCAGGCCTGGCCCTCGGGACAGGAGACGCCCTGACAGGCTTCGTCGATGCAACTGCCATCCTGGCAGACCTCGCCCGCCTGACAGCCCGCATCGCAGGCCTCGTCCGGCGGGTCGGAGGCGCACCGCGCCAGGAAGAAGGAGAACACACACACCACGGCGGTTCTGAGCAACACGCTGCCTGAGGACTGAGGACGCATGGGGGCTCGCAAGGGAAAGAAGGAAGGGAGGATGCGGTCCACCCGCGAGGCGCCAACATCCGGCCTCGCGGGGGAACGCGGG
The DNA here is from genome assembly GCF_013336725.1 of Myxococcus sp. CA040A. Taxonomy (NCBI): domain Bacteria; kingdom Pseudomonadati; phylum Myxococcota; class Myxococcia; order Myxococcales; family Myxococcaceae; genus Myxococcus; species Myxococcus sp. CA040A. Next base: position 182,951 of record NZ_JABUMR010000002.1, on the reverse strand, counting down.
ACAGGCTCAGGGCGCGAAGACACCCGTCACGAGCATCGCGCTGGCCTCGGGCCACGCGGAGCGGAAGGGACGGTTCTGGAAGTCCAGGTTGCCGCTCGAGCGCGCCTCGACGAGGGCGAAGTACCGCTTGCCTGTCTCCAGGATGCCCGGAGGCACCGTGAGCTGCGTCGCGCTCGTGTAGAGCCGGCCTGCCTGGGGGCCCTGGACGGTGCTGCCCTCGCTGTCCACGTAGATTTCGAAGATGCGGACCCGGTAGTGCGTGGCGTCGCCCACCGAGGGCGCGCTCCACGCGAGCCGGGGCGTGAGCCCCACGCCGGACAGGGTGCCGAACGCATCCTGCCCGTTGAGGGTCGGCGTCCGCACGGGACTCAGGCGCGGAGTCAGCGGCGCGGAGCCGAAGGCCGGCAGCGCGTCCGCGTACGTCACGGAAGGACGGAAGTACATCGGCTCCGCCGTGCCTCCGCCCGGCAGCGGCAGTGCGAAGGCCACGGTGAACTCCGTGCTCACCTGCCCCGCCTGCGCGAAGCCCGGGAAGGGATTGCCGTAGGAGAAGGACAGCGCCCGGTCCCCTCCCCCCACCGGCGGGTAGAACGTCATCAGGTCCGGCGCGGCCGCGTAGGTGCCACGCGTCCCATCCGGGAAGGCGGACACATAGAGCGCGTGCGAGTCCACCTGGGCCGCGGGATGGACCGCCGTCCGCAAGCCCTCGAAGGTGGTGGCACGCCAGTCGACGAGGAGGCCCTGGTCCTGGGGCAGCGCCGCCATCGTCCCCGCCACGGAGGTGGTGGTGGCGTTCGCGACGGTGGCCGTGGTGGTGAAGGCCCGCGCGGCCGCGCTGTAGGTGAGCGTCTCGCCCGCCTCGGTGCCGCCCGGAGTCTTGGTGGAGAGCTGGTGGAACGTCAGGCTGTCACCCCGCGCCGACTCCAGCAGCCGCGAGCCCGGGATGCCTCGGTAGCGCAGCGTCTGCGTCCAGCGGACGGCGCCAGCGGTGGGCGCGGTGCCGGCCTGGTGGAGCAACTGCACGCCCTGCCCCCACAGGCCCACGCTCGCGGAGAAGACCTCCAGGTAGTCCTCGGCCTGCCAGGTCGCGAGCCCCTGGAGGTCGACGGCGAGGTACGTCGTGTTGGCTGGTACCACCGCGTCCGGGCGCCCCTGGACCGACGTGCCCAGGTCCAGTGAGCGCGACGACGTCACGATGTAGTCCGAACCGATGCGCAGGTAGTACGCGCCGCGCGGCACGCCGGAGATGGAGAACGTCCCCGCCGCCGTGCCCGTCCCCGGGTACGTGGCGAAGCCACCATCCTGCCGTTCCACGAGGGCGGAGATGGTCGTCGCGCTCAGGTCGAGGCTCCGCTGCACCAGGACATTGCCCGTGGTGAGGTGGTCATCCAGCCGGCTGCCCTGGATGACGAGGGGATGCACCGTGAAGGCCGCGCTGCTCACCGACGGAAGTCCCGCCGAGGAGGCCACCAGCGTGTAGCCCACGTCCGACGCGTCGATGGAGAGCCCCGTGAAGGTCGCGACGCCCGCCACCAGCGTGGCCGACGCGGTGCCCGAAAGGACGCCTCCGCCCGGGTTGTCACCGATGGACAGCGTCACCACACCGGACGACACCGGCACGTTGCGCCCCAGGCTGTCGAGCAGCTCGACCTGGATGTCGGGGGAGATGGGCGCGGTCGCCAGGACGTCGGTGGGCTGGGTGCGGAACACCATGGCCGTGGGGCACGAGAGCCCGCGCCACGTCAGCGGGAAGGACTGGAGCGTCTCCAACCCCTCCGCGTCGGCGACGCGCACCGTCACCACCGGCGCCACCTGCGCGTCCACGCAGGCGGGCGCCGTCCAGAGGACCTCACTGGCGTCACCGCCGCTGGTCGGAGCACCGAGCGCGCCCGTGTTCGTCTCCCAGGCGAAGGTCAGCGCGGAGCCCTCGGGGTCCACGGCACGAACGCTGAAGCGAAGCACGCTGCCGGCCGACGCGTTGCGCGAGGTCTGGAAGGCGCTGGTAATCCGGGGCGCGACATTGGGGGCCACCGGCGGGCCGACGCAGACTCCGAGCCGACCGAAGCCCTCGCCGCCCCTGCCATCCGCCACCCGCACCGTCAATTGGCAGTTGTCGCACGTGGCATTCGCCGGCACCGACGTGGGCGTGAAGCGAGCATTGCGTGAGCCGGCATCGGTCCAGGTGCCCTCGCACGACGCGCTCCACGAATACGCCAGCGACGTGGCGGAATCGTCATTGTCCGTTCCCTGGGCGCTGACGACGATGGCCTGCCCGGGGACGACCTGCGTGGGGGCGCCCGTCAGTGAGACCACCTCTGGCCAGGCGTTGAATCGGACGATGACCTCCGCGGTGCCCACGCCCGTCCCATCCACCTGGATGACGAAGCTGACAGAGGTGGACGCACCCAACTGGTCGGAGACGGTGAGCGTCAGCGTGACAATCCCTTCCGTCGCGGGCGCCGTCCACCGGGCCCGCCGGCTGGCCGCGTTGTCGAAGGTGCCCGCAGTGGCGGTCCACGCGTACGAGAGGACGTCACCAGGGTTGGGATCCCGCGCCGTCGCCAGGAGGTCGACGAAGCCGCCCACCTCCACCGAGGAGCGCGACACGACGAGTGAGGTGATGATGGGGCCCGCGTTGGAGAACTCGGGCGACGGGTCCACCTGCTGGAGCAGGATGTTCACCTGCACCGTCTGGTTGGCGGTGATGGTGACCCCCGTGGCCTCGCCCCGGAAGATGAGCTTGTCCTGGGCGTCATAGGCGGAGGCCCGGAAGCGCCGCTCGGAGCCGGCGCGAATGACGCTCATCAGCCCCGTCCACACCGTGGTGTCCTCCACCAACTGGACGGTCGTCGCGGGGATGTCGGCGGCATCCAGGATGACCTCGACACGCTGGACGTCATCCGCTGTCACGGCTTGTTGCACCGAGATGGCGAAGCGCGCCGAGCCATCCTCGGCGGAGGGAGCTGGAAGGCTGTCTTCACGCTGGCAGCCCACCAGGGAGAGAACGACAGACACGACGACCAGGGTCTGTCTCCAGAGTGGAGACAGCACCCGGAAGGATGCTTGAGTGTGCATAGAGAGGGAGATGTGAAGAGAGGGGACCCTGCCCGCGACGGACAGGCAGACACTTCACCGGGAGGCTCGCGACGCGAGTTCCAGCGGCGATGCTCTTATCACTCAATAAAAGTCTTTCAATTTTTCAACCAGACAAGCTCTCGACTCAAGACATGGATGTCAATTCCCACCCTCGGTGGGGCCGCACCCGGGACGCACTGTCATCCACGACCCGGCGCCTACAGTCCCCCACGAGCGCGTCCAGGCAGACGTCAGGCCTGACACAGCGGTTCGATGGACCCACAAGGTCCCCCTTCCACGCCTGCGCCCCGTCTTTGACACCTCGCGACAAGGCAGCTTAATCTTGATTTGCACGAATAAGCCCGACCCTAAGACAGGGCCGGGAACCTCCGTTGGACCAGGAGCAACCCATGGACTCTCCTTTCCATCGACTCGTCATCAAGCCCGCCCTCGCGATGACCGCCCTGTCTGTGGTCATGGCGGCTTCGCTGACACCGGCCATGCCCAGGCAAGGCGTGGTGCCTCCCCTGACGAACTGGGACCTGGCCGCGGCGCCCCAGCGCACACCGAACACCGAGATGCCGTTTGGCTTCGTCGAGAAGTTCGACGTCGACAACTACACGGACCTCATCTTCGAGGAGAGTCTCAATCCCCGCGCGCAGATTCTCAGGCGCACCCACACGACCGTGAACTGCTACAGCGGGGGCTGTGCCCGCTTCGACGTGCGGCCAGGCTATGTGGCCCAAGGTGATACCGGAATCCTGCTCAACCACCAGAACGGCCTGCGCGCGAACGTCGGCTACATGGTTTATTACGGTCTCGATTGGCCGGCGACGATGCGCGGCGCGGGCCACAAGCACGTTCTGGTCTACGACGACGTCTCCAACGGCGGCAGGAACATCCGCCCGATGGTGACCGAGGGGGCCCTCGAAACGGCGTCCGGCCAGTACGCCTACCGCGGCTTTCGCGCGTGCAACAACGCCGCCGGAATCTGCGCCGACGAATTCAGTTCACATTGGGCCCCCTCCACTCCGACGACCAGGCACTCCTTCCAGATGGAGCAGTTCCTGGAGCAATGGCTCTATGTGGAGTTCGAGGTCGTCATTGGAGGGCTCAACACGCTCTACATCTGGTCTCGGGACGGGCGCCTCCAACACCGCATCGGCTTCTGCAATGGTGGGGTCACCACCGAGGGCTGGAACTGCGGCAACCTGAATGTCGTTGCGCAGCCACTCGACTACAGCCGCATCCTGGCCTATTTCGGTGACCGCCCCAACAATGCCATCACCGCGAACAGCTACGTCTTGATTGACAACATCCGTGTTGGCAACGCGTTCATGGGGCCACCGGCCGGCTTCATCCAGGCCCCCTGACCCGCGCGCTATCGCAGCGTGGAGGTGGGCGACATCCAGGTGGTACGCAGGGGCGCGGCCACCTGGTTCGACTTTGGCGACTGGAAGAGCGAGGTCGCTTCGCGGCGCGGTGATGACGGCACGCTCACGCTCGTAGGCAGCTCGCCGGGTGAGGACGGCTATGAGTTCGTCGTCGCGAACAAGGACAGCAAGAAGTCGCTGGTGCTCCGCGATGCGCAGCATGAGTACGTGTTCATGGAAGCGGAGTAAGGCGCATCGTCGCCACGGCGTCTTGCGCCCGGTCCGCTGACGCAGTCCGCTGACGCAGTCTGCCAATCTGACTGGTCTTGCTGCGTCACCTCTGCCCTGACGGTCTCCAAGTCCCCGTTATCACCCTCACTCCTCCACGGCCGACACAGACCGGATACTGGCTCCGAGAGACTGCCGGTTACCGCGAAAAAGTCATGAGATAGAGTCTCAGCGCGCACACCCCTGCCCACTGAAGGCTCTCGAATGAACAGCACGGCGAAGCAGTCCTGCAAGACGGTGTCGGACCGCAAATGGACCCTGAGCACGTTCATGGAGTTCTATGAACGCGTCTTGGGGCCCAAGCTCTTCAAGCCCTACGGCGAGCTCCTCGTCCGTGAGATCCGCAAGGACATCCGGCCGGAAGCTCCCGTCACGAGCATCCTCGAGGTCGCCTGTGGAACGGGCCGAATCACCACGCATCTTTACGAAGAGCTGGCCAGGCCGCTGAACCTGAAACTGGTTGCAACGGACCTCTCCAAGATTGCCATCGAGGTGTGCAAGACGGTGGTGGGCGACGACCTCAATCGGGACGTCGAGTTCCATGCCGACGTCGACATGGCGGACCTGCCTTTCAGCAACGACAGCTTCGACATCATCGTCTGTGGCTTTGGCCTGATGTTTCCACCCGACAAGAGCAAGGTCGCGCGGGAGTTCAAGCGAGTCCTTCGTCCGGGAGGGAAGATCTACGGCACGGTCTTCCATTACAATGAGCTGTTTGGCCTGACGCTGGAGCAGACGCAGAAGCTCTTCGGCGCTCCCTCGGCCATCCTGGATGGAGCGCTCAGCCTGAGCGATCATTCAGCTATCACGAGCGCGTTCTCCATGGAGGGGCTCGCCAGGGGCGTCGCGGAGGTCGTGACGTCGTGTCCCCTGACCTTCCATCTGGACGAGCAGGACACGAGAGAATTCCTCTTCAATACCTGCGTCTTGCTGGAGGAGTTCAACCAGTGCGACACCCTCACCCGGGAGGCGTATCTCGATACGATTCTCGGAGAGCTTCGTGCGCATGTTCCCAGCCAGAACTATGCCGTCAATGCCTGGCTCCTGCGCGGTGCGGTTGACGAGGCCAGCAAGCAGACCGTTGCTGTCAGCGCCCTGCCCGACTTCAGTGAACTCAGCGCGTTCCGTGCGATGGCGCCGGAACTCGTCGAGAGTCGAGATGATCGGTTGCTCCCGCTTTCCGACGCACCTGCCCTGCGCCGATACCAGGCAATGAAGTCAGCCTTCCTGGCCGAGCATCCGGAGTATCCCGACGACGAAGTGGAAGCCCTGAGACGGGAGGAGTTCTCTCGCCTGGATGCACAACGGGTGACCTATCTGGATCATGTGGGCGGTGGCATCGCCCCAGAGAGCCTCATCGAGCATGACTACCAGGTCCTGAAGAATACGATCCTCGGCAATCCCCACACCGGCTCGAAGGCCACCGAGGAGGCCCACGAGAAGGCCCGTTCGGAGATCTACCGGTTCTTCCGCTGCTCGCCGGAGGAGTACGAGATCATCTTCACCCCGAACGCCAGCGGGGCCATCAGGCTGGTCGCGGAGTCGTTCCCCTTCGAGAGCGGCTCGGAGCTCCTGCTCGCCAAGGACAACCACACCTCCATCCACGGCATCCGGGAATTCGCCAGGTCCAAGGGCGCGTCTGTCAAGTACGTCCCCCTGAACAAGGAGCTGCTGCTCCTCGAGAGTTCGCTGGAGCGCATGCTCGAGAAGCTCGACAGGAACCACGCCCACCTTTTCGCGTTCCCCGCGCAGTCCAACGCCACGGGCGCGAAGCATGACCTGAAATGGATCAAGCGCGCTCAAGAGCGCGGAGCGATGGTCCTGTGTGACGCGGCGGCGTTCGTCCCCCTGTCGGCGTTCGATTTCGAGACCTATCAACCGGACTTCGTCCCGGTCTCCCTCTACAAGATATTTGGCTATCCGACCGGGGCCGGCTGTCTCATCGCGAAGAGAGCCTCCCTGCGCAAGCTGACCCCGCCGTCCTTCGCCGGTGGAGCGGTGTGTTACTACTCCGGGCCGTGGTCTACCACGGACAGGATGTTGCACCATGACCAGGGGCGGCAGTTCGAAATCGGTACGCCCAACTACGCATCCTTCCATGCCATCGCCTATGGCTTCGAATTCATCTCCAGGCTCGGAGTCCACAACATCGGCGGTCGAGCGAACGCGCTGGCTCGATGGCTCGAAACGCAGTTGCAGTCACTGCGGCATGAAATCAAGGCCAAGGGCCCCCTCTGTCGAGTCTATGGCCCCGCGCCGGAAGACAAGGGCGCGACGGTCATGATGAACGTGTTCGACTGCTACAACGCGGTCTTCCCGCACGCCCAGGTCAAGAGAGCCGCCGAGTCCTTTGGCATCACCCTTCGCAATGGCTGTTTCTGCAACCTGGGCGCGGTTCAGCACGCCACCTACTCGACCGCGGGCTCGGAACACTGCGAGCTCGACAAGAAGCGGAAGATCCTCGACTGCAAGACCTTTGATGAGGAGGTTCTCACCAAGGGGCTCTGCGGAGCGGTTCGTGTTTCGTTCGGCCTCGGCTCGAACTTCCGCGACGCCTATCGCTTCTATCTGTTCGCGAAGTCCTTGATGAACACCGAGACCTCGCGGCTGGAGGACCATCTGGCCGCCGCTTCGTGAGCAGACGGACGTCCCCATAGCAACCGTCGAACGGGCCCGCCAGGGGTGGCCATACGCCGCCACGCCCTGGGAGCGGCCGACCTCGGGCAGCAACCGGCCTGTCAGCGCGCGTCATGGGCGTCCAGCCCGCAGCGCAAAGGCAATCAGCCCGCAATGGCATCACAAACAGCCCGCACCCGGCCCGCACCGCCTGACATTCGCGGATTCGCTTGCCATTTCTGAAATGATCAACAACCCTGGCGTGTAACCATCCCAGGCAAGCGCACGAGTCACCCTGGCATCGGGGCGCGCATCGGCCCAGGCATTCATCACAAAGAGTCACAAACGGCCCCGACACAGACCCCCCGCTCACAGAAAGCCCGCACATGAACAGCACTGCGAAGCAGTCTTGCAAGACGGTGTCTGAGCGCAAGTGGACCCTGAGCACGTTCATGGAGTTCTATGAGCGCGTGTTGGGGCCCAAGCTCTTCAAACCCTATGGCGAACTCCTCGTACGGGAAATCCGCAAGGACATCCGACCGGAAGCACCCATCACGAACATCCTCGAGGTCGCCTGTGGGACGGGCCGAATCACCACGCATCTCTACGAAGATCTGGCCAGGCCGCTCAATCTGAAATTGGTTGCAACGGACCTCTCCAAGATTGCCATCGACGTGTGCAAGACGGTGGTGGGCGACGAGCTCAAGCGGGACGTCGATTTCCATGCCGACGTCGACATGGCGGACCTGCCCTTCAGCAACGACAGCTTCGACATCATCGTCTGTGGTTTTGGCCTGATGTTCCCACCCGACAAGAGCAAGGTCGCGCGAGAGTTCAAGCGAGTCCTTCGTCCGGGAGGGAAGATCTACGGCACGGTCTTCCACTACAATGAGCTGTTTGGACTGACCCGGGAACAGTCGCAGAAGCTCTTTGGAACTCCGTCGGCCGTCCTGGACAGGGCGCTCAGCCTGACCGACCATACGGCGATCACGAGCGCGTTCTCCCTGGAGGGGCTCGCCAGGGGCGTCGCCGAGGTCGCGACGTCATGTCCCTTGTCGTTCTTCCTGGGCGAGGAGGACACAAGAGAGTTCATCTTCAATACCTGCATCTTGCTGGAGGAGTTCAACCAGTGCGACACCCCTACCCGGGAGGCGTATCTCGATACGATTCTCAGGGAGCTTCGCACGCGTGTCCCGACCCAGAACTACGAGGTCAAGGCCTGGCTCCTGCGCGGCGCGGTCGACGAGGCCAGCAAGCAGACCGTTGCCGTCAGCGCCCTGCCTGACTTCAATGGACTGAACTCGTTCCGTGCGATGGCGCCGGAGCTCGTCGAGAGTCGAGAGAAACGGCTGCTCTCCCGCGCCGACGCGCACGCCCTGCGGGAATACCAGACCATGAAGTCGGCCTTCCTGGCCGAGCATCCGGAGTATCCCGACGACGAGGTGGAGGCCCTGAGGCGCGAGGAATTCTCACGCCTGGATGCACAATCAGAGACCTATCTGGATCATGTGGGTGGCGCCATCGCCCCAGAGAGCCTCATTGATCGTGACCATCAGGTCCTGAGGAATACGATTCTCGGCAATCCGCACACCGGCTCGAAGGCCACCGAAGCGGCGTACGAGAAGGCCCGCTCGGAGATCTACCGGTTCTTCCGCTGCTCGCCGGAGGAGTACGAGATCATCTTCACCCCGAACGCCAGCGGGGCCATCAGGCTGGTCGCGGAGTCGTTCCCCTTCGAGAGCGGCTCGGAGTTCCTGCTCGCCAAGGACAACCACACCTCCATCCACGGCATCCGGGAGTTCGCCAAGGCCCGGGGCGCCGCTGTCAGGTACATCCCTCTGGACAAGGAGCTGCTGCTCGTCGAGAGCTCCCTGCGGCGCTCGCTCGAGAAGCTCGACAGGAACCACGCCCACCTTTTCGCGTTCCCCGCGCAGTCCAACGCGACAGGTGTGAAGCATGACCTGAAATGGATCAAGTTCGCGCAAGAGCGCGGAGCGATGGTCCTGTGCGACGCGGCGGCGTTCGTCCCCCTGTCGGCGTTCGATTTCGAGACCTATCAACCGGACTTCGTCCCCGTATCCCTCTACAAGATATTTGGCTATCCAACCGGGTCCGGCTGTCTCATCGCGAAGAGAGACTCCCTGCGCAAGCTGACCCCGCCATCCTTCGCCGGGGGCGCGGTGTGTTACTACTCCGGGCCGTGGTCTCCCACGGACCGGCTGTTGCACCACGACCAGGGGAGGCAGTTCGAAATCGGCACGCCCAACTATGCATCCTTCCACGCCATCGCCTATGGCTTCGAATTCATCTCCAGGCTCGGAGTCCATAACATCGGCGGTCGCGCGAAGGCGCTGGCTCGATGGCTCGAAACGCAGCTACAGCCGTTGCAGCACGAGATCAAAGCCAAGGGCCCGCTCTGCCGGGTCTATGGCCCCGCGTCGGAAGACAAGGGCGCGACGGTCATGTTGAACCTGTTCGACTGCTACAACTCGGTCTTCCCGCATTCGCAGGTCAAGAGAGCCGCCGAGTCCTTCGGCATCACGCTTCGCAATGGCTGTTTCTGCAATCTGGGCGCGGTGCAGCATGCGACCTACACGACCGCTGGCGCGGAGCACTGCGAACTCGACAAGACGAAGAAGATCTTCGATTGCAGGACCTTCGACGATGAGATTCTCAACAAGGGGCTCTGCGGAGCCGTTCGCGTCTCGTTCGGCCTCGGCTCGAACTTCCGCGACGCCTATCGCTTCTATCTGTTCGCGAAGTCCTTGATGAACACCGAGACCTCGAGGCTGCAGGACTACCTGGCCGCCGCTTCGTGACCAGGTGTACGCTCCGGCCTGTCACGAGGGTTCGACGAGGCAGGGCATGGCTTGGTGGAATGAGTTGATGGGGCGCGTGTCGGGAGCCGGTCGTTCGCCGGCCCTGGCACAGCGGGTCGAGGTGGCACCCGGGCTCACGGTGTCTGTCACCCGGCACGCCCGCCCGACGTCGAAGGGGCCCGTGGACTGCGTGTCGTACGTGTCGGACGGACTCGCCGCCAAGGGACAGAAGGAGCTGGTGTTCACGCTGCCTGCGGGGATGGCGGATGAGGCCTTTTCATCCAAGCTGTTCTCGTTCTTCGCCACGATCAACCAGTTCGCCGAGCAGGGGCGCACCGTGGACACGGGCGGTCACACCCAGTTCGGACAGAGGAGTCTGTTCCCTGGCCGGCATCTGCTCTACGTCCCGGCGGAGCCCCTGCCGGAGGTGTCCGTTCCGCCAAACGCACTCGCCGCCGTTCCCGTGACGGAGGGGGAACTGGCGCTGGTCGAGCGCTTCGGGGCGACGCGGGTGATGTCCTCGCTGGGCCGGATGTGCTCACACTTCCCCTGCCCCACCTGGTTCGACCCCGAGCGGCCCGAGCTGCCGCATGCGGAGATGCTCCAGGCGAGCATGTTGTCGAACATCGCGAGTGCCCGCCTCAGGGAAGCACGGGTCCTCCAGATGGGGAGCGACATCGTCCTGCGCCTCGTTCCGGGCGCCGAGGCGCTCCTCCAGCAGTTGTTCGCGGAGCTTCCGGCGAACATGCCCTTCGCGCTGCTCACGGGACTCGACCCGACCGCGGATGCGTACTTCGTCTGGGCGCCGGGCCAGCGCGAACCTCAAGCCATCACTCCCCCCGGGCAGAACAACGCCGAGCGGCTCTGCGGAAACTTCCTCGTGGTCGTCCCGGAGCAGGAAAAGGACGCGAGCCAGCTGGTGGAGGACGGCTTTGCCTGGCTGCTCACCGAGGCCTCCTGGAAGGCCGTGAAGCGGGCCCTGACCGAAGGCGGGGCGCTCGCGCTTCTGGACTCGGCGGGCAGCAAGCGCTTGCGCATCGAGTGGGCGTAGAGCACCTTCGCCCGAACATGAAGCCCACGCCCGGAGACATTCTCGCCGTCTACAACCCTCGGCTGGACGCCTACACCGCCGTCCAGGTGACCGCCCTGAAGGCGGAGGGGAAGAGCGAGCTGGCCGCCGTGCTGGCCTTGGACTGGGTGGGCCCCGCCCTCCCCGACGCCGCGGCCGTGGCGACCATGGCGCCCGCCAACTTCAACTTCTTCTTCTGGAAGGACCACCGCGTCCACGTCTGGGTGTCCGCCGAGGTTCCTCGTGGCTACACGCTCGTGGGTCACCGGCCGCCCCTCGTCGTCGAGGACGTCAAGAGCTACAGCGGCTGGCCCTCCGGCAGCGCCACCTACAGTCAGCGGCGCTGGGAAGCCATCCCCCAGGCCGAGCGCGACCTCTTCAAGCAGATGGACGCCAACCGCGACAAGAGCGTGGTGCTCAAGCTGGGCGACCGCGAGGTGCTCCGCTCGACGCAGCGGCTCGACACGGACAGGCTCGCCGCCGCCCCCAATCTCGCGGTGTTCGAGGTGCTGCCCATCCTGACGTCCGTCAACGCCGACGCCCCCATCCCCGGGCTGTTCGACTTCATCCGCCGCCGCCCGTTCGTCTATGAGTCGGACGTGCGGGCCCACGGGGAGCGCGTCGTCGACCTGCGTGGCGCCAATCTGACGCGACTCACCCTGGAGGTGACGGGCGTCCACGAGCTCCACCTCAACGAAGGACTGGAGCACCTGTCCCTGATGGGACAGGCCAGCCCGGAGTTGAAGATTCACGCGGAAGCCGATGGCCGCTGGCTGACGCTGTCCGTGAACAACCCGGCCATGGCCTGGTCCGGACTGGACGCACTGGACAGCCTGCATGTGCACGCCGCACAGGAGGTGGATGTCTCCGGCGTCGTGAGGCGCTTTCCGAAGCTGACGGAGCTGAGAATCTGGGGGGCCCCTGGCTACCTGAGGAACACCTCCGCGCTGGCGGCGCTGCCTGAGCTGCGCATGCTGACGTTGAGCGACATGTTTGGAATCACGCCCGACGAGTTCCCCGGTCCGGAGCGCTTCCCGCATCTGGGGATGCTCTGGCTGACGAGCATTCCCGCCGAACTCGCCGCCGAGGTGAAGAAGGCATACAAGGCCGCGGCTCGGGAGGGCCTGGACCTGTCCGTGCGTCAGCCGCGCAAGGCCGAATGGCTGGCGGATAACCTGGACAACCCGTTCCGCATCTGGGACGGGGCCGACACCATCAGCCCGACCCAGGCCAAGAAGGCCGCGACGCTGTATCGACAGGCCCGGTCGGCCGCGCTCAAGGCCGCGTCCGAGGAGACCCGCGCCGCCGCCCTGGTCTCCGCGCTGACGCCCATCGTCACGACCTATACCGAGGGCTTCAACAAGATGGATGCTCGCAAGACCTTCATCTACACCGAGGAGCGTGAGCACATCTACGTCGCGCTGATGGGCATCTTCGACGCGGTGGACGAGAAGCTCCGGTCCAAGGGCGGGGCATCCGCCGAGCCCCTGAATCGAGAGGCGCTGGTCTCGGTGCTGGATTCGATTCGCGACTTCTAGCGTGTCGCCGCGCTCAAGCCGCGTTCAGTCCTTTCCCAGGGTACGGAACACGGCGGGCAGCTCCTGGGCGCCCAGCCCCGCGCCGACGGCCCGCCGGTAGTTCTCGAGCAACTCCCTGGGGAAGCGCGTGCTGATGCGCGCGTCCTGGCTCAGCCGGACGATGTGCTCGATGGCCGCGACATGGGTGTTGAGGCTGCACTGCTCACCCGTGAAGTCGTCGCGCGCGACCATGTCTTGCGCGGCATCGGCGGTGACGGAGATCAACCCCAGGAAGGAGTTCTTCTGCGCGAAGAATGCCTTCGGGTCGAGTCCCTCGGCCTTGCACATCGCCGCCGCGTGGAGGACCGCCAGGGAGCCTCCGTAGTAGGCCTCGAGAATCGCGCAGTCGAGCGTCGCCGCGGAGCCAATCTTCTCGTCGACGTAGACGGAGTTCTTCGCCACCGCCTGGAGCGTCCCGAGGTGCCGGTCGAAGACCGCGCGCGACCCGGCGTAGAAGACCGTGGCGTAGTCGGTGGCCACGAAGGCGGGATAGGCGAGGATGGCCGCATCCAGGTAGTCCACGCCGTGGGCCGTCGCCCACTCCAGCGCGTTCCGTGCGTCCGCGGGCGAGCCACTGGTGAGCTGGACGAGCGTCGTCCCGGCGAGCGCCGCCACCACGTCCTTCGAGGAGAACACCTCCGAGAAGGCGGCGTAGTTCGACAGCGAGACGACCACGAGGTCGCGCCCCGTGATGGCCTCGCGCAGCTCCTCGAACGCGAGGGTGCCACCGCCCACGGCCTGGGCCTTGCTCGGCGTCCTGTTCCAGACCGCGACCTCGTGCCCCACCGCCGCGAAAGCCCGCGCGAGTGCACTTCCCATGAGCCCGCTGCCAATCACCGCGATCTTCGACGAACGGCCGGATGTCATCTTCAGTCTCCTGATGCTGCGCTCGAATGCCGCGCCCGGAATCGGGGCCTGAAGATGAGACCACAGCTTCGGGAGGAATCGACCCTGGATGTTTTTGTCCGCCTCCGGGGAGCGCCGTCCGTGCGGGCCTCAGTCCGCCAGCGAGCCTGACTGGAGGGTGCTCGCCGCCGAGTTCGTCATCCGCTCCGCCAGCGTTTGCACCGAGCGCGCCACGTTGCGCGTCTCCTCCACGACGCGAAGCGTCTGCTGCATCTCCTGGGAGAGGTCCTGGATGGCCACGGCAATCTGGGACGTGCCCGCCTCCTGCTGCGACACCGCCGCGGAGATCTGCCGCACGCTGCCGCTGGTGTCGCCGATGATGCCCGCGAGCTTCTGAAGCTGCGTGCCCGACACGCGCACCGCATCCAGGCCCACCCTTACGCGCTGCTCGCCCTGCTCGCTGAGCTTCGCGGCCTCGCGCATGCTGGTGCTCACGCCCTCGAGCACCTCGCGAATGCGCTGGGTGGCGACAACGGACTGGTCCGCCAGGCTGCGCACCTCCCGCGACACGACGGCGAATCCCTTGCCATGCTCCCCGCTGCGCGCCGCTTCAATCGCCGCGTTGACGGCCAGCATGTTGGACTGGTCCGCCAGTCCCTTGACGGTGTCGACGATGCCGGAAATCTCCCGGGTCCGCGAATCCAGCGCGAGCATGCGCGCGGCCATTCCCGACACCTCCAGACGAATGGCTTCCAGGTTCGTCAGCGTCTTCTCGATGGCCGCACCGCCCTCGCGGCCCGCCTCCTCCGCGACCACGATGGAGTGGGTCAGCGCTCGCGTCTTCTCCGACGTGACGAGCGAGCCCTGACGGATTTCCTGCACCGTCTGGTCCAGCTCCTTGAGCGCCGTGGCCTGCCGGTCGATTCCCACCGTCTGCGCCTCGCTCGACGTGCGCAGCTGCTGCACCACCGACGCCAGCTCTCCGGCGCCGCGCCCCATGTCCCTGGCGAGCATCTGTACGTCCAGGCGCCGGGCCTCCAACTGGCGCGTATGCGATTCCAGCGAGCGCACCACCCGCAGGGAGCGCCGCGCGACGATTCCCACCAGCGACGCGGTGAGCGCCAGGAAGCCCCAGTGGACGAACGAGCCCTCCAGCTTCACCCAGCCCAGCAGCGGCAGCATGCCGAGCACGAGAATGGCGGCGAGCACGCCCAGGCCGACGCCGAAGATGCGTGCATCGACATTGCCGCGATACGCGGCGACGACCGCGACAATGACATACGCCAGCAGGCAGGGGATGGAGTAGAGCATCACCAACTGGAACAGCCAGCTCGCGACGCCCAGGTCCACCAGCACCACCGCGGTATTGAGGGCCGCGAGCACGGTCAGGCACCACACCAGCCCCCGGAACCAGCGCAGCCGGCCCTCCAGGATGCCATCCAGGATGAACCAGCCCAGTCCCGGCAGCACACAGTAGGCCGCCGTGAGGGTGATCTGCCCCATCACCCGGTCCACGTCCCAGGCCAGGGGCAGCACGCCGCTCATGCCCGCCAGCAACACGCCCGAGCTTCCGGCGAAGACGGCCAGCGACAGCAGCACGCGCCGCTGCCCGCCCATCAACGCCATGCCCAGGGCGACCAGCGCGACGGCCACCAGCAACACCCCCGTCACGAGGGACGCCTGGCCCTGCCGCAGCACCTGCGCCAGCAGCGCCGGGTGGGAGCCCACTTGCGCCCGCAAAGTCACGCCGATGGCCGGAGTGCTGCTCTGGATGCGGAGCAGCATTCGCGAGCCCTGGACCGAGGACGGCAGGGGAATCAGCTTCCCCAGAATGCCCTGCCTCACCTCGGTGCCCGACGGGTTCACCGTCCCGCTCGAGTAGACGCGCCGGCCCCCGACGTAGACCTCGAAGGCGTTGGACACGGAGCCCAGCAGCAGCGCGGGCTCACCCCACCCACCCTCCGGGATGGGAATGCTCACCCACAGGAGCGTGTGTCTCCCCCGCCCCGGCGGCGTCCCCAGCGCCTGCATGGGCCGCCACGCGCTCGAATCGGCTTCACGCGCCCAGACGGGCACACCCTCCGGCCCCAGCGGTGAGTCTCCCCAGCGGTAGAGCCATCCCTCCCGCAGGTCGTCCACCCCGCCCTCGCGCACCTGCGCCTGGACGTCGGAGCCCCACACAGCCAACACGAGCAGCACACGCGCCAGGCGCGACAGCCACCTCCCATCAAAACGCCCCTTCATGAAAGGAAGCCCTCGCGGCGAGACATGAAACATCGATGACGAGCGCTGCGAGACATGAGACCGGGCCATGAAGGCACCGATGCTCATGTGTCGACGACACCTCCGCAAACGGGTCTCTCTCACCCCGCCCGCCTGCTCCACACGCGTGCATCACCAGCGCTGCCTCCGAGCACGCATCCACTCCGCGTGACGACGCGATGCAGTGCCGACAGCGCCATGAATCAGCAATCCCAGACTTCCGCTCTCCGAGCCCGCGCACCGGCTCACAACGCCCGCTGTCCGGATTCCAGAAACTGGATCCAGCCCTCGGACAACCGTGACAGCGGACCGTTTCAGATAGCTTCAAATCCAGACAACCGCGCGGTGAATCCGTTGTTTCGCACTGGCACCCTCGTTGCTCTTCCGCGAGGCCGTGACAGAGCGAGCGACATCCCCCCACGAGCATTCTCCCCGGCGTGAAACATCTGGCTGGGATTCCAAGCCACCCGGCGAATTCTCGGTTTTTGCCGCACCGCTCCTGACGGATTCGACCTCCCTTCGCGCGCCGCTCCTCCCCGCCCGCCCTGGTGCTCCCATGTCCTCAACGTCTCCTCGCCGGGCCAGCAGTCGCGCCATCTTGCGTCTGCAGTGGCTGCTCCCCCTGTTGTGGATGGTGTCCTCGAGTCAGGGCGCGGCGGCCCCCATCCTGCGCCACACGGCGAACCAGCGCGGCGACCTCCTGATGGTGGGCAACACGCTCGCCCACGACTGCGCCTCCGGTGTGCCGGCGCCGCTGGTGGGGACGGTGGGGAGCTGCGGGTCGAACACCTCGGATGACGCGGTGGACGTCTACTGGACCCTCCAATCAGGCGTGGCAACCGCGAACACCTCCGTGAGCCCCACCAATGCCCGGAGCCGCGCCGCGCTCAGCATCCCCACCGGCGCCATCGTGACGTATGCGCGGCTGTACTGGGCCGCGCACCTGTCCACCACCACGTCGCAGCGAACCCCGGACACCACCGCGGAGTTCAGCCGCCCCGGGGTCTTCACGCAGCAGCTGACGGCGGACGTCGCGCACAGCTACGCCCCGAGCAATCGCTACATCTACGAGTCCTCCGCGGACGTCACCAGCCTGGTCGCCGCCCACGGCACGGGCGTCTACGAGGTGAGCGGCGTGGACGCCGTGCCGCTCGCCAACCTCAACAGCATGGACCCGTTCAGCGCGTGGGCGCTGGTGGTCTTCTACCGGCACCCCGACTCGCCCATTCGCAACCTGGCGCTCTTCGATGGCATCGATTACGTCAGCAGCGGCAACCCCCAGACGGTGACGCTGTCGGGCTTCACCGTCCCGACGTCCGGCTTCGATGCCAAGCTGGGCGTGCTGGCCTTCGAGGGTGACGCCACGCGCACGGGCGACCAGTTCCTCGTCAATGGCGTGAGCATCTCCGACGCCGCCAACCCCGCGAACAACTTCTTCAACGGCACGCGCTCCGTGCTCGGCACGCCCTCCACGCATGCCAATGACCTGCCCCGCCCGACGGGCGCGCAGGCGAGCATGTCGGGGGTGGACATGGACGTGGTGGACATCACCCACCGCGTGACAGGGGGCGCCACGTCCATGTCGCTCACCGCCACGTCCACAGGTGACTCGTACATCCTCGGCGCGTTCGCGACGTCCATCGCCACGCTCCGGCCGGACTTCACCAACACCTACAAGACCGCGACGGCGGTGAACCCGCGCGCGGATGGCTCGCTGCGCGGAGGCGACGTCATCGAATACAACATCGTCACCACCAACACGGGCGACGACGTCAGCATCGAGACCGTCTTCACGGACCCGCTGCCCGCCCAGCTCACCTTCCAGCCGGGCTCGCTGCGGATTGTCTCCGGCCCCAACGCGGGCGTGCTGACGGACGCCCCGGGCGACGACGTGGGTGAGGTCAGCGCGGCGGGCGTCATCACGGTCCGGCTCGGCACCGGCGCGACGGCCACGCTGGGGGGCACCCTGCAGCTTCAACAGAGCACCACCGTCCGCTTCCGCGCCGTGGTGAAGGCCTCTGCCTCCGGAGTCATCGCCAACCAGGCCACCCTCACCGCCGCGGGCGAGCGAGGCGCTCCCGCCAGCTCCGCCACCAGCTCCCCCTCGTCGAACACCACCGGTCCGACGACCATCACCGTGTCCGTCCCGGATGCGCCCGTGGTGACGGCCCCGGCGAATGGAAGCACCGTGGCGACGAGCACGCCCGTCTTCTCCGGTACGGCCGAGCCGGGCAGCACCGTCAGCGTGGAGGTCGACGGCGTCGTCGTCTGCACCGCCCCCGCCCATGCGAGCACGGGCGCCTGGTCCTGCACCAGCATCGCGCTCCCCGAGGGCGCCCACACCGCCACGGTGACGGCCAGCGACCCGGCAGGCAACGTCAGTCCGCCCACCCAGGTGGACTTCACCATCGACACCCTCGCCCCTGACACGAGCATCGTCACCGGGCCCACGGGCGCGGTGGCCTCCAACAGCGCGACCTTCACCTTCGCCTCCAACGAGAGCCCCATCACCTACGCGTGCAGCCTGGATGGCGCGGCCTTCGCGCCTTGTGCCTCGCCGGCGACCTTCGGTTCCCTGTCCCAGGGCAATCACACCCTGGCGGTGCGCGCCGTGGACGCGGTGGGCAACATGGACCCGACGCCGGCCACCCGCGCGTGGAGCGTGGACACCGTCGCGCCGGACACCACCATCGTCAGCGGCCCGTCCGGACTGACGAACTCCGCCAGCGCCACGTTCACCTTCGGCTCCAACGAGGCGTCGGTGACGTACCAGTGCGCGCTCGACGGCGCGACCTTCGCGTCCTGCCCGAGCCCCGCGACGTTCGCCGGCCTGTCACAAGGCAGCCACACCTTGCTGGTGCGTGCGGTGGACGGTGCGAGCAACGCGGACTCCTCACCCGCCAGCCGGACGTGGACCGTGGACACGGTGGCGCCGGACACCACCATCGTCAGCGGACCGTCCGGTGCAACGAACTCCGCCAGCGCCACCTTTGCATTCAGCTCCACCGAAGGCTCCGTTGCCTACGAGTGCAGCCTCGACGGGGCGACCTTCACCTCCTGCTCGACGCCCGCGACGTACAACACCCTCTCCCAGGGCAATCACACGCTGGCGGTTCGCGCTCGCGACACAGCGGGCAACGTGGACCCGACGCCGGCCACGCGCTCGTGGAGCGTGGACACGGTGGCGCCGGACACCCTCATCGTCACCGGTCCGTCGGGGACGACGAACTCCATCAGCGCGACGTTCACCTTCACGTCCAGCGAGACGCCGGTGACGTTCGAGTGCGCCCTCGATGGCGCGAGCTTCACCGACTGCTCGACGCCCGCGACCTACGACACCCTCTCCCAGGGCAGCCACACCCTGGCGGTGCGCGCCCGTGACGCCACGGGCAACCTCGACTCCACTCCCGCGACCCGGACCTGGACGGTGGACACGGTAGCTCCGGAGACGTCCTTCACCAGCACCCCGCCGTCCTCTTCCAATTCGGCGATGGCTTCCTTCGACTTCACCTCCAACGAGAGCAGCGTGGCGTTCGAGTGTCGGCTGGATGGTGAGGTGCTGTTCACTCCCTGCACCAACCCGCAGGCCTTCCCGGCACTGGCGCAAGGCAGTCACACGCTGCAGGTCCGCGCGGTGGACTCCGCGGGCAACGTGGACCCGACGCCCGCGACGTACACGTGGACCATCGACACGTCCGCGCCGGACACCACCCTCTCTGGCGGCCCCACGGGGACGACGGCGGCGACCAGTGCGACGTTCTCCCTCGCCTCCACCGAAAGCCCGGCGAGGTTCGAGTGCTCGCTCGATGGTGCGACCTTCGTCTCCTGCACGAGCCCCGTGACACACACGGACCTCGTGGATGGCGCTCACACCTTCGCGGTGCGCGCGGTGGATGCCGCCGGCAACATGGACCCGACGCCGGCCACCCGCACGTGGACGGTGGACACCACGCCCCCCGAGACATCCTTCACCAGCACCCCGGCGCCCGTGGCCAGCTCCGCGACGGCCACCTTCGGCTTCAGCTCCAATGAGGCGCAGGTGACCTATGAGTGCTCGCTCGACGGCGCGACCTTCGCCACCTGCGCCACCCCACAGCCCTTCCCCGGGCTCCAGGACGGCCCTCACACCCTGGCGGTCCGCGCCCGCGACGCCGTGGGCAACGTGGATGCGTCGCCCGCGACGTATGCGTGGAGCATCGACACGTCCGCTCCGGACACCACCATCGTCACCGGCCCGTCCGCGCTGACGAACAGCGCCGAAGCGACGTTCTCGTTCGATGCCTCGGAGTCAGGCGTGACGTACGAGTGCTCGCTCGACAGTGCGACCTTCGCCACCTGCGCGAACCCCGCGAGCTTCGGGTCCCTGACAGACGGAAGCCACACCCTGGCGGTCCGCGCTCGCGACGGCGCGGGCAACACGGACGCGACGCCCGCCACCCGGACCTGGACGGTGGACACCACGCCGCCCGACACCACCCTGACGAGCCAGCCAGCCTCCATCACCAACACCACCTCCGCCACGTTCGGCTTCGGAAGTGACACGGACCCGGTGACCTACGAATGCGCGCTGGACGGGCCGGCGTTCACCGCCTGCGCTCATCCCGAGACGTTCCAGGGACTGGCCCAGGGCAGCCACACGCTGGCCGTGCGCGCTCGTGATGCGGCCGGCAATGTGGACCCGACGCCCGCGACCTATGCGTGGACGGTGGACACCACCGCGCCGGATGCGCCCGCAATCGATGTGCCCGCCAATGGTGTCGTGGTGCCCACGCGGCAGCCCGCCATCTCCGGCACCGCACAGCCGGGAACCCTGGTGACGGTGACGGTGGATGGCTCCGTGCTGGGCACGGCTCCCGTGAACGCGCAGGGCGAATGGACCTTCACCCCGGCCACCCCGCTGGGCCAGGGACCGCACACCGCGACGGCCACGGCCACGGACGCCGCGGGCAACGAGAGCGATGCCAGCGCGCCCACGAGCTTCACCGTGGACACCGAGGCGCCGGAGGCCCCCGTCATCAACGCACCCGCCAGCGGCGCCACCATCGCCACCGCGACGCCCGTATTCGAAGGCACCGCCGAGCCCTTCGCCCAGGTCACGGTGGTGGTGGACGGCGACGTGGTGGGCACCGTGACGGCGGACATCGACGGCCACTGGAGCCTCCCCAGCCCGGACCCCCTGGCGGAAGGCCCTCACACCGTGGAGGCCACCGCGACAGACTCCGCGGGCAACACCAGCGAGGACACGTCACACGACTTCGCCATCGACCTGTCCGCGCCGGAGACCTTCATCGACTCCGGTCCGCTGGCCTTCACTCGCGAGACGTCCGCCGCTTTCGTGCTGCGCATGGAGAACGGCGGCATCCGCTTCGAGTGCGGCCTGGACGGCGCGGCCTTCACGGACTGCACCAGCCCGGTGGCGTTCAGCGGACTGGCGGAAGGAAGCCACACCCTGGCGGTGCGCGCGGTCAACGGCCTGGGGACCGCCGACGCTACGCCCGCGACCTACGCATGGACGGTGGACCAGACGGCGCCCGTGTCGCCCACCGTCGTCTCGCCCGCGAGCGGCACCGTGGTGGGCACCGCGACGCCGACCCTCGTGGGCACGGGTGAGCCCAACAGCCACGTCTACCTGGAGGTGGGGACCGCCACGTATGGCCCCATCCCCGTGAATGGAGCCGGCGACTGGACCTTCGCCCTTCCGGTGGAGCAGCCCGAAGGCCCCGTCACCGTCTCCGCCACCGGCGTGGACGCCGCGGGCAACAGCTCCGGTGCGACGTCCCATGGGTTCTTCATCGACCTGACGGGGCCCGAGACGTTCATCGACTCCGGTCCAGCGCGGCTCACGCGCGAGACGTCGGCCTCATTCGAGCTGCGCTCCGAGGGTGGCGCGGTGGGCTATCAGTGCAGCCTGGACGGTGCCGCCTTCGCGACGTGTGACTCTCCGCTGGAGCAGACCGGCCTCGTGGATGGCGACCACTTGGTGCTCGTGCGCGCCGTGGACGCCGTGGGCAACGTGGACCCGACGCCGGCCGAGTACGCCTGGCGAGTGGACACGACGGAGCCGGACACCCTCGTCACCTCGGGCCCCGCGCTCCTCACCGACGAGTCCTCGGCGACGTTCGAGTTCGCCTCCAGCGAGCCCGACTCCACTTTCGATTGCAGCGTGGACGGCGCGACCTATGCGGCGTGCACCAGCCCGGTCACCTTCGAGGGCTTCACGGAAGGCGAGCACACGCTGGCGGTCCGCGCAGTGGACGCGGCGGGAAATGTCGACGGCTCGCCCGCCTCGCACACGTGGACGGTGGACCTGACGCCTCCGAATGCCCCGGTCATCACCGCGCCTGCCCCGAGCGCCGTTCTCGCGGATGGCACCGTGACGCTCACCGGCTCAGCCGTCGGCGCGGAGACGGTGCTCGTGACGGTGGGAAGCACGACCCACGGCCCCATCCCCGTGGACGCAAGTGGCCACTGGACCTTCACGCTCCCCTTCACGCTGGCGGATGACACGTACACCGCCGTCGTCACGGCGACGGATGCCGCGGGCAACACCAGCGCCGCGACGAGCGTCACCTTCACGGTGGACACCACGGCGCCGGACACCGCCATCGACAGCGGCCCGGAGGCCCTGACGAACGAAGTGCTCGCTGCCTTCGTCTTCTCGTCGAACGAGGCCTCGGTGACCTATGAGTGCAGCCTGGACAGCGCGGCCTTCGCGCCGTGCACTGTCCAGAATGAGGCCGGCCCCCTCGCGGACGGCGCGCACACGCTGGCGGTCCGCGCGGTGGATGCGGCGGGCAATCGGGACGCTTCGCCGGCCACACACACGTGGACGGTGGACACCGAGGCTCCTGCGGTCGCCATCACCTTCCCTGCCCAGGGCGCGGTGCTGGACACCGCGGCGGTGACGTACTCCGGCACGGCGGAGGCAGGCAGCACGGTGACGGTAGTGGCGGACGGCATCACCCTCGACTCCTTCGTCGTGGGCAGCTCGGGAGTGTGGACGCTCCCGGGTGGCTCGCCGCTCGCCGACGGCACGCACACGGTCTCCGTCACGGCGACGGACGCCGCGGGCAACACCAGCACCGTGGTGACGCACACGTTCAACGTGGACGCGCAGCCGCCAGAGACAAGCTTCACCCAGACGCCTCCCGCGCTGACACGCCAGGAAGCGGCCACGTTCGGATTCGGCTCGGATGAGCCCGCGGTGACGTACGAGTGCAGCCTGGACGGCGCGACCTTCGCGGCCTGCACGAACCCGGTGGAACTGCTCGGCCTGACCGACGGCGAGCACACGCTGAAGGTCCGGGCCCGGGACGATGATGACAACGTGGACCCGACGCCGGCGTCCTTCACGTGGACGGTGGACACCCTGGCGCCAGACACCTTCATCGCGAGCGGCCCTCCACTCACGGAGGCCCCTGCCCTGGCGGTGTTCGACCTCGACTCCAACGAGGCGGCCGTCACCTACGAGTGTGGCCTGGACGGAGCGGCCTACTTGCCATGCACGGACCCGGTCCGCTTCACCGACCTGGCGCTGGGGGCGCACACGCTGAACGTGCGCGCCGTGGACGCGGCGGGCAACGTGGACGACACGCCGGCCACCTACGCATGGGTGGTCACCGCCGACTCGGATGGCGACGGACTGACGGACGCGGAGGAGCTCGTGCTGGGCACCGACCCGAACGACGCGGACACGGACAGCGACGGCCTGCCAGACGGCATCGAGGTGAAGGTCGCTGGGACGGACCCGCTCGACGACGACACGGATGATGACGGCCTGCTGGATGGCAACGAGGACGCCAACCGCGACGGCGTCGTCGACGCGGGCGAGACGGACCCGAAGAAGACGGACACCGACGGCGACCTGCTCGCGGACGGCCTGGAGCTGGGCCTCACCGAGCCCCAGGGCACTGGCACCGACCTGACGCGCTTCACGCCGGACGCGGACCCGACGACGGTGACGGACCCGCTCAACCCCGACACGGATGGCGGCAGCGTGCGCGATGGCTTCGAGGACGCCAACCACAACGGCCGGGTCGACTCGCGCGAGACGAATCCCCTGCGGCCCGAGGACGACCTCGACTCCGACCTTGACGGCATCGACGACGCGACGGAAATCGCGCGGAGCCTGGACCCTCGCAACGCGGACACCGACTCCGACGGCGTGCCGGATGGCCTGGATGGACTCGCCGACACGGATGGTGATGGCGTCATCGACGCGCTGGACCCGGACAGCGACAACGACGGGCTCATGGACGGCACGGAGATGGGCGTGACGCTGGAGAGCGCGCCGGCGGACACGGACCGTGACTCACCCCACTTCCGTCCCGACACGGACCCGAGCACCATCACCGACCCGAAGACCCCGGACACGGACGGTGACGGGTTGAGTGACGGCGAAGAGGATGCCGACCACAACGGCCGCGTCGATGCCACGGAGACGGACCCGAACATCCCCGACACGGATGGGGACGGCCTGAGCGACGGCGTGGAGGTGAAGGGCAGCAACCCCACCGACCCGCTCAACGCCGACACGGATGGCGACGGATTGGTGGACGGCGTGGAGGATGCCAACCACGACGGCGTCTTCGGCAACGGCGAGACGGACCCGAACAACGCGGACACCGACCTTGGTGGGGCCAGCGACGGCGAGGAAGTCTCCGGCGGCTCGAACCCACTGGACGGCAACGATGACTTCCTCATCGCGGGCCGTGGCTGCAGCACGGGCGGCACGGGCACCTTCGCTCCGCTGGCGCTGCTGCTCCTCGCGCTGCCGTTGCTGAGCCGGCTTCACCGCGCCGGCGGGCGGCGCACCCAGGACGCCCAGGCCCGCTGAGCATCACCCTGGCGCTGACGGATGACCTGCTCGACACGTATCGAGCAGGTCATCCGCGGAGGCGCGGCCGCTCATCCCCACTCGGGCGAGCGGGTGTGCCCGCCTTGCGCGCGCGGCTGGTCGTGGGTGGCACCGGCTCGTCGAGGGCGCGGAGTTCGTCAGCATGGAGACGGCCCCAGTCACAGAGCGCCCCCACTATCGGCCGCAGGCTGAGCCCGAGCGCGGTGGCCGAATAGACGACACGCGGTGGCACCTCGGCGAACACCTCGCGGCGAACGACCCCGTGCGCCTCCATCTCCCGGAGCTGCTGCACCAGGACCTTCTGACTCACGCCAGGAATCACGCGCCGGAGCTCGGAGAGCCGCTGGGGTCCCTCGAAGAGGAAGTACAGGACGAAGACCTTCCAGCGGCCCCCAATCACCTTCAGCGCGCGCTCCGCGGGCACGAGCGGGAGCTCCTTCATGATGGGCATGGTTACCTCTGGGTTCCTATGGAACGAAGACGTCCGTAGAGGGTGAAAAGGTCTGTAGTCGCCAGGAGGGAGCGTATGGACAATCCGTGCCAGAAATCACGCGACTCCTGAAAGGAATCTCCATGTCCGTTGGCACGAAGCGCTCCACCGCTCCCATTGCCCTCATCACCGGAGGAAGCCGAGGCCTCGGCCGAAGCACGGCGCTGGCCCTCGCGGACCGGGGAATGGATGTCATCGTCACCTACCGGACAGGCCACGACGAGGCGAACGACGTCGTCACCGCCATCCGCGCCAAGGGACGCAACGCCGTCGCGCTTCATCTCGACGTCGGCAAGACGGGGACCTTCGAGGCGTTCACCGCCGAAGTCCGCGAGGCGCTGAAGCAGACATGGTCTCGCGAGCGCTTCGACGCCCTCGTCAACAACGCCGGCATCGGCGGCTACTCGCCGTTCATCGAGACGTCCGAGGCCACCTTCGACGAGCTCGTCGCGGTGCACTTCAAGGGGCCGTTCTTCCTGACGCAGAAGCTGCTGCCGCTGATCTCCGACGGCGGGCGCATCGTCAACATGTCGACGGGACTCGCGCGCTACGTGTACCCCGGCTTCTCGACCTACGCCGCGGTCAAGGGGGCCATCGAGGTGCTCACCCGAGCGCTCGCGGTGGAGCTGGGCGCGCGCCGCATCACGGTGAACGTCGTGGCGCCTGGCGGAATCGCCACGGACTTCGGAGGTGGCGTCATGCGCGACCCCGAACTCCAGAAGACGGTCGCGGCCGAGACTCCACTCGGGCGCGTCGGCGAACCCGAAGACATCGCGGGCGTCATCGCGATGCTGCTCGCACCCGAAACCGGGTGGATGACCGGCCAGCGCGTCGAGGTCACCGGCGGATATCGGCTCTAGTCCGCGAACCGGCCTCCGCCTCCATAAGCACACGGAAACACGGAGGGGCGCGCGTGAAGCTGAAGGGTGAGTCACGATTCACTTGCCCCTCACCTTTCCGTCCGTCTATCGCGTCCAGGAACGCGGCAGTGGACGGGGAGGCGGGACACGGCCTTGAATCAGCGCATGACGCGGAGATTCGGGGAGCGGCTGGTGCTGGAAGGCGTGCTGACGCCGGAGCTGCTGTCCCGGGCGCTCGCCCATCAGCAGGAGACGGGTCAGAAGCTGGGTGAGTGCCTGGTCCGGCTGGGCGTGGACGAAACGCCGGTGCTGCGACTGCTGGCACGGGAGCTCCAGACACGCTTCGTCTCCACGGAGAAGCTGGCCCAGGCGAAGCTCGGCCCCGCGCTGCTGGAGCGGGTTCCAGTGCGACTGGCGGAGGGCTTCGACTTCATGCCGCTGCGGCTGGACCCGGGGGTGCTCTGCGTGGCGATCGCGGAGCCCCAGCGGCAGCGCGCGCTGGACGAGATTGCTCGCACGGTGGGCGTCACCCAGGTGCTGCCCTTCGTCGCGATTCGCAGGTCCATCCGCGCGGCCATCCGCAAGCACTACTACGCGGTCGCGGACGCCTTCGAGCACCCGCCGGAAGATGACGCCTGTCCCCATTGCGGCGCGCCGACGCTCCCCAAGGACTTCCAGTGTCCGCGCTGCGAGCTGCTGCTGGTGCGCCACGTCGAGGACCTGCCTCCTCGCGACAACGTGTCGCTGGTGCGAGCCCTGCTGACACAGCCCGAGCGGAGCGGAACCGCCGGGACGCCCCAGGCCCCCCAGGCGGAGGCCACGCGCACCTCGTCGTTCGATGCACCCACGGGAGGAGCCAATGCACGGCCGTTCATCGTGGGAGGGCTGAAGGTCGCGAACCTGAGGCTCAGTCCCTTCGAGGCGTACGTGCTGTCGCTGGTGGACGGCCACACCTCCCTGGCGGACCTGTCGCTCATCACCCAGCTCGCGGAGGTGGAGCTGCGCGCGCTCTTCGCGTCACTGGAGGAACGCGGAGTCACCCGGCTCTACGAGATACCGCCCCCGACGTCGCGAGCAACCTCCGCCCGGGAGACCCCGTCGGAGGCAGTGGCCGCACCACCTCCGCCGCCAGTGACTCGAGAGCCAGCGCCTCGCGCGGAGGACGCGAACGAGGATGTGCTCCAGCGCGTCATCCGGATGGAACAGGAAGGCCGGTGGGCCGAGGCCGTCGAGCTGCTGGAGCGGGGCATCGGACTGCTGCCATCACCCGCGCCGCTCTACAACCGGCTGGGGATGATCGTCCTGAACCACCACCGCGACTACGAGCGCGCCACAGCCCTGTTCCAGAAGGCATCGGACCTGGCGCCGGAGAACAATCTCTACACGATGAACCTGTACTCGGTGATGTGCCTTCTGGCCGATGCCACCAACGCCGGCCAGAAGAAGGCGCGACGCTGAGGGACCTGGAGCGAACGAGTTCAGCGGGTCGGGAGTACTGCCGGGCCACCAGCGCTGTGTGGGTGGGGTGGCAACCTGGTACCCGCCGAGCCTGATAGTGGGAATCGGATAGGGATTGAACACACCATTCGAGGATGGCTCGGGTAGGGCGCAACCCGACATGTCACAGAAATGTTCGGATAACATTCAAATCGGGCGTGTTATCTTCCACGGCCATGCACATCCCACTCCGACTGTCATCCCTCCTCCTCGCCGCATCTCTCGCTGCTGGCTGTCTGGGCCCCGAGACGGACACTGAGAACCTCGAGAGCCTCGAGCAACAGGCCACGGATCCCACGTTCCGCGTCTACAACGTCGTCGAGGCCATGCGTCCGGCCGGCAACTACGACGGCGTCGCCGGCAACGAGTGCATCGCGCTCCTGAACCCCGAGCACCGCCTCCGCAAGATCATCCTCGTCGTACCCGCCGGCGCCGGCGGCTCCTGCGCGCTCAGCGCATACACCGCGGGTACGGCCCTCAGCTTCACCTGGGGTGATACGTCCGTCTACCAGGGCTCGGCCGGCATCGCCGCCATCCGCGCCGCGCTCTCCGACACGAATGGCGCCGTGCACCGTCTCACGGGCACGCTCACCTCCGAGGCCGCGACCCTCGCCAACCTGCAGACCTTCCTCACGCTGAGCGACACCCAGCAGGCCACCCAGCTCGGCACCGCCACCTCCGTGGACGTCCACTCCCTCTATGACTTCGAGGGCCAGGAAGAGGTCTACGCCGAGGCCGCCTACCAGTCCGTCCGCGTCACCCAGCCCTGCGAGAACCCCGGCTCACCCCAGCTCGTGGCCCTCGTCAAGAACGGCTTCGTCTACGGCTACTCCGCCAGCAACACGGGGAGCTGCCACAGCGGCTGGTTCACCCGGTGGCGCAAGTACAACCGCGCCTGGCACCTCGTGGCCCAGTACGACTACTCCGAGTAGCTCGCCGCACCCCTGTTCAGGGCGCTGAAAAGAAGGCCCTGCCCACCGGCAGGGCCTTTTTTGTTCCCCCAAGGCCCTGTTCCCCTCCAACCCCCTGAATTCAAAGAGACTTTCTTCGCCGCGCCGAAGAGGTGCGCCGCATCGGCCGAGCCGGCCGGCAGGGGTGGAATCTTACAATTTGGTAAACAACCCAAGAATCTGGGAAGTGCGCCGCAACTCAGGCCGGGAACTCCCGAGAATTGTCGCAAGGAGCCACCATGTCCAACTACCGCATCCGTCCTGGCGACACCCTCTCTGGCCTGGCGGCCCGCTTCGGCACCACTGTCGAGAAGCTGGCCCGTGACAACAACATCTCGAACCCCGACCTCATCTACTCGGGCAACAACCTGAGCATCGGGCACTCCACGCGCGACACGTTCGACGCGGGCGGCAACAACCAGGGCGTCCGCGGTGGGAATGACGTGGGCGGTCCCACGGGAGTGGGCCCCAGCAACGCGTCGAACAAGATGCAGCGTCTGGCGGAGGCGGCCCGCGCGGCGGCGATGGGCATGGGCGGCTACAACAGCCAGGGCCTCTGCGCCACGGGCGTGAGCCGGGCCATCAGCAACGCCCTGGGCATTGGCGTGTCGGGCAACGGCAACCAGATTGATAACAACCTGCCGCGCGACAAGTTCAAGCAGGTCGACATGACGTTGGAGGAGGCGCTGAAGATTCCCGGCCTCGTCCTCACCTGGGAGAGCACCTCCTCGAACCTGGGCCGCATCTACGGCCACACTGCGGTCACCCTCGGCGACGGCCACTCCTCCGCGAGCGACTTCATCGAGCGCAACACGACCAACGGCGGTCGCACGGGCTTCAAGGTCTTCATGCCCATCGAGTAGCACCCGTCGCATCGTGGCGTTCCCCGAAGCCCCAGGCCCCGAGATGGGCCGGGGGCTTCGTCGTTTCTGGGGGCCCTACTCGTCCGCCACGCGCGCGACGGTGGCGAGCCACGCCCGCGCCCCCTCGGGGTCCGTCTGCTCGTAGTGCGCCTCCCGGAGGGCCTTCACGCGCCAGCCTTCGCCGAAGGCCGCACGCAGGGCATCCGGGGGCACCGCGCGCGGACCGTCGCGGAAATAGAGCGCGTGGTAGTGCCCGCCCGGACGCAGCACGCTCGCGAGGCTGGCGGCGAACGCCGGCCGGTCCCCGGGTTCAAAGACGTGGAGCAGCGCCGAGTCGATGAGCGTGTCGAAGCGCCGGCCCAGCGAGGCCAGCTCCATCGCGTTGCCCACATGAAACGCCACCTCGAGCCCTCGGGCCCGGGCCGCCTCGCGAGCCCGGAGGATGGCGGGCTCCATCAGGTCCACTCCGCACACCCGCAGGCCCTGGGCCGCCAGGAAGAGGGCGTTCTCCGCGAAGCCGCAGCCGACCTCGAGCACCTCACCGGAAATTCCTCCGGCCTCCCACAACTCGATGAAGGCCCGCTGGGGGCGGCCGATGTCCCAGGGCGCGCCCAGCGCGTAGGCCGCGCGGAAGAACTCACGCCGGACCGCGCCCCCCTCAGGCTCCCGCGACATGTCGCACCTCGCCCTCCTGCCCACCGCGAGCGCGGGGCCTGGGAATCAGCCGGACACCGAGCGGCTGGAGCGCGAGCGCGGGCCGGGGTCGCACCACGCAGCCCGGAGCCAGCTCCAGCCGGAAGCGCCGCGCCACACAGGCGGTGATGAGCACCGTCTCCATCATGGCCAGCGCCGAGCCGATGCAGAACCGGGGCCCGCCCCCGAAGGGGAAATAGACATACCGGTGCATGCGCTGGGCGTCCTCGGAGAGCCAGCGCTCCGGACGGAAGGACTCGGGTGCGTCGAAGTAGCGCGCGTCGCGATGGGTCACCCACTGGCTCACCGCGAGCATCGTCCCCGACGGGACGTGGAACCCACCCAGCTCGCAGTCGCGCACCGCCTCCCGGCTCGTAATCCATGCCGGGGAGTACAGGCGCATGGCCTCCTTCACCACGGCCTCCGTGTAGCGCAGCCTCGGAAGGTCCTCCGCGCCAGGAAGCCGGTCCCCGAGCACCGTGTCCAGCTCGCTCCCCAGCCGCGCCTCGGCGTCGGGGTGCTGGGCCAGCAGGTACCAGGCCCAGACGAGGGCGTCCGCCGTCGTCTCGTGCCCGGACATGATCATCGTCGCCAGTTCGTCCCGCAGCTGCCCCTCCGACAGGGGCACCGGGGACGACAGCAGCAGGGCGAGCAGGTCCGTGCGCTCCGCGGGCTGCTCCCGGTAGCGACGCACCAGCGTCTCCAGCAGCACGTTGAGCCGCCCCAGCGCGCGGCGCAGCCGGAGGTTCGTCGGCGTGGGCACCCAGATGGGCGGGCGCAGCGGGCTGTCGGTGTGCCGCATGACGGCGTCCACGGCGGCGGCCACGTGCCTCGCCTCATCGTCGATGGGCGTGTGGAAGAGGAAGCGGCTGACGATGTCGAGCGCCAGCGCGGACACGTCCGAGTGCACGTCGCGCGCTTCCCCGGGACGCCACGTCCGCAGTCGCTGCTCGGTGAGGGACACCACCGTGTCGCCACACGCGGCCACGTGCTTGCGATGGAACGCGGGCTGGACGAGTCGCCGCTTTCGCAGCCAGTCCTCCCCTTCGCTGTTCATCATCGCCTCGGGAAAGCCGCCCTTGTGTCGCCTTCCCTGGCCCACGCCCGCGAGCTTCACGAAGTTGCCGTCTCCATTCACCAGGACCCGCTCGATGAGGTCGGGATGGTTGAGGAGGTAGTTGCGCTTTCCCAGCCGCACCACGTCGCCGTACTCCCTGGCGCAGCGGGTGAGGAACCCCAGCGGGTCCTCGGAGAACTCCACCAGGTTGCCTGCGATGAAGTGACCCCTGGGCCCTGGGGGGAGGCGCACTTGCGGCATGGAATTCCTGGGAGCATTCAAAGACAGCCGTCGCGTGGGAGGAGCAGGACCTGCACTCCACCCACGACTGCGAGGTCATCCGACCCAACCGTCAGGGCGCATTGCCTGACGACTGTTGACTAGTAATAGATGTAGGGAGCGGAGAGCTTGTCCGCGCGAGCAATCCGCATCAGCACAGCCAAAGAGTAGAGGGCCTTCTTCATGGCGAACTCCCGGTTTGAGGTGGTTGCGTGTTGCTGTTGGCTGCCCAAAGGGTCAGCGCGGCAAAATGTGGCATGCCCAGGATGTCTGGGCAAGCCCGTCTGATTGGTTATAGAGGAGGCACTGTTTTTCATTGTCACCAGAGCGGAGGCTGTGCGGGCAAACCCTGCTCAGTCACACCCGGGTGACATCCGTGCGCCCTACCCCTCGGACCAACCCTCCACCTCGCTCGCCGTCGCGCGCGCGAGCTTCGCGGCGGCCACCGGATCCAGTCGCGCGGTGACGAGCACCCCAATGACAGACCCCACCAGCAGCTCCACGCGACGCGCCACCGTCTTCCGGGGAATGGCGCCTGCTCGCGCCGCGGCCTCCAGCGCCCGCGTCAGGTGTCCGTGCAAGAGGGCCCGGTAGTCCTCCACCGCGCGGTGGGCCTCGGCGTCATGCGGGGCCAGCTCGGTCGCCGTGTTGACGAGCAGGCACCCCCGGCGCGTCAGGGCCTGGGGCGCGGTGCCCATCGTCGTCGCGAGCGACTCGAAGTACGTCACCACCTGCGTCAGGCCCGGCGGGCTCGCGGCGAAGACAACCAGCCGGGGCGTGATGACCTCCTGGAGGTACAGCGTCACGGCCCGCGAGAACAGCGCCCGCTTGCTCTCGAACGCCTGGTACAGACTGGAGCGGTTCAGCCCCGTGGCGGTCTCCAGGTCCGAAAGCGACGTGGCCTCGTAGCCCCGAGACCAGAACACCCCCAGCGCCTTGCGCACCGCCTCCGTCTCGTCGAACGCACGCGTACGCGCCACGTCACCCTCCTTGACAATTCTGGACCGAACGTTTCAATATGGATTCGGAACTGATTGGTCCAGAATACCGGAATCCCGGAGGGGAGTCATCATGTCGTTACTGGCGCAGGTCTTCGCGGTCATCGCGGCGCTCATCCATGTGCTGTTCTTCGTCATGGAGAGCATCGTCTTCTCGCGGCCGGAGGTGTGGCAGCGCTTCGGGCTGAAGTCGCAGGCGGAGGCGGACGTGCTGAAGCCGATGGCGCTGAACCAGGGCTTCTACAACCTGTTCCTCGCGCTGGGCGTGCTCGTGGGCGTGGCGCTGGTGCGCACCGGCGCGGTCACCTCCGGTGTGGCGGCCGTCATGTTCGGTTGCGCGTGCATGGCGCTGGCGGCGCTGGTGCTCGTCTCGAGCAACCGCCACTTCCTCCTGGCCAGCGTCGTCCAGGGCGCGCTGCCGCTGCTGGCCATCGTGCTCGTGGCGGTGCACGCGCGCGGGTGAGGCCACGGCACCTGGGCATCGCTGGCGGCGTGAGCTGAACGGCGAAGGCCCAGGAGTCCTCGCGAGGACTCCCGGGCCCGTGGCGCCAATGGACGTGGGGCTACTGCACCGGGCTGACGTCCACGTCGACGACGCGTGACTCCTCGGTGTGGGTCGTCCCGGTGAGGGCCTCCATCGCGGCGCCCACCTGGAGCGTCAGCGCCCACTCGCCCGTGCTGAGCTGGGTGGGCACGTACTTCCAGAAGAGCCGCACGGGGCCCGCGGTCTCACCCTCGGCCAGCAGCGCCTCGCGGGCCCGCTGCTCGATGTCCGCGGTGCTCAGCCGCGTGCGCAGCAGGTGGCCCACCCGGGCCAGGGGCGGCCAGGAGATGAGCGCGCGCTGGAAGGTGCCATCCACGCCGTGGGACACCACCGCGCGGTGGCCCTCCACGCGGATGCCGTTGATGGCGCGCATCACGAAGGTCTTGTAGCGGTGGAGCTCCGGCACCGCGGCGACGCCGTCCTCCTCCGTCTCCAGGAAGGACTTCACCTGGTACACCGCCCCCATCTCCGACGCGGGGATTCCCCAGCGCTGCAGCCGGGCAACGGCGGTGCGCTGCATCACCGCGGGCTCCTGGGGCACCGCGGGGCCGCTGCCGAGCCTGTTCAGCACCAGGACCTGCCCCTCGGAGGGGTCGTTCTCCAGCGTCCAGGTGCGCGACTCGAGGTCCCGGCGCGACCCGAGCGTCCCCGTCGTGGTGAAGGCCTCGGTCGAGCCCACCAGGGCGCCCTGCAGCACCGCGTCGTTGAACGCGGTGCGAGGAAGCAGGTCGGTGGGAATGCCTCCGGTGGGCGGCGTGGCGATCCGGGTGGAGTCGAAGACGAAGCCGACGGTCGTCGCGGACGCGACCTGCGTCTGGGGGTCCACGGGCTCGACGACGGTGGCGGCGCTGTCACAACCCAGCGCGGCGGCGAGCGGAAGGGCGGTCAAGAAGCGGATGAATGGGGTCTTCATGGCGTTTCGTTCTTTCTGAACAGGGTCGAAGGAGGCGGCGTTCATTCCGGAAGCTTCTGGCCGCTGGAGGGGTCACAACCGCCCACGTAGAAGATGGAGGAGGCGACCTTGCCGCCGGTGTTGTGACGGTCCTTCCATCCACCGGACTCGAACATCGCGACCCGCTTCGCCTTCGTGTCGCCGAAGACGATGGACACCGGGCAGTCGTCGTTGTTCTTGCCCCAGTCCCTGTCGTACGCCTCGTCAATCCAGTTCTCGCCCACGCCAGACGTCTTCGAGTCGGCCACGTAGCGCTTCACGTAGCGCTTCACGTGGTTGCCGCACGACGAGTCGCCGTGAAACGCGTTCCACATGGTGAACCCGCTGGTGTTCGTCACGAGCGCGGTGCGGTATCCCCCCTGCTTCCAGACCTGGTAGTCACCGGACTGGCAGGCCTTGACGACGGCGATGTTCAGCTTCCCGTTGCCCAGGCTCATGTGGGTATCCGTGACGGCCGAGCACGCGTCCAGGTTGCTCCCCATCACCAGCCAACTGCGGAGGTTCGCCTCGCTGTGGCCGCCGTGCGTGTGGACGAAGAGGATATCCGCGTCGTCCACGCCCGCGTTGGCCTGGGTGTCCTTCGCGTTCGCCGCGCTCCCCTTCGACGCATCCGTCCAGAGGTCCGTGCGCGCGCTGGTGTTGTTGAGCGTGCGGACGTCCGTCCACTGCCCGGCGTTCACCAGGGAGTTGAAGTAGCCGGCGAACTCCCCCGCCGTCTTGGTGTGGACGGAGTGCGAGTCGGCGTCGCACTGCCCGCTCGCCGCGCCGTTGAAGTTCGCGATGCCGTAGACATGGGTCTCGTTCGCCAGCACCGCCGCGGGCAGGAGCAGCGCCCCCGCGAGGGTCGCGCCCGTCCACTGCCTGGTTTGCTTCCTGAGCTTCATGGTCCTGCTCCCCCCCGTGTGGGGTATCGATGGTTGGCCTGTCACGACGGGAGAAGCGCACGCGGTCCGCCGTGCGTTCTCCGGCCTTGGCTCCTCAACGAAGGTCGCGGAGATTTCCCCTCACCCATTCGTGCGCGATTTTTCCGCGTCGACGCCGTGCGGGGTGCGGTGACACGATGCCCGAACCGCCCCGGCTCACCTTCAGTACCTCGGGTGCCAGGGCCGCTCGGACGTCACCTGGAAAGGTCGTGGGCCATGTCGGCGCAATATGACGAGATTGGAGAGAAGGTCGCGGACTGGGATGTGCTGCCGGTGCGCTCGGAGTACATCGAGGGGTACTCCTTCTTCAAAGCGCTCGGCTCGGTGGCCGAACGGACCGTCCTGGACCTGGCCTGTGGCGACGGCCTGTACACGCGGCAGCTCAAGGCGCGAGGCGCCCGCCGGGCGGTCGGCGTCGACATCTCCGAGGAGATGATTCGCGTCGCGAGGCGACAGGAAGCCCAACACCCCGTGGGCATCGAGTACCACGTGTCGGACGTCGCCGACCTGGCGCCCCTGGGCACGTTCGATGTCGTGACGGCCATCTACCTGCTGCACTACGCGCACTCGCCCGAGCACATGCTGCGGATGTGCCGGAACATCCATGCCCACCTGAAACCCGGGGGCAGCTTCGTCACGTACTCGTTCAACCCCGAGTTCAGCGCCAAGGGTCCCAACAGCACGCGGTATGGCATCACGATGTTGGATTTCCCGGGGTCCCCTCGAGAGGGACAGATGCTCTCCGCGGAGCTGCACACGAAGACGCCCTTCACCATCCACTTCTCCTACTGGAGCCGGGCCACGTACGAGCAGGCGCTTCGAGATGCGGGCTTTCACACCCTCACCTGGATGCGTCCCGAGTGTTCCCCCGAGGGAATCGCCCGGTATGGCCGGGAATTCTGGCAGGACTACCTGGATAACCCGCACGCGGTGGCGCTGCGCTGCGAGCGGTGAGCCGCGTGAAGACACCTCGACTGAGTGGTGTCCACGGTGTGATGGTGGCGGCCCCCTCGTCCCGCTCCTGGAGCTTCATGAATCGCCTCTGCCTCACAGCCCTGCTCACCCTGTTCGTCGGCGCATGTACCTCTGGAGGGCGCGACAAGCTGAACGCCGAGGAGTACATGGATGCGAGCGTCTCCATGTGGAACACCATGACGTCGACGTCGGAGCCCTGGCTGAACGGCAAGCGCGCCGAGGGGTTCTCCAAGGACATCCAGGGCCGCAAGAACCTGGGCCGATACAAGACAGAGCTGGGCAAGCTCCACCAGTTGGTGTCGAGCCACCTGGCGGCCACGCAGAAGTATCCCATCCCCGAGGATGCCACCGAACTGCACGCCCGGTTGATTGCCTATCTGAATAGCCACATCGCGTTCTTCGCGACGATGCAGCAGATCGCCGCCCTGCCGGATGGCTTCACCGACGCGCAGCTTGAACCGCTGGGCGCGGAGCTGGACCGCCGGGCCCTGGAGATCTCCACGCTGATGGATGAGCTCGACCAGGCGCAGAAGGACTATGCGAAGAAGCACGGCATCCGGCTGAACGAAGTCAGCCACTGACGGGGGTGCGTCGAGGAGCCCCGCCCGGACAGGACGGGACTCCTCGCGCGGTCGTCAACTTGGAAGGCGGCCCCCTACATCCCTGCTCGTCGTCATGGGATACATCGACGAGGACGGCCGGGCGCGCTCGCCTCCAAGAAGAACCTCTATTGAGCGGAGCCCCTGCCCGTCATCCGCTCAGAAGCGGCCGGACAGCCCCAGGAACTTGTGGTCGCGCGTCAGCGTCAGGGACGGTGCCAGGCTGACGGCGGGCTCGGGCGGGGCAGGAGCGTTCGAGGCGTGTGACACCTCGTAGCTCACGACGGCGCCCACCAGACAGAAGGCGGTGATGACCCCGGCCCGGGCCTCGTCGTACTTGAGGAACAGCGAGGCCACCACGCCCGCTGCCGCCGCCACGCCCGTCCCCAGGTAGGTCTCCTCCAAGGTCCCCCTGCCGCCCGCGATGCGCGCTCCCCACCAGACGCCCAGCGGGGCCCCCAGCGAGGCGCCTACGAGGGCGCCGTAAATCACTTCCGTCGACCCCGTCGTTGGACCGCCTGTCGCCTCGCGAAACAAGGCCCCGACATACGCGCCCGTGAATGCCAGGGACGCGGAGGTCAGCGACATGGCCACGACCTCCAACGGGAGGCGCACCACGGGGTGCGCGGGCTCTCGTACCGGTGGCTCATCGAGCAAGCGGAGGGCCTTGCGTGGCTGCATTCCCGGAAGCGGTTCGTCCACGGCGCCCTCCCCTGTCTGCGCGAGGCAGACGCCGGGAAGAAGCACCCAGCAGGAGAGCCACAGGGAACACGTCCACGCGAGTCGAGCCGTCAGCACATTCATGGCCGCCGCGGGCTGCAAGGCGGGGACCTCTCCGGCTGTTTCACGGCGATCCCAGGAGAGCGCGGGCGCCCCCGCGCGCGCCGTGTGCGCAATCCACTGCACAACGGGCGCCCTGGTGTGCAGCCGACTGCTCAAGCCCCTGTCACTTCGACGGGCGGACGTCGCGACGGACACCTCGCCCACGCACCGGAGCACGCCGGTTCGCGCGGCGACGAAACGCTCGCCACAGGAGACAGAGCGCCACGACGGCGACCACCGCCGCCAACAACACCGGCCAGAAGACCTCCAGCATGAGGAGCAGGAGCACCGGATACGAATACATATCCAGGTCGCCATCATCCGCGTGAGCGGGCAAGGCCATCAGCACCGCGGTGAGACATCCGACGACAAGGGCTCCATTCAAGTTTCGCGACAGAGCCCTGGCGCAGGCCTCTCTCACATGGGTGACACGTCGCATTACCGCTCCCGGCTGGAGATTGCCCCTGGGTCCGTGGGGCCACGTCGTGCGGATGTTTCCATGGCTTTCCAAGAAGCCTAGAGTCCACCCGAATCAAGACGCGAGGGAAGAACGCAATGTTCCAGAGGGCGGCGGTTGCCGGGCGATGATGCGTGAGCCCTGGGGTCCATTCATGACGCGGTGGTGCGCACGCCTCTCGGGCAGCGTGGTCCTGGGCCTGTCCGCCTGCGGAGGAACTCCCGCGCCCGTGGTGCCCGCGGTCTGCGAGCGGCCCACGCCGGCGAAGGTGAGCAGCTTCGCGCAGTGCGGTCCGAGCCTCGACTTCACCCCCATCAACAGCTACCGGGGCGAGTTCGCCGACCTCCAGGACGCGGAGGACGCTGTCGTCATGATCAACGGAGGCTGTACCGGAACGTTGATTGAAGCGCTCGCGGGGCCCGTGGTCCTCACCGCGGGGCACTGCGTCGGACTCGGGGACCGTTCGTTTGTCGTCTTCAACTTCGAGGACGAGCCCGACGGCGACCCGCTGATGACCGATGGCACCGTCATCGAGCAGGCGCTCGAACCCGACTACGCGCTCATCCAACTCGATGTGCTTCCCCAGGTCGCCCCGCTGAAGCTGACGACGCGGGCCAGCGAGCGGCTGGCCATCATTCAGCACCCCCGGGGCCGCCGGAAGGTCATCGCCGAGGGCAGGTACGTGGACTCGTGCAACCAGCTTGTCTACTACTCGGACCTGGACACCCTGGTCGGCAGCTCGGGAGCGGGCGTGCTCAACCGTCAAGGCCACGTGCTGGGCATCCACACCGACGGCGACTGCGACGCGAAAGACAGCAGCACCAACAGGGGCTGGACGGCGGAAGTGATTGTCGAAGCGTCCCCGCATCTGCAAGCCGCCGACATCGCCGACCGCTGAGCGCGGCGGGTACCCCTCACGGCGCAAGTATTCCGGCGGGGGGTGAGGGATTCGCGGACCCGGAATGGTCTGAAGGGAGACCCCGCGAATTTCGCGGGGTGCTCACCTGGAAAGGTCCCCATGACAGTCCCCCTCCGCTTGCTCCGGGCGCCGTTGGCCATCCTGCTCCTCCAGTGCCTCTCCGGCTGCGAGGACTCCCCCTCCCCGTCTCCCCCTGACGCGGGCCCCTATGTCTGGGATGGCACCTACACCGAGCTCGAGGAGCGCGGAGACTGGGTGGACCGGGGACCCCTCTCGCCGTGCTCCTCCAGCGCCGTCTACGCGCAGGAAGGCGCCTGTGATGACCTGTCGCACTTCGACCTGTCGCAATGCGATGCACAGGCCCTCTCCGCCATTTCCAAGGAGGGCATCTACCTTTCCGACGGGCGTGGCGAACGGCACTACGAGGATGGCGGCGTGCGCATCAGCAGCGTCCCCATCGGCTTCCTGCTCCGGGAAGACGGCGGCACGATGTACGACGAGCCTCTCCGCATCAAGGACACGGGGGATGGACGCTTCTCCATCATCGGCGGCCTGACTCGCAATGACCTCACCGTCGCCATGGTGGGATGCAAGACGCCCGCGCCCAACATCATCACCGGCTGCTTCACCTACTGCCGCCGGGGACGACTCACCCTCAAGGGCACCTTCGAGGCGAACCGCGTCGCGCTGTCGACCGGAGAGCCGGAGTCCTCGGGCAACCTCGAGCTGGTCGCCGAGCGCCACGTCCCGGTGGGAATGCCCGCGGATATCTACGTCGCCAAGGGCCACGCCTACGTCGTCTCCATACCAAACCGCGGACAGGCCGGCGGCCTCACCGTCATCGACGTGAGGGACCCGACCCGGCCTGTCCTCACGACGTCCATCAGCCTGCCCGAGGACAACTCCTGGAACGGCGTCTGGGCCAGGGGCGACGCCCTCTACGTGGCCAGCAACGACGTGGGGCCGCTCATCTACGACATCTCCAACCCCGCCCTTCCCACCTTCGTGAAGAGCCTGCCGACGGGAGACTTCGGCGCGCACACGGTGCTCGTCGACAATGACCGGCTCTACGCCATGGTCCCCAATACCGGCACCCATGTCTACGACCTGACCGAGCCGCTCAATCCCATCCTGCGCACCATCATCTCCCTGCCGGAGGACGCCGAGCTGGGAGGGCCTCACGACGCCTTCGCCTATGAGAACCGCCTGTACATCAGCAATTCCTTCGGCGGCTACTCGGTGATGGATGTCACGAACCTGGACAACGTGAGCCGCCTGGGCCGCTACGAGCGCTTTGGCTACGACTACGCGCACCACAGCGCGGTGGGCACCTTCGCCGGAAAGACCATCGCCTTCGAAGGGGGCGAATTCAACGCCTCCCACGTGCGGGTGCTGGACGTCACCGAGCCCTCCCGCATCGTGAAGATTGGCGAGTTCCGCATGCGCGATGTCACGTCCATGCACAACCTCATCCTGCGCGGCAACCTGCTCTATGTGGCGTGGTACCACGAAGGGCTGCGCGTGCTGGACGTGTCCAATCCCACCAGGCCCCGACAGGTGGCGCACCACCACACCTTCCGCGAGAGCGACCCCCTCCGGGGCGACAGCATCTTCGAGGGCGCCTTCGGCGTTCGCATCCCCGGTGACGGCTACGTGTATGTCGTCGACTCGTCGCGAGGACTGCTCATCTTCAACGAGCTGTGAGGGCCGAGGGAGCGTCACGCCCGGACATGTGCGACGTCCGGGCTGACGCTCCTGGGGCTCAGTTGACGAGCAGCACCTTGCCCGCGCCACCCTTCTCCGCGTGCTTCTGGGCATCCTTCGCGGCGTCCATGGGGAATGTCTTGCCAATGGGGATGCGCAGCTCTCCCTTGGCCACGCTCTCGCCAAGCTGCGCGAGCCGGCGTCCGTCCGGGTGCGAGAAGAAGGTGACCACCTGGAGGCCCTTGTCCTTGGCCCCCTTCGGCTCACCCACCACACTGCCCACGAGTCCGCCACGCTTCACCTTGTCCAGCACCGCCGCCACGGCCTCGCCCCCTACCGTGTCCGCCACGGCGTCCAGCGTGGGCAGCTTCGCGACGTCCTTCGGATCATCCAGCGCGACGACTCCGTCCGCGCCGAGCTTCCGCGCCTCGTCGACCTGTCGGGCCCGCACGCCGGCCCAGACCTTCACCCCACGCGCCTTCGCCGCGAACAGGGCCGCGCGACCCACCGCGCCCAGCGCACCGGTGATGAGCACCGTGTCTCCCTGGACAGGCTTCATCTGCTCTTCAATCAACTGCACGCCCGTCAGCGTCACCAGCGGCAGCGCGGCCGCGTC
This sequence comes from Myxococcus sp. CA040A, assembly GCF_013336725.1. Classification (NCBI taxonomy): domain Bacteria; kingdom Pseudomonadati; phylum Myxococcota; class Myxococcia; order Myxococcales; family Myxococcaceae; genus Myxococcus; species Myxococcus sp. CA040A. Next base: position 141,971 of record NZ_JABUMR010000002.1, on the reverse strand, counting down.
CTTCAGCTCCAGCGAGTCAGGCACCTTGGCCCATACGTCGGACGGAGCGACCACCGTCTGCGCATAGCCCGCGGACACCAGGCCCATCACCCGGTCGCCGCGCTTGAAGCCCTCCACGCCTTGCCCCACCTCGATGACCTCACCGGACACATCCCGCCCCAGGATGGTGGGAAGCGTCAGCGGCATGTACTCCCTCATGTCGCCTCGGCGAATCTTCCAATCCACCGGGTTGATGCTCGCGGCGGTGACGCGGACCTTCACGTCTCCCGGCCCCACCTTCGGCTCGGGCATCTCCGACACGACGAGGTTGTCCACGTCTCCATAGGCCTTCAGCACGACGGCTTTCATGGGTGTCTCCCGGAATGAAGTGGCACGAAGCGCGCTCCAACGACGGACCAACGATAAGTACCGACGGAGGGAGCGCCATCGTTCGCGGGCGCCTGCTTCCCTGGCTCCCCTTCCTGTGACGGGCGCGTGGTGGCGAGTTCACCGGGCCCCAGGTGTCACGGTCGCACGTCGTAGACCTTGCGCAGCGGAAGGCCACCACGGTCGATGTCGAGTTCCAGGTGCCGGAACTTCTTGAGCAGCATGTACTGCTCCAGCGCCTTCTCCGTGGAATCGAGCGCGACGCCGTTGATGCGCTGGATGACATCGCCATTCTGGAGGCCCAGCTTCTCGTACACGGAGCCCTGCCGGACGGCGAGGAGCTTGAAGCCCTGGGGCTTCCCCTCCTTGAAAGACGGAACGATGCGCGCCTGCGTGAGCGCGGCGCCCTGGGTCCACTGGTCGAGGTCCAGGTACCTGTCAGGCACCTCGTAGGTGTGCTCGCCCACGCGTCGGATGTCGCTCCCACGCTCGCTGCCCGCGGCCACCGGAGCCCCGGTCGACGGTGGACCCACGGGCCCCTCGCCGTCGATGACCTCCTGCTGTCCTTCCCGGGTGACGATGATGCGCTCCCGTTCGATGACGACCACCTCCGCGTCCTGGAGCACGTCTCCCACGCGGAGGCTGCGCACGCGCCGGCTGTCGAGGTCCTCCACGGACGCGAGCGACCAGAAGGGCTCGCGCGACGTCAGCGTCCCCACGAGCTTCGCGCGCCGCGCGCTCCTCCGGGGCCCGCTGTGGGCAAGAGGCCCAGCCGAGGGATTCTCCTTGATGCCGAGCACACGAGCCAGCGACTCGGTGCGAAGCGAGAGCCGCGCCTCCGTGCTGGCGAACCGGATGGGTTTCGCGGGCATCGAGTCCAACCCCGGGACGGGAACCGCGAGCTGGAACTCCGTGACGAGGTGGACGGTGCGCGCGGCGATCAACGCGGCGACGAGGAGAAAGCAACAGATCACCAGCCAGAAGTACTTCTGGAGCAGAGGTCTCATGGCGCCAGGCCAGAGCAAGCACGGGGCCAGGGAATGGCATACACCGGGCCTCATTCGGGGACACCGCGCTCCGGGCGAAAGGCACACACGCAGAGGCCTCGCGGGGATGCCTGGATTGTCACGGGTCAGAGGTGTGTCCGAGACAGGCTGTCACGGTGGACGCTGCTGTCGGCACTGATGTAAGCAGCCGCCCCTCTTCTTCGCGGAGCCGAGCATGTTCATCATCTCTGGAAGTTCGCCGAAACAGCAGGACCTCGGCGAGCAGCGCGCGCCCTGCCCGGACTGTCAGCAGGAGACGTCCCAGCGGCTGCAGCGTCACTACCGGGTGATTCACGTCTTCTGGTTCCCCCTCTTCTCGCTGGGAACGAAGTACGTGCGAATCTGCGGGCGCTGCAACCTGCACACGGAGGTGCCGGAGCAACAGGTCGGCCCCGTGCCGGTGGCGCCGCTGCTGCACCGGATGGGCGGCCTGTTCCCGGTGGCCGCGCTGGCGTTCTGCTGTGTGGGCTTTCCCCTCGTCAACGCGGTGGTCTCTCTCGGCACCGGTGACTCGAGCGGTTCTTCCCAGCAACAGGAGCAGCGGGCGGGCAGGCAGGGCTTCGACCAGCGCTTCGAGGCCCAGGCCGAGGACCTGGCCGTGGAGACCACGATTCAGTCCGCGTTCGAGGAGCAGGGCCACCAGTCGGTGACGGTCTCCGCCAGCTCCGCCTCCGTGAAGGAGCACGTCATCCGCGTCGTCTCCGCGCAGACCCCTCGCCTGAAGAAGGTGAGCGATGGAGACCGCATCCGGATGCTCGAGATGATGGAGGCGGAAGCGGACAAGAGCTTCGCCAACGAGGAGGTCTTCCTGGGCCTGCGGGGCAAGCTCCTCTGGGGTGGGTATTCCCACCGCGCCCCGGGTGGGAAGTGGAAGCGCGTCGTGGACGGCACCACGTCCAGCCCCATGGTGGATGCCTTCGAGGCGCTCCTTCAGCGGGAGGCCGCGTTGCCTCCCTCGGCGCCGGATGCGGTGCCAACGCCGGAGCCCACGGCGGCTCCCTCGGTGGTCGACGACACGGCGAGGTGAGCACGCCCCTGGCCCCACCGGCCAGGGCACTCGCGGTGTTCAGCGCGCCTGCCGGGCTTGTGTGGCGGGCGCTTCCAGCGAGTCGAGGAACGCGAGGATGCGGAGGGCACACCCCTCCGGGTCCTCCAGCGGAAAGAGGTGCCCGCCGGGAAACTCCTCGAGCCGGGCCCCTGGCACCACTCGCCGGGCACGCGCGAAGGCCGACTCCGCGAGCGTGCGGGTGTCACGCCCCCGCACGATGAGGGTGGGCACCGCGATGGAGCGCAGCGCCCGCCACATGCCCACGGGCGTCGTCTCGAAGACGCGGGCCTCCCAGGCACGGGGGATGGTCAGCCGGAACCCGCCTTCGGGTGCCTCGGTGAGTCCGTACGTGAGGTAGTCCTGGAAGCACTCCGGGTCGAAGCTCTGGAACAGGGGCTTCTTGCGGTAGCTCGCGGCGGCCTCCTCGCGAGAGTTCCAGTGCTCCCGCCGACGCCACGCGAAGCTCGCGGGAGGCACACGACTGCGCTGGCCCAGCAGCGTCAGCACGTCGAGCGCCAGCTTGCGCATCCCCGAGAACAACACGGGGTCCAGCGTGACGATGGCGCGGAAGAGGCCGGGGTCCTTCACGGACGCGAGCAGCGTCGCCACGCCGCCCATGCTGTGCCCCACGCCGACGACGCCTTCCAGCCCGGCGGCGCGCAGGGCCTGCGCCAGCTCGTCCGCCATGTCGTTCCAGGTCCGCATGGACAGCGGGTCCGAGCCCGGCACGAGGCAACGGCTCCGCACCGAGACGACGTGGTAGCGCGTCTTCAGGCGCTCGATGAGCTTGCGGTAGGTGCCCGGCGGAAAGCCGTTGGCGTGCGCCAGGTGCAGCACGGGGCCGGTGCCGCCCCAGTCATCCAGTTGAAGGGCCTTGCTCATGGCCCTGTCCGGATACCGCGAACCGCGCCCGCTGTCTCGCGCCCCGGACACGTGGACCGGGTGCGAGGCACTCACAGCGGGGGCCGCCAGCCGCCCCGGAGTGGCCGGAGCCCCCCAAGATGCGTCCCCCGTTCAGGAGCCGGTGATGGTCAGGACCGTCGGTCCCACCGTGGCGGTGACGCCCTCCTCCGTGAAACATCCCAGCACCTGGGTCTGAGTGAGCACGAACGTGATGAGCACGCTGGCCCCCTGGAACCGTCCGCCCACCACCGTCCCCGAATAGGTCGCCACCACCTCGCCCAAGGGCCTGACGGTGATGACGACGCTCGTGTCCAGGTTGCTGACCGAGCCGTCACTCCAGTTGAGCTGCGAGTCAAGCCGGTTCGTGCCGCTCACGCAGCTCAACATGCCGGTGCCCTCCGCCACGAATGAGGCCGAGAGGAGTGACAACGGAACCCCGACACACGGACCGAACGTCCCGTCCCCTGTCGCGGTGATTACCCGGGGCGCGTTCGTCATGCCCGGTGAGTATTGGGCCTGGACGATGCCGGGGCAGGTCAGCAGCACCGGCTCCGCGCTCGCGGGCGCCGCGAAGAGGGCCAGGGTCGCGATGAAGGCGGAGAAAAGCGGGGCGCGGCGAGAACGCAAGACAAGCGGCATGGGAAGGCTCCTCGTCCGCCTTGGACTCTCCCGCGGACGCTCACCTCTTAGCGGTTCGCTTCACCCGCTCCCATTGCACCCTCGTCCCAAGGGACACGCTCTCACTCCCCCATGCATTCCCTTGCATGAACAGGGATTGAGTACACCCTCCATCGCCAGTGGATTGAATCAACACCACGGATGGGCCCGCACGCGGGCCCCAAAGACGCGTCCCCCGTTCAGGAGCCGGTGATGGTCAGGACCGTCGGTCCCACCGTGGCGGTGACTCCCTCCTCCGTGAAACATCCCAGCACTTGGGTCTGAGCGAGCACGAACGTGATGAGCACATTGGCCCCCTGGAACCGTCCGCTCACCACCGTCCCTGAAGAGGTCGCCACCACCTCGCCCAAGGGCCTGACGGTGATGAGAATGCTCACGCTCACGTTGCTGATCGAGCCGTCGCTCCAGTTGAGCTGCGCGTCAAGCTGGCTCGATCCCCCCACGCAGCTCAACGTGCCCATGCCCCCCGCCACGAATGAGGTCGAGAGGAGTGACAACGGAACCCCGACACACGGGCCGAACGTCCCGCTCGCTGTCGCGGTGATCATCCGGGGGGCGTTCGTCATGCCCGGTGAGTATTGGGACTGGACGATGCCAGGGCAGGTCAGCAGCACCGGCTCCGCGCTCGCGGGCGCCGCGAAGAGGGCCAGGGTCGCGACGAAGGAGGAGAGAAGCGGGGCGAGGCGAGAATGCGAGAAAGGCCGCATGGCGAGGCTCCTCGTCCGCGTTGGACTCTCCCGCGGACGCTCACCTCTTAGCGGTTCGCTTCACCCGCTCCCATTGCACCCTCGTCTCAAGGGACAAGCTCTCACTCCCCCATGTATTCAGACTTCCCGGAGCGGCTGGAGGCCCCCACGATGCGTCCCCCGCTCACGAGCCGGTGATGGTCAGGACCGTCGGTCCCACCGTGGCGGTGACGCCCTCCTCCGTGAAACATCCCAGCACCTGGGTCTGAGCGAGCACGAACGTGATGAGCACGCTGGCCCCCTGGAACCGTCCGCCCACCACCGTCCCCGAATAGGTCGCCACCACCTCGCCCAAGGGCCTGACGGTGATGAGGATGCTCGTGTCCAGGTGGCTGACCGAACCGTCGCTCCAGTTGAGCTGCGCGCCAAGCTGGTTCGAGCCCCCCACGCAGCTCAACGTGCCCATGCCCCCCGCCACGAATGAGGTCGAGAGGAGTGACAACGGAACCCCGACACACGGGCCGAACGTCCCGCTCGCCGTCGAGGTGATCATCCGGGGCGCGTTCGTCATGCCCGGTGAGTATTGGGCCTGGACGATGCCGGGGCAGGTCAGCAGCACCGGCTCCGCGCTCGCGGGCGCCGCGAACAGCGCCAGGGTCGCGACGAAGGACGAGAACAGCGGAGCGAGGCGAGACTGCGAGAAAGGCCGCATGGGAAGGCTCCTCGTCCGCCTTGGACTCTCCCGCGGACGCTCACCTCTTAGCGGTTCGCTTCACCCGCTCCCATTGCACCCTCGTCCCAAGGGACGCGCTCTCACTCGCACGTGCATCAACTTGCATGAGCAGGAATTGAGCGCCCATTCCCTCACACGGAGATTGAATCAACGCCACTGCGGATGGGCCAGCACGCGGGCCTCGACGTCGGGCGTCAACGTCGCGCCATGGGGCGCCCGGGACGACGAGCGCGTCCAGCGCTCCAGCCACCGCGTACCCAACGGCGATGCCAGCGCTTCGCGCCGCGTGGAGGCCACCGTCGTCTCACCCTTGGTCCCCGTGGACGCACCCGCCCCCACGAAGAAGCCGGCCAACAGCAGCGTCACCCGCGTGGGCGTCGCCGCGCTGTAGGTCAACAGCAGCGCGCCCTCGCCATCCTCACGGCAGTGCCGGCGCACCCGCGCGAGCACGCCCTCGGTCCACATGTCCGGGTTCGACGCGGGAGAGAACGGATCGAAATACACCAGGTCCGCCACGGGCAGCGCTCCGTCCAGGAACGGCACCGCGTCTCCCAGGTGCAGCCGCCAGCGCAGGCCGTCCTCCTCCCACACGCCGTCGCGCATCAGCGCCTCCGCCGCCTGACGAAACGGCTGGAGGAACGGGAAGCCCGCGGCGTCCGCCAGCGCCAGCCGCAGCGGCGCCAGGTCCACCTCGAAGCTGATGACCTCCAGCGTCCGCCGCCGAGCGGCCCCCAACTCCCGCGCGCACGTCAGCGCGGCCACCGCGTTGGTGGCGGCCCCCAGGCCCACGTCGTGGATGACGAGCGGCGGGCCCTCCTGGGAGAGCCGCTCCGCGAGCCGTGGCTGCTCCACGTAGAGGCCCAGGGCCTCCTTCCACGGGCCCACCGAGGGGTGCATCACCTCGCCATGGCCCAGGTGCCGCACCGCGCGCGAGCCGTTGCGCAGCGTGACGAGCTCGAAGTCCCCGTCGCGCGGGTTGGCCTCCTCGCTCATCCGACTTCCTTCAGCGTCACCTCGTTCGCGCTCGCCACTTCCTTCAGGTCCTTGGGCGTGGCGATGGCCACCTTCAGCTCGCGCGCCACCTGCTCGTAGGTGCCGGAGAGAATCCCCGCGCGGATGCGGGCCATCAGCTTCTGGTAGTGCCTCACGTTGTGCACCGACAGGAAGCGCGAGCCCAGGTGGTGCTTGCCGCGCATCAGGTGATGCAGATACCCGCGCGTGTAGCGCTTGCACACGTAGCAATCGCACTCGGCGTCGAGCGGCTCGTCCGCCAGCCGGAACACGTTGCGGGTGATGCGCACCAGCCCCTGGAAGGTGTACGCGTAGCCCTGCTGCGCCATCTTCGTGGGGATGATGCAGTCGAACATGTCCACGCCGCGCAACACCGCCTCGATGAGGTCCGTCGGCGTACCCACACCCATCAGGTAGCGAGGCTTGTCCGCCGGCAGCGACGCGGTGGTGCGCAACGTCATCGACTCGCGCTCCGCCTTCGTCTCCCCCACCGCCAGCCCGCCAATGGCGAAGCCGTCGAAGGGCAGCTTCGTCAGGAACTCCGCGCTCTCGTCGCGCAGGTTCGGGAAGACGCCGCCCTGGACGATGCCGAACATCGCCTGGCCCGTGTCCACCTTGGCCTTCGCCGCCAGGCTGCGCACCGCCCACCGGTGCGTGCGCTCCATCGCCTCGCGCGTGCCCGCCTCGTCCGTGCGCGAGTCGATGCACACGTCCAGCACCATCATGATTTCGGAGTTGATGGACTGCTGCATGGCGATGCTCGACTCGGGGCTGAGCAGTTGCCGGCTGTTGTCGTAGAAGCTGCGGAAGTGCGCGCCCTTCTCCGTGATGAGCCGGTCCTCCGGCAGGGAGAAGATTTGAAAGCCACCCGAGTCGGTGAGCACGCCCCCATCCCACTGCATGAAGGAATGGATGCCGCCAAAGCGCTGGAAGACCTCCGCGCCGGGCCGGAGCATCAGGTGGTACGTGTTCGCCAGCAGGATGCTGGCCCCCGTCTCCTTCACCTCCTCCATGCCCAGATGCCGGAAGGCGGCATGGGTCGCCACCGGCATGAACATGGGCGTGCTGAAGGAGCCGCGCCGGGTGTGAAGCACTCCGGCGCGGGCGCCGGTGGGGTCGGTGGTGAGGAGTTCGAAGCGGACGGCCATGGGCGGGGCCTTATACCCGTCATCCCCGCCCCATGGTCCACCCCTGTCGCCCGTCCCCCCGCCTGCCAGCCGGACGGGGACTCAAGACCCCGCCATTTCAGGGCATTTTTCGTCGCCTGCCGGGCGTTTCATGAGGTCACCGCGAGACGGATGGGTCGCGATTCCACGCAGCCTTGGCCGCTCCGCGTCAATTCCGCTACAACGCGCCCGCCATGTTCAACGTCATCAACGTCTCCAAGGCCTACGGGCCCAAGAAGCTTTTCGAGGAGGTCAACGTCACCTTCTCTCCGGGCCGCCGCTACGGCCTGACCGGCCCCAACGGTGCGGGCAAGTCCACGTTCATGAAGATCCTCGCCGGAGACGAGGAAGCCGACATGGGCAACATCGTCCGGCCGCGCAAGCTGGGCATCCTTCGCCAGGACCACTTCCGCTACGAGGAGGAACGCGTCCTCGACGTCGTGCTCATGGGCAACCTGCCCCTGTGGGCGGCCATGTCGGAGAAGAACAAGCTGTTGGCCAAGTCGGACATCACCGACGAGGACGGCAACCGGCTGGGCGAGCTGGAGGGCGTCATCGCCGAGGAGGATGGCTACTCGGCGGAGAGCGACGCGGCCACGCTGCTGGCGGGCCTGGGAATCGAAGAGGCCTTCCATGAGGGCCCCATGCGGCAGCTGACCGGCGGCCTCAAGCTGCGCGTGTTGCTCGCCCAGGCGCTGTTCGGCAAGCCCGAGGGGCTGCTGCTCGACGAGCCCACGAACAACCTCGATATCGACTCCATCCGCTGGCTGGAGAACTTCCTGCACGAGTACGAGGGCGTGCTCATCACCATCAGCCACGACCGGCACTTCCTCAACTCCATCTGCACGCACATCGCGGACATCGATTACGAGGCCATCATCCAGTACAACGGTGGCTACGACGACATGGTGCGGCAGAAGTCCCAGCTGCGCACCCGCGTGGAGTCCGAGACCGAGGAGAAGAAGAAGAAGATCGCCCAGCTCCAGGACTTCGTGGCGCGCTTCCACGCCGGCACCCGCGCCTCGCAGGTGCAGAGCCGCATCAAGCAGATCGACAAGCTGAAGTCGGACGACCTCAAGCGCTCCAACATCGCGCGGCCGTTCATCCGCTTCGACCAGAAGGTCGTCAGCGGCAAGCAGACGCTCATGGTGGAGGGCATCAGCAAGTCCTTCGACGGCGTGCCCGTCATCCGCCCCTTCAACGCGCTGGTGTGCAAGGGCGAGCGCGTCTGTGTCATCGGCCGCAACGGCGTGGGCAAGTCCACCCTGGTGAGGATGCTCGCCGGGCAGCTCGAGCCGGACACCGGCAAGATTGGCTGGGGCCACCAGGCCTCCGTCGGCTACCTGCCGCAGGACCACCACGGCGTCGTGCGCAAGGGCACCACCTGCTTCGGCTGGCTGCGCGACTTGCACGACAAGCTCACCAACGAAGAGATTTCCGGCGTGCTCGGCCGGATGCTCTTCTCCGGCGAGGAGCGGATGAAGAACACCGACACCCTCTCCGGTGGTGAGACGGTGCGCCTGCTGCTGTCCAAGCTGATGATCATGCAGGACAACGTCCTCGTGCTCGACGAGCCCACCAACCACCTGGACCTGGAGTCCATCTCCGCGCTCGCCGAGGGCCTCCAGAAGTACGAGGGCACCGTCATCGTCGTGACGCACGACCAGGAGCTCATCTCCGAGGTCGCCACGCGCATCTGGTCGCTCGAGGCGGGCCGCGAGGTGCTCGACTTCAACGGCCCTTACGCGGAGTTCCGCGAGAAGCACGCGGCCGTCGCGGCCCAGCGCCGCTGACGTGAAGGGCCCGCCTGTCGCTCAGCCCGTCTTCTCCGGCGGGTTGAGCGCGAGGAAGCGGGCGTTGAGGTCCGCGGACATCTGGGCCACGGTGGTGCCTTCCAGGCTCTGCTTCAGCGCGGCCTCCGCGCGGCCGAAGACACCTTCCAGGTAGTCGGCCACGCAGGGGCCAATGGCGCAGTCCGGAGCGGGCCCCACCGGGTGCCTGCCGAACAGCTCCGCGCCCTCCTCCACCGACTCGTAGATGTCCCGAAGGGTGATGTCCTCGGGGCGCCGGGCCAGCGTCACGCCTCCGCGAACGCCCCGCTTCGTCTCCACCAGCCCCGAGCGAGCCAGGTCTCCCAAGAGCCGCCGCACCACGACGGGGTTCGTCTGGATGCTGCGCGCCATCGCCTCGGACGTCAGCGGACCGGCCGCGTCACCGGAGCACTTCGCGAGCATCGCGACGATGTGCGCCGCCATGGTGAATCGGCTGTTCACTCACCCTCCGGGCTGGAATGGAGACTCCGATGGTTACCTATCGCCCGCCCTGACGGCGTGCAACCCGGCATTCCCCGACTGCCGGGCTGCTCGTCCGCTGGGAGCCCCGGGACTCAGGGATTCACGAGTCCAAAGCTACCCGTCCCCACGGCCCAGTCTCCGGCCGCGTGGGTGTCTCCAGCGGTGACACGGCGCAGGGTCGTCTGCTTTCCAGCCGACGCGAAGGCCGGCGCCCAGGCGACGGTGATGTCCCAGGCGGAAGGGGCGGAAGAGTACGTGCAGGGGGCACCGCCACACGTCGCGGGTATCCACTGGCCCAGGGACTGGAGCAGCGCGAGGTCCGTCAGGAAGCCAGCGAAGGTGTTGGTCCCAATGGAGACCGCGAGGCCGTCCTGCGTGGCGCCGAAGGGGTCCAGCACGCGCAGCACCCGGTTGCCCGGGAGGAGGCTGAAGGTGGCGCCGCTGTGAAAGTCCCACGCGGTGTCATGCGTCGCGGGATACAGCATCCGGCGATGCTCCATGGGCCCGCTCAGCTCCGAACGGGGCCCCGCCTCGCCCACGGGGTCCGGGTTGAGGTGCATGACGAGGACGTCGCCGGCCTGCACCTCCACGTCGGGGAACGTCGCGAGCGGCTCGGAGCCCCCGTCCTGCATCAGGGTCATGCCCGTCACCGGTCCGGACTGGAGCACGACCAACTCCACCAGGTCGCGGTTGAACGACATGTTGGGAGCAACCTCCGTGATTCGCAGCCGCGCGGGCGTCGCGAACCCCCGGAAGGAGGCGGTGTTGTTCGGCGCCTGCACGCCGTCCCCCTTGAGGTCCCGCAGCGTCGCGGCGACCTGGACGCTGTAGCTGCCTCGCGGAGTCTGCGGCGGCGTGGTGACGACCACCTCCTTGGGCGACTGCAGCGTCGCGCCGGTGACGGAGAGCCCGGGGATGGTGATTTGCGCACCGCTGCCCAGGAGGCTGCCCGCATCCAGCCGCCGGTCGAAGCGCACCAGGACGGTCGTCGAGGAGAGCGCGAACGCCCCGAGGACCTTCGGGGGCGGACACGTCTGCGCGGTGAGCTGCTCGGGAACCCAGAGGGAAGGCTGCGTCGACGCGGAGACCGTCCCGAAACGCCACAGCGGAGAGGTGAGCGAGACGTCGCAGCCCTGCACCAGCTCCAGCGAGTCGTTCACCGTCGCCACCATGCGCAGCCGGAGCTGGGCGGCGCTGGACGAGTTCGCGGGGACGCCCACCGTCGTCAGGGGCGCCTGGAGGTGGTCCGTGCCCGAGGCGGAGAAGGGGCCACTGATGACGCCGCGCAGGGAGATGAGCTCGGACTCGAAGTTTTCCAGAGCCATGGGCAGGTCGATGGCGCTCACATCCTGCGCCAGCGTCTGCACGGGGAAGTCCCTGGCGAACACGGTGTAGCTGCTGGGGTCGATGGTCGCGCGGCGCAGGCCGTTGCCGGTGCGCACATTGAGCACGCGGACGCCCACCCAGTCTCCCGCCACCGGAGGAGGCGAAACCGCGGAGGGGTTCAACTCCACGAACAGGGCCGGTCCCTCGCGCTTCGCCTGAAGGAAGATGCCCGGGCCGTCATTCGTCAGGTTGCCCACCCCGGGCTTGACGAAGGTGATGATGGCGCCGTCGATGGGCAGTCTCGGCACGTTGCCATCCGCCGCGGCACGCACGGTGGCGATCTGCTGCGACGCGACAGTGGCCACGTCGGGCAATGTGTAGATCTCCTGCCGCCCCAGCTCCTCGTTCCCGACGTTGTCCACCGACTTGAAGTTCACGGTGGTGTTGCGCGCGAGCACGAAGGGCGCGGTGTACAGCGGCGAGCTGCTCGAGACCGCCGTGCCGTCCAGCGTGTAGCGCGTCTCACCGCACCCCGCGGGTGCATCCGCGCAGGTGAGCCGCACGGTGACGGGGCCGTTGAACGTGCCTCCAGGCGGCTCGGCCTGCGTGAGCGGGGCCGACACGTCGAAGGTATAGACCTGGAGGCGGGATGCTTCCAGGTTGCCGGCGACATCCCTCGACACGAAGCGCAGGCGCGTGTTGGCGGAGAGCGTGAGGGGCGCGGTGTACGGAGTCCCCGTCGTCGGAGTCGGCTCGCTGTCGTCCCGCGTGTACCAGGTCCCCGCGCAGCCGCTGCCCGCGCCGTCGCCGCACGCCAGCGTCACCGTCCGCTGGGTCCGGAACACGCCCCCCTCGGGCTGTGCCACGGTGGTGGGCGCCGTCGGGTCCACCAGGATGGAATAGGTCTCCGTCACCGAGGGACTGACGTTTCCCACGCCATCCACCGCGAGGAAGCGCAGCGTCGTCGTCGCCGAGAGCGCCAGCGGCTCCGTGTAGCGCGGTGAGGTGGTGCCCGGCGCGGTGCCGTTCGTCGTGTAGTGCAGCGCGGAGCAGCCGGAGCCCCCCGTGTCCTCGCAGCGCAGCGTCACGGATTGCGCCGAGAAATAGGCGCCACCCCGAGGCGTCGCTGAGGCGGTGGGCGGCACGGTGTCGATGACGTACGTCTCGATGCCCAGCTCGCCAAGGTTTCCCACCACGTCCACGGCGACGAACACCACCGTGGTGGTGTTGGTGAGCTGAAGAGGGCCGCCGTACGCCGGGGAGTCCATCGTCGGCGTCCTGCCATCCAGCGTGTAGTGGATGCGAGCACAGCCGGAGCCCCCCGCGTCATTGCACGCGAGCGCGACCTGTGTCGGGCCGGCGAACAGTCCCCCCCGAGGCGTGGCGACGGAGTCCGGCCCGGTCATGTCGGCGGTATACAGCGCGGCTCCCGGCGCGGAGGCGTTGCCTGCCCGGTCCAGGGCGATGAAGCGCAGCCGTGCGCCGGCCAGCAACGTGAGCGGCGTCGTATAGAGTCGCGAGGTCTCCAGGGGGATGGCGCCGTCCAGCGTGTAGTGGATTCGGGCGCAGCCGGAGCCCGTGCCGTCGTCACACGTCAGCGTGACGACGAGCGGAACGCCATAAATCCCCGAGCCCGGCGACATGGTGACCTTCGGAGGGTCCGCGTCCACCACGAACTCCGCCGAGCGCGCGCTCTCGCTGTTGCCCGCCCGGTCCACGGAGAAGAAGCGCAGGGTGGCGCTGGCCTCCACCATGACGAAGTCCGAGTAGCGGATGGACCGCGTCGTCGGAGCACTGCCATCCAAAGTGTAGTACGTGGCCTCGCAGCCGGAGCCCGTCCCGTCATTACAGGTGAGCGTCACCGTGCGAGGGCTGTTGAAGAGGCCCCCCGCTGGAGAGGCCACGGTGGTGGGCGCGACGGTGTCCGTGGGCCCGGGGGGCGTGGGGACGGGATCCGAGCCTCCTCCGCCGCACGCGCTCGTCAGCACCAACGTGCAGAGCACTCCCCACAGGGAACGAGAGAAGAACGACACAAACCGAGGCATCGCGAATCCATGGCATGCGCGTCCACTCCCCGCGAACGGGGAGGAACGGATATCGGGGCTGTCGGGGGAGGGAACGGCGCCGTGTGCCATCCGTGGATGGCACGCACCACCGCCTGATAGCGGAGCCTCGCGGAAGTTTCAAATTCCGGCGGCCCTCCGCGAAGGAGTCCTTCGGTTGGGGCTCAGGGATTCACGAGTCCAAAGGTCCCCGTGCCCACGGCCCAGTCCGAGGCGCTATTGCTGTCTACGGAAGTGACACGGCCCAGGGTGATCTGCTTCCCCGTCGACACGAAGGCCGACGACCAGCTGACGGAGACGCTCCAGGCGGTGGGGAGCGTGGAGTACGTGCAGGGGACACCGCCACAGTTCGTGGGTGACCACTGGCCCTGACCCTGGAGCGTTTGGAGTTCGCCCAGGAAACCGGCGCTGGTGTTGCTTTGAACCGTGACGGCGAGGCCATCCTGGACGGCCCCCTGGGCGTCCCGCACACGCAGCACCCGGTTGCCCGTGGGGAGGCTGACGGTGGCGCCGCTGTGGAAGTCCCACGCGGAGTCATGGTTCGCGGGAAACGCCGCCTGCGGAAACTCCGTGCGCCCGAGCGTCTCTGATTGCGGCCCCGCATCCTCCTGCACGAGGTCTGGATTGAGGTGCATGACGATGACGTCGCCGGCCTGCACTTCCACCTCGGGGAACGTCGCCAGCGGCGCGGGGCCCCCGTCCAGCAACAGCGTCATGCCCCCCACCGAGCCGGACTGCAGCACGCGCAGCTCCACGAGGTCGCGGCCGCCCGTCATGTTGGGCGCGACTTCGGTGATGCGCAGGCGCGCGGAGATCGAGAAGCCTTGGAAGAAACCGCTGTTTGTCGGCGCCTGCACGCCGACGCCCCTCCTGTCCCTCAGCGTCGAGGCGACCTTGAGGTCATAGCCTTGGCGGGGAGTCTGCGGCGCCGTGGTGAGGACCACCTCCGTGGGCGACTGGAGCGTCGCGCCCGTGACGGCGAGCGCGGAGAGGGCTGTGATGGAGAACTGGGCACCGCTCCCCAGGAGACTGCTCGCATCCAGGCGCCGGTCGAACCGCACCAGGACACTCGTCGCGCTCAGGGCCTTCGTCTCGATGACAGCCGGGGACGGGCACGTCTGCGAGGTGAGTTGCTCGGGGACCCAGAGGGAGGGCTGCGTCGACGCCGAGGCGGACACGTAGTGCCACAGGGGTGAAGTGAGAGAGACCGTGCAACCAGGAGTCAGCTCCACCGTGTCGTTCACCGTCGCCACCATGCGCAGACGGAACTGGGCCGCGCTGGAGGAGCCCACGGGGATGGCCGACGTCGTCAAGGGCGCCTGGATATGGCCCGTGCCGGAGGGAGTGAAGGCGCCGTTGATGACGCCTTGCAGCGAGATGAGCTCGGAGTCGAACATGTCCCGCACGAGGGGCAGATCGACGGAACTCACCTCCTGGGCCAGCGTCGCCACGGGGAAGTTCTTGGCGAGCACGGCGTAGCTGCTGGTGTCGATGCTCGCGCGGCGCAGGCCGTTCACGGTGCGCAGGTGATTCACCCGGACACTCACCCAGTCACCCGCCACTGGAGGCGGGACGAGTCCGGCGGGGTTCACCGACACGAAGATGGCCGGCCCCTCCTGCTTCGCCTGGAGGAAGATGCCCGGGCCATCACTCGTGGGGTCGCCCACGCCCGGCTTGACGAAGGTGACGATGGCTCCATTGATGGGCAGCATGGGCTGGGCGCCGTCCGCCGCGCCACGCAGCCAATCAATCTGCGACGAGGCGTTGTTGGCCACATCGGGCAACGTGTAGATCTCCTGCCGCCCCGGTTCCTCGTTCCCGACGTTGTCCACCGACTTGAAGTTCACGGTGGTGTTCCGCCCGAGGACGATGGGCGCGGTGTACAGCGGCGAGCTGCTCGAGACCGCCGTGCCGTCCAGGGTGTAGCGCGTCTCACGGCAGCCCGCGGGCGCATCCGTGCACGTGAGCCGCACGGTGACGGGGCCGTTGAACGTGCCTCCGGGAGGCTCGGCCTGCGTGAGCGGGGCCGTCACGTCGAAGGTGTAGACCTGGAGGCGGGACGCTTCCAGGGTGCCCACCGAATCCCTCGACACGAAGCGAAGGCGCGTGGTGGAGGACAGCGAGATGGGGCCGGTATACGGAGTTCCCGTCGTCGGCGTCGGCTCGCTGTCGTCCAGCGTGTACCAGGTCCCCGCACAGGCGAGGCCCGCGCCGTCGGTGCACACGAGCGTCACCGTCTGCGTGGTCCGGAAGAGGCCGCCCTCGGGCTGAGCCACGGTGGTCGGGGCCAGCATGATGGAATAGGTCTCCGTCACCGTGGCACCGAGGTTTCCGGCACCGTCCACCGCGAGGAAGCGCAGCGTCGTCGACGACGAGAGCGCCTGGGGCTGCGCGTAGCGCGCGGAGGCGGTCGTGGGAGAGGTGCCATCCGTCGTGAAGTGCAGCGCGGAGCAGCCGGCGCCCCCGGTGTCCTCGCAGCTCAGCGTCACGGACTGCGCCGAGGAGTAGGTGCCACCCCGAGGCGTCGCGGACGCGGTGGGCGGCACGGTATCGATGACGTACGCCTCCGAGACCGTGGCTCCGAGGTTTCCAGCGCCGTCCACGGCGAGGAAGCGCAGCGTCGTCGACGACGAGAGCGCCAGGGGCTGCACGTAGCGCGCGGAGGCGGTCGTGGGAGAGGAACCATCCGTCGTGAAGTGCAGCGCGGAGCAGCCGGAGCCCCCGGTGTCCTCGCAGCTCAGCGTCACGGACTGCGCCGAGGAGTAGGTGCCACCCCGAGGCGTCGCGGACGCGGTGGGCGGCACGGTATCGATGACGTACGCCTCCGAGACCACGGGGCCAAGGTTCCCAGCACTGTCCACGGCGAGGAAGCGCAGCGTCGTCGACGACGAGAGCGCCAGGGGTTGCCCATAGCGCGCGGAGGCGGTCGTGGGAGAGGTTCCATCCGTCGTGAAGTGCAGCGCGGAGCAGCCGGAGCCCCCCGTGTCGTCACAGCTCAGTGTCACGGACCGCGCCGAGGAGTAGGAGCCACCCCGAGGCGTCGCGGACGCGGTGGGCGGCACGGTATCGATGACGTACGCCTCCGAGACCACGGGGCCAAGGTTCCCAGCACTGTCCACCGCGAGGAAGCGCAGCGTCGTCGACGACGAGAGCGCCAGGGGTTGCCCATAGCGCGCGGAGACGGTCGTGGGAGAGGTGCCATCCGTCGTGAAGTGCAGCGCAACGCAGCCGGCGCTCCCGGTGTCCTCGCAGCTCAGCGTCACGGACTGCGCCGAGGAGTAGGTGCCACCCCGAGGCGTCGCGGACGCGGTGGGCGGCGCGGTATCGATGACATACGTCTCGATGACCAGGTCCCCGCGGTTCCCCTCCGTGTCCATGGAGAAGAAGCGCACCGTGGTGGTGGTGGTGAGTTGGAGCGGGCCTGCGTACACGGGCGAATCCAGCGTCGGCGCCGTGCCATCCAACGTGTAGCGGGTGCTGGCACAGCCGGAACCGCCCGAGTCATCACACGTGAGCACCACCTGCATCGGACCGGCGAACGGCCCACCCCGAGGGGTGGCGGCGGAGGCAGGCCCGCCCTTGTCGAACGAGTAGAGCTCCGTGCCCTCCCGCGACGCGTTGCCTGCGCGGTCCATGGCGATGAAGCGCAGCCGCGCGCCGGCAATCAACGTGAGCGGGACCGAGTAGAGGGGAGACGTCTCCGAAGGGACAGCGCCGTCCAGCGTGTAGTGGATGCGAGAGCAGCCGGAGCCCGTGCCGTCATCACACGTCAGCGTCACGATGAGCGGAGCATCGTGGGTACCCGAACCCGGAGACGCGGAGACCACCGGAGGGTCCACGTCCACCACGAACTCCGCCGAGCGCGCGCTCTCGCTGTTGCCCGCCCGGTCCACGGAGAAGAAGCGCAGCGTGGCGCTGGCCTCCACCATGACGAAGTCCGAGTAGCGGATGGACCGCGTCGTCGGAGCACTGCCATCCAACGTGTAGTACGTGGCCTCGCAGCCGGAGCCCGTCCCGTCAGCACAGGTGAGCGTCACCGTGCGCGGGCTGTTGAAGAGTCCCCCCGCCGGAGAGGCCACGGTGGTGGGCGCGACGGTGTCCGTAGACCCGGGCGGCATCGGCCCGGGGCCCGACCCCGCGTCGCCACATGCACTCGTGAGAACCCCCAGGCAGAGCAATGCCGACAAGGGGCGGATGAGGAACAACACAGTCCGAGACATCAAATATCCATGGCATGCGCGTCCACGCCCCGCTGAGCGGGGGGAACGGATAACGGGGCTGTCGGAGGGGGCGACGGCGACGTGCGACGCCTGAGAGTGACACACCCAGCCGACACATGGCTGAGCCCCGGGAAATATTCAAACCGAGGACGGCCTCCGTGAGCGTCCGTTCCTGGGACTCAAGGACTCGCGACGCCGAGGATTCTGATGTCAGCCGCCTCGTCGTCGGCCGAGTCAATGTCCCCGGAGGAGACTCGCCCCGGGGAAGAGCAGCTCCTCCCCAGCACCCTCCAGGGGCGCGGGAGCCAGGGCCCGGGAGCAGACCTGCGAATTCAATGCGTCGAGGCTCAGCGACCGGTGTTTCGCCGCAGGAAGAAGACGCCCAGGCCCAGGCCCGCGGCCCACTTCGCGGCGGCGGCCAACGGCGTCTGCTGGAGCTTCGGGGGCGCGTCGCTGGCGAGGCCCTGGCCCGTCGCCGGGTCCACCGCCGGACGGAAGTCCCGAGCGCCAGGGATGTCCGCCCCGCCCTGCTCCAGCTCCGACTTGGTCGCCAGCACGGCCTTGCCCTGCCCCGGCACGTGCTGTCCCGGCGCCTTCCCCTCCGGCGAGCGCTGCTCGAGGATGGAGTTGATCTCCGCGCCCAGCAGCACCACCTGCGAGGACAGCCACATCCACAGCAGGAGCACGATGACGCCACCGATGGCGCCGTAGTTCACGTCGTACTTGCCGAAGTTGGCCACGTACTTGGAGAAGGCCCACGACGCCGCCACCCAGATGAGCACGCCCACCACGGAGCCCGGGGTGATGAAGCGGAACTTCTGTTTCGCGTTGGGCAGGACGTAATAGAGCACCGCCCACAGGAACATCATCAGCAGGCCCGCCACGGGCAGCCGCAGCCACAGCGCCACCGTGGACGCGGGGTCCGGCAGCTTGCTGGCCAGCGCGGGCGTCGCCACGGCCGCCAGCGCCGCGAAGATGGCCACCGCCGCCGCCACCAGCGTCGTCGTCACCGCGATGAGCCGAAGCTTCCAGACCGGCCGCGTTTCCTCGACGCCGTAGGCCGTGTTCAGTGCGTCCATCAACGCGACGATGCCCCCGGAGGCCGCCCAGATGGCGCCCACACCACCCACCGTCAAGAGCCCCACCGGGTTGCTGTCCGCCAGCGACTGGATGCGCTGCCCCAGGATGGTCGTCACCTCCTTGGGCGCCACCTTCCCCAATTCCTGGATGAGCACCTGGGCCTGGTTGGGGTCGATGATGACGCCCGCCAGCGACACGAGGAACAGGAGGAAGGGGAACAGCGCCAGGATGGCGCGGAACGTCAAGGCCCCCGCGACGTCGCTGACATCGTCGCGTTTCCACTCGTCCTTCAGGATCTTGAAGAACTCCCACCACCCCATGCCCTTGCCTGGCAAGACCATCTCGCCCCCTCATCCATGTAAGTCCTGGGGAAGATGGCCATACGGACCCTCGGTGGCGCCCCTGCCCCAATGGGCAGCCTCCCTGGCCGCTCCACCCTCGGGGGGCCGTCTTCCTGAAAAACATTTCATCCGGTAAAAAACACCCGGCGCCCGTTTTCCGCCCTACCCGGGCAGACGGGACCTCACCGCCTCAGCCCGCCCCGAGGACGCAATGTTCGTCGCCTCTCTCCTGAGTGTCAGCCTGGCGCTGGTCGCCAGCGCGACACCCGGCGCTTCACCGGAAGCCCGCGCCGAGGCCCCGGCCCACACCCTCTGGCTCATCCAGCCCATGTATCCAGGGCAGGACGCCCTGGTGAAGCGGACCGAGGAAGGCATCACCGGCCTGCTGCCGGGGGACGTGAAGCCTCGACAGGTCGTCGGCGTGGGGGCGCTGGCCTCGCACCTCCAGGGCCGGGAAGGAGACCTGGGCTGTCTGGCCGGCGGCGCCCGGTGTCGGGAGCCCCTGGGGACCTATCTGGCGTCGCTCGGCCTGGAGCGCGTGGTGCTGGTGCGGGTGGGCCAGGACGACGCCGGTTACCGCTTCCGCGCCGTCAGCGTGCGCTCGGAGAGCGGCGCGCGCGCGGAGGCGGAGACGAGCAACCCCGCCTTCGAGAAGGCCCTGGCCGGTGTGCTGGTGAAGTTCCTGTCCCTCAACGCGCTGGTGGAAGCGGTGTCGGTGCCCGCGGGCGCCACGGTGTTCATCGACGGCGTGAAGATGGGCGTCACGCCCTACGCCACGGAGGTGCTGCCCGGCGAGCACACGTTCCGCTTCGAGCTGGCCTCGCACCTGCCCAGGGAAGAGACGCGCGTGGTGGGCTCGCGCGAGCAGGTGAAGCTGCGGCCGGCCCTGGAGAAGGTGCCCGCGCGGCTGGTGGTGAAGGTCCTGCCGGAGGGCACGGAGATCTCCGTGGACGGCGCCGTGGTGGGCAAGGACGCGGTGGACCAGGGCATCCAACCCGGCTCACGCACCCTGCGACTGGCGCGCGAGGGCTACGAGCCGCAGGAAGTCCAGGCGGAGATTGCCCCGGGCGCGACGTACACGCTGGAGCGGGAGCTGAAGCCCACGTCGATGCAGGCCTTCAAGCTGGCCATGAAGCGGCGGCAGGAGGCCACCATGGCGCGGCAGAGCTACCTGGAGGCGGCCTACGAGTTCACCAGCCTCACGTCCGACACACTGACCGCGCAGCCGGTGAAGACGGAGGGCGGGCTGAGCGACGTGCGCGGCAACGGCGTGCGCGCGCCGGGCTCGCGGCGGCTGCGAGGGCTGGGCCTGGAGTACGGACGCTACGGCCAGTACTTCGGCGTCATGCTGGTGGGCGCCACCTGGTACTCCACCGGCGACGTCTGGACGATGGGCGTCAACGTCCCGCAGGACGTGCAGAACCCGAACGTGGCCGGGCTCACGCAGGTCGACACCAAGGTCCAGATGGTGTCGCTGCGAGCACTGCAACCGCAACTGAGATACGTTTTGGGCCCGGTGTCCTTCGCCATCCAGGCGGGTCTCGATTTGCGCGGCGCGCTCGCGAAGGAGGAGGACGACGGCTCCGGCAACTCGCCCCGCTTCGAGGACGGCCTCTACGCGCTGGACCTGCACGCGTCCGGACAGGCCTCCGCGCGAGTCTTCGTCTACGAGGGGCTGTACGCCTCCGTGGCGTACCAGCGGGGCTTCTCGCTGCTGGGGAAGATCGCCGGGACGAGCAACTTCCGTGGAGGGGTGGGCTATGCGTTCTGAGTCGCGTCGACTGCTGCTGACGTGCGCGCTTTTGGTGTGGGGCACGGCCAGCGCCGCGCCGCTCGTGGGCCCCTCGGTGGGCAACGCCGACGCGCTCGTCGCCGAGGGCACGAAGCTCTACAACAAGCGCAAGTACGCGGAGGCCTCGCGCGTGTTCCTCCAGGCCACGCGCGCCAATCCCTCGCTGCTGCCCGCCTACCTGGGCCTGGGCCGCGCGCGCATGGGGGCCAAGGAGACGGCGGGCGCGTGCGCCGCGTATCGCGCCTGGCTCAAGAGCGCCCCGGACATCCAGGAGCGTCCCAAGGCGAAGGGCGAGCTGGAGCTGTGCGAGCGCCAGCTCAAGGCCGCGCGCAAGAAGAAGAAGAAGGGCCCGGTGCCGGCGGACATGACCGCGCGGCACGTGGAGCTGAAGGCCGACTTCTTCGAGGCGCTGGAGGCCGGCACGCTCGCGGGCCCGGCGGGCGCGGGCGAGCAACTGCGCACCCTGGTGACCGCGGACTACCTGGGCGTGGACCTGGCGGAGATGGGCACGCGCCTGAGCACCGCGAGCCGAGCCTCCGCGGAGGACGTGCACCAGCGCGCGCTGAAGGGCGAGGCGCTGACGACGGAGCAACTGCGCACCGGCCGGGAGCTGCTGGACTGGGCGAAGGACTCGGGAGAAGCCGCGCCCCAGGCGCCCGCGCAGGGCCTGTTCCTGGAGGGACTGGTTGCGCTCCAGGGCAATGACTCCAAGAGCGCCGAGGGGCTGTTCGCGAAGGCGGCCTCGGCGGCGCCGGGCGTGACGGAGTACCGGGTGTGGCGCGCGGCGGCGCTCCAGCGCGCGGGGGACCTGAGAGGTGCCCTGGCGGTGATGGAGGCGGAGCTGCCGGAGGACCCCCGCACGGACCTGCTCCGCGCGGCGGTGGCGCAGCGCACGTCGAAGGAGGACGGCGCGCGCGAGCTGGAGCGCCTGCTCTTCCAGCGCTACGCCGCGCCCCCGTCACGCTGACGTCGCACCCACCTCGCGGTCAGGAAGGACTTGGATGGCCCTCTTCATCTGTCAGCGGTGCGAGACGGAGCACGACACCTGGGGCGGCGCCTGCCCGAGCTGTGGAAGCACCGAGCAGCTGAAGGTCGCGCCGCAGGTGGACCGGATGCTGGGCCGCACGGTGGCGGGCCGCTACCGCGTGCTCAAGCGGTTGGGCCAGGGCGGCATGGGCTCCGTGTACCTGGCGGAGCAGGTGGGCATTGGCCAGCAGGTCGCGATGAAGTTCCTCAACAGCGGCCTGTCGTTGGACCCGGACGTCGCGCGGCGCTTCCTCAACGAGGCGAAGAGCTACGCCCGCGTGGGGCACCCCAACGCGGTGACGTTGCACGACTTCGGCCAGGACGAGGAGGGCAGCCTCTACATCTCCATGGAGTACGTGGAGGGTGATGACCTCAAGCGCCTGCTCGCGAACGTGGGCCGGCTGAGCCTCCATGAAGCCGGGGACATCATCCTCCAGGTCGCGGACGTGCTGGCGTACGCGCACGCGCGCGGCGTGGTGCACCGGGACCTCAAGCCGGAGAACGTGATGGTCCGGCAGGGCATGCGCGGCTGGCACGTCAAGGTGCTGGACTTCGGCATCGCCCGCATCGCCGACGGGGCCACGCGTCTCACGGCGCAGGGCGCGGTGGCCGGCACACCCCGGTACATGTCCCCCGAGCAGGCCATGGGCCAGGACGTGGACGCGCGCGCGGACATCTACGCGGTGGGCGTGGTGCTCTTCGAGTTGCTCACCGGCGTGCAGCCGTTCGACGGCACGAGCGTCGCGGACATCATGCAGAAGCAGGTGCACCAGCCCATTCCCCGGCTGGTGGACGTGGTGCCGGACCTGGACATGCCCGCGCTCGACGCGGTCATCCAGAAGGCCACCGCGAAGAAGCGCGTGGAGCGCTACATGACGATGGAGGCGTTCGCCGCGGACCTGAGCAACGCGCTGCCCACCCTGTCCGGTCGGCCCGCCATCAGCGGCGTCAGCCCCGTGGTGAAGCCAGGCGCGGCCGAGGAGTCCTCGCCGGGCACCATGCTCTACGGCGACGGCACCGAGGACACGATGTTGCGCGGCGCCGCCGTGTCGACGCCGCCCCCCATCGACCCGGGCCTCTACAACACGGGCCGCGTGGCGCCCATCCAGCTCACGCAGCCCGCGCCAGGAATGCCCGAGCTTCCGCAACTCACGGCGCGCGACGGGTTCGACAAGACGGCGCACGCGGCCTCTCCCTACGCGCCGCCACCGAGCGGTCGCCCCGGCTGGGTGCTGGCCCTGAGCGTCGCGGGCGCGCTGCTCGCCGGTGGCTTCGGCGTGATTGCCCTGCGGGGCCCGCCTCCGGGTGACGGCCAGGGACCTCCGGGCCCCCACGGGATGGGAGACCTGGGGCACCCGCCTCCCCATCCTCCGCCTCCGCGTCCCCCGCCCCCTCGAGGCCCACCACCCGCCGAGGAAGGCCCCCCGCCCCACGAGCCCAGCGCGGAGCATGCCCCGCCCCCCACCGAGGGTGTCGCGGCGGGAGCGGGCGATTCGGCCCTGGAGCGTCAGAAGGAGCGCGCGCTGGATCGACTCATCGATATCGGCGACGACTTCACGAACGGGGAGCTGGCCAAGGCCTCGGAGAAGTTCGCGCTGGCCAAGAGCATGGGCCTGGACTCCGTCGAGCCGAAGCTCGCGGAGCTGGGAGGCAAGATTGAAGACGTGACGAAGCGGCTGTCACGGGCCCGCGCGCGCGAGGAACAGGGCAACTGCGAGGAGGCCATCAAGCTCTACGGGGCCGTGTCACGGGACTATCCGCGGCTCGCCGATGCACAGCGTGGCATGGCGCGGTGCCGCCAGATGCTGCCACCGGACGTCTCCGAGTAGCGGAAGGCGTCCCACCCAAGTCCGCTCACGCAAAGGCGTGGCCCGCGAGGGAGCCACGCATCGGAGCGGACCGGGGAGCGCCAGGTCAGCGCGCGGAGCAACGACTACTCAAGGCTACAGCCGGGGATGCAGTGACGCACGTTGATGAGCGTCCTCGTCCCCGAGATGTTCGACTGACAGGCCGCGTACTGCGTCGCCGGCTGACCGGGCAGACGCGTCGACCCGCACTTCAGGACGCAGGCCTGCACGTTCTCCACCCAGTAGATGAGCGTGTCGCCGCTCGCGCAGGACGGCGGGTAGCCGATGCCCTGCTCCACGCTGCTCACGGGGGCCTGCGTCTCGGGGGCGTCCGCCGTCGGCTCGCCTCCTCCGCAAGCCAGGAGGGACAGGGAGAAGCAGGCGGTCAGCGCGGCGAGGATTCGGGGGGCGTTCATGGGGGACTCCTGAGCCAGAGATGGAACTCCAGCATCATGCATAAGCCCTGACTTCCGATGAAGTCCCTCCCACGCCCGAAATCTGCTGTCACAAATCTCCGCTGCATCAAGGCGCCCCCGAACGCCAGGGCGCCTCACCCGCCCGTGGTGGGCGCGGGTCTCGCGTCGTCGGACAGCCGGGCGTGGACCTGGGAGAGCAGTTCGTAGGAGCGCAGTCGCGCGGTGTGGTCGAAGATCTGCGCGGTGACCATGAGTTCGTCGGGCTGGGTTTCGGCGATGAAGGAGCGCAGTCCCTCTCCCACCTGCTCGGGGTCGCCGACGATGGAGCACGCGAGCATGGACTCGACCTCCGCCAGCTCATACTCGGTGATGCGCCCGTCCATGGTTTCCACGGGGGCTGGAAGCAGTCCCGGCCGGCCGCGCCGCAGGTTGACGAAGGCTTGCAGCAGCGACGTGAAGAGGCGCTGGGCCTGGGCCTCGGTGTCGGCGGCGAAGACGTTGATGCCGAGCATGGCGTAGGGCTTCTGGAGGACCTCGGACGGGCGGAACTGGCTGCGATACAGGCGCAGGGCGGTCATCATCTGCTGCGGCGCGAAGTGCGAGGCGAACGCGAAGGGCAGGCCCATTGCGGCGGCGAGCTGCGCGCTGAAGAGGCTGGAGCCCAACAGCCACAGCGGCACCTTGAGGCCCATGCCCGGCACGGCGCGCACGGCCTGATGGGGCTCCGGCTCCTGGAAGTAGGCCTGCAGTTCGGCGACGTCCTGGGGAAACGCGTCGGAGGAGTCCACGCGGCTGCGCCGCAGGGCGGAGGCGGTGCGCTGGTCCGTTCCGGGAGCGCGGCCCAGGCCCAGGTCGATGCGACCGGGATACAGCGTCTCCAGCGTGCCGAACTGCTCGGCGATGACGAGCGGCGAGTGGTTGGGGAGCATGATGCCGCCCGCGCCCACGCGGATGGTGGAGGTGCCCTGCGCGACATGGCCGATGACGACGGCGGTGGCCGCGCTGGCGATGCCCGTCATGTTGTGGTGCTCGGCCAGCCAGAAGCGCTGATAGCCCCAGCGCTCCACATGGCGAGCCAGGTCCAGCGTGCAGCGCAGGGCGTCACCGGCGTCACTGCCCTGGCGGATGGGGGAGAGGTCGAGAACGGAGAAGGGAATCATCGAGGGACCCCAGGGCATGCACGCGGAACGGAGGACGGGCCCGTCCCGTCCCGGGCGGCACCACCCCCGGCGTCCCAGCGTTAACCGTGGGCCCCCGGGAGCGCACGGGAAACGCGGGAGGGCTCGGACGCTCCCTCGTCACCGGGCCGTGAAGCGGTGTGGCGCGAGGCCCGGTAGACTCCCGGCGCCATGCGCGAGGTCAGCCAGCGGGAAATGGTGGAGCAGCTCCGGTCCCTGGGCGTCCACACGGGAGGCGTGCTCCTGGTCCACACGTCCTTCAAGGCGGTGCGGCCCGTCGAGGGAGGCCCTCTTGGGTTGATTGGCGCCCTGCGCGCGGCGCTCGGGCGTGACGGCACCCTGGTCATGCCCACGATGACCGATGGCGAGACGGTGTTCGACCCCGCGTCCACGCCGACGACGGACATGGGCATCACCGCGGAGCTGTTCTGGCGACAGCCCGGAGTCTCACGAAGCACGCACCCGGGAGGCTCGTTCGCCGCCGAGGGCCCGGATGCGGCGGTCATCTGTCGGCCGCAACCGCTCTCCCCTCCGCACGGCCCCGACAGCCCCGTGGGCCGGGTTCACGACCTGGACGGACAGGTCCTCCTGCTCGGGGTGACGCAGGGGGAGAACACGACGCTGCATCTGGCGGAGTCCCTCGCGAAGGTGCCCTACTCCGTCTCCCATCCCTGTGTCGTCGAGGTCGATGGCGTGGCGCGCACGGTGATGATCGCCGAGACGGACCACTGCTGTCGGAACTTCCGGCTCGCCGACGACTGGCTTCGGGCCCGGGGCCTCCAGCGCGAGGGGAACGTCGGAAACGCCGACGCACGGCTGTTTGACGCGCGCTCGCTCGTGGACCTCGCGATGGCCCACCTCTCCTCGGCGCCGCTCACCTTCCTCTGTCCTCAGGACGCCGGCTGCGAGGAATGCGACGTCGCCCGCACGAGCGTCACCGGCGTCGCGACCTGACCGCGCCGAGGAAGCGTCATCCGGCGAAAGGGTGGGTCCGACTCCGGGGCCGAACTGAGCACCGGAGATCAGCGCGGGTGTTGCCGGCGCGACGGGCCCGAGGGCGTGCGCGAAATGCACGTGCCTCGCATGCGCGGGTTGCCTCAATAGCAGCGCGCCTTGAAGCGCGTCAGCATTGGGGGATGGGATGAACAAGACTCACGGGCATGTCGGCTGGGTATTCCTCGCCGCGGCCATGGCCACATCGCAGGTGGCCTGCTCGAAAAGCAACAAGGACAACGGCGACCCGGTCAATCAGAACCAGACGAAGGACGGCCCGGTGGACCAGGGGCCCGACCTCCCCCGGCTGACGGGAGGAGACAAGACGCGGGGCGAGCAGGTGTTCCGCTTCGAGACCTTCGGCAACGAGGGCTTCTGGACGGACGCGGCGCGGCTGCCCACGGGCATCGTGGCCGCGAAGCTCACCCCCGTGCAGGCGCTTCAAGCGGGCCTGAGCGTCAACGTGGATGCGCTCGACGCGGCCACGAAGACCGCCGTGGCGAATGAGCTGGCCAGCCAAGGCACCAGCGGCCCCTTGCTCAATGACCCGGCCACCACCCTGCTGCTCATCAACGCCAACGCGGTGATTGGTGTCGTGGTCAAGGACACCAATGGCGACGGCAAGCGGGATGTCGCCAGCGGCGACAAGGTCGGCGTGAGCTGCGCGCTGTGCCATGCCATCACCGACGGCTCGGTGGTGAAGTCTCCGAACAACCTCGGAGGTGGCTCCATCGGCAAACAGGTGGACGGGCCCACCCCGCACAACCTCAACGTCGGTGGCATCTTCGCGATCGCCGCCAACACGCGCGCGCTCTACCCGCTGCTCCAGGTGAAGCTCGCCGCCAATGGGAACAAGTCCATTGGCCGGGCGCCGTCGGACCAGGGGCTCACGGAGACGTCCACGGAGGCGCAGGTCGACGCGCTCGTCGGCAACCCGGCCTTCTATCCGCTGGGCACGTTCGACGATGCCCCGGACGGCACGGGAGCGCAGCAGCACATCGCGGCCTTCTTCCGGACGGACCTGGCGGCGCCGTGGGGGACTCCCGGCGACATCGCTCGGCTCGAGAACTTCAACAACCTCGTCTACACCGTGCTGCTGGACCCGACGAGCCTGGTGACGCCGGATGGCCGCGCGTTCCTCCGGGCCCTGGGCGGCGTGGCCGCGGGCAACGAGCTGGCGGACGACTACCTCACCATCCTCAAGGACACCCAGGTCAAGGGGAAGGGAGGCGTGGTGGGCGAGGGCTTCCCGTACATCACCGCGACGCAGGTCTCTGACAAGGCGGGAACGGAAGAGGCGCCCGTGGGCCTGCGCGTGAACGAGGACGCGCTGCGGGACTTGAATGCGTACACCGACAGCCTCGCCGCGCCCGCGCCGGGGACCTTTGACGCCACCCTGGCCGCGCGAGGCAAGGAGCAGTTCACCGCGCGCTGCACCAACTGCCACAACGTGGACCAGGGCAAGCGCGTCCCGTCTTTCATCGTGCCGATGAAGAGCATCTTCCCGGGCTACAACCCGACGGTGATTGCCCAGCGTCCGGAGGAAGCGGGCGTGCGCCCCATCGCCTTCGCGCCCATCCAGGACGACCCGGCCAGCATCTTCGACGACAAGACGGTGGTGGTGGAGGCCAGCCGGCGAGGAGAGCCGCGGGGCTCCGCCATGCCGCTCCTGCTCGACCTGGGGCGCAAGGACCGCTTCCTCCATGACAGCTCCGTGGTGGGGCTGTCGTCGCTGCTGGACCCGGCACGGGGAGACAAGGCGCCCCACGCCGTCTACGTCCCAGATGCGGCGCAGCGCGCGGAGTTGGTCGAGTTCCTGAAGAGCCTGTAGGCGCCAGGGAGCGGCCGGACGCCCCGCCACGTTTCTCCGACGGGGCCTCAGTCCTCTTCCATGTCCCGCTTCATCCTCGCCAGCAGGCTCACTGCCTCCATCGCATAGGGGGAGATCCACCGGTCGTGGATCTCCTTGAAGGGCGCGGCGTTGAGGTAGTTCCACCGCGTGCGGCCCTCCCGCACGGCGATGACCAGGCCCGCCCGCTCGAGCACTCCAAGGTGCTGCATCACCGTGCACCGGTCCAGGGACGCCGCGAAGTGCTCACACAGGTCGCCCGTGGTCCGGGGCGCGGCCTTCAACAGGTCCAACATCGCCCGCCGCCGCGCGTCCGCCAGCGCCTTGAAGATTTGGTCGTCCCTGGCTTCGCTCGACATGTTATAAATTTATAACATATCTTGAAGTGGAACCCCAACGGGAGAATCCTCATGGAGCCGAAGTTCCAGGTGCAGTTGAAGATCCAGAAGCCGGTGGCCGAGGTCTTCGACGGTGTCGTCAACCCCAAGAAGTTGAGCGGGTACTTCGTGCAGGCGGCCAGCGCGCCCCTGGTGGAAGGCACGACGGTGAAGTGGCGGTTCGCGGAGGCCCCCGGCGAGAACGACGTCATCGTCCGCACGGTGACCAGGGACGAGCGCATCGCCTTCGAGTGGGAAGCGGCAGGCGGTGGCTACAACACCCGCGTGGAGATGCTCTTCAAGCCCATCGATGAGCGGAGCACGTTGGTGCAGATCCGCGAGTCAGGCTGGAAGGAGGACGCCCGGGGAGTCGACGCGTCCTACGACAACTGTGGCGGCTGGATGCACATGATGACGTGTCTCAAGGCGTACCTCGAGTTCGGCATCAACCTGCGCGCGGGTGGCGCCTACTGAGGGAGCCCCCCGAGCTGCCCTCGCCCCGGGCTACAGCGAGGGCAGCACCGGCGCGTCCTTGAGTCGGGGCGCGCGCAAATCCTTGGGTGACAGCAACGGCTCGGGCACCGGCCAGGGGATGGCGAGGTCCGGGTCGTTCCAGGCGATGCAGCGCTCCGTCTCCGGCGCGTAGAGCGTGGTGCACTTGTAATGGAAGTCGGCGGCGGCGCTCGTCACGCAGAAGCCGTGGGCGAAGCCCGGCGGAATCCAGAGCTGGCGCCGGTTCTCCGCGGACAGCTCCACCGCCACCCACTGGCCGAACGTCGGCGAGCCGCGCCGGACGTCGACGGCGACGTCGTACACGCTGCCCGCGAACACCTGCACCAGCTTCCCCTGCCCTCGCGGCTCCTGGAAGTGCAGCCCACGCAGCGTGCCCCGCGCAGAGCGAGAGTAGTTGTCCTGGACGAAGGGCCCGGGGATGCCGACGTCCGCGTAGCGCTTCTCGTGGAACAGCTCCATGAAGAAGCCCCGGTCGTCACCGAAGACCTTCGGCTCCACCAGCAACAGCTCCGGAATCTCCAGCGGCGTCACCTTCATGACACCGCGCCCCGGTTCTCCGCGACGGACATCAGATATTGCCCGTACTCGTTCTTGAGCATCGGCTCCGCCAGCGTCACCAATTGCTTCGCGTCGATGTAGCCCATCCGGTACGCAATCTCCTCCGGGCACGACACCTTGAGGCCCTGGCGCCGCTCGATGATCTCGATGAAGTTGGACGCCTCCATCAGCGAGCTGTGCGTCCCCGTGTCCAGCCACGCGTACCCGCGCCCCATCAGCTCCACGTTCAGCTGACCGCGACGCAGGTACTCCGCGTTCACGTCGGTGATCTCCAGCTCGCCCCGCTTGCTCGGTTTGAGCGCGGCGGCGATGTCGAGCACCTGGTTGTCGTAGAAGTACAGCCCGGTGACGGCGTAGTTCGACTTCGGCTTGAGGGGCTTCTCTTCCAGGCTCACCGCGCGGTTGCTCGCGTCCAGCTCCACCACGCCGTAGCGCTCCGGGTCCTTCACGTAATAGCCGAACACGGTGGCGCCTGCCGCCCGCCGCGCCGCTCCGCGCACCAGGCTGCTCAGCCCGTGCCCGTAGAAGATGTTGTCGCCCAGGATGAGTGACACGGGGTCCTTGCCCACGAAGTCACGGCCGATGACGAACGCCTGCGCCAGGCCCTCCGGGCGGGGCTGCTCCGCGTACTCGAAGCGCATCCCCCACTGCGCGCCGTCCGACAGCAGCTCCCGGAAGCGCGGCAGGTCCTGCGGCGTGGAGATGATGAGCACGTCGCGGATGCCCGCCAGCATCAGCGTGCTGAGCGGGTAGTAGATCATCGGCTTGTCGTGCACCGGCAACAGCTGCTTGCTGACCACCCGGGTCAGTGGGTACAGCCGCGTGCCCGAGCCGCCGGCGAGGATGATGCCCTTCATGTCCACCTCTCGAAGTCAGTGCCCGCGCGCGGCCTTCCACGTCGCGTGGAAGCGCGCCAGCGATTCGGCCAGTTCCAGCGGTTTCGCCGCCAGCTCGCCACGGACCTTGTCCGTCTTGAGCCCGCCCTTCAGCGGACGGGGACTGGGCAGCTTCAGCTCCGCCATGCGCGTGGGGACGATGAGCTTCGCGTCGAACCCGAACACCTCGCACAGCGCCCGCCCGTAGGCCACGCGGTCCACGACGGTGCCGCCACAGGTATTCCACACGCCACCGAGCTTGCGCTCGCCCAGCTCCACCAGCATCGCCGCCACGTTGTCCGCCAGGCTGGGCGAGACGACCTGGTCCTCGAACAGCCGCGCGGGCTGTCCCTTCTCCAGGGTCATCACCAGCCACGCGCCAAAGTTGAGCCGCCCCTCCACCGGAGGCCAGCCATACACCACCGCCGTCCGGGCGATGGCGCAGCCGGGCGCGAGCACCCGAGCCGCCTGTTCGCCCATGTGCTTCGTCACCGCGTAGACGCCACGCGGGTTGGGGATGGAGGCTTCGTCGTAGGGGCCCGCGTCACCGTCGAAGACGTAGTCCGTGGACACGTGCACCAGGTGCGCCCCGGCCTTGCGTGCCCCACGAGCCACCGCCGCCGTCGCATTCACATTGCCCGCGTAGGCCGCCTCCGGGTCCTTCTCGCAGGCGTCCACTTCCGTCATGGAGGCGCAGTGGATGACCACTTCGGGCGCGGCGGCTTCCATCGCCGCGGCGACCTCCGCCTCGCGCGTCAGGTCCACCGACACGTAGCCGTACTCGCCGCCCGTGCGCCGGGGACCTCGGCCGAAGCCCACCACCGTGTGTCCCCGCTGCTCCAGCAGCACACAGGCGCGGCTTCCCACCAATCCGTTGGAGCCCGTGACGAGCACGCGCATGTCACGCCCTCCCTTGGAGACGACCGCGGTACTGCGTCTCGAAGTACTGCCGATACGCGCCGCTCATCACCCGCTCCCACCACGCGGGGTGGTCCACGTACCAGCGCACCGTCTCCGCCAGGCCCTGCTCGAAGGTGTGCGCGGGCGTCCAGCCCAGCTCCGCGCGAATCTTCGACGGGTCGATGGCATAGCGCCGGTCATGCCCCGGCCGGTCCTTCACGTACTGGATGAGCGACTCCGGCTTGCCCACCAGCCCGAGGATGGCCTTCACGATGTCGATGTTGCGCCGCTCCGCCCCGCCGCCGATGTTGTACACCTCGCCCGAGCGGCCCTGCTCCAGCGCGCGCAGCAACGCCTGGCAGTGGTCCTCCACGTGCAGCCAGTCGCGCACGTTCGCGCCGTCGCCATACACGGGCAGCGGCTTGTCGTGCAGCGCGTTGACCACCATGAGCGGAATCAACTTCTCCGGGAACTGGTAGCGCCCGTAGTTGTTCGAGCACCGCGTCACGACGACGTCCATCCCGAACGTGTGGTGGTACGCGAGCGCCACCAGGTCCGAGCTCGTCTTGCTGGCCGAGTACGGGCTGGAGGGCTGGAGCGGCGAGGACTCGGTGAAGGCGCCCGTGGGCCCCAGCGAACCGTAGACCTCGTCGGTGGAGACCATGAGGAAGCGCTTCACACCCCGCGCGCGGCAGGCCTCCAGCAACCGCTGGGTGCCCAGCACGTTGGTGGTGATGAACACCTCCGGCCCCAGGATGGAGCGGTCCACGTGGCTCTCCGCGGCCAGGTGCAGCACGGCGTCGATGGCGTGCGTGGAGAGCAGTTCCTCCATTTGCGCGCGGTCGCCGATGTCGCCTCGGACGAAGACATGGCGGGGGTCGCCCTCGAGGTCCGACAGATTCTCCAGGTTGCCCGCGTACGTGAGCAGGTCGAGGTTGACCACCGTCCACTCGGGTCGCTCGCGTCGCAGGTACCTCACGAGGTTGGAGCCGATGAAGCCACACCCTCCTGTCACCAATACGTTCATGTGCCGCGGGCCTCGAGTGCTCAGAGAGGGTGCCTGCGTATCGGAGGGGTCGTCGACGGTCAAGGCGCCAGGGGCCTCGGGCTTGTGTGCTCCCCCTCGCGGCGCTAAGGGAGCCGGGCGTGAACGCATCCAGACGCAGCTCCCCCACGTCGGGTCCCCGGGAAGTCCATCAACTCCTGCCACGGCTCGCGTGGGGAGACGCGGTGGGCAACCAGGTGCGTTACCTCCAGGGCCTCTTGCGCAGCTGGGGCTTCGCCTCGGAAATCTACGCCGAGGACTGGGATGACGCCTGCAAGGACCAGGTCCGGCACGTCCGCGAGTACGCGAAGCACGCCCGCCCGGACTCCGTGCTGCTGGTGCATCACAGCTTCCAGTCGCGGCTCGTGCCGCTCATCGTCCGAGCGCCTGGTCGCAAGGTGCTCGTGTACCACAACGTGACGCCTGCCCGGCTGTTCGAGGGGTTCGAGCGCAAGGTGGCCGCCGCGTGTGACGCGGCCCGGGACGAACTGCTCGAGCTGCGCCCCCATATCGAGCGGGCGTTCGCCTACTCGCGCTTCAGCGCCGAGGAGCTGATGGCGGCGGGTTACGCGTCGGTGTCGACGCTGCCATTCGCCATCGACTGGAGTGCGTTCGACGCGGAGCCGGACCCCGCGCTGCTCGCGGAGCTGAGCGACGGTTTCGCCAACGTCCTCTTCGTCGGGCGGGCAGTGCCCAGCAAGAAGGTGGACGACGTGCTGCGCGTCTTCACCGCGTACCAGCGGCTGTACCAGCCGCGCAGCCGGCTCGTCGTCGCCGGGTATCTGCATCGGGATGGCGCCTATGGCGCGTACCTGCACGGGCTCAAGGAAGTGCTCGGCGCGGAGCGTGTCCTCTTCCTGGGCCGGGTGAGCGCGGAGCAGCTCTCCGCGTGTTTCGCCACCGCGTCGGCGTATCTCTCCATGAGCCGGCACGAGGGCTTCGGAGTGCCCTTGCTGGAGGCGATGTACCGGAACGTGCCCGTCGTCGCCTATGGCGCGGCGGCTGTCCCGGAGACCCTGGGGGGAGCGGGGCTCGCGACGCTGTCGGATGACCCGGCGGAGGTGGCGGAGCTGCTCGCGGTGCTGGACCGGAGCCCCGGGCTGCGAGCGCAGGTGCTCGAAGCGCAGCGAGCACGGCTCCAGGTCCTCTCGCAAGCGCGCGTGGCCGAGCAGGTGCGTGAGGCCTTCGATGCGATGCTGACGTCGAGCGTGACGGAGGCGCCCTCCTCCGTGGCGGTTCACGCGTCGGCGACCGTGGAGCTGGTGTGCCCTGGGTACACCGTGCGACCCGACGACGCGGCGTCGCGCGTGGCGCGTCACCTGGCGGAGAGGCTGCCCGGGGCGAGAGTCCTCGCGCTCCGACCTCGTGGTGCCGAGGCCTCGCTGGAGGTCGCTCCCGAGCAGGTGGAGGGCGTGTCCGTGCGGTTCTTCACGCCGGACCAGCCCGTGGGACGAGGGCCTGGAGCGTTGCCCGGCTCGTCGTCGCTGGAGACCGCGGTGCGCGTGTCCTCGGAGGCGGTCATCTTGCTGGGGGTGGATTCTCTCTCGGCTCAGGCGCTCATGCCTCACGTGGGAGCGAGGGCCCTGGGGACGTATACGGCCGAGCATCCATCGACGGTGGTGGAGCTCGCGCGCCGCCACCTGGGTGACCGGCTGGTGATGATGGAGCCATCGCGC
Source organism: Myxococcus sp. CA040A (assembly GCF_013336725.1). NCBI lineage: Bacteria > Pseudomonadati > Myxococcota > Myxococcia > Myxococcales > Myxococcaceae > Myxococcus > Myxococcus sp. CA040A. Next base: position 107,965 of record NZ_JABUMR010000002.1, on the reverse strand, counting down.
CTCGAGGAGACAGTCATGACGCTGTTGGAAGGATTCAACTCCGTTCGAGGTGATGCGCGTGCGCGCTGAGGACCTGTTGACCCGTATCCCCTCGCCCGAAGCCGTGGCGAAGGAGACCCAGAAGCTGCCGGAGCCCTCCGCCGAAGCGCGCGCGTCACTGCGCCAGACGCTGGAGGCATCCGCGCGTCCCGCCACTCCCACGCCCTGGCCCGCGCTGCTCCAGGAGGCACGCGGGAAGATGGACAGCCGCTATGCCGGTCCGGTGACGTCACACCGGGGTGGCCTGTCGGGCCCGGCGCTCGTGCTCGCGAAGAAAGCCTTCCGGCTCGTCTTCCAGCCATTCATCAACGAGGCGCTCCGCAAGCAGGTGGAGTTCAACGAGTCCATCCTCGATGCGCTAGCGACCATCCATGACGTCCAGCGTGAGCACGCGCGCACGCAGGCCACCTGGCGGCAAGACGTGGAGCGGCGACTCGCGCGCATCGAGGATGTGGCACGGAGCCGCGCCTCCCATGAGGCCGCTGGCGGGGTGACGCAAGCCTCGTCGACGACGGAGCGCTCGGAGCAGCAGCCGTCCGCACCGAAGGCGGACGGCAAGGCCGCATCTCCTCCTCACGCCTCGCGGGAGACTGAGAGCGCAGAGACAAAATCGTCTCCGCCTAAGACGGACAGCGAGGCCGCATCCCCTCCTCGCGCCTCACGGGAGACGGACAGCACGGACTCATCGTCACGGGCCCCGCGACGACCAGGCGCCAGCAACGAGTCTCCCGAGCGCCCCCCTCGGCCGTCGGGTGGCCCTTCTCGTCGCCGCTCTGGTCGGCGCTAGCCCTTCCCGTCGAGGTCTCCGTGCGCATCTGCCTGGTCTCTAGAGAGCTCTCTCCCTTCCTCGGGGGCGACATCGGCACGTATGCGTCGCTGATGAGCCGCGCGTTTGTCGAGGCGGGCCATGAGGTGCATGTCCTCACCGCGCCTCATGCGGGCCTCGAACGCGCCGACACGCTGTTGCCTGGCGTCCACGTGCACGCCGTTCGCTCGGAGATGGACTCGGCCTTCGCGGGCGCATTCCCCTTCGCTCCGATGCGCCACGCCATGGATGTCTATTCATCCCTGCGCGAGCTGCATGCACGCCACGCCTTCGACTTCATCGAGTTCCCCGAGCGTGACTTCGAGGGCTACTTCGCGCTGAGGGCACGGCGCACGCTGGGACACTTCGCCTCCGCCGTGCTCGCCGTGCGCCTGCACACGCCCACCCGCGAGCTTCGGGCACTCAACGGCATCTCCCCGTTGGACCTGGACCTGGCCCGGTGGGAGTACATGGAGGACACCTCCATCCGCGAGGCGGACCTGGTCCTGTCTCCCACGCACGCCCTGCTCGACAAGGTGCGTTCGCGACTGAAGCTGGAGACCCGAGGCGTCGTCGTTCCCCATCCCTTCCCTCACGACGCCTCGAAGCGCTCCGCACACGCGGAGAAAGGCCGACCACAGGTTCTGTACTTCGGCCCGCTGGAGCACCGGAAGGGCGTCCATCTCCTCGTCGACGCGATGCAGGCGCTCTTCGAGCGAGGCGTCAACGCGACGCTCCTCCTCATCGGTGAGGACACTCCGACGGGGCCGGCCGGGCGTTCCATGCGCGCCTCGATGGAGCGCCGGATTGCTCCCGCGTGGCACGAGCGCATCCAGTTCGAACTCGCGCGCTCCACTCCCGGGCTTGCCGTCGCCCTCGCTGACGCCTCCGTGTGTTGCTTCCCCTCGCTGTGGGAGAACTTTCCCCACCGCTGCCTGGAAGCCATGTCCGCCGGCGCGCTCGTCGTGGGCAGCAACGCGGGAGGCATGGCGGAGCTCATCGAGGACGAGCGTAGTGGGCTGCTCTTCCGCACGGGGGATGTGGCCCACCTGGCGGCCACGCTGGAGAAGGCGCTGACCCTCCCCGCCCTGCGCGAAACGGTGCGCCGCGAGGCCCCTGCCCGTGTCGCCAATTACTGCGCCCCCGCGAGCATCGTGAAGCAGGTGGAAGCCGCCGTGGAGTCCGTGGCGGACGTGCGCCACCGCGTGCTCCCCAAGCGTCGCACGCCGAGGTCGGACACCCCGCTCGTGTCGGTGCTGGTGCCCTACTTCAACATGGGGCACTACCTGCCGGAGACACTGCGCTCCATTCGCGCGCAGACCTTCACCGACTACGAGATTGTCCTCGTGGACGACGGGTCCACCGAAGCGGAGAGCATCGAGTTGCTCGAGCGGGTCCAGGCCCCGGACCTGCGCATCGTCCGCCAGCGCAATGGCGGGCTGAGCGCTGCACGCAACACCGGGCTGAAGCACGCCCGAGGGCACTACATCCTCCCGCTGGACCCAGACGACCTCATCGCCCCGACGTTCCTGGAGAAGACCGTCGCGGTGATGGAGGGCACGCCAGGGCTGGGCTACGCCACGTCCCTGGTGAACTACTTCGTCGACGACGCCACCCGCGTGACGGGCGGCTGGGTGCCGTGGGGCATGGAGCGCGACGCACTCTGGGTGGCCAACGTGGCCTCCACGTGTACCGCGCTGATGGAGCGCCGACGCATCGAGGAAGTCGGCGGCTACGACGAGTGGTTCACCGGGTTCGAGGACTGGGACGTCTTCTGCTCGCTCGCGGAGCGCGGGCTCGAAGGCTCCGTCATCCCCGAGAGCCTGTTCTCCTACCGCGTGCGGATGGACTCGATGACGCGGACCTCGCTCGTCTCCGAGCGAGACGGGCTGCTGGCCCACCTGAACCAGAAGCATCCCGGACTCGCGCTTCATCCCGAGCGCGCGCTTCGCATCCTCCGAGGCGAGGCTCGCAAGCAAGAGGCCCGGCTCCTCGCCCAGGCCGCGGCGGCCATTCCCCGGCCCTTGCTCACCCGGGTCGTCGACCGGCTCAACGGCACGCTCAAGCGCATGGATTTCGTCCACCACACGCTGCGCGGTGCCGTCTCATGGGTGGTGGGCGCGGAGGGCGACTCGCGGCCCCTGCGTCACCAGCTCGCGGACCGACTCAGCGGCAAGTCACGACCCGACCGCTGAGCCCGTGGCCCCGCCGTGGTGCCCGACTCACGAGGCAGGCACCAGGACGTCTTCCTTCACGCGAGCAACGCGCGGTGGCTCAGCGCCGCCCCATGCCCAGCTTGCTGGTGGTCTTCATCACCTGCTTCATCGTCGGGTGGACCACCGGCATCGCCTTGAGCGTCCGGTTGAGCAGGTCCACCAGCGCGTAGCGCGTGGGGCGTGCCTCCGCGCCTTCCGGCGTCAGCCCACTGGCCGCGAGCTTGAGGAGCCGGTGCATCATCGGAAGGCGCTTCAGCGTGGAGTTGAGGGTGTCCACCACGCCATAGCGCAGCGGCACCTCCCCACCCGCCGCCACGGACGTGGGCTCCGCGGGCGCCGTGCGGGCCCCGTTGGGAGGCGTGGCCAGGAGCAGGAAGGCCGCCAGCTGGACTCCCGAGGGAAGCGGGCGAGAGAGGTTCTGGTGAAGCTGGAAGAGCAGCTCCTGATGCCGGCGTGGATTGACGCCGGAGATCATCGACCCCTTGCGCCGCCGGTAGTGGAAGTGGAGCGCGTTGGTGACGAGGAAGCGGTGCCCCGCATGCGCCAGGCGCAGGTAGAGGTCCCAGTCCTCGTAGCTCGTCATCTCCTCGTTGTAGCGAAGGGTCTCGAACAGCGAGCGGCGCATGAGCGACGTGGCACAGGACAGCCGATTGGCCACCATGCCCAGCGATGGACAGTCGCCAATGAAGAGGGCGTAGTCGATGAAGCGCCGCTGCGCCCGCCCCTCGTCGGAGTCGAAGTAGCCCGTGGACGGCACCACCACGTCGAACTCCCGGTGGCGCTCCAGCGCCTCCACCGCCAGGCGGATGAAGGTGGGGCTGATGCAGTCGTCGGCGTCCAGCGGGAGGATGTAGTCCCCCGTCGCCGCGCGCAGGCCGATGTTGCGCGAGGCCGGCAGGCCCCTGTTGACGGGATTGCGGATGAGCTTCACGCCGCTGGAGCCAGATTGGGTGGCCTCCTCGATGCGGCCAAGCACTTCGTGGTCGAACGCGCCCGTCGAGGCGTCATCCACGATGATGACTTCAATCTCCGGGTAGTTGCTGTCCGCGATGCTCGCCAACGTCTCCGGGAGGAAGCGTCCCAGGTTGTGGTTGGTGATGAGCACGCTGACACGAGGAAGGTCGGCGTCCGGGTCTGGCCGGGCCAGGGCGGGCTCCGCCCTGGGGGTCTCCCAGTACGGAGGCACCGCCGTCCACTCCACCGGCAGCAGGGCCGGGGCACGCCATGCCCGCTCCAGGGCCTCCACGAGCCCATCCACCGAGCCGCCGTACGTGTAGCAATTCACCCCATCGATGAAGGGGCTTCCTGGCGCGAATGCGACACACGCACCATTGAGCACCAGCGTGGCGCCCGCGCTGGAGGCCTCGTAAGCGGTGAGGTTGAGCGACTCGTAGTCGGAAGAAATGACGACGATGCCGTGCCGCATCAGGGCGTCACGGTCCTTGCTCGGCCCGGTGAACAGGAAGCGCGAGCGCAGGTCCTCCGGAATCAGCGCCTGGACATAGGCGAGATACGCCGAGTTGGCGGTATGACAGGCCAGGACGGCCTTCCCCCGGTACTCCGGGAAGCGACGCATGAACCCGGCCGCGCCCCGGACGAACACATCGGTGCGCTTGATGTTCTGAATCTTGGTGACGAAGAGCAGGTCCGGCTCGCCCTCTCCGCGCGGCGGCACCGGGTCCGCCTTCGGAGCCACGGGCGGAAACTCCCGCACGACCTTGTCCAGCCACGAGTCAGGGAAGCCGTAGAACGAGCAGTTGAGCTCGGCGACGCCAGGGATGTGGGCGATGACAAGGTCCGCGTCGAGCAGCGCCTTGCGCTCCAGCTCGAACTGCCCCATGTGCTCCCAGCCCAGCAACTGGCGTTCGAAAGGCGCCAGCATCCCGCCCGTCGAGTGCAGTCGCACCACCACCTGCGCGCCCTCCAGGCCACAGCCGAGCAGCTTCTCCTGGATGGCACAGAAGGCCCAGCCTCGGTAGTCCGGGAACTCGATGACGTCGAAGCGAGTTCCTTCCTCCTCCAGCCTGCGCAGCTCGAGCAGCAGCTCCATCGACTGGGCGTGGCAAACCGTGTCGGTGAACGCCCCGGGCGGAGGATAGACACCCCCCTCGTCGAAGCTCGTGTCCCACTCGCTGCGGACCGAAGCGACGTGCGCCTTCACCTTGCCCAGGAAGTGGCGCTCCACCTCGCGCGGATTCACCGTCGTGCGCGCCGGGAACAGCAGGTGAAGCTCCAAGTCCAGCTCACGACGGAGCGAGTCCTCGACGAGGTTGTGAAGGACGCGGCCGATGCCTCCCGCGGTGAAGGGATACATCTCGTCCGTGACGAGGCAAACGCGGCGCTGACTCATGACTGAACGAACTCCTCCAGGACCTTGACCGCTTCGACCGTGAGGGCCCGCTCGTAGTCCACCATCATCTGCGTGAGTTCCTCGGGCGAGCGCTCGCGCAGCGCCAGCATCCGCTCGATGGCCGCGGCCACGACCTCCACGGAGTCCACGCCGGAAATCTGCGCGAGCCGCTGGTAGGGGTGAGCATCCAGCGCGCCCAGGCTGAGCGCCCCATACACACACGGAACGCGCAACGCGAGCGCCTCCAGTCCCGTCATGGGCTGGCACTCCGACAGGGAGGCATTGAGGACGATGTCACAGCGGCGAACCAGCTCGAACAGCTCGGTGCGGCTGGGGCGCGCGACGTGATGGATGCGCCGCGTGCTCTTCATGACGTCCGGCAGCCGGTAGTTCGCCGTGACGTAGATGTCGTCGATACGAGAGGACGACTGGCAGGCGAAGAGGTTGGTGAAGAAGTTCTTCCGCCAGTCGTTGGGCGTCGGGATGAGCGCGGCGCGCGTGAGGCGACGAGTCGCTGGGCTGCGTTCAGCCTCCGGCAACGTGGGCGGAAGGTTGAGCACCGTCTTCGGGAAGACCTCCGGGGCCAGCAGGTGCATCCCCGGCTTGACGGTCGCCAGCGCGTTGATGACGCCCCGGCGCCGCAGGTCGATGAGCTGCGCGAAGCAGTCGAGTTCGAACGAGTAGTGGAACTGCGCCGACGAGCCATGCCACAGCGCGAGGATTCGCACCGACGAGCCCAGCGCCCGACGCAGCAGCACCACGAGGTCGCGGGCGTTGGAGGAGTAGCCATGGAGGATGATCTGGCTGCACCCGCTGCGCTCGACAAGTTCGATGGCGGCACGCAGCTCGCGCTCGTCCAACACGCGGTCGGACGCGATGGCCAGCTTCTGTCCCGGCAGGTATCCGGCGGCGGCGCGGATGCCGTGCCAGTCCTGATGAAAGACATGCATCAACTTCCCGAACTGGGGCAGGTCGGCGGACCAGCGGGTGTCCAGCGCGGCGTTGAGGATGAAGCCGGGGACCGACGAGGTCGCCGGCACGTGCGGGGCCGGTGCATCCGGAAACGGCGCACGTGAGGCGCGCAGGCGGGCCAGGTCATCCGACAGCGCCTGAAGCCGCTGGCGGCGCTCGAAGCGCTCGGACTCCACCGCCAGGCGCTCGGTCAGCTCCGCTACCCGCGCCTCGCTGTTCGCGGCGGGCGTCGACAGGGACTTGCTGGCCCTGCCCGCCCACTCCAGCAACCGGGGCATGGCGCGCGCGTGCAGCGCTTCCAACGTCAGCGGCTGGGACTCATCGCGCGGGGCCTCGGGGCCCACGAGCTGGAAGTAGCGCCGGCCATGGCCCGGCTGGCGCTTGAGGACATAGACGTCCTGGTGGTCCACGAGACCCGGCCCGTGGTGCAAATCCCACCCTTCCGGGAGCAGGTCCGCGAAGGCGTGGTGCCAGGAGCCCGGATGACACGAGGGGTCCCACACGCTGGTGGGCATCAGCGGGTTCTCCACCAGCACCAGCAGGCCGCCGGGCAGCACCATCTGCCCCATGGTCTCCAGCAGCGCGGGGATGCGCTCGCTCGGGTTGTGCACGAGCGTGGAGACGGAGAAGACGAGGTCGAACCGCCGTCCCCCCACCGCGATGAGCGGGTCGTCCCCGCAGAAGATGCGCTCCTCGACGGGGCGCAGCGAGGCGGGCGGCTCCAGACGCAGCGGCTCCGTCATGGACTCCGAGATGTCGTACCCGTGGTAGCGCACCTGGGAGAGCTGGGAGAGGGAGGTCGCGTGCCGGCCGAAGCCACAGCCAAACTCCAACACGGACAGTGCGCGGTCCAGCCGGCGCTGTTCGGAGCGGATGAGCGCGGTCAGCACACGTTCCTGCTGACCGTACGCGAGGTGCCCCTGCCCTTCGCGGACCCTCACCAGTTCCCGATAGGAGTGGCCGTTGGTCGTCTTCCAGAAATGGAGACTGTCGCGCATCTGGGCCACGTCCCCATTCGGGCCCTCGCTCTTGATGTCTTTGTACATGTGCCGATGTGGAGTTACGCCGCCTGCATGAACCGAAGGAGGGTTGCCAGCGGAGTTCCCGCAGCAGCGCAACCATTCCCATGCCTGGCGGCAGTCAGGCAAGAGACGCGCTGAAAGTGAAGGGTAAAAGCGACCGGGGAGGACCCCGGACGCATTGGAGTTTTCTTCATTCTCGGCTATCCGCCCGGCCTCTCACCAGCCAGGCGGGCCCAGAGTGACCTCTTTCACTCGGCGGCCGAGCGGGCCGGGCCGACTTCCAGCCCCAGCAGATGCTCCATCATCCGGTCCACCTGCTGCTCCCACGTCGTGCGCCGTACGCGCTCGGCGGCGCGGCTCCCAAGCCGGACGCGCAGGTCCCCGTCCGTCACCGCCGTCCGCAGGCGCGCCAGCACCGAGCCCGGCGTCGGAGCGGCCAGCAGGCAATTGCTCCCGTCCTCCAGCAGCCAGTGGTTGGCGCGGTTGTCGTTCGTCACCACCGTCATCCCGCACGCCATCATCTCCAGCGGCAGGTAGGACGGGTGCCGGGTGAACATGAAGCACAGCCCCACGTCACACTCTCGGTAGAGCGCCGCCGTACGCTCCGCGGGGAGCACGCCCAGATTTGTCACCAGGCCACGAACGCCATACGACTCCGGGTGCCACTCAGCTCCAGCTGTAACAATCTCAACCGCCGGGCCCAGCTCGCGCTTGAGTCGTGTCAGCGCCGCGAGCCCCAGCTCGAAGCCGTTTCGCTCGTTGCCCGGACGCCCGTAGAAGAAGACACGCACGGGCCCCCGACGCGCGGGGCGCCGGTCATGGAAGAGCGCGCCATCCACCGCGGGCTCGAAGGCGAAGCCGTCCATGCCGTGCAGCGCCCGCACCGTGTCGCGCAGGCCCGGGGTGTTGAAGATGCCCTGGAAGCCCAGCTGGTACGTCTGCTCCGCCAGCGCGGACTGGGTGCCCGCCGCGAAGAACATGGGCTCGTAGTCCTGGACGAAGTACGTGCGCACACCCGCGCGTGGGTGACGCAGCACCTGGTAAACGGACGTCCAGTAGGTCGCGATGGCCATATCGCACGCGGGGAGCTGGTCCAGGTCCGCCGCGCCGGAGAGGACGCGGAAGGCGCCCGCCGCCTCCGGGAACACGGTGGCCGCGCGCGCCTCGAAGTCACCGGGGCTGGCCCCGGGCTTGTCGTACACGATGAAGTCGCTGCGCACACCGTGGCGGCGGTGCATCAGTTCCGCGAAGCGGAACAACGTGTGGATGCCCGCGTAGACGTGGCCGAAGGCGGGGATGAACCAGGACGCCGTGCGCACCTTGCCGCGTGAGCGCAGTGCGGCCAGCGCCGCCGGGGCCGTCGCGCGCGACTCCTCCGCCTGCTCCGGCGTGAAGTCCAGCTCCCCCAGGTGCTCCACGAGGTGGCGCTGCGCGAGGGCCCGCGCCTCCATCGCCGCGTCCTGGGCGCTGGGCACGTCATGGGTCAGCGTGCGCAGGGCCAGCGTTTCACCCGTCTCCGCGTGCTGGCGCAGCGTGCAGTCGGTGCCGAGCAGCGAGAGGTTGGGGTTGTAGAAGGGGTCGCCCTTCTCGCCCAGCCAGGGGCGATAGGAGACATAGGAGCGCCAGTAGTCGGACTCCGGGACGGCATCCGCGCGACGACTGGCGGACTCGTGGTGGATGAGCCGCGCGTGCGGCGTGTACACCACCCGGAGCCCGCGCTGGTTCAGCCGCAGGCCGATGTCCACGTCGCTGCCACACACCTGGAAGCGCTCGTCGAAGCCCTCCAGTCCCTCGAAGACGTCTCGCCGGAAGATGACGCAGGCGCTGGTGACGGACAGCCAGTTGCGCGTCCAGTCGGTGTGGCCAAAGGGCGTGGAGATGGGCCCGTCCGGCAGGCGCCAGAAGGGATGCCCCGCCATGCCGGTGATGCCCACCACCGCCCCCGCGTGCTGCACCGTCCCCTCGGGGAAGAGCAGCTTGCACCCCACCGCGCCCACCTCCGGCCGCTGGGCCTGCGACACCAGTTCCTCCAGCCAGCCGGGGTCCACCACCTCCATGTCGTTGTTGAGGAAGAGGAGCAGCTCGCCGGTGGCCTGTTTCGCCGCCCAGTTGTTGATGGCGGGGTAGTTGAAAGGGAAGTCCCACGTCAGCTTCACCAGCCGAGGGTCCGTGAGCCGCTCCAGCAACGCGAAGGTCTCCGGCTTCGTGCTGTTGTTGGAGACCAGCAGCACCTCGAAGTGGGGATACGTGGTGCGCGAGAGCAGCCCCGGCACCAGCAGCTCCAGCAGGTCCGGCCGGTCCTTGAACGGGACGATGATGGAGACCTTCGGCGTGCCCCTCACCGGGTAGCGCACCCGGTACTGGGCGGGCGCGGGGCTCGTCACCTCGGCCGACTCCGAGCGGCGCTCCAGGTGCTCCCGCAGCGCCCGCTCCCCCGCGTCCGTCACCTGGGCCAGCCCCACCGCTTCGCCGGAGGAGGACAGCGGCCGGGAGCGACCGTAGTAGAGCACCTTCGCCACGTGGCCGATACCGCTCGTGGCCTCGCTCAACCGCAGCATCAGGTCGAAGTCCCACGAGTCGTCGAACCCCTCGCGCACGCCCCCCACCGCCTCCAGCAGACTCTTGCGCGCGACGAGGAAGTGGCGGACGTAGTTCACCGAGCGCAGCAGGTCGGGAGACCAGTCCGGCTTGAAGAAGGGAGAAGTGCGCCGCCCTTCCGTGTCCAGTCCGTCCTCGTCGCTGTAGACGACGCCGAGCGAGGGCTCCGCCGAGGTGGCCAACACCACCTCCGCCAACGCGTGCGGCGCCAACATGGCGTCGGGGTCCAGGAAGCCCACCCACTCGCCCGTCGCCACGGCCAGTCCCGCGTTCGTCGCCCGGGCCGGGCCCCCGTCGCGCTCCAGCGAGACGACCTGGATGCGCGCGTCCTGGGCCGCCGCCTCGCGCAACATCGCCGCGACATGAGGGGCCGTGCTGGCGTCATCCACCAGCACCCATTCCCAGTCGGGATACACCTGCGCCCGCACGGAGTCCGCGCACTCGCGGAAGTAGGACTCGGGCGTGTTGGATACGGGCGTGATGAGCGACACCCGAGGCCGCGCCGTCAGTGACGAGAGGGCCTCGCGCGCCGCGCCGATATCCGCCGGCTCCCGGCGAGCACACCAGCCCTCGTAGTCTCCGAGTTCCGGTGGCCGGGGAGGAGGCGTGCGCGTCCCCAACACCCCCGCCAGCGCCAGCACCGCCTGCTCGTTGAAGCGCGTCTGGCGGCGAAACAGCTCGGTCCACAGGGGCGCTCCGGCGCGCAGCGTCCGGGACATCGCCTCCGGCCGCAGCGGGTCATTGCGCTCGCACAGGTCCGCCACCCACTTCGCGCCCATGGCCTCGTCCGGAGCCCGGGGCCCGGATGCGGCGACGACGGCCTCCACCATGGCCGCGTTCCATTCCGCCTGGCCTCGCAGCAACCCCTCCAACAGGGAGCCCGCCGCGGAGAGATAGGAGCGCTTGGCGGCCCGCACCAGAGAGCCTAGCGCGCCGGCACGGTGTGAGCGCTGCACCTTCCAGCGCGTCGGGTCCGCCTTGGGCTCGAGCTGCGCGCGCGCCCACGCCGACAGGTCCTCGCCGAGCCCCAGGGCGCGGTGCACCGTCAGGTACTCCAGCACCCGCACCACGGCCTTGTTGAAGTCCGCTTGAGGGCGGAGCGACTCGACGTGGAAGGGCTGCAGTCCCTCGATGAAGGCGCGCTTGGTGGCCGTCACCACCTTGCCCAGGCGGGCGGCGCGGTGCGACTCCGGCACCGCGAACTCGTGGGGCACCGCCCACCGCGCGGCCTCCTGGAGCGGCGACAGCGCATGCGCGCCCTCTGGACGCGCGCGGTGGAGGTGCTCGGTGAGCAGCCGCAGCGCGCCCTCCAGCGCCGTCACTTCCTCACAGGCCTCGGGCAGGCAGGGTCGGCGCGAGTCCAGCAGCGCGCGCACCACCGCGACCATCCGAGCCAGGTCCCCCGCACCCGGCGCCGCATCGGGCGCCCCCGTGTCACCGGCGAGCTTCTCCAGCACTGTCTTCACCGCCGTACCTTCTCTCTCGTTCGCGTGCCGGCCTTACGGATACGCCCCCTCGCGACGCGAGCCCACCCGCCCCACTCAGGGATGACCCACGCCCGCGAGCGCGGGTACCACTGACACCGGGACGGACTCCACCACCCAGTGATGCACGGGGCGGAACACCCCGCGCTCCGCCACGGAGGAGTTCACCACGAAGGTGCAGGTCTCCCGGGACACGCCCCCAGCCGTGCGCGCCGTCACCTCGCACACGTAGGTCCCCGCCAGGAGCCCCAGGCGCTCCAGCACGAAGCGCACCCGCCCCGAGGCTGGCAGTTCCTTGGGCAACGACACCGACTCCACCCGGGTGCTCGTCTCATAGAGCGGGCGGCCCTCCAGCGTCTGGAGCGCCACCTCGAACACCAGGTCCTCGTACGAACCCTGCGTCGTGAAGTCCACGCAGACCTCCACGGCGGCCTCGGGCGACAGCTGCGGGGCCACCTCCCCCGAGGGGCTCAACAACCGCAGGCCGGACAGGCGCACGGGCGCGTCCGCGCCGGGCACGTTCACCTGGGGCAGCGCGCCGCCACCCTCGGTCAGCGCCGGGGGCGTGAAGACCACCGACTGGGCCTCGGCCAGGGCGATGGCCTGCTTGTACTCGGCGACGACCTCCGAGGGACGACCCACGCGGCGGATGTAGCCGCCGTCAATCCACGCGGCCTCGTCACACCAGCGCTCCACGGTGCTCAAGTCGTGGGTGACCAGGACGATGGTCTTCCCGCGCTTCTTGAACTCCGTCATCTTCGCCATGCTCTTCTTGCTGAAGTGCTCATCGCCCACGGCGAGAATCTCGTCGACGATGAGGATGTCCGGGTCCACGTGCGTGGCCACCGCGAACGCCAGCCGCATGTACATGCCGCTGGAGTACGTCCGCACCGGCTCGTCGATGAACTCCCCCAGCTCGCTGAAGGCGATGATGTCATCCATCCGCTCGCGCACTTCCGCGCGCGACATGCCGAGGATGATGCCGTTGATGAGGATGTTCTCCCGGCCGGAGAAGTCCGGGTGGAACCCCGCGCCCAGGTCCAGCAGCGCGGAGATGCGGCCGTTGATCTCCATGACCCCGGAGGTCGGCGTGTAGATGCCGGTGATGAGCTTGAGCAGGGTGCTCTTGCCGGAGCCGTTACGGCCGATGATGGCGACCGTCTTGCCGCGAGGGATGCTCAGGTTGATGCCGCGCAGGGCGGTGATGAGACCACCCTCTCGGGGCTGGCGCTGGCCGCGCAACCAGCGCAGCAGCTCGGACTTGAAGGTCGTGTACTCGCCCCGGATGGTCCTCTTCCGGAAGCTCTTCACGACATCGCGCAAGACAATGGCGTCGAGGGGTTCCTGCATGGCGACGGCTCAGATGGACTCCGCGAACTCCTCGCGGCGGGATTCGAAGAGGATCGAGGCGCCCCAGAGCAGCGCCAGCGAGAAGAGGGCCAGTGCCGCCAGGGGCAGGGGGTCCGGCAACCGGTGCTCGTAGAAGATGGCCTGGTAGGAGAGCATCAGGCTGGACATCGGGTTCACCACCAGCACCGCCGTGCGGACCCTCTCGTCGAGGATGGTGGAGGCCTGGTAGAGCACCGGCGTGGTGAAGAACCACATCGTCAGGATGTTGCCGACGATGTGCTGCAAATCCCGGAACGTGACGTTGATGGCGGCCAGGATGTACGTCATCGCCAGCGTGAAGATGAGCTGGATGAGGACCACCACCGGGAAGGCGATGACGTGCCAGGTGGGAACCTGGCCGTGGAACAAGCCCAGCCCCACCATCAGTGGCAGCGACAGCAGGTAGTTGCTGAGGTTCGTCAGCACCACCGTCGTGGGCAGCACCTGCGCCGGGAAGCGCACCTTCGTCATCAGGTCGCGCCGGTCACTGATGGCGCTCGCCCCGGCGCCCAGCGACGAGGAGAACCAGATCCACGGCAGGAGCCCCACGAACATGAAGTACGAATAGTTCGGGGTGCTCGCCCGCATCACCACGGTGAACAGCAGCGCGTACACCAGCATGTGCAGCGTGGGATTCAGGAACGTCCAGAGGAAGCCCAGAAACGAGCCGCGATAACGCGCCTTGAGCTCCCGCTGGACGAGGCTGAGCAGCAGGCCCCGGTATTGGTACAGTTCTCGGACGAGGCGAATCATGAGGGGGCCCTTCTATAGCAGGGCCCGGGTGGGAGCGAGGCCGGCAGATGGCCCCGCACGCATCACCACCATGACGCAACAGGGCCGTCCGCCCACCGCTCGGGCAGGCCCGCCACGCGCGCCAGCACTCCCATCCCCCAGGGCAAGGAAGCGTTGTCCCAGACGCGCCGCCATGCGGGGTCGCCGAGGACAAGACAGTCATGCGTGTGATTGAGCCAAAACAAAAAGGCCCCCTGGTTTCCCAGGGGGCCTTCGTATTGGAGCGGGAAAAGGGATTTGAACCCTCGACCCTCGCCTTGGCAAGGCGATGCTCTACCGCTGAGCTATTCCCGCATCAGGTACTGCGACTTCCCTCTCGTCCGCGCCCCGCGTCGGCGCCGCGTCCGAAGTGAGGTGGGGTATACAGAGGCCCTCCGAACACGTCAAACACTTTTCGCAGCCGACGTTTCATCCCCTCGCTTCGCAAGCATGGCGAGGAACGCGCGGAAGTAGACGACGGCGCTCCAGACCGAGAACGCGCCAGACAAGTAGACGAGCACCTTGCCCACGAGGTTGTAGTCCACCGGCGTGCTGAACGAGCCGAGCGTCAGCGGGTGCACGTAGTGAACGCAGAGTGAAATGATGCCCACGAGCTGGAGGGACGTCTTCCACTTCCCCTCCTGGCCGGCGGCGATGACCATGCCCTCGCTCGCGGCGATGGTGCGCAGACCGCTGACGATGAGCTCGCGCGCGAGCAGGACGATGACGACCCACGCGGCGATGCGCCCCAGCCGCACCATCATCACCAGCGCGGCCATGGCGATGAGCTTGTCGGCCAGCGGGTCCATGAACTTGCCGACGACGGTGATGAGGTTCCACTTGCGCGCCAGGTAGCCGTCCACCACGTCGGTGATGGAGGCGACGGCGAAGACCAGGCCCGCGAAGAGGGAGTTGAGCGGGTCCGCGTCGTAGAGGAACCAGACGAACGGAGGGATGAGGAGGATGCGTCCCAACGTGAGCATGTTGGGGAGGTTCCAGAACTCCTGCACCAGCACGCTGGGCTTGCGCTCCGCGCGCCGGCGCGCCCGCTCCTCCCGCTTGCGCTGCTTCCGGGTCGCTCGGTCCGTGGCCATGGCGCGCTCTTCTAGCGAACCCCGAGGGCGATGAGGGCAAAACCTTCGCCCCCCAGTTCCACCGCGGTGCGCAGCGACTCGCCAGCGGGGGACTTGAGCAGGGGCACGACCCGGGGCGTCAGGTTGCCCTGCCAGCCCACCAGGTGCGTCAGGGGCACCGTCACCGGCGCATCCGGGCGCACCTGCACCGAGCGCAGCGGCCCCGGCAGGCTGAGCAGCACCTGTCCCTGCCCGCGCAGGTGGACCAGGTCCAGGTCCGGGGCGATGTCCGACGGCACCCGGCCATTCTCGAACATCACCGGCTCCTCGAAGGCGAAGACGTTCTCGTCCCGGAAGTAGGCCGAGTCCTCGCCCAGGTCCACCACGAGGAAGGTGCGGCGCTCGGCGGGCTCCAGGTGGAGCACCCCGTGCCCCTTTGCCCGGACCATCCGCGACGGCCCTTCGCCAAAGGGCTTGTCCGTTGCCCGTCCCCGGAAGCGCTTCATCTCCGGCTGGAACGCCAGCTGTCCCCGCAGCGCCACCACGCCATCCAACCGGGTCAGCAGCTCTCCATCGACCGCCACGCTGAAGCGCCCCTCGCCCAACACGAAGGGACGCCCTCCCCGCTCGTCATCCAGGGACAGCGAGGGCGCCAGCTCCGACAGCAGTGGCGCCGTGGACACCGGGGTCCCCGTCGCCTCCGGGGCGCTCGCGCCGGACACGCCCCGCCGAGGCGCGGCGGCGGCCTTCTCCGTCAGAGCGGCATCCGTGCCGCGCGCGGCGACCTTGGTGAGCTGCAGCTTCGTGAGCGGCACCGGCGTCGGCACGGTGGCCGCATCCCGGGGCGCCTCGTCGGTGCTTGAAGTCGGAGCGGTGGCGGCGGGAGTCTCCTCCTCCAGGTCCACCGTCTCCTCGGGCGCGGCCGTGAGCACCGGACCGCCCTCGCCGTCGCTGTCACTCAGCGCGCTGGGGCCCTCGTCCTCCGCGAAGCGGATCTCCTCATCCCTCGGCGCGGCGCCCACCGCGGGAGGCGGCGGAGCCACCTCGCGAGCGGGTGGAGGCACGGGGACCGGCGGAGGCATCTCCGGACGCGCGGGGGGCGACACGGGCGCGGGCGTGGGCCGGGAGTAGTTCTCCCCGGCGATGGCGCGCGACATCTTGTCCGCCATCTGGTCGCTGCCCGCGAGCAGGAAGTGCTCACGCGCGCGGCCGTACTCGCCCATCTGCGCCAGGGCGAGGCCCAGGTAGTTCTGGGCCTTCTGGTGCTCGGGCGAAAGATCCGTGGCCGTCTCGAACTCGCGCACGGCGCGCTGGAGCGCGTTCGTCTTGAGATACACCAGGCCCAGGTTGACCCGCAGCGTCGGGTCCACCGGGTTGTCGCGCACCAGCATCTCGTAGAGCTCGGCCGCCCTGTCGAACAGGCCGAGCTTGAAGTAGCAGAGCCCCAGGAGGTTCTGCGCCTTCTCGTTGCGGGGTTGGAGCTGGTGGGCTCGCTCCAGGAACTCCTTCGCCTCGATGACCTTGTTGGCGGCCAGCAGCTCGCCACCGCGCTGGAGCTGCTGGAGGAACTCGTCGTCAGCGGGGCTCGTCTCCGCCCGCCCCTTCACGCGCGTCGTCATTCTGGGATGTGGGCTCGCGGGGACCGCTCTCGGCGGGCCGCTCGCGCTCCTTGTAGTGGTAGTAGAGCTGGAGCACCTTGCGGACGTACCCCTGCGTCTCCTCGTAGGGGGGCACCTTGCCGCCGTAGCGCTTCACCGCGTCTGGCCCCGCGTTGTAGGCGGCAATCATCTTCACCATGTCGCCGTCGAACATGTTGGCGAGCACGCGAAGGTAGCGCACGCCACCCTCGATGTTGTCGCGCTCGTCGAAGATGTCCTTCACGTACATGTCCGACGCCGTCGCCGGCATCAGCTGCATCAGTCCGCTGGCGCCCTTGTGGCTGAGGGCATTCTTATTGAAGTTGCTCTCCGCGTGCATGATGGCGCGAACGAGCGCGGTGGGGATGCGGTAGCGCAGCGCCGCCGCGGCGATGTGCGGGTCCAGGTCCGGGGGCGTGTTCTTGCGCCCCACCGCCGGCGAGTTCTTCGCGGGCGCCTGGGCAAACGAGCCCTTCATCTTCTTCGCCACCTTGGAGCCGGAGGGCGGGACGTTCGTGTAGACGATGGTCCCGTCCTTCTCCACGTAACGGTAGATGGACTCGGACGCCCCCGCCCACGGCGGGAAGGCCAGCACGGCGAAGAGGCTGAGCGCGGGAATGGCACGCATATCGGCCCCCGAACCTTAGACACACGCAGGAAAGTCCTCAAGAAAACGCCTTGTTTCCGGCACTTACAGTCGTTAAGGCTGTCGGCCATGCCCCATCGGTTCGATTTTCTCGTCCTGGGAGGCGGCGTTGCGGGCCTCTCATTCGCCCTCCAGGCGGCCAGGCACGGCACGGTGGCCGTGCTGACCAAGCGCGAGCGAACGGAGAGCAACACCGCTTATGCCCAGGGGGGCATCGCCAGTGTGCTCGCCCCCACTGACAGCTTCGACGCCCACATCGAGGACACCCTCGTGGCCGGCGCGGGCCTGTGCCACCGGGACGCGGTGGAGGTGACGGTGCGCGAGGGGCCCGAGCGCGTGCAGGGGCTGGTGACGCTCGGCGCGGAGTTCAACCGGCAGACCTCTGGCGAGTTCGACCTGACGCGCGAGGGAGGTCACTCCGCGCGCCGCATCATCCACTCGGGCGACATCACCGGACGCGAGGTGCAGCGCGCCCTGCTGGCCGAGTGTGACGCGACACCCAACATCACCTTCTTCGCCAACACCGCCGCCATCGACCTCATCCTGGACCGGCGTCAGCCCAGGCCGGGGACAAGCCGGTGCGTGGGGGCGTATGCGCTGCAGGAGAACGGAAGCATCGAGCGCTTCCTGGCGAAGGTGACGGTGCTGGCGACGGGCGGCGCGGGCAAGGTGTACCTGTACACGTCCAACCCGGATGTGGCGACGGGTGACGGCGTGGCCATGGCGTACCGGGCGGGCGCGCAGGTGGCGAACATGGAGTTCTACCAGTTCCACCCCACCTGCCTCTATCACCCGGAGGCCAAGAGCTTCCTCATCAGCGAGGCGCTGCGCGGCGAGGGCGGCAAGCTCAAGCTCAAGGGCGGGCAGACCTTCATGGAGCGCTATCACCCGCTGGGCGCGCTCGCCCCGCGCGACGTGGTGGCGCGCGCCATCGACGCGGAGATGAAGCGCACCGGCGACGAGTGCGTGTACCTGGACATGACGCACATGGGCCGGGCCTTCCTCACCGAGCGCTTCCCCAACATCTACGCCACCTGCAAGGCGTTCAACATCGACATGGCGGTGCAGCCCATCCCCGTCGTCCCCGCGGCCCACTACCAGTGCGGCGGAGTGGTGACGGACCTGCACGGGCGCACCTCGGTGCCCGGCCTGTACGCCATCGGCGAGGTGTCCTGCACGGGCCTGCACGGCGCCAACCGGCTCGCCTCCAACTCACTGCTGGAGGGCCTGGTGTTCGGCCAGCGCGCCGTCAAGGTCGCCCAGGAGGAGCTGGCCTCCCTGTCCACGCCGGGCGAGGACCCACCAGCGTGGGACGCGGGCAGCGCGGTGGAGTCCGACGAGAGCGTCGTCGTCAGCCACAACTGGGACGAGATTCGCCGGCTCATGTGGAACTACGTGGGCATCGTCCGCACGGACAAGCGGCTGATGCGCGCGCGGCGCCGGCTGGAGCTGTTGCGCGAGGAGATTCGCGACTACTACTGGCGCTTCAAGGTGACTCGCGACGTCATCGAGCTGCGCAACATCGCCGACGTGGCGCTGCTCATCGTCGACTGCGCCAGCCGCCGCAAGGAGAGCCGCGGCCTGCACTTCACGCTCGACTACCCGCACCCCGACGACCACCACTGGCTGCGTGACACCACCCTTTCCCGGGAGCTGTGAGCGACATGTCCTCCGGACCGCGACACATCCTCGACGCACCGGGCTCCGGCCCTGAGCAGCGGGGAGGAGGCCATCCGTTCGGCACCCCGCCGCCGCCCCAGGCGCCTCAGCCCAGGCCGTGGGTCTGCTACGCCATCATCGGCATCTGCGTCGTGGTGTTCGGCCTGGAGGAAGCCGGTCAGCTCCCGTCGTTCAACTCGCGGGAGCTTCCGCTGGGCGCCCTGTATGGCCCCGCGGTGCAGGCCGGGCAGTACTGGCGACTGCTCGGAGCGGCACTTGAGCACGGCGGCATCCTCCACCTCGTGTTCAACATGTCCGTGGTGGTGACGCTGGGCTTCACGCTGGAGCGAGGCATCGGCAGCCTGCGCTTCCTCGGGCTGTCGCTCGTCACCGCGCTGGGTGCGTCCACCTTCTCGCTGCTCTTCAACTTCGACACGCCCATGGTGGGTGCGTCGGGGATGATTCTGGGGTGGGCGGGCGCCATGCTGCCCATCGCCACGCGACAGGGACGCCGGGAGCTGGGCATCTGGCTGGTGCAGGTGGCCGTGCTCAGCCTGCTGCCCTTCGTGAGCTGGTCCGGGCACCTGGGAGGGTTCCTCTTCGGCCTGCCCTGTGGCGTGGCCCTGCGGCAGGGCCGGCAGGTGTACGCGCTCGCGCTGCCCATCATCCTGTTCCTCACGGCGCTGGTGGCCCTCTACGCGGCCCACCCCGAGCGGCACGGAGCGTTCTGACATGGACGTGCGCAGCATCTGCGTCTTCTGCGGCTCGCGGCCGGGCGCACGGCCCGAGTACGCCGAGGCGGCGACGGCCCTGGGCACCGAGCTGGGACGGCGCGGCATGACGCTCGTCTACGGCGGGGCGAGCGTGGGCCTCATGGGCACCGTGGCCGCCGCCACCCTGGCCGCGGGAGGCAAGGTGGTGGGCGTGCTGCCGCACTTCATGGGCGCGCGGGAGATTGCCCACCTGGGCCTCACGGAGCTCATCCGCGTGGACTCCATGCACGAGCGCAAGGCGCTGATGGCCTCACGCTCGGACGCGTTCCTCGCGCTGCCCGGCGGCTTCGGCACGCTGGACGAGCTCTTCGAAATCATCACCTGGGCACAGCTGGGCCTGCACCAGAAGCCCATGGGCCTGCTCGACACGCTCGGCTTCTTCCAACCCCTGGTGACGCTCGCACGACACCTGGCCCACGAGGGCTTCGCGTCGCCGGAGCAGGCCCTGCCGTTCGCGGTGAGCGCGTCACCCCAGACGCTGGTGGACCGGATGCTCGACGGGCCCACGCTCACGGTGACGGAGAAGTGGCTGAAGCGCCCCGAGCAGACTTAAGCGACACGGGGCCGCGTGCTACTGCGCGGCCACCTTCATCTCCGCCTGACCCAGCGACGAGGCGAGGCGGAACGTCACCTGCTCCGTGCCGGGGGGGATGACGAGCTGCCCGGTGGACATCACCGTGGGGAACTGCACCTCGTAGCCGACCCAGAAGACGCTGGTGTACGGGTAGTAGGCGCGCATCTCCAAATCCGCGCGGCCCAGCCGGCGGATGCGCACCGGCGTCACCTCGCCCGCGGGCGTCACCAGCGCCATGCGCCAGATGGTCTTCTTGAAGTCGAAGTCGAGGTACCGGTAGTCGTTGACGTGCACGCCCAGGAAGAACTCGTGCACCTGCCCGGCCTCGGTGCGCTCCTCGGAGAGCAGCTGCTCCACCTTGGGAGGCGGCAGCACCTGGAAGGCCGCCTGCCGCTTCACCCGCGCCTCGCGGAACGCCATCGACTGGAGCGTCACCCCGGCGAAGAGGCGGGTGTCGAAGCCGTCGTAGATTTGCTGCTGGCCCGAGTACTTGTCGAGCAGGGCCCGGTAGGCCGCTTCCGCGTTCTCGTCGTGCAGCGTGGGGGCCTGCTCGCCGATGGTGGGAGGCGTGGTGGAGCAGCCGGACAACATGCCCAGCAGCGCTCCCGTCGCGAGAAGCTTCTTCACGGAATGAAGTCCTTGCGGGTGAACAGCGTGGTGAGCCGGTGGCCCGCGGCCTCCACCGCTTCGCGTCCCCCCTCCAGTCGGTCCACCAGGGCGAACGCCCCCAGCACCGTCAGTCCCTCGGATTTGGCCCGCTCAATCGCCTTGAGCGTGGAGCCACCCGTCGTCACCACGTCCTCGACGATGGCCACCTTCGCGCCCGCGCCCAGCCCGCTCAGGCCTTCAATCCACTGGCCGGTGCCGTGGCCCTTGGGCTCCTTGCGGACGATGAACGCGGCCAGCGGATAGCCGGACAGGTAGCCGGTGAGGCTCACCGCGGACGCGAGCGGATCCGCGCCCAGCGTCAGCCCGCCCGCGCCCACCGCCTCGGGCGCCTCGCGGCGGATGGCCTCCAGGAAGAGCCGGCCGATGAGGAAGTGCCCTTCGGCCAGGAGCGCGGTGCGCTTGCAGTCGATGTAGAAGTCCGACTCCTTGCCGGACGAGAGCACCACGCGACGGCGCTCGAAGGAGCGCTCGGTGAGCAGCTCCAGCAGCCGGGCCCTGTCACGGGCGAACAAGTCGGACATCACTTCAACCCCTCCAGGTACGCCACCAGCTCGGAGGAGTACCGCAGTTGCATCAGCAGCTCCGCTCGGCGCGACTCATCCAGCGAGGTGAACACGTCCGCCAGCAGCGAGAGCTCCTGGTTGATGGTCCCCAACCGCTGCGACACGTCCGCCGCCAGCTCGTCGGCGTCGACCTCTTCTTCCACGCCCTCGGGTGCCAGCTCATCATCGGTGGCAAGCGCCTTGGCGAGCATGTCGGCCACGGCGGCGCTCAGCCGGCCCTGGGCTTCGAGCTGGTCGCGCTTGGCCTCCAACACCTCGGGGCCCACCGGCGTGGCGTGGATGGCCTCCGCCAGCGACATGAGGAGCGCATCCTCGTCCGACAGGTCCGTGTGCACGCGCGCCTGCACCGCGTCCCGCTTGAGGAAGCGCAGCGCGGCCACGCGCCGGAAGCCGCACACCAGCTGGTAGCTCTCTCCGCCCCGTGGACGCACGTCCACCGGGAACAACTGCCCCAGCCGGGCGATGTCCGTGGCCAGCCCGGACACGTCACCCTCCGGACGCAGCCGGTACGCCGACTCGTCCTCGAGCCGCTCCAGCGGCATCAGCACCGTCACCACCCGGCCGGCGAGACGCTCCTCCGGCGCGGCCAACAGTTCGGGTCCCGACTCTTCCTCGTCGGCGGCTCCGGACTCCTGCCCCGCGGAAGCCGCTGTCTCGGCGACACCGGACTCCACCCCGGCGGAAGCTTCCGTCTCGGACCGAGCCTCGGAGGAGACAGTCCCCTCGGGGGCGGATGTCTCCTGCCTGGGCGCGTCATCGAGCCGCGACTCCGGCGGACGCTCCCCTTCGGACACTCCCGACTCCGACGTGGACTTCACCTGCGACTCTTCCAACACACCCACCGACGACTCCATGGCCCGCTCCGGTTCACCCGAGACGGGTGCTCCTTCCGCGGCGACACCCTGAGACTCCACCGAGCCTCCTTCCGGGGACACAGCCCCCGCATCCGTCGCGGTGACGGGGGCGGACTCCCCTTCCCCACCTTCGACGCGCGTCAGCTCCCGCGGCGCGGGCTCGCCCGGCGCGGAGTCCTGGGACCCACCGTCGCTCCGCGCCGAAACAGCCTCGGGCGTGGACGTCGAGCCACCTTCCGGAGAACCCGGCATCCCATCCTCTCCGTCAACCCTGTGCTCGGCGTCCATGGTGGCACCCCTGGTCTACCCACTCCCGCGCCACCGACTCCGGCGGCGCGGGAAGCGAGCTCTAGCGGGTCTTCTTCTTCACCACGACCTTCTTCTTGGCGCCAGCACCCAACGCGAAGGGCGTTGGCGGCTCGGCAGAAGCAGGCTGCTCCACGGGCGGGGCTACCGGACGCGTCTCGGCCCGGGGGGGCGGAGGCGGCGGCAGCGGCTTGCTCGCGGGACGGGCGGGCGCGGTGGGTGCCGGCGCGGGGCGCGCGGTCGCCGCGGGGGGCATGGGACGCGCGGGAGGCGCGCTCGGACGCGCGGGAGGGGTGCTCGGGCGGGCAGGCGTCGCGGTGGGCCGCGTCACCGGAGCGGCGGGACGCGCCACCACGGGGCGCTCCGACGGCAGACGGCCGGGCTCCACGTCACCCATGTCCACGCGGCCACGGAAGCTGGCACCGTCCACGATGATGACGCGCGGTGCGTGGATGTCACCCACCATGCGTCCTTCGCGGGTCAGCTCCACGCTCTCGGTGGCGTTGATGTTGCCCACCACCACGCCGCTGACGATGGCGTTGCGAACCGCCACGTTGGCCTTCACCACGCCCGACGGCTCCACGATGAGGGTGCGGCTGAGCGTCAGCTCGCCCTCGACGCGGCCCCGGACGGTGAGGTCCTCATCGCCCGTCAACCGACCGCTGATGAGGATGGAAGGCCCCACCACGGTGTTGTTGACGTCGTTGTTACCGCTCAACTCCTTCGGGGTGGCCACGAATCAGCGCTCCTTCATGTCCATGTCGACGTTGCCCTTGAAGGAGGCACCATCGGCGATGAGGATGCGGGGCGCCTTGATGTCGCCCACGACACGGCAGTCCGTCTTCAGCTCGACCTTGTCGCTGGCGACGATGTTGCCCGTCACCCGGCCGGCGATCTCCACGTTCTGCGTTTCGATGTCCGCCTCGACGACGCCACTGCCCTCGACGTAGAGGCTCTCCTTGAGGGAGATCTTCCCCTTCACGGTGCCCTGGATGACCAGGTCCTCGTCTCCGGAAATCTCTCCGTCGATGACGATGCTCGAACCAATGACCGTATTCGCCATGAGTGTTGTCCGCCCTCTAGAAAGGTGTGTGCCGCGCCGTCAGCGCCGCGGCGTGAGCTTCAGATGTCGTCTGGCAGCCGGACGTCCATCTCGATGGAGCCGTTGAACACGGCGCCATCCTCGATGACGATGCGAGGCGCCTTGATGTCGCCGGCCACCTTGGCCGAAGCGTTGATGGCCACGCGAGTCGAGGCGTCGATGTTGCCGCTCGCCTCGCCGTTGATGGTCAACTCCTCGGCGCGGATGTCCGCCTGCACCTTGCCGGTGCTCTCGATGGTGAGGTGGTTCTTCAGGGCAATCTGCCCCTCCACCCGTCCCTCGATGACAAGGTCCCCACCGCCCGTGAGGTTCCCCTTGATGACGATGCCCTTACCGATGATGCCCGTTTCACCCGTTGCCATGCGGTGACCTCACCCAGAGCCCGCTCCTTCCGAGGAGCCGAGCGCTTTGATTATGTCAGAGATGCGCGGAGATCCAGCCGGAGATATCCCGGAACACCTCGGCGCGCCCCACCTCGTTGAGCGGCTCGTGCCTCATGCCGAGGTACTCCTTGAACTTCTTGTCCGCCGAGCCCGCCGTCTCGAAGAACACCCGCGCCGCCGCCGGCGCCGCCACCCCGTCCTCGGCTCCGCAGAGCACGAACAGCGGGACTTGAATCTTCGGCGCCAACAGCATCGCCTCCGCCTGGGCCTTCGTGGACTCGATGAACCAGCGAGGCGTGGCGATGGACAGGTACAGCGGGTCCTCCCGGGTGGCGCGCTGCACCTCCGGGTCCTTGGTGAGGGCTTCGATCTTCAGTCCCGAGGCCAGGCCCAGCCACGGCACCAGCGACCCCACCGCGCGCGCCGCCATCACCTTCACGGCGGGCGGGGTCAACGCCAGCTTGAAGTACGGGCCCGACATCACCAGCCCGGACAGGCCCTCCACCTTGCGGCCACCGGCCCAGTGCGCCGCCATCAGCCCGCCATGACTGTGGCCGAGCGCGAACGTCTTCTTGCCTCCGGCCGCGCCGCGCACCCGCTCCCAGAAGACCTCCAGGTCGTCCACGAAGTACTGCCACTTCTCGCTGTAGGCGCGGCGGCCCTCCGCGCGGCCATGGCCCCGGTAGTCGAAGCCGTGCACCGCGAAGCCGTCCGCCAGCAGCGCGTCCGTCACGTACTGATAGCGGCCGAAGTGGTCGCCATAGCCGTGCACCACCGCGACATGCGCTCGCGGTTCGGCGTCGGGAAGATGCGTCTTCCAGAAGAGCCGCGTCCCATCCCGGCCAGTGAAATAGCCCTCGTCGTGGCGAGCCATAGGCCCAGCAACTTAGCGGCCCGCCGCACCCATGGATAGCGCCTTGAGCTTGCGCTCCAGCGCCTCCCGCTGCCCCGGGGGCTCGGCGGACTCGGGGTCCAACGACAGCACCTCCAGCGCCCGGCGCCACGCACCCGCCGCATCCGCGCTCCGAGCCGCGCGCTGGTAGGCATCCCCCAGATGCTCGAGGATGACCGGCTCGTCGGGCGACAGCGACGACGCGCGCTCCAGCGCCTCCACGGCGCGCGGGTAGTCCCCTCGCCGGAAGTACACCCAGCCCAGGGAATCCAGGAAGGCGCCGGTGTCTGGGCGCAGCTCCAGCGCGCGGAGCACCAGCCGCTCCGCCTCGTCCAGGTCCCGGCCCGTCTGCGCCAGCAGGTAGCCCAGGAAGTTGAGGGCCGCGGCATGGTCCGGCTCCACCTCCAGCACGGCCCGCATGCGCGCCTGAGCGCCGGCCACGTCCCCCTGGCGCTCGAAGGCGGCGCCCTGCACGTACAGCAGGGCCTGGTCCCTCGGTGCGCGCGCCACGGCCTCGCGCAGCAGGGACAGGGCCTCCGCGCCCCGGTTCTGGCGCTGCAGCGTTCCGGCGAGCGCGTCGTAGAGCGAGGCGGAGGCCCCCTGTGCCAGCCCTTCCTTCAGCACGGACTCGGCTCGCGCCGGCGCCCCTCCCCGCTCCAGCGCGCGGGCGTATTGCGCGCGAATCTCCAGGTCCGACGGGGCTTGCTGAAGCGCGGCGCGTAGCAGCGAGAGGGCCCGGGGATGCTGCCCCGCGAGCGACAGGCACCGGGCACGGCGCACGCGGGCATCCGCGAAGACGTCCGCGCTCTCGGGCACTCCCGCGAAGGCCTCCGCGGCGTCGGCGAAGCGCCGCATCCGCTCGTGCACCAGCCCCGCGTAATAGGCGAGCCGGGGCTCATCGACGCTGGCCGCGCGAGCGGACTCCAGCACCTCCACTGCGGCCGTGTGCTCACGCTCGGCCAGGTAGCTGAAGGCCACCCGCACCGCGGTCTCCGGCTCTCCGGAGAGGGACAGGAGCCGGTCGAAGTACGCCCGGGCCCGCACCACGGAGCCCGCCTTCAGCGCCGAGCGGCCCGCGGCCAGCAGCACTTCCTGGCTGTCCGGCTCGTGCTCCAGGGCCCGGGCCAGCGTCTCCTCGGAGCGCGCGGGCCGCCCCGTCTCCTCGTAGAGCTTCGCCAGCGTGCCCAGCACCTCCACGTCACCGGGGTCCCTGGAGGCGGCCTCCGTCAGCAGCCGCTCGGCCCGGTGGGTGTCTCCGCGCTCGGCCAGGGCCAGCCCCAGGCGCCGGTATCCAGAGGCCTCGCCCGGCAATGCTCGCGCGAGGGACTCCACCACCTTCACCGCCTCGGCGGGGGAGCCCGACTCCAGGTAGAGCTGCGCGAGGACGAGGTAGGCCTCGGGCTCGCGAGGCTTGAGCGACATGGCCCGGCGCAGGTGCAGGCGGGCGCGGGTGAAGCGGCCCGACTCCAGCAGCACGCGCCCGAGCAGGACGTGGGCCGGGTAGTACGCGGGAGCACGCTCCACGGCGCGGCGCAGCTCCCTCTCCGCCTTGTCCAGGTCTCCAAGCCGGGCGTACTCCTCCGCCAGGCGGGTGAGCAGCAGCGGGTGTCCGTCATCCGTGGCCAGGGCCAGGCGCAGCGCGTCCACCGAGCCGCGGTGGTCCCCCGCATGGTGCAACAGCCGCGAGCGCAGGTAGTGGGAGTAGCTGGCCGACGAGGAGAAGGCCCCCTCATCCGTGGCCGCCGCGTCCATGGCCTCTCGCATCGCCTCCCGGTCCACGCGCGGTCGGCGGGACGGGGGCGCCGCCGCGAGGGCACCTGGCCCCCACAGGGCGGCGAGCAGGACGACGGCGAGGAGGCGAGAGGGGCTCACGCGAGACCAAGTCTAGCGCGGCCCCGACCGCCGTGCAGGTGCCTCAGCCCTCCGCGGGAGGTGGGGCCCCCAGCTTCTCCAGCAGCTTCTCCACCGGGTCGCTGTCCTGGCTCACGTCCGCCACCGCCGAGCGGTACTCGGTGTCCGTCGCCTTCTCCACATCCGGCATCAGCCGGCCGATGACGGTGCGAGCAGCCTCCGCGTTGCACTCGGGAAGGACGACGACGAAGACGCCCCCGCCCAGGTGGGAGATGGCATCCGGGTGACGCACCCGCTTGCGCATGACGTCCGCGATGTTGCCGGGAACGGGTTCCACCGGACGTTCCGGCCGCAGCACCGCCAGGCTCAGGGCCCGATGGTAGCGACGGCTGCGCGCCAGCTCCTGCTCCAGTCGCAGCAGCAGGCCCCGCCGGTCATGCAGTCCCGTCGTCGGGTCGCTCCCGGTGCGACGCTGGAGCGGCGACCCCGAACGCTCCTGCTGCTCGCGCTCGCCCTGCCTCAGCTTGAGGGCGCGGTCCGTGCGGTTGAGCAACTCCACCGCGTTGAACGGCTTGCTCATGTAGTCCACCGCGCCCAGGTTGAGCGCGCGGACCTTCTCCGCGACCCCCTGGTGCGCGGACAGCAGGATGACGGGGATGTGCGCCGTGTCGGACGACGACTTCAGCGCCATGGCCGCATCCAGCCCGTCCAGCTTGGGCAGGAAGACGTCCATCACCACCAGGTCCGGCCGCTGTGCGCGCGCCCGGGCCAGGCCCTCCGCTCCATCTCTCGCCACCTCCACGCGGTACTTCGAGCGCAGCACCTCCGACAACACGGCGGCGATCTCCGGCTCGTCCTCCACCACGAGGACGCGCGGCTGCTCGTGCACGCTGGTCGCCGCGACGGGCGGACGCGGATTGCGCGGCGCCTCCTGCGCGAGCGGCAGGGTGAAGACGAACAGGCAGCCATGCTCCGGCGGGCTCTCCGCCCAGATTTCTCCGCCGTGCAGCTCCACGAACTCCTTGCAGATGGCGAGCCCCAGCCCCGTGCCCTTGCCACCGTGGCGATAGCGGTCGAACACCAGGTGCAGCTCGTCCTGCGGAATGCCGACGCCGTCGTCCTGCACGCACACCTTCGCCGCGTCACCGTCGGGACGTCCCAGGCGCCGGGTGGACACGACGACTTCGCCCGCGTCCCGCGCATGGTGGATGGCGTTGGTGATGAGGTTCTGCAGCACCTCGTGCAGCTTCACCTCGTCGCCGATGAGCATCAGGCTGTCGGGGCAGTCCGCCCGCAGCGACACGCCGCGCTCGGCGGCGAGAATCTCCAGCTCGTTGACGGCGTCGCGGCACAGCTGCGCCACGTCCAGCACGCGAGGCTCGATGGACAGCCGCGCCGCCTCGCCCTTGCCCTTCTCCAGCAGCGATTCGACGAGGCCGAGGATCTTCTTGCCCTGGCGAATCATCGCCTCGGCGGACTGCTTCTGCTGGGACTCCAGCGGACCTTCGAGCAGCAGCCGGCCGTGCCCCAGCAGCACCTGGAGCGGGGCGCGCAGGTCATGGCTCACCACCGCGATGATCTCATCCTTGAGGCGGTTGAGTTCCTTGAGCCGGCGGTTGGCCTCGAGCAGCTCGTGGTAGCGCTCCACGTAGGCCATCTCCAGGTCTTCGCGCTTCTTCTTCACCGCGGTGTGCAGCCTGGCGTTGCGGATGGAGTTGGCCAGCACACCGGCCACGGCCTGGGTGAACTCCTGCTCGTCGCGACCGAAGGACGCGTCCATGCGCGAGACGCGCAGGAACAGCGCGCCCAGCAGGTCGTCCTGACAGATGAGCGGCTGCACGAGGATGGACTTCACGCCCAGCGGGACGAGGGACGTGCGCACCTCCGCCATGAGCGGATCTCGCTGCGCCTCCTCGATGAGCACCGGCTCTCGCGTCTCCAGCGCGCGGCGCAGCTCCGGATAGCGCGCCACTTCGATATCCAACTGCACGAGGCTCGGGTCCTCCTGCGTGGCCACCACCCGGCCCGTGCGGGCATGGCTGCCCTCCACCAGCACCACCGAGCACCGGTCCGTCCCGGTGACACGCCCCACCTTGTCCACCGCGATGCGGAGGATCTCCTCCAGCTCCAGCGAGCTGGTGGCCGCCTGGGTGATTTCCAGCAGCATCCCCATGCGCAGGCGGACGCGCTCCTCGCGGTCCCTCAACCGGCCCGCCCGCAGCGCGGCCTCCAGGCGGGGCACCACCTCGTCCGCGCCGCGAATCCAGTCGTCCACGGCCAGGCGCTTGAAGGCCTCCGCGGACCGGCTGCGCCCCAGGTCCACCAGCACCGGCAACCGCTGAAGGCGCTCCACCCGACGCAGGGACTCCAGCAGCTCCGCCGCGCGCTTCGCCGTCACCGACAGCAGGACGACCTCCGGCTGCAGCGAATCCGCCACCTCCGCGAGCCCGCTCTCCCGTTCGGCCGACGCGCAGTGGTAGCCGCTCGCGGTCAGCCGCTCCATCAAGGCGTCGCCGGACTCCTTCCCGGCCACCACCAGCACGCGTCCCCGCTGATCCGCCTGCATCTCGACTCTCACAGTGAACCTCTCGCCAACCGGGCCCGGACCAGGACTCGATGGGGAGGCTGCAAAAACCCGTTGAGTGCGTAAGGGTTCATGGTTCGGATCCCGATCATGCCGCTGATCACGTCCGTGGGCCAGAGCGGCGCACATCCGGAGACGGCGGTAACTGTGAGTGGAGACGCGGAGGCGCCACGCCCATCGTGGCTTTCCCGCACGAACGTCGAAGGTGCTCCTCGCGGGCTCCCGCGCCGCGCCCACCGGGTGCTCCGAGTGGAATGGGCGCGCGGAACAGCGCCGGGCGAAGAACCTTCCCAGGTCCTTGACGCGCCAGCGCCGGTCGCCCGGTCGGGCGCCGTCCATTCAAGCATCCATCCGGCCCTCATCGCTTGCTCCCACCCGTTTCCGTATCACCCTGGCTTCGCGGATTTACCGGCCTCCACGTACGGAGTATCGGCGGCTATCACGTCACGGGCCTGTCAAGGGCCGCAATCGACGCATGCCCCGGCCTGCGGAAGCGTTTCGGGAGGGGGGATGATGCCGGGAATGGTGCGAGCAAGGTAGAGTGCGGTGCCATGCTCCACCCTCCCCTGACTCGGCGTGCATGGCGCACCGCCCTCGTTCTCGTCTCCAGCCTGGCCACTGCTTGCGGCGATGATCCGCCGCCGCCCACGCCGGATCCCCCCCAGGTCGCCTTGACGGTCCTCGAGGGGAACTCCGCGGGGACGTCCCTCAAGCTCAGCGTCACCGTGTCCGGCTGCGAGAAGGTCGCCACGCTGAACATGTACGACCGCACCACCTTCCTCAAGGCGTTCCCCTATGGGAGCGGCGCCACCCCGGTGGAGCTGCTGGCGTCGGACATCCCCTACGCCAACCCGCTGGTCGGCATCGCCGCCAGCCTGTCGCTCACCGCGGAGGTGGTGTGCGACGACGGGCGGAAGAACACGTCGCTTCCCCAGCCCGCCACGTTCTTCCCGGTGGCCCGGGTGGTGGAGGATCCCCAGGGCGCGCAGGTCTACTCCACCCCGCTCGCCATCGACGGCACGGGCGCCGGGATGACCTTCCTGAGCTGCGCCAAGACGACCACGGGCGGCCTGGAGACGATGTACCGCCACAACTCCGCGGGCGGCGGGGCCTCCATCCTCCAGGTCCCCACCCTCTGCAACGCGTCCACGGTCATCACCCCGCGCCACCCGATCACGCGCAAGCGCTGGGTCTGGACGCCGGGCTACGGCGCCTTTGCCGTCGGCGACGACTTCAAGATTTCGTCGCGCACGCCCATCGACCTCGAGGTCGAGGATTTGACCGTCATGCCCAACGGGGACGCCGTCATCCGCTCCGTGCCTGGGCCCATCTACCGCATCACCCACGACACCACGGACGGCCTGGGCATCGGCGTCACGCGGTGGAAGTACACGCGGGAGATTTCGGTCGGAGACCCCATTGGTGACCTCGTGGTGCGCAGTGACGGCCGGGTGCTCGCCGCCAGCCACATCGCCTACAGCGAGAACCGCTCGGACGTCATCGTCGAGGAGCTGGACGGCGGCACGGACTCCGCGGGCGGAACGCTGCAGGCCACGCGCATCATCCGGCAGCTCTTCACGTCCAACACCTCCACGCCGCTTCCGGTGGGCTCGTTCAGCCCGGATGGCAGCATCCTGTACCTGGGCTTCGCCCTGCCCGAGGACAAGTCGCAGGTCCTCGCGTGCGTCGCGACCCTGGATGGCTGCGAGGGCGCCGCGTCGAAGTGGGCCACGGGCGTGCTCAACGGTCAGGTGAAGCAGATCGCCACGTACGCCAACGGCAACCGCGTGGCCGCCGCGACGACGCAGTTCGTGTGGCTGCTGGATGCGACCACGGGCGTCATCCGCAATCGAGGGGGCCGCTCGGTGGACGCCAACGGCGCGCTCCACGTGAAGTTCCTGCTCCCGGCGAACCCCTCTTCGGACCTGTTCTTCCTCAACGGGCCGGCCGCGCAGGGACAGACGGTGACGTTGCCGGTGGAGCTGGTGGGCGTGGATCAATCTTCGGGCAGCGTGGCCGAAGGTCGCGAGCTCTTCCGCTACCAGGTGCCCGTCTCCATGGGCGCCGCCTTCGACGACACCGGCCGGCTCTGGATGCGCACCGGACTCAAGCTGCTCCAGCTCCAGCCCTCTTCGCAGTACCGCAGCGCCCGGCCGTAAGGACCTTCGGGAAGGGCGCGGCGCACACGCTCCGCCCTTCCCATCCGAGCACAGGCGGACTCAGGGCCGCTCGGCGACCAGGAGGGCTTCCACGTTGCCGGCGGGCCCCGGCACGGGGGAGTCCATCAGTCCCCGCACGGTGAGGCCCTGCTCGCGCACGAAGGCCGTCACGGTGTCGATGGCATCCTGGCGCGCTGCGGCGTCTCGCACCACGCCGCCCTTGCCCACCCGGTCCGGCCCCACCTCGAACTGGGGCTTCACCAGCGCGGCCAGCAGTCCGCCTGGCTCCAGGAAGCGCAGCACCGAGGGCAAGACCTGCGTGAGCGAGATGAAGCTGACGTCGATGACGATGACGCCCACCTTTTCCGGAAGGTCCTCATCCGTCAGGTAGCGCGCGTTGACGCGCTCACGCGAGCGCACCCGGTCATCCTTCCGGAGCTTCTCGTGGAGCTGGCCGTAGCCCACGTCGATGGCGTGGACCCGCACCGCGCCGTGCTGGAGCAGGCAGTCGGTGAAGCCTCCCGTGCTCGCGCCGATGTCGGCGGCCACCTTCCCGCGCACGTCGAGCCCGAAGCGGTCGATGGCCCCCTTCAGCTTCAACCCTCCGCGAGAGACATAGGGAAGCACCTCGCCCTTGAGGCGCAGCTCGGCCTCCACCGGGATGAGGGAGCCGGGCTTGTCCACGCGCTGGTCATCCACCACCACCAGCCCGGCGAGGATGAGCGCCTGGGCCTTGGTGCGCGACTCGGCCAGGCCGCGCTCCACCACCAGCACGTCCACCCGCTCCTTGCGAGGCTTCACGGTTCGCTCCTCTCCAGCAGCGACAGTCCTGCCCGCCGGAGTCCCGCCGCGTCCAGCCCAAGCTCCGCGCGCTGCACCCGCGCGTCCCCGTGGGGCATGAAGGTGTCCGGCATGCCCAGCACCCGCACCCGCGCGTGGACACCGCGCTCCGCGTAGAGCTCCAGCACGGCGCTCCCCAAGCCCCCGCGCACCGTCCCCTCCTCCGCCACGACGACAGGCCCGTGGGAGGCGGCTTCCAGCAGCGCGGCCTCGTCCAGCGGCGACAGGCCCCGAGCGTCGAGCACGCTCCACCCAGGCTCATTCCGAGCGGCTTCCAGCGCCGCCAGGCCCAGCGGGCCCAGGGTCACCAGCGTCAGCTCCGGACGCTCGGCGCGAACGAGCCAGCGCGCTCCCCGCACGGGCGCTTCTTCCACCCGCACTTCGGGAGGCAGCGCGGGCAGCGTGCCCCGAGGAAAGCGGAGGACGGAGGGCCGCGACGATTGGAGCGCGGTGGCGAGCATGGGCGCGAAGTCCTCGCCCACCACGGGCGCCCACAACGCGAGGCCCGGGAGCGGACGGAGCGAGGCCACGTCGTAGGTGCCCTGGTGCGTGGCGCCGTCCGCGCCCACCAGTCCCGCGCGGTCCACCGCGAAGACGACGGGCAGGCCCGGCAGGCACACGTCATGGATGAGCTGGTCATACGCGCGCTGCAGGAACGTGGAGTAGATGCAGCACACGGGGCGAGCCCCCGCGGCGGCGAGTCCCGCGCAGAAGGTGACGGCGTGCTGCTCGGCGATGCCCACGTCGTGTACGCGGTCCGGGAAGCGCGCCTTGAGGGCATTGAGCGCGGAGCCCTCCAACATCGCGGGCGTCACCGCCACGACGCGCGAGTCGCGCGCCATCGCCTCTTCCAGTGCCCACGCGAGCGCCTCGCTGTACGTGCGGTGGCCGCCGCGCGAGCGCACCAGCTTGCCGTCGCGCCACTCGTACGGGCCCATGGCGTGGCCCCGCGTCTGAGCGTCCGCCTCCGCGGGAGGGAACCCCTTGCCCTTGAGCGTCAGCGCATGCACGACCACGGGCCGGGACGAAGCACGGGCCTCGCGCAGCGCGTGCACCAGCGCGCCCAGGTCATGGCCATCCACGGGCCCCAGGTACGTGAAGCCCAGGCCCTGGAAGAAGTCGCGCGCGCCCCGGGTGCGCAGCAGCGAGGGAATCGCACCCACGTTGGCGCTGATGGACATCTGGTTGTCGTTGAGCAGGACGACGAGCGGCAGGTGACTGCCTCCCGCGTTGTTGAGGCCCTCGAAAGTCAGCCCTCCGGTCAGGCCCCCATCCCCGAGCACCGCCACCACGTGGCCCCGGTGGCCCAGCATCCTGCGGCCCTCCAGCAGCCCCAGCGCCGCCGACACCGCCGTGCAGGAGTGGCCCGCCAGCAGCGCGTCATGCGGACTCTCACGAGGGTCCAGGAAGGGCGCCACGCCACCGGCCTGCCGCAGCGTGTGCATGCGCTCGCGCCGCCCGGTGAGCAGCTTGTGCGCGTACGTCTGGTGACCCACGTCGAAGAGAATCGCGTCGGTGGGTGAGTGAAAGACGCGATGGAGCGCGACGATGAGCTCCACGGCGCCCAGGGAGGCGCCCAGGTGGCCGCCCACCTTCCCGCAGATGGAGATGATGTCTTCCCGGAGCTCCTCGCACAGCTGGGGCAGGTCCGCTTCGGGAAGCGCCCGCACGTCCGTCGGAGAGGCGATGCGTGCCAGCAACTGCTGCGCCATCAGGACTTCCGCTCCACCACGTAGCGCGCGAGCGCCGCCAGCGGTCCATCCTCGCCTTCGAGCGGACGCACTGCTTCCACCGCCAGGGCCACCTGCTCCTCGGCCATCCGCCGCGAGGCGTCCAGCCCCACCACGGCGGGGAACGTGTGGCGCCCCGCCTCCGCGTCAGCGCCCGCCGGCTTGCCGAGCTGCTCGCGCGTGGCCGTCACGTCCAGCACGTCGTCGGCGATCTGGAAGGCCAGGCCCACCGCGTCACCGTAGAGCTGCGCGCGGACCAGCGACTCCGCGTCTCCACCGCCCGCCAGCGCGCCCATGCGACACGCCGCGCGGATGAGGGCCCCCGTCTTCAGCCGGTGCATCCGCACCAGGTAGTCCAGGACGGCGGGACGGTCCTCCGCGGTGTCCAGCACCTGTCCACCCACCATGCCCGAAGCGCCCGAGGCCATCGCCAGCTCCCGGCACAGCGCGCCCCGCACGGGCTCCGGCCCGTCGCCGAGCAACACGAAGGCCTCCGTCAAGAGCGCGTCGCCCGCGAGGATGGCCATCGCCTCGCCGTAAACCTTGTGGTTGGTGGGCCGGCCGCGGCGAAAGTCGTCGTCATCCATCGCCGGCAGGTCGTCATGCACCAGCGAGTACGTGTGGACGTACTCCAGCGCGCAGGCCGCGTCACCGGACACGGGAGACACCAGGGAAGCGCGCGCCACCGTGTCCGCGAAGGTGAGGCACAGCACGGGCCGCAGCCGCTTGCCGCCCGCGAGCAGCGAGTAGCGCATGGCCTCCACCAGCCGGGGAGGCGCACCAGAGGAAGCGAGCCGGTCCGCGCGCTCGAGCAACAGCGATTCCACCCGCGCCTGCTGGGTGCGCAGGAAGGTGTCCAGGTCGAAGTGGGCCAAGCGTCGGTGCTCCTTGCGCTGCTGGAATACTAGGGAGCCGGTGGAGTCACCAGCTCCCGAATGCGCCGGACGAGCTTCTCCGTGTCCAGGGGCTTGACGAAGTAGTCCGCGGCGCCGACCTCGCGACCTCGCCGCTTGTCGTCGGAGTCTCCCCGCCCGCTGATGAAGATGATGGGGATGTCCCGGAAGTGCTCGTTCTTCTTCACCGCCTTGCACAGCTCGAAGCCGTCAATCCAGGACATGTTCACGTCCAGGAGGATGGCTTGCGGGCGGTGGAGCTGCAGCGAGGCGATGAGCCGCAGGCCGTTGGCCGCGAGCGTGACCTCGAAGCCCTCGTCCTCGAGGGCCGCCGCGAGCAATTCCCGCGTGTCGCGGTCATCGTCGACGATGGTGATCTTCGGCTTCGACATGCCGGTGTGCGCGTCCCGCACGAACTAGAACGGGACGTCATCCTCGGGGGGAGGTCGGGGGGCAGGCGCCCGGGGGGCCGCCTGGGCGGCGGGACGGGCAGCCACGGACAGCGGCGCCACCACGTCGTTGCCGTCCTCATCCTGGAGCAACTGTTCGATGCGCTGCTCCGCCTCGGTCAGCAGCTTCTCACCCCGGCGTACCAGCCGGATGCCTTCCTCGAACGCCTTGAGAGAGTCCTCCAACGACAGATTGCCGCTCTCCAGCCGGCCCACCGTCTCCTCGAGCCGGGACACGACGTCCCCGTACTGCCCGGGAACCTCGCCCTCCGCCGCCTTGTCCGCCTTGGACGCCTTGTCCGCCTTCGCCACAGCCTTCCACCTCCCCGTTCGGGGCGCGGGACTCTAGAGGGTGGCCCGTTAGCAGTCCACCGGCCCTTTTACCGACGTGACAATGGCTTCGACTTCTTCACATCCGCCCAGCGTCTTCGCCCCATTCGCCGCGAGTTTGATGCCCAGGCGCTCTCCCACCTCGACATCCGCGGCGGAGCGCACCACCCCGCCGTCTCGCTGGCGGAACACCACCGAGTAGCCACGCGACATCACCTTCAGCGGGCTCATCGCGTCCAGTCGCCCTTCCAGACGCTGGAAACGCCTCTGCGCTTCCGCCAGCGTCCCCTGCTGAAGCGCCCGCAGGCGTGCCTGGTGCGCCGCCAGCCGGGCATGCTCTCGCGAGATGAGCGCCGTCGGCGAGGCCCGCTCCAACCCGAGTCGCGCCGTCGCCAGCGTCGCCTGCCGCGTCGCCACGCCCGCGCGCGCCGCCTCCGACAGTCGCATGGCCAGCTTCAGCAGATGCGCCCGCTGCTCGCTCAGCCGGGCCTGGGGCCGCGAGCGCTGCAGGCGCTCCGTCAGCGCGCGCAGCGACTCACGGCGCTCGCGCACGGCGGGCCGCAGCACGCGCATCATCGCTTCCACCTGTTCGGACAGGTGCAGCCGCTGGTGGTTGAGCGCCCGCCGCGGATCATCCAGCCGGGAGGCGAGCTGACCCTGTCGCTCGCGCAGCTCCAGCACCCGGCGTTCCATGGCCCGGCGCAGCCGCCCCGCCTGGGTGGCCAGCGACAGCTCCAGGTCCGCCAGCACCGGCGCCAGTCGCTCCGCCGCCGCGCTGGGGGTCGCCGCCCGCCAGTCCGCCACGAAGTCGGAGATGGTGAAGTCAATCTCGTGGCCGATGGCCGACACCACCGGCACCGGCGAGGCGAAGATGGCGCGCGCCACCTCCTCCTCGTTGAAGGTCCAGAGGTCCTCCACCGAGCCACCGCCGCGCGTCACCACGATGACGTCCACGTCGGTGCGGCCCAATCGGGCAATCGCCCGGGCCACCTCCGGCGCGGAGCCCTCGCCCTGCACGCGCGCGTCCGCCAGCAGCACGCTCAGCCGGGGGTTGCGCGAGTGCAGCACGCGCAAGAAGTCCTGGAGCGCCGCACCCGTGCGGCTCGTCACCACGCCGATGCGCTGGGGCAGGAACGGCAACGGACGCGGGGGCCTCACGCGACGGTCGCCGATGAGCCCCTCGGCCGCCAGTCGCGCCTTGAGCTGTTCGAAGGCGAGCGCCAGCGCGCCCTCCCCCACCGGCTCCAGCCGCGAGACGATGAGGCTGTAGCGTCCCTGCGGCTCGTACAGGTCGACGCTGCCCTCGGCCAGCACCTCCATGCCGTCGCGCAGCGCGAAGCGCATCCGCCCCGCCATCGAGGCCCACACCTTGGCGTCGATGGAGGCGACGGAGTCCTTCAGCGAGAAGTACCAATGCCCTCGCGCGTTGGCGCCGCGAAAGCCCGTCACCTCACCGCGAACCAGCACACGCGCGAAGCGGGACTCCAACGTCTGTTTGAGCTGACGCGTGAGCTCGGCCACCGAAAGCACCGAGCGCTCGGGCTTGGGCGGCGAGGCGGGCACACCCTCCAACGGCCCCAACAGCCCCGTGCCGTCCGCGTCCACCGGAGGAGGCGGTGGAGGCGCCTTCCTCGGCAGGGCCACCACGCGCGGCTCCGACGGTGGCGCGGCGGTGGAGGACGCGGGAGTGGCTCCGAACAAGTCCCACTGAGAACCCGACGTGACGGGCGGCGGTGACTCGCCGCCCGCGCCCTTGCGCTTCTTCATCGCGAGAGCTTCTCGACCCAGGACTTCGCCTTGTCGTGGTACTCGTCATCCGGAGGCGTCATGGCCACCACGTCCTTGAACTTGGGCAGCGCGTCCTCGGGGCTGCCGTCCTTCAGGGAGTAGGCCAGGAGGTAGAGCTCCCGCCCCTTCGTCTTCAACTCGCTGATGATGTTCGCCGCGCCCGCGTGGCCCGGGTCGGCCTGCAACGTGCGCCGCGCGAACTCCATGGCGCGGGCCCACTGACCGGAGGCCTTCGCGGAGCTGGCGCTCTTGTAGAAGATGGTCGCCGCGCGAGTGCCCGCGTTGCGCGCCATCTTGCTGGTGCGCCCATCGGTGATGTCCTTGTCGAGCGACAGCAGCTTCTGCAGCCCCTTCGCCTCCAGGTCCTCCAGGCGCTTGTAGAGCGTGCTGAACTCCGACATCTGCGCGAGCAGCTTCTTGCACTGCGGGTTCTTCGACATGCACGCGTTGAGGATGGCCACGGCGCCGGACATATCGCCGTCGCGGAAGCGCTC
Source organism: Myxococcus sp. CA040A (assembly GCF_013336725.1). Taxonomy (NCBI): domain Bacteria; kingdom Pseudomonadati; phylum Myxococcota; class Myxococcia; order Myxococcales; family Myxococcaceae; genus Myxococcus; species Myxococcus sp. CA040A. The sequence continues at coordinate 70,070 of NZ_JABUMR010000002.1, read as the reverse complement.
GACGGCGGGCTCCCAGGGCTTGGGCGCGGGTCCGGTGGGAATCACCCGGGGCGTGTCGCGAACGGTGATGGCCTGCGCCGCCTGCTCGTTGATGATCTTGGCGTCGCGGTGCTCCGGGAAGGCCTTGAGGACGTCGTCGGTGATGGCCTTGGAGGAGTCCAGCTGGTTGCCATCCAGCGCGGCCCTCGCCTCGCGCGTGCGCTTGTCGGCCAACTCCGACAGCTCCCGCTTCGCCGCGCTGACCTGCTCGTAGAGGAACTGGCTCTCACCGGCCTTGCCCAGCGCAGCGGAGGCCTTGCCCAGCTCGTTCCTGGCGAGCGCGGTGCGCGCCTCCGTGAGGCGCTCCTGGACGGGAATCTCGCGCTCGGCGTGCTGGAGATAGTCCTTCACGCCAGGGTAGTCGGGCGCGGAGGCGGCCAGCTCCTCCAGCTTCGCCTTGGCCTCCACCCACTTGCCTTCGCGCACCAGGTTCTTCGCGTCCTGGAAGATGGTGCTCAGCTCCTTGCGGACGGCGTCCTGCTCGCCCTTGCGGACGAGAATCGCCTCCTGCTCCTTCACCACGCGCATGCGCGCGATGCCCAGGCCGGCGAAGAGCACCACCACCACGCCGCCAGCGAGCAGCTTCAGCCGCATCTTCTTGCGCTGGACCTCGGGGTCGGGCGGAGCCATCGCCGAAGAGCGCGCGCTGCGCACGCGGCCGCCCTCCACGCGCGGAGGCGGCCGGGCCGGCGATGAGCCCCGGCTCCCGGAAGCGGCGGAGGAGGCACTCGACGTCCGCCCCCGCGACGGGGTGGCGACCATCATCGTGGAGTTGACCACGTCCTCGAAGCGCAGCTCCGTGTCGCCCAGGGTGATGACATCGCCGTTGGCCAGGGGCGTCTCCTCACCAATGGCCTCGCCATTGACGAGCGTCCCGTTGCCGGAGCCCAGGTCGCTCACCATCCAGCCCGCACCCGCCTTGCGCACCATGACGTGCTTGCGCGACACGGAGGTGTCGGGGATGCAGATGGGGTTGTCCGCGGCGCGACCGATGACGTACTCGCCATCCTCCAGCGAGAACTCCTCACCTGACTTGGGCCCCGCGACGCAGATGAGTCGAGGGGTGGCCGCCCCGGGGGCGCGGGCAGCGGAAACAGGAGACGTCCTGCGAGCAGCGGGGCGAGCTCCTGTCCCGCCCGAGGGCGTCCCGGAAGGAGGCCTGCGACGAGCAGGAGGGGAACCGTTCGACATGGCGAATCACCGACTTCCTGAAAAAAGAGCACCAGCTCAGAGCTCGTGCTCGAACGCCTTTTCCTGGGCAAGATTGTGGCAGCGATGCTCGGTGGTAGGGAAGCGTCTGCTCACTTCTTGCAGCGCCGCCCGGGCCTTCCTCGCGCTCCGGAACTGCACACTCCGTTGGAATTCCAGCATGAGCTGAGCGCATTGGTGGTCCAGCTCGGCGGAGACCTGGGACAGCTGGTAGCGGACGTCCTGGTAGAGGTCCGGCTTGGTGTCCAGGGCCTCCAGGGTGAGCCAGGCGAAGCGGAACTGCTGCCAGGCCCGGAAGAGGTTCTCCGCGCCCACGCCCTTGGTGTCGAAGAACCGCCGGCCCGTGGAGGCATACTCCCGCGCCTGCGAGAGCAGCTGCTCGGGGGGAAGCTCCGGCACGGGGATGACCTCCAGCCGCAGGTTCCAGACCCGCCACGTCTCATTTCCGGGAGGGTTGCGAACGTTGTCGAAGACGAAGCTGTTGAGCGCCCCGCGCTTGAGCGTATTGGCGGGGAGGATGTGCTCCAGCTCGCGCTCGGCGGTGGTGGTGGTATCCGGAGGGACCCAGCCGAGGTTCACCCCGTTGAGCGCCAGGGACACCTCCTCCTTGGAGATTCCGCTGGCCTGGTAGTGCAGCAGGGCCACGGCGCGGGTGGGCGCGACGAACTGGAAGTCGAAGGACTTCTGGTCTGTGCGCTCCCAGCGCACGCCCTCGCCCAGGCCGAACGAGTCGGGGACGTTCTCGACGCCCAGGCTCAGGGGCTCCGAACCGGGTCCACCCGCCGCCAGGCCGCCCGGCAGGAAGACGAAGGCCAGCGCACTGCCCGCCAGCCCCAGCACGAAGAGCGTCACCGTGCTCGTCAGGAGCTTGCGGGCCAGCGGCAGCCCTCGCCACCAGAGCAGGAGCCGTCCGCCGCGAGAGCTCGCGAGTTCCCGCCGCTGACGGGCCCGGTCCGCGGCGCTCGGCCCCGTGGGAGCGGGGGCGGGCGAAACCTTCGTCGTGGACTCCGCGGCGAGCGGCGACGTCCCGGGGGCTGGCGCGACGGCCAGGGCCGAGGGGGCGAAGGCCGGGGCTCCTGGAGCGCGGGTCCGAATCGGCCGGGTGGCATCATCCAGGGTCGGCTCGTCCAGGAGGCCCAGGTCGGGGAGCGTGGGTAGCGCCAGCTCCGTGCGCTCTTCTCGCTCCTCGGTCGGAAGCTCGATGAGCCCCGGAGGCATGGCGGTGGCGATGGGTGGCACCCGGAGGGGCAGGGCCACCTCGGTGCGCTCCTCCGGCTGCGAGTCCATGAGCGGGAGGAGGGTCGGAACCACCACGGGCCGCTCGCCGGTGAAGGCCACCTCGGTGCGCTCCTCCGCCAGGGCCTCCATGAACGGAAGGCTGGGGGGCGCCACGGGTGCGACGAGCGGGCGCTTGCCGCTGGGCGGTGGCAGCGCTGGGAACTCATCCGCCAGCACCGGTGGCGGCGGGCGTGGCGCCACGGGCGCGACGAGGGGTCGCTTGCCGCTGGGCGGAGACACCGCGGGCGAGTCCTCGATCAGCACCGGGGCCTGGCGCGGGGCGACGGGCGCGATGAGGGGGACCTCGCCCGTGGGGAGGTAGTGCTGATCCAGGCCCCCGGGGGGCGGCGGCGCGGGCGCGTTGCGGCGGATGGGACGCGTGGCGTCCTCGTCCCCGTCCGGAGGCACCCAGAGGAAGGTGAACTCCACCGGGCCCACGCCGATGCGGTCTCCGTCACGCAGGAGCTGCTCGCCCAACAGCCGGCTGCCGTTGAGCGCCGTGCCGTTGGAGCTGCCCATGTCCTGCGTGAAGTACTGCCCGCCACGCATGACGATGCGGGCGTGCAGCCGGGAGACGCCATGGTCGTGCAGCACCAGGTCGTTCTCCGGCGTGCGACCGATGTTCACCTCGGCCTGCTCGAAGACGAGCTCCCTTCCCTGCTGGAGCCCCTTGGTGATGGAGAGGAGAATCGGCAGAGGACTATCCCCCCGCGAGCTCACCGAAGAAGAACTGGAACACGATGGGCCCGAAGAGCACCATGAACACCGTCGGGAAGATGCAGGCGATGAGCGGGAAGAGCATCTTCACCGGGGCCTCGCCAGCCAGCTTCTCCGCGCGCTGCGTGCGGTCGATGCGCATCTGCGTGGACTGGATGCGCAGCACCTTGCCCAGGCTCGTTCCCATCTTGTCCGCCTGGATGAGCGCCGTGACGAACGTCGTCAGCGACGGCAGGTCCACGCGCACAATCATGCTCTTGAGGCCTTCTTCGCGCGTCTTGCCCATCTTGAGCTGCTTGAGCACCAGCTGCAGCTCCTCGCGAAGCGGACCCGCCTTGCCCTTCTCCACCACCTTGGCCAGCGCGGCGGTGAAGTCCAGACCCGCCTCCACCGACAGCGTCAGGAGGTCCAGGTTGTACGGCAGCGCGCGGCTGATGAGCAGGTGGCGCTTCTTCACCTGGTCGTTCAGCCAGAGCATCGGGTAGTACATCCCGAAGAGCAGGAACAGGAGGGACCAGACCAGGTTCTGCCCGGTGCCGTTCAGGATGAACAGGCCCATCAGCAGGCCCACCACGGCGCTCACTTCCTGCAGCGCCATCATGTCCTCGGGCTTGTAGCCCTGGGGCTCACCGGCCTTGATGAGGTTGCGGCGCGACTTCGCCTCGTAGCTCGGCCAGATGAAGCGGCGGTTCATGGCACCCAGGCGGCGGATGGCCACCGAGCCGAAGCCCTTCATGCCGCCCTGGGACTCGTCGCGCACTTCCGACAGGAAGCGCTCGAAGAGCACCTGGTACAGGCCGATTCCGAGGAAGCCGATGGCTCCCGCGAAGAGCAGCGCGGAGCTGCCGACCAACACTTGCGTCAGGATGTCCACGGAGCACCCCTCAGATATCGATGTTGACGATGCGGCGGATGATGAGGATGCCGAGCACTTCCATGATCGCGATGATCACCACGAGGATCCACCCGAAGAAGTGGTTCATCATGGGCTCCATCAAGTCCGGCCGCATGTAGTTGAGCACCATGCCCAGCACGCCGGGCATGGCCGCCACGATCCACCCCTGCAGCTTGCCCTGCGAGGTGAGGGCGTCGATCTTGCCTTCCAGGCGGAAGCGCTCGCGAATCACGGTGGAGATGGTCTCGAACATCTCCGCCATGTTGCCGCCCAGCTGACGCGCGATGTTGGTGGAGACCACGACCAGCTCCAGGTCGTCGCTGCCCACGCGGCGGCCCATGTTGATGAGCGCCTCCTCCAACGGCACACCCAGCTTCACTTCCTTCACGAACAGGCCGAACTCCTGCGACAGCGGCGCCATCGCCTCGCGCGCCACGTGTTCGATGGCCTGCGGGAAGGTGAGACCGGCCTTGAACGCGTTGGCCATCGCCTGCAGCGCGTCCACCAACTGGACGTTGAACTTCTTGATGCGCCGCTTGCGGTAGTGCTTGACCATCAGCATCGGCAGGAAGAAGCCGAACACCGTGGCCACGACGGCCAGGATGGGGTTGAAGATGATGTAGGTCAGGATGCCCAGCAAGCACATGCACGCGATGTTGAGCACCAACATCTGGCGCGCATCGATGAAGAGGAACATGTCGCTCAAGTCGTTCATCGACTTGGCGACATAGCGCTCCTGGTACTGCTCGTACGCCTTCGAGAGGACGCTGAAGATCACCAGGCTGAAGAAGAAGACAGAGCCTGTGACGAGGAGGAGGACGATTCCGGCAAGCATGGGCGCGCTTCCCTGGGGGTGAGGGCGGCGTGGCGCCGACTACTGGGCGCCAGCGGCGGCGGCTTTCTCGCTGCCGCCCTTGATGATCTGGATGATCTCCCGGCGCTTGGCTTCCAGCACGCGGGTACGCTCACCGGACAGCAGGGTGCTGATGGTGGCGCGGCCGCGCTCCTCGATGAGGTCCACGTCGTCCTCGTTGCGCAAGCTGAGCGTCAGAGCGCCCAGTTCCGCGGCCAGCACGAGGATTTCCGCCTCTTCCGGCAGCACCATCAGCGACACGTTGTTGTAGTCGCGCTGGCCTTCCGGGATGAGGTTGACGTTGGTGGTACCGGTGATCTTTCCGGTCGCCACCACGATGATGTTCTGCAGCAGCGTCACGCCGACGTTCTCGTCGGTCTGCGGGTCGCGGAACGTGCCGATGATGTCCACGTGGTCGTTGGGGCGAATCCAGCCGCCGACGGCGGTGGTGTTCTTCGCCTCGATGGTCATCGCGCGCATCTTCTTCTGCACCTTCGAGGACAGGCGCTCGGCGGCCTTGGTCGTCTCGAACTGGCTCCACAGCAGCGGGTCACCCGCCTGCAGCGCCACGAGGACCTTCTGGTTCACGACGTAGGAGGCCGAGTCCGGACGAACCACCGACGAGGTGACGAACTGCTCCGGCACCGAACGTTGAGAGATCATCTCGAAGGAGATGACGGTGCCTTCGGGGACGTCCTGGGCCGCAACCACCACGGGTACCAGGTTCCAGCCGCGGCGCACGTCCGCTTCCTTCTTCTTGATGGCGGAATACGCGATGACGCCGGCCAGAAGGCCGAGTACGAGCGCGACGACGAGCGGGGTCTTGCCCTTCAGCATGGTTCAGGAACCTCCAAAACGGGGGGGCGCCGTTCGGCGGCGAAGGCGTTCGAGGGTGTAGAAATCTAGAAAGGCGCACCTTGGCGCCGATGGCGCGGGATGTTAGCCGTGCGATACAGCAGGTGTCAAAACCACCTCCCGCGACAGCACCGAATCCCGCGCCATCCCTGTCGAATTCAGCGGTTGCGTCAGAGGCCCGCGAGCGCCTTGCGGTCGTCGTCGGTCAACCCGTTGTATTCGGTGATGCTGTAAAGGGCGTCCTGGACGACGTTGGCTTCGTCCTCGTTGTCGATGGTCTTCCCTCTCAGCAGCCGCAGCAGCTCCTGGATGTCCGGGTCCGTGGAGACGGGGCCGAACGCGAAGGTGCCATCCTGCTCGGAGGGGGCCCGCTCCTGGTTGAGGCAGTAGAGGTGGAAGGGCACCACGTAGACCTCTTCCTCGGTGCCACCGTCCGTGCCCGCGTCGATGCCGCCCGGCCCGATGCCCGTGGGAGGGAGGTTGATGAGCACGCGGTCCATCAACATGCCGTTCTGGATTCGGCTGGGCGCCGTGTTCATCATGACGAGGCCCGGCTCGAAGGTCATCAGCACGGGGGCGCCGGTGTTGTTTCGCAGCGGCACGCAGACCAGCACCGCGGGACCCGTGCCCACCGGCGCCACGCCGTTGCCACAGTCCTTGGTGGAGTCATTCGCGCCGTACAGCTCTCCGGCGATCTCCACGCCCGGAGGGAATGCGAAGGTGGTGCCCACGGGAGACCCCGGGTCCTCACCGAAGCCGGGCCGCTGCTTGTTCACCCCCGCATCGAAGGTGATGGGGCCGCCGTCCGTCCCGCCTCCGCCGCCGTCATCGTCGTCACTGCAAGCCAGCACCCCTGCCCCTACCGCCGCCGCGACGACCACCCACTTCCAGGCCGCATGCGCCATTGCGCGCTCCTTGTCCTCGTCGTTGATGCGAAAGCGACCCCTCCGGCCCTGGGCCACCGCGTCATGAGGTGGACCGAGACTGGCTGAGTCCCGGGTCGTCGGCAACACCGGCGTGCACCCGACGTGTCAGGGAGTTGGCGAAGGAGACAGCTGCTCGATGGGCGACGCGGCGGGCTCCCGCATCGGAGGCAGGTCCGGGTTGTAGAGGCCGCGCAGCACCAATTCCCGCGCGCGGTCGTCTTGAAGCAGCGCGGGCTCACCCGCTCGGAGCCCCACCGGGCGGATGCTGAAGCCGATTCCGTCCGGCGTCACGTGCACCCACAGCGTGTTGGGAATGAGTGGCGAGGGACGCGACTCCTCCGACTCGAGCCACACAATCTGGACGGGCACGGCGCGGAACTCGCGCGTGCGCAGTTGCTCGTTGTTGGGGCCAGCCACCACGAGCGCCTTGCGCCAGGACTCCTCATCGGTGGGCGTCTCGCCGTGGGCCTGGAGTTCCTGCACCATCGACAGATGGACCCGCCGAGCCACCCGCAGGAGGGACAGGTTCGTCGCCTCTTCCGAGCGCGTCTCCTTGAGCGAGCGTCCATCCCCCGCCCCGACCGCGCCGACCACGGACAGCAACGCGACGGCCGAGGCCCAGAGCGGCGCGGACGCCCCCCGCACCAGTCCCCAGACGAGGCGCAGTCCGCTCACCACCGCCAACACGGAACCCGCGAGCAGCGTCCAGCGCGGCAGCGGGCCCGAATGGAACGACTGGCCCAGCACCTGGGCGAGGTGCCGCCACTCGGGGACCGCGACGTACACGACGCCCCCCGCCATGGCGAGGAACACGGCCGCGTGCAGCAGCCGCAACCCCAGGGGCGACGGCGCCCCCACTTCGCTCCGGGTCGTCACGGGAACGGCAGGTTCAGGACGAAATAAAAGGAGTCGTAGTAGATCTGGTACGAGCGCATGAACAGGTCGATGACGTTCGACTGGACGTCATCCGTCCAGCGGACCTTGACCGACGCGCCGATGACGAGCGCGACGACCAGCACCCAGTTCAAGATGGAGTATTCGACCATCGCCTGCCCACGTCGGGAGGCGCGCAGGCGCTGCGTCTTGGGGAAGCTCATGGGGCGTTCTCCGAATCGGCGGGTTCCTTGGGGGCGTCCATCCCTGGCAGGTCCGGGAAGATGCGGTCAGCGTACTCCAGGCGGACCTTGGGCGCGGAGGGGGGCGGTAGCACCATACGTGGCTTGGCGTCGATACCGTACTCCGCCACCTCCATCGAATGGGCGATGCCCGGAATCTCCATCTTCGCCAACTGCATCAACGGAATCTCGCGGCTGATCCACATCCGCTTGACGACGGTCTTCTTCATCACCAGCTCCACCGGAACAACTGTCACGGTCCCCGCGAGCGTCATCACCCGCGTCTCCTTGCCGGTGCGCAACACGGGCTTGACCCCCGCCGGCAGGACGACCTTTGCGTCCTCGGGGTCTGGCACCTTGTTGTCCTTCTCCTCCTGGTCCATTGTCTTCAGGACGTGGTCCAGCGCCTCTTGCGAGTACTCCTGGGGACGGTCCGTGGGCCCACCGACGAAGAGCCGGGAGATGGCGTCATAGCGAATCTGCTCGCCCTCGCGAGCGACCAGCATGCGCATCTGCATGAGCGGCGACTTCATGGACGGATGCATGCCCGCCTCCATCTCCACCCACACCGCGTCCCGGCCCTCCTTGTCCTTCTCCTCCCCCACCACCGCCATGCGCCAGTAGTAGATGCGCATCCCGCCCGCGCCGCCGTCGAAGCGGTACGTCACCCAGTCGCCCACGCGCGCGCTGCGAGCGCCCCGGGCCATATGGGACATGACCTCACGCGCCGCGGGGTTCTCCTCCGCGCGCGCGGGCGCGGCCATGAGCATCACCGCGATGACCGCCCACGACGCCCTCATTTCCCCGCTCCCTTCGCAGGCTTCGCCTTCTGCTCCCGCTCCCACGCTTCGCGGCTCTTGCGCACCGCCTCGTCGTTGGGCACCCCGTCTGGACGGTCCGTGCCCACCCACGTCTGCATGACGGACGACATCCCCTCGTCCACCTGGGAGATGGTCGTCATCACCTGCTCGCCCTTGCGCGCGTGCTCCATCGTCAGTTGCGTGCCGCCTCCCAGCTTCGTCACCGTGCTGCGCACCGGCTCGAAGCCCTGGCGCGTCAGCTCCGTGCCCACCCGCTGCTGCACGTCCGACAAGTCCCCCGCCACCAATGAAGTGCGGTTCTGCGAACCACCCGGGTCGTCCCGCGTCGCCAGGTCCTGGCTGTAGAGCGTGCCCTCCAACTTCAGCAGGCCGGACGGAGGAGACTTCGGCGGACGGGTCCACATGTCCCTCAGCGCCGTGAAGCCCACCGTCTTGCCCAGGTGCGTGCGCAACACCACGCCACGCTGCAGGCCCTCGCGGGTGAAGAGGGCGGAGACGACGGCCTCTTCCTCCAGGTCTCCCTCCACCACGGTGGGGTAGCCCTCGTCGCGCCACTTCTGCGCGAAGTACGCGACCACCTTCTTCATAGGGTCGGTCGTCGTGAAGTAGGCGAGCCGGTAGTACTCGCCTCCGATGATGAGGTCGTTGCCGATGCGCGTGTGGATGGTGCCCGGATACACGGGCACCTCCTGCTCGGCGAGCGCGGGCCACACGGCCAGGAGCGCGAAACCGAGCAGGAGCCGGCGGGCCACCTTATTGCTCACAGCGAATCTTGTTGTCCTGCTCATCCTTGTTCGTCGCCTCTTGGGTGGCGTCCGGATCCGACGGGTCGTCGGCCATGGCCTTCTTGCACCCCATGAAGTGCGGGCCACGCGCCAGGAACAGCTTGATGTAGTTGCTGTCGCCGTAGGTCATCTCGTCGCGGAACGGAGCCGTGTCGAAACAGTCCGGGCGGTCGTGGTCGAGCAGGCCCCGCATCGCATGCAGGCCGCTGCTGGCCGGGCCGTCATAGCCTGTCAGACCGTTGCAGTCCCCCTTCTGCTGGGGATCGATACCGTAGTTTCGCGCGACGACATAGGTGCCGAAGAAGTTCGGCAGGATGCTCCCCAGGAAGTCGAGCACGCCACCGACGGCTCCATCCAGGGCCTTCGTCAGGCCGAGGAACACCATCCGCTCCACCTGGGCATGCATGCCGTGAGGGTCGCTTCCCCCGCGGTGGTTGCCTGCCCGCCGGTCCCGGACGATGGCGTCGCCGCCGTCCGGCATGTGCCAGCCGTTGGCGTACATCGAGAACTTCGAGCGCATGGGAAGGCTCGACAGGTCATGGCCCCCGGTGGTGTCCGACTTGAAGAAGCCTCCAGGACCGGAGTTCTCGTCGAGGTAGCTGCGGGGGATGATGACGTTGTCGAAGTTCATCGTGACTTCGGACTCCACCCACCCCTTGTTGTTGAAGCCCCAGCCGTTCAGCACCGCGCCAGCGCCGCGGTTGAGCATGCTGATGACTCCGCTGCCCAGGCTGCCGCCCTCGCCCGTGCTGCCGGGATTGCCCAGCATCCCGGACTCGAGGAAGGGAATCTCCTTGTTGGTGATGGTTCCCTGCACCGAGCTGTAGCGCGCGATGAACGATCCCGCGGGCCCGTTGGGCTCCACCGAGTCCATGTCCTTGAAGCGCTCGATGAGCTCCTTGTGCGCCTCCTGCCGCGCATCCTCGAACGCGGCATCGTGGTCGGCCTTGGCGAAGTCGGAGAGCGTGTAGCTGGTCATCTCCCAGACGGCGTAGTGGGCCATCTCCTGGAGCTTCAGCTTCGCCCGGACCAACTCCGTCAGGTACATGCTGAACATCAGGATCATGACGAGGAGCGGCACGGAGAGAGCGAACTCCACCGTGGCGGCTCCGCGTCGGAAACTCTTTCGAGACATGAGAGTTTTCATCGCGGTCCTCAGTGCGTCATGACCTTCGGGGCAAAGCCCTGGAGCGCGCCAGGCAGCGCGTCCAGCATGGACCCGACCACCGGGAGCTGATTGCGGCCCTGGTACACGGACGCCAGGCGCGGGCGCCAGTACGGGTTGAAGAAGTTGGGCTGCTCGGTCCAGTTGCCCGGCCGGTGGTAGTAGCTCTGGCCACGGGAGATGACGTTGAGGCCCTCGGTGAGGCTGAGGAACTTCTTGCGGTTGTTCAGCATCTCCAGGCCCTCCGAGTCCGGCGTGAAGGTGAACTTCACCTTGCCCTCGTCGTTCAACAGCGCGGGAGCGTTCGTACCCGTGCCATCCGTGTTGGCCTTGTTCACGACGTCTTCCGGCGACTTGTTCAGCGCCACCCACGCGGAGGGCTGGTTGAAGTCCATCGTGCGCTTGGCCAGCTCACCCTTGTTTGCGTTCGCAGTCGGGTTGCAGGTGTTTCCAGCGTACTGACCGGGCTCGAAGTGCATGAACGGCGTGACGCCACCCCAGGGGTGGTTGCCGTCCTGGGCCGGACGCACGTTCGCGGTGTAGACGTCCACCTCGAACCAGCAGACCACCAGTTTGAGCACGCAGACCTTCTCGGTGTGGATGCCCACCTCCCGCTCGACGCCTCTGGGTGCCGAGTGGTTGCGCCACTGCTCGGTGTTCCGCGGGTAGTGCACGCGCCAGTGGACGCCGCCCTTGACGCTGCCGGTGTCCTTGTCGTTCAGCGCCCAGACACTGGGCTTCGTCATCTCTTTGTAGGGGAGCTTGGTGCGCGAGTTGTCGCCCTTCCCCTTCCGGTTATCGCCAAAGCAGCGCGTATACGGGTCCGAGTTGTTGCACGACAGGGGGTTGTCCGCCTTGCCCACGCCCACGTCGACCTCCGCGGGCCCCAGCTTCAGCCAGTACAGGTCGTCGGCGCCCATGTTGTCGCCCTGCGCCGTCATGCCCCAGGGGTTCAGGTTGTCGTTCCAATCCCGGATGTAGTTGCGCGAGTTGATGGTGTTCCGCGCGGTGGGGAACGTCGCGGACAACATGCGCGTCTGCCCCATCTTCTGGAACTCCATGATGCCCGGAGCATTCACACCGTTGTTCAACATGTCGCGCAGGAAGCCGAGCGCATTCGGCAGCGGCAGGACGTCGCCGATCCGGCGCGAAGTGATGAAGCGCTCGGGGCAGGAGCCGCCCTCGCGGTCACACGAGTAACGAGTCGCGTTGGTGATGCCGCCCATGGACCGCTTGGCGCGGGCGATTTCGTCATTGCGCGCGTACTTCGTCACGTCCAGCGCGCCGAAGGGGTTCTTCCACGTGCCCGGGTTCAGCGGCTTGCCGCCGGAGTGCTCGCTGTGCGCCTGACTGAAGAGGCACTCACTGTAGAAGCCCGTCGCCAGCTGGCTGGCCATCGAGTTGAGGTTCTTGTCGTTCGAGTCCAGCACGCCCTGCGCGGTCTGCACCACGTGCGTGGAGGCGGACATCATCACCGCCTGGGACATGAAATACATGGCCCCGTTGAGCACCCGATGCGCCGGAATCATGTACTTCCCCAACCATCTATCGGGGTTGGCCGCCTTCAGGACTTGCTGGAACGGCTTGAGGAAGATGTTCTTGTACGCCGTGATGATCTTGTTGATCGCCTTGATGACCTGCCCCACGTACGGGACCACCTCGAGGATGGGACAGAGGACGATCCAAAGTTTCTTCCGCTTGCCGGCACATGGGTTGAGCGTCTTCATGAACCCGAAGAGGTCCGTGAAGAACGCCTCGGCCGAGTAGATGAGCGAGATGAGCGAGTGCCACATCATCGCCGACACGTATTGTGAGACCTGCGTGCGGTTGGCGTACGCGTAGAAGTTGAACGCGCGCGCCTCCATGGCGGCCATGGAGTAGGCGGCGGCATCGGCGGTGTTCTGCAGGCGCACGCGCTCATGCACGGTGTGGCCGATGTTCACGGTGGTCAGCACCGCGATGGACATCACCAACACCATCAATGCGGCCAGGACGAGGGCCTGGCCCTCCTGGCGCTGGAAGCTCTTTCGGAGGATTCGAGTGAACATGGTGCGTGAGTCCTCTTACATGCCCCAGTCGGGGTTGAGGTGCATGATCCACTTGCGGTGGAAGTTGGACTGCATGCGCATGGTGTACGTCGCCGACAGGGGCATGAAGTAGCGCTTGCCCACGAGGCTGGAGACGAGCGGTATGCTGCCGGTGGCCAGCCCCCAGAGCACCCACATCTCGGCGGGGTACAGGGAGTTGTAGCCCTGCTCATGGTCAATCCCCTTGGCCATCGCGGCCAGCGGCGTGAGGTTGCCGCCATCCGACATCATGTTGGACTTGGGAACGAGGGTGGCCCGGTCAATGGCTCCTCGCAGCGCCACCTGCGCGTTGGACGCGTACCATGCGGTGAAGATGATCCAGTTCGCGAACGGGATCTTCATCTCGTAGAAGTAGCGCAGGCGGATGGTGAGCCTCGTCGCCTTGCGGTACACGAGCTCGGAGTCATCCGGCTCTGGCAGGTTGAAGAACTTGCGGATGTTGTTCTCCAGCGACGGCACCTCCGGGAAGCTGTCCGAGCCGTCGAAGTCGAGCTCCTGCCAGTTGAAGCCGGTGCGCAGCTTCCAGATGGTGTTGATGGGCGTGAAGTACGCCGGGTTGATGGTGTCCACCCGGATGAGGCCGAACAGGTTCGAGCCGTTCACCGTCCGAGGCACCACGCCGCCGCCGAAGTTCAGCGTGCGCATCGCGGAGTCGTAGATCTGATGGATGGCGAAGGTCTTCGCCAGGTTGCCGATGTCATCGGTCCGGCCCAACGTGGGCAGCAACGCGACGATGGCCGCGTCATGCATGCGCTCGTTGTTGCCGTTCCACACGATGCCGGCACGCGCCGCTTGATACGCGGCGTACTCGGTCATCAGCTTGGCGTGCTGAATCAACGTGAGCTGGATGATTCCCAGCGTCATGAACACAGCGAGCGGCATGATCATCGCCGCTTCGACCATGGCCTGCCCGGATTGCCGGCCAGCCGCCCCCCGCGGCCGCGAGTCCTGTTCCATTCCCATGGTGCCATTATCTCGATCAGCGCCCCTGAGACGCATCGGTCAAATGGCCAGCTTCAACCGTCCCGCTCTCCCATTTATTGAAAAATCGCGGGTGGTTACGGCGCCGGCTGGGAATCACTCGTCGGTGTTTCAACCGATTCAGCCTCATGGCTCAATCGGCGACGCGCCGCCTGGGCCGCGCTGGAACCAGGAGCTTCCGTCAAAACCTGATTACACGCCGCCAGCCCCTCGCGTCGACGCCCCAGGGCCAGCTCCGCGTCACACAGCCGGTTGAGCAGTCCCGCACGCTCGGTTCCAGATGCCCCGGCGGCCAGGGCGAGTCTCAACAGCCTCGCCTCCTGGCTCCTGTCCCCTGCCCGGTTCGCGGACTGGGCCTGGCGGGAGAGTTCCGCCACGGAGGAACCCGACGCCGAGTCCTCGGCCTCGGAGCGCTCCACCGCCGCGGGGGTGACCGGAGCGGGGCGCGGCATCGGGGCTTCGGGGACGGCATCCGCCTTCCTCGTCGCCTTCATCGGGGACTTCGCACGGGAGGCTGAAGCGCGATCCAGCTCCAACTGCTCTCGCGCATCGGACGGCTGCTGGGCCACGCCTCCACGACTCTCGTTGGCGGAGGATGGCGCGGGGGCGCTGACCACGGTGCCCTGGGCCAGGGGATCGGTGACGGCCTCCAGGGCGGGAGCCCCCGGGCCTTCGTCCCATGCGCCGTCCTTGGCCAGGTCATCCGCACTGAGCTTGTTCGCTTCCTTCTTCGCGGACGAGCCCCCCAGCCGCAGCCCATCCCTGGGAGGGCTGCTGGACGCAACGGCCTGAGCCGGAGCGGCTTCCGCCAGGGCCTCCTCATCGAGGTTCGACACCTCTCGCTGGGACTTCTCGGCGGGGGCGGTCTTCGAGCGGCTCTGCTTGCCCCCGAACGACTCCGCGCCCTTGACCTTCGCCTTCAGCTCATCGGCACGGCCCCGGCCCCCCACGTCGCCTCCGCTCCCCGCCAGCGCCCAGCCTTCCGCGCGCTGAACCTCCGCGCTTCGCGTCTTCGCCGCGTCCTTGGGGGCATACTCGGCATCATCGTCACGCATCTCCGGAGGAGGTGGCGGAGCCTCCGCGGCGGCGGCCGGAGCCGGCGCGGCGGAGGGCTCGGCGCTTCGTGCCGAAGCGGACGGTACGGGTGCGGCCTTCTTGCTCGGCATCACTTCGGCTGCCGCGAGATTGGCCTGGGTCAGCTCCGGGGACTGCGCGGAGAACGTGAGGATTCCCAGCGTGCTCACCGAGGCGAGCCCGACAACGGGAAGCAGCCAGCGGCGCCAGCGCGACGGCTTGGGCGCGGGCCCCGCGCTGGCCCTGCGCGCGGACTGCTGCGCATACGCCAGCAGCGACTCCAGCCCCGCGTCGGGCGCGCTCTCCTCGGAGAGATGGCCCATGGTGACTCGCACGCCACGAATGTCGTCCAGGGCTTGGGTGCAGCGGGCGCATCCCTGAAGGTGCGACTCCACCACCTGGGCATCCGGGGCGGGCAGCTCGCCATAGGCGAAGTCGAGGAGCCGGTCCTCGTGCGCATGGAGGTTCTGCGGCTTCATCCCACCACCGTCCTTCCGTCCTCGGCGAGATCGCCATCCACGCCCAGCTCCGCCAGTCGGCGACGCAAGCCGTCGAGCGCGTAGCGCATCCGGCTCTTCACCGTGTTCTCCGAGACGCCCGTCACGTCGGCGATTTCCTTGAACGGGATGCCGCTGTACTCGCGGAGGATGAACACCTCACGCTGTTCTTCTGGCAGGGAGGCCAGGGCGCGCTCCAGCAGCGGACGCAGCCGGGCGTTGTACGCGCCCCGCTCCGGACTGGCGCCGGAGTCCGGCAGCGCATCCGCCAGCGCGCGGCCTTCCTCGCCGTCCACGCCACTCACCGGAGACTCCAGGGACGCGGCCTGGCGGTAGCTCTCTTTGCGCGCGCTGTCCACACAGAGGTTCCTCGCGATGGTGTAGACCCAGGTCGTGAACCGGGCCTTCGCCTGATATTCGCCGGCGCTGCGTACCACCTTCAGCCATGTCTCCTGCAGCACGTCCTCCGCCCGTGCCCGTTGCCCGACGAAGCGAAGGATGAAGTTGAACACCGGTGTCCGGTGCCTTCGCACCAACGCCTCGAACGCGCGAGCGTCCCCCGCCTGGAAGGCGAGCATCAATCGCTCGTCTGAGGTCTCCGGTCCCAACACTCCCCCATCGCTCGTGGAGCCACGTTCACTCCGGCCCACCCTCAACCCGTGCCCTCTTAACGGGCGACGGGCCACCAGGGTCTAATCCGGACGTGGCTTCCGGTAAGTGGCGAGAATGACAGGGAGCGCGACGGCTGTCACGAGTGCGGCCTGCGCCAGCAGCACCCCCGGCAAGGGGCGCTGGACGTGGACGTACAGCGACCGGCCGAGCGCCATCCCCAGAAGGACGCCCGTCGCCGTCCGCACCGCGTTGGAACCGGAGGCCGGGCGGAAGCGCCCCACCGCCCAGTCCACCAGCGCCGGCAGCGTGAGCAGCAGCACGGCGGGAACATCCCAGGGCCAACCCAGCGGGGCGCGCGCGATGAACAGCCCCACCAGCGTGGCCATCAGCACCGGATAGGTCCCCAGACACCGCGCGCAGACGCGGAGCCCGCCGAGCCGGTACGTGCGGTTGTACTCATCCGGATGATGGTGACTGAGCCAGAACACCGTCGGCACCTCCGGACCGCGGGGCGGTCGAGGACTGGTGGGACTCCCCTTCCGCCAGGAAGCACGCGGCGGAATGCCCGGAGCCCAGCGGATACAGCGGGGGCGACTCGCGTCGACACCGCTCCATCGCGTGAGGGCACCTCGGGTGGAAAGTGCAGCCCGGAGGCGGCGCGAGCGGCGAGGGCGGCTCTCCCGGCACCAGCAGCCGGGTGCGTGCCCGTTCGGGGTCCGGCACCGGCACCGACGCGAGCAGCGCCTGCGTGTACGGATGGCGCGGTCGCCGGTACAGCGAGTCCGAGGGCGCCAGTTCCACGATGCGCCCCAGGTACATCACCGCCACGCGAGTGGAGACGTGCTCGACGATGTTCAGGTCGTGCGCGATGAACACATAGGTGAGGCCGCGCTCGCGCTGCAGGTCCACCAACAGATTCACGATCTGCGCCTGGATGGAGACGTCCAACGCGCTGATGGGCTCGTCGGCCACCACCAGGTCCGGGCGCAGGGCGATGGCCCGAGCGATTCCGAGCCGCTGACGCTGCCCTCCGGAGAACTCGTGCGGGTAGCGCCCCAATGCCTCGCGCGGCAGGCCCATCGCATCCAGCAACGCGGCGACCTCGCGCTCACGCTCCCCTGGCCCTCGGGCGAGACCGTGGATGTCGAACGGCTCGCCCAGGATATCCCGCACCGTCATGCGCGGGTTGAGCGAGGCATACGGGTCCTGGAAGACGAGCTGCATGCGTCGCCGCAGCGGCCGGAGGCGATGCTGGGACAGCCCCGTGAGGTCCTGTCCGTCGAAGTGGATGGAGCCCGCGGTGGGCGTCACCAGGCGCAGCAACGCGCGCCCCAGGGTGCTCTTCCCGCAGCCGCTCTCCCCCACCAACCCCAACGTCTCCCCCCGGAAGACGTCGAACGTCACGCCGTCCACCGCCTTCACCGCGCCGCGCGAGCGACCCAGCCAGCCCCCTCGCACGGGGAAGTGGACCTCGACGTCCTTCGCCTGGAGGAGCGGCTCGGTGCTCATGGCGCGGGCACCGGATGATGGCAGGCCACAAGCTGCCCGCCCCGCTTGAGTTCGAGCACGGGCGTCACGCGAGCGCATGCATCCTGGGCCCGCTCGCACCGCTCGCGGAACGCACAGCCCGACGGCAACCGCCCCAGGGCGGGCACCATGCCGGGGATGGCGCGCAGGCGACGCCGAGGCCCGGATCGTCCCTCCTCCACCTCGCCCCCCAGCGCCGGAAGCGAGCGCAACAGGCCCGCCGTGTAGGGATGGGCGGGCCGGGCGAACAGCTCGCGCACCGGAGCGTGCTCCACCACCTTCCCCGCGTACATCACCACCACCGTGTCGCAGCTCTCCGCGACCACGCCCAAATCATGGGTGATGAGCATCACCGCCATGCCGCGCTCGGCCTGCAGGCGCTTGAGCAGGTCGAGGATCTGCGCCTGGATGGTGACGTCCAACGCGGTGGTGGGCTCGTCCGCGATGAGCAGCGACGGGTCACACGCCAGCGCCATGGCGAGCATCACCCGCTGCCGCATCCCGCCCGACAGTTGATGAGGCCAGGCGTCCACGCGCTCACCCGGCGCGGGGATGCCCACCTGGCGCAGCATCTCCACCGCGCGCTCCCGAGCCTGCGAGCGCGAGGCCCCCAGGTGGAGCCGCACGCCTTCGGAGATCTGCTCCCCCACGGTGAAGACGGGGTTGAGCGAGGTCATCGGCTCCTGGAACACCATGGCCGCATGGCGTCCGCGCACGCGCCGCAGCTCCTCGTCGGAGAGCTTCAGCAAATCCCTGCCCTGGAAGAACACCTCGCCCGCCGCCACTCGCACGGGAGGTCGGGGCGCCAGCCGCAACAGGGACAGCGCGGTGAGGCTCTTGCCACAGCCGCTCTCCCCCACCACGCCCAGGGTTCCGCCGGGAGGCACCGCGAAGGACACACCGTCCACCGCGCGCACCGTCCCCTCGTCCCTCGACAGCTCCACGGCGAGCCCTCGGACGTCCAGGAGGGGCCCGTCCCCCGAGGGCGACGCGCCGGGCGTCACTTCTTCGCCAGCTCCTCCAGGAACTCCACCTCCTGGATGATCTCCTTGCGGATGAGCAGGCGGATGAGGCTGGCCACCATGCGCGCGGGCTTCACCTTCTCCGTGTCCAGCACCGCCTCGTCTCCCCGGGACATGCGCTCCAGGTCGTCGAGGATGGCCAGATCATCGTCGGAAAAGTCAGGCGTCGGCGTGAGCGCCAGCGCGGGCTGCGAACCCTTCGCGGCCCCACCGAACATCACCACCGGCACCCGGGGCTTCTCCTCTTCGTCCGCCTCGAAGATGGGCGGAGGAGGCGGCGGTGGCCGAGCGGCCGGCTTCACGCCCAGCAGATCATCCAGCGCATCTCCTCCGGCCCCCGGCCGCAGGGCTTCCGCGGGCGGGGGGGGCGGCGTCCCGGGCCGACGGGCCGAGGGCGCCGCGGCGGCGGCAGGGGGTCTCGCTGCGGGGGGCTTCGGTGTCTCCGGCATCTCCCACTCCAGTGGCGTCCCCGCGGCGACGGGAGGAGGGCCGGAGCCATCCTCTTCGTACAGCGGCTCCGCCTCGACGATGTCCAGCGGCTCTCCCCGCGCCCGGGCCAGCGCGGCGTCCAGGTCGTCCGACGCGACGACGAAGACCCGCACCTGCTTGCGGAGCTGGAAGCGCAGCTCGTCCACCAACGTCAAATCCCCCGGGTCCTCCACGGCGACGTGGATGCGCTCGCTGCGCCCCTCTACTTCCATGCGAAAGAGCAGCACGCGATGCTCCGCCTGGAAGTCCAGGGACACCAGCGAGGCCACCGCCGGGGGAATCTCCTCGGGCAGCTCCACGAAGGGCAGCCCGTGCTGCACCGCCAGCGCCCGAGCCACATGCAGCGGCGCGCACAGCCCCTGCGCCACCAGCGTCTCGCCCAGCCGCAGGTTCCCCGGAGCGCCTCGACGCCCGAGCGCCACCCGCACCTGCTCCTCCGTCACCACCCCCGCCTCGACGAGCAGCTCACCAATCTTCTTGCGCATAAGGCCGGGCTACCGCTTGACCTTCGCGAGGTACTCGTCGCGGGAGAACACACCCTTCTCGATGAGCAGCTCCACCATGGCCTTGAGGGCCGCGACTTCCTTGCGCTGCACCTCTTCCACGCTGCGCAACAGGTCGGCCGGGCTGCCAGTGCCCGCCGTGCTGCGAGGGGCCTCTGGCACCGGCGGCGCGGGACGCGCGACTGGGGGCGCGGGCTTGGGCGCGGAGATGACCGCGGCGGCGGCCGGATCCAGGTCCTTCAGGTTCTTCACCACCGTGCGGCCCTGGGCGTCCACCACCTTGAAGTTGGTGTCCGCGTCCTCCAGCTCCATGTTCTCTTCGTACATGCGGGCGAAGGCCCGAGCGATGGAGGTGCGCCCCGCCACGTTGGGGATGATGCGGCACTTCGTCACGGCCCGAAGCTCGTCCAGCATCCGCATGTTGAGCGGATCCGACATCGCCACCACGAGCGTCTTGCCCTCGTCCCGCAGCTGCAACGGCAGCACGGAAAAGTCGCGGGCCGTCTGCGGCGGAATCTTGGCCTTCACATGCGGGGGAACCATCTGGACCGCGTCCAGGTTCACCGCCGGCATGCCGAGCTGCTTGGACAGCGCCCGCACCAGGATGTCCTCGGAGACGAGGCTCATCCGGACCAGGATTTCGCCGAGCTTGCCGCCCCACTTCGCCTGTTCGGCGAGCGCGGCCTTGAGCTGGCTCTCCTGGAGCACATTCGCCTTGATCAGCAGTTCTCCGAGCTTGATCTGTGCCATGTCGTGGGCGCCACTCTACCCGACTCCAGCCGCTGCGCTTCTTCTTCCGTGCCTGCCCGGTCAGGAACCCGGCACCGGGGGCGCCGGCGACTCGGGGGCACCAGCCGGAAGCTCCCGCCCCGAGTCATCCACCTCCACGACCTTGGCCCCCTCCGGGGGTGTCAGCTCGTAGAGCGTGAGGTCCGGCCGGCCGTTGAGTTTGATCTGCTGGTAGCGAAGCTGGAGCTTCGTCCCCGCCTGCTTCGCGATGAGCTCCACCTTGCCCGGGAAGATGAGGTTTCCCCGCTCGAGGAAGTCGTCGAAGGCCAGGTCATAGCCGGGGACGCCATGCACCTGGCTCTTCACCACGCGCAGATACTTTGGGTGAACCTGGAGCACCTGGCGGGCCGTCCCCCGGTGGAGGGTGAGCACGTAGACGCCCTCCTTCGTGTCCAGCTCCAGCGTCATGCGCTCCGGAGGGATGAGGGGCACCTGGCCCAGCATGATGGCCACCAGTTCCTCGCCCGGCAGGACCACGGGCAGGAAGCGCGACACATTCTGCGGGCTCGCCGGCCCCTGGTAGTACGTGTGCGTCTCCGTCTGGTACAGGCCGAAGCGCGTCCCGTCCGCGACGAGGGAGGCGAGGGGCCGGTTGAAGAAATCGAACGTCTCCAGGTGCAGGAGGGCCGGGCGGGTGACGGAAAGGAACATCCCGATGGTGCCGCTCTGCTGGGGAGACTCGACACGCAGCTTCGCGTCTCCCTCGAGGGAGACGACGTTGTCCTGGTTCTGCCGGACACGCTGATAGACGACCTCGGCGTCGGTGAGTTGCCCCTCCGGCCCGAACTCGATGCGCTTGGGGCAGGCCGAACAGAGCACTGCCAGGAAGATTGCGGCGGCTGCGCGGTTCATATCTCCTAGTCTGGGCCATGGCGCCCTGCCGGGTCACCCACCAATGAGCCTGAACGACATCCTGCATTACCTCCGCCTCGGCGGAGTCACCCTGGCCCTGCTGCTGCTGGCCTCCGTCGGCGCGCTCGTCGTGGCCGTCGAGCGCATCATCGCCCTCTGGGGGGTGAGCGAGCGCTCCCGCCTCCTGGGCGAGGCGGTCAGCAAGCACCTGCTTCGTGGCGACGTGCCAGCGGCCCGCACCGCCGCCGAGCGCTCCGACTCCGTCGCCGCCGACATCTTCCTCGCGGGGTTCGACCGGTGGGAGCGCACCCGCGGCTCAGGCGGCGCGGGCGTGGAGGCCGCCGTGGAGCGCGAGCGCGCCCAGGTGGGCCTCAAGCTGCGCCGCAACCTCTGGATTCTGGCCACCATCGGCTCGATTACACCCTTCGTGGGCCTGTTCGGCACCGTGGCCGGCATCATGCGCTCGTTCAAGGACCTGGGCCTGGACGTGGAGGCCGGCGGCACCGGCGGCACCGGCGCGGTGATGACGGGCATCTCCGAGGCCCTGGTCGCCACGGCGGTGGGCATCCTCGTCGCCGTGCAGGCCAT
The DNA here is from genome assembly GCF_013336725.1 of Myxococcus sp. CA040A. NCBI lineage: Bacteria > Pseudomonadati > Myxococcota > Myxococcia > Myxococcales > Myxococcaceae > Myxococcus > Myxococcus sp. CA040A. Next base: position 48,391 of record NZ_JABUMR010000002.1, on the reverse strand, counting down.
GGTCTTCTACAACTACTTCCAGGCCCGCCTGTCGCGCGTGCTGGTGGAGCTGCGGCTGATGGGCGACGAGTTCGCGGAGCTGCTCAAGGAGCGCGCCTCGGGCCTTCCTCCCGAGCCCGCGCCCCGCGTCGATTCACAGCAGCCCCCCACCTCTCCGGCGCGCGTCGACACGCAGCCCGCCTAGTCCCAGGGAACCGAGCGCCATGGCCATGGGCAAGACACCGGGGTCCGGTGACGAAGGCGAAGAAGGTGTCTTCGCCGAAATCAACATCACCCCGCTCACCGACATCTTCCTCGTGCTGCTCATCATCTTCATGGTGACCAGCTCCGTCATCGTCCAGCAGGGGCCCGGAGGAGGCGCCAAGTCGGGCCTCAAGGTGAACCTGCCCAAGGGCGGCGCCGCGGACGTCACCGCGCGCACCACGGACATGTCCGTCGCGGTGCTCGCCGACGGCCGCTTCGTACTCGCCGGAAACGTCGTCAGCCAGGACGAACTCCAGAAGGCCTTCGACGCCGCCAAGGTGAAGGACCCGGACACCGTCGTCATCGTCCAGGCCGATGAGGGCGTCCCGCACGGCACCGTCGTCCAGGTGATGGAGCTGGCGAAGAAGGCGGGCCTGGGTCAGCTCGCCATCGGCGTGCGCGAGGGCGAGTAGCACCCTTCCCGTCACACGGCCGCCGCTGAAACACGAAGGCCACCTCGGGAGCGAATCCCCAGGTGGCCTCGGTGTTTCTGGAGGGCGCCCCTCTGTCAGGGCGCCCCGTCAGACGATGTCGCGACTCAGACGGACGCGAACGCGGCGTCGGTGATCTCCATCGGGGAGGTGTCCTCGAGGGCGATGAGGCGCGCGGCCTGCTCCACGTTGGGCAGCACATTGCGCGCGTAGTACAGGGCGCTGTACTTCTTGCCCTCGTAGAACGCGCGGTCCGGGTGGTCCGCCGACAGCGCGCCCTGCGCCTTGTCCGCGATGAGCGCCGCGTCCAGGAGCAGCCAGCCCACGGCGACCTCGGACATCATGTTGAGGAAGCGGTTGGCGGACAGCGGAATCAGCGGGAACTTGCCGCCGTCCTGCGACCAGCTGAACACCGTCATCGCGCTGGACATGAGGGCCTCCTGGGCGCTCGCCAGCAGCTTCACGGCCTCGCCGTAGACGGCGTGCTCGCGGTGCGCTTCCACGAAGGCGCCCACGTCACCCATGAACTGCTGGAAGTGCATGCCACCGGCCTGCCCCAGCTTGCGGCCCACCAGGTCCATGGCCTGGATGTGGTTGGTGCCCTCGTAGATGGAGAAGATCTTCGAGTCACGCGTGTACTGCTCCACCGGGTAGTCCTGGATGTAGCCGGCGCCGCCGTACACCTGGATGGCCTGCGCGCAGAGACGGAAGGACTGGTCGGAGCCGTAGGACTTCACCAGCGGGGTGAGCAGCTCCACCTGGCCCTTGTGGTAGGTGGCCGCCTCGTCGTCCTTGCCGGCCAGCTGCCGCGCCTTGTCCAGGTGCATGGCCAGCTTGATGATGAGCGCGCGGATGCCCTCCACGTGGGACTTGATGTCCAGCAGCATGCGGCGGACGTCCGGGTGCTCGATGATGGCGGCGCGCGGCGCGGTGGGGTCCTTCCACTTGGTGAAGTGGGAGCCCTGCTTGCGGTCCTTCGCGTAGTCCACCGCGTTGTAGTAGGCGGCCGACGCCAGCGCGACGCCCTGGATGCCGACGGCGATGCGCGCGCCGTTCATCATCTTGAACATCTGGCTCATGCCGACGTGCTCGACGGTGCCGACGAGTTCGCCCAGACAGCCGTCGCTCTCACCGAAGTTCAGCACACAGGTCGCCGAGCCGTTGATGCCCATCTTGTGCTCGATGGAGCCCACGGACACGTCGTTGGCCTGGCCAGAGCTGCCGTCCTTGTTGATGCGCAGCTTGGGGACGATGAACAGCGACAGGCCCTTGGTGCCCGGCGACGCGCCGTCGATGCGCGCCAGCACCAGGTGGATGACGTTCTGGGCCATGTCGTGGTCGCCGCCGGAGATGAAGATCTTCGTCCCGCGGATGTTGTACGTGCCGTCGGCGTTGCGCCGGGCGGTGGACTTCGCCGCGCCCACGTCGGAGCCGGCGTGCGGCTCGGTGAGGCACATGGTGCCACCCCACGTGCCGTTGAGCATGCGCTCCACGAACAGGTGCTGCTGCTCCTTCGTCCCGCACTCGGCGATGACTTCCGCCGCGCCGAACGACAGGCCCGGGTACATGTTGAAGGCCGTGTTGGCGCCCGATAGCAGCTCCTCCACCGTCACCTGCAGCATCATCGGCGCGCCCTGGCCACCGTGCTCCGGGCTCACCGCCACCGTCTTGAAGCCCTGCTCGTAGAGTTTCTTCCACGCGTCCTTGAAGCCCGTGGGCGTGAGCACCGAGCCGTTCTCCACCCGACAGCCCTCACGGTCTCCCACGGAGTTGAGGGGCCCGAGCACCTCGCGCGCGAAGCGGTACGTCTCGGACAACACCGCCTTGGCCTCATCCGGACCCCAGGCGTCGTACGGGGCCTGACCGGCCACCTGGCCGAAGCCGAACTGCTCGAACAAAGCGAAGAAAATCTCTCGAAGGTCGGTCTTGTAGGTGTTGATGCCGGCGGACATGGCCACTCCTGCGTGACGGCTCGCTGCCCGCCTTCGGATGGGAAGGCCTCGGGTCAGCGGCGCGAATGAGACACAGGAAGTGTGGCGGCGACTGATTTTTGAGTCAACCCTGAATGACACCCTGCGTTGAGGGGCAGCCCAGGCCGCCCCTCACCGCAGGCCATGAAACCGCTACTTCTTCGCCTTCTTGGGCGAGGGAAGCGTCGCCGTCTTGGCAGCGGGCTTCTCCCGGGGGACGGTCTTCTTGGACGAGGCGCCGGTGCGGCGCTCGTCCGACTCGTCGGCCTCCTCGTCGACGGCCGAGGCCTCGCTCGAGCCTCCGCCCGTGGACGTGGTGGGGGTGGCGGCCAGGCTCTCCCGGGGCACTTCGATGACGATGGGGGACTGGCCGGAGCGCTGCCGGTTCTCGTCCTCCAGGGAGTAGAAGAGCTGAATCTGCGCGCCGCCCTTCATCACCAGCTCACCGCGCTGGTTCTCCGCCCACAGGTCGATGTCCACGAAGTAACGGCCCGCGGTGCCGTGGCGGTTGCTCACCCGGCCCTTGCAGACGACGGTGTCACCCGGCCACACCATCTTGATGAAGCGCACGTTGTAGCGCCGCATCTGCCCGCCCCGGGCCCAGTCGCTGATGAGCTGGCCGAGCATGCCCATCACCAGCATGCCGGGGGCATACACGCTCGGCATGCCCACGCTCTTGGCGTAGAGCTCGTCGACGTGCACGGGGTTGTAGTCGCCAGAGGCGCCGGCGTACCGGGACAACTGGACACGGTCCACCGGGGCCTTGGCCAGCGCCGGCAGCTCGTCTCCGACGCGGATGGACTCGAAGTAGAGCTTGCGCGCGGGCATCACGGGGTCTCCTTGGAGGCGCGGACGACCAACGTCCGGCGGGCTCGGAACACCAGGTTGCCTTCCTCGTCGCGGCCTTCATCCTCGATGACCGCGATGTCCATCTTGCCGGACATGCCCTGTCGCTCGGAGACGTCCGCGACGCGGGTGGAGACGTAGATGCGGTCTCCGGCGAAGATGGGCCGCTCGTAGTCAAAGCCCTGTTCGGCGTGCAGCAGGCTCTTGATGCCCACGCCGAGCAGCTCCCTCAAGTCCGCGGCCGAATGGAAGGACGCGGGAAACGTGGGAGGCGCGATGATGGTGGGATATCCGGAGGCCCGAGCGTACTCCTCGTCGTAGTAGATCGGGTTGTAGTCTCCGATGGCCTCCGCGAAGCGGCGGATGGCACCCTTCTCCACTTCGTTGAGCGTCGGCGGCGAGGCACGGCCGATCGCATTCTTGTCCAGCATTATCCCTCTCCTGACTCTAACGTCCGGCCGGAAGCTCGAGCACCGTGAGGAGCCCTGCTTCGGCGGCCGTCAAGCGTGGCGCGGCATTCACCAGCGCATTCGCGGTGGCCCGGTCGCCTGCCACTCCCCCCGGGATTTCCAACACCAAACGAGGATCCGCATCGATTTCAATGCGGTCCTTCGGGTCGTCAGCCCCCACGGCGATGGTCAGCTCCAGTCGAACCCGCTCCTGCCCGTCCTCCAACCCGACCACCGACTGGAACATGCCCGCCACCCGTCCCTTCTTCACGGCGAACGCACCGCCCGAGATGTCTTCCTCGGCGAACACGGGGGCTACCTCTTCTTCGTAGTCATCACAATCCAACCCCAGGCCCAGTGCCGCGAGTGCCGCCGACTCCACCAGCCCCACGTGGCCGAGCTGCTCACCATCCACCAACTCGAAGAACTCTTCCTCGGTCAGACCGGCGCCGACCTTGCGCTGCAGGGCCTCCCGGCGGGTGCGAGCGTCCACCACCCGCGTCACCGTCGCGCGCCGCACCGGGCCGCACACCTGCCCCGCCGTGGCCACCAGTCTGTCCAGAACGAAACCCGGGTTGACGCCCGCGCCGACGATGGAGACCTCGGCGCGCTGAGCGGCGCGGTCCAGCTTGTCCGCCAGCTCCGGGTACTTCAGGTACGGGAAGGCGAGCTCCTCACAGGTGCTCGCGATGGGCAGGCCCAGCTTCAGCGCCGCCAGCAATTGGTCCATCACCGCCGGCAGTCGGGAGCCCGTGGCATGCAGCAGCACCGCGCCCTTGCGGCGGCCCACGGCCTTCTCCAGCGAGTCCATCACCTTGACGCGCGGCGCGGGCCCGCCCAGCACGTCTCCCAACGGACGACCGACCAGGGAGGAGTGGGTATCCACGGCCCCAATCAATTCCACTTCCGGGCAGGACAGGGCAGCTCTGGCAATCTCCTGCCCGATGAATCCCAGCCCCATCACCACCACCGGCACCGGCCCTGCTGGGGCTCTAGCCATCGGAGATTGCTCCAGGATTCCAAGGGGTTAGCGTTGAAACGCAGCCTTGCCGCGCACCATAAATCACACCTTGGCGAGCAGGCAAGCATGACTTGGTTCTACCACTCTTGCACAAAGGAAGAACCTCCAAGGATTTCCGGGGCTTGCAGGCGCAAAACCTGCGGGGGGGCCCTGTTTGGGTGCAAGGCAAGGCGTGTATAACGAAAGACAGGCCCGCGACCTCCCGGAGACCTCCAACATGGACCGCATCCTCGTGGTGGATGACGACGTGCTCATCCTCGCCGCGCTCTCCCGGATCCTCCAGACGGAAGGCTATGACGTCGTCACCTACAGCGACCCGGCCCTGGCCGCGCGCGAGGTGGGCTTCAGCGTCGTGCTGACGGACTTCATGATGCCGTACCTCAACGGCATCGAGCTGCTGGGCGTGCTCCGGGAGAAGAACCCGAAGGCCGTGCGCCTGATGCTGACGGCGGCGGCGGACTTCCGCACCGCGTCCGAGGCCGTCAATCGGGGCGAGGTGTTCCGGCTGCTCGGCAAGCCCTGGTCGCTCAGCGAGCTGACGAGCAGCGTGCGGCAGGCCGTGGAGCACTACCGGCTGGTGGAGGCCAACGAGCGGCTGACGCGCGAGGTGGCGGACAAGAACGCGGAGCTGGTCGCCATCAACCAGGACCTGGAGCGTCGGGTGGTGGAGCGCACCACGGGCCTCCTGGATGGTCTCATCAGCGCGCTGGACTACCGCGACACGGAGACGCAGTGGCACTCGCGTCGCGTGGCGCTCTACTCGCGCCGGCTGGCGGAGGAGGTGGGGCTGGCGGGGGCCGCGCTGGACGTGGTGGAGCAGGGAGCGCTGCTGCACGACATCGGCAAGATTGGCGTGCGCGACTCCATCCTGCTCAAGCCCGGGCCGCTGACGCCGGACGAATGGGTGGAGATGCGCAAGCACCCGGAGTTCGGCTACCGGATGATGGGCAAGATGCCCTACCTGCACGAGGCGGCGCTCATCGTCCTCCAGCACCAGGAGCGCTGGGACGGCAAGGGCTACCCGCAGCAGCTCGCCGGCGAGGACATCTGCATCGGCGCGCGCATCTTCTGCATCGCCGACACCGTGGACGCGATTACGTCGGACCGCCCCTATCGCAAGGGCCGGCCCATGAGCGTGGCCCGGGACGAGATTCGCCGCTGCTCGGGCACGCAGTTCGACCCGAACCTCGCGGACGCCTTCCTGCGCATTCCGGAGACGGAGTGGCAGCGCATCCGCAACCAGGTGGAGGCGCTGGAGGAGGAAGAGAGCCAGCGCTGGCGAAGCCACCCGCTGGGCCCCCAGGCACCGCTGACGCGCGCCAGCGGCGCCTGAAGTCACCTCACGGGGTCAGCGTCACCGCGCTGACCTCGCGGATGACGTCGCCCTCCAGCAGCGCATCCACCACGTCCAGACCCGACACCACCTCACCGAAGGCCGTGTAGCGGCCATCCAGGTGCGGCTGCGGCGCGTGCGTGAAGAAGAACTGGCTGCCTCCGGTGTCCTTGCCAGACAGCGCCATGCCGAGCACCCCGCGCAGATACGGCCGCCGGGTCATCTCGCAGCGGATGGAGTCGCCCGGGCCGCCCTCCCCGTCCCCACGCGGGTCTCCGCCCTGCGCGACGAAGTCCGGCACCACGCGGTGGAAGGTGATGCCGTTGAAGTAGCCCTTGCGCGCCAGGGCAAACAGGTTGCCTGAGGTGAGCGGCGCCTCGTCGGCGTCGAGCCGCACGGTGATGTCGCCCTTGTCCGTGCGCAACACGAGCGCGGCGTCCCTGGGCGCGGGCTCCGGGCGGAAGGAGTAGGGAGGAAGCTCCACGCGCTCGGAGCGCACGGGCTGGCCGGTGAGCTGGGTGAGGGCCTCTGCGGCCACTCGGCGCACGTTGGCGTGCGGCAGCGTCAACCACTGCTTCATGCGCGCCTCGGTGCCCGGAATCTGGAGCGCGACGAGCGCACCGCCCACGGGGTCCGCGAGGTCCGGCTCGGAGGGCACGCGGTCGGCCAGCGCTTCCAGGTCCGGATGGGCCCCTGGAGCCTTCAGCTTGCCCAGCGTCGCTGCCGCCGCGCCGGCCACCACCAGGTCCTCGCTCCGCAGAAGCGAGCCCACCGCCGTCGCCGTCCGGAGCACCGGGCGCTCCGCGAGGACCTCCATCGCCGTGAGCCGCACGCGCGCCGACGGGTGGCGCAGGTAGCCCACCGCGAAGTCGGCGGGCGTCTTCTTCGGGGAGAGCGCGGCCTCACGCAGGCCCAGGGCCAGTCGGCGCTCGTCGGACACCTGGCCGAAGCCACAGTTCATCGTGTCCGCCACCATGCCGCGCTGACGGTCCAACGCCGCCGCCAGCCGGCAGTCGAGCCAGCCCAGGTCCGCGCGAGCCACCTCCGACGCCGCGCCTCGCTCCGCGTCCGCCAGCGCCAGCCGGAGCGACACGAGCAACGGCGCGCCGAACTCCGGCAGCCCCTGCTGCGCCAGGGCCAGCAGCGGATGTCCATCCGCGGAACGCGCCAGCGTCTCCACGCGCGGCGCCGCGCCCGTGGGCATCGGCGTCTCCATGCCCCGCGCCACGCGCTTCGCCCGGGGCGTCAGGGCCTCCAGTGCCTCCAGCGGCGCGCACGGCCCACCACACGTGGCCGCGAGCTTCGCGAGCGAACGCGCCGCCTCCGAGGCCACGCGAGGCACTGTGTCGTCCAGCAACCGGCCCAGCACCACCGCGTCCTCCGGGCCGCCCACATCGCCGAAGGCCTTCACACACAGGCCACGCACGTCCGCGTCCGCATCCGACAGACACGCGCGCAGCGTCGGCAGGCTCTCCGCGCGCTTCGCCGTGGCCAGGAGATACGCGCCGCCATACCGGGCCGCCACCGGCCGCCCTGCCGCCATCAACGCCTGCGCGGAAGCCAGGGGCACGTCCTTCACCACCACGGCACCTCCACGTCGCGCCGCCACGCCCAGCGACAGCGCCGCCCGCCCGGCCGTCTCGACGTCGTCGCCCTGGAGCCGCTGGACGAGGCGCGCCAGCGTGTCCGTCGTCGCCAGACGCCCCAGCGAGTCGAGCTGGGCGGCACGCACCGCTGCGTCGCGCTCCTCCTCCTCGGCCACCAGCAACGGCGTCGCCAGGCTCGCCCGCTCGGCCTCCGTGAGCGGCTCCCAGGAGAGCGCCAGCTCGCCCACCGCGAAGGCGGCCTCACCTCGCACCAGGGCTTCGGAGTCCTTCAGTCCGGCGACCACGGCGCCCAACGTGGCCACATCCTGGATGCGGGCCAACGCGCGCAGGGCCCGCGCCCGCACGCGAGGATCCGGAGCGCCCGTGACGAGCGCCACCAGCTGTCCGTCGCCCAGTGAGCGCCGGTCTTCCCAGTCCCGGATTCGAGCCATCACCTCCGCGTCGGGCGGGTCCACATCAGGGCCCGGCACGGAGCGGACACACCCGGAGACGAGGACGAGGAGGACCAGACAGACGCTTGGGAGTCGGACGGGGCTCGGGCGGCTCATGCGCTGGGGCCTAGGCCAATTCCCCGCGAAAATCCAGGGGTTAGGCCGCATGCCGTTTGACACACCCGGCCCCGGGCTCCGAAGATGGGTGTTCGCATCTCTCAGCAGGAGCGCTGGTCCTGAACTGCCCTGGCTGCGGCTCGAAGGTAGCCGCGAACGCATCCATCTGTTCTGTTTGCGATTACATCATCGACACCTCGTTCCTCTCCGCGGAGCCGCCTTCCGACAACGACGAGGAATCCACGGGCGCGAGCGAAGACCCTCGCCCCGCCCCGAAGGCCGCGCCCGCCAGGCCCCGACCGGCCAAGTCCGGTGCCAGGCCCCCGGCGCCGGCCAGCGGGGACGCCACCAACGTCAAGAGCGTGCAGGACATCGCTCGCGGTGCACCTCAGCGTCCCAGCCGTCCCGCGCCCGCGAAGAGCGCCGCGCCGAACACGGCTCCGCGCCGCGCCGCGCCTGCACCCGCACCGGCCTCGTCTGGAGCGGACCCGTGGGCGAGAGGGGGCCGGGACGACGACGAGAACAACGGCAGCGCCATCGTCGACCCCGACGAACTGATGCAGGACGCCAGGGATTTGATGGGCGCGATGGGCGCCGGCGACAAGATCGCCTTCTATGGCGCCGGACTGGTCGTCCTCTCGTGCTTCACGCCGTGGAAGGAGACGGCGGCGGACGGTGACGCCCTGGGGCTGATGAGCACGGGCTTCGGCGCGTTCCTGCTCGCGCTGATGGTGATGGTGGCCATCGGCGTCCGGGTGCGCAGCGCGTTCCCCAACCTCAACCCCGTGGTGCCGTGGATGGCGCAGCTGTTCACCACGTTCCTGTGCCTCATCTGGTGCATCGTCTTCATCAAGGTGTCCTCGGACACGACGCTCGTGCCCACGCCCATCGGCAACGCGGAGATGATGAACTCGTCGCCCAGCTTCGGCGTCTTCATTGGCCTCTTGGGCTCGGTGGCCGCGCTCATCGGCGCGTTCCTCGGACTCAAGAGCAAGAACGACTGACGACACGGCGCGCGCGCCACGAAAGTGGTGCCGCGCGACTCGACGGCGGTCTACCGTTCCCCGCCACCATGTCCGACGCCACTCCCCTCGCCCGACTCACCGCCGCGCTCGCCGGCACCATCTTCGGCCAGCCCCGCGTGCTCGCCGACCTGGTGACCGCCTTCCTGGCGCGAGGCCACGTCCTGCTGGAGGGCGTGCCCGGCGTGGCGAAGACGCTCACCGCGCGCAGCATGGCCGGAGCGCTGGGGCTGCTCTTCACCCGCATCCAGTTCACGCCCGACCTGATGCCGGCGGACATCCTCGGCACCAACATCTTCCAGCCGCAGGACAACGCCTTCCGCCTGGTGAAGGGCCCCATCTTCACGGAGGTGCTCGTCGCGGACGAAATCAACCGCACCCCGCCCAAGGCCCAGGCCGCGCTGCTGGAGGCCATGGAGGAACGCCAGGTCACCATCGACGGCGTCACCCACCCACTGCCGCCCCACTTCTTCGTCGTCGCCACGCAGAACCCGCTGGAACTGGAGGGCACCTATCCATTGCCCGAGGCCCAGCTCGACCGCTTCCTGATGCGCATTCGCGTGGGCTATCCGGACTCCGACTCCGAGACGACCATGCTGCGCGCCTTCCACCAGCGCGAGGGACGGCCGCCCTCCGTGGACCGCGTGCTGGACGCGCCCACGCTCGCGGAACTGCAGGCCCGCGCGGCCCGCGTCACCTGCGACGAGTCCATCCTCCAATACGTGGTCGCCGTGGTGCGGGACACGCGTGCGAATCCCCGCGTGCGCCTGGGCGCGAGCCCCCGAGCCGCACAGGCGCTCCTCGCCGCGTCCAAGGCCCGCGCGGCGCTGATGGGCAATGACTTCGTCACCCCCGACGACGTGAAGGGCGCGGCGGGCAGCGTGCTCAACCACCGCCTGCTCCTCAAGGCCGAGGCCGAGGTGGAAGGCGTCACCGCGGACGACGTGTTGAAGCAGACACTCGAGCGGGTCCGGGTCCCTCGGTGAGCCTGGGCCGTCCCGTCCCCACCGGCCTCGCTGTCGCACTGCTCGCGGTGGGGCTCGTCCCGGCCGCGCTGACGGTGGCCAGCCCCGTGTTCGGCTGGCTGGCACTGGCCCTGGACGTGGCAGTGCTCGCGCTGTGCACCGTGGACTTCCTCCGCGCGCCCCGCGGCGACGACGTGAAGGTGTCACGCGAGGTGGAGCCCATCCTCTCCTCGGGAACTCGCAACGCCGTGCACCTCGACTTCGAGCGACTCGACGCGGGCACTACACCGCTGCGCCTGGAAGTCCGCGACGAGCCTCCCGACGTCGTCGCCAGCACCGGCCACCGCCAGTCCCTCCAGGTGCCAGCCCGGAGTGCCACGCCACACGCGCGCTCACGGCTGACGTACTTCGTCACCCCTCCTTCCCGAGGGGATGCGCGCTTCGGAGACCTCCACCTGCGGCTGCTCGGTCCGCTGGGGCTGTGCGCCCGACAGGTGCGGCTGCCCGCGACGCGGACGGTGAAAATCTATCCGGACCTCACCGCGCTCTCGAGCGAGGCCCTCGCCCTGGCCCGCTCCTCGGACGCGCCCTCGGAACGGACCCTGCGCCGCCGCTCGGCCGAGGGGCGCGAGTTCGAATCCCTGCGCGAGTACCGCCCCGGCGACGACTACCGGCACATCGACTGGAAGGCGTCCGCGCGCCACGCCAACACCCTGGTGCGCACGTGGCAGCCGGAGCGGCACCAGCCCATGCTGCTCTTGCTCGACTGCGGGCGGCACATGGCGGGCAAGGTGCACGGCCGTCGCAAGCTGGACCACGCGGTGGACGCGGCGCTCCGACTGGCGCGGGTGGGCCTGGACGCGGGCGACGTGGTGGGCGTCATGGCCTTCGCCAGCGACGTGCTCACCTTCCTCCCACCGCGCAAGGGTCACGAACACCTGCGCCTCATCACCGAGTCGCTCTACCGCGCCGAGGCCGCGCTGGAAGAGAGCGACTACGGGCGCGCCTACGACTTCGCGTTCGCCCGGCAGACGCGGCGCACCCTCGTCGTCCTCTTCACGGACCTGGTGGACCCGGACGCATCCGCGGGGCTGCTCACCCGCACGCTGGCCTTGCGCCCCCGACACCTCCCCGTCGTCGCCTCGCTGCTGGACGAGGACATGCGCGACGCGGCCACCGACGTGCCCGTGGAAGCCCAGGACGCGTACTCGCGACAGGCCGCCACGCGGCTGGAGTCGGAGTTCCGCCGCACCGCCAGCACCCTGCGCGACGCGGGGGCCCTGGTGGTCCGCGCACCGGCCCAGGGTTTCGGTGCGGCCGCGCTCAACGTGTACCTGGACGTCAAGTCTCGCGGGCTGTTGTAGGCCTCGCGAAGATGTCCAGCGGAAAGTTCGCGCGACACTCATTAATCGAGTACGCGCGCGTCGCTCGCGAAGAAGCATGCCAATCGCGCGGAGGCCTAGAATTCGGCCTCGGAGACGACCCCCTTTACAGCGGAGCCTCCGTCAACAAAATGGCCCGTCTCTCTCGCCCGCTGTGTCGGTGGGCGCCCCGAAACAACACGGATGGAGACAGTCTTGGCGGAGGTCGCAAGGGGTTTGAGGTTGGAGGTGGAGGCAGACGCGGCGGCCATCGCCGCCCGCGCGGAGGCCACGGAGCCGCCCGCCCGGACGACGCTGACCCCCTTCCACGAGCGCCTGCTGGCGGAAGAGTTGCTGGCGCGCAGTGGTGATACGCAACAGCGGTTGGCGGGAGCCCTGTCCGAGGCGAAGGTCGACCTCAACCCGCATCAGGTCGAAGGCGCCATGTTCGCGCTCGACTCGCTGTCGCGCGGCGGCTGCATGCTGGGCGACGAGGTGGGCCTGGGGAAGACCATTGAAGCGGGGCTCGTCATCGCCCAGCTCATGGCCGAGGGGAAGACGCGCATCCTCATCCTCGCGCCGGCCACGCTGCGCGCGCAGTGGAACAGCGAGCTGCGAGAGAAGTTCGACCTGGACAGCGTGCTCGTGGACGGCCGCACCGTGCGCGCCACCGGCAACTGCTTCGACCAGCCCTTCCCCGTCATCTGCTCGCACCCGTTCGCGGCCAACAAGGCGCACCTGACGTCGGAAATCGCGTGGGACCTCGTCGTCATCGACGAAGCCCACCGCCTGCGCAACGCGCACCGCGCCAACAACAAGATGGGCCAGGCGCTCAAGGCGTCCCTGGGCGGCAAGCCCAAGCTGCTGCTCACCGCCACCCCGCTCCAGAACGACTTGATGGAGCTGTTCGGCCTGATGTCGCTGCTGGACGAGCAGATTCTGGGCCCCGAGCACGCCTTCCGCAGCCGCTACCGCGTGGACGAGGGCGGCGGCATGTCCGAGGCCGCCGCGGGCGAGCTGAAGGAGCGGCTGGCCCCCGTGGTGCAACGCACGCTGCGCCGGCAGGTGCGCGAGTACGTGCGCTACACCAACCGCCGCTCCATCGTGGAGGATTTCACGCCCTCGCCCGAGGAGCATGACCTCTACGAGAAGGTCAGCGAGTACCTCCAGCGCTCGGAGGCCGCGGCGATTGAACCCGGCAAGAAGACGCTGCTGACGCTGTGCTACCGCAAGCTCCTGGCGTCCTCCACGTACGCCATCGCCCCGACGCTGCGGCGGCTGTCGGACAACCTGGAGAAGCGACTCGCGGCGGCGAAGCTGGGCCAGCAGGCGCTCGCGATGTTCGAGCCCGAGGAGGCCAAGCAGTTCGTCGAGGAGGGCGAGGAGTGGTCCGACGACCCGGCCAAGGCGCCCAACGTGCGCGCCCTGGAGCAGGAGGTCTGGGAGCTTCGGCAGTACGCGGACTTGGCGGACTCCATCAAGGTCAACGCCAAGGGCGAGGCCCTCAAGCGGGGCCTGGACCGCACCTTCACGGTGATGCGCGCGCACGGCTGGCCAGAGAAGGCGCTCATCTTCACCGAGTCCAAGCGCACGCAGCAGTACCTCTTCAACCTCCTGTCGGAGCACGGGTACCGGGGGAAGATTTCGCTGCTGTCCGGTGACGCCGGCACGCCGGAGGACCGGCGCGCGCTGGTGGACGACTTCCGCAACAAGACGCAGATCCTCATCTGCACCGAGGCCGGCGCCGAGGGCCTCAACCTCCAGTTCTGCAACCTGGTGGTGAACTACGATTTGCCCTGGAACCCGCAGCGCGTGGAGCAGCGAATCGGCCGCTGCCACCGGTATGGCCAGCAGCGCGACGTGCTGGTCATCAACTTCCTCAACCGGATGAACGCGGCGGACGCTCGACTGTTCGAGTTGCTGGAGAAGAAGCTCAACCTCTTCGACGGCGTCTTCGGCGCGTCGGACGAAATCCTGGGCGCGCTGGAGAGCGGCGTGGACTTCGAGCGCCGCGTGCTCGACATCTACCAGGGCTGCCGCAAGGTGGAGGACATCAACGCGGCCTTCGACAAGCTGCGCTCGGAGATGGAGGGGCGCATCAGCCAGCGCATGACGGAGATGCGCTCGGTGGTGCTGGAGCGCTTCGACGGCGATGTCCGCCGACGCCTGCGCGGCCAGGGTGAGCAGACAAAGGAAGCCCTCGCGAAGCGACAGCAGGAGGCGCGCGCCCTCACCAGCTCGGTGCTTGGCAGCCGCACCTCGGGACGGCTGGAGATCGCCAAGGCCGCCTACGCCGTCAAGGAGCGCAAGCAGGACGCCGTCAGCTACCTCCAGCTCGACGCCGCGGGCCTGCCCTCACGCCTGGCGCGACTGGCTGGCAGCGAGGGCTGGTGGTTCGCGTACAAGTTCGAGACGACGGGACTGAAGCCCGAGGAGAAGCTCGTCCACCTGGTGCTGGTGAAGGACCGCGAGGGCAACTTCCGCGCCCTGCCCCTCCAGGACGGCGCGCACTTCGTGAAGCTGGCGGCGAAGGAAGAAAAGCGCCGGCAGCCCGCGCCCGTGTCCGTGCAACTCATGCAGGAGCAGTCGCTGGTGACGGCGAAGGACGAAATCGTCCGCGCCGCCGAGCGCCGCAATGCCTTGGAGCTGGACAAGGCCAAGGAGCGCGCGGACCGCTACGTCGAGGACTGCCTGATGGAGTCCCGTGAGGGCGTCGAGGCGGCCCGGCAGCAGTGGATCGACGCACGCAAGCAGGTGGCGTCCGTGGAAGACATCGCGGAGCGCGCGAAGGCGCGGGCGAACTCGGACCGGATGGAGCGCGAGTACCGTCGCAAGCTGTCCTCGCTGCGCAACGAGGAGGAGAAGCGCTACGCCGCCAAGGACCGGCAGCTCGCGGAGCTCGCCAACAAGGCCAAGGTGAACGAGAAGCGCTCGCTCATCGCCTCCGCCTACTTCTGGCTGTCCTGAGGCGGGAGCGGCTTGAGCCGCACCCACGTCGCACCCCAGCCTCCGTCGAACTCGGAGGCGGGGCGGAAGGACTCCACCTCCTCCAGCTTGGGCAGCAGCGCGTGCACCGTGCGCCGCAGCGCGCCCGTGCCCTTGCCGTGGATGACGCGCACATCGAGCAACCCCTTCTGGCGACACGCCCAGAGGTACTCGATGACGAGGGGCTTCACTTCACGAGGCTGGAAGAAGTGCAGGTCGAGGTTGCCGTCGATGGGCAACTCGAAGACCTCATCGTCAGCGGGCGGGGGTTCCGGCCCCTCCGGCGGGAGCGATGGCTCGCCTGCTGGGAGAGGGTGGAGACGTCGCGGGCTCATTCGTCCATTCCCCCGACTCGCGCTTCTTGCGCTCTGACTCCTGACGCCGCCGCTCTCGGGCCTGCCGGTACTGCTCCGACACCGAGTCCAGCTCCTGCTTCAGCGCGGAGAGGTGCTTGCCCACATCGTCCGCCGCCGCCGTGTCGCGCGCGTCCGCACGCTCCTCGCGCGCACCCGCGCCTCCGGCTGTCGTCATTTGAACCACCAGTGCGGCGACCAGGACGGACTTCATGCCCCCTCAAGTAAGCAAGTGTTGTGCACGGTGGCAAGTCTCGTTCATGACGCGACGCTCCGCTGGCTCCCCTCCATCGTCCTGCTCGTGACGATACGTTCCGCCAGTTTGATGGCGGACAGAGGCGCGCTTCCCTCGGCTTTGTTGTTGATGGTGACGAAGACGGGGCGCTCGCGGCGCTGGGCGGCCAGGCACGCTCGCGCCAGCAAGTCCCGGGTGGGCACGTCCTCGTCCACCAACCGGTTGAACGGCGCATAGCGAGCACGTGCCTCCTCGTAGCCGAGGTTCGGCGGCAGCATCCACCGCACCACGAGGGCACGCGCCTCCAGCGCCCGGGTGCGCCTGGCCTGGATGCCCATGGAGGGCATGTGGGCCCACACCGCGAGGACGGGACAGGCGCCCACGTCCGCCAGCGCCTGCGCGAAGCCCTCCGTCAGCAGCTCCTCGTTGCGCACCTCCACCGCGTACAGCGGGCCCTTGGGGAGCGCGGAGAGGAACGCGTGCAGTCGCTCCACGAAGCGCGCGGGGCCGCCCAGCACCTGTGGGTCCTGCGGAGGGAACTGGAAGACGAGCGGGCCGCCCTTGTCGCCCAGGCCCTCCACGAAGGGCCGCACCACGGCCTCCTCCGCGTAGGCGGCGTGAAGGAAGCGCTCGTTGAGCTGGCCTCGATGCGCGCCGTAGCGCTCGTGCATGGGAAAGCGCGCCAGCGTGCAGACCTCGTGTGCCTTCACCAAGAAGCGGAAGTCCGCGGGCACCTGCTCCGCGTACTCGGCGAAGGCCTCGGCGTTGATGGGGCCGTAGAACGTCCGGTCGATGCCCACGGTGCGCAGCACGGGGTGGCGCGAGTACGCGGACAGTCCCTCGCGCGCGAGCTGCGACGCGGCGGCCTCGTGGTCATAGACGAGGCCGGACCAGCCGGGGAACGTCCACGACGAGGTGCCCAGGTAGATGCCCGTGGGCAGTTCGCGGCCGAGGGACGCGACGGACTCCTCCACGGGCGCGGGCGCTACCGGCTGGGTCCTGCTCCGGCTCCGGGTGGGCGCCTCCACGGGCGCGCCCGTGAAGAGGTCGAGCTGGGAGGGTCCACGCTGCTGGGCCATCGGGCATCTCCTGCGTCCTGCGGACACCGGAACACGGTGCCGCGCGTCCGGCAGGGATAACGCCGGGCGCCACATGATTCAGGAGGTTGCCTCAGAACCCGGGGCCTACCCAAGAGGGATGTCCGAACTACAGGCAGCCAAGCTCCATGCCCCGGAGCACCGCTCGAGTCCTGTCCCGGACACCGAGCTTCGACAGGATGCTGGAGGTCTGGTTCTTCACCGTGCCCTCCGCCGTCCCGAGCGCCTGGGCAATCTCCCGGTTGCTCAGTCCCCGGGCGATGAGCCGCAGCACCTCGACTTCCCGCCGCGTGAGCCCCTCGGGAAGCTCCGCGTGCGCGAAGTCCCGGGACAGCTCCAGGAGCCCCCGGGTCACGCGCTCGGCGACACCGGGGGGCAGCAGCGTCTCGCCCGCGTGGACGCGACGGATGGCGTCGGACAGCTCCTCCAGCGACACGTCCTTGAGGAGGAAGCCCTGCACGCCCGCGCGCAACGCCTCGACGATGGCGGCGTCCTCGTCGAAGGTGGTGAGCAGCACCACGCGCCGATGCACGGGCCCGCGCCGCAGCTCCCGCAGTGCTTCCAGGCCCGTCATGCGCGGCATGCGCACGTCCATCAGGACGACATCGGGATTCAGCTCCGCCACCTTGCGCAGCGCCTCCTCGCCATCCACCGCCTCGCCCACGACGCGCAGGTCGGGCGTGAGGTCCAGCAGGCCGCGGAGCCCCTGTCGCACCAGCGCATGGTCATCCACCAGGACGAGTCGAATCACGCGTCGGCCCTCCTCTCGGCCGGAAGCCACGCATCCAACTCCCAGCCCTTCCCTTCTTCCGCGCGCCAGTCCACGCGGCCTCCCAGGCGGGTGAAGCGCTCGCGCATGCCGGTGAGGCCCGCGCCAGGCATCGGCGACCGCGCGCCCCGGCCGTCATCTCGGGTCATGACCCGCACGCCGCCTTCCTCGGTCGGGACGATGCGAATCCAGAGCTGCGTCGCGTGGGCGTGGCGCAGCGTGTTCGTGAGGACCTCCTGGACGCAGCGGATGAGCGAGTGCGTCGCCTCGGCCGAATCGAGGGCCAGCGTCTCGGGGACCTCGAGGTGGACCGCGAGCCCGGGCATGTCGTGCGCGAGCTGACGCAGCGTCGCAAGCAACGGCGCGGGGGTGTCACGCAACGCCGACACCGTCTCGCGCACCTCGGACAGCAGCATGCGGGCGGCCTCGCGTGCGCGACGCAGGTGCTCGGCGGAGGGCGTGTCCTTCGCGGTGTGCGCGGCGGCTTCCAGGTTGAGGGACAGGGCGGTGAGGTGATGGCCCAGGGAGTCGTGCAGCTCACGGGCGATGCGCAGCCGCTCCCCTTCCCGCTCGCTGGCGGCGAGCAGCACCTGGGTGGACTGGAGCTCCGCGTGGAGGTGGGCCAGTTCGCCTCGCGCTTCAGCCTCGCGAACCATGACGACGGCCGAGCCCAGCGTGAAGCCCTGGAAGCCGATGAAGATGAGGGCCTGTAGCAGCGCGCGCGACAGCGGGTAGATGGAGACGAAGACGAGCAGCAGGGCCACCGACTGCGCGAGGACCCAGAGCATCGCGCGCCGCTGGGGCAGCAGCTCGGGCGCCTGGGCCGCGACGATGGCGAGCAGCGCACCGTCCACTCCCGTGCGACTGGTGGCCACGATGACGAGCGCGCTGACGGCCTGTACGCCCATCAGCGGAATCCCGCGCCGGTCCTCGACCTCGGCCCGCGCATTCCACCAATAGGCCAGGCCGAACGCGAGAAAGGCCACCAACCACGCCAGCTCGCGCGGAGTGGAGAGCAGCGAGGGCTCGCGCAGCACGTCCTCCACATGAGGGGAGCCGACGACAGCCCACGTGAGCAACCCCGCCACGCGCAGCAATCTTCGGATGGATGCGGGCTTTCGTGCGGCGTGCGTCAAGGCCATGGGAGCGGAGCATAGGACCCGCCTCGGCGGCGGGACATATGCCGGAAGTCATGGCGCCCTCGTGTGACTTCCAGCCGATGTGGGCCTTGGAGCGCTTGCGTACCTTGGCCTCCGTCTCGCAGCACGTCGGAGGCCTGCATGTCTTTCTATTATCTCGCTCGCGCGATTCACATCATGGCGGGTGTCGTCGGCTTCACCTCGCTGTGGCTGCCCCTGGTGGCGCGCAAGGGAAGCTCGCTCCACCGGCGCGTGGGCTGGGTCTATGTGGTCGCGATGGGCGTCGTGGCCATCACCGGGTTGATCATCTCCAGTTGGAGATTCCTGCAGGGACCGGAGCATCAGGCCCATGCGTTGTTCTTCATGTTCCTGAGCGTGATGAGCGGAAGCTCCGCATCCATGGGCGTGCGTGTGCTGCGCACGAAGTCTCGCACGACGGCGCATCGTCACCCCTTCGACCTGGGCCTCTCCGCGCTGACGCTGGGCCTGGGCCTGTTCACCGGAGCG
The DNA here is from genome assembly GCF_013336725.1 of Myxococcus sp. CA040A. Lineage (NCBI taxonomy): Bacteria > Pseudomonadati > Myxococcota > Myxococcia > Myxococcales > Myxococcaceae > Myxococcus > Myxococcus sp. CA040A. Next base: position 29,510 of record NZ_JABUMR010000002.1, on the reverse strand, counting down.
TGGGGCCTCGTGAATGACGTACCGCTCCTGTGGGGCTTCGCGCCCGTGGGAATCCTCCAGGGCGCGGCATCGCTGCGGTACTGGCTCCGCCCGCCCCAGGAGCGGATGCACTGGTGGTTCCAGCACATGGGCGCCATGGTGGGCTCGGGCATCGCCACGTTGACGGCCGTGCTGGTCGTCAATGCGAGGCACCTGGGTATCGAGGGCATGCAGCTCGCCGTGTTCCTCGGCCCCACGCTGGTGGGCGTTCCGGGACTCAAGCTGTGGGAGCGCTACTACCAGGGGAAGTTCGCGGCCAAGAGCAAGAGCCCGCGTCCCGACCGCGCCCCGCCTCCTGCCCATGCACAGCACTCGCGCGCGGCTTCCGAGTCCTGACCGTTGCCCCTGAGGCCACTCGTTCGAGACATGCACCGCGACACCAGGGAGGCCGCCTCGGCCACGAGGACCGAGGCGAGCCCCAGGGGCGACTACTGGCCCGCGGTGACGGTGACGCCCGTGCCCACGTTCCGCGCAGTGGTGACGCCCGTCACCATGTTCCCGGTGGACGTGACGGTCAGCGCGGTGCCCCCGCCCTTCTCGTAGTTCAGTCCGGTGCTGCGCGTGCTACCGATGCCCCGGATGGCGTTGCCCGTCACGGAGACGAAGCCCGTGCCGTAGTTGACCTGGCTGATGGAAAGGTAGTGGTAGCGCGAGGCGGTGTTGGGCTCGCCTCCGAAGTTGAAGATCTTGTTGTCGGAGATGACCGACGCCGCGTCACCCTGCACGGTGGCCCCGATGCCCGCCCAGGTGCCGGCCGTGGTGCCCTCTCCGAAGCCCTCGATGTAGTTGTCGGAGATGGTGGTGCCGAACAGCCGCTGCGCGACGATGGCCGTCTGGCCCACGCCGTAGAGGTGATTGCCGCGCACCTTCCAGCCCGCGGAGTTCTCCAGGCGGATGGCGCTGACACCCGAGTCGGCGATCCAGTTGTCGATGAGGTCCCAGTCCGTCACGGAGTTGCCCGAGTCCTGGACGTGCACGCCGTGGACACCCGAGTCGCTGATGAAGTTGTGGACGATGCGCCCGTTCACTTGCGTGTTGACGATGGGCGTCCCCGCGCTGTTGGTGTTCGTGAGGCGGATGCCCGAGCCGCGCATGTTGTTGATGCGGGTGTTCTCCACGGTGGAGTTCCACGACATCAGCACGATGCCGTCCGTGGCACGGCCGGTGTTGTTGGTCGGGTTCCCCTCCAGCGTGAGGTTCTTCACGCTGACCGGGTCGCCCGTGAAGGTCGCCACATCCAGCCATGTGTCGCTGGCCAGCAGCGCCGCGAGGTTGGCGCCGTTCGCCTGACGGATGACGGTGCCCGAGGGCTCGCCTCCCCGATACGCGCGCTGGCCGCGCAGACGCACCGTCGAGTTGATGAGGCAGGGCCCGGAGATGACCAACTCGTCCCCCACCGCGCTGGCGGCGACGGCGGCGTTCAGCGTCTCGTCATCGGTGACGGTGTTGTTGCAGGCGACAGGCACTTGCGCCGCGAGTGCGGGGAGCGGGAGCAGCAGGAGCGCCGCGAGCGAGGGCAACAGCCGCGACGACAGGGAACCACGAGCCAGGGGTGTGGACAGGGTGGGTTTGTGCATGCTCGCCGGATAAACCCAGCCACGCGGCGGCGCACGCTCCAGTCGAGGGATGCGCGCGAGAATCGACACGCCTCACCATCGCGAGACACAGCGCCCGCACAAACTTCCACTTCACCGGCACGGTTTGGGCGCGACTTTCACGGGCCTGAAAAGCAGCAGGACCGCTGGAGCCGCGGACCCGCTACACCTTGATGCGGATGGCGGCGGGCAGGAGCGTGAAGGTCGCGGGCAGTCGACCCGGCGTTTCTCCGTCGACGTCCAGGTAGACCTCCTGGCCATCCACGGACTCCGCGTGAACCGTCTGGCAGCGCAGGCGACGCGTGCCTTTCCAGGTGACGTGCGAGCCGTTGTAGACGCCCTTGGACTTGAGGAGGAAGTCGCTCAGGCCGTAACCGGACCAGATGGTGATGTCGAACAGCCCATCGTGCGTAACGGCTTCGGGGGCGACGAACATGCCGCTGCCGAAGTAGCGGCCGTTGGCCACCGCCACGGCGGTGACGTCGAGCGTCTCCGGGGGCCCACCATCGGTCGACAGCTGGACCTTGCGCTCGGTGTACTTCACGAGGCCCTTCAGCGTGCCCCAGACGAAGCTGAAGTTGCCGCCGAGCGCCTTGCTGCCGCTATTCACCTCGCGAGCCACCACCGCGCTCACGCCGAGCGAGGCGATGTTGGCGAAGTAGCGCGTCGCGGGGTTGCCGTCGTTGTCGATGAAGTCGAGGCGGCCCACGTCGAAGGGCTCGGTCGTGTCCGAGCGGAGCCGCTCCAGGGAGGACTCCAGGTCCAGCCCCCAGCCGAAGGTGCGGCGGAAGTCGCCACCGGTGCCTCGCGGGATGAGGCCGAGGGCGGCGTTGGGGTTGATGGCCTTGCCGTCGCGGAAGAAGCCGTTGGTGACTTCGTTCAGCGTGCCGTCGCCGCCGACCGCGACGATGCACTCGTAGCCCTGGTCAATCGCCTCGCGGGCGATGCGCGCGGCATCCATCCCGCCCTGGGTGAAACCGTGCCCGAACTCGCCAAGCACCTTTCCCACCTGCGCGGCAATCTCCACCCAGCGCTTCCCGGTCTGGCCATTGGCGCTGCGCGGATTGACCACGAGGAACGTCTTCATCGGCACCTACCCCTCCCTGTAACGCCCCTGTTTACGCGGTTGTGGCTCGGTACTCCACTCCGCGACGCACCTCCCGGGTCGTCCAGGTCTCCCGCCACCCCGCGCACCGCTGACGCACCGCACAGTGGGGCCCCGTTCCGGGTGGCGGGTCCATGGAAGGCGCCACCCGGGGACCGTAGGCCGGTCTACACGTGCAGCGTGCCGTCGAGGACCGTTACCGCCACTCCGCCGATGCGCGCCCGCTCGGGCTGCCCGGCGCGGCCGGTGACCTCCACCTCGATGCGCCCAGGCTTGCCAATGGCATCCCCCTGCTCGATGCGAGCGCGGACCGTGCCACCCTCCGCCGGCAGCGGCAGCACGCCGTGCATCGCCAGGTACATGCCGAGCGGCCCGGCCGCCGAGCCCGTCACGGGGTCTTCCGCCACGCCCATGCCGGGCACGAAGTATCGCGAGTGTGCCACGCTGCCCGCCTCCAGCGTCTCGCGCGTGAAGAAGTACACGCCGCTCACTCCATGGGGCCGCAGCAGCGCATCCAACGCACCCGAGCGAGGCGCCAGCTCCCACACGTCCTCTCTTCGTCGGAACGGCACCATCACCCGGTGCGCATTGCGCCGCACGGGCAGCGAGCCATCCACCATGTCCACCGTCCCGCCCACGAGCGCGAGCACCTGCGCCAGCGGAACCGGCGCCTCCAGCCACGGATGCCGAGGGGTGACAATCCACGCCCGACTCCCTCGCGTGCCCATTGCCTCCAGTTCCACGTCGAGCACACCCGCCGCGCACTCCAACTTGAGCGCTCCCGAGCGAGGCACCAGCCCCCGCTCCGCCATCAGGTGGAACGACGCCACCGTGGCGTGGCCGCAGAAATCAATCTCAACCGTGGGAGTGAAGTAGCGCAGCCGCACGCCCTGCGCCGTGGGGCCGGAGATGACGAACGCCGTCTCCGATGCTCCCACCGCGGTCGCGATGCGCTGCATGGCCTCCACACTCAGTCCCGCGGCGTCCAGCACCACTCCCGCGCGATTGCCAGCCCCAGCGGTCTGCGTGAAGGCATCGACGATGGTCACCTGCATGGCGTGCGTCTCCCATCCACGGAACCGGGCCAGGGCCCGAACCGTCTTTCGAGTGTACCGATACAATCCAGCTCAAGAATCGACACAATCGATGCATTGCGCGGAGGCGCCCGTCAACTGTATGCATTGTCACCATGACAATCTGGACGCCCAACCTCCGGGGCCGAGAGGGGCCGCTGTATCGAATCCTCGCGGATGCGCTCGGAGCGGACATCGAGGAAGGGCGCCTCGCCGCCGGAACCCGCCTGCCCACGCACCGTGAGCTGGCGGAGAAGGTGGGTGTCACGGTGGGCACGGTGACGCGTGCCTACGCGGAGGCCGAGCGTCGGGGCCTCATCGGCGGCGAAGTCGGTCGAGGCACCTTCGTGCGCCACCGGGATGCCCCTCGACAGCTCCCGCCCCCCGCCCAGGACTCGGGCGACGACTCGCTCGTGGACCTGGGCCTCAACTGGCCAGCCACGCCCCCCGGAGACCCGGCCGGCTCCGCGCTGAAGAAGTCGCTGGACGCCGTGCAACGCTCGCCTCGCCTCGCGGAGCTGCTCGACTACCAACCCCCCGCGGGAAACCCGGCGCACCGCGAGGCCGGCGCCGAGTGGATGTCCCGCTTCGGCCTGGAAGTCGAACCCTCGCGAGTCATGGTGTGCTCCGGCGGGCAGCACGCGATGGAAGTGGCCCTCAGCACCCTCACGCGCCCCGGTGACACGGTGCTCTGCGAGGCCCTCACCTACCCCGGCCTCAAGGTGCTCGCGAACCGGCTCCACCTGCGACTGCACGGCGTGGCCATGGATGAACACGGCCTCATCCCAGACGCGCTGGAGACCGCGTGCCGCACCGGCGCGAAGGTCCTCTTCTGCCTGCCCAATCTCCAGAACCCCACCGGCGCCGTCATGCCCGAGGAGCGCCGTCGCCGCATCGCCACGGTGGCCCGACGACACGGCCTCACGGTGGTGGAAGACGACGCCTACGGCCTGCTGCTCGACAAGCGCCCCCCACCGCTCTGCACGCTCCTGCCGGAGTCCGGATGGTTCATCGCGGGCGTCTCCAAGCTGCTCGCCCCGGGGCTGCGCATCGGCTACCTCGCGGCGCCAGCGGGACCGAGCACCGAGCGACTGGCGGAGGAAGCAGCCCTCGCCGCTCGGATGACACCCGCGCTCACGGCCGACATCACCGCGCGATGGGTGCGTGATGGCACCGCCGACGAGCTGGTGGTGCGCCGCCGCCGAGAAGCGCACGAGCGACTGGAGCTGGCGAAGGACGTGCTCGGGGACCTGCTACCGCGTCCAGGAAAGGCCACCACGTACCACCTCTGGCTGAAGCTTCCCTCGATTTGGCGCGCGGAGGCGTTCACCTCCCAGGCCCGGCGGCGCGGCGTGCTCGTCATGCCCGCCGAGCTGTTCACCGTGGGCCCGGCCACCGCTCCAGCGGCGGTGCGCGTGTGCCTGGGAACCCCACGCACCCGCGCCTCGCTGGAGAAGGGCCTGCATCGACTGAGAGAGACACTGGAGGGGGGGCCGGAGCCCCTCGCCTCCATCGTCTGACTACTTCTGCGGAGGCGGCACCGGACGGACATGCAGCTCGCGCAGCTGCTTGTCGTCCACGTCGCCGGGGGCGCCCGTCATCAGGTCCGTGCCCGTCTTCGTCTTGGGGAACGGAATCACGTCGCGCAGGGACTCGGCGCCCGTCAGCAGGAAGGCGAGCCGGTCCATGCCCAGGGCGATGCCACCGTGCGGAGGCGCGCCGAACTTGAGCGCGTCCAGCAGGAAGCCGAACTTCGTCTGCGCCTCCTCCTCGCCGATGCCCAGCGCCTTGAAGACCTCCGCCTGGACCTTCGGGTCATGCAGACGGATGGAGCCGCCACCAATCTCGAAGCCGTTGAGCACCACGTCGTAGCGGTGGCACTTCACCCGGCCCGGGTCGCTGAGCAGGAACGGCACGTCCTCGTCGTGCGGACGCGTGAAGGCGTGGTGCGCCGCCACCCAGGTGTTGGAGTCCTCGTCGTGCTCGAACAGCGGCGGGTTCACCACCCACAGGAACTTCCACTGGCCACCGCTGCCGTACTCCGGAATCAGCCCGAGCTTCTTGGCGACGTGCACGCGCAGGTTCGCCATCACCGTGTGGACCAGCGACTCCTTGCCGAACTGGAACAGGATGAGGTCGCCCGTCTTCGCGCCCACGGCCTGGTTGATGGCCGCGCGCAGCGCCGGGGTAATCGTCTTGGACAGCGGGGACTGCGTCCACTCGCCGCCCTCGGCCACCTTCGCGCGCGCCAGGCCCTTCGCACCGGCCTGCTTGGCGAACTCCTCCAGCTTGTCGCTCTCCGCGCGGCTCATCGCCTTCTCCGCGGGGACGACCATCGCCTTGACGATGCCCTTGTTCTGCACCGCCTCGAACATCATCGGCACGCCGCCCGCGTCACCGTGCTCGCGAATCAGGTCCGTGAGCACCGTGTGCTCCAACCCGAAGCGCAGGTCCGGCTTGTCGTTGCCGTACTTCGCCATGGACTCGTAGAAGTCCATCCGCGCGAAGGGCGTGGGCACGTCGATGCCGAGCACCTCGCCCCACAGCTTCTTGATGAGCCCCTCGATGATGGTGAAGATGTCGTCCTGGCTGACGAAGCTCATCTCCACGTCGATCTGCGTGAACTCAGGCTGCCGATCCACGCGCAGGTCCTCGTCACGGAAGCACTTCACGATCTGGAAGTACCGGTCGAAGCCCGCGACCATGAAGAGCTGCTTGTAGAGCTGAGGGCTCTCCGCCAGCGCGTAGAACTTGCCCGCGTTCATGCGGCTGGGGACCAGGAAGTTGCGCGCGCCACCGGGCGTGTACTTGCCCATGAACGGCGTCTCCAGATCCAGGAAGCCGTGGTCCACCATGTACGCGCGCGTCAGCGAGTGCATCTTCGAGCGCGTCATCAGCGACTTCTGGAGCGGCGCCCGGCGCAGGTCCAGATAGCGATGCGCCAGCCGCTTCTCCTCCGAGGTGTCAATCGAGTCCTCGATGGGGAACGGGGTTGGCTCGGAGCGATTGAAGATGGTGAGATCGGTCGCCTTGATTTCGATCTCCCCGGTCTTCATCTTCGGGTTCACGTTCTTGCCACGCGACACGACCTTGCCGCGCACGCCGATGCAGAACTCCAACCGAAGGCTGCCCGCCAGCCCATGCGCTTCGGCGTGGTCCGGCTCGAACACCACCTGCGTCAACCCGTCCCTGTCCCGCAAGTCGATGAAGACCGCGCCGCCGTGGTCTCGACGATTGTGCACCCAGCCGAAGAGGACGACCTCCTCGCCAACATTGGTCGCGGTGAGCTGACCGCACGTGTGGGTACGCTTGACCTCGGAGATGAACGGGACCGCCATGGAGACCGCCTGCGTGGTTCGTAGAAGGAAAAGGCGCGGCACCATAGGGACCGTGGAAACGGTGCGTCAAGGAGTCCGCGCCGTGCTGACTGCTCTCAAACGGTCGACTCCTGGAGGGCTTCCTGACGTCCGCCCCACCCGAGTGCAACTTCCCGCCGCCTTCCGTGTTGGCCTTCTCATGAAGGGGGAGCCCAGCACGCGCAAGCCCAGGCCCTCGGGCCCTCTTCGCCACGCCTGCGTCCTGCTCGGACTGCTCGCCCCCCTGCTCACCGCCCGCGCGGAGTCCGGTGACACCACCGTCAGCGTGGAGACCACCGTCGGCAAGGACTTCCGCGCCTGGAGCCTCCTGGGCGACGTGGAGCTGCGCGACGGGGCCACGTTCCTCACGCTCGGCTACACGGGCGCCCGCCCGGAAGCGGGCACCGCCCTCACCCACCAGCTCAGCCTGGGCGCCGACCAGGTGCTGGGCGAGCACTGGCTCCTGTCCGCCATCGTCAGCACGGGCCTGCCCAAGTCCACCCGCGTCGAGCTCATCCCCGAGCGACCCGCGCGCCGCCTTCCCGCCGTCGACGCCAGCACCGGCTACGCCAGCCAGGGCGCGCTCCTGTCGGTGGCCTACGACTCGGCGGGCCTCTCCGACGTGGAGTCGGGCGCCGACGCGAGCCTCGCCCTCACCCGCCACCCGCTGAGCCGGGCGCTGCTCGTCACCCACGTCCAGGGCAACACCACGCGCTACACCCGCGAGGACACCCTGTGGGCCGCGCGGCCGGGGCTGGGCCTCCGGCTTCTCCTGGGAACGCGCTGGGAGCTGGGCGCGCGCGGCAGCCTCTCCCTCTACAGCGAGGACCCGCTCTCCGCCGGCCAGTTCACCGAGGAGGAACAGGCGGCGATGGCGCGCCGCGTGGAGAACGCCGTCGAGACGCGCCGGGCCCTGCGCCGCTACCAGGCCCGCGTCAACAGGGACCTGGGCACCGTCCTGGCCCGACGCATGGCGGACGTCAACGCCACCGCGGGCATCCCCACCGCGCCCGCGCGCTTCGACGTCAGGCCCTCCGTCACCTGGAAGCCCGGACGGGACGTGCGGGGGCAGCTCTCCTACGCCTTCACCCGCTACGTCTCGGGCGAGGGGTGGTCCCACCTGCTGGCCACCCGGTGGACGGTGCGACTGGGGACGCCACTGAGGGTGTGGGCCAGCGTGGCGCTCCAGCAGGACCACCTGGAGGCGGCGGCGGACCCGGCCCCCCCCTCCCCGGTCCATTCCGGCCTGGTGACGCTCGGGGGGGAATACACGTTCTGAGCGGACCGGAGTAAAACGGCCCCCATGCTCCGAACAGTCATCGCCACCACCGCCGTGCTGGGCCTGGCCGCCGGCTGTGCGCCCGACACGAGCGCCCCGGTCAAGATTCGCGCCCTGGTGCTCTCCAGCAATGGGCAGTACGTCCCCGAGGAGGTCGAACTCAAGACGGTCGCCGACGTCGTCGGTCTCAGCGGCAGCGTCGCCGACCTGCACGGCGGCGCGCGCATCGTCTACGACTCCAACGACCAGGACCTCGCCACCGCCACCACGCCCGAGGCCTTCGCCAACGCCCTGCTCAAGGGCGAAGGCCGCGACGTCACCGCCAGCTACATCTCCCAGGATGACGTCCTCTGGCCGGCGGACTTCCACACCTGGAACATGGTGACGACGTATTACAACCTCGAGCGCGCCTTCGATTACTTCCACGACGTCACCAACATCCCGACGGCCGACTTCAAGAAGCCCGTCAAGACGTACTACTTCCCCGACTTCACCATCACCGACGTCAGCCGCGACTCGCTGAAGGACAACGCCCTGTATTTCTCGGCGATGGAGTCCTTCCTCGTGCTGCCCTTCGATGAGCTCCAGCGCGCGCCCCTGGCCATCAACGCGGGCGTCATCACCCACGAGTACTCGCACCGCATCTTCAACCTGAAGGTGTACGCCGGGCAGGCCTTCCCCGCGGCCCTCACCGCGTGGGCCAGCACCGGCGGCCCCAGCCCCGGCGCCAACATCCTCAAGGCGTTCGACGAGGGGCTCGCGGACCTGCACGCGTACGGCGCCACCTGCCGCTCCAAGAACGGCTGCGACACCCGCTTCCTCTCCACGTCCTTCGAGGGCCCCGAGTACGGCTCCATCCCGGCTGACCGGGACCTGGCGAAGACGGACCGCTGCATGGACGCGTCCCTGCGCGACAGCATCCGGAACAACAGCCTGAGCGAGTTCAGCGGCAAGGAGTACCGGGTGGGCACGCTGCTCGCCAGCGCGCTGTACCAGGCCGGCGAGGCCACCGGGCAGCGCGACATCCTGCTGCGCTCCATCGTCACCGGCTACAGCGACACCTCGACGGCGACGCCCGGCCTGCTCCAGCTCACCCAGCAGTACACCTCCGACCAGACGAACTTCACGCTGGCCGTGGCGTCGAGCGCCATCATCAGCCACATCACGGACCTGCGGCTGAAGGAAGCCGTCTGCAACGAGCTGATGGACCACCTGCAGATTCCCCGCGATCTGCTCGTGGGCACCACGAATCCCAACCTCTGCCCGGCCAGCGCCGCTGGCGGTACCACCTGCCCCCGACTGAGCGCCGACTGATGAGGACCGCCACCGTGAAGAACTGGCTCACCCGCTGCCTCGTCGGCGGCCTGCTCGTAGCGCCCCCCGCCTTCGCGCAGGATGACGACGACCCGTACGCCTATCCCGAGGACGAGCCGGGCCCCAGCCAGGAGCAGATTGAAGAGGAGGAGGCCGCCGAGCGCCGCCGTCGCAACGTGGACCAGGCCGACGAGTTCCGGAACGCGTCAGAGCAGGAGGGCGAGGAAGGCGACTTCAAGGAGCTCGCCGGCCTGGACGACCCCAACCTGGGCGTGGGCGTGGAGCTCCTCGCCGGCGCGCTCCTCCTGGAGAGCCCCCGGGGCCGCTTCGCCGACACCGTGCTGGGCCTGGGCGTGCGCACCACGTGGGAGTTCGGCCGCACGTTCGACCTCGAGCCCTTTCGCGAGAACCTCTGGGCGGACCTGCGCTGGACGTACGGCAACAGCAGCGACGGCACCGACTTCATTCGCGGCAGCACCAGCCAGCACTACTTCACCATCGCCCCGGCCTACGAGTTCAAGTTCGGCAAGTCCGACTTCGGCTTCTTCGGCCAGGTGGGTGGCGGCGTCGCCTACCAGACGACCTCCATCACCGTGGACGCCAACGAGACGAAGGTGAATGGCCTCAAGCCCCTCCTCCAGTACGGCGTGGGCCTCCGGGGCCGTCCCCGACTGTCCAGCAGCAGCAACTTCCGGCTGTCCTTCCGCCTGGAGGCCATGGGCTACCGCCGGGGCTACATGAACGACTTCTTCCTGGGTGGCAGCGTCGGCGCCACCTTCTGAAGAACACTTCCCGACCGCTCCTTCCCCGCAAGGAGCGTGAACGGGTGGAAGTTTTTCCGCCTCCGGCCCTTCGTGCGGCCCCCCGCTCCTCGGCATTCCGGGGAGTTGGGGGTTGGCATATGCCCTGCTTGTAGCCACCGTCGGGAATGGGCGTGGGGCCCCAGGGCGGGGAGGCGAGGCATGAAGGGCGTGCAGGGGCAGGGACAGGGCCAAGGCCAGGGGAAGCATTGGGACCCGGTGTGCGGCAAGCAGCTGGAGACACCGGATGGCCAGCCATCCTCGGAGTACAAGAAGCGCCGTTACTTCTTCTGCTCGGAACGGTGCCGCCATGCCTTCGAGCGACAAGCCGAGCGCTTCCGTCTCAACGAGCTGGCCCGCGTCGGCGCGCTGATGACGCCGGGCCGGGTGCGCTGGGGACTGGCGTAGGACTTCCGGGGCCCGCGGGTGAAACACCGCGGGCCCTCACTCACTGACGAACAGATTACGCGGCGACGCGCACGTCCTTGAGGCGCAGCGACAGCTTTCGCTGACCTCGGAAGGTGTCGAAGCCCGCCTGGAAGGCCAGGTCCACCGGCCCATCCACCATCCTCACGCGGTCCGCCATGCCGAAGCCGATGGCGTCCAGCTCCGGTGCGTCCGCCAGCGCCAGCTTGAGGTGACCGCTGCCACCCGCCGCCTTGGCCGGCAGCACGCGTGAGCGGGCCACCTGGTGGCGAAGCACCAGCACCGGCTCGGGATTGCCCTGGCCGAAGGGGCCGAGGCGCTGGAGGGCCTCCACGGCCGTCGCATCCAGCTCCCGGGCGCTCACCACCGCGTCCACGCGGCAGCGGGGAATGAGGTCCTCGGGGGTGAGGCGCTGCCAGGCGATCTTCTCGAACGCCTCGCGCAGCGCGGGCAGCTTGTCCGCGTCGATGGTGAGGCCGGCGGCGTGCTTGTGACCGCCGAACTTCGTGAGCAGTTCCGAGCACCCGCTGAGCGCGTCGTAGAGGTGGAAGGCCTCGATGCTGCGCGCCGAGCCCTTCCCCACCCCGTCCTTCACGCCCACCATGACGGTGGGCCGGTGGTAGCGCTCCACCACGCGCGAGGCGACGATGCCGATGACGCCCGGGTGCCAGCCCTCGTCGTAGAGCACGAAGCCGCGCGCATCCTTGCGCTCCTCGGCCTGGGCCAGCGCCTGCGTGAGGATGCCGCTCTCGATTCCCTGCCGCTCCGCGTTGGCCCGGTCCAACACCGAGGCCAGTGAGCGCGCCGACTCCAAGGACTCCGAACAGAGCAGCTGGAGTCCCAGGGACGCGTCATGCAGCCGTCCCGCGGCGTTGATGCGAGGCCCCAGGCGGAAGCCCACCTGGCCCGCGGTGATGGTCGTGTCCGGGTCCATGCCCGCGGCTTCCTTCAGCGCGCGCACCCCCGGACGGCGGGCGGCCGTGAGCTCCTGGAGGCCGTGCGTCACCAGGATGCGGTTGGCGCCGGTGAGCGGCACCACATCCGCGACGGTGGCCATCGCCACCAGGTCCATCATGGCGCGGAGGTTGGGCTCCTTGCGGGTGGCGAAGTAGCCATCGTCGCGAAGCCGCTTGCGCAGGCCCATGCAGAGGTTGAAGGCCACGCCCGCGGCGCACAGGGCCTTGGTGGGGTACTCGCAGCCGGGCTGATGCGGGTTGAGCACCGCGACGGCGGGAGGCAGCGTGGGAGGAACCGTGTGGTGGTCCACCACGATGACGTCCAGCCCCAGCTCCTTCGCGCGGGTGATTTCCGCCACGGAGGTGATGCCGCAATCCAGTGTCACCAGCACCCGCGTGCCATCCGCGGCGATGCGCTCCACCGCGGACATGTTGAGGCCGTAGCCCTCGTCCAGCCGGTGGGGGATGTACGTGGCCGGCGGCACGCCCAGCTCCTTCAGGAACAGGAACATCAGCGACGTGGAGCACACCCCATCCACGTCATAGTCGCCGTACAGCGTCACCTTCTCGCGCCGGTGCAGTGCACGCACCAGCCGCTCCACGCCCGCCACCATGCCCTTCATCCGGAAGGGGTCTGGCAGGTCCGCCAGACGGTCCGACAGGAACGCGGAGGCGGACTCAGGCGTCCGGTAACCGCGGTGCAGCAGCACCCTCGCCGCGAGCGGATGGAGCGACAGCTCCCCAGCGAGCGACCCCACCTCCTCCTCGACCACGTCTGGAAGCAACCACCGCACTCGCAGCTCCCCTCCTCGGCCACCGGGACTCCTCCGTGGCCGGGACGAAATCTTGACAGTCCGACAGTACCTCAGACGTCTGACGAGGAAAGTCCAACCTTGGGCACGACATTTCCCTTCCTGCTCAGGCGTTCAGGCGTGCGCTTGCCCTGTCGTCTGCCGGTGGGGAGCGCGTCGGTCACCCGGTGCACAGCTTGATTGCACACCACCTGACAGGGAGGACCGCATGGCTGCAAAGGGTATCCAGGTCGGCGCGCTGGCGCTCGCGCTGCTCGCCACAGGCACGGCTTCGGCGCAAGAACGCAAGCCGGGCAAGCGAGGCGACGTCAACGTGTTCCTCAAGGGCGGCCTGGGCGATTACACGGGCAACCTGGGAGATCTCACGAACACCGGTCCGGCATGGGGCCTCACACTCAACGTGCAGCCCACCACGTTCATCGGGTTCGAGCTCGGCTACGAGGGTTCGCAGAACGGCATCGACGACATCCGACTCCTGGATGACGGCCCCTCCATCGTCCGGCAGGGCGGCAGCGCGCTGGTGAAGGTCTCCCCGCCCTTCCTCACGGCGGTGCGGCCCTTCGTAGGCGCGGGCTTCGGCCTCTCGTATGTGGACGTGCGCGGCATCGGCGGCGGCCTCTACGACTCCGACACCATGGAAGAAGTGCCGCTGGCCGCGGGCGTGGAGTTCAACAGCGGAGCGCTGACCGCGGGCGTCCGCGCCACCTGGCGCGTGCTGCTCGACAACGGCTTCGCGAATGACGCGCTGGACGAGGACACCGACGGTGGCCTGCTCGACGCCTCGGTGACGCTGGGCGCGCGCTTCTGACACGCACACCCGCCTGAAAAACAACGAGGGCCCTGCCTCCACGTGGGAGACCAGGGCCCTCATCGCGTCCGGCTCCCGCGAGCGGGAGTCAGGCGGGGTACGTCACGCCGCCTTCGGCTCCTGCTTCATGCCGTCGCCGTGACGGCCTTCCTTCGCCGCCGCGCGCTCGTCCAGCCAGATGGTGAGCGGGCTGGCGATGTACACGGAGGAGTAGGTGCCGACGAGGATGCCCACGAGCATCGCCATGGCGAAGTCGAAGATTTCGCCCACGCCGAAGATGAGCAGACCGATGAGCGACAACGCCGTCGTGCCGGACGTGAGGATGGTGCGGCCGAGCGTGTCGTTGATGGCGATGTTGATGACCTCCGCCAGCGGCTTGCCCTTGTACTTGGCCATGTCCTCGCGGATGCGGTCGTAGATGACGATGGTGTCGTTCACCGAGTAGCCGACGATGGTCAGCAGCGCGGCGATGGCCGTGAGGTTGAACTCGCGGCGGCTCACCAGGTAGTAGCCCGCCACCATGATGACGTCGTGGAGCATGGCGAGCAGCGCGCCCGGGCCGAACTTGAAGTCGAACCGGAACGCCACGTAGATGAGGATGGCCACCATCGAGTACAGCAGCGCCATGACGCCGCGGTTGCGCAGCTGCTTGCCCACCTGCGGGCCCACGTAGTCCACGCGGCGCTGCTCGAAGTCCGGCTTCTCCAGGCCCGCCTTGAGCGCGGAGTTCACCTTGTCCGCCATGCCGCTGGCGACGACCTGGTAGTCGACGCCGGTGCCGCCCTGGGACTCGCCCAGGACACGGACCTCCTGCACGCCGGTGCCAGACCCCTCCACCGCGCTCTTGATGAGCTCCGCAGTCAGCGGGGTGGCCGAGCGGAAGTTGATGATGCCGTTGGCGAGGTCCGAGTAGACGTTGCGGACCGTGCCCAGGGCCTCGATGGCCGTCTTGGCCTTCGCGGCGTTCTCTTCGTTGAGCTGGGTGACGCCGCCCATGCGAAGCAGGAAGGCGTTCTCCGAGGCTCCGCCGATGTTCTGCACGCTCACGTCGTGCAGGCCGCCCTTCTGGGCGCGCTCACGCACTTCCGCCGCGCTGATGGAGTGGTCGAACTTCAGCTCCACCACCGTGCCGCCGGCGAAGTCCACGCCGTAGTTGAACCCCACCGTGGCGATGCCCACCAGGATGGCGAGGTTGACGAGGGTGGAGATGAAGATGGCCGGCTTGCGCTTGCCGATGAAGTCGATGTTCGTCTTGTTCTTGAGGATCTGCATGGCAGTTTACCGGGCTCCCGCCGGTCTCAGACCGACACCGACTGCGCGTTACGGCCGTGGACGAAGTAGGTCATGATGACGCGAGTCACCACGATGGACGTGAACAGCGAGGCCAACAGCCCCACGATGAGCGTGGTGGCGAAGCCCCGAATCGGTCCGGTGCCCGTGAAGAACAGGATGAAGCCGGCGATGAGCGCCGTCACGTGCGCATCGAAGATGGTCCAGAAGGCGCGGTCATAGCCCTGGTCCACGGCCGCCTTGGCCGTCTTGCCGTGACTCAACTCCTCACGGATGCGCTCGTTGATGAGCACGTTGGCATCCACCGCGACGCCCAACGTCAGCACGAACCCCGCGATGCCCGGCAAGGTCAGCGTCGCGTTGAAGAACGCCAGGCCCGCCAGGATGAGCAGACCATTCAAGAGCAGCGCGACGTCCGCGATGAGCCCCGCCTTGCGGTAGTACAGACCCATGAAGAGGAGCACGAGGCCCAGGCCGACCAGCACCGCGAGGCCGCCCTTCTTGATGAGCTCGTCACCCAGGCTCGCGCCCACCTGACGAATCTCACCCACCGTCACCGGCGCGGGCAGCGCGCCCGCCTTGAGCACCAGCGCCAGCGTCTGCGCCTCGCCCAGCCACTCGTCGTGGGAGCGAGCCCCCATGCGACCCATGGTGATGCGGGCACGGCCTCCGCCGATCTTCTCGTTGATGTTCGGCGCCGTGTGGACGTTGTCGTCCAGCACGATGGCCATGCGACGGCCCACGCCCGCCTCGGTCAGCTTCTCGAACTCGCGCGCGCCCGCCGGGTCGAAGGCGATGTTCACCTCCGGCTCGTTCATCTGGTTCACCGACGCGTCGGCGCCCGCCAGGCTCTCGCCCGTCAGCGGCACGACCTTGTCCAGCAGGTACGTCCGGTAGGACGAGCACTCGTTCTTCTTCAGCGGGTTCGCGATGCACTCGGTGACGACCTGGCGGTTCTCCGGAACCTTGCCCTCGGTGTACTTCAGGAGCGCGTCACGCGAGGCGCTCTGCAGCTGCGGGAAGCCACCCTCTTCCGACACGGTGATGTCGCTGCCGGCCGGAGGCGGGTTGGACTGGAACAGCTGCGCGAAGAACTGCGGGTTGGTGTCGTCCACCATCCGGAACTCGAGCTGCGCGGTGGTGCCGACCAGCTCCTTGGCCTGCTCCGGGTTGCTGCGGCCGGGCAGCGAAATCTGGATGGAGTCGGTGCCGAGCTTGCGCACGTCGACTTCGGCGACGCCCCACTTGTCGATGCGGCGGCGGATGACGAGCATCGCCTGGTCGACCGCTTCCTCACGGAAGCGATTCACCTGGGATTCGTCGGGCGACAGCACCAGCGTCGCGCCATCGCGGTTGACCCGCTTGAAGTCCCCGAAGGTCGCCAGGACGTCCTTCTCGATGGCGTCCATGGTCGCCGGGTCCTTCGCGGTCAAGGTGAGCTGGAGCTTCTCTGGATCCGTCTCCGCCGTGACCTCGCCGAGCTTCTTGTCGGCGACGTACGTGGCGATCTGCTGGCCCCGGCGCTCGGTCCGCTTCTGGAGCGCCGTCTTGGTGTCCACGCGCATGACCATGTGGATGCCGCCCTGAAGGTCCAGGCCCAGATTGAGCCGGTACTTCGCGGGAGGCGCCCAGGCGGGAAGCCGCGCTTGCAGCGCCGCCAGGTCATTGCGCTGGGCACGGTCCATGACCACCAGCGAGTAGTACGACGGAATCAGGAACCAGATGGTCCCCAGCGTCACCGCGACAATCAGTCCAAACTTCCACCACCAGCCGCGGTCCATTTACTTCTCCTCCTTCTTCTTCTCTTCGGCGGGCGCCGCCTGCGCGGGCCCCTCAGCCACCGTGCCCTTGGCACTGATGGACGTCTTCAGGATGCGGATGCGCACGCCACTGGCGACTTCCACCGTCACGGTCCGCTCTTCGACGAGGTGGATCTTCCCGAGCATGCCGCCCGAGGTGACCACTTCATCGCCCTTCTTGAGCGAAGTGAGCAGCGTGCGGTGCTCCTTCATCTGCTTTTGCTGAGGGCGGATCATGACGAAGTACATGATCGCCACCAGTCCCACGAGCAGAGCCAGGGTGTTCAGCGGGTTGGTCCCGCCCCCGGCCTGCGCCAGCATCAAAAAGCTCTCAGCCACAGACTGCCTCGTCGGTTGAGGAAGGCTTGGGATGGGGGACCCCCCACACTACCCGAAGGACCCATCCTGAAAGGGGGCCCTCTTAGCAAGGGGTCCCCATGTGAGCAAGTGAACGCGGGAACTCGGGATTCCATCCGGTCGCTCAGCGACCACGGGTCCGTTCGGCCTCCTGGGCCCGAGCCCTCTCCCGGAACTCCCGCGCGAAAGCGGCATATCGGTCCTCGGCGATGGCCTTGCGCACATCCGCCATCAGCCCGAGGAAGTAGTGGAGGTTGTGCAGGGTGTTGAGGCGCATCGCGAGGATTTCGCCCGCGGCGAAGAGGTGCCGCAGGTACGCCCTGCTGAAGTTGCGGCAGGTGTAGCAGGAGCACGCCGGGTCGACCGGCCTGGGGTCCCTGGCGAATGCCGCATTGCGGATGGTGAGCTTGCCCTCCGAGGTGAAGAGCAGGCCGTTGCGCGCACAACGGGTCGGCAGCACGCAATCGAACATGTCCACCCCGTGCTCCACGCAGGTGACCAGGTCCACGGGGGTGCCCACACCCATGAGGTAACGCGGCTTGTCGCGAGGCAGGAGCGGCGCCGCGTAGGCCACGCCCGCGTGCATCGCCTCGGGGGCCTCGCCCACGGAGTACCCCCCCAGCGCGTACCCAGGAAGGTCCACCGCGCACACCTCCTCCGCGTGGCGCTTGCGCAGGTCCTCGTGGAGGCCGCCCTGGACGATGCCGAAGAGGGACGAGCGTCCTTCCCGGTTCCACGCCTTCACGCAGCGGTGCAGCCACCGCGTGGTGCGTGCGAGGGAATTTTCCAGGTACGGGCGGTCCTCGGTGGAGGGAGGGCACTCGTCGAAGGCCATGATGACGTCGGCGCCGAGCGTCTCCTGGATTTCGATGGAGCGCTCGGGGGTGAGGAAGTGACGCGCGCCGTCGAGGTGGGACTGGAAGGCAGCGCCCTCCTCGGTGATTTTGCGCTTCTCCGACAGGCTGAAGACCTGGAAGCCGCCGCTGTCGGTGAGCATGGGCCGGTTCCAGGAGACGAACTGGTGCAGGCCGCCCATCTCCCGCATCAGCGCTTCGCCGGGGCGCAGCATGAGGTGGTAGGTGTTGCCGAGGATGATTTGCGCGTCGAGCGCGAGCAGGTCATCCGGCCCCACGCCCTTGACGCTGCCCACGGTGCCCACAGGCATGAAGATGGGCGTCTCGATGGGGCCGTGCGGGGTGTTCAGCCGCCCACGGCGGGCCTTCGTTCCAGAGGCGTCCTCGTGGAGCAAATCGAAGCGCACCAGGCCCGGTGCCACCCGCGTGTCGCCCTTCTCGCGCGCCGTCTCCCGTACTCCCGCGTCCTGCTCACTCATGGCACTCACTCCGACACCAGCATGGCGTCGCCGTAGCTGAAGAATCGATAACCCTCGCGCACCGCCTCCGCGTATGCAGCCAGCGTGCGTTCGCGCCCCAAGAGCGCGCTGACGAGCACCACCAGCGTGGAGCGCGGCAGGTGGAAATTCGTGAGGAGCGCGTCCACCTGGCGGAAGGTGAAGCCCGGGCGGATGAAGAGCGTCGTCTCGCCCGGCCCTTCGCGCAGCAGGCCCGTGGTCGGGTCCGTCGCGGACTCCAGCGTGCGCACCACGGTGGTGCCCACGGCGACGACGCGCCGGCCCTCCGCTCGCGCCGCGTTCACCTCGCGCGCGGTGGCCTCGGGGACGGTGAAGCGCTCCGGGTGCATGTGGTGCTTGTCGAGTTCCTCTTCGCGCACCGGCAAGAAGGTCCCCGGCCCCACGTCCAGTGTCACCAGCGCGCGGCGCACGCCCTTGGCCGCCAGCGCGTCCAGGGTGTCCTGCGTGAAGTGCAGGCCGGCGGTGGGCGCGGCCACGGCGCCGGAGGCGCGCGCGTACACCGTCTGGTAGCGCTCGGCGTCCGCGGCATCGGGCTCGCGGGTGATGTAGGGCGGCAGCGGCAGGCGACCGGCGGCGTCGAGCAACGACGCCAGCGAGGCCCCCGGGCGCGCGTGGAAGCGCACGCGGTACTCCCCTCCCCCGAGCACCTCCAGCACCTCCGCCTCCAGGCCGCCGGCGAACGTGAGGCGCTGGGGGGGCTTGAGGCCCTTGGAGGCCTGGCCCAGACAGAGCCAGTCGAGCGACTCGGGAGCGCCATCGAGCGCGGCCGACGTCAGCGTGGAGGCGGCGGGCCGCACCACGAGCAGCTCCACGCGTCCGCCGGTGCCTGCCTTCTGGCCCAGCAGGCGCGCGGGGATGACGCGGGCGTCGTTGAGGACGAGCAGGTCACCGGGGCGCAGGAGCTCCAGCACGTCGGAGAACTGGCGGTGGCTCACGTCGCCGGTGGAGCGGCGGACGAGCATCAGTCGCGAGGCGTCGCGCTGGGCGAGCGGCGCCTGGGCGATCTGGGACTCGGGGAGTTCGAAGACGTAGTCTGAGAGGCGGGACGACACGGGGTTGGCGCTTGTAGCAGCCCCCGCGCCGCCGCGGAAAGCGCGCCGACGAAGGGGACGTCAGTAGAGCTGCTGGAGCTCGGCCCCGGGGTAGTAGTGGGTGAGGATTTCCAGGTACCCCCTGCCCTTGTCGGCGAGCGCCTTGGCGCCCCACTGGCAGAGCCCGGCCCCGTGGCCATAGCCGCGACCGGAGAACACATAGCCGTGGTCGGTTCGCTCCACCTCGAAGTCGAGACTCTTGAGGCGCGTGTAGCCGAGCCTGCGGCGGAGCTCCACGCCGTCCACCGTGCTGCCATCGCCCATGGTGATGCGGGTGACACGGCGGGTGGGCGTGCGCGCGGACACCTTCATGCCCTGGGCGGGGCGCTTGAGGGCGGCCTTGATTTCGGTGTCCGACATGGAGGCGGACCAGCGGCTCGCGGGCAGCCGTCCGCACGGACAGTCGACAGGCTGGAGGTAGGGCAAGTCACGGTGGAGGGCGTCCTGTCCGGACTCGGTGCGACCGCCACAGGAGGCGTGGAAGTAGGCCTCGATGGGGGCGAGCTCGTAGGTGAGCACCTGCCCTCGGGTGGCGTCGACGGCGGCGCGGGTGCGGGGGTCCTCGCGGTTGACGCCGCCATACACCTGATGGAGCACGCTGCTGCCGAGATGAAACGCGTTGCTATAGCTCTCCAGTTTCTTCTGGAGGGCATAGGTGCGCGCGGCGATGGCCTGGGCCTTGAGGGCCTCGGGCGGGAAGGAGACCGGCATCTCGCTGCCGAGCACCGCCGCGAGGTAGTCCTCGAGGGAGATGACGTTGATGAGCTGGAGCCCGTCGCGAAATGGACGCACGACGACATCACCGCGCACCTGGGCGCTGCCGGCCTTGAGCGGCTGTTCACCCGGAGCGCTCCCCGCGTCGTCAGAGGGGCTCAGACCCGCGCGGAAGCGGACGGAGTCTCCGATGACGGGTGCCCCGTTGACCTCGAGCCGGCCTGCCTTCCGACGGACGGTGGCGACATCGGAGGGGATGGGCACGAAGGTGGCCTCCTCGCTGTCCACGCCGAAGCCAAGTCCGCGCCCGCTGATGCGCACCTCCACTCCCGTGTCCTCGATGGCGATGCGCAGGGTCTCCACCGCGAGTGAACGCGGGGGAGCGAGCAGGAGCAGGAGCAGTGCAACAGGTCGCAACATGGCCTGGGAGTGTAGGAGCGTGGCCACGTGCCTCAAGAAAACGGCCAGAGGATGGGAGAGGATGGCGCGGCCGTGACACCTTTCGAGCCGCCCATTTCCCGTCTGCCCCCCTCGTCCTTCGTCCAGGCCCTCAGAGGGCTGGAGCCCCGTCCCGCCGCCCTGCTGAGTCGCCGGCTCGTCTCAGGGGCCTCCCTGGAGGCCTGCGCGAGCTTCTACGGGGTGTCGGAGCAGGCCCTCTCGGTGCGCTTGCTGCGAGCCGCCGTGTTGCTGGCGATGAGGCTGGGCACGGCAGCGAGGGAGCCGACGGAGGGCGAGGAGGAAGCAGCCTGGGCGCGGATGCTCGCGGCGGCGTTGGAGCGGGAGGATGCACCGGTGCCCGTGGGACTGGTGCCGGTGGTAGAGGTCTGCCGTCGGGTGCGAACCGTGAGTGCCGAGGTGGCCGCGGGCCTGGAAGCCGCGACGCGGGAAGACCAGGCCTCGCCAGTTCGGCAGCGCGAGGACTGGATGCGGAGGCTGGCTGTCGCGGCCCTCCTGGCCCTGACTGCATACCTGTACCTGTCGCGTCCGGAAGAGCCGCCCCGCCGCCCGCGCCCCCCGCCCCAACAACAGTTGGCGCCTGACGCCGGGTGACGACGGGCGCCGCCGCGTGCAGCAAGTCCCGAGGATGACCAGCGACCATCCACGCCGGACGCGGGGTGTTCCGCGATGGCTGCGGCCAGCAAGTGTCGCGCGTCACCAGTGACAGGCCACGCCAGCCCCGGGGTGTTGCGCGATGGGCGCGGCCGCGTCGAGCAAGTGTCGCGCGTCACCCACAACGGTGAGTCCACTGTGTCCCGACAAACGTCCGACACTCGCGGATGCCCTTGCTGGACGAAGTGCTGTCTGCGCGAATATGGGAGGCCCATGCGAGTCCCCTTCGTCGGCCTCCCGCTGCTCGTGGTCACCTGCCTCCTCGTGGGTTGCTCGAAGAACGTGGACACACGCGTCGCCGGTGATGACGACGCTGCCATCGATGGTGCATCCGCGAGGCTCGAAGAACTGAGGGCACGCGCGGCCCAGGATGACCTGTCGTGCCAGGACCGCTGTGAGGTGGCCAACCAGACCTGCGGCGTGGCCGAGGAGCAGTGCTCCCTGGTGGACCGGAACCCGGACCGGGATGATCTCCCTCCGCGCTGCGCACAGGGCCGCGAGCAGTGCTCCAGCGCGAGGGACAGCTGCGCGAGTTGCCAGAACGGCTGACCGGGCCGACGACGGGCTCGCGGGGGGAATCACCGGATTCAGCGACAGTCCTCGCCGGGGGAAGTGGACGGAACGCGACCGATGCGCACCGACGGCGGACCGTGCTTAGATACGCGGGTTTCCACTGTCGAGGAGCCGCGTCATGTCCCGTCCCATTTCCATGCTCATGGCAGCCCTGTTGGTCCTTCCGGGCATCGCCGGAGCGGACGAAGGGGGCGAGCTGACCCCCGAGAAGGTGGCTCACATCCGCCGAGACGAAGCGGCGGCGATGAAGAAGGTCGACGACGAGTTCGGCAATCGCAAGTCCTCGGAGATGAGCAACGAGGAGCGCGGACAAGCCATCCAGAAGCAGTCCGCGGCCACCTCGTCGGTGTTGGAGAAGCACGGCGTCACCGCGAAGGAGTACGACCGCTTCACCGCGAAGATGGGCCCCGAGGGCAACGAGCGGGCGAAGGCCGAGGGGCAGCGGCTGGAAGAGCAAGCCAAGTCGGCGAAGCAGGCCGCGGCGAAGCCCGCCGAGGAGAAGGAAGTCACCATTCAGCAAGGCTTCAGCAACGACAACCCCGTCGAGCTGGAGTCCACCGAGGGCGACAATCCCGTCGTCGAGATTGGCATTCCCGTCGAGGACGAAGAGGGAGCCGAAGGTGGCGCGGGGGCCGAGGGTGGCGAGGGCGCGAACGCGGAGGGCGCGGTGGCAGCCCAGGCCGCTGCCGCGAATGAGGATCAGGTGCCCGTGGAGATCATGGGCGGTGGGGACGACAAGCCTTCGAAGAAGGCCGCGCGCCGCGCCAGCTCACAGACGCCCAAGGTGAAGAAGAAGGCGGCGAAGAAGAGAAGGAGCTCGAACGACGACTGACGAAGTCGTCAGCTCCCGGAAGCACGCTTGCCGGGAGCCGCTGACGCTCAGCCCTTCCGCAGGTAGCCGTACTCCTGGGCGCGGGCACGCCAGGTCTCGTCATACGGGCACGAGCAGTCGGTCTCTTCCGGCTCCGGGTAGGCGTAACGCTCGCCCTTGTAGTTGCGGAACACGGTCTCTCGTTCGCCCCGCTCGACGACGTAGTCCGGCTGGAGCGTCACCTTGCCGCCGCCGCCGGGCAAATCCACCGCGAGGTGCGGCACGGCAAGTCCGGTGGTGTGGCCACGAAGCTGCTGGATGATCTCCAGGCCCTTGGTGATGGGCGTGCGCAGGTGCTCACAGCCTTCGGCCACGTCCATCTGGTGCAGGTAGTACGGCCGCACGCGGCTGCGCAGCAGCAGGTGGGACAGCTCCTTGATGATGCGAGCGTCCGAGTTGAGCTGCCGCATCAGCACAGCCTGGTTCTCCACGGGCACGCCGTGGTCCACCAGTCGCTCGCACGCCTCGCGCGCCTCGGGAGTCACTTCCTTCGGGTGATTGAAGTGCGTGACGACGAAGACGGGCGCATGGCGTCGCAGCGTGCTCGCCAGCGCATCGGTGACGCGCATGGGCAGAACCACTGGCACACGCGTGCCAATGCGAATCATCTCCACGTGGGGAATCTCGCTCAACGGCGCGAGCAGCTCTTCCAGGCGCTGCTCGCTGAGCAGGAATGGATCCCCGCCGGAGATGAGGACGTCACGCACCTCGGGGTGGCGCCGGATGTAGTCGATGCCACGGCGCATCTGGTCCTTGGACAGCTCCGCCACGCCGCCCTGGGTGATGCGCCTTCGCGTGCAGTGCCGGCAGTAGACCGAGCACGTATCCAGCGCCAGGAACAGCACCCGGTCTGGATACTTGTGGACGATGCACTCCTCTGGCCGCGTCTTGTCCTCACCGAGCGGATCCTCCAGCTCGCCGGGGCGTACGCGAGCCTCGGCCCGCACGGGAATGGACTGCATGCGGACCGGGCAGAACGGATGCTCCGGGTCGATGAGCGACAGGTAGTACGGGCTGATGCCAATGCGGAACAGCGAGGACGTCTCCTGGACGCCCGCGCGTTCATCGGCGGTCAATGGGATGAAGCGCTCGAGCTGCTCCAGCCCGCGCACCGCGTGGCGCTGATGCCAGCGCCAGTCGCCCCACTCCGCATCCGTGGCCTGGGGAAACAGGCGACGGCGCCCCGCGTCACTGAGCGAGGAGCGCTCGGTGAGGGAGTCCGCCGCCCCATTCATCGCAACCGCGGAGGTGTCCATCACGCCGCCCGGGTCTGCTCCCGCCACCACGCCTGGCCCTCTTCGGGCAGGGAGTCGATGGGGTCGAAGTACTCGTACTTCCGGTCGAGCGCCTCGGGGTCATTCGCCTCGATGCCCGTCCGGTAGTTCTTGGTCCAGAAGGAGATGCCGCGCGTGCGGTCATACTCGGCGATTTGATGGACCCAGCGTTTGCCCACGAAGGGCACGTCACAGACGATGCGCGGCGTCGCGAAGCCGGGCATGTAGCCCATGATGTCGTGCTGGAGCCGCTGCGCCTGATCCACGGAGAGCCGCCAGTGCTCGCTGTTGGGGATCATGTCGCACATGTAGAAGTAGTACGGCAGGATCTTCGCGTGGTCGAGCAGCGTGAAGCACAGCTCGAGCAGCGATTGCGCGCTGTCGTTGATGCCTCGCAGCAGCACGCCCTGGTTGCGGACATCACGGAAGCCCATGTCCAGCAGCTTGCGCACGGCCTTGCCCACCAGCGGCGTGAGCTGCGCGGCGTTGTTGACGTGCGTGTGCATCGCCAGGTCCACGCCCCGCTCCACGGCCTTCTTCGCCAGCCGGTCCAATCCCTGGAGGACCGAGTCCTGGAGGAAGTGCTGGGGAATGGCCATCAGCCCCTTGCTGGCCAGCCGGATGTCTCGGATGTTCGGAATGTCCATCAGCGAGCTGACGAACGGCTCCAACTGCTGGATGGGCAGGTTCGCGATGTCGCCGCCGGAGACCACCACGTCGCGCACGGTGGGCGTGCGGCGCAGGTACTCGAGCATCTGCTCGTAGCGGTCCTTCGGTCCGATGGAGAACTTGTGCTTGCTGACCTGGGGGACGTCGTTGCCCACCAGGTCCATGCGCGTACAGTGCCCGCAGTACTGGGGACACGTTGGCAGCATCTCCGCGAGCACCTTCGTCGGATAGCGGTGCGTCAGACCTTCGACGACCCACATGTCCTGCTCGTGAAGGCTGTCACGGCTGGCCTTCGGGTGATTGGGCCAGTCCGTGAGGCGGTCCGCGAAGGCGGGCAGCATGTAGCGCCGCACCGGATCCTTCCACAGGTCCTGGTAGTCCATCGTGTTGAGCATCTGCGGCGGGACGAGGATGGACATCGTCGCGCGCTCGCGCTGATCCCGCTCGAGGCTCTCCGCCAGGTCGTCCGGAAGGAGCGCACCCAGGGTGGCCCTGAGCTCCTTCAGGTTCTTGACGGTGTGCTTGCGCTGCCAGACGGAGCTTTCCCACTCCGCTTGGGTGACGTCCTTGTAGCCGGGGATGCGCCGCCAGTCGGGTTCCACGAACTCACGGCGGAGCGGATAAGAAAACGGCTGTTGCGCGGGACCGGCCTCGGCCTTGCCCCGGATGGGCGTCGATTGCATGGCGCATCACCTCAGCATGTAGCGTCGCGGGCCGGGCGTCATACCGCGCCCAGCACCACTTCATTCAACAAATCGTCGACGACGCCCGATGCCCGCTCCCTACTCAATGGCGAAGTTGACCAGCTTTTCGATCTTGTTCTCGGAGATCGAGACAACGACGGGCTTGGTCGTCTTGCCATTGAGCTTGAAGGAGATCTTCCTCTTGCCCACTGGGAGCACGAGGGGGCTTCCGAGCGTCACCGGCGTCTGACGGCCGGTCTTCTTGCCATCGACGAGGATTTCGGCGCCCGCGGGCTTCGTGCTGCAAGCCAGCATTCCCGTGGCCTTCGGCTTCGGCGGGGTCGGAGGCGCGGGAGCAGGCTTCACCGTCTCGACGCGCTTCTCCTCCTTGGTGAGGTCGAAGGAAATGGTCAGCTCACCGCCATCACCCTCGGCCAGGAACTCTCCGGAGTAGGTCTTGTATCCCGCCAGCTTCGCGGTGAACTGGTAGGTCTTCCCCACTTCCAGGTTGGCGAGCCGCGCGGCCGGGGTGCGTCCGACCTTCTTTCCATTCACGGAGATTTCCGCGCCGCTCTCACCCTCGAAGACAGCAGCGAGCTTCTTGGGTGCAGGCGGCGGAGGCTCCACGGGCTTGTTCTCCACAACAGGGTTCGCGGGAGGAGGCTTCTGCGTGGGAGGCGGAGTGGGCGTCTCCGTGCCTGGGGCGGGAGCGGTGTCGGGAGGCTGAGCGTCGACGACGGCGGTCGGAGGATCCGGGTTCTGGGGGGGCGTTGGAGTCCCCGTCTGCCCCGGGTCCACGATGGTGCCCGAAGGCCGCTCCTGGCCTCCCGGGTTGGCCACGGGCTCCGAGGGCCTCGCGGGTGGCTCCTCCGGCGGAGCCTGCGCCACGACCTCCGGGACCAGGTTGAAGGACACGGCCAGGGGTGGGCCTTCGACCACCGTCACGAACTTCTTCTCGGGCTTGTGCCCGGGAGCACTGGCCACGACCTCGTAGTCGCCGGCCGGAAGGGCCAGCATCATGTTGGGCTCGACCCTCTGCCCATTCACTTCGACGACGGCGCCGGCCTGCGGCACGGTGAAGGTGACCTGCTCCCCTGAAGGGCCGCCGAACAACACTACCAACAGGAGCAGCACCACCACGGCGATGCCGGCCGCGGAGCCAAAGAGCACCGGCTTGGGAAGGTTCGCCAGCGACTGCAGGGGCGAACCCTTCGCGGCGGGCCTGGACTTGGTCTTGGGCTTGGGCTTCGCGACAGGAACGGGCTTGGCCGTGGCCTTGGCGCCCTTCTTCGGCGCGGGCGCGGGCGTCTGCGTCCCGGTGACTTCCTCGCGCTCCTGGGTGTCGTCGGGATAACCCCCGCCGTCCTCGGAGCCGTAGCCGTCGTGTGTGTCGTAGCCCCCATCATCCTGGGGTGCGTCGTAGCCCCCGGCATCCTGGTGCTGGGGTGACGAGCCACGCTGCGGAACGCGATTGCTCCGCCCGTTCGCCGAGACGGTGATGTTGCCGGTGGTCTCTTCGGGCGGCTCCGCCGAGGCCTTCGAGCGCGTGGGGGGCGCGGTCGGCGCCGGGCCGATCATCGTCGCACCCGCGTAGGCCTCACCGTCCTCGCTGGCGATGACGACCTGGGACTTGGGTCCGCTCTTGCCCTTGCGCACCGAGGGCTCCGGCTCCCGCGACGGGTAGGCCGAGGCGGTGCCACTGCCCTGGAGGGTCGGAATCTCCGAACGCCCCGTGATGCTGTCGTCCACCAGCACGCTGCTCTCGGCGACGCGCGTCTCCGGGGACATGAAGGTCTGGGTCGAGTCGACGATCTGCGTCTTGTCGGCGCCACCGCCGTCCATCTCCTCCAGCTCTTCGGCCGTGGGGGGCGGAATGTAATTCGGGGCGGGATGAGCCGGTGCCGTGGGCGCGCGGCCCGCGGGAGAACCCGTCACCACCACCGCGGGCGGCGGGCGCCTCGTGCTCTGGCGCGGCGGCGAGGGAGGAACGGTGACGCCCGAGGTTTCGATCTGATCCGGGCGCTCGATTCCCGCGTAGCGCTCCATCTTCTCCGCCTCGCGGAGCATGTCCTCGGCGAAGGCCTCCTTCATGTAGGAGGAGAGGTGCTTCGACGAGTAGATGGCATCCCCAGCGAGGAGGAAGCGCATCAGGTCCTCGGCGAGATCCGAACCCCACTGGTAGCGGTCCTCGGTCTCACGCGCGAGCGCCTTGAGGACGACCTTCTCGAGTCCCGGCGGGATGTTCGGATTGAACTCGCGAGGAAGCGGAACGTCCGCGTTGCGCACCTTCTCCAGCGTGGAGAAGTCCGACTCACCGACGAAGAGCTTCTCACCGGTGAGCATCTCGTACAGCAGCACGCCGACGGCGAAGATGTCGCTGCGCCGGTCGATGGGCATGCCCCGGACCTGCTCCGGGCTCATGTAGCCGAACTTGCCCTTGAGGATGCCGGCCTGCGTCTTCTGCGAGCGGTTGGCCGCCTTGGCGATGCCGAAGTCGATGACCTTGACCTCGCCCTCATAGGAGATGAGGACGTTCTGAGGCGACACGTCACGGTGGATGATGTGCAGGTCCTGCCCGCGTGCGTCCTTCTTCCGGTGAGCGTAGTCCAGGCCGTCACAGAGCTTGGAGGCGATGAACACCGCCTGCGCGGTGGGCATGATCTCCTTACGCCGCCGGTATCGCTCCAGCATGGTCCGCACGTCGCGGCCCGCGACGTACTCCATGGCGATGAAGTACGTGTCGTCGTGCTTCCCGAGCTCGTGGATGTGCACGACGTTGGCGTGGTTCAGCTGAACGCTGATCCGCGCCTCATCGATGAACATCGTGATGAATTCCTCGTCCTCCGCCATCGTGGGGAGGATCTTCTTGATGGCGAGGATGCGCTCGAAGCCCTCGACGCCGAAGGCCTTCGCGATGAACACCTCGGCCATTCCGCCGACGTTGATGCGCTCGAGGAGCAGGTACTTCCCAAAAAGGGTCGGCTTCTTCATCTCGTGGAGCGGTCCGGGGCCGGGGAGCACCGCGGCAGGCGGAGCGCAGACCGGGCGGAGGACTGGACTCTAGTCGCAGCCTTCATAGCGAGTCAAACACGCATACACCCCTGAAACCTCAAGGAATTCGGGAGCTTGAACGCTTCTGAGCCCCATGGAAGCAGGAGCGGGAAGGAGGCGGCGCGTCACATGCCGGACGACCCATGCCCCAAGCCGCGAGGTGAAGCCCTACATCGCCCCCTGTCGTTCACGGTGTTCAGCGACAACCGGAGCGCCTGCGGCGTCGCTGGAGCAGACCACCATCCCGCAAGGCCACCTGTGATCCGTGGGTAGAACCCAGCGACGCAGTCCGGCGCAGGTGGAACAGGAGGGTTCGTACCGGCCCGTGCGGAGCCAGCATGTGGGCAGCGGTTTGAAGCCACGCGCCGGATTTGAGACCGCGCCAGTGAGAGTCGAGCCCGCGCACGCGTGCGGCAGGCATCATCGAGCCAGCCACTGGCGCCCTCCCAGGCACCTGGCGTTGCGTACGGAAGCGCCGCCAAGCCCCAACGCCAGTGGATATAGCTGCGTACCGCAATGCCAGCCGCCCCCCAGCTCCGGTAGAGCTGGAGTGGAGGTGGTGCTGGACTCCGTGGGTGCCAGCACGTGGGCAAGCAGCCTGGAGTCGCTGGCGGCCTTCGGGCACCTGGTGGCGTACGGGAGCGCGAGCGGGCCCCCAGCGGCGGTGGAGGTGGAGACGCTGTACGCGAAGTCGCTGAAGGTGAGCGCGTACTGGCTGCGCACGCCACACCCGGCCGCGCTGCAGCGGAGGGCTCGCGAGGCGCTGGGAAGCGCACTGGCGGGAGGGCAGCTGCGCGTGAAGCTGGGGCTGGTGGTGGGGTTGGAAGAAGCCGCGCACGCCCACCAGCGACTGGAGTCGCGCGCGACGGTGGGCAAGGTGGTGCTGCGAGTGCCCTGAGGCCGCGCAAGGCCGTCAGCGCTCGAGGGTGGCTTCAAGCCCAAGCCCGCGGACGCCCTGGCGGCCGGAGCGGGCACGGGGCCTCTTCACGGCGTCGGAAACTCCAGACGCACAAAAGCGAAAAGCCCCCGTCGCACGAGGCGACGAGGGCTTCTCTCAAAAAGAATCCGGCAGCGACCTACTCTCCCACGCGGT
>NZ_JABUMR010000029.1:0-5768 GCF_013336725.1 Myxococcus sp. CA040A | reverse complement strand
GGCTCGGTCTTTGAAAACCAAATAGCAAGCCCAAGAAGAAGAGAAGGATTGCGGAAACCGCAGTCAATCTTTGAGAAGGCACCAGCAAGGGAGCGCTGAGAAGCGCATACCAGCAGTGCCTGCAGTGAATCAGCGAGCCAAGGTTCCTTAGCCGGACACTTGGTGAACGCCGGTTCAACCTTCAAATTAAAATTGGAGAGTTTGATCCTGGCTCAGAACGAACGCTGGCGGCGTGCCTAACACATGCAAGTCGAGCGCGAATAGGGGCAACCCTTAGTAGAGCGGCGCACGGGTGCGTAACACGTGGATAATCTGCCTGGATGCTCGGGATAACCAGTCGAAAGATTGGCTAATACCGGATAAGCCCACGGTTTCTTCGGAGACTGAGGGAAAAGGTGGCCTCTGTATACAAGCTATCACAACCAGATGAGTCCGCGGCCCATCAGCTAGTTGGCGGGGTAATGGCCCACCAAGGCAACGACGGGTAGCTGGTCTGAGAGGACGATCAGCCACACTGGAACTGAGACACGGTCCAGACTCCTACGGGAGGCAGCAGTGGGGAATTTTGCGCAATGGGCGAAAGCCTGACGCAGCAACGCCGCGTGTGTGATGAAGGTCTTTGGATTGTAAAGCACTTTCGACCGGGAAGAAAACCCGTTGGCTAACATCCAACGGCTTGACGGTACCGGGAGAAGAAGCACCGGCTAACTCTGTGCCAGCAGCCGCGGTAATACAGAGGGTGCAAGCGTTGTTCGGAATTATTGGGCGTAAAGCGCGTGTAGGCGGCGTGACAAGTCGGGTGTGAAAGCCCTCAGCTCAACTGAGGAAGTGCGCCCGAAACTGTCGTGCTTGAGTGCCGGAGAGGGTGGCGGAATTCCCCAAGTAGAGGTGAAATTCGTAGATATGGGGAGGAACACCGGTGGCGAAGGCGGCCACCTGGACGGCAACTGACGCTGAGACGCGAAAGCGTGGGGAGCAAACAGGATTAGATACCCTGGTAGTCCACGCCGTAAACGATGAGAACTAGGTGTCGTGGGAGTTGACCCCCGCGGTGCCGTAGCTAACGCATTAAGTTCTCCGCCTGGGAAGTACGGTCGCAAGACTAAAACTCAAAGGAATTGACGGGGGCCCGCACAAGCGGTGGAGCATGTGGTTTAATTCGACGCAACGCGCAGAACCTTACCTGGTCTTGACATCCTCGGAATGCCTCAGAGATGAGGCGGTGCCCGCAAGGGAGCCGAGAGACAGGTGCTGCATGGCTGTCGTCAGCTCGTGTCGTGAGATGTTGGGTTAAGTCCCGCAACGAGCGCAACCCTCGCCTTTAGTTGCCACGCAAGTGGATCTCTAGAGGGACTGCCGGTGTTAAACCGGAGGAAGGTGGGGATGACGTCAAGTCCTCATGGCCTTTATGACCAGGGCTACACACGTGCTACAATGGCCGGTACAGAGCGTTGCCAACCCGCGAGGGGGAGCTAATCGCATAAAACCGGTCTCAGTTCAGATTGGAGTCTGCAACTCGACTCCATGAAGGCGGAATCGCTAGTAATCGCAGATCAGCACGCTGCGGTGAATACGTTCCCGGGCCTTGTACACACCGCCCGTCACACCATGGGAGTCGATTGCTCCAGAAGTCACTTCACCAAGAGGTGCCCAAGGAGTGGTCGGTAACTGGGGTGAAGTCGTAACAAGGTAGCCGTAGGGGAACCTGCGGCTGGATCACCTCCTTTCTAAGGAGACCGGGCACCAGGCAGGCACTTCGGTGTCAGCAGGTGGTGCCAGCGGCTTTCGAGCCGCGTCAGGTCGACCAGGTCAACGTTTCCGAGTCCAATCCGACTCTCTCTACTTCGGGCTTGCTGTTTGGTTTTGAAGGACTGAGTGCGCGAGAAGTCGCGGCACCAGCTCTTTGAGAATGAAGGACGCTGTAGAATCGACGCGGTAGCTCCTGGGCCTATAGCTCAGCTGGCTAGAGCGCGCGCCTGATAAGCGCGAGGTCGGTGGTTCAAGTCCACCTAGGCCCACTGTTTCCGCAGGCTTTAAGCCTGGGCAACGGTGACGCACCCAGCTAAATTGGCCCGGACACACGGGGCTGTAGCTCAGTTGGGAGAGCGCCAGCTTTGCAAGCTGGATGTCGTCGGTTCGATTCCGATCAGCTCCACACAAGTTTTCCCTGTCGCATTGAGGGAAGCGTTCTTTGACAAGTGCATACGAAGGGTAAGTTGCAATTTCTGCTGAGTAACAAGTTCTCGCAGAAGGCGCGCAACTCCCCACTGAAGCCGACGCCGTGAGGCGAAGGCGAGGTGTGAGAGGGTTGGCGCTAACTACAAGCGTAGAGTGATTTTTTCCGGGCCTGCTGCGAAGAGCAGGGGTCTGGGCCTTGGTTTCGAGTTTCGACAATCCGCCGTGAGGCGGGCGTTAGACAAGAGATTAGGGCAAGTAAGCTACTAAGGGCGTGCGGTGGATGCCTAGGTGCCAAGAGGCGATGAAGGACGCGGGTGGCTGCGAAAAGCTTCGGGGAGCTGTCAACCAAGCGTTGATCCGGAGATGTCCGAATGGGGAAACCCAGCACTGCGAATAGCGGTGTTACCTCTCACTGAATACATAGGTGAGATGGAGCTAACCAGGGGAAGTGAAACATCTCAGTACCCTGAGGAAGAGAAAACAACGAGTGATTCCCAAAGTAGCGGCGAGCGAAATGGGAACAGCCCAAACCGATGTCACGCAAGTGGCAGCGGGGTAGAGGGTCCACGGTAGGACTTTGACTGGCTAGCGGAAGTCTCTGGAAAGAGACACCAAAGGGCGTGATAGTCGCGTACGCGAAAGCTGGTTGGAGCTGAGTGGGTTACCCAAGTAAGACGGGACACGTGCAATCCTGTCTGAATCAGCCGGGACCATCCGGTAAGGCTAAATACTCCTTGGCGACCGATAGTGAACAAGTACCGCGAGGGAAAGGTGAAAAGAACCCCGGCAAGGGGAGTCAAAAGAACCTGAAACCGCATGTCTACAAGCAGTCCGAGCACTACGGCGCAAGCCAGTGCGAGGGCGTACCTTTTGCATCATGATTCGGCGACTTAATATACGTAGCGAGGCTAAGCCGTTAGGTGGAGCCGGAGCGAAAGCGAGTCCTAAAAGGGCGAATTAGTTGCGTGTATTATAACCCGAAGCGGGGTGATCTACACATGGCCAGGTTGAAGTGCGGGTAACACCGCATGGAGGACCGAACTCATGAAAGTTGAAAATTTCTGAGATGAGCTGTGTGTAGGGGTGAAAGGCCAATCAAACTCCGTGATAGCTGGTTCTCCCCGAAAGATATTTAGGTATCGGCTCGGGCAATTCAATACTGGAGGTAGAGCACTGGAACGGCTAGGGGTCTCACCAGATTACCAAACCGTACCAAACTCCGAATGCCAGTAATTGTTAGCCCGGGACGCAGTCAGTGGGTGATAACGTCCATTGGCAAGAGGGGAATAACCCAGACCGACAGCTAAGGTCCCCAAATCTAGTCTAAGTGAACACTAGAAAGGATGTGGCAGGTCATTGACAACCAGGAGGTTGGCTTAGAAGCAGCCATCCTTTAAAGAAAGCGTAATAGCTCACTGGTCAAGACAGGCCGCGCCGAAAATGTAACGGGGCTCAAGACTAGTACCGAAGCTTCGGGTCACACGCAAAACGTGTGGCGGTAGGGGAGCGTCCCAGTTGCAGCGAAGGTCGACCGAAAGGGCGGCTGGAGCGGCTGGGAGTGCTGATGCCGAAATGAGTAGCGATAAAGGGGGTGAGAAACCCCCTCGCCGTAAACCCAAGGTTTCCTGGGTCAAGTTAATCTTCCCAGGGTTAGCCGGAACCTAAGTCGAGGCCGAAAGGCGTAGATGATGGAAAGCAGGTTAATATTCCTGCGCCATCTTGTAAGCGTTGAACTAAGGGAGGACGGAGAAAGCTAGGCGAGCTGACCGGCGGTTGTGTCAGTCCAAAGGCGTAGGGGTGTCGCGTACGATTAAAGGCGCGGCAGCTATCCCCGAGACCCCATGGCGCCCCGTAAGGGGTAAGTCGCTGATGCTCTGCTTCCAAGAAAAGTCCCGTAGGGAGCTTGCAGGGTGTCCGTACCGTAAACCGACACAGGTGGGTGAGGAGAAAATCCTAAGGCGCTTGAGAGAACTCTCCTCCAAGGAACTAGGCAAATTTCCACCGTAACTTCGGAAGAAGGTGGGCCTCTGGTAGGTGAAGGCGTACAGCCGGAGCCGAGAGAGGTTGCAGAGAAATGGCGGTAGCGACTGTTTACCAAAAACACAGGACTCTGCGAAGGCGACAAGCCGACGTATAGGGTCTGACTCCTGCCCGGTGCTGGAAGGTTAAGGGGATTCGTCAGCCGCAAGGCAAAGCGATGATCCGAAGCCCCAGTAAACGGCGGCCGTAACTATAACGGTCCTAAGGTAGCGAAATTCCTTGTCGGGTAAGTTCCGACCTGCACGAATGGAGTAACGACTTCCGCGCTGTCTCGGAGAGGGACTCAGCGAAATTGAAATAGCTGTGCCGATGCAGTTTACCCGCAGCAAGACGGAAAGACCCCGTGAACCTTTACTATAACTTGACAGTGACACTAGGGATTGACTGTGTAGGATAGGTGGGAGCCTTTGAAGCCGGGCCGCTAGGTTCGGTGGAGGCAACGGTGAAATACCACCCTGTTGATTTCTGGTGTCTAACCATGTCCCGTAAGCCGGGATTGGGACACTGTCTGGTGGGTAGTTTGACTGGGGCGGTCGCCTCCCAAAGAGTAACGGAGGCGCGCGATGGTTCCCTCAGCCCGATTGGAAACCGGGCGGCGAGTGCAATGGCATAAGGGAGCTTGACTGCGAGACGGACACGTCGAGCAGGTGCGAAAGCAGGTCATAGTGATCCGGTGGTCCTGAATGGAAGGGCCATCGCTCAACGGATAAAAGGTACTCCGGGGATAACAGGCTTATCTCCCCCAAGAGTTCACATCGACGGGGAGGTTTGGCACCTCGATGTCGGCTCATCGCATCCTGGGGCTGGAGCAGGTCCCAAGGGTTTGGCTGTTCGCCAATTAAAGCGGTACGCGAGCTGGGTTCAAAACGTCGTGAGACAGTTTGGTCCCTATCTGCTGTGGGCGTAGGATACTTGAGAGGCTCTGACCTTAGTACGAGAGGACCGGGTTGGAGGCACCGCTGGTGTACCAGTTGTCTCGCCAGAGGCATCGCTGGGTAGCCATGTGCCGATTGGATAACCGCTGAAAGCATCTAAGCGGGAAACCGACCTCAAGACCAGGTATCCCGGGCGCAAGCCCCTGAAGACCCGTCGAAGACTACGACGTTGATAGGCCAGGTGTGTAAGCGCGGTAACGCGTTGAGCTAACTGGTACTAATTGGTCGAGAGGCTTACTTCCCCCTATCTCTTGCATGCCCCCTCAAGGGGAGTAAGGGACTCGGGGCCAAGGCCGAGACTGAATGCACTATGCATTCACCCGGACGAAACACTTTAGCGCACAGCGAGACTTGTACTCGCAGAATGCTGCAACTTACCCTTCGTATGCACTTCATGCTTTTCCGGTGGCTATGTCGGAGGGGTCACACCCGTTCCCATCCCGAACACGGAAGTTAAGCCCTCCAGAGCCGATGGTACTCCGCGGGAAACCGCGTGGGAGAGTAGGTCGCTGCCGGATTCTTTTTGAGAGAAGCCCTCGTCGCCTCGTGCGACGGGGGCTTTTCGCTTTTGTGCGTCTGGAGTTTCCGACGCCGTGAAGAGGCCCCGTGCCCGCT
>NZ_JABUMR010000028.1:0-6475 GCF_013336725.1 Myxococcus sp. CA040A | reverse complement strand
ACCGCGTGGGAGAGTAGGTCGCTGCCGGATTCTTTTTGAGAGAAGCCCTCGTCGCCTCGTGCGACGGGGGCTTTTCGCTTTTGTGCGTCTGGAGTTTCCGACGCCGTGAAGAGGCCCCGTGCCCGCTTCGGCCACCAGGGCGTCCGCGGGCTTGCGGCCTGCAGCCACCCTCGAGGCCTGACGGCACGCGGCGGCTTCAGGGCACTCGCAGCACCACCTTGCCCACCGTCGCGCGCGACTCCAGTCGCTGGTGGGCTTGCGCGGCTTCCTCCAACCCCACCACCAGCCCCAGCTTCACGCGCAGCTGCCCTCCCGCCAGTGCGCTTCCCAGCGCCTCGCGCGCTCGCCGCTGCAGCGCGGCCGGGTGCGGTGTACGCAGCCAGTACGCGCTGACTTTCAGCGACTTCGCGTACAGCGTTTCTACCTCCACCGCCGCCGGGGGGCCGCTCGCGCTCCCGTACGCCACCAGGTGCCCGAAGGCCGCCAGGGGCTCTCTCGTTGACGAGACAGCGCGATTCGCTGTCGAGCCCCTGCCATCGATCAGGCTTTTTGCCTCAGCGTGGGTAGAACTGCTCGATGGTGATCTCCTCCGCCAACGCATGGAGGGGCGCGCCAAAGGTCGTGACCGTTGTGAACCACTGGGTGGTGACTCCGTCGACCTCGAAGGTCAGCGGAACCAGGACGGATCCAGCACCGCCAGGCATTGTTGCTGGTAGCGCACGGGCTTCCGGGCAGGTGAGTACTCTCTCCAATACGCGTGCGACCTCGGAGCGGGGACCGCGCAGCCGTGCATTCTCCCTGAGCCGACTGAGCAGGAAGCCAGCGACCTCGGGCCAGTTCCCAATCGCCGCTCGCACGCGACCTGGGGAAAAGACCAGGTCCATCAGGTTGATTCTCCCGAGCGCGTCTCGTCCCTGGCCCATCAGCGTGAGTGCGCCGGTGTTGGCGTCGAGCACCGTCGATGCCGCATCGAGCACGAGGGCGGGATAGGGGTCGTGCGTTCTGAGAATCATCGCCGCGGCCTGGCGGATCTCCTTCATCTCCTCACTGTTCCAATCACTCTCGCCAAACTCAGGCGCGAAGCCCGCCGCGACAAGCAGGGCGTTGCGCTCTCGCAAGCCCAGCATCAATGCTCCAGCCAATCGCATGACCATGTACTGGCTGGGGGTCGTCCGGCCTGACTCGATGAATGCCAGGTGTCGAGGAGAGACCTCGGCGTCGAGCGCCAGCCCAAGCTGGCTTTTGCCTCGCAACGCACGCCAGTCTTTCAGCAGCGTACCCAGTTCGCTGGTGGTTCCCGGGCCGTTCTTCCGGTGGCCCCTCGCCGGCACGTCGTCGATATCGCGCATCAAAAGGCCCCTTTCGTGGCTCTAGTCGATTCATGCCCGCCGACGCACTTCCCTCCGAGGTCATTGCGAGATGGCTGGGCAAAATCGAATCTTCAGGCTCTCTCGTCACCGGAAAGCTTCCTCATGACAGACCGCCTCGTCTATCGCTTCGATGCCATTGCCGCCATCACCATGGGGAGTGCCCTCCTGGTTGTGGCGACGCCCCTCACCACGCTCGCAGGCTGGTCGTTGCCACCCGCCTTCCTGTTCGGCGTGGGGTTGTTTCTCGTGCCGTGGGCTGGTTTCAATGCCTGGGTCTCCGGCCAGCCGTCTGTTCCCCTCCTGGCCGCGCTGGTGCACCTCACGGTGGATGGCTTGTGGGTGATGGGGAGCGTGGCGCTCCTGGTCGCTCACGGTTCCAGCATGACGCTTGTGGGCATCGTGCTCCTGATAGGACAGGCCGTGACTGTGCTCGGTGTCTTCGCGCTCAAGCTCGGGCCTGTGGCCCGCCCCCACCTTGCTCGCAGGTGAGCCGAAGGCTCAATGGAAGGGCATTCCTGGCGGAGGACCTGGGTCTTGGAGTGCTCGATGGGTGGCCAAGCGGAGCTCCCAGGTGTGTTCGTCAGCGGGCCGTTGTTCGAGCTCGTGGTGTTGACGAGGTGAGTGGCCCAAAGCGGGTCCTCCCTGTCGCGGCAGTGGGCTTCTGGCGCCGGACAGGGGGGGGTAGCTGTCGTCTTCCCATGACGAGGACCGAGATGTGGTGGAGCGGGTCGGTTGGTCCCTGGCGGAACCGGCCATCAGCGGGTCCCTGAAACGCCGAGCTCGCTCTCCAATTTTCTCGGTTGGAGGTTGACCATGCTCTTGAGCTCGTACCACTGGCGGATGACCTCGTAGAGGTCCACCGGCTCATCCTGGGTCAGTCCGCGAAGGACGAGGTCATCGATGATGGGCAGGTCTGGCGAGGTGAAGCGCAAGCGGGCGCTTCTCCATAGCTGCCCATGCGACCCGTGCGCCCCGGCTGCCTGAGCAACTCGCCGGTGCCGACGTAGAGGGTACTGTAGAGCCGGCGCGGCACTCACCGTGACCGAGGCCCTGTGTCAGGTGGGACGTTCTCAGTGGTGGGGGCCGACGATGAGCACTTTGTCGTGGCGCTCCAGGACGCCACACATGCCTGGCTCCAGAAGGGTTGAAGTTGGCCTCCTCGCAGGAGGTGCGACGCACGAGCTGGGACAGTTGCTCGGAGTCGAGACGATCCACCGTGTCGCTCGGCAACTCGGAGAGGAAATCGGAGTGGGGGAGGGGGTCGTCTACAGCCCACTGGGTGCGCAGTTGCGGGGATTGAGGGACGCCGGCCAGGCGCAGCTTCTCGCGCATGGGAATCAATTCATCAGCTTGCCGACATCATCGAAATCCGCCTGCGCCACCTCTCCTGGCCGGGGACGGCCATGTCCTCGCTCCGTACGCGTGCGCCCCGAGCCTTGCTTCATGGCCGAAGGTGCTCGCCTCGAAGCCGCCTACCTCCAGTGAAGCCCGCGGTGGATGCTGAAGCCACAGGCCTTGGACGAGAGCAGCGCCTCCACTCGACCCTGTCCAGGACACCGGCGAGGATGGCTGCCTCGGTGACACCTTCGACGGCAGGTGCGCCTGCACCACCGCCTTGAGCGCTTCGTGCGGAGGTACCTCGTCAGCGGGACCACCAGTACGCCGGACCGCCACGAGAGCCCGCGATGCGCCCTCGCCCTATTTGGCCCCATGCCCAATAGCCGGGCTACTTGGCTCGCACCCTTCGCTACGGGGTGCAGAGCCGCACCAACTCTCTCAGCCAGTCATGTGTCGCCTCCCCGGTAGCTCATCTCGCGGGGCCCAGGGAGCACCGCTGTGGCGGTGCTCGTGGACTCATGAGGATGCATTGGAGGACTGGCTGGGCAGGCTCGCATCCCTCTCGCCAGCCTCGCATTTCCAACCGTCTTTCCAGTGCCAGGATCCGCGCGCTGCCCCGATTCGCGATCCGCTTGGCCGCCCGCGCTGCGCACAACTTCGGTGAAGACCCTCCTGAGCGCCATTACCCCGGTCCGTCACACCACGCCCATGGACCCGTTGGCGGACCACTCGGTGAGGTCTCCCAGGTGATTTGCGCCTCGCTCGGTCTCTGGGGTGAGCCACGACCGCCGCGACAGAGTCTCCGCCTTCATTCGGCCTGTGAGCTACCAGTCCCCGTTGCAGGGAAGACGCGAGAGGGCGCCCCGCAGCCGCAGCAGGTCCTCCCGTCCACGATGACATCCTGGTCGACCGTGACGTTGGTTGCGCCCGCCGACACGCGAGCCGCTCGCCTCGATAGCTTCTTAGCGGGGCTGTCCTCGGACGAGCGTGCCTCCATGTCCGAATACACAGCGCGGCTCCGAGGGCTTCGTGCCGTGAGGCTTCAATTGAGCGAGCGACGTGGGGTGGCGCCATCGAGATGGCAACCCCCATGCTTGAGGGCCGGATGACGCGCGCACAAAGCAGTGCGCTTCGCCCGAGGCAAATTCATAGCCGTGTATTCATGTTTTTGGAGTGACTATGTTTCGGCTTGAGGGGTGCCCTGGCGGCGGCCAGGTGTGGCCGTGTCACGTCGACGTCAAGAGCAGGGTAAAGGGGGGCACGATGCGGCTGACCAGCCTCAGGTCATCGCCATCCGAGACTCAAGCATGGATGAGGTTGGCGTCCAGAGCGCGCCGATGGTCGTCGCGTACAGGGATGCCGATCGAGTTCCCGAAGCTGAGGTCGTCCCTTGCGAGGTCTCCATGTCTCATGGAGAGACCACCAGCAACTCTGTCGACCGACCCGAGCTGCGGCTTGTGAGAGAGGCCTGGGTCAGGAGCGATACGGTGGCATTCAGCACCATTCCCATGGGCGGGATGCGGGTTGAGGGAGGGACGAGTGTCGCCGGTCAGTCTTCGGAGCCGTCACAATGGGCAACAGGGTCTCGAAGCCCCGGACCAAGGACTGCTGTCCCGAGCAGGCGGTCCGTTGTCCTCCGCATTCTGATGGAAAAGAGGTGGTTGCCTGGGGTTCTCCGACCCACTGGACTGCAACCACGATTGCTTGATGGATGGACCGGTGTGGCCGCGGGAACTCCTGTGGCACCAAGCACGACCCGTGGCCCAATAGTCAGGCCACCAGTAAGCGCCCCGCGTGGGTGCTGGAGAGGTGGGCACTTATTTCGAAGCTTCTTGTGCCGCGTCCGAACTCGTGTCGTGCAATCTGGCCCGAGCTGCTTCGGCTTGCCGGGTGAAGACGCTCGTAACCTCTTGGTCCGCCGGTCCGTCGCGCTGGCGAGAGCTCGCGTGAGTGGACAGGCTCCTTTCGCGACTTGGGCTCCGCGAACAAGCGCCCCCGTCGGCGTGGCGATGTAGTCACCCTGACGAAGAGGATCAGCAGCACGAGGGATGCCGCCGCGAAGCCACACGGTCCTCCAAGAGGACAGCGGGTTCTTGGTGGAGCTCGAAGGAGTCGTCCCCCGAGAAGGGGAGGCAGAAGACCCTGTCGCCCGTGACAGGTGCGTCGCCTCCCCGAGAGACTCGGGGACTCCGGGGATGGCGCATCAGAGCGACAGGCATCCTCTTCGTAAGGACCCCCACCATTCGAGTGCTCTGAGTCGTAGGGGCATCTCATCTTTTACGCTGGCGAAGGCCTCGTTCAGGAGTGGGCGCCCTGGATTGGAGTACCCGTTGTTCTATCCGGGTCAGCTGTTCGTACCGGGTCGCGCAGAGCGGGCTGTGGCGTCGGTTGTTCACCACGCGCGGGCTCGCTGAAGCCCGAGTGCAAGCCGGAGAGGTCACTGGCCGCATGCCCGGAGAACGGTCTCAGGGATCACCCCTGGACCGAGATGGCGTCGTGCTCAGCGTGTCGGTGTCGAGCCACCCGCTCCTGCGTAGAGCGTCACGCGAGCTCCGGCTCTGCTCTCAACGGCGGGCCGCATATCGCGCCCATGGCGAAGCGCTCGGCGACGAACCGTCAGGGGAAGCCGTCCGTGACGGGAAACTGCCTGAGGGCTCGTTCCGTTGGTGAATCCCCGTCCATGAACGTCGGACCAGGTTCAGTAGCACCCTGGCGAGTGCTGCCTCCTCGGAGACTCGTCAGGGCGTTGAAGGAACTCATGCACGTTGTTCTTGCGGAGGGCCTCCCTGGCAACCTTTCCCGAAGCGCGTAGCAAGTCCGCCGCCGTCGAATGGGCGATTCGGAGGCCCTACGGTGCGAATAGACGTCGAGTGGGCGAAGCCAGGGCCGCAGTGCTCCCGTCGCAGGTGAAGGGCGACGCTCAGGCAGGGAGAAACCGAGCCACCTCATCTGGGCGCACTCGCACAACTCCTCGGTAGGGTGGGCTTCAGACCGCCCAGGCCTGCCGCTCCGATTGATCGAGCACCGCGAATCTCTCCCGCGCTGCCAACCGCGGAAGGCGCCTGGCGTCCCGGTGAACGAACCTGGGACGAGGGCGCGCGGACTCGCCCTGTCCATGGGCCGCCCAGCGAGTGGCCTGCCAGGCGCTACAGGAGGGTGTGCTGTTCACAGGGCGCCTTCGGTGCCCGCAGCGGCGGTCGTCGATGGGCCACCGCTCGGGCGGGAGATGGGAGCGGCCCTTCGTTGATGGCCGATGCGCACGTGCGCTGGAGCCAGATCCGGGAGGTCACTGACCCAGGCCGAAAAAATCCGACGCCCTGCGATCAGAACGCTGGTGTTCGCCGAATCCCGATGGTACAAGCCGCCCCCCTCGCAACGAAGCCCGCGCACTGGTGCGGATCACTCCGTAGTGAGGATGTACCGACAGCACGGAATACAGCGGTCAACGAAGCGAGTTGACAGAAGATGCGGCGGTGGTAGAAGCCGCGCCCCGACGAAGAAGCCCGGGCAGCAGCAGGGCGGAAGCGGCGAGGAGTCAACGAAGCAACGGTTGACACGGGATGCGGCGGAGAGATAGAAGCCGCGCCCTCCCGAAAGAAACAGCGGAAGCCACTGGGCGGCGCTGAGGACTTCGGGAAGTAGCAAAGAAGAAAAGCGAAACTGGGTGGTTGACAGGGAGCGCGAAGATGAAATAGAAGAGGCGCCCCGCTGACGCCGGAAAGAAGTAGAAGGCGGCAGCAAGGTAGCAGGAAGTCGCGGATGAAACA
>NZ_JABUMR010000027.1:2413-6541 GCF_013336725.1 Myxococcus sp. CA040A | reverse complement strand
TCAGCCAGCAGGAGGGGGCCACCCTCTTCATGACGCTCTTGGCCACGTTCCAGACGTTGATGCACCGGCACTCGCGACAGACGGACATCACCGTCGGCTCGCCCATCGCCGGCCGCAACGTGCCGGAGCTGGAGACGCTGATCGGCTTCTTCGTCAACACGCTGGTGCTGCGCAATGACCTGGGCGGCAACCCCACCTTCCGCGAGCTGCTGCGCCGCGCGAAGGAGGTGTGCATGGCCGCGTACGCGCACCAGGAGCTGCCCTTCGAGAAGCTGGTGGAGGAGCTGCAGCCCCCGCGTGACTTGAGCCGTCACCCGTTGTTCCAGGTGATGTTCAGCTTCCAGAACACCCCGCGCCAGGACCTGTCGATGCCGGGGTTGCAGTCCACCTATCTGCTGGTGGACCCGGGCTCGGCCAAGTTCGACCTGCTGCTGGAGCTGCGCGAGGACCGGCCGGACGAAATCTTCGGCTGGCTCGAATACAACACCGACCTGTTCGACGTCGCGACCATCCAGCGGATGCGCGGGCACTTCTACTCGCTGCTCGGCGCAGTGGCCGCCAACCCCGACGCCCGTCTGTCCGAGCTGCCCCTGCTCACCCAGGAGGAGCAGCTCCAACTGCTCTCCGACTTCCAGGGCCAGCAGGACGACTTCCCACGCGACGTGTGCCTGCACTCACTCATCGAGGCCCAGGCTCGCCGCACTCCCGACGCGGAGGCGCTGCGCTTCGAAGGCGAGGCCCTCTCCTTCGCGCAGCTCGACTCACGCTCCAACCAACTGGCGTGGCACCTGCGCTCCCTTGGCGCTCGCCCGGGCTCCCTCGTCGGCGTCTGCCTGGAGCGCTCGCTCGACCTCGTCGTCGCGCTGCTCGCCGTCCTCAAGTCCGGCGCCGCCTACGTTCCCCTGGACCCCGCGTATCCCCGCGAGCGCCTCGCCGGCATGCTCGAGGACGCGGACGCGCCCGTGCTCCTCACTCACGAGCACCTGAAGTCCGCCCTCCCTCAGCACGACTCTCGCGTGCTCTGCCTCGATTCACAGTGGGACGACGTCGCAGTCCACTCCCGCGACTCGCTGCCTCTCCTCGCCGGGCCCGACGCTCCCGCCTACGTCATCTTCACCTCCGGCTCCACGGGCCGCCCCAAGGGCGCCATCAACGCCCACTCGGGCATCGTCAACCGCCTGCTGTGGATGCAGCAGCAGTACGGCCTGTCCCCTGACGACACCGTCCTTCAGAAGACGCCCTTCTCCTTCGATGTCTCCGTCTGGGAGTTCTTCTGGCCCCTCATGACGGGCGCGCGTCTCGTCCTCGCGAAGCCCGGCGGTCACCAAGACCCCGCCTACCTCGTTAGCCTCATCTCCGAGCAGCGCGTCTCCACGCTCCACTTCGTCCCCTCCATGCTCCGCGCCTTCCTGGAGGAGCCGGGTGTCGAGAAGCTCTCCGGGCTTCGTCGCGTCGTGTGCAGTGGTGAGGCCCTCCCCGCCGAGCTCGTCCGCCGCGCGCACGCCCTCCTTCCCGCCTCCGCCGAGGTCCACAACCTCTACGGCCCCACCGAGGCCGCCGTCGACGTCTCCTTCTGGCACTGCGCCCGGGGCGACTCCCGACACTTCGTCCCCATCGGTCGCCCCGTCTCCAACACGCAGCTCCACGTCCTCGACGCCACCGGACTCCCTACTCCCGTCGGCGTGCCGGGCGAGCTCTTCATCGGCGGCGTCCAGGTCGGCCTCGGCTACCTCAGCCGTCCCGCGCTCACCGCCGAGCGCTTCCTCCCCGACGCCTTCTCCGCCATCCCCGGCGCGCGCCTCTACCGCACCGGCGACGTCGCTCGCTGGCTGCCTGACGGCTCCCTCGAGTACCTCGGCCGCGCCGACTTCCAGGTCAAGCTGCGCGGCTTCCGCATCGAACTCGGCGAAATCGAGGCCGCGCTCCTCGCCGCTCCCGGCGTCTCCGATGCCGTCGTCGTCCTTCGCGAGGATGCTTCCGCTCCCCGCCTCGTCGCCTATCTCGTCGCCTCCGCCGAGTTCGACACCCAGGCCTTGCGCGCATCTCTCTCCGCGCGCCTGCCCGAGTTCATGGTGCCCTCGGCCTTCGTGACGCTGCCGGCCCTGCCCCTGTCCCCCAACGGCAAGGTCGATAGACGAGCCCTCCCGGCTCCGGACCTGAAGCCTCGCGAAGCGGGCGACTTCCTCGAGCCCCAGACTTCGCCACAGCAGGCGCTGGCCCGCATCTGGACCGAGCTGCTGGGCGTGCCTCGCATCGGCCTCCGTGACAACTTCTTCGAGCTGGGCGGCGACTCCATCCTCGCCATCCAGGTGGTCTCACGCGCGCGTCAGGCCGGCCTGCACCTGGCCGCAAACCAGCTCTTCCAACACCAGACACTGGAAGCGCTGGCGCGCGTGGCGAAGCAGCAGGGTGGGCCACAGGTCGATTCGGGCATGGTGCTCGGCACCTCCCTCCTGACGCCCATCCAGCTCGACTTCTTCGAGAAGGAACTCCTCGAACCGCACCACTTCGCCCAGGCCTTCATGCTCGCGTCGAGCGAGCCGGTGGACGTCCCGTGCCTGGAAGCGGCGCTGCGCGCGGTCGTCGCCCACCACGACACGCTGCGGCTGCGCTTCACGCGCCGGCAAGACGGCACCTGGCACCAGGAGTTCACCGGCCTGGAGTCCCTTGTCCGCCTGGAGCAGGTGGACCTCTCCTCCGTGCCCGAGGCGGAGCTGCCTGCGGCCCTGGAGTCCGAAGCCTCCCGCCTCCACGCCAGCCACAGGCTGGAGGAGGGGCTGCTCCTGCGCGCCGCCCTCTTCCACCTCGGAGCCGAGCGAGGCTCACGGCTCCTGCTGTCGGTGCACCACCTGGGCGTGGATGGCGTCTCCTGGCGCACGCTGCTGGAGGACCTCGGCGCGGGTTATGTGCAGTCGAGACAGGGGCGCCCGGTGGCGCTGCCGCCCAGGTCCACGTCCTTCAAGGCCTGGGCCTCGAAGCTGAGTGACTTCGCGCGCTCCGAGGAGGTCGCTCGTGAGCGGACGTACTGGCTGGAGGAGGGGCGACTCGAGACTCCTACTCTC
The DNA here is from genome assembly GCF_013336725.1 of Myxococcus sp. CA040A. Taxonomy (NCBI): domain Bacteria; kingdom Pseudomonadati; phylum Myxococcota; class Myxococcia; order Myxococcales; family Myxococcaceae; genus Myxococcus; species Myxococcus sp. CA040A. The sequence goes on along the minus strand of NZ_JABUMR010000027.1, from coordinate 3,479 downwards.
CCCAGGGATGGCGCTGGCGGTGCCACGTCCGTGGCCTCCTCTCGCACGGTGGAAGTCTCCCTCGACGAAGCCCAGACGCGGCTCTTGTTGCAGGAGTCTCCGGCTGCGTGGCGGGCGCACATCAACGATGTGCTGCTGACGGCGGTGGCCGACAGCCTCACACACTGGATGGGCCAGCCTCGCCTGCGTGTGGAGTTGGAAGGCCATGGCCGCGAGCCGTTCTCCGACGACGTGGACCTGTCTCGCACGGTGGGCTGGCTCACTACGCTGTATCCCGTGACGCTGGACGTCTCGGGGACGACGAGCCTGGGCGACCGGTTGCGCGCGGTGCGGGACTCGCTGCGGCGCCTTCCCCGAAAGGGACTCGGCTACGGCCTGCTGCGCCACCTGGCGGACGATGAGCAGGCCCAGCACCTCCGCGCGCTGCCTCGTGCCCAGGTGCTCTTCAACTACCTGGGCCAGTTCCATCAGTCCGCCGGTGACGACTCGGCGCTGAATCCGTTCACCGCCACGCGGGAACCCCTGGGTGCCCTGCGCGCACCCAAGGCCGCGCTCTCCCACCTGCTGGAGATAAACGGCTACGTCTTCGAGGGCCGACTGACCCTGGTGTGGACGTACAGCCAGGCAGCGCACCGGCCAGAGACCATCCAGTCCCTGGCCGACCATTGCCTGCACACGCTGCGGCGGCTCATCGACGACCGAGACTCCGACGACGCCCGTCGCTTCACGCCCGCAGACTTCCCGCTGGCGGGGCTGTCCCAGTCGGTGCTCGACCGGGTGCTGCCCGCGGGGACGCTGGCGGACGACCTCTATCCGCTGTCGCCCATGCAGCAGGGCATGCTCTTCCACACCCTCACGGCCCCGGGCTCCGGCGTCTACGTCACGCAGTTGGCGTGGACCTTCGGCGGCGCCGTGGACATGACCGCCTTCCGTCGCACCTGGGAAGCCGTCATCCAGCGGCAGCCCTCGCTGCGCACGTCCTTCGTCCCCGAGGACGCGGGCCAGCCCCTCCAGTGGGTCCACCCGGAGGCCACCCTCCCCTGGGAGGAGCACGACTGGCGCGGCG
>NZ_JABUMR010000027.1:0-1961 GCF_013336725.1 Myxococcus sp. CA040A | reverse complement strand
CGCCAGCACCACCTCACCCTCAATGCACTGGTCCAGGCCGCTTGGACGCTGGTGCTCTCACGTCACACCGGTGAGCAGGACATCCTCTTCGGCGCCACCACCTCGGGTCGCTCCGCCGACGTCGCCGGCATCGAGCACGCCGTCGGCCTCTTCATCAACACACTGCCCGTCCGCATCTTCGTCGACGAAGACGCCACCGCGCTCTCCTGGCTCCAGCAGCTCCACACCCAGCAGCTCGAGCTGCGCCAGTTCGAGCACACGCCGCTGACCCACCTCCAGCGGTGGAGCGACGTGCCGCGTGGCACGCCCCTCTTCGAGTCCCTCTTCATCGTCGAGAACTTCCCCGTCGACGCCGCCGTCAACTCGGCCAGCGCCGAGCTGGGCATCCGCGACTTCAGCGCGCGTGAGCAGGCCGATACCCCACTGGAGGCGTACGTCATCCCCGGGGACGCCCTGGAGCTGCGCCTGCTCTTCGACGCCGCGCGCTTCGAGCCCTCCACCCCCGAGCGCCTCCTGCGCCACTGGAGCGTCGCGCTCCAGGCCCTCATCTCCAGTCCCGACGCACGCCTGGGGACACTCTCCCTGGTGACGGGAGAGGAGCGCGAGCAGGTCCTTCGCTCCTTCAACACCTCTTCGCGCCACTTCGACTCGGCCTGCCTCCACCTCCAGTTCGAGGCACAGGCCGCGCTCACCCCCGACGCCACCGCGCTGTCCTTCGGTGACGTCTCGCTCTCCTACCGCCACCTCCACCAGCGCGTCCTTCGTCTCTCCCACCGACTCCAGTCCCTCGGCCTCCGCCCGGACGCCCCCGTCGGTCTCTTCGTCCACCGCTCCGCCGACATGGTCGCCGCCATGCTCGCCATCCTCCACGCGGGCGGCGCGTACGTTCCTCTCGACCCTGATTACCCCTCGGACCGCCTCTCCTGGATGCTCCAGGACTCTCGCGCTCCGTTCATCCTCACGTCGCGACGCCTCCTCGACTCACTGCCTTCCTCGGAGGCTCAGGTCCTCCTTCTCGACGAGACGGGCGACGAGGAAGCGCGGACTCCCGGCAACGCAGACGCGGCCAATCTGGCGTACGTCATCTACACGTCGGGCTCAACCGGCCGGCCCAAGGGCGTCATGGTGCCTCACCGCACCGCCGCCAACTTCTTCGCGGCCATGGATGACCGCCTGGGCACATCTCCCGGCACGTGGCTCGCCGTCACCTCCATCTCCTTCGACATCTCCGTCCTGGAGTTGCTCTGGACGCTCTGCCGAGGCTTCCATGTCGTCCTCCATGACGAGCGCGCCGCCTCTCGCCTCGGCACCGCGCTGACGCTGCCCGAGGTCCTCCGCCGCCACCCTGTCTCCCATCTCCAGTGCACGCCGTCCTTCGCTCGCGCCAGGGTGCTCGCGCACGACTCACTCGCCGCGCTCGCGTCCCTCCGCTACCTCCTCGTCGGCGGTGAGGCGCTTCCCGGCCCTCTCGCCTCCCAGCTTCGCGCCGCGCTCCCTCGCTCCACCCTGCTCAACATGTATGGTCCGACGGAAACCACCGTCTGGTCTTCCGCTCACCCCGCTTCCCCCGCCGACGAAGGCGCAGCCACCCTTCCCATCGGCACGCCTCTCACCAACAACCGTCTCTTCGTCCTCGACGCCTCCGGCCAGCCCTGCCCCATCGGCTCGCCCGGCGAGCTCTTCATCGCGGGCGAAGGTGTCGTGCGCGGCTACTTCGGCCGCCCCGACCTCACCGCTGAGCGCTTCCTCCCCGACGCCTTCTCCGGCATCCCTGGCGCGCGCCTCTACCGCACCGGTGACCTTGCTCGCTGGCGCCCTGACGGCTCGCTCGACTTCCTCGGCCGCGCCGACTTCCAGGTGAAGCTGCGCGGCTTCCGCATCGAACTGGGCGAAGTCGAAGCCGTCCTCTCACGCCACACCTCCGTCCTCCAGGCCGTCGCGGGCGTCCACCTCGACGCCTC
>NZ_JABUMR010000026.1:0-13732 GCF_013336725.1 Myxococcus sp. CA040A | reverse complement strand
GTGCGACGGGGTGTGAACGCGGCCAGCGGCAAGCGCGCCTCCAGTAGGTAGGTCTCGGACGCCGTCCCCGCCCTCCCCGACACTCTGAGGCATGGCAGGTGTTGAGTCCCGCGCCCGGGGCGAGTCGACGGATGGTGAAGAAGGGGCTGCCCGCCCCCTGACGGTGGACCAGCAGCGTCTCTGTGAACGGTGGCGCCCGCTGGCCCTGGGGCTGACGTTGAAGCGCCTGCACGGGGCTGGGCTCGGGCACCACGAGGACGAGGCCGCGGGGCTGGCTGCCGATGCGCTGGTGAGTGCCGCCCAGCGGTGGGTGCCCTCCGAGAGCCGATTCCCCTGGTACCTCCGAATGCGTGTTCAGGCGGTGATGTCGCGCTTCATCCACCGACACCCCGAGACGACGAGCTTGGACGAATTGCTCCCCGGCAGCGACCTGGACACCTTCGCCAGCCGGCTCGCGGCCGAGCTCGAGGAGGAGGGCGCCGCCAGCGATGCCCGGGAGCTGTCGCGGAGGGCGGAGGCGGAGATTGTCGCCCGGCTGGTCCAAGGGCGGGATGGGGATGTGGCCCGCCGTCAGGCGCACGAGGCCTTCGAGACCTGGTGGGGGTGTGCGATGGAGGGCCGCTCCGGCGCCGAGGTGGCCCGCGCGCGCGGAGTCTCCCCGCAGGCCGTGGCGATGCGGCTGGCCCGCGTCCAGCGCGTCGTCGAGGCGTGGGGCAGGGCGGTGCGGGGGGAGTCTCGGGTCAGAACCGAATGAACGCATCCCGGGCGAAGTAGAAGTTGAACGCCCGGACCAGGTCATCAACGCTTGGGGCCGGAAGCTGCTGGCGGGCGTTCTCGACGATGTCCTGGACTTGGTGGACGGACAGCACTTCTCGGAGGGATTGCTTCGCGGCGAACTCCGGCACCTCCGTGGAGTAGGTATCTCGCTCCAAGACGACGCACTGCGTGTCCGCCGTCCACGGGGGCCGCGTGGCGCCATACAGCGAGTGGCGCCAATTGCGCGTTGCAACGCTCTCGAACACAGCGCCCAGCGTTTCGAACTTCGGCTCGCTCAACCCTCACCTCTCGTCCCACCCATACCACCGGCCTTGCTGTAGGTGACGGACGCCGTCCCCGCACGCGCCAACACTCGGCGCTGTGGCAGGAAAGCGTCCCAGCACGCCCAGCATGCAGGAGACCCGGAAGGCACCGGCTGACTCGTCGCGCGCGCTGACGGCGAAGCAGGAGGCCTTCGTCCGGGAGTACCTGAAGGACTCCAACGCTACCCAGGCCGCCATCCGCGCCGGGTACTCCGAGGCGACGGCGGAGTCCCAGGGCTCCCGCCTGTTGAGGAATGCCAAGGTTCTGGCGGCCGTGGAGGCTGGCCAGGCGGCCCTCGATGAGGCCGTGAAGGACGAGGTCGTCGTCGAGGTGGCCGAGGTCATCCGCGAGCTGCGGCGTATCGCCTTCTCCGACATCGGCCAGGGCGTGGGCGAGCGCGGTGGGTTGCTCGCGTTGAAGGACATGCCCGAGGACTTCCGCCGCGCCATCTCCAGCATCGAGGTGGAAGAGCTCTTCGCGGGGAAGGGGGAGGAGCGCGTCCAGGTCGGTACGGTGACGAAGCTGAAGCTCTGGCCGAAGGACAAGGCGCTGGAGCTGCTCGGCAAGTACCTGAAGCTGTTCACCGACAAGGTGGAGCTGACGGAGGTGAAGAAGAGCCACGAGGAAGCGCTGGGGGAGCTGGAGTGAGCGCGGCCCGGCAGGCGCGGAAGAAGCCCTCCCTCCGTTCGCAGGTGGCTCGGCGCCGTCAGCCGCGCGAGCTGAGGGGGCGTGGTGGGCGGCCGGTGGCGCAGGACGCGCAGGAGGAGCTGTCGCCGCGAGAGAAGGCCATCCGCCAGCGGCTGAAGGACGACTTCCCCCACTACGCGGAGAAGTGCCTGCGCATCCGCCCGAAGGAGGTGTCTGGGGCGGAGCTGCCGCGGCTGAAGCTGAACAAGGCTCAGCTGTACCTGCACGAGAGGCTGGAGGCGCAGCTCCGGAAGACGGGGAGGGTGCGCGCCATCATCCTCAAGGGGCGCCAGCAGGGGTGCAGCACGTACGTGGAGGCGCGCTTCTACTGGCGGGTGTCGCACCGGAAGGGCGTGAGCGCCTACATCCTCACGCACGAGGACCCGGCGACGGCGAACCTCTTCAAAATGGCGAAGACGTACCACGAGCACTGCCCGGCGCTCGCGAAGCCCACCACGAGCGCGTCCAACGCGAAGGAGCTGATCTTCGACAAGCTCGCGAGTGGCTACAAGGTGGGCACCGCAGGCAGCAAGGGGACGGGCCGCAGCTCCACCCTGCAGTACTTCCACGGCTCGGAAGTCGCCTTCTGGCCCAACGCCTCGGGCCACATGCGCGGCGTGCTGGAGGCCGTGGGCAACGTGCCGGGGACGGAGATCATCCTCGAGTCCACCAGCGACGGGCCGCAGGGACTCTTCTACCGGCTCTGCCTCGCGGCGCAGAAGGGGGAGAACGAGTACGAGCTCATCTTCATCCCCTGGTTCTGGCAGGACGAGTACCGGTTGCCGGTGCCAGCGGGCTTTGAGCGCTCCTCCGAAGAGGTGCGGTACGCGGAGCTGTGCCACAAGGTGCACGGCTACGCCCTGGACGACGGGCAGTTGGCGTGGCGCCGCTCGAAGGTGTCGGCCTTCGAGAAGGGCGTGGCCGACTTCCGGCGCGAGTACCCGGCGACGGTGGAGGAGGCCTTCAAGGCGGCGGCGGTGGGCGCCCTGTGGACTCCTGAGACGCTGGAGAACACGCGCGCCCCTCGCCCGGTGGACGCCGAGGGCAAGCCGTTGCCCATGGTGCGCGTGGTGGTGGCTGTGGACCCGGCAGGCGGGGACGGCCCTAGCAACGACGAGGTGGGCATTGTCTGCGCCGGCAAGGCCTCCAACGGGCACGCCTACGTGTGGCTGGACGCCTCTGGGAAGCTCTCCGCCGAGGCGTGGGCCACGAAGGCGCTGGCGGCCTACGAGCGGGAGTCGGCCGACGCCGTGGTGGGCGAGAAGAACTTCGGCGGCGACATGGTGGAGACCACCATTCGCAGCAAGGCGAAGGAGATGCGCAGGCCCGTCAACGTGAAGGTGGTGACGGCCTCTCGCGGCAAGGCGAAGCGCGCCGAGCCTGTGGCCGCCCTGTACGAGCGCGGGAAGGTGCACCACGTAGGCCTGCTGCCTGCCCTCGAGGACGAGATGACGACCTGGGTGCCCGGGGAGTCCACCTGGAGCCCCAACCGCATGGATGCCGCGGTGTGGGCGCTGACGGAGCTGATGCTGGGCAAGGATGCCGACACCTTCAAGGTGGGGAGCTACCGGTGAGCGCAGCGTGCGCCATGGCGCAGGCACCTGGTGCCGTCCTGTACGTGTCCGGCCCGTACCGCGTCTGGGTGCGGAGCGTGGTGCTAGCGAAGGCCCAGCGCCTGGCCCGGGTGCGTGCACCGCTAGAGACGGGCGGGCTGCTGCTGGGGCAGGTGGTGGACGGCGAGGCCCACGTGCTGGCGCTGACGGGCCCGGGAAGGCGCGCGCGTCGCAGCCGCCTGGGCTACGAGTCGGACGGGGCGCGGGACACCCGGCTGGTGGCGCGTGTCCACCCAGAGCTGCACTACCTGGGCGACTGGCACACCCACCCGGGCGGCCCCGCGGTGCTGTCCGCGACGGACGTGGCCTCCATTCAGGGGGCGCTGACGCCCTCCCGGCCTGAGGCGCTGCACCTGCTGCTGGCGGGCCCGGCCGACATGGGTGACGCCGTGGCCTCTCTCTTCACCCTGGTGCGCGGCGAGTCCGCCGTCCGCCGCATGACGCCCGAGGTGGCAGCGTGACGTGCATTGCTGGAGTGGTGGCGAAGGGCCGCGTGTGCCTGGGCGGGGACAGTGCCGGGGCAGCGGGCGTGCAGCTCGTCCTCCGCAGGGACGAGAAGGTGTTCCGAACGGGGCCCTTCGTCATGGGCTTCACGTCCTCGTACCGGATGGGGCAGGTGCTGCGGTACGCCTTTTCGCCGCCGGCCCCGCCCACCCAGGACGGCGCCCTCATGCGCTACATGGCCACGGCCTTCGTGGACACCCTGCGCGAGGCGCTGAAGACGGCGGGCTGGGCGCGGGTGGAGTCCGGCCAGGAGTTGGGAGGAGTCTTCCTGGTGGGCGTCCATGCGCGTCTCTTCCGCGTCGAGGGTGACTTCCACGTGGGAGAGCCACGCGACGCCTTCGACGCCGTGGGCAGCGGGGCGGACCTCGCCAGGGGCGCCCTGTTTGCCACCCATGCCATGGCGCCCAATGCCCGGGTGCGCCTGGCCCTGCGAGCGGCGGAGCGTGGCAACACGGACGTGCGCGGCCCCTTCCGTCTGGTGTCCACGTGAGCGCCACCGGCCGCACGCCCACCCCGCCGGTGGCCGCGCGCCGCCGTGCCGCCTCCACCTGGCGCCTGCGCGGGCGCGGGTTGCCCCGTGCCGCCCGGCGGGACTCCACCGTGCTGGTGCTGCGCTTCTACGCCTACCTCGAATTCCGGAAGTCCACGCGCCTGTCCCGGCTGTCCCTCCGGGCCTGGCAGTACGTCCACCTCCGCCGCCCCGGCCATGCAGAGAGGGCCCGCCCATGACGTCCGATGTGAGCAACAAGAGCAGCGCCTACAAGGCGATGGAGCCGCACTGGGCCATGGTGAAGGCCCTCCAGGGGGGCACGGAGGCGATGCGCGCCGCTGCGACGACGTACCTGCCTCGGCACGCCCGCGAGTCCGACGAGGCCTACAACGAGCGCCTCCAGCGCAGCTTCCTCTTCAACTACTTCGAGACGTCCCTCTCCACGCTGGCGGAGATGCCCTTCACCAAGCCGGTGGTGCTGGCCGACTCCGCGCCCGAGGAGCTGCACAACCTCGTGGGCGACGTGGACAGGCAGGGCAACGACTTGACGTCCTGGGCCCGCAACGTCTTCACGGACGGGCTGGGCAAGGGGCTGACGCACATCCTCGTCGACTTCCCCAAGGTGGACAGGGCCCAGGTGCAGACGCGGGCGGACGAGGTGGAGGCGGACATCCGCCCCTACTTCGTCCACGTGCCCGCTGACGCGCTCCTGGCTGCCTACGCCACCGTGGAGGGCGGCGCCCAGGTGCTGACGCAGGTCCGCATCAGCGAGGTCGTGACGAAGGTGTCCGGCTACGACGAAGTCGCCGTGGAGCGGGTGCGCGTCATCGAGCGGGAGGAGTGGAAACTCTTCGAGCGGGAGGGGAAAGGCGCATGGACGCTGGTCGACGGCGGGGAGAACACGCTGGGCTTCATCCCCCTCGTCACCTGGTACGCGGGCAAGCCGAAGGGCTTCATGCTCATCCGCCCGCCGTTGCTGTCCCTGGTGGAGAAGAACCTGGAGCACTGGCAGTCCGCCAGTGACCAGCGAAACATCCTCACCGTGGCGCGGTTCCCAATCCTGGCGGCCTCGGGTGTGGCGGAGGAGTCGCCGCGGGAAGAGCGCACCAGCACGGAAGGGATGAGCGCCGAGGACGTAGAGTTCCTCGGGAAGTCGAGAGGGCAGGGCGGCATCACCATCGGCCCCCACTCGCTACTCACCACCACCAACCCCCAGGGGAAGTTCTACTACGTCGAGCATACCGGGGCTGCCATCGAGGCCGGTGCGAAGGACCTGGAGCGCCTGGAGGACCAGATGGCGGCGCTAAGCATCGAGCTGGTCGTCCGCAGGAAGAGCAACACCACGGCGACGGAGAAGGACATCAACACCGGGCAGAGCTACTCGAAGCTCCAGTCCATGGCCCGCCGCTTCGGCGATTCGCTGGCCCTGGCCTTCCACTTCGCGGCCCAGTGGGTGTCCCTGGACGTGCCGGACGACAAGCTGAAGGTGTCCGTCCACACGGACTTCGGCGTGGAGGAGGGGGACGCGCAGGGGCTGGAGGTGCTCTTCAAGGCACGGGCTGCCGGCGACATCTCCCGGAAGACGTTCCTGAAGGAGCTGCAGCGCCGGAGCACCCTCTCCTCGGACTTCGACGAGGAGCTGGACGCGGACTACCTCGAGGCCGAGGGGCCCAGGCTGGGCACGCTTCGCTCGGAGCCGAAGGACGAGCCCCGGCCCCAGCAGCCCGACCAGGGGGCGAAGGAGTCCAGCGGCGAACAGCCCGCGCAAGGGCAACCCGCTGCCCCCGCTGGAGGTGCTGCGTGAAGCGGCTCCGTGCCATGGGGGCCGAGCTGGCGTTGAAGGTGGCGTCCGTGCTCGCCGATGTGGAGGGGGCGTCAGCGGCTCGGTGCGAGTGCGGGGAGCGGCTCAGGGAGGCCTGCGCCACCTGCACTCGGTGCGGAGCCACGCCACCGCGGTGGGAGGCACCCGGGGTGAGGGCGCGCCGCTGGCCTCGCTGCTCCTGCTGCTCAGAGCCGATGGACGCCAGCCGCCTCACGGCCTGCGTCCACTGTGCGGCCGCGCTTGAGCAGCGCGCGGTGCGGGAGGCATTGGCGCGCCTGGTTGGTGCGCACGGTGAGGCGCCCGAAACGACAGGGGAACCGGGAGGAAACTCCTCGGAACCTGGGCAGACGGTGCGCACCGCAGAACAGGCTGCCGGCGAGCTGGACCTGGAAGAGCTCGGGCGCGTGGCCCGCGCGGCCGCCCGGCACGACGAGGGCTGGACTCTGGAGACGGCAGAGACGTCGCCCCACCTGGCCGAGGACCCGGCATCGAGCGTTCATCTGCCCCTGGAGTCCCGCAGCACGGCCCGTGTCGCCGCCGTGTGCTCGGCGGGCGCCTTCCTGCACGTGGCTGGGCCGGTGGCGGCCGTGCCGGACCGAGCGCGCCACGTGCTGGCCTTCCAGCCCCGCGTGGTGCTGGGCCTGCTGGCGGAGCTGCGCGCGCTTCGGGGGGCGAGAGCGGGTGAGCGGTGCTGACGGCCTGTGTTCAGCGGTGGGGCGCGAGGCGGGCCAGCTACCGGCCGGCGGGGGAGCCCATCCAGACGCGCGAGTACGAGGTGGCCACGCTCGCCCGAGACACCGAGGCGCGCGCCTTCGTCGAGGCGCACCACTACAGCGGCTCCTACCCAGCGGCGCGGTGGCGCTTTGGCCTTCACCGGCGCGGCGCGCTGGTGGGCGTGGCGGTGCTGTCCCAGCCAGTCAACGACAAGTCGCTGGCCGTGTTCCCCGGCGGGGCGGCGTCCTCCGTGGAGCTCGGGCGCTTCGTGCTGCTCGACGAGGTGCCCGCCAACGGGGAGACGTGGTTCCTCGCGCGGGCCTTCGAGGTGCTGGCGCGCGACGGGGTGGTGGGCGTCCAGTCGTTCGCGGACCCGGAGGCCCGCACCACCGCGAGCGGCGAGCTGGTGTTCCCCGGGCACGTGGGCACCATCTACCAGGCGCACAACGCGGTGTACCGGGGACGGGCGACGCCGCGCACGCTGCACCTGCTGCCCGACGGGACGGTGTTCAGCGCGCGCGCCGCCCAGAAGGTGAGGGCGAGGGAGCAGGGCTGGCGGTACGCCGTGGCGCAGCTGGTGGAGTCCGGCGCCCAGTGGCCGGCGCCTGGCGAGGACCTGCGCGGCTGGCTCCGGGAGTGGCTGCCCCGGGTGACGCGCCGACAGCGCCACCGGGGCAATCACCGCTACCTGTGGGGGCTGCGTCCCGCTGTCCGCCGGCGTCTTCCGCCCAGCCTGCCGTACCCGAAGTGGGAGCGCTCGTGAGGGTGCGGACGCGGTGAAGGCCGCAGCGCCCCTGCCAATCATCGACCTCGTCAACCGCGTTGGTCGCGACCGGGCTCATCTTCGGGGACACGCCACCGCCAGTAGCGCTCTGGCTTGACCCACACGACTGTCTCGGTGGTGAGCGCCATGAACGCGTCGAGGAGCGGCTTGGCGAGCACGACGTTGCCGTCGGCATTTTCACGCAACAACGCGTCTGCGCCGTGCTTCACCAGCATGTCGACGACGTCGTCTTGATAGAGGCACGCGTCGCGGTGGAGGTGGCCAAGCATCCAGTTGGCCGCGTCGGCGGGGGTCATGTGCTCTGCCCGCTCGTGCCAGGGGAAGGGGGTGGTGGATTCGCCGGGGCGCGTTCCAACGAGTCTATAGGGAACTCCCCCTCCTCTAGTTTTTTGCCCGCGAACCATTGACATTTGTAAGAGTAGTTGCCGGTTGCATACTGAAACTTCACCGTCATGTTTGGGCCGCCGCTCTTGAGCCTTACGATGTCGCCGATCTGAAACCCTGCCTTTGCCTTTGCCATTCACTCCCTCTCTGCGTGTGGTTGGGTGACACTACCCGAACGGGCGTGACGCGCGAGCCCTAACCGGTTGCCACTTCGGAAGGTGTCCTCGGCACGGGTGAGCCTGGGGGGCATGCGCATTGACGTTGCCCTCCTCGTCACCCCGGCCATCCCTGGTGGCCGCATGGTCCGCGTGGGCGACGAGCTCTTCGTCCGGCACATGAGTGAACTCTTCCTCGTCGTGGCTGGTGCCCGGTGGCACCCGGCGGAGACGGGGTGTCCGGCGTGGACGTCCGCCACCGAGTGCCAGTGCACGCGCGGCGGTGACGCGTGAGCGTCTACGTCGACCAGCTCGTCCCGCACCCGCCACCGAAGGATGCGGCCACCCGTCGGGCAGGCGCGCCCCACGGGCACCAGTGGTGCCACCTCTCCTGCGACCCGGGCGGGGAGGAGGAGTTGCACGCCTTCGCGGCCCGCATCGGCCTGAAGCGTGAGTGGTTTCAGGCCCCGCCCAAGGCGAGCAAGCCGCACTACGACCTGACGCCCCCGCGCCGAGCGGCGGCGCTCGAGGCTGGGGCCGTGGAACTGGACCGCGCGGGGCTGCGCGCCTTCTTCGCGCGGTGGAGGGCGCGCCGGTGAGCGGCACCACCCGCACGGCCAACGAGGAGATCCTCGAGCGCACGGTGGTGCACTCCGTCCAGGTGACGCGCGTCTTTCACGCTGTCTTCCTGCCCCGGCCGGAGTTCACCACGGTCGTGCGTGCGGTGGGCGCCACGCCGAGTTCCGCTACGGACGTCCGGGTGGAAACCGCCGTCGGGTCCAACGACTGCCTTCCCTGGGGCTGCTGGTGAGCACCGGCCCGACGATGAACGAGGAGCTGCTGGAGCGCTCCATCGCCCACGGGGTGCAGGTGGAGCGCTACAAGGCAGGCCTCGTCCGCCGCGTGGTGGAGGTCCTCAACGAGTCCGAGGAGGACCTGGAAGCCGAGCTGACGAAGCGCCTGTCCCGCATTGAGGCGGCGGGCGGGTACGACGCCGGGCCCCAGGTGACGCGGCGCATGGAGGAGATGCTGGCCAGGGTGGGCGGCGTGCGCGCCGAGGCGTACGGCACGGCGATGGGCCTCATGACTGAGGAGCTGGGCGCCTTCGCGCTGCACGAGGCCAGGTGGCAGGCGGCGGTGCTGCGGGAGACGCTCATCGTCGAGCTGTCCGTGGCCACGCCCACCGCGGAGGTGCTGCACGCGGCCGCATTCTCTCGGCCCTTCGAGGGGCACGTGCTGAAGGACTGGGCGGACGCCCTCGCCCCCGCCGACGTGGACAGGCTGGGGCGCGTCGTGCGCCAGGGCGTGGTGGAGGGCAAGACGACGCAGCAGATGGTGCGCGAAGTCATGGGCACCCGAGCCGAGGGCTACTCCAACGGGATACTGGAGACGAGCCGGCGCAACGCGGAGTCGGTGATTCGCACCGCCACCAACCACGTCTCCACCCAGGCCCGGGAGGAGGTGTTCAAGGCGAACGCGGACATCGTCCAGTTCGTCCGCTTGGTGGCCACCCTCGATGGCCGCACCACGCTGGGGTGCATGGCGCTGGACGGGAAGGTGTTCCCCGTGCGCGACGGACGCCGTCCTCCTTTCCACCGAGGCTGCCGCACAACCACGTCGCCAGTCATTGACGGCGTGAAAATGGTGGGAGACCGGCCCTCTGTCACGGACACACGCACAAGGCGTCAACGGGACATCGACTTCCGTGCCGAGGCCAAGGCCAAGGCGGGCGAGGCGCGCTGGAAAGCCATGTCCGAGATAGACCGCGCGGCCGCCATCTCTCGCCAACGCCAGAAGTGGACGCGGGAGAACGTCGGCCAGGTGCCCAAGGGCCTGTCCTACGAGGAGTGGCTCCGGAAGCAGCCCACGCCATTCCAGGACGAGGTCCTCGGGCCCACGCGCGCCCGGCTGTGGCGTGACGGCCGCTTGCCGTTGGGGCGCTTCACCGACGCCAGCGGGAAGACGCTGACGCTGGAGCAACTGCACGCGGCGGAGGCCGCGGCTTTCAAGCGGGCGAAGTTGTAACGGACCCGCGCGCAGGACGAGAGGAGAAGACGCACATGCCGTTCGAGTGGCAGCCGGAGCTGGAGAAGCTGGACGAGGTGCCCGAGACGTACCGCGGGCTGTACGCGAAGAAGGACGGCGCGGAGGGCGAGGCCCCGAAGTTCACCCTCGACGGGGAGCTGGCGAAGCGGCTGGACACCTCCGCCCTCGCCAACACGCTGAAGAAGGAGCGCGACATTGGCAAGGAGCTGAAGAACCAGCTCGCCGGATTCACGAAGCTGGGGAAGGCGCCGGAGGAAGTCGAGAGGCTGGTGGCCGACTTGCGCGCGGAACTGGCCGAAGCGCGTAAGGGGAAGGAGGGCGCGGAGGCGTGGGAGAAGCAGCGCACCACGCTGGAGGCGAACCACACCAAGACCCTGGGCGAGAAAGATGCCGAGGTGAAGCGGCTGACGTCCGTTCTCCACACCCGCATCGCCGAGTCCGCCGTCCGCGACGCGCTCGTGAAAAATGAAGGGGCTGTCGATCTTCTCTTACCAATCGTCGCGCCCAACGTGACTTTGGTCGAGGAAGACGGCGAATTTTTGGTCCGAATTACTGACGAGAAGGGCAACCCTCGCGACAGCAAGTCGGGCAGCCCCATGACGGTCGAAGAGTACGTCCTGGAGCTCAAGAAGGACCCGCGCTTCGCTCGTGCCTTCAAGGGCACGGGTTCCTCGGGCGGCGGGACGCCCTCGGGGGCGAACTCGGGAGGGATTCCCGGGAGTAGCGGCAAACTGACCCCGGTGGGACGTATCTCCAAGGGGTTGAAGAAGTAGCACCCGTCGCGGGTGCGCGTGATGCGGCTCGCGACAAACCGGGAGGGATTCCCGGAGGCAGTCACTCTTCCTCAAAGCCAGACGTCGCCAAAGGCTCCCCGCAGCCCCGCCCTTGGCGCGCCTTCCCTCTGCCGTTCTTTCCCTCGCTCCGAGGAGGAGCGCCTTCCTATGTCTTCCATTACCCTTGTCGAGGCTGGCAAGCTCACTCAGGACGATCTCGTCGGCGGCATCATCGAGAGCATCGTCACCGTTGACTCCTTCTACCAGGTGCTCCCCTTCGTCCCGGTTGAGGGGCCCGCCATTGTCTACAACCGCGAGTCCTCGCTGGGCGACGTGCAGATGCTGGGCGTCGGCGGCACCATCACCGCCAAGTCGCCCACCACCTTCGTCCAGGTGACGAGCGCACTGAAGCGCATCATCGGCGACGCCGAGGTGGACAACTTCATCGAGGCGACGCACTCGGACACCACCGACCAGAAGTCGCTCCAGGTGGCGGGCAAGGCCAAGGCGGTGGGCCGCAAGTACGCCAACCTGCTCGTCAATGGCACCGGCGCCAATGACGAGTTCGAGGGCCTGCTGGGGCTGGCGAGCGCGGGCCAGACGCTGGTGGCCGGGCCGAACGGCGCTGACCTCTCCTTCGACCTGCTGGACCAGCTCCGGCAGAAGGTCACCGCGAAGGACGGGAAGCTCGACTTCTTCATGATGCCGGGCCGCACCATTCGCTCCTTCAAGACGCTGCTGCGTACGCAGGGCGGAGCCGGCATCATCGAGACGGTGGAGCTGGCGGACGGCGTGGAGGAGGTCCTCGTGTACGAGGGTGTCCCCATCTTCCGGAACGACTGGATTCCCACCAATCAGACGCAGGGCACCAGCACCACCTGCACCAGCATCCTCGCCGGGTGCCTGGACGACGGCACCCGCAAGGTGGGCATCGCCGGGCTGCACGCGAAGAAGCAGATGGGCATCCACGTCGCGGAAATCGGCGAGGCGGAGTCGAAGGACGAGTCCATCACCCGCGTGAAGTTCTACTGCGGGCTGGCGGTGTTCAGCGACCTGGGGCTGGCGGTGCTCCAGGGCGTGAAGAACTGAGCGACGCGCTTTTCGGCTGGGCCTGCCCGCGGGGACTTCCTGCCTGGGCGGGTGCGGCCCTCAACCTCGCGCCCGGCATGTGCTGGGCGCATTCCCTGTGGAGCAACACATGGCTGGAAACCGACTGACGGTGGACGTGGCGTTGGTGGGTCCGCGCGAGGGGGAGACGTGCAGCCTCGCGGGCTTCGACTTCAAGGACGGCGTGGCCGAGGTGCCGAGACACGCGGCGACGGCCCTCCACATTCTCGGCAAGTACCACAGCGCCTTCCAGGTGGACTCGCGCGAGTACGAGGAGGCCCAGGCGAAGTGGGTGAAGGAGAAGGCGAGCGCGGAGTCCGCCGGTGCCGCAGACCCGAAGCTGGTGTCTGCGCTGGAGGACGCGAAGTCGCACATCGACTCGCAGCAGGCGGAGATGGAGCGCCTCCGGGCAGAGCTGCGCGAGGCGAAGGCGGCGAGCGCCAGAGCTCTGGCGCCGTCAGAGCTGGAGAAGCTCCTGTCCGAGGCGCGCGAGGCGAAGGCGGCGACGGAGCTGGCGAAGGCCCCGGAAGAGCCCGCCCCGACCGACGCGAAGGGCCCCAAGGCGCCGAAGGCCTTCAAGGCGCCGAAGGGCGAGTAGGCCAAGGAGCAACCGCCCATGCCCATTGACGCGACGCCGGGCGGCCCTGCCGCCGACTCGTACTGCACCCTGGTGGAGGCGGACGCCTACCACTCCGCGCGAGCGCACAACGCCGCGTGGGAGGCCGCCACGGTGGAGCAGAAGGAGCGCCACCTGAAGTGGGCCACGAGTCTCTTGGACACCCACTACCAGTACCTGGGGGCGCGCGTCAGCGAGGCCCAGGCGCTGGCGTGGCCCCGGCGTGGCGTGCGGCTGGACGGGGTGGACGTGTCGCCCCTCACGGTGCCGCTGCGCCTGCGTGGCGCGGTGGCGGAGTTCGCCTTCCGCCTCATGCCCGAGGACTGGACGGCAGGGCTGGGGCCCGTGGTGGACAGCGGCGTCCAGGTCGGCCCCCTGAAGACGACGGCGGAGACGCACGTGCCCATTCCGGCCCAGGTGGCGCAGGTGCTGTCGCCGCTGGTGCGCACGCGGCCGGGCATTGGCTCCCTGCAGGTGGTGCGAGGGTGAGTGCCCAGGCGGACAGGCTGGTGCGCAAGTCCCTCGCCCTGCTGAAGAAGTACGGCCAGGCGGCGACGCTCACCCGGCGCACGGTGGGGGCGTACGACGTTGCCACCTCGGCGCCGGCCGTGGCGGTGGCCACGTACCCGGTGACGGTGCAGGTGCAGGCCGACAGCGGGCAGGACAAGGAGGGCGACTCGCTGGCGAAGGGCAGCACGGTGCGCGCCGCGCGCCGCAAGCTGCTGGTGGCGGCCGGCGGCCTGTCCGTGGTGCCGGCGCCAGGTGACGAGGTGGGCCCGCTGGAGGGCCGCACCTGGACTGTCCTGGCGACGGACCCGCCCGTGCAGTTGGGCGGGACGCCCATCCTCTACACGCTGCGGGTGGCCTCGACATGAGCACCGTCAGCCGCACGGACGCCAAGGTCCGCAAGGGCGCCAGCTTCTCCCGACAGGTGGCGGCCTTCGTGGGCGCGACGAA
>NZ_JABUMR010000025.1:0-28313 GCF_013336725.1 Myxococcus sp. CA040A | reverse complement strand
CTCATGGTGCGGGTGCATGCCTACCTCGCTGCTCGCAACGCCCAACGCTCTGCCAGTCCATCCCTGCGCCGAGCCGACCTCAGGCGTGCCGTCTGAGGCCGTTCGAGAATCACGAACTCTGGTTTAGAGGCGCTTGAGCAGCGCGCAGGCGGACGCGCCTCCCGCACCCGCGGAGATGAGCAGGACGCTCTGCCCTGAGCGCAGTGGGAGCTTCTCCTGGAGGTGCGCGAGCGCGATGCCCACGCTGGCTCCCGACGTGTTGCCTGTGAACTGGACCGTCTCCACCACCTTCGCGGGGTCCGCCCCCAGCTTGTCGGTGATGGCCCGGATGAGGTGCAGGTTGGCCTGATGGGGGACGAACCAGTCCACGTCGGCCACGCTCATACCCAGCCGCCGCAGCAGTGACGCCGCGCCCGCCGACATGTTGTCCACACCCTTCATGAACAGCGTGGCCCCGTGCTCCATCTTCAGGAAGACCTTGGTCGGGTCATCGTTCAGGTGGTGGGGAAGGCGGGAGCCTCCGGCACGGATGGCGATGATGTCCGCCATGGACGCGTCCGCACCCAGCTCGCTCGCCACGAGTTGATAGTCGGCCTGCTCGGGGCGCGGGGTCACCAGACAACTGGCGGCCCCGTCACCGAACAGGGCCGTGGTCGCCAGGTCCTCGCGGTTGAGGAACTTGGAGCGGATGTCCGCGGCGATGACCAGATGGTCGCTCCCCGTGGCCAGCGCGAGTCCTGCTCCCACATGGACGGCGCTGGTGAAGCCCGCGCAGGCGGCCACCAGGTCCAGCACGCCAATGCCATCCAGTCCCAGCTTGGGGAGGACCAGTGGCGAGGTCGGCGGGGTGGGGAAGTCACCCGACACGGTGGCCAGCAGGAGCTGGGAGATTCGCCGTCGGTCGATGGCGCAGTCCTCCAGCAGCCGCAGGGCCGCCGCCGCCGCGATGTCGCTGCACGCCTGCTCCGGCTCCACCCAGTGCCGCTTCTCGACGCCGGTCCTGTGGGTAATCCAACTGGGACGCGCCCGAGTCCCCATCCAGTCGAGTACGTCCTGATTGGTCATCACCTTCGCGGGCAGCCACGAGCGGGGCCCGAGCAGGTACACCGGTGCGGTGGGCTTCAAGAAGCTCATGGCTTCAACACTCCTTCCAATCGGAACATGGGGAGGCCCCCGGTGACATCCAGCACCGCGCCGTTGATGTACTGGTGCGCGGACAACAGGGAGTCGAGCGCTTCGCCGACGTGCTCGGGCTCACCCAGCCCCCCCTGCGGGATGACGCCGCCCATCCGCTCCACGTAGAGGGGCCTGGACCAGTACTTCTTCGTCCGCGTCGTCTTGAAGAGCCCCAGCCGCACGGTGTTGCTCAGGACGTTGAACGCGCCGTAGTCCACCGCGAGGTTGCGCATCAGCCCCTCCAGCGCGGACTTGCACAGGATGTACGCGCCATAGCGCCCCGTGCCGCTGACGGTGGAGATGCTGGAGATGAAGACGATGCGGCCCCAGCGGGCTTCGACCATGGACGGCAACAGGCGGCGCAGCAGCCAGACGTTGCCCATCAGGTTCGCGGTGACATCCTCTTCGAGCGCCGCCTGGGGAAGTTCATGGAAGCGGTGCAGGGGAGGGCGCCGAGTCCAGGCATTCAGCACCAGTCCCTGGAGGCCCTGGGCGAGCAGTCCCTCCAGAGCCGCGTCGCTGCGTCCGGGCGCGGTGAGGTCCAGCACCAGCCCCTGGGCCTTCAGCCCGTCGTCTCGATACCGCGCCCGCAGCTTCTCCAGCGAGGCTTCCGAGGACGCCGTCACGAACACCTCGTCACCCAGGGCGAGCCGTCGTCGAGCGATGGAGCGTCCGATGTCGGAGCCGCCTCCCGTGATGAGGACCCTCATGTGGCGCCCAGCTTTCGCAGCCACGCGGTCAGGGAGTCGAGGCTGTGGAACGCCTGCTCGGAGAAGTCCCGCCCGGAGATGCGCAGCGACAGTTCCTTCTCCAGCGCCGCGACGCCGAGCACCATCAGCAAGCTGTCCATTCCGTACGCGGCCAGGGGCTCGGAGGTGCCCGAGGGAAGCTCCTCCATGCCGGCGATGCGCAGGGCCTTCTTGATGCGTTCGAGCAGGTCCATGTCGGGGCTCCGCCGGTTCACTGCTTCACCCAGTGCTGCATGGCGAAGGACAGTCCTCCGCCCACGCTCATCAGCAGCACCGAGTCCCCCGGCGCGAACAGTCCCTGCTCCAGCGCCTCCGACAGCGAGAAGAGGACGGAGGCGCCGCCGATGTTGCCGACGCGGTCCGCGCTCCAGACGAGGCGGGCCTGGAGTCCTCCTTCCGCGCAGACCTGCTCGATGAGCTTGCGGTTGATTTGGTGGGCCACCACCCAGCGGACTCGCGCCAGGCCCTGGCCGCCAGGGAACATCGCGCGGAGCATCTCCAGGTAGCGTCGCAGCGCCTCCTCGCGAAGCCGGGTGCCATCTCCCGCCATCGCGTAGCCCCCCTGCTCCAGGACGTTCCTGTCGGGAGGCAGTCTCCCCGGCGTCGTGTACAGGTCCACCAGCGTTCCGTCGGTGGCGTAGAGGCACTGGCGAACCTCGAAGTCGGGCGAGGTCGGCTCACGGCGAAGCCACAGGGCCGCGCCCCCATCCGCGAGGATGAACCAGGTCTCCTTGAGGGCCGGGTTCATCACCTTGGAGAGCGTCTCCGCGCAGCTCACCATCACGTTGTCGTAGCCGCTGCCCAGCAAGGCCATCGCGAGATGCAGGCTGGCCAGGGACGTGGAGCACCCCGCCTTGAGCTCATAGGCCGCGGCATGACTGTCGAGCCGTCCCAGGATGGCCGCGGCCTGCGAGCCCGTGTAGCGGCTCGTCGTGGTGGTGCCATGAATCAGCGCTTCGATGTCGGCGCCGCCATGGCCACCCAGTGCGCGACGGGTCGCCGTCAGCGCGAGGGACTCGCTGGTCTCCTCGTCTCCTGGGGCGAGGGGCGGTTCTCCCAGGAGCGCTCCGGGCAGTCTCGCGAGGTATCTCTGGCCGAAGCCCAGTCGCGCTCGCAGCTTCCGGCCGAGCGCCTCCAGCGTCTGGGCGGAGCGGCCCTGTTGCTCGGTGTCCCGGGCGAGCAGCTCCGCGTTGGACACGGTCCGCGTTCCAGGCCACGAACGGCCATGGCCCAGCACCTGGATGCCCAGGCGTGGCTCCAGCACCTTCATGGCGCGCTCGCTTCGGCGGGAGCCTGGGGGGCCGGCGTCACCTGCGCACGGGCCGGGTTGAAGTGCTCCCACTCGAAGTTCTCGAGACGAGAGTCCTCCGGCAGCGTGTCCTTCAAGAGCTTGTTGTTGATGCCAATCCAGCTCCTCGCGCCGATGGTCGTCCGGGGCCCCACCATGGCGCCGGCTCCGAGGAACACGTTGTCACCGATGTTCACCTCGCCCAACTGCACCTTGTCGCCGAGGAACACGTGCCCGAGGACGAAGACATTCGCGCCCATCGTGCAGCCCTTGCCGATGGTGAGCAGCGGGTAGTCCGCGAGGATGGCGAAGAGGGACGAGTTCACCCCGTACGCGATGCGGGCCCCCATGGCCCGCCAGTACAGATACTTGGTGACGTAGAACGTGAAGAAGAACGGCTGGAGTCCGCAGATGCGCACCGCGTGCCCCAGACAGAGGACCGAGTACCAGGCGAGGTAGTCCCGGGACAGCTCCATCGCGTAGGTGCCCGGCCGCATGCGAGGGATGCACAGGCGCATGAGCCAGCACGTCGCCAGGAAGACTCCCGCGAGGACTCCGGGCGCGAGCAGCGCCCACGCGGCGAACCCGGGCCTGTTCCAGCTCCAGCGCAGGAAGAGCAGACATGACCACCACGCCACGAGGCCCGGCGGCAGGGCGAATGCCATCGTGATGAGGTCCACGAGGAGCACTCGCGCGAGGCCGAAGGCGCGGGACTGGTGCTTGAACCGCTGCCTCGCGGTGGCGAGCGCGTCCGTCGCGTCCTGGGTCACGCGGCCTCCTGGTGGACGGGGCTCGGCGCTTCGGGGTTGACCTGGAAGAGGGGGAAGTAGGAAGCGACGCGGGCCTCCTCGACGTCACGCGCGAGCTGGGGAATCTCCTCCCAGGTGTAGACGCGCTCGCCGTCCACAGGAGGGAGCCAGCCCATCTCCTCCGCGAAGCCCACCGCCGCCACGGCCTCCGAGTAGCGCGCGTAGTGGGTGTGGATGTGCTGGTGCCTCTTGGTGCACTCGGTGGAGCGCGAGAGGTCGATGAGCTCCGCGCCGAGCTTCCAGCCCGCGGTGGCAATCACGCCCTGGCGGCCGAGCGCCTTCAGCGTGGCCTGGAAGAGGGGCGCGCCGATGTGGTCGAGGAAGATGGAGACATCCTGGCCACGTCCCGCCTCCTTCACCTTCGCGAGGAAGCGCTTCTCCGACTGGGTGTAGCGCTGGCGGTAGCCGGAATCCGAAGCGAAGAGGGCCGGGTCCAGCATCAGGTCGGGGAACTCGCGCCGGTCGATGGGGATGATGTCCACGGAGGCGAGGTGTCGCAGGCGCTCGTCCTGGGAGGCGACCATGGCCACCCGGCACCCGGCGTACCGGGCCAGTCGGAGCTGCGCATAGGAGACGCCGCCGCCCCAGCCGACGACGAAGGGCGCGGGGCAGTCCGACTCGCTGACCTGCAGGCGCCAGCAGCCATAGGCGAGTCGCCAGTTGGACCAGGCGGTGATGTAGCGCAGGGAGAACGCGGCCCACTGCTTCAGCGAGTGACGGGTGTCGCGAGGAATGGGGACGAGCACGCGCTCGGGGAGCCGCGTCTTCCGGGCCAGCAGGCCCATGGTGTGGCTGGCGTCGTAGGCGAGCACCTTGACCGGGTAGCCGTGCTCGTCCTGCTCCGCGTTGCAGAACACGAGGCAGAGGTCTCCCGGGCGGACCCGCGTGACGGCGCTGCCGGTCTCAAGGACGCGCACGACGCCCGCGTTGCCGATGACGACCTTGTCTTCCCGACGCAGCCGACAGATGTCCACGGGCACGCGCTGGAGGGCGTGCCCCATGTTTCCCTCCCAGCAGCCATAGAGGGGCTCGGCGAGCACGTGCTCGGGACCGAGGTCCGGGATGATGAAGGACTCCTGGACCAGCTCACCCGGGACGCTCTTGCCGTCCCGCTGCTTCTCTCCGCGATGAAGGACCCAGGCCTGCGCCTCTTGCATGACCGCTCCAGTGATGCGCCGGGGGAGAGTCGCCGAGCGCGTCGAAGTGGAGGGATGATGTTGAATCCTGATTCATGCCTCAAGAATGCCCGGGGTGCGCCTCTTCCTGCCGCGAGTCCCCGTTGTCGTGGGGAATGTCGCCGCGCGGAGAAAACGCAGGTGGGGCGTCGGATGCCACCCCGATGACGTGCTCACGGAGCGACGGGAGGCAGGGGAACCGACGGGTCGTGACGAGGGCCTGCTCAGCGGGTTGTGCGCGGCGCTCATCGGCCGCGACGGGGCTGGGGGCGGGCGTGGCTTGCGCCAGGCGCTTGGGACCGTTGCCAGTGACAGTCACCGCTGACTGTCACCGGCGACAGGTCATCGCCAGCGTCACGCCTGGAATGCTTGCGTGAGTCTGGCGATCGCCGCGGGGAGACCGCGCACGCGGAGCTTCCGGCCGTGCTCGTCGTACTCCTCGTTGAGCACCGTGGTGTGCTCGTACACCTCGCCGATGCGTCCCTGACTGGCGTACGGAATCACCAGGTGGGCTTCCACCATCGACGCCTCGAAGAACTGGATGATGACCTGGCGGAGCTTCGCCACGTCGTCCGGCCGATGGGCCGAGAGCAGCACGGCCTCCGGATGCTCCGCGCGCAGTGCATCCTGCGCCGCCTGGTCCAGCCGGTCGGTCTTGTTCAGCAGGAGCTTGCTCGGCACGGTGTGCGCGCCAATCTCCCGCAGCACGGACCGGGTGACCTCCAACTGCAATTTCCAGGTCGGGTCCGATGCATCCACCACGTAGAGCAGCAGCGACGCTTCCAGCGCCTCATCCAGCGTGGAGCGGAAGGACGCCACGAGGTCGTGTGGCAGCTTCTGGATGAAACCCACCGTGTCGGAGACGAGCACGCGAGGACGGGTCTCTGGATGCAGCGCGCGCACCGTGGTGTCCAGCGTGGCGAAGAGCTGGTCGGCGACCAGGACCTCGCTCCCGGTAAGGGCGCGCATCAGGGAGGACTTGCCCGCGTTGGTGTAGCCGACGAGCGCCACCCGGAGCTGCTCCCTGCGGGCATACCTGCGATGGTCCTGCTCCTTCTGGATGACTGCGAGCCCCGCGCGCAGCTCCGCGAGGCGATCCCGGATCTTCCGCCGGTCGAGCTCCACGGCGGAGTCTCCGGCGCCACGCCCCTGCTGCCGCTCCCGGCCTCCCGAGGACTCCCGCAACCGGGGCGCGAGGTAGGTGAGCCGGGCAATCTCGACCTGCATGCGCGCCTCGTGGCTGCGCGCGTGCCGGTGGAAGATGTCGACAATCACGCCCGTGCGGTCCATCACCTGGGCGCCGGTGGCCTTCTCCAGATTGCGCAACTGGCTCGGCGACAGCTCGTGGTCGACGACCACCACCGTGGGGCGCGGCCCGCTGACGTCTTCCTCGGGCTCGGAGGCGTCGTCATCCTCGTCGACGTCCTCGGCCTCGGAGTCGTCCGTCTCGGAGTCCTCGGCCTCGGTGTCCTCCGACTCGGTGCCCTCGGTCTCAGTGCCCTCCGTCTCGGAGTCCTCGGCCTCGGTGTCCTCCGACTCGGAGTCGGTCGCCTCGGTGCCTTCCTCGGAGGTCTCCTCGGCCTCGGAGTCCTCCTCGGCGGCCTCCCACTTCGCTCGGGCCTTGGAGGTCCGGTCCCGGGCGCCCGAGGTGATGACTCCCGGCCCTCCGGTGAGCGCGGCCAGGTCCTTGAGCTTCCCCTTGCCGAGCACCGTCCCCGTGGCCAGCGCCCCTCGGCGCTGGGACACCGTCGCCACGGCGTCGTAGCCCAGGGTGTGCACCAGCCTCTTGAGCTCCGCGAGGTCCGCGGCGTGCTCCGTGTCCGTCACGCTGGGAAACTGGACGCCCACGAGGACGGCACGGGGGCGAACAACTGGCGGGGTCTTCGACATGGGCATGCTCGTAACACGGTGAGGCCCCAGGTGGGGTAAAGCTGGCCTGCCTCCCCGGTTCCAGGCGACTGTCGCCTGGGGGAGCAGGCGACTGGCGACCTCCGTCCGACAAATGCCATGAGAGACCTCATCCAGACGGTTGGCGACCTGCTGAGCCGTGCGCCCGCGAGCGATGACGAGTCGCCTGCCTTTCGCCCAGCCTCCGCGTGGCTCCTCGTCTGCCTCATGCGCCAGCTCGTCCGTCAGCGCTGGCTCGTCCGTATCATCGAAGAGCGACTCACCCCGAAGTGGGACGAAGGCGAAGAGGATGGGGACGTCCCGGGTCTCGAGGGCTGGACGTACGACTTCCATGGACGCGGCTGTTGCCTCTCCAGCGCTGGCGAAATCCTGGACGTCGATTTCCACGGAGACGAGGGGACCACCATCGACCCCTACTTCTTCGCGACCCGCCTCCACTCCCTCTCCGCGCCAGGGGTTCCCGAGGTCCGTCTCATGGCCCTGCTTCCGGGCCGCGACCTGGTGGTGAGCGCCATCCGGGAACTCCAGAACCAGGGGCTCCTGCGGCACCCGACCAGTGAGCATGTCTTCCGGCTCCCGCCGGAGCTGGAGGCCCTGGCCGAGGCAGCCGAAACCCTGGACCTCGGCTCGCGGCAGGCACGCGAGCAGAGCTTCGTCCTGCTCGGAGACTTCGAGGCGCTGGAGGACAGCACGTTCGCGGCGAGGGCGCGGGAGGCACGGGAGGCACGCAAGCAGTGGCTCCTGGCGCGGACGACCGCCCCCACCTCGGCGGGTGATGCCCTGGCCGCGCTTCAGGAACTCTTGCCTCCCGACGCGTTCGTCCAGGCTTGCGCGCGAGTCCTCTCCGGCCCCATCTCCTCGGCGATGGGAGATGCGATTGAGCGGTTGGACACGCTGCCGGGCGTCGCGGGAGGCCCCGCGGTGTTCGCGCTGCTCCAGCGCTTGTCCCCGGAAGAGCATCACCCCTATTCACTCCATGCCGCCGCCAGCTACCTGCTTCGCCGTCAGTTCGAGCGGGAGAGGGTGCTCGCGGCGGTGCTCGCTTTCGCTCGGGTGGACAAGGTGAAGGGCTACGGAGGCAATCCCTTCGACGGAGACTTCGCGCTCCTGGCCCTGGAGCATGCGCCTGAACACGCCCTGGAGTTGGTGCGGCGCGCGTTGCGCTCCTCCGTGCCCTATTGCCGGATGCGAATCGCCACCGTCCTCTGTGTCCTGGACACACCGTGGACTCAGCGGGAGTTGAGCGCGGCCCTCCAGGAGCGCGCCGCGTCGGACGCGGGAGATTCCAAGTACCTCCAGCTCGCGCTCGCACGGAGCCAGTCCCCATGGGCCCGAGCCATCGCCGCGCGGTGGGGACGCCAGCAACCGCCTCCCGCCACCGCGGAGATCGGCTTCACCCATGAGGAGGTGATGGCCGCCAACGCGGACAGCTGGTTCGACGCCGAACTCGAGAAGGCCCGCGCCTGGGTCCAGCGGACGCGGATTCAAACACCGCACGAGCCAGGGTGAGACGCCCCCAGGCTCCAGGGGCGTCCCGTCCCGAGCGACACTGCTGGAGGACGGCTCAATCGCAGCGCTGGACGTCCTCGGTGATGAAGCCGTTGCGGCTGGAGATGCTCCGGTCGTAGCAGTCGCCGGGGAACCCGCTCACCCGGTAGCGATGCGTGGAGGTCCCCACCGCGTTGCGCTGCGCCCGGGGGACGCCCAGCGTGTACGCGGCCTCTCCGGTGAAGACGTCACTGCTCTCGCGGTGCGCCAGCGTCTGGAGACCTCGGAGGTCGAACGCGTCCTCCGCGTCGTTCATGGTGATGGTCGTGGTGAGCCGGTTCTCGGGCGTCACGCTGATGAGCCCGTCGAGCACGAAGCGCTTGTCGGAGCGGCTCACCGTCGGAAAGAGGTCGCGACCCACGACGGTGACGGTGTTGGTGTCATTCCACGTGGCGGTGAGCTCGTCCGGGTTCTCCATGTCGCCCAGCCAGCGGTGCATGCTCGCGTTGGACACCTTCTGCTCGACCGTCGTCAGCTCCCAGCCGCGCGAGGTCTTCACGTAACCAGACACGCGCAGGTGCTGGCCGCCTTGCGTGTCCACCTGGTGCCAGCCGTCCACCAGCGCGTACGTCGAGTCATTCGTCAGCGCCCCCAGCGAGTGCTGGAGCAGTCCGCCCGTGACGCGCGCGGCGTGCGAATCCCGCCAGACGAGGACGTTGGTGGGCAAGTCCCACCCGGGGCGTCCCTCGGGGACCCCCAGCACGCTCACCCGGAGTTGGTGCGGCTTGCCGTCCGTCAGCAGGCCCACGAAGGGGGTGAGGTCATACGCGATGGGGCGGATGTTGAAGGCGCGCGGCGCCGGCAGCACGTACCAGAGGAACGGGTTGGACCAGCCGCCCGTGTACACATGCGGGAAGGGCATGGCGATGCCCGCCACCTTTCCATCCACTTCAATCCGCACCTCGCGGTACGGGCCCGCGTCGGCGGGGCACGAGTACGGCACGACGGTGGGCGCGGTGATGTACCAGAACTCCTCGCAGCCACCGCCCGAGCCCGTCGCGTAGACCTCCGCGATGAGCCGCGTGGTGTTCTGGGGCACCGTCACCTCGCCCACCAGCGCGCTTCCCTCCCGGCGCGGGTTGACGAGCGGAAGCACGTCGCTGGCGGTGCTGGCCGGGGGCAACCGCCGTCCCTGCGCCGGGTAGAACGTCAGGTACACCTGCACGTCCAGCACGCCCGTGTACGTGTCGTTGACCACGTTGCCAATCAGCATCCACACGGGCTGGGACTGGCGCAGCAGCGGCGCGTAGGCGGTGACATCCTTCTCCACCGACCACGCGATTCCCTCGCGAGACGGCTCGGGCGTGGATGTCTTGAACAGGGTGACGCCTCCCACCTCCAGGTGGCCCAGGCGGTCGTACTGGACGCCCTGGACCTTGCCCTCCATGCGCAGCACTACCTTGTGCCACGGCCCCGGGCAATCCGCGGGCGGCGTGAAGGTGCCGGTGAAGGGCGTGAAGTCGTCGAACTTCTCGTCGACGATTCGGACGGTGCACGACGCCGTCGCCGGCCGCTCCACCGTGGGGACGGCCGTGCGAGGGTCATCCCAATCCGTACCGAACTCAGGGGGCGGCTCGACGGCCAGCGCGGGCAGCGCCGCGCCGAGGGCGAGGACTGCCGCGGCGAATGCTCCGGGGAAAGGACGCACGGCTTTTCCTTGGTAGGCGGTTAGTCCGTGGAGACTAGGCCTCGCCGGTGCCGTGGGCAATGCGCGAGCTTCCGGTGCGAACCCGCCCCGGTGTCGGACACTCGCGGAGCGCCGAGGGCACCCGGGCCCCCGCGTCCGGCGAGGGGCTTTCCGAGCAGGGCCGCTGTCATCAGGGCCATGGCCGCGCGGCTCGGGTCATCAACTTCCACGCGCGAGTCGCGCTTCTCAGCGCTTCGGTTGACGCGCCTTGTTGGCCACACGCTTCTTCTTCGCTCCGCTCGAAGGGCCGCGCTTGTGTCGGGGTGTCTTGCGCTTCGAGGGGCGCTGCTTGCCGTCTTGCAGCGCCCGGTCGAGCGTGCGACCGGCGCCCGCCACCACCCCGTCCTGGCCCAGGGTCCCCTTCAACGTTTCGTCCACCGCACCGCCGGGAGCGAGCGTGCCCTTCACGGTGCCACCCACGTCTCCCAAGACGCGTGTCAGCGCGCCTCCGGGTCCAGTGGCCCCCTTGGCGACATCGCCGACGTCGTGAACCGCCTCGGAGATGGCGCCTCCGGGCCGAAGCGTTTCGTGGGTGGCCTCTCCCACCTCCGAGATTGCGTGGCCTACCGGGCGCAGAAGGCTTGCGAGCAGCTCCGGGTTGTTGTCCACCGTCTGCAGGGCGCGATTCAGGATCTCATAGACGCGCTGGAGCCGGACCTTCAGCAGGGCCTGCGCCTCCACGCCCTTGATGGTCAAGGCCACCCGGTCGATGTCCACCTCCGCGCCTACGTCCAGCTTCACCAGATTGGCGAGCTCCGCGTGCAGGGCCACCCGCGCGTGCAGTCTCTCCACGTCGAGTGATATCTCGTCCACCTTCACCGTCGGCACGTCGAGCAGCACGTCAGGAGTGGTCTCGATAGGCCCTTCATCGGCGCCCGCCACGGCGAGCACGTGGCGGGTGTCTTCGCGCGTCACCTCACCCGTCGGGCGTCCGATCTTCCCCGAAGGCGCGTCCCGTCGGGCTTTCTTCGCGCCGGACCTCTCCGCGTCCCGTTTCCACGGATTCCATTTCGCCACGGTTGACTCTCCCTCGTGGCCCAAACCTGGGGACGTCTCGCGACCTGTCATCCTCGGGGTCGTCCGCCCTGACCGGTGGGTCTGGGTGCCTCGTGGGACGCGGGCGGACGCAGGCATGGCCTCTCGAACAGGAGGGCCTCGGGCCCTGCCTCTCCGCGGGGCCTTCCTATCTTTGAGACTCACCGCGAAATGTCACGCCTCCACGTGTGGAGCGGGAGAGAACCCATGCCAGAACGTCGAGGCAAGCCCACCCGACGTCGCCGTCCCTCGGGGCGCACGGCCACACCCTCGAAGGGCCCTTCGCACCGAGTCATGACCCGGCGCACGCGGGGCGACTCGGCGTCCACGCAAGCCCCGGAGAACTCCGACCTCGACGCGGTCATCAGCGCGAAGGCGAAGGGACGCTCACTCGAAGTCCACGCCCTTGAGGGGGTGCGAGTGCGCACCTGGGCGCCGCCCGACGCGCGGCGCGTCCATGACTCGCACCGGGTCGGGCTCCCCGCGCACCTCGCGCCGGGCGAGCACCACGGTCCTTTCGAAGCCGGAATGCGAGTGGGGGTGCGACTGCCCGACCCTCCACGCCTTCATGGAGAGTCGCCTCCCGTCCGGCCTCGTCGGAAGCGTTCGAGCAAGCCGCGCCGCCCCTGAGGCGCTGGCCTGCTTCGAGGCTGCCCGCGGTCAGCCGCCTTTTCGCTCGCCGCGCTTTGCCGTGCGCTTGGGAGAGGTGTCGGGTTCTTTTTCAGTCAGCCGCTCGGCCGCCGACGTGATGGCCATCCGCCGAAGGCTTGAAACCGCGTCCTCGAACTGCCCGGAGCTCTCCAACTCGTCGGCGAGCCCTCGGAGCTTGTCCGCCGCGCGTGTATAGGCCCGCCGCTCCGCGTGGGAGGAGGGGAGGAGGGAGGCCGAGAGGAAGCCCACGGCCAGGGCGCCCAACCCGAGGCCCACGGGATGGGCTCGCACCGTGCGCTCGGTCCAGGAGCGGGCCTGGGCCACACGGGCACGGGCCTCGTCCCGGGTCGGCATCCGCTCCTTGAGCGTTCCCGTGACGGCCTGTCCCTTTCGCTGAACGGAGCGCAGGGTCGCCAGGGTGCTCTCCCGGGCCCCACGCCGGGGAGGCCCGTCGTCCGCCCGTGCGGGTGCCTGCTTCTTGTTCGCGGCCTTCTTCATGTTTCGGCCCTCCCCTCGGTATCCGTCACACCGCTGGCGCGGAACACGCGTCCGGCGATGAGCCCCACTCCCAACAAGCCCGAAATCAACCAGCCGGGGCGCTGTCTCACCTGACGCCCCGCGTGCTCCATGAGCTCTCCGACCGAGTGCTGGTCCAGTCGTGATGAGGCGCCACGCAGCACGCGTTCGCCTGTCTCGAGCATGTGCTGAGACAGGGGACTGGGGGTCCGCCGGGTGGCTTGCTCCAGACCTCGGGCCGCGTCCTCCAACGCCTGGGCGAGGTCTCCGCGCTGAACGTCCAGCCGCTCGATGACCCGGTCGCGAGCGAATCCCGCCGCATGCTCCAAGGGCTGCCGTTTCAGCCTCTTCCTGGGTGTCTGGCGTTGCGTGTCGCCGCGCGTCCGCCGCTCGCCCTTCGCCTTCGCCGAGCCCATGACGTGCCCTCCTTCTGTTCCCCGCGGGCGGCGGGGATGTCTCGAAGTTAGGCACCGCGCGCTTCGGCCGGGCAGTCGGACTGCGCAAGGTGTGTCTGCTCGTCCGAGCAGCCGGTTCCGCGCGGATGCGGTCATCGCCACCTTTCTTCTCCTGGAGGTCGATATGAAGGCGGAGCAGGAGAAGACGCTGCACGAAGAGGTCGTGGCGACGCTGGACCGGCTCAAGCAAAAGAATCCGGAGCTGGAGGAGGAGTTCCAGCGGGTGCGAGGGTACGCCGTCTTCCCCTCGCTGGGGCGGGCGTCGCTGGTGCTGGGAGGCTCCTACGGCCATGGAGAGGTGTTCGAGAAGGGCAAGCCCATCGGCTTCGCGACCCTCTCCCAGATGACCATCGGTGTGCAGATCGGAGGACAGACGCTGAGCGAGGTCATCTTCTTCGAGGACCGGGACGCCATCGAAGCCTTCAAGGGTGGCAAGGTGGCCTTCGCCGCCAATGCCTCGGCGGTCATCCTCAAGGCCGCGGCGTCGGGGACCACCAACTACGCGAAATGCACCGCCCACGCCTACTCACGCGGGGGGATGCTGCTCGAGGCCTCGCTGGGCGGACAGAAGTTCACGTTCATTCCCCCCTCCAATGCGCCGGCCCGTGTGAACGGCGATGAGGGCCAGAAGGCGGGTGAAGGCTCCCCGGACGAGCGCTCCAACGGAGAGAGGAGTGGCTGGCTGCCTCGGACGCCGCGCCACCCCGCGGCCCTGGCGACGGGACTGTCGACCGCGGCGATGCTGGTGACCCGGCTCTTGAAGACGCGTGCCAGTGCCCGGTCCTCTCCGCAGAGCTGAGGCACGCATGCGAGAGACGCTCGTCAAGCTCGCGCGGCGGGTGCTGGCGCTCGCGCGCAAGGAGTTGGCTGTCCATGGGCGGCTCCACCGGGACGTCCTGGCGACGCTGCGCAAACTGGAAGCGCGCTCCCCTGAGTTCGCCCGGGCGAGAGCTCGCGCCCATGCCTGTGTCGTCTTTCCCTCCCTGGGACAGGGCAGCGTGGTCCTCGGCGGTGTCTGGGGACTGGGCGAGGTCTTCGTGCGGGGGCGACTGGTGGGGTACTCGGCGCTGGTCCAGTTGACGCTCGGCGTGCAACTGGGGGGACAGACTTCTTCCGAGGTCATCCTCTTCGAGGACCGTGAAGCCTTCGAGCGGCTGAAGAAAGGGAGGACTGGCCTGGCGCTCGGCGGCGCGGTGACCCTGGTCAAGGCGGGCGTGGCGTGGGCCCGCGGCCCGAAAGGCAGTACGGCCGTCGCGCTGGCCACGCGCGGTGGTTTGTGGGCGGGCGTGGGGCTCGGGATGCAGCGACTCTTCTTCGTGCCAGCGGTCCTCACCCGGGGAGGTGTGTTGCGTGAGGGCCTGCCATCCCTAGCTTTTTCAAGGGCGCGAACGTCGGCTCCGAGGGCGAACGGAACCAGGGAGAACATGATGGCCAAGGCGCAGGCGAGCAAGTCGGGGCGGAAGGGGCTGGAGGGCCCCTCTGCCTTGGGACGTCGGATTTCGGGCGCCGATTCGCGCAAGGTCAGCGAGCGCGCTCGGGCGGCCGTCCAGAAGGTTGGTGAGCGAGGCCGACAGACCGTGGAGCACCTGCGCGAGCGGGTGCCGAGCGGAAGGGAGATTCAGGCGCGAGCGGGCCAGGCCCGAACATGGGCCGCGGACCAGATGGGGGCGCATGCGGTCGCGATAGGACTCACCACGCTGGCCGCGGGAATCGCGGGAGCCGCGCTGCTCCCGGTCTCAGACCGCGAGCGACGTGCCTTGTCCTCGGCGTCCGGCAAGGTGAAGTCGCTGTCCCACTCGATTGGTGAAAGTCAGGTCCTCGCCCGGGCGAGGAAGTCGCTCAGCGGCGTGACGAAGTCGGTCGGCGACAGGGTCAGCCGTGCCAGGAGTGGCGGTACGCCCGAGGTGGCGGAGCAGGCGCGCGTCCCGCGCAAGAACGCCCCCGCGCGGGGACGGAAGACCTCGGGGCGGTCCGCGGCGGCGAAGACCTCCCGCCCCACCGCGAAGCGCGCGAGCCCGAAGAGGGGCCCAGGCGGTGCGAGGAGCACGAAGAAGGCGGGCGCGAACCCCACGCACGCGAAGACCTGAAGCCGTCCGCATGCGCGAGGCCCCTCGCTTCTCGCACCGGAGCCCCAGGCCCGGTGACGAGGGCCTGGGGGGACTTCAGGGGTGAATCACTCCACCCAGTGCTGGACGGTCAGGATGCGGAAGCCGGTGGCGACGTTGACGAAGAAGTGGACCTGGATGCCGGCCCAGGGGCCGTCGTCGTAGCCGAGGTGGCAGCCCTTGAACGTGCCGCCCGCGGTGCGCGAGTCCAGGTCCGACAGGCCGTTGGTGACGATGCTGGCCGGAATCTGCCCGTGGTACTGGGCGGTGCTGGCGGCGCTCGCGACGTAGCTGTGGACCTCGGCGGCGTTGGCCAGGTTCGGGCGGTTGGTGAAGCGCGAGTTCGGGAAGGTGGCGGGGTCGATGCCGAAGCACGTGGCGTAGTCCAGCCGGTCATTTCCATGCGCGCCCGCCATCACGTCCTCGATGTCGAACGAGAGGTCCATCTTCACCGTCCAGTTGCTCTCCGGCACGGCGTTCACCGTGGAGACGAGGACCTCCAGGTCGTAGCCCTGGGTGGCGGCGTTGCGCAGGGTGCGCAGGCTCGCCGCGCCGATGCCGGACGCGTTGGAGATGGCCTGCACCGAGGTGAACGGGCGCAGGGCGAGCAGGGTCGTGGCGCCATTCCAAGCGTAGGGGAGGATGGCGTACAGCGTGCCGGCGTTCACGGTGTTGACCAGGGAGACCACCGCCGCGGCGTCATCGGTGGAGAGCGCGAGCTCGTCCAGGATGCCCACGCAGCTGCTGGTGATGTAGCCCAGCGAGCGCGCGCCGCTTTCGATTTGCGTCAGACGGACCGGGCCGACCAGGTGGACGCCGGAGACCTCCGCCAACGTCACGAAGGGCGCCGTCGAGCGGCGGCTGACGAGGTTGAGGACGACGTCGCTGGGCAGATACGCGTCCAGCGTCGCGGGCGCGGCGGTGTTCACGAAGGTGAGCAGGCCCTGGCACTCGGGCGCGAGGTCGACATTGGTCGTCGTGAGGGGGGCGACCTGGTCCTTGGGCGCCTCCGTCGACGACGGTTCGGAGGAAGGCTCGGGGGACGTGGTGGGACCGCAGCCGACCAGCAGGCTGGCGGAAAGCAAGGCTGAACCGAGACGACGCATGGATGACTCCTCAGGGGTGTGGCGTGAGGCGTCCCCCATACACCAGTCGCATGGGTCACTGACAATCCAAGCTTTTGTGACATGTCGGAGTGAGGGGTTGCTTTCTGGACCTCGTCTCTGGACTCGGGCATGCAGGAGGGCCGTCCACTTACGGGCTCCATGTAGGGGCCTCTCCCGGTGAAGGAAGTGCATGCGAGCCTGTCCGTGCTGCATGGAGACGCTGACGGCCGGGTTGCTGGGCTTCGGCAGCCGGCGCCTGGCGGGACGCTGTGAGTCATGTGGCGACGCTGTGTGTGAGACGTGTCTCAGCACGCACGTCCTTGACGCGACGGACTTCCGGGCACGCGCGGGCACTTCGGCTCAGGCGGGTGTGCAGGTGAAGGGGCGGGTGTGTCGCTCCTGCCTGTGGGATGTGTTGATGGACCGGGGTGAGACACCGCCCTTTCCCGCGCCGCGAGGACAGCGTGAGCGCGCGAGACGAACCGCACGGGAAAGTTGCACCCACGGTGACGTGAAGCCATGCATGGCGTTCTGTCCGACGTGTGGCGACGAGGTCTCCTGGAAGAGTGAGCACGGCAACCCCTCTTGCGAGGCCTGTGGCGCGCCCTCCCACCGGGACTTCAACTGTTGCTGGGCGTGTGGCGAGTCGTTCGAGGAAGAGAACGCGCCGAGGCCCGTCGCCCGTGGGTATCGGCTCGACTTCGACTGTGATGCTCCGGAGTGCACGGGCAAGCTGGCGTGGCTGATGCCCTTCTGTCCCTGGTGCGGCGAGGAGAAGCACTGGGAGCATGAAGGGAGCCTGGAGTGCGACGAGTGTGAGGTGCGGCTCGACCAGGGCTGGGCGTTCTGCGTGCGCTGCGGAGAAGAGGCCCCGCTCCCCGACGACTGTCCCAGGTGCGGAGTAGGGCTGGAGGAGGCCGCGTCGGCCGCGCGCTGTGAGCGGTGTCACCACGTGGTGTGCGGCGACTGCTGTGACGTCCGCGTCGTCACCCAGGACGGTGGTGAGGCTCAGGAGCGGTTGTTGTGCGCGGGTTGCGCCGAGGGCTTCGACCCGGTGGGTGAGGAAGAGGCGCCTCGACCTCGAGACGAGGCGCGCGAGGGTCCTCCCGAGGAGCCCGAGGAGCCCGCCGAGCCACCCGCCGAGACACCTCCCACCGCGTGGGAAGTGCTCGGGGTCTCACCCGGCGCTCCGCTGCCCGACGTGAAGCGGGCGTACCTCGCGCTGGTGGCGCAATACCATCCGGACAAGGTCGCCCAGCTGGGGCCGAAGCTTCAGGCCCTGGCCCAGGAAGAAACGCGCCGCATCATCGAGGCCTGGGAGCAGGTGCGGAAGCAGTCGCGCCCCTGAAGCCGCGCCGTGGCCTATCGCTTGCCGGGAGAGTTCAACCGTTGCACGGCCGCTTCGAGCTGGAGCAGTCGCGCTTGTTGCGCCTGGATGACGTCCTGCTGCTCTTGCATGCCCTTGACGAGCACGGGGATGAGGCTGGCGTAGTCCACCGCCTTGTACTCACCCACGACTCCGCCCGATGCATCTCTCAACGAGGTCTGCTTTACGAGCTGCGGGAAGACCTTCTCCACCTCCTGCGCCACCAGCCCCATCTCCTCGCCGTGTCGCGTGGACAGCGCGCTCGCGGGCCCTGAATAGGAATAGGTCTTTGGCTGGAGCTGCATGAGCCGCTCCAGCGCCTCTGGGAGTGGGCGGATGTCCTTCTTCAGGCGCGCGTCCGAGAAGGTGTAGTACGCCGAGGCAAGGACGTCTCCGTTGAACCGCGCGGCGATGCCACTGGTGCTGGCGCCGCTGGCCACGAAGATGCCGTCGCTGAAGTAGCTCTTGCCCGTGAGATGGGCGGCGTAGGTGATGGGGTTGTTGATGTAGTCCTTGCCGATGACCGCCGCCGCGGCGCCGTTGAGCGTCGTGTTGTTGAGCGTGCCCAGGAGTGACGCTCGCATCCCTCCAATGTAGTAGGGCCCATTTGCCGACGACGATGCGGGGACGGGGTTGTTCACGGTGGTGCTGAAGTCTCCACCTACCGACACGGCAAAGGAATCCACGGCATTGCTCACGAGGCGGTCCGTATGAGTCTGTGCGGAGATACTTGTCTGGCCTCCACTGGCAGCCATGGCGGACTCATAGTTCAAGAACAGATAGGTCGCCCCCCGGGCCGTCGAGCCATTCACGGAGCCGGTGAGTGAGCCGCTCGCGCTGCTGTTGCTGGTCAGTTGTGGAGCACTGACGGACAGGCTTGTGCCGACCAAGGCCTGCGCCAATGCATTGCCGCAGAGCAGCAGGGACAGCAGCGCGCCGCGAATGCTTGTGAATCCTTGCAGGGTTCTCACTGGGTTCTCCTTGGGGATGAGAGGCTTGGGCGGGGCAGGATAGGGTTGGGAGGGAGGAGCTCTAGTTTTTTGTCTTTCTTTAGAGTGTCTGGATTTATGGCGCCGCGCGGGAATGTGGGGACGGCTCAGCCTCCAGGGTGATTGACTTGCGCCTGAATCCATCCAGGTGTCACAGTCTTTGGCATGGCACGCCAGTCAATGAGGACCTGGGAGGGTTCGACGGCTTCTTCGTCGAAAGTGTCCGGGGGCACTTCCTGGGCGAGCGTGGTGCCACCCGCGCCACGCACGGAGCTGGAGCCGGTGAGTGGCACGCCCTCCGGACTGGGACACGACTTCGGCAAGCTGAGCCTCCTTCCTCCTGTCGGTGGGGGCGGCTGTGAGGCGAGGGCGCCCACGGGGCTGGAGAGTGCGCTCCGGGGGCATCAGGGACAGCCGCTGCCTCCAGCCCTGCGGGCTGATGCGGAGCGGCGCTTCGGTGGCTCGCTGGCTTCGGTGAAGCTGCATGACGGCCCGGAAGCGCACCGCCTCGCACGGGCCGCGGGCGCGCGCGCGTTCACCTCTGGCAGGGACGTCGTCTTCCGTGCGGGGCAGTACGCGCCCCAGACTCCCGCGGGGAGGGAGCTGCTGTGGCATGAGCTGGCGCACGCAGCGGGGGCTCCTCGGAGCCCGGCCGTGGTGCTTCGCGCACCCCTCTTCGATTTGACGGAGTACACCTCCAGTCCGCTTCCTCCGGGGCACACCGTCGCCAGCACCCGGGCACTGCTCGACGCGCGCATCAAGAAGGGAGACATCCTCAGTGCCACCGTGTCGGGTGCTGGCACGAGCGTCGACGCGCTCATCTTCCTTCAGTACTTCTTGTGGCAGATGAGCCGCAGGGATCGCTGGGACACGGTGCTGACCCAGTCCGTCCCGCTGGGGTGGCCACCACCGCCTGGCAGCACGACTCCTTCACCCAGGGGACTGGTGCGCGTCGCCATCGACGCCACGGGCAATGCCCGGATCGAACTGCTCTCCAGGGCCGCTGTCCCACAGTCCCCACAGCTCGCCGACCCCGTGGTGAATGCGCACCTCACCACGACCTTTGGCCTCAAGGTCGTCAATGGTGACAGCACCTGGACCGCCGCCCACCTGAGCGATGTGGCCGCGGCCCTCGCCCTGTTGCCCGCGACGGATGTCGCGGCCTTGAAGGACGTCGACCTGGTGCGCATGCAGGCGCTCCCCAACGGACGCGCGGGCGAGTTCTCCAGGGGAGGCGCGGTGCCGCAGGGCTCCACGGCACCACCGAGCCGGGCCACGCTCAAGCTGGCGGATGGTGCGTTCGCCGCGAACACCCGCTTCCTGGGAGACGCCGCGAACCCCCGGCCCGCCAGCTATGGAACCATCCTTCACGAGGTCGGTCACGCCGTGGAGGTCCAGGTCGCGCGTCCGCTGCATGCGCGGCACGCGGAGGCCGTCGTGGACCAGAACAAAGCCGTCGCGGCGCTGAATCCAACCGTGGAGCGCTACGAGCGTGCACGGGTCGCGGGTCGCCAATCGGAGACGCAGTCGCTCCGGCCGACGGTGGTTGCTCAGCGGGCGACCTATGACCGGGCCCTCCGGACCGTCCGCACGCGCCAGACCGCGCTGGATGCCGTCCAGGTCCCAGCCGCGACCATCGCCTTGCTCAAGACCGCGTTGAGCACGCAGCGCACGCAGGCCCAGGCCGAGCTCACCACCGCGACGACCGCCGCGGCGGCCTTCGCCCCCGCGGACCAGACGGAGAGCGCCGCGTTCCGCTCCGCCATCACCGCCACCGTCGCCGCCCTGGATGCCTACGTGGCGCAGGCTCCGGCGAGCAGCGACCTGGACGCGCTGGACAAGACCCTGCTCGCCGCGTTCTCCGCGCGGACCGCCGCACGTGACGCGCTGCGGACCGCGAACGCGGCGAACCCCGCGCTCGTGACCTATGCGTCGGTGCTCACCTCGCAGGATGCCTGGAGGGAAGCGGCCCGTGAGCTCGCCCATACCCGAGGGCGCTCGCTGCGACTGCAGCGCTTCGTGGACGTGGTGAAGGCCCACAACATCGTTCCCTTCACGAAGTACGCCCGCGACAACTGGCCCCACAGTCCCGAGGAGTTCTACGCGGAGGCCTACTCGCTGTGGCTCACGAATCCGGCCTTCCTCCAGACGAACTACCTGCCCATCCACGACTTCTTCCAGAACGGCGACTACACGAAGTGAGTCGCGCGCTCTTGCTGGCCCTGATGGGTGTCGTGTTCTGCCCGGTCCTGGCGTGCCAGGGGCACCGAACCACTTGGACGAAGGAGGACGACATGGGGCCACCCTTGCTGGAAGAGCGCCTGGGTTATCCCACCGGCACGGATGCGGATGCCTCCGAGCGCGCGGCGCGCCAGGAGGCCTCCGAGCGAGTCTACGAGCAGGCCGTCGCCGCATACGAGTCGGGCGACTACGCCAGCGCGGCCCGGGACTTCCTGCGCGCCTCGGAGCCGCTGCTCCAGGAAGAGGGCGCGCCCGCCTGGGACGTCATGGCCTACAACCGGCGTGTCTGCTACGCGAATGCCTGGAGCGCCTGGCGCCAGGCCGGAGATGTGGAGCAGGGCCGCGCGGCGCTCGAGGCCGCGCGGGGCAGGGACCCTGTCAATGCCTTACGAATCCAGGAGTTGCTCGGCGCGCCCGCTGAGTGAGGGTGGTCTTGGAAAGGAGTGAGGGATTGCATGAAGCCGCCCTAGGATGCCAGTTCATGCCCTTCTCCCTTTCCTCTCGCTGGTTGCCGCGCTCGCTGCGGGCCCTCCTGACGTCGCTCATACTTGGCGGGGCCGCAGGGGTGGCTGCCGCACCGCCGGAGCGTGGTACCGGTTCTCCAGCTTCAACCCAGACCTCGGATGAACTCGCGACCGCACTGATGAAGAAAGTGGTGTCGCCGACCGACAACGAAGATGCGGCGCTCGGGCTCATCGCCCTCTTTCCCAAGCTTTCATCCGAGCGTCAGGCGGAAATCGCGTCCCTGGGCACGTCGACCCAGGCGGCCCTGCAGGTTGCGCATATGGGGGTTGCGAATAGCTGGCTGACGGGGGTGGTGTGCCGGGGACAACCCATCAACGCACTCCGCCGAAGGCGCTTAATCAAAGAGGACCTCCGTATCTACGACCTGGAGTGTCCGCCGGGAAAGCCACATCAGGTTCGCTTCCGCTTCACGGAGGCGAAGCCGGAGGCGCCTTCGACCGTGCCGTTGACGACGTCCGCCGTGGAGATGGTGCTTCCTCGACTCCAGCGCAAGTTTGGCATCGAGACCCTGGAGGAGCTGCGTACGGCTGTCGAAGAGCCAATGGCTCCAAATCTTTCGAGCGGGTGGCTGCTGGGCCACTTGATGGACGGGCCGGCGGGGGTTCGTGTCTACGAGGCGATACTGAAGCACGACCCGGACAACCTCGACGCGATTGTAGGCCTCGTGACCATCCAGCTCGGGTTCGGGGACGCACAGGGGGCGCTGAAAACGCTCGACGCGGCCTCGCTCGCGACGGTGACGCTTACGGACGTCCGGGGTGACGTCACGAACAAGAGCGCGCTGCTGACGAATCGCTGCGCCGCACTGCACATGCTGGGGAAGCAGGAGGATGCGCTCGCGGCTTGCAAGCAGTCCGTGGCGATGGGGTCGAGGAAGGCCGGTCCCTATTACCTCGCCATGCTGCTCTACCTCCAAGGTGACGATGTCCAGGCCCTGGCGCACGTTCGCACGAGCATCGCCAACGACTCGCGGATCCCGCAAGGTCACTTCCTCGAAGGACTCATCCTTCACTCCCTGGGGCGGCCCGGGGAGGCGATACAGTCCTGGGGGCGGGTCCCGCAATTCGGACCGGTGGCGACGTCATCGCTCGAGCAAGCCCGTTCCCGGGCGGCGTGGATCAAGCTCATGAAGGACTTCGAGCGAGAGCAGGGTGCAGCGAGCCTCGCGCTCTGCGGGCACTATTTCCTGGACTTGAAAATGCCGGAGCGCGCGGAGTCATGCTTCTCGCGGTCCCGTGCGGTGAACCCCATCCATGCCACGGTGGAAAGACTGGACCACGAGGTCGAGTCCGCTCCGGCGCGTGCTTTCGAAAAGCTCCAGACCGAGCTGCGAAAGCAACGACACCCGGGCCTCCTTCGAGTCATGGCGGCCTACCATGCGCGGGCCGGACGGAGTCAGGAGGCGCTTCGTTGGCTCGACGAGTCCCTTCGAGCGAATCCGAGCCAGGACCGAGGGCTGACCCTGCTCAGTCAGGTTTGCGCGAGCCTCGAGGATAAGGACTGCCTCAAGCACTATCGCGAGGGACAGGCGCCGCGCTAGGGACCTCGCGAGAGCGATAGGGCGCCCCCTCCCGCATGTGCCGCTCAGGCGCTCCGTGGCCCACTGTCTCCACGGAGCGCCCGGGGCCTCGCTACTGGACCAGCACCTGGATGACCTGCTCGGCCGTGTTGCCCGCGGCGTCCGTGGCTCTCAGCAGGACCAGATGCGAGCCGGGGCCGGAGAACGTCACCGGGATGGTCGCGAGGTTCGTCCCCGCGCCGACCGTGGTGGAGTTGACCCAGTTGGCCGTCACCTGGACCGACGTGAGGTCCGTCACCTCGGTGATGACGTTCACCGTCCGTGGCTGCGCCTCCCCGGGATTGGGCGCGACGACGCGAAGCAGGGGCGCGGTGCGGTCCACCGTCACCTGCCGGCTCGCGGTGGCGATGCGTCCATCGGTGGCGATGACCGTGAGCGTGAGCGTGTGGTGTCCTTCCGCCAGGCTCAACCACTGGACGACGTGTCCGCCTCCGGCGTCAGGCGTGAGGCGCACCGGCGCGCCCCCGTCGATGGAGAGCAGCACCACGCTGATGGGGGCACCACCAGGGCTGGCGGTGGCCCAGCCGCACGCCTTCACCTGCGCGGCGGACGTGTAGCGCGGCACATCGCACATGATGAGGCTGGGCGGCGTGCCCGCGGAGTCGACCACGTGGATGGCCGTGGTGCAGGACGCGCTGTTGCCCGCGGCGTCGGTGGCCGTGTACGTCACCGCCGTCGTTCCAAGCGGATAGGTGCCGGCGGCCGGACCGCTGGCCTGCGCGCCGCAGGCGTCGGAGACGGTGGCCGCCCCGGGCGTGACGAAGGCGCCGCCAGGCCCGGTGGCCTCGACGATGCGCTCGGGCGGACAGGCGATCACGGGCGCGGTGACGTCGACCACGGTGACGGTGCCCGTGCACGTGTCGGTGTCCTGCCCGTCGGAGACCGTCAACGTGACGGAGTGTGTTCCAAGGCCGAAGGGGCCCGCTGGCGACTGCGACACGGAGAAGGGCCCGGGGTGCTGGTTCGGGTCATAGCTTCCGTTGTCCACGTTCGCCGGTGCGGAGCAGGTGGTGGCGCTCGCGTTGACGGACACGTGGCGGCAGAGGGCCACGGGCGGAATGATGGCGATGCAGGTGAGGTCGACGGGCGCGCTGCCCGCGTTGTTGGTCTCGATGCACTCCGTCTCACGGCCCGTGCCGGTGCCGTCATCGTCCGCCCGGGCGAAGACCACCGTGGTGCCTCCGGGGGCCGAGGCGAGCGTCGCGCTCACCATCGCGCTGTTACCAGCGGAGAGCACGGTGGGAAGGATGCCCACGCCCAGCAGCGTGCCGCCGGAGGTGGGGTCATCCTGGTAGAAGGCCACGCGCAGGCCCGCGGAGGTCGCAGCGTCACCCTGGTTGGTGACGCGGGCATGCAGGGTCAGCGCCCCGTTGGTCGTGTCACACGACGAGGTGATTTCCGTCACCGTCACGTCGGCCGCGGCGTAGGGGCTGGTGGTGCCCGTGCCCTGGCTGTTGGCGCGGAACGTGTTGAGCCCCGGCGTGCGCCAGTTGGCGATGGGGTGCGCGGGGATGGTGCCGTTGTCGTTCACGTTCGTGACCGAGTACGCGTGCTGGTTCCAGATGCGACGCGTGTTCACCCAGCCGTCCTTGCGGTCTCTGAACACGCGGATGCCGGCGGGCCCCGGGAAGCCGTAGTTGTTCGACGCGACGACGATTTCCGCGTTGTCGTCCGCGTCCACGTCGACGATGAGGGGGTTCTCGTATGTCGTCCCGGAGGCGTGCGCGACCTCGAAGCGCACCGTGCCCGTGGCGCCGTCGTAGATGCGCAGGCGGACCTCGTCGGCGTAGACGACCTCGGCGCGGCCGTCGCCCTCGAAGTCGAAGGTGGACGAGCCCGTCACGTTCGAGCTGTTGTCCTGGGTGGGGCTGGCCCACTTGACGGTGCCGTCGGACTCGAAGACGGCATAGCGGCTGGCTCCCGCCACGCCGATTTCCGGCAGCCCGTCCGCGTCGAAGTCCGCGATGTTGGGCGCGCCACCGCTGCCGCCCCCGGGAATCGTCTGACTCCAGAGCAGGGTGCAGTCGTCATCCATCAGATGGACGCTGCCGCCGCTGACCACGACGATTTCCCCGTTCGAGTCCGCGTCGAAGTTGCCCACCCCCGAAAGCCCGTTGCCGATGGTGGTGTTCCGGCACTTGAGGACGCCGGTGTGGCGATAGATGGACCGACCGCTGACCACCTCCTGCAGTCCGTCACCGTCGATGTCCGCCGCGAACGAGATGGGACCCTGGGGGCCGTTGTTGGTGTCCGTGCCCGCCCACCTCAGCGCCCCGGTGTTGCGGAAGACGTGGTGGCCGTTGAGGATCTCCACCGTGCCGTCGCCGTCCAGGTCCGCGAACGAGGGACCGCCCCAACTGTTCTGGGAAGCCGTCGTCCGGAACTTGTAGGCGCCCGTGTTCTCGAAGCAGAGCAACCCCGCGCCGCTCTCCGGGATGGCACACAGCTCCACCAGTCCGTCCCCGTCGATGTCCGCGCCCGCCACGCTCGCGGCGCCGCGCACGCGCAGGGCCGGGTCCGTCACCGTCCACAGCTCGCTGCCATCCGCGCCGCTCAGCGCTCGCAGCACGCCATTGGTGGTGTAGTTGCTGCCCTCGAAGGAGCTGAAGACGACGTCCGGGACACCGTCCCCGTTCACCTCCACGACGATGGGCGTCATCATCACCTGGACGTGGGTCGGCATGACGGTGCTCGAACTCCAGGCCCACTCCAGCTCCGGCTCGAAGTTCGGGTCGAAGGGGGGCTGGACCTGGCACTGGCCGTTCGCCAGCGCGGCGACCTCGCCTGGCGACCCGGCTTCCGGGGAGACGGGGAGCGCGGCCTCACCCCTGGCGGCCAACGCCAGAAGTCCTGTGACCGACAGCCGAGCGCACTGTCTCGCGTGCCACATCCACTTCCCTTGGGGCGTGCTTGTCATAGATATGTTCCGTCCTTGGTTTGTTTTTCCAGTGAGTCCGTTCTATAGGGGACTGTAAGAAATCACCGCAAGTGAGTCAGAACTGAACTCGGAGTAGGTGTTTCAGGGGGGGCGCCTGCCATTGGGCTGGGGGTCGGTGGCGCCCTCATTGGCAAAGTGCCAATAATGCGGCCCCATGGGTCTTCCGGTGCGTGCGGCGCTGGTTCAAGCGGTGGGTGGGCCGTTCATTCTCGACGAGGTCGAACTGGACAGGCCTGGCGCGGGTGAGCTGCGGGTTCGAGTGACAGCCAGTGGCATCTGTCACACGGACCTCACCTACCGGGCGGGGGCGGGGAGGTTCCCCTTTCCGGCGGTGCTCGGTCACGAGGGCGCGGGGGTGGTGGAGGCGGTGGGGGAGGGCGTCACGGACTTCGAGCCCGGGGACGCGGTGGTGCTCAGCTACTACTCCTGCCGGGCGTGTGGCACGTGCGAGCGCGGGCATCCCGCCTACTGCGAGCGCGGGTACGCGGGGAACTTCTCCGGCGCGC
Source organism: Myxococcus sp. CA040A (assembly GCF_013336725.1). Taxonomy (NCBI): domain Bacteria; kingdom Pseudomonadati; phylum Myxococcota; class Myxococcia; order Myxococcales; family Myxococcaceae; genus Myxococcus; species Myxococcus sp. CA040A. The sequence goes on along the minus strand of NZ_JABUMR010000025.1, from coordinate 1,961 downwards.
GGCCGGATGGCTCGTTTCCCATGCGGTGGCGCGGGGCGCCCATCCGCTCCGGCTTCTTCCACCAGTCGTCGTTCGCCACGCAGGTGCTGGCACACCGGCACAACGCGGTGAAGGTGGACCGGGCGGCGCCGCTCGAACTGCTCGCGCCGCTGGGGTGTGGGTTCCAGACGGGGGCGGGGGCGGTGCTGGAGGCGTTCCGGCTCCAGTCCGGACAGACGCTCGCCGTCTTCGGCGTGGGCGCGGTGGGGCTCGCGGCGGTCATGGCGGCGCGTGTCGCCGGCGCGGCGAGCATCCTCGCGGTGGACCTGGACGCGGGCCGACTGGAGCTGGCGCGCGAGCTGGGCGCCACCGACACGTTCCTGGCGACGGAGCCCGAGCTGACGAAGACGATGCTCAAGCGCACCCGGGGCGGGGTGGATTTCGCGCTGGAGTGCGTGGGCCTGCCCCAGGTGCTGCGCCAGGCCTTCGATGTGACACGGCCGTTGGGTACGTGCGGGCTGCTGGGGCTTCCCAGCCCCGAAGCGTCGGAGGTGACGCTGTCGATGACCCGCCTCCTCTACGGCAAGCGGCTGGTGGGCATCATCGAAGGAGACGCGGACCCGAAGACCTTCATCCCCCGGATGGTCGCGCTGCACGCGGAGGGGCGCTTCCCGCTGGAGAAGCTGAGCCGCCCCTACGACTTCGAGGCCATCAACGACGCGGTACACGACATGGAAGCGCGCACGGCCATCAAGCCCGTGCTGCGCATGCACGGAGGAAACACGCGATGACCTTCGACGAAGCGGTGAAGGCGGGGCGGCTGGACGCGCAAGAGGCGCTCGCGTTGTTCGACAGCCTGCCCACGGTGGAGCTCGGCTTCATGCGAGGCACCTGGAAGGGCAGTGAGCTCCAGACGGGGCACCCGATGGATGGGATGCTCGGCGCGACGGGCTGGTACGGCAAGCGGTTCGTCGACGAGGAGAGCGTGCACCCGCTGCTGTTCTACACGGAGGACCGCGCGTCGGTGTTCCCGGTCGACCCGAGGAAGTGGCCGTCGCCGACGATTCGCGGCCTCGTGGGTCCGCACCGGGCGGCGGTGGAGACCGAGAAGTTCAAGGCGCGCCTGCGCCTGACGGTGTACCGGGGCAAGGTCAGCGCGACGATGATCTACGACGACTGGCCCACGAATGACGTGTTCCGACAGGTCGATGCGAACACGCTGCTGGGGGTGATGGACGCCCGGGGAATGGCGGCGCCGTACTTCTTCGTGCTGCGCCGGGATGGCGCGTAGGGCGCCCTGGATTGTTTCCCGCGTGGAAACAGTCCTCTGCCCGGTGCCCCATTTTTCGCGGACGCCCAGGTCTCTACTGTTCCTCTTGTCAGCAACGCACACCGCGGCAGACGCGGTGAACCCAAGAGGGAGTACGCCATGAGCGCCACCGTCCAGAAGACCCAGACCCAGCCCGACACCATCGTCCTCGTCCACGGCATGTGGATGACGCCCCGTAGCTGGCAGGGCTGGGTTGACCGCTTCACGAAGGCCGGCTACCGCGTCATCGCCCCGTCGTGGCCCGGCCTGGAGGTCGGCGTGGAGGCGCTCCAGAAGGACCCGACGCCGCTGGAGAACCTGCGCGTGAAGCAGATTGTCGACCACTACGAGCGCATCATCCGCGCGCTGCCCACCCCGCCCATCCTCATGGGCCACTCCTTCGGCGGCGCCTTCGTACAGATGCTGTTGGACAGGGGCGTGGGCGCCGCGGGCGTCGCCATCCACTCCGCGCCGGTGAAGGGCGTCTACACGCTGCCGTTCACCACCATCAAGTCGACCGCGTCCACGCTGCTCAACCCGGCCAACGTGAACCGCCCCGCGCCGATGACGCCCGAGCAGTTCCACTACGCCTTCACCAACACGCTGACGCAGGAGGAGTCGGACGAGGTGTACCGCACGCAGTACGTGCCGGGCTCGGGCCGCGCGCTGTTCC
>NZ_JABUMR010000024.1:0-31840 GCF_013336725.1 Myxococcus sp. CA040A | reverse complement strand
GCAGCGCCTGGCGCTGCTTCCTCTTCAACCACTGCCTACCTTTGCCCTCGGGCAGGGCCTTCTCGCTCTCAGGTCTTCTGCGCACACAGAGCCGAACGAGAGGTGCCCCTGCTCCCTCTTCCCGCCTCCGCCGCGCCCGCCTGCTCCCCAGCCTGATCGCGAATCACGAACTCTGGTTTAGCCAGTTGAGGTAGGGCAGCCCGCCCCGGTGCGCAGGAGCGGGCCGCCACGACTACAAACCGAACGTGAAACGCGCGCCGACGCCCGCCATCTGCTCACGGGCGTTGGCCTCGGTGAAGGCGAACAGGCCCAGGTTGGCGAGGGGCCTGTAGCCGCCCTCCGCCCGCGCGTACCAGCCTGACAGCGAGGAGACTCCGGCCTGCGCCTCCAGGTAGCCCTGCCTCACCGGGACCTCGGCGAGGACACGGGAGAGCCCTTCAGCAACAGTTCCCATCGGGGCGTCATGAGGAGCGTCCGTCGCTCTCTCTTACTTCCCTGGGCGCTCCACCATCACGACAGGATGCCCAGCCACCTGCTCCTGGAACGCCAGCGGCTTCCCGTGGATGCACTCGGGCAGCGGCTCCCACGCGCGGTACTGATGGTCGAAGTGCGCGTCCAGCAGCTGCGCCCGGCAGGCGCAATCCGAGCCGTCAGCGTGGCAGAGCGGCTGCATCCTGCCGGGGCGCTGGGTCACGTGACCCGACGTGAAGAAGTTGCAGTCGGGGAACTGCTCGAGCAGGGACTCGAGGACGCGGCCAGGCTGCCCGGGCACGAGGGTGACTGAGGTGACGAGGGACATTGGGTAGAAACTCCGGTGGAAATACGGCCGAAATGGCTTCGCTTTCCACAAGTCCCTATTCCGGGTGGCCCCCTTCGAATCCTGGCCACCCCGTAGCACCCACGGCTACGGGCAAAAGCGCTCGCGCAACGTGATGTAGATGTCAACCCACACCGCATCGTGCGGGAAGCACGACGCCATGATGCGCTCCACCGCGTCAGGCTCGAATCCAGTAGCCCGAAGCGTGCGGCGGTACTTCACCTCGGCGGCCTGCTGAGTGGGGACGTTGTACGACTGCCCATACGTCTTGAACATGTGGTCGCCGCCGAGGAAGGGGATTCGCTCCCCATCTTCTCGCCTTCGCCCAGGCCAGTCCATCCCAGCCGCCGACCTCGTCGCCTCTGGCTTGTCGATGGAGGCGGGCGACCGTGTCCGAGCGCTCCTGGATGAAGCGCTCGCCGCGCGGGCGAAGTCGAAGAAGTAGGGCACGCCGACCGTCGGTATCGCCGACGGTCGTGGCATCCAGGAGCTGCGTCGAGCGCGGACCATTCAGGTGCTGCCCTCACGGTCCGTCAGGCCATCCTGCGAAGGGTCTCGGAGACACCTAGACCCTTTTGTACCCACGGGAGGCCAGCCCGGCCCTAAGCACTGCTGAGGGTCGCGACCTCAAAGGGTCTAAACAGTGCTGATACCCTTTGCCGCGACGAAGGGGACCCAACTGGCGTTTCGCAGCCTCGCATTGGCGAAAACCCCAGGGCTGGCGCGTGGTTGCCCAAGGGGACGCGAGTACCGTCAGCAGTGGTGACGGTACTCCGCGATGGACGCCGGGCTCACGCGCGCATGGCCTGGCCGGGAGCGGCGCCACGGAGTTGGTCGGTCCAGTCCAGTTGGAGTGGTGCGTTCTTGAAGACGTGCGCAAACCGGCCCCGGAAGTCCCACATGCTGTGGCACGTCTTCATGACGCCGATGACTTGCCAGAGGTGCTTCACGAGCCGGTCCTTGCCGTACTCGGCCAGCCACTGGTGGTGGTTCTTGCGGAAGCGGGGGTTGGGGTTGATTTCGCGCAGCTTGTTCCCCACGTCCTTGTCCATCGCGTCGTAGATGAAGGCCATCACGTACTTGCCCCACCGCAGTGGCCGCACCTTCGGTGCCTCGTCGAGTCCCTCCAGGCGAGCCATTTCCTCCCAGAAGTCGTCGGGGAACATCTTGCCCCACTCGCGCATGTCGCCGGAGAGGTACGCATCGAGCTTGCGCTGCATGGCATCTGCGGCACGCTCCTTCTGGTAGCCGGTCGCCTCGTCGACGGTGCCGATGACGCCAAGCTTCGCGAATGCGTCCAGAAGGTGTGCGGCGCGCTCGCCAATGTGGTGCTGCTTCTTGTGGAGGGCGCCACGAACCGCCGCTCGGACGATGGCGCTCGCAATCTCAGCCAACAGCGTCGCGTCGTAGCCGAGCACCTCTGGGCCACCGCCCTTGGGCCGGAAGCTGATGGGCGAAAATGGTCCCACCGCCAACCGCCCGGAAAGATAGGGCTTTATCCTGTTTTGGGCCACGAACCGGCTCAATCTGGTCCCACCGGTTCCGGAACTGCCGCCGCGGACCATGCCGAGCGCCTCAATCATCCCCGCCTGCGAGAAGACACGCGTCTCGTCGCTCAAGACGTGGCATCCGAGTTCGATGTCGCCAAGGCGAATGGTACCGGCGTGGGTGGCTCTGAGAGGGGGATTGGTGCAACTCGGCATGAAGGCTCCTCGAGAATGGGGGCTGAGGGGTAGCTCTGGGCCGTTGCTGCGATAAGGAACTGGCCCCGCCGGCTGCGCCTCCGGCGTACTCCCCGCATACCAGCCAGGTCTGACGCGCCAAGGAACCCGCTGGGTCGCGAAACGTGCGACGACGTCACACCCCGTTGACCGCCGCGCGGCGGATCAGAACTCGGCAGCCCGACGCGCTTGCTCTTGCTTCTTCTGGGTCGACGCCTCGCGCCAGAGGATGGCGCTGCGGTACTTCACGAGGACGTCGGCGCCAGCACCGCGCTCCTGGGACAAGACGAGCGTCACGACCGTCTCGCCAGTAGCCCAGGCCGCCCTCGCCTGAAATGGGGCGTTCAGCAGCCGGTCGCGCTCGAGGGCAGTCCGCATGTTCGCGCCTTCGTCGCGGATGGCAGCGGCAGTGCTCGTTGTGGTGGGCGGAAGCCCTGAAACGAGCTGCGCCGACTCGTTGAACCCAGCGCTGATGCTCCGCAGAGCATGCATGGTCGCCAAGTCGTCGAGAGCCGTGTCAGTGGTCCGCTCGCGTGCTGGCTTCCCGTACTTCGTCGAGAGGAGCCCCTTGATATCGGCGTAGGAGCCGCGCGCTGAGGGGAGGGATGGGAGCCACAGGGCGACATCGGAGAGCCGCCCACCAGCAAAGGAGCAGTGGACCCGCGCCTCGTAGCCACCCACCACCATGTCGGCGACCACCTTGCCGTCCTCGTGGGCTGCGGTCGGGCCTAGAGCAGCCACGACTTCCGCCGCGGTCATTCCCCATCTGGTTGTCTGGAATCCCTCGGTACTTCGCCACGCTGCGGCATCGGCGTTGAAGGCCCGGATTGCATCGCGCCGCTGAACTACCTTGTTCGGTCCGGCGGGGCAGCCGGCGACGAGGGCGAGGCAGGCGCAGAGGGCTATGAAGGGACGCATGGGTTGATCTGAGGCGCGGCAGTCCAGACAGTCAAGATGGCCACAGGGCGACTCGCCCCATGCCGGCTCCCGGGCACGCCGCGTGCTCAGGACTGGGCACAAATGTGCCCCTCCTCTCCCCATGGGCCCACTCAAAAGGCCCCGTCCATGATCTCCGCCCGCCGGAGCCGTCCCTTCGCATTCGCTCTCGTGCTCGCCCTTGGGGCATGTGGCCCCACTGAGGATGAACCCGACGAGCGCCCCCGCCCGTCCGCGCCGCGAGACGGCGGGACGTCCCTGCCGGACGGCGGAACATCCTCCAGCGACGACGCTGGCACTCTTCCTCGAGATGGAGGGGGCAGCCCGCCGCTCGACGGAGGTCCCCCGCCACGCCCCTGCACGCCAAGCTGTTCCGGCAGGCAGTGCGGCACCGACGGCTGTGGTGGAACCTGCGGCACGTGCAGCTCAGACCAAGCCTGCTCCGACGGGCGCTGCGTGTGCGTCCCTCGCTGCGACGGGCGACAGTGCGGGTCAGACGGTTGCGGTGGGAGCTGTGGCACCTGCCGCTCCGGCACCACCTGCACGGCTGGCGGGGCCTGTGTCTGCGTGCCCCAGTGCCGGGGCAAGGTGTGCGGCCCGGACGGCTGTGGCGGGACGTGCGGCACCTGCCCATCCAACTCCACTTGCTCCGCAGCGGCGGACACCTGCGGGTGCAACCCGGGCTACGTGCCCGACGCGGCCGGGGAAACCTGCGTCCGCCTCGGCGGCCCATGCCAGGGCGTCAGCGAGTACGGACACTGCGCGGGCGACACCTGGGTGCGCTGCGACGCCCAGGCCGGTGTCGTCGCGCTGCCGTGCGGCGCGGGCCAGTGCAAGACGGTGGATGCCCAGGGCACCGGGGCCTGCCGGTGCGGCAGCATCGACGCCAACGGCGTCTGCGCAACGGCGGATGGCACCAGCACCACCAGGCCCGGGACACACTTCACGTGCGCGACCAGCCTCGGAATCCTCATCGCGGAGAACTGCGCGGCGAGCACCGGCTCCTCAACAGCGCTGTGCTCCACCTTCGTGACGTCAGCCGGGCACGTGACGTCCTGCTTCTGCAGCACCTGCTCCATGCCCGCCGGCGGGCAGTGCCGTCCGCTGTGCAGCAACCCGAGCGCCTGCCAGTACTACCCCTCGGGCAACGTCCACACCTGCGGATTCTGAGTTCCGCAGCGGTGTGCCTGCCAACAATCGCGCTCACCGCCCATACGCGTCGACGACCTGAAGAGCAGCCCCCTCTCGCCGTGATGCGCCACACATTGTTAGAGGTGGGCGCAGTTCACGAGTTGAAGTAGGAAACGAAAGCATGCGGAAACTGTTCCTGTTGACCGTGCTGTTGAGTGGCTGTGCGACGCCGGCCCTGAAGCCTGTTTCCCCTGACCAAGTGCCGGACCAGCCCTCTGAGAACGTGCAAAGGGTTGCATCCCTCTCGGTGGCCGACATCCGAGCCCTGGCGAGGGTCTACGACGACGCGCGGGCTCTCCTCTTGCGACAAATGGAGGCAGGGAACGAGGAGTGTGGCGACTCGGATCGGGTGGTGGGCGTCACGGTGTGGGAACCCGACGCTTCTGGGATGCGCTACGTCGTCGTCGCGTACCGCCCGGATTTCTGCCCAGAGTCGGTGGTGCCCTCTTTCGTTCACAGAGATTTGGCTTACCTGCTGACGCCCGACGGAAAGCTACTTGGTCCGCGAGTCCGTGGCCGGTAGAGCCAGAGCGGGCCGGCAGTACCGCCGGGGCTAGCCGGTCCCGGGTATGGCCTTGAAGAGCTGGACACGGGTGTCTCGGCCGCTGTCCGGCTCTTCGCATTTCAGGCCCGTCGCCCTTGCCGCAGGAAGCCGACGCCCGCCAGTGGCCAACGCGCTCCAGGACTACGGCTCCGGCAACGTCCACGCCTGCGGATTCTGACGTCTCGCGTGTGGGACCGCTGCGCAGCCGCGCCCGGCCTTGCCCGTCCTGCGCATCCACTCCGCGGGCATGGAGAACGCCCCTTGCAATCGGAGCGGGCCTTCCACCCGGAGCTTCCATGCAACCCATCCAGTCACGAGTCCTATCGCTGCTTGGCGCAGAGCCAGCACCAGACGCCGACCCGTCGCCCAAGGCGGCGCCGCCACCACGCAGCACCACCAGAACCGGCAACGTCATCGAGGCCTTCCCGACGCGCTCGCCGACAACCACCAGGTCGTCCACGGAGAACAGCGCGGCGGTCGCGCGCACCAGCCGCGCGGCGGAGACCACTCCGGCGGAGGACCTCAAACCTGCCCCTGCGGCGGAGGAGCAGCCCTCTCCCAAGGCGGCGCAGAAGGGCTTCTTCAGCCGCATCGGGTCTGCCGTCGGCGGGGTTGTCCGGCGCGTTGCCGACGGCGTCGGCGGCCTCGTGACGGGCGTCGTGGAGGCCACCGTCGGAACGCTGCGCAACACCGTGGAGTCGGTGCGGACGGTCTTCAGCGGCCTGGGGAACATCTTCACCGGCCGGTTCCGCGAGGGCTTCACCCAACTCGGCCAGGGACTCATCAAGGGCGTGCAGACGCCGCTGGACGCCACCCTCGTCATGGGCGGGCGGGCCATCAGCGCGGTCCAGACGCTCCTGGGCATCGAGCCCGTGCGCAGAAGCCTCACCGACGACGAGGTCGCGGCGCTCCGCACGGTGTACGGGGACTCCATCGACTACTCGCGCATCAGCATCAAGGAAGGCGACGCGGGGCTCCTCACCCTGTCGAAGCGGCCGTTCACGCACGGTGACACCACCTACATCCCCTCGGGTCACCTGCCCCTCCAGCTCGACCTTCTGGTCCACGAGGTGGCGCACGTCTGGCAGCATCAGAATGGGGGCACCGACTACATGAGCGAGGCCCTTTTCGCGCAGGTCTTCGGGGACGGCTACAACGTCCTCAAGGCGCTGCGTAAGGGCAAGGCCTGGGAGGAAATGAATCCGGAGCAGCAGGCGGAGCTGCTCGAGCTGGGCTTCAAGTCGGGGCACATCGCAGACGCGTCCCTCCCACTCATCATCGACGGCGTGGACTACACCGCCCAGCTCAACGCGGCGCTCCACGAGGTTCGCGCCGGCCGGGGGGCGCCGTAGCCATGGCCCTCCACCGACGCCTTCTCTTCCTCGCGTTGCTGATAGTGGCGGCCTTCACCGGGGCCTGCGAGCCGCCGCTCCACGTGCAGCTCGCCTCCTCCGAGGAGTCCCTCCCCTCCCCCGCCTTCGTCATTCGCGAGCCCTCCCGGTCCGAGGGCGCCCCGAGGTTCGACCTCGTCCGCATCAGCCACGTGGACGGGACTCAGGTGTGGACCATCCGCGCCCGTGGCTCGTTGGGAGGGCCAGGTCCCGCACGCCTCGTGTACGGGGTGGTGCCCGACGGCTTCGAGGAGGTGCAACCCGCCCTGCCGCTGGAGGCGGGCCGCACCTACGCCGTCTCCGTGTCAGGCGAGGGACGTGGCGGGATCCACTTCCGCATCCGAGAGGACGGTAGCCTCACGGCGGCGCCGTAAGCCCCTTCGCGTGCGACTTCTGAGGCGAGGTGGAAATCAAGCAGCGCGCAGCGTTGTGCAGCAACAATGTGATGTACCGCGAAGGAGGACGCCTCGTGCCCTTTGCTGAGTACCAGGGCCGCGGCTACTTCGCGGTGAAGGCTGGCTCGACGAACTGCAAGGCGTTTCCCCATACCCGCCTCACGCAGAAGGGAGCTGCTGGGCTGCCCAGCACCCACGCAGGCGAAGCCAACGGCCCCATCCGAAGCGACCACTGTCCGCCGAACCGCTGTAGTCTTGCTGCCTCCCTGGGAGGCGTCATGAATCGGATGGCGGTGGTCGCGATTGCAGTTGCTGTCCTCCTTGCCGGGGCGGCAGTGGCCGTTGTTGTGCTTCGAGGCCGCACCGTGGAGGGGCAAGCCATCGATTCATGGCCAAGCAGCGACTTTGCCACCGACCTAGAGAGGCGCCCGAAGTGCTGGGTGAAGGTGAAATCATCGGAGCCGGGAAAGTGCCAGCGCATCCACAAGGGGGTGTGCTACATGGCCAACTGGGCCGCCTGCGCGGAGTACTATTGAAGGGTCGGCCCATGTCCTGAGGTCGGCGCGCTCGCCATCAAGCGGCCTTCGTCGCTCCGTCGCGTCCCGCTGCTTCAAGCCTCCGGGCAGCGGCCTCGCAGTAGCGCTCCTCAAGATCCACGCCCACTACGCGCTAGGCCGAGCTGCTGCGCGTTCACCAGCAACACCACGGTACCGGCAAGTGGGTTCAGCACCACGTCTCGGCAGTCAGCGTGGAACAGCTTCGTGGTGGCGTTCTCGTAGTAGGGCTTCATGTGCAGGGGCGCGTTGCGCTTCGGGCGGGACTGCGACTTTGAGCGCACTGCACATGCCAGGCCGTGACGCCCGCCCTGCCCCTGACAACAGGGACCGATTCTCGTACAGCTGCCCCTCCATCCAGCACTGCTGGGAACACCTGATTTTCACACATTTGGCATTGCGGAACGAGGGGTGTCGGACAAAGTCAGACAAAAAGATCACTCGGTATTGAGCCTACATATGAAAGCTCACCACTACCGCAGCCCCGAAGTGATTCTCCGATTGAAGATTTGGCGCGAAGCCCTCTGCCTCGTCCGTGAAATTCTGCTGATTATCGTCCAAACGGTCATTCCTCTGATGGTCACAGAGCCAGCACAAGACCCCGCCTGCCAAAACATGCGACAGGCGGGGTACCAGCAGCTACAAACCGAACGTCCACCGAGCGCCGACGCCTGCCATCCGCTCACGGGCGGTTGCCTCGGCGAACCCGAATAGCCCCAGGTTGGACCGGAGCCGGGCGCCCGCCTCCACGCGGGCGTACGCGCCCGTGAGGGACGAGACGCCGGCATGTGCCTCCAGATAGCCCGTCCTCACTGGCACATTAGCGAGGACCCGAGAGAGCCCCGCGGCGGCTACGAGCCGCGGGGCGTCTGAGGGACTGCCGCCGCCGCTGGAGCCAGCGCGGCCGCACTGCCGATGGCGCCCATGCTGAGCGCGGTGTTGATGGCCTGGTTGGCAAGGGCTCCAGCACCCTGCGCCGCAAGCTTCTCGGCGGTCAGCTCCGCGCCGTGCATGGCCGTCCAGGTCGCCTTTGCCTGGGCCTCCTCGGGGCTGGTGGGCACGTAGCCCTTCGCCGCGAGATGCTCGCGGAAGACGCGGAGGGCCTCGGCCACCTTGTCGTCCACCTTGTTCTCCGTGCGGAGGGCCAGGTCGTTGATGGTGTAGTAGGCGATGTTGATGGCGTTGCCGATGCTGCGCAGGCGCTCCTCCGCCTTGTCCTTCCAGATGATGCGCGCCAGCGCGATTCCGCCACCGACGATGAGGCCGCCAACCAGCACCAGCACGTCGGGGCTGGTGAGGATGCTGAGGAGGATTCCGCCGGCGATACTGCTGGCAGGGCTTCCGGTGTCGGCGAGAGCCACGGGCGCGGAGAGGACGGCCGCCACGAGGGCGGTGAAGGTGAACAGTTTCTTCATGTGGTTGTGCTCCTGAGGGGGACTGCGAGTGGACTACGAGCGAAACGGGAGGCGTCGGAAGCCGAGCAAGTCCCTCCGGTAGCGGAAGCTGGCGTGGGCCTGGACGCGCGCGCCCTGCGAGTAGGCGTCAGCCAGCGTGAGCGTCTTCCGCCCGCCACCGGAGGCACCGACGACGACACCGCCGCCAACGTGCACCATGACGTGGTCGGGGTCTCCGTCCTTGCCGTACAGCACCAAGTCACCCGGGAGGAGCTCCGACTCCTGCACTGGGGCGCACTTCGCCCAGAGGGTGTCGGTGTTGTGGGTGCGGCGCCAGTCGACGTCGCCCACCTCGCGGTAGGCCCAGGTGACGAGTCCCGAGCAATCGAAGACACGAGGCCCAGCGAGCCCGTCGCGCTCTCCCTTCCCGGCCCACCGGTAGGGCGCGTGCATCTGCGACAGGACGGTGACGAGGAATGCGTTGCGGATGGACACGACGTTCTCCGGGGACTGCGGGGAACTTCACTGGCGGCGACGGGGCGGAATGGCGGGCTCCTCGACGTGGACGGCGGGCGGAGCGACCTGGACGAACCAGCGTCCCAGCTCACGAAGCCCGGCCAGTCCCAGCATCGCGACGAGAGCCCCCACCACCCAGAGGGCACCGGCGATGCGCGAGGCGCGGTGCTCGCTGCTCGTCACGCGCGCCGCCAGGTCTGCGATGGACTTCACCGGCGTGTCTTGCTCTCCGAGCCGTTCTTCCAACTCGTCCATGCGCTCGACGAGCTTGGGGACCGTCTCGACAACGGACTTCTGCTCGGTGACGCGCCGGTCCACGTTGTCCACGCGCTCGTCCACCCGGCGCACGTGCTCTTCAATCCGCCGTACCTGCTCCGCCGTCGCCATGCGCTCGGCCAAGGCACGCAGCTCCTCACGCATGGACTCGATGAGGAGGTGCGTGTCGATGGCGTATTTCTCGGACGTGCGCTTCGCGTCATCGGCGCGCGCGGTGACGGCCTCCAGCTTCTCACCGAGCCGGGCGAAGTCCTCTCGGAGGCTGGGGCGGGGGGAGGTGGCGGGGGACATTTCCCGGCATCGTCCGGGCGAACGAGGACAACGTCCGTTGCACGGCATGCCTTGTGCTCTCCCCTCCCTTGCATGGACACGCAGCAGAGGGGGACGCTCACGCAGCGTCTGGTTGAGGCAGAGGCGGGCTACCTGGATGCCGTCTCAGGGATGGACGGAAGTCCGGAGACGGAGACGCTGCTCTCGTGGGCCCGGGACGGCTACTGCGTGGTGGAGTTGGAGGCCATCGCCGTCTTGGGCGCGCGCGAAGCGCTGGAGTTGGTCGAGTTGCTGCACGCGGGGGCAAGCCTTGGCGATGAGGTGCCGGCTGTGGCGGCGTGATGGGTCCGGAGCATCAGCGGAACGCCGACGAGTCGTTCCACTCTTCCACCGGAATGAACCGCAACCCCTCCGGTGGAGGCGACATCGATAGGACCTGCTCCACCACCGAACGATGGAAGAGGTGGACAACCGCTTCATCGAGGCGGAAGGCCAGTCGCTCTTCCAGTGGGATGTCGCCGAGAACGGACTCGTCGAGCACCAGGCGGTCCAGTCCCATCAGCGCGGCGCCGCTCGGAGACCGCTCGTAGACCGAGCGCTCCGGGTCCATACAGGCGATTCGCCGCCACATGTGGACCAACCAATAGCGGAGCACCGAGTCGCGCACGTGAACGTCCGCCGGCACGAACTGGACACCTTCGAGCTTCGCAGACTCCAGGACTGTCTTCAGTCGCGGCGAAACGACGGGGGCCGGCAGACTGTGGTGGTCGACCATGAGCGGCTTGGACGGCTCGGGCTCACCAATGCGGAGTTGCACGGGCACATCTTCTGCGACCTTGCCGCCCTTGCGGAACGCTGCCGCAGACTGCGCCCACGCAAGCAGCGGGTGCTCTTGAGAGCGCGCTCGCTTCAGAACGAAGTACTCGCGCTGCACGGCTAGGCCCCCACCTGAAGCGCACGACGGGCGAGAGGCTTCCTTGTCGTCCCGTGTCGCGAGCCGTGGCGCCGCCCACGTGGACATGGCAGCGCCGGCTTCCCTTGAAGGCTCGTCACCCCAGAGCAGCCGTTCCCCCCAGACTGGTAGTCGAGGCCGTCTGTGGTGATGGTCCACCGTCCGGTCGCCACCTTGCGCAGGATGGTGCCACTGAGCCCATCAAGGTCGCCGCCCAGCCCAGAAGGACTTCCACAGTAGCGCCCGCGACGCGCCGACTCGGCGTAGCCCTCCAGTAGTTCCATCACGGCCTCGGGATACGAGAGGTCCATGTCGTAGGCCCAGCCACCGAAGTGCGGGCCGCGGTGAACTGGGACATGGAGTTCGCACGCCACCGAGGGCACTGACGGCAGGAACACGCCGTTCCTCGGCCCATTGATGTCGTACCCGAAGTACCAGCAGATGCAGGCCCAGTCCTCATCACCGCTCATCGACTCCGAGCAGATGAGGTGGTGGGCCGCAATCGAGTAGGAGCCCGTGAACCACGGGTGCGATTCAGGCTCCGCTCCGTTGAGGATGTTCCTGCTCAGCGTCCCGGAGTTGCCTTCGTTCGACCCGGGCGCCTCCGCCAGGGCGTGCGCTGACTTGCCGCAAAACGCGCACGGCTGCCACTTCGCGGGCTCAGGCCACCCCTTCGAGGTTCTGACGGGAAGCGTCCGCTCCCACGTACCGACAGGCATTGCTTCATCACACCCTCATCCAAGACAGATTTGAACCCCCTGAAAGAGCATCAAGTCTAGACAATCCCCGCAAGGTAGGGCTGTCCGGGAGTCAGCGCTCCAACCCGGCAGCGCCTCTCACAACATGCCCCCGAGGGCAGCGTCCTTGCCGATGACGAGGAGGTAGTCCCGGAACGCCTCCCACGTGTTGGGGGCAACGAGGCCGCGCGCGACGGCGTTGGCCTGCCACTCGCGCAGCAGCCCGTCAGCGCGCCACAGCAGCCAGGGCCGGCCCACCGCGGTGCGCGCCTCATGCTGGAGGCGCTCCAGTTCTCCCGCCGTCTCCAGGAAGGTGGCCGTCGGGTGCGCCACCAGCCAGTCGTACGCGAGGGACTTGGCCGGGTAGCGCTCCTCCTGCGCCGCCAGCTCGAGCGCGCTGTATTTGCCCCAATCGTCGGTGAGCCCGGCCACGCCACTGGCGGACAGCGCCTGCAGCTCGCCCTCCAGTTCGGCGCGGCGCACGTGAAGTCCCTGGCCGACAGCCGCGAAGTGCCGCGCGGACGCGCCCGCGGCGTCGAGCTCTCCGCGTACGCGGGCCAGCATGCACGACACGTCGCGCTTGCGGGACTCGACGGCGTTGCGGAGGTACACCTCATCGGACGTCAGTGACATGGGCTACTCCTGTCCGGCGCGCGTGGCCGGCTACTCGCGAGGCTTGGCGTTGTGCGACAGCAAGCCCTGCACGTTGTAGGTGCGGGCCCCGTGGACGGTGAGGCGCACGACGTCGCCCTCCCCCACCGCCTCGACGCCCACCACGCGGCCAGGCCGGGAGCCGAGCAGCGTGTCCCCCGGGCGCAGCGAGGAGAGCGCCGTCCACCCCGTGCCCTCGACGAAGAGCGGGTGGAGGCTGGAGGCCACGACAGAGCGTCCGTCCTCCAGCACGAGCCGGTGCCGGTGCGCGCGGGCCCGTTGCACGGCAGCCACCTGGTACGCGTCCAGCTTCAACGACGTCTCGTGCTGCGTGAGGACGCGCATGCCGGGCCGCACCAGCTCCGCTGGCAGCTCGCTCCCGTCAGCCATGAGGATGGGCTCCCACGGCGCAGGACAGTAGCCACTCCCGTCGCTGCCACCGCCACCGCCCCCACCGTCAACGCCACCACCCACCGGCGAGTTGTACTGGGTGGAGAAGGGCGCGTTGCGGCCGGCAGCGGGGATGAACCACTTCTGCGCTGAAGGCCCGTACGCGTTGACGACGGAGAGCAGGAGGTACCACATGGTGAAACTGGTGTTGTAGAGCCCCGCCATTGACCCCGGAAACATGTAGCTGAAGGACGCACGCCCCTCATTGCTCACCGAGGACTCGGTGGCGTCCTGGTACACCCGGTCCGTCAGCGCGACGTGGAGAATCTGGTGGCGGTAGCCGGCGCCGTGCAGCTGGCGCACCCAGAGTTCGACGCGCGCATACCGCATGGCGTCGAAGTTGTCGTCCAGCGCCTGCGGCATGAGGTAGAGCTGCCACGTCGTCCACGACATGGTGGCCGTGGTGATGTTGTCCGCGCACTCCACCCTCACCCGGTCGATGTTGGGCGCGCCTCCCCTAGCGGCCCCCTGGTTGTTTCCCCGGTAGAAACACCTGTTTCCGGGACCAGGCCCGTCGAGGCTTACGAGTCCCTTGTAGAAGAGCGACTCCAGCGGGTAGCGCCCCACCATGACGTTGCCAGAGGCCACCTTCAGCGCGGTCCCAACGTTGTCCAGCTTCGCGCCCGCGACGGGGACGCCGCTGCCGTCCTCCGCGTAGTTGGACGTCTGCATGGTGTTGGCGGACAACAGGTCGAACGTCACCTGCCGCCGCAGGCTGATGGCATCGAGGTACACCGCCTTGCCGATGTCCGCGGCGTTGACGTTGAGCTCCCAGTGGAGGAACACGCCCGTGCAGCCCGGTGGGCATTTCCCCTTCACCTTCACGCACTGGTACGTGGTGGAGATGTTGGCCACCTCCACGCCGGTGTATTGCCCCGTGTAGTTGCCCGAGGCGTCCGCCCACAGCAGCAAGAGTCCGCCGCCGAAGTTGCCGGAGAGCGGCACGGACGCCTTCACCCACACTTCCGCGAAGAACTCGTCCCCCGCGGTGCATGGGACTCGCTTCGTCGCCGTAAGGGTGCGGTACCCAATCGCGTTGAGAGGCACGCGCCTGCACCACCGTCCCTCGCGCGAGTTGGCCGGATCCTCCACGAGATAATCCCCCTCGGGAGAGAGCCCGACGGCGCCTGCGCCGGCCTCTGAGTACCCGTTGGGCACCAGGTTGTCCGAGGGCGGCAGGAGCAGGTGCTGCGTGGCGATGGCGCCCGGCGCCACCTTGCCGGCCGTCACCGCCCCGGGACTCAGCAGCGCGGTGCTGACGCTGCCGGCGGGCACGTTGGACAACGTCTGCGTCGCCACAGTGAGGGTGTCCGGGTCCGCCACTACAGCGCCGCCCAGCACCCTCCAGCTTCCCTGGTTGCCGTTGGCGTAGAGGGCCTGTACGGCGCACTTCGCGGTGGTGGAGGACGTCACCCGCAGCGTCACCACCACGCGGCGCTCCGTGGGCCCCACTCGCTTGGGCTCCACGAGGTAGTTGTCCGTGTTGTTCGGGTCGTCCCCCGCAAAAACTACCACCTGGAAGCCTTCCAGCAGGTGCGCGGGTAGCGTCTCCTCGTGCGTCCAGCGGATGTCGAGGTACTTCGGCTTGATGATGCGCGGGCGCGGCTGTCCCGGCTCTCCGTCCTCGACGATGCCGCCCTGCATTTCCTGCTCGCGTGAGCGCATGAGGGACTCGCTAGGCCGGCGGCGTGGAGGACACCGTCATGGTGATGGAGGCCGGCACCGTGGGCGCTGCCACCACGGTGAGGCTGACGGCGTTGGAGGAGTAGTTGCCGGTGGTGTCGATGGCCTTGAGCCACACCACCTGGTTGACGCCTGGCGCCGGCAGGGCCCACTCATGCGACGTCGCGCGCACCTTGGTGATGAAGGACGCCGTCTCCCAGCTCGAGCCAGCGTGGCGCAACTCGTACATGTCGCGGTCCAGGTCCGGGATTTCCGCCCACTTCAACGTGACGGTGTTGCCGTTGAGCACGTGCTGGAAGCCGGCCGCGTCGGAGGGAGGGGCCGCCTTGCCCAGCACCGTGTACGCGGCCTCGCTGAAGGCGGTGGTGAAGCCGCCCAGCTCGGCCGCCACCTGCACGCGGTACGGCCCCGGCGCCACGTCCGAGAGTTCCCAGAAGTGCGTCTGCAGGCGCTCCTCGGAGCTCCAGTTGCCCTCGGAGAGCCGCCAGCGAACCACGTACGCGACGGCGCCGGGCCGCTGCGTCCACCGGGCGTTGAGGGACACCTTCAAGCCGCCGTTGGTCGTCTTGTAGAGACCCTCCCCCACCACCAGCCCCTCGGGCGGGGACGAGGAGGGCAGCACGGAGGTGGGCAGGGACTGGAGCTGCACGCCGTTCTCCACCGCGGCGTACTTGCCCGGGTGGTGCGCCAGCGCCGTCACCTCGTACACGTGCGGCTCCACCTCGGCGACGGACAGCACGCGCCAGAGGGTGGGCACCAGGTCATTGGCCGCCAGCACCCAGACGGCCTGGGGCGCGGGTGCGGCGGAGAAAGGCGCGGCCAGGGTGAGGGCCCGGTACGGCGCCGCCGGCAGGGCCGCCACCGGCCGCTCCTCCACCGTGCCGTTGGGCAGCACCGCAGAGAGGGTGTACGTGTGCCCAGCCTCGAGGGCGACGTCCGCGTCCAGTTCCACGAGGGACGCGGTGGCCTCCACGACGCGCCCACCCCAGCGCCGGCCCGCGCGCGTCGGGTCCACCACCTTCACCATCGCCCCGGGGTTGCGCAGCGCGCCCTCCAGGCCGGTGCGGAAGACGACGGTCTCCGTCTCCAGCCTCTCGGTGTGCAGCAACCACCGGCCCACCCGCTGCGCCTGGCCGCGCGAGGTGCACCCCAGCGCCACCACGTCCGTGGGGTTGTAGCCGTAGTCACGCATCCCCTCTTCGTCTGGGACGTGCTCCACCGCGGCCTTGTACTGGTTCGTCGGGTCGTTCCAGGTGACGAGGGCGACGGTGTGCCGCGCCCGCCACGAGCTGCCTGAGTACGTGAAGAGGCCATCCACCACGTTGGCCGGGGTGAAGAGGTACTCGGCATCCCGGGGCGCGTCCTGGGCGACGTACACCGCGCCGCTGGCCCAGTAGACGAGGCCGCGAAACACCGAGGCGAGGTTGCCCACCACCTGGTACGCCTCCGCCTGCGTCTGCAGGTAGAGATTGCAAGCGAAGCGCGGCTCCATGCCCCCCTTGCCGTCCGGCACCAGCTCGTCGCAGTAGCGGGCTACGGTGTACAGGCCCCACTTGTCCACGTGGGCCTCGTTCATGTACCGGCCCAGCCCGTACCGCTTCGTCGTCAGCACGTCGTACAGGCACCACGCCGGGTTGTCCGTCCACGCCACCTGGAAGGTGCCGTCCCACGTGCCCGAGTACTCGCGCGTAGCGGGGTTGTAGTTGGAGGGGATGCGCACCTTCAGCCCGCGAATCCGGTAGCTGCGCGTGGGCACACTGCCGAACTGCCGGGCCGACACCTCGAGGGCGATGAGCGCCGTATTGGGGAAGCTGAGCTTCTCGTCCAGCAGCGTCGCGTACGACTTCCACAGCGTGCGGTTCTGCAGCGCGATGGTGTCGGAGTTCGCCATGGTGCGCCGCACGCGGATGTCCCACGGCGCGCTGCCGGTGAGCTCCACGCGGTACGTCCGCTCGTAGGGGCTGGTGCACTTCCCGCGGATGACCTGGGCGCCCTGCAGGTCCTGCTCCACCCAGCCGCCACCGTTGCTCTGCACGTCAATGGCGATGACGACGGTGGACGGCTGCAAATCACCCGTCTCCGGGTGCTGGTACGTCAGCTGCGGCACCTGCAAGGTGACTCGCACCGCGTCCACCTCCGGGTCGCTGACGGTGCGTATGGCGGGCAGGTGCTGCTTCACCTCGACATTGACGACATGCTCCACCTCCGCTGCGGTCCAGCCAGGGATGTACTCCTGCCCCTGCGTGCCGGGCACGTCGTACGCGGTGACATCTCGGAAGTTGGGCGAGTCGTTGGCGTTGTGCACCGGGACGCCGTCCAGGTAGACGCCCTTCAGCCCGCCGACGAGCCCTTCGATTTCCCCCTCACACAGCACGTCCAGCACCCGCGCGTGGGCAGCGGACTTCAGCGTGTCCGGGGACTCCACGGGCGAGCGCTGAGCGTCACCCCCGCCCTTCCCTCCGCTTCCGCCGCCCGCGCCACGCAGCGCGCCACGCTCACGCCTCGGTGTCATGGGGCTCCTCCGGGTCCTCTTTCTTGAGGTTGTGCGAGAGGAAGCCCACCGTCTGGTACGTGTGCGCGCCCGCCACGGTGATGCGCACCACCGGGCCATGCCCAGCCGCATCTACCTGGCGCACCACGCCGGGGCGCTCGCCGACGAGGCGCATGCCAGCGTCGAGGTGGCGTAGCTCCACCCAGTCAGCGTCCGTGCGCACGCGGTGGTTGTACGTGGCGACAAGCTCGCGGCCGTCCTCCAGCACCAGATGCAAGCACTCCGCCTCCAGGGTGGAGACGTGGGAGATGGGGTAGTCCCCCCACTCCAGCGTCACCTCGTCCTGGGTGCGCACCCACGCGCCCGCGCGGACCTCACCCGCGGGCACCTCGCGCCCATCCGAGAGGAGGATGGGCACCCACGGCGCCGGACACCCTCCGCCTCCGGGCGGCTGGCCATCTGGGCCATGCTGTCCACTGCCCGTGGAGCCACCGAAGCCACCGCCCGCGCTCCACTCGGTGGAGATGCCGGCGGACACCACGCAGCTTCCCACCAACATCTCCCCGTAGCAGACAGGTACCGGGTGGCCCTGGGCGAGCGTGTTGACGGGGCCATTGAAGACGTACGAGGGCTGGGTGTCCGGCTTCTCGGCCGGACCCGTCGCCGAGGGCGGCTTGAAGAGCAGCTGCGCGGCGCCGCCCACCATGAGGCTGCTGCCCAGGGCGATGAGCTGCCCTCCGACCACGCCGTAGTCGTAGACGGAGAGCACCGCGCCGCCAGCAATGAGCACCGCCCCCAGCACCACCTGGAGGACACCCGCCTGCTTCGCGCCCGCCAGCGCCGGGAGAATGGTGATGCGCGTCTCGCCCGTGACGACGCCCAGCTCCTCGGCGCCGACATCTCGCTCTCCGACAAGGACGTGGTAGCCGGGCGCGCTGTGCTCCGCGAGGTAGCCGCCGAAGCCCTCGCACACCGCGCAGAGGGCGCGCACCGCCTCCGCGGGCGAGGACACGCCCAGATCCAGCTTCCACTCCCGCCCGAAGCGAGCTCCCAGGGGCCCGCCGAGCACCACCGTCGTCAGCATAGGCTGTGATGCCGCACAACCTTCCGAGTCACCCGTGCCCAGAAGCCGCTGTACGTCTCCCTCTTGGAGAGCGAAGCCTGGAGGTGGTGGAGGACGACGTCCGCGCCCAGGTACACCCCCGCGTGGTTGGGCACCTTCGCGCGCAACTGCATGAGGAGGACGTCGTGCTCGCGCAGCACCTGGCCGGTGACGTCCACGAAGCCGGCGCGCTCGTAGCCCTCCAGGTAGAGGTTCTCGCCCTTCAGCCACCAGTCGTCGGGGCGCTCGAAGTCCGGCAGCTCCAGCCCCAGCGTCTCGCGGTAGTAGTCGCGGATGAGGCTGAAGCAATCGAGGACGCCGTGGGAGAACTCCCGGCCCACCAGGGGCGGCCGGTAGCCGCTGGGGTGCAGCACCTGCCAGTGCCCCACCGGCACGTTGACGATGAGCCAGGGCAGGCCCCAGCGCTCGCACATAACGCGGTCCGCCTCGCTCGGCGCCGGGGAGGCGTTGGGGTGGGAGTGCACCACCGCCACCACTTCACCCTCCGACTCGGCGCGCGCGAAGTCCTCCGGCGCTAGGTGGAAGTGGGCTTGGCCCGCAGCGAGGTTCCGGCAGGGCCGGTACACCAGCTCTCCCGCGACGCACACCACCAAGCCGCACGACTCGCGGGGGAACTCCGTGCGGGCATGCTCCAAGGCGGCGGCAACCAGGGACGGGGAAAACACTGGTGAGCTAGCCGACAACATGGATGAACTCCACAGGACACCTGGGCAATTCCCTCAGGCTCAACAACAAAACCCAAGAAACAAACACAAACACACAACACCATTCACGCACTAACCGACACCCCAAAAAGCCAGGACAACAACACGCGCCCTCATTTAATTTCACACGCACCCTACACCCCAGCCACCAGCCCACAAACCAAGGAGACACCATGAACCTCGCATTCACAGCACCTATCGCCATCGCCCTGGCACTACTCTCATCACCAGCACTTGGCTTCGAAATCAGAAGCAAATTCAACAACAAATGCCTTGAAATCTCTGACTCCAGAAACAACAACGGAACACGAACCGGCATGTGGGACTGCCACGGTGGAGCCAACCAGAATTGGTACTGGGATGGCGAAAAGATTCGCAGCGCGATGAACCACAAATGTCTCGAGCTTCTCTCCAGCATCAACAGCGACGGCGCTCTGCTCGGCGTGTGGGACTGCCATGGCGGAGCCAATCAACGTTGGTACTGGAATGGCAGCCAGCTCCGCACCAGGTTCAACAATAAATGCATCGATCTCTACAACTACAACAACAACAACGGCGCGATCACAGTCACGTGGGAGTGCTGGGGGGGCAGCATTCAGCAATGGTATTTCCGCTAGAACTGCCGCAATAGGAAACACGAAGCACTACAATCGAGCAACGAGCGTGGGGAGCAGTTCATCTCAAAAGTCCAACCCCCGGAAAGCCACCGTAGGGCAAAACTGCGGTGGCCCCGAACCGCGCCTTGCAACTCGAGAGGCGCTTCCCACACCTGTCCTGGGCCGGGTCCGACGTCGGCGAGTCGTCGGCCTTCGCGACGGACGGGCCCGCGTAGCCACACCCCTCGCCTCGATACTGCCAGCCGCACATCTGGGTGATGACGCGCAGGGGGATGCGCACGCCCTCCAAATCGCACCGGGCCGCGAGCGTGAACTCGATGAGGTGCTTGTTCTCCGTCGTCTTCGCGTCCACGACGAACTCGTCGTCCGGGAACCCCTCCGCCGGGCTCGCGGTGGGGTTGACGCCGCCGGGGAAGTTCACCGCATCCAGGTAGCGGACGAAGGTGCGCTTGCGGATGACCCGCGCGCCCAGCAGGTCGTTGCAGTCCCGCGCGAGGGCGCCCAGCGTGCCCTGGAGGTTGGCCATGGTGAGGGTGGGCCGGGGAAGGCGCCCCGTGCCCGACTTCTCGAAGCCGCGGGCCTGCACGGGCCAGGGCCGGTACGAGGCGCCCTGCCACACCACGGGCCCTCCCAGGCCGTTGGTGCCCGCGTGGAAGTGGCTGATGCCCCCTCCAGGGATGGATGACGCGTCCAGGATGAAGAGCTCCACCAGGGCGCCTGGCTCCAGCTTTTGGATGTCCTCTGCGATGCTCACCCTGCCACCTCCTGGAACTCGGCGCTGATGTCGTGGGAGTTGAACCCCTTCACCGTGGACGACCAACTCTCGCAGACGACGCGCGCCACGCGCTCGCCCTTGCCGGTGAAGGTGAGCGCCGCGCCAGGCGCTGGGGCAGCGGTGAAAGCGACGAGTCCGGAGCTGGAGAGCACGTAGTCCGCTCCGACGGACAGGAGGACCCCGTCCCGGTACACCTGCGGCGGTGACGTCCATCCTGTCGCCGGCACCCGCTCGCCGGGCACCTCGGGCGCCACGGGCCGCTCGAGGAGGTACTGCGTGCGCGCGCCGTCTCCGGTGCCCAGCGGGAAGACAGTGACGTCCCAGGCACTGGACGGCACGACGAACTCGAAGGACTCCACGCCCCTGCGAACCTGGAGAAAGGCCTCGATGGCGTCGGCCTCCATCTTCCGGCGGGCGTTGAACTGGAGGGTCCAGCGCGGGAGCACGGGACGCATGCCGTCCTCCGCGCGCTGGGCGTAGCCGTCACCGAACTGGGCCTTCAGGACGCGCGGCTGGGTCTGCTGCTGGGCGCCGTAGTCCGGCGTGAAGGGAAAGCGCTCCATGCCCCGCAGAATGGGCGTGGATGCGGACGCCGTCCTAAGGGGGGCCTACGTTGGGTATGCCGTCACCTGACAGAGGGCCCACATGTAGGCAACCGAGTCACCTGCAGAGCCTGCATCACCTGCCAAATTTTGGCACTCCTGCATCACCTGCCTACTGGCATTGCTCCTGCGCCACCTGCCGATCAATACTACTCCTGCACCACCTGCCGACCTGAGGCAGTCCTGCTTCACGCCTGCGCAGCGAACGTGCGGAGACACCGGACATGGCGAATGGACTAGAGAAAATTCTGGACCGGCACGCAGAGGTCATCGAGACCGGCTTCAAGCAACCGAAGGGACAACCCTTCCGCTCGTACGCAATCTCTAACCTGCGGGGCGGCGTGGGGAAGTCGTCCATCGCATTCAACCTCGCGTACGAGATTTCCCGGAAGCACTCTCTTCTTGTTGCGGACGTTTGTCCTCAATGCAACGTCACCGAGATGCTCTTCGGTGACTACCGCCCCAAGGTGAACATCAACAACGCACTGCAACCGATGATTCTTGGCCCGGCATTTGGCGATCAACCGGAAGACATCAGCTACAAAGTCAGCCAGCACTGTGATGACTTCAAGGGCGGCAAGGGGGCCTATGCTATCGCTGGTCACTCTGAATTGTTTGCCTTTCCTTCAATGCTCTACCAGCAGCTCAATATCGCGCATGCATCCCAACAGAAGTCGGCCGTTCGGAACCTGCTTGGTGGGCTAAAAAAGATCCTGGATCGAGAAGCACAAGACAAGAAGTGCGAGAAGATTATCATCGACACCAGCCCGTTCTACGCTGGTGGCACCCACCTCGCCTGGTGCGCAGTTGAAGCGCTGATTGTGCCAGTGCGCGTCGATGAGCACTCGATTGAATCTCTGCATCTTACGTTCAAACAACTCAGCGACCCTACACGCGACTTCTACACCTGGAACGAGCGAGCAGGCGGGCGTCCGACCCCCAAGATTGCAGCCATTGTGATGACCATGGTCGGGTCCAAGAGTCAGAAGAAAGCCACTCCTGATCAGGCATCGCGCATGTACATCGAACGGGCTCTCGCTCTTGCGGAGGAGTTCGCGAAGCTCTTTCACCATGACGAACCGAGTGACGCGTTCGTATTGACGGACGACTTCCACTCCGCAGGTCGCATCAGTGGGGCGAAGCGGATCCCTATTTCGGAATTGAAAGTGCAGAGCTTTCACAAAGTGGAAAACCGCCGGCTCCAGGTAAACGCCTCGGCACAGCGTTACCGTAATCAACTGCGTTACCTCGCCAGCATGATCTAGTCAGGAATGCGCCTGACTGGAGGGCAGCGGAATGCTGGCGCGGGCCATCGGCTCCGCCAGCTCCCCGACCCGGCCCATTCCTCCCGAGGGCGTAGCGGCCATCAATCCGGACGGTAGAGCCAGCGGGGCATTCAGCCACTCCGGACGCGCCACCCCGCCGAATCACACGTGCCATGACTCGACTCTACGAGGACCGGAGCCCGGAGCGCGGCAATGGCGTCCCGCGTCGTCCCCTCGTGCTCCGCGCGGGCCCGTGCGTACCGCATCCTTGCAGCCGGACTGCCGTCCCGCTCCGCCACCGCACGCTGCAGCTCCCTCTCCACTTCCCCGAGACGCTGAACGAGCGCCTCCCGCCGAGCCCTGTCGTCCATGGCCCGGCGGGTGAGCACGCGGCGTGCCGGACGGACGGGTTCTCAGGTCGTCCTGGGCACCAACACGTAGTGGCGGTGCGGCCACCACTATCCTGGACGAGCTACTGGTCCGGGAAGCACTTCGGGCGGACGCCCTTCGTCGGGCAAAAACACGTGCCGGTGATCGTGCTGTTCCAGCAACACGGAATCGTCTCCGCCTCCACACACCTCATGTTCGCCATCTCTGAACACGTGGCACCGGGGCCATAGGGGCACTCCCAAGGCACAGGGGGCGGACACGCGATGGAGGCACCATCGCACGTCACTCCCACTCCGTTCGTTGCGGTGCAGTTGACCGTCGTCGCCGGACAGCTCACCGACCCCGTTGCGCAGGTGGCGGTACACGTCGACAACGCCTCCGACGAAGAGAGCAGTGCCTCGCCCTCATCGACCACTTCAGCGACCGCTCCACCGCACCCGGCGATGAGCGCGACGGTGCAGGCCAACAGCCACAGCTTCAAGCTCTTCATGATGAGTCCCTTGTCGTGAAGGTGTGCGAGCGAAAGGACGACCGGGCCGAGAGCATTGTCCAGCAAGCAGCCGTCAGCGCCAATTCATGGCTCCGCGTCGGCCCCCGGACACCGTCCCCGCCCGGCCGCAGGCTTCCTCCCAGGCCCCGTACAGGCCCCACCACAAGCCGCCCACGACGCTCCCCCCAGTCGTGAGGCGCCGCCCCCTTCCCGGTGTGTACGGCTTCGGGGAAGGGGTGCCTTTCCTGGAGGAGCCATGCCCGACTGCAAGCCCACCACCGTCCAGCTCCAGCCTTTCCTCTTCGACGGAGACACCCCGGTCCGGGTCGTCCTCGGGGCTGACGGAGAGCCGTGGTTCGTCGCCAAGGACATCGCCGTGGCCCTGGAGTACCGCGAGGCATTCGCCCTGACGCGCATGCTGCCGGACGACGAGAAGGGTCCACGCCAGGTGTGGACCCCTGGCGGAGAGCAGGAAGTCACCACCATCAGCGAGCCGGGGCTGTACCGGGCCATCTTCGCCGCCAAGCCGCAGGACGACGAGAAGGCGAAGAAGGTGGAGAGGTTCCGTCGGTGGGTGACGCACGAGGTGCTCCCCTCCCTTCGCAAGACTGGGAGCTACTCGCTGGTCCAGCCCCAGGTACCGGCGGACGTGGCGACACTTCTCGCCCAGCCGAAGTCCGCCCTCCTCCAGCTCGCGGCGGACCTGTCCAAGGAGAACGAGCGCCAGGCCGCGCAGCTCGCCGCGCAGCAGCGCCAGCTCGAGGCCCAGGCGCCCGCGGTGAAGCTCGCCGACGACTTCCTCTCCACCGCTCGGCTGATGAGCCTCATGGACACGGCCCGGCACCTGCGGCTGCCCATCCGCGACTTCTTCCGGTGGCTGGAGCGCGACGGTGTGTGCTTCAAGAAGGACGAGGACAGTCCGTGGGTGCCCTTCGCGTCCTTCATCCGAGACGGCCTCCTTGTCTACCAGGTGCGCGTGCTGCGCCGGCAGAAGCCCGGCAGGGACGCGCCACACACCCGTCCCCAGACGCTGGTGACACCCGCTGGGGTGGCGTGGTTCGCGAAGAAGTACGGCCACCTCTCCATGCCGAAGCCGCGAGATCAGGTGCCGCTGCTGCCCGCGTACTCCGCCGACCCCATGCGCTGATGGAGGTTGGCCCGGAGATGGCTGGACCCGAGAGGAGGGCCACGCGTCCTCCGTCAATTCACGTCTGCGTCCGAAGGTGCCACTGGTCCAGCGGGCAACGGAGTGACGCTTGCCGACGGGCCCGTCATCCCGAAGGAGAATGCGGAGACGTCCTTCATGCGAATCCTCCAGTTCTGGCCGGCCTGCGATCCGACGGCTGCCCCAAAAGAGGAAAGAACCGTGCCTTCAACGATGTGCAGGTACTTCAACTCAAGACGCGGCCATTCCGCGTTGGCCTCGGCGTCGCTCAAGTCCTCACTGCCCTTACCGAATGGGATTCGCTCAATCTTCTTCGCAAGGACTGTTTGCTCGTCGGCTTTGAGCAGCGGAACGGCGGCAGCGATCTGTTGGCCCGTGACGGTGAAGTAGTCCTGCGCAGAGCACGCCCTTCCGGTGATCACCAGCCCGTTGTCGAGTGCGACGGTCATCGTGACGCGTATGTGGGAGACCGCCAGCCATGCCGCGACGTGAAGAAGCGTCCTGTCTTCGAGCTGGGGCTGGGGCTGGGAAACAGGGGGCGGCTGGCTCCCAAAGAGACGGTTGAGAAACTGCATCATGATTTCCTCCAGTGAGCCGCCACCCCAGGTTATGGAGTGCCTCACAGGTGCGACCCGGAGCGGATGGCCGGTGTTCGGATGACTGCGGCAGGCGTATGTACTCGTGGCAGACATCCGCGTCCATGTCCGGCCATTCGGCTGGCTGTCCGCGCCCGTGGACATTCACGACTTTCAGTCCCGCTTACCGCTGTTGCCTGATGCCGTTGTAGAGCATCCCACCTGGCTGGAGCTGCTCGCCCAGCACCTTGAGGACGACAGCGCCCAGGCCGCGCGCCAGCTTCTCGGACTCGGCCTTTCCTCCAGGAGACTGCACCTCCGACCTCACGGTGCCGTCCTGGTGGACGTGGATGTGGAGGGTGATGGGTGCCGCGCCTCCGCTCTCTCCCGCCGGAGGGAGGATGTCCGCCTTGCTGGGCACGTAGAGCTTCGGCGCCTGGGGAGACGCGGACCCCATGCTCAGCTTCCCTGCTCCGCCAGCACCTGCGGCCCCTCCCAGCATGGAGCCGAACATGCCGGACAGGTCCGCGCCGCCCACCGTGGCTCCGCCTGAGCTGCCCGCGGTGCTCGTCTTTGCCCCCAGCAGCGCCCCGGTGGCTGTGTCCACGAGCGCGACGAAGGCCTTGTGGGCCAGCAGGCGCGCCAGGTCCTTCAGCATTCCGTCCACCATGGAGCGGATGCTGAACTGCCCGGTGGTGGCGAAGCCGACGAAGGCATCCTCCATGTGCTGTGCGGCACTGGTGACGGCGTCCTGGGCGAGCGCGAAGCCCGTGGAGAACTGCTCCTGGAGCTTCGCGACTTCCTTTCGGTATGCCGCCGCGCTGATGCGCTGGTCGTCGAAGAGCTTCTGCACGGCCTCCATGCGCTTCTGCGCCTCGGCCAGCGGGTTGAGCTGCTTCTCGAGCTGCTCCAGCTCCTTCGCGAGCTGAGCCTCCGCGCGGCCCTCTGACGTCCACAGTGTGCGCGCTTTGGCGAGCTGGACGTTGTACTGCGCCAGCCCCATTCGGCCCGCGTCCACCTCCGCGCTGAGGAGCTTCTGGGCCTCGGCGTACTTCGAGCTGGCCGGGTCCCCGAGCTCGCGGTTCAGCTCCTGGAGCACCTGAACGCGCTTCTCCTCGGCCTTGGCGAGCTCCTTCGCGGCCTCTGCCTCACGCAGCTTCGCGATGGCGACGTCGGCCTGCTTCCGCTGCGCGGCGGTGAGAGCCTTGTACTCGTCGGTGAGGTTGAGCGCTTCGCCCTTCGACTTCCCGAGAGCCCGCGCTTCCTCCTCCAGCCGCTCCAGCCAGTGCGTCGCTTTCTTCGCTGCCTCGTCGCGAGCCTTGGCCCCATCGAGGATGGCGTTCGCGGACTTAGCCGCTTCGGCCGTGGCCGCGACGACCGGTGGAACCACCGTCACCTGGGAGGAGGCCCATTCCTCTTCGGCCTTCGTCAGCGCGTCCTGAGCTTCCGTCAACTTCACGATCTCCTGGCGCTTCGCGAGGATGTTCTTGTTGAAGGGCTCCGTCGCCTCCGCCAAGTCCTCCTTGAGTTGCTCTCGCCGGTACTCATTCCTCGGGTTGCCCAGCAACTCCTTCTGCTCGTACTCCTCCCGCTCCGCCGGATCAGTGATCGCGTTGTATTCCCTGCGCGTCCTCGTCCCCATCAGCCGTGCCGCCTGCCTAAAAACATCGTGCTGCTTGAGCGTCAACTGCTCCTGCAAGCGCAGGAGCTCGTCCTTTCGCTCCTGAATTTGCTCGATGAGGGCGGCCCCAAAGCCAGCCGTGAGTTCCTCCGGCGTGTCCATGTCGTCTGTGAGTCGGCGCTCCCACTCGCTTCCGAGAGCGAGGAGCTTCTCCCGGGCGCGCTGCGCCGTCTCCATCGCCTTGGTCTGGTCGGACAGGGCCTTCGTCTTCCCGAGCATGTCGATGACAACCTGGCTGCCTTGGCTCAAGCCCTCCGCCGAGTCCGCTGCGGCCTTGCGCGCCTTTTCGCTGGCCTCCTCCGCTGCGCGGCCAAACTCGTAGTAGGCCGCCGTAGCCATCCCCAGCGCCGTGATGGCAATGCCGATGGGACCACCGAGCGCACCCATCACGGCCGAGCCCGTCCGCGTGGCGAGCGTTGCCCCGTCAATTGCCAGCGCCTCCTTGATTTTCGCCTGGGTGAGTAGATTCGACTCGATGGCAGCCTTCCGGCTCGCGGACGCATAGGGTCCCTCGACAGCGGCGGCGGCCTGCATGACAGCCAGCTTCCTCTCGAGCTGCGCCTGCGCGGCCATGAGCGCCTCTGCGCGGCTCTCGCCGACGATGCGCTTGAAGTTGGCCTCCGCGAGCGTGGCATTCACCACGGCCTCTCGACTCTTGTGCGCCGCCGCGGCCTTGTCCAGCAGCGCCTTCGTCCAGTCCTGGGCCCAGGCTACGGCGCGCACGGCGCCGAGAACGGCAAGCGCCTCCCCCAGGTGCCGCGAAGCGGTCGTCACGCCATCAAAGTTCCGGAGCAGGCCGTCCATCACAGGACTGACGGCGTCCAGCAGGTTCTCACCCACCTCAGTTCGGAGAGCAGCGAAGCGGGCGCGGAGTTGGTCCACCTTCATCTGCGGGGTGTTGGCCATCTTGAGGAACGCCTCCTCTGTCTTCCCCGCAGAGGATTCCATGTGCTTGAGCGACGCCGCGAAGTCCGCAGCACCCGTTCCGGTCAGCGTCATGGCAGGGAGCAGCGCTTCCACACCGCCGACCAGCGTCGCCAGCAGCTCCGTGCTGCCGTGCGTCTTCTCGTGGAGGTGACTCAGGAAGCCCGCGAAGCCCCGCGCCTTGAGTCCTGCTGTGTTGAATTCGACGCCCAACTCCCGCGCGAGGTCCCGGGCTTCGTTGGAGGGCTTGGCGACCTGGGCGAGGATGCTGCGCATGCCCTCCATGGCGGTCTCTGTCTTGATGCCAGCCTTCGTGAGCGCCGCGTTTGCCGCGAGCAACTCCTGGAGGGAGACACCCGTCTGCGAGGCGATGGGGGCCAGCTTGCCGATGTGGCGTGCGATGGCCTCGATGGACGTCTTGCCATCCGCCGCGGAGAGGAACATGGCGTCCGCCGCCTCGGTGGCACTCCGAAGCTGGGTGCCGTAGCTGGCCATGATGGACGTCAGGCCGTCAGCTGCCACGCCCACCTGGGTGACACCTCCGATGGCGAGCTTGTTCGAGACAGCCAGGTACTCGGTCGCCTTCGCAGTATCGGCCGCGCCCGCGCTCATGATTTCGTAGAGGGCCTTGGCCTGCTCGGTCGGCATTCGCCCGAACTCGCCCCCCAGGCTCTTCGCGCTCTCGGCCAGGTCCCCCATCATCATGAGCTGGTCCCCGTCCAGAAGGGTGCTCACCTGGGCCATCGCCGTCGTGAATTCCAGTGCGTCCGACGCCACGCTCCTGAGTCCCGCACCGACGGCGACGAATCCCATGGCCTGTCCAGCGAGCCCACTCAGCCCCTTGGAGAGCTGTGCCACCGGCTTGTCCGCGTCCTCGGCCGCCTTGCGGATATTCCGGATGGACTCGGCCGCCTTCGTTTCCTCTTGGAACTTCGAGAGGTAGCCCGAGGCCTTGTTCAGCTCGTTCATGAACCGGTGGATGGTGCCGGTGTCACCGAAGGCAGCCGTGAGCCGTCCTGCTGCTCCGTCCAACGCCGTCAGTCGCGCATGGAACTTTTCCAGCTTCTCCGTGTCACCAACGATGGTCTGGAAATGCTTCGCCGCAGCGGACATCTGCTCGAAGTCCTTCGCCAGCGAGCGCATTTTCTCCAGCTCTCGCGTCGCGGCCCGCATCTCCTCGAATGAGCGGCTGGTCGCCTCGGCCTGCTTCACCATCCGCGCCAGTTCCTTCGCGAACTGCTCGCTTGCCGTCTCCGTCTTCTTGGTGGCCGTCTCCGTCTTCTCGGCCGCCCGCGTGAGGTCCGTCAGCGACTCGACGCCAGACTCCGCGCCGGAGGTGTCGATGCGAATCGACAACTCTGCCAGGTCCGTTCCCTCAGACATGGGCCCCTCCAGTCACCCTGTCAGAAGTGAACGGACTTCGGGCAGCATGAACGGCTGAGCAGTGGACCAATCTGCGCCGGGTATGCTGGCCTCCGCCCTCATGCGCCTCTTCCCCGGACTGCTGTCCCTTGCCCTGCTCCTTTCCGCCTGCGACCGCCGCACCGAGGAAGAGAAACGCTTGGAGGCCAAGCGGGTGGCATTCGTCAACGACGCGAACGAGCACGAGAGCGACCCAGACCTCCGCTTTGAGGCCGGCGGGCGCAACCACACGACATTCATTCGCATCGAACCTTTCGGCTCGGATAGCCCGACCGAAGTCCGCGCGGAGATGCTCAAAAGCATGGAACTCTACGAGGGCGGGAGAAACATCTACGAGGAAGAGGGATGGACGCATGTTGGGTTTCGCGACCGCGGCACCGGGATTGAACTCCTCAAGCCAGTGGCAGAACTCAGAACTCGCGAGGACGACCTGAAACTGAAGGCTCAGCAGAAGGCCGAGAAGCAGCGCCAGCAGTCCCTTCCAAGTCAGTAGCGACCGCTGCGTGTCCAAGAACACCTCCTCACTTCGGGTTCATCTCCTCGCGGAACACGTCGTCGAGCTGGCGCAGCAGCCCCACCTCCGCGGGTGAGGGCCGGTGCCCGGTGAGCCGGGCCCACGCCTCGATGTCCTGGAAGGTGATGGGCGCGAGCGAGTACATGCCTGCCCCGCGCGCGCCGCTCATCTCGCAGAACCACGCCCAAACGTGGGCCAGCGCGGCCGGCAGTTCGTACTCGCCGACCAGCGCCTCAGGCGCCTGCCCCGTGGCCTTGGCCACCTGCTCGAGGTGGGCGCGCAGCGACGCGCCCCCCTCCCCTTCGGGCCTGCTCAGGTGGAATTGGTGGCGGGCGAAGCCGAGGAGCTGCTCGCCGAGTCCTCGAAAAAACGGGCGCGGTCCGCGCACGCCTCGTCCACCTGGCGGCGAAGCCACGGGTAGGCGGTGTACAGGCGCCGGACGTTGTCCGGGGTGCAGTCCATCACCGTGCTGTGCTCCAGCACACCACTCCAGGAGACGGTGCGGCGCACCAGCAACTCCAGCGCCTCGGCCTCGGCCTCCTTCGCCGTCAGCGCGGCGCCGCGGTTGAGCTGGTAGCGCGCCATGGCCTGGTCCCGCAGCTCCCGCTCCACCTCGCGGACGAAGGAGGAGTCGGCGCTCGCCACTTCCACGCGGATGCCGAGGGGCTTGGCCGAGAGAGGGTGGCGGATGTCCACCGTGGCGGTGTCGCGGTGCTGGAGGGAGGAGAGGTCGAAACCGGTGAGGCCATTCATGGGGAGACTCCTGCAAGGACCGCGAGCGATGAGCGCGCACGTGCAGGCCGCGCCGGGGAAGGGCTACGGGTTGCTGCGCTGGTAGACGAGGGTGGCGCCCGACACAGAGTCGAGGAGCGCGGTGAAGGGCAGCGAGAGGACGACGGGGCCCTCCTTCGGATTGTCCAGGTCGCCCCCCGTGTACTTGATGCGGGGCAGGTACAGCCGGTGGAAGTCGACGCCGTTGTGGTCCCGCAGCAGCACCTCCAGCGAGGACTCCTCCTCGTTGATGAAGCGATTCAGGAGGGTGCCGTCCTGGAAGTACGCGTTGAGGCTGCCCGAGACGGTGAAGCCACCCTCGTGGACTTCGGTGGGAGACGCCTGGCCGACGACACCCTTGGTGCTGCGGCCGTTGCTGATGTCCAGCTCCACGCCGGTGACGTTGGCCACCACCACCCCGCCCTCCAGCAACGTGCCGGTGAAGGCATCGAAGGGACTGCCGGTGCCGGGCGGCGTAACGGTGGTGGCGTGGGAGGCCGTGGCCTGCACCATGTCCTTGCCCAGCAGCGTGACACTGCCGGTGACGATTTCCCCGGGCTGGATGGAGAGCTTCATCGCGTTGACGGCGCAGCCCCGGTACAGCATGTACTGGCCGATGTCCGTGAAGGCGCGCTCGACGCTGAACGTCTTCAGCTCCGTGCCGGACTTCAGCCGCCGGCCCACCAGCGCGACGGTGCGCCCCGCGGCGGCGGCGTCCCCGGCGAGCAACTTGTCCACGGTGAGTGCCAGGGCGGTGACGGCCACCACCTTCGCGCGTCCGTTGTTGGCCGCCGTGGTGAAGCCGGTGGCGGCCACCTCATCACCTGGGAGGAAGCCGTCGGCGAGGAAGCTGCCGGTGGTGCGGACGTAGGACTCGTCGTCCGCGTCCGCTTCCAGCGACACCGCGCCCGTCGTCACCGACTCCCAGGTGCCGGACAGCGCGGCCGCGAGCAGCTCGTCGAAGGTGAGGCGGGAGAGCTCGAAGGAGATATCCCCGGCCACGCTGCGCATGCCGTGGCGGAGGTCGGCCACCTGCCTGTCGGCCCGAATCTCGTTGGACTGGTACGTCTCCTTGCCGAGGTTGAGGGAGGTGCCCGTGAAGCGGAGCGCTTGGTACGTGGTGCTGGCGGGGACGCCGTAGTCGCCCTCCGCGACGAAGCGCACCGCGGTGCGCTGCCCTGAAGCCGAAGAAGCCATTCGAGTACCTCCTGCCGCGCGAGGCGGCTCAGTCGATTGAGTGCACCAACCACCAGACGGAGACGGGCACCGCCCACCACTCCTCGTCGCGGAAGCCCAGGGCCACGGAGGCGGACTGGACGCGGACGGTGGTGTCCCCGCGCACCAGCGAGGTGCCCCGTGTGAAGCCGCCACACAGCGCCTGGGCTGCGGTGAGGGACGCCCCCGCCCCCGCGCCCAGGGGGAAGAAGAGGAGCACCTGGAGGACGCCAGGGTGGCGCGTGTATGAGTCCACGCCCGCGCTGCCCGGCGAGGTGCGCGCCCACAGGTGGTCCACCCGGGCCCACGGAGTGCCCGCCGTCGGCGTGAAGGTGACGTTGGGGAAGGCGAGGTTGACCGGGCCCAGCAGCGGCCCCAGCACGTCCAGCACCCGCGCCTCCATCGCCTGGGTGATGTCCAGGAGGACGGTGCTCACGTGCCACCGCCCCCGCTGTCCCCACCCTGCTTCGCGTCCTCAAGCGCGCCCTCGAGGATTTCGCGCAGGCGGGCCACGGTGACGCGCACCATGCCGCGAGGGGCCTGGGCCGAGTGGCCGAACTCCAGCCGTCGGGCGTACGGCAGGTTGTTGGTGACGTACACCGTGTCGCCCAGCTTCGAGTCCTCGAGCTGGGACGCCG
>NZ_JABUMR010000023.1:35609-54928 GCF_013336725.1 Myxococcus sp. CA040A | reverse complement strand
CTCATGGTGCGGGTACATGCCTACCTCAGCGCGCGGAATGCACAGCGCTCTGCCTGTCCATCCCTGCGCCGAGCCGACCTCAGGCGTGCCTCCTGACATCGTGCGAGAATCGAGATCGTTGGTTTAGAAGAGGGCGTGCTCCAGGAGGAGCACGGCGAGCCCGACCACGAAGCTGATGAGCGTGACGGGCACCCCCACGCGCAGGTAGCGCAGGAAGCTCATGTCCACCTTCTCGCGCGCCGCCTCGAAGACGATGAGGTTGGCGACGCTGCCCACCAGCGTGAGGTTGCCCGCGAGCGTGGAGCCCAGCGCCAGCACGTGCCAGCCGAGCTCCACGTTCTGGAGCGCGGGCACCCATGAGCGCGCGAGCATGACGAAGGGCACGTTGCTGAAGATGTTGGACGCCACCAGCGTCAGCCCCGCGAAGCCCAGCGTCTCCCTCCACGAGGGCCCCGTCATCAGCGGCGCGAACAGCAGGCGGATGTCCTCCGCCCAGCCGTCCTTGTTCACGCCGTAGACGACGACGAAGAGGCTGGCGAAGAACAGCAGCAACACCCAGTCCACGCGCTCCAGCGCCTCGCGAGGCTCCCTGCGAGACAGGGCCATGACCAGCGCGGCGCCGGCGAGCGCGCTCCAGCTCATGGGCAGTCCCGCGAAGAAGGCCACGACGACGCCCGCCATGACGGTGAGCGTCAGCGCCAGCAGCCCCCGGTCCACGGGAGGAGGCGGGGGATGGGGCTCGAAGCGCGTCGACGTCAGCTCCTTGCGGAAGATGAAGACGAGCGCGCCCGCGACGATGACCGTCGACAACAGCGCGGGCAGGGCCATGTACGCGGCGAAGCTCGCATACGAGATTCCCGACGCGCCCTGGATGAGCATGTTCTGCGGATTGCCGGTGAAGGTGGCCACCGAGCCGCTGTTGCTGCCCATGCACACCGCGAGCAGGTAGGGCACGGGCGGCAGGCGCGCGTCCTCCACCGTGGCGAGCACCAGGGGCGTGAGCATCAAGCACACGGTGTCGTTGACGAGGAAGGCGGACAGCGCCGCGGAGATGAACGTCACCGCCAGCAGCAACAGCCGGGGCGTGCGAGCCCGCCGCACCGCCCACGCGCCCGCCGTGCGGAAGAAGGCCGCCTGGGACATGTAGGCAGCCAGCAGCATCATCCCAAGCAGCAGGACGATGGTGTCCGCGTCGATGGCGTGTCGGGCGGGGTTCTCGCTGTGGTTGAAGACCTCGGCGGGAGTGACGACCCCGAGGACGACCATCAGCACGGCGCCCAGGAGCGCGCCACCGGGGCGGTCCAGCTTGATGAAGGGGAGCCGGGCGCCGGCGATGAAGACGTAGGTGAACAGGAAGATGGCGAGGGCCACGGGCGGCGCACCCTAGCCGAGCGCCGTCCCGCGTGCCCTGGGCGCGTTCGCGTTGTCCGGGCGGGTACACGCCTGTACAGTGCCCGACCCATGAAGTTCGAGAAGGAAGAAGGGGCCTTTGGTGGCCCCCGCCGCACCCCCTGGAACGCCCCCCGGGGCCTGGACACCGTGCTTCAGCAGTGGAAGGCGGACAAGGGGCTGGGGCCCTGCTTCTCGCTCGACGAGGCGACGCCCGCCCGGGTGGGCTCCTTCGCCCCCATCCCCGACGAGGTGGCCCCCCAGGTCCGCGAGGCCCTTCGCCAGCGGGGTGTCGATCAGCTCTTCTCCCACCAGGCCGAGGCCTTCCGCCTGGCCCGCGCTGGCAAGAACCTGGTCATTGCTACGCCAACGGCCTCCGGCAAGAGCCTCTGCTACAACCTGCCGCTGTTGGATCGCTTCGCGCGGGAGCCGCAGGCACGGGCCCTGTACCTGTTTCCCACCAAGGCGCTGTCGAGAGACCAGGAAGAGTCCCTGCGCGCGTTCATGCGCGAGGCGGGGCTGTCCCACGGCGCCATCACCTTCGACGGCGACACACCGGCGGATGCGCGGCGAGCGGCTCGGGAGCGCGGGGGCGTCCTGCTCACCAACCCGGACATGCTGCACACGGGCATCCTCCCGCATCACGCGAGCTGGGCGCGCCTGTTCTCCAACCTGCGCTACGTCGTCATCGACGAGCTGCACACGTACCGCGGTGTCTTCGGCTCGCATCTGGCCAACGTCCTGCGCCGGCTGCGACGCGTGGCGCGCTTCCATGGCTCGGATCCGGTGTTCATCGCGGCCTCGGCCACCATCGGCAATCCCCAGGCACATGCACGGCGGATGCTCGGGACTGACGTCGAGCTCGTCTCGGAGAGCGGCGCCCCGTCCGGAGAGCGGCGGGTCATGGTCTTCAACCCGCCCGTGGTCAACGCGGAGCTGGGCATCCGCGCCAGCTACCTGAAGACGTCGGTGCGTCTGACGGCGGACCTGGTGCGCGCGGGCGTGTCCACGCTGCTGTTCGGCCAGTCGCGCAACAACATCGAGGTGATGCTCAAGTACCTGCGGGACAGGTTCGTCGAGGAGAAGTTGGACCCGTCGCTCATCCAGGGCTACCGGGGCGGCTACCTGCCGGGCACGCGCAGGGCCACGGAGGCGGCGCTGCGCGCGGGTGACGTGCGCTGTGTCGTCGCCACCAATGCGCTGGAGCTGGGCATCGACATCGGCTCGCTGGATGCCGTGGTGTGCGCGGGCTACCCGGGCTCGGTCGCCGCGCTGATGCAGCGCTTCGGTCGGGCGGGGCGTCGAGGCGCGGGCAGCCTGGCCCTGCTCGTGACGTCGAGTGCCCCGCTGGACCAGTACCTCGCGGCCGACCCGCGTTTCCTCATCGGCGCGCCGGTGGAGCACGCGCGCATCGACCCGGACAACGTGGAGATTCTCGTCCAGCACCTCAAGTGCGCCTCCTTCGAGCTGCCCTTCGAGGAGGGCGAGCCCTTCGGGGACGTGCCGCCGGAGTCCACGGCGGAGGCGCTGGGGTTCCTCGCGCAGCACGAGGTGGTGCATCCGACGGCCGGGGAGGGTGGCCGGCGCGTGTTCCACTGGTCTTCGGATGCGTACCCGGCCAACCACGTGTCCCTGCGCAGCGTGGGCTGGGACAACGTCGTCATCATCGAGCGCGGCACGGACCGGACGCTGGCGGAGATGGACTTCCGCTCGGCGCACACGATGCTGCACGAGCAGGCCATCTACCAGCACGAGGGTGAGCAGTATCAGGTCGAGCAGTTCGACTACGACAACCACAAGGCCTTCGTCCGCAAGGTGGCGCCGGACTACTTCACGGACGCGATGACGTACGTGCGCGTGAATGTCATCCAGGAGGACCAGAGCGCGCCCATGGGCCCGGAGCTCCAGGCCGGCATGGGCGAGGTGAGCGTCATCGAGAAGGTGGTGGGCTACAAGAAGATCAAGTACCACACGCATGAGAACGTCGGTTACGGCGACGTGGCGCTCCCGGAGATGCAGATGCACACCACGTCGCTCTGGCTGACGGTGCCGGAGTCGGTGGTGCGCTCGATGAACTCACCGCGCCCGGCCGTCATCGACGCGCTCCGCGGCGTGGCCACCGCGCTGCGGACCGTGGCGTGCGTGGGGTTGATGATCGACCCGAGGGACGTGGGCAAGACGCTCGGCAGCCGCGACGACGCGGACGGGCCTCCGCGCAAGGACGGGGGCGTGGGGTTCGACCCCACCATCTTCCTCTACGACAACGTGCCCGGCGGCGTGGGCCTGGCCGCGCGGCTCTTCGACCAGCGGGACGAGTTGCTCGTGCGCGCGCGGCGCCTGCTGGAGTCCTGCGCTTGCGAAGAGGGTTGTCCCGCCTGCATCGGTCCCGCCTCGGGCGTCATGCCCGGACAGGCTCCGGTGGATCCGCATCCGCGCAAGCGACTGGGGCTGGAGCTCCTGTCGGTGCTCGGCATCGCAGGCGTGCAGTAGACGGAGACCCGGCGCGTGGACCTCAAGCGAAAGCTGGCGCGACTGACGGGGGTAGGCCCGGGAGGCAAGCCCGCGACGAATCGCGTGGCCACGCTGACCGAGCCTCCT
Organism: Myxococcus sp. CA040A; assembly: GCF_013336725.1. Taxonomy (NCBI): domain Bacteria; kingdom Pseudomonadati; phylum Myxococcota; class Myxococcia; order Myxococcales; family Myxococcaceae; genus Myxococcus; species Myxococcus sp. CA040A. The sequence goes on along the minus strand of NZ_JABUMR010000023.1, from coordinate 50,941 downwards.
CCTCGCGCGGAGGACCTGGCGCGAGTCGATGGGCCGCCTGTCACGCCCGTCGATGGTGTGACCTCGGAGGCTTCGTCACCCACAAGTCCGCCCGAAGACGGCGCGGCCACGGCGCGGCGGGGTGTCCCAGAGGCTCCGTCGGACACCGAGCCCTCCTCTTCGAAGGACCCTCGCATCGAGGCCCTCCGGCGGATGCTCGCGGACTGGTCCGAGCGTCAGGGGCAGACGGCCGCGCGCCGGGGCCCGGCTCCCGCGAAGCCTCGCCCGGGACCGCTTCCCGTCATCCCCCAGGAGACGCCGCACGGGACGGTCCATGTGTCGGAGACCCTGCTGTCCCCGGAGCATCGGCATGGCACCGCGCCCGTGGCCGGGGCGCTGGATGTCGAGGGTGCCCTGGTCGCCCGGCTCGCGCTGCACGAGGAGCTGGCGGGGGTGGACTTCCAGCGGATGCTCTTCCTGGACACGGAGACCACGGGGCTCGCCGGCGGCACCGGCACCGTGCCCTTCCTCGTGGGGCTCGCGTGGTTCGAGGGCCGCTCGCTGCGCGTCCACCAGCTCTTCCTGCGCAAGCTGGGTGAGGAGGCCCCCATGCTGCGCGTGCTCGCCGCGCGCATGGCCATGTCGTCGTGCCTGGTCACCTTCAACGGCAAGAGCTTCGACTGGCCGCTCTTGCGCACGCGCTTCGTGCTCAACCGCGTCGCGACGCCCCCGGAGCTGCCGCACCTGGACCTGCTGCACTGCGCTCGCCGCGTCTTCAAGCACCGGGGGGCGGGCACGCGCCTGGTCCACGTGGAGGAGCAGGTGCTCGGACACCGCCGCGTCGACGACGTGGACGGCTCGCTGATTCCGGAGCTGTACTTCCGCTATCTGCGCGGCGGGGACGGCTCGGCGCTGACGCCCGTGTTGGAGCACAACGCCAACGACTTGCTCCTGTTGGCCGCGCTCCTGGGAGAACTGGTGCGCCGCTTCCGGGCAGGGGACGGCACCGCCGTGCTCCCTGGTGAGGACCCCCGGGATCTCCTGGGCTTCGCGGGAGTCGCGCTCCGGGCGGGAGACCATGCTCGGGCGCGGGCCTTCGCCCAGGCGGCGACGGGTGGCTCCGGCACGGTGGGGGTGGAGGCCCATGCCCTGGCATCCCGGCTGGCCCGCATGGCGGGGGAGCCCCTCGTCGCGGCCGAACACCTGCTCCAGGCCCTGGTCACGGCTCGGGGATTCCAGGCGGCGACGCTGCACCTGGAGCTCACCAAGCTGTACGAGCACTCCCTCAAGGACCTCGCGGGCGCGCTGAGCCACGCGCGCTTGTCGGCGGCGGCGGAGTTGCCGGAAGACCACCGGCGCCGCATCGTTCGTCTGGAGGGTCGCATCGAGCGGAGTACTCGGAGCCGCGCGCTGGACCTGAGTGCCCGACCACCGCGCTCAGGCCCCTGAAAACCCTTGCGTCCGGTTTCGGGCGAGTGGGCTCGCTCCCATGCCCACCCGCAGGTCGACCGAGCACATGATGGGAGCGTTGGACCCCGGCCTGCGCTAAGAGAGGCGCCATGAAAATCACGAAGGACAGTGTCGTCTCCATCGACTTCCGGCTCCACCTTGGCGATGGGAAGATGGTGGACGAGAGCGAGCCCGGAGATCCGCTCGTCTATCTGCAGGGCCACGAGGAGGTCGTCCCCGGTCTGGAGAAGGCCCTGGAGGGCAAGGCCAAGGGGGACTCCCTGTCAGTGGTCATCCCCCCCGAGGATGGTTACGGGCCGCATGACCCCGAAGGCATCGAGGAAGTTCCCCGGGGAGAGTTCCCGGAGGGGCTGGAGCTGACCGAGGGCGGCATCCTGACCGCCACGGACCCCGAGGGGGACGAGGTGGACTTCCTCATCAAGGAGATTCGCGGCGACACCGTGGTGGTGGACTACAACCACCCGCTCGCCGGCAAGACGCTGCACTTCGACGTCACCGTGCGCGAGGTCCGCGCCGCGACGGCCGAGGAGCTGGAGCACGGCCACGCGCACGGCCCGGACGACGCCCACTGACAACCCGGGCGGGAAGGACGGGCCTTCCGGCCCTTGCTTCCCACCCGTTCCGCGAGGCCACGCGGTGTGGCCTCGCGAGCGGTTCCTGCTCAGCGCGGCTGGGACGACTCAGCGCCCGCCCAGCAGGTCCGAGTTGAAGGCGAACCCGAGGAGCATGAACGGCATGGCCTCCTGCCGGCTCGGGTGCTTCAGGTACCAGGCCACCATGCCGAGCACCGTGGGGCGGTTGAACATGGTCCCCTCGTCGGTGTTGAAGGCATACGAGGCGACCGGCCCCACGCGCATGTGGCTGTTGTCGACGGTGGTGTTGCCGGAGACGCCCTGGTCCTCGTTGTAACGAGGCCAGACGGCGCTGAAGCGCGCCCCCACCATCCACTGCCCGGACAGGTAGACGACGTCCGAGTCGTTGGTGAAGACCCAGCCCTTGCCGGCCAGGAGCGAGTCCAGCATCGGGTCGTAGAACGTCGTCGCGCCGTCGCGCAGCGTCAGGTTCCAGTACTCCAGGCTGAACTTGGCGCGCACCGCGATGGGGCCGACCTTCGCCTGGAGCGTCGGCTCCACCAGGAAGTGGTGGCCGCTGGTGCTGTAGGCGTTGTCCTCGCGCAGGTCCAGGGCGTCATCCGAGAAGTCCTGCAGCGGGTTCGGATACGACTGGAGGAAGCCCATGGTGCCCAGGAAGCGCGTGTACTCGTAGCTGGCGCGCACGTTGAGCAGGGCGATGGGCTGGATTTCGAACTGCGGGCCCACCTTGAGCGAGGCGGGGTTGGCCTTGATGAGGGCCGCGGCGTTGACGAACGTGTCGCGCATCACCGGCGACTCGCTGTCGAACAGCCGCTTCTGGATGACCAGGCGGTTCTGCGTCTCCAGGCCAATGGGGTTGACGCGGAAGAGGTTGAAGCTCGTCAGGTACAACCGGACGTTGGGGATGGGGCGGGGCAGGGGCAGCGGGGACGGCTGATTGGCCGGCGTGACCTCCGGTGGCTGGGGCGTACCCGGCGTCGGAACGTCCGACGGGGTGGGGGTGGCGGCGCTGGGCTGCTGCGCGGCTGCGGGAGACACCAGGCCCAGGCTCAGGCAGAGCGTGCAAAAGGACAGCGATAGACGCTTGAGCATCATCTCGACACTTCCTCGGGAGTGAGGGGGGACCGCGGCGAGGCAGACCGCGGCTCAGCGGTTCAAGAACGACTGGGAGAGGCTTCGGGACTCGTCTGTTCGTCCGTGTGGCGACGCGTCACCGCGTAGCCGAAGATGGCCGCCGTGAAGTACATGACGATGCTGTAGATGGCCGGAGGGATGGCCATGGTCGCGTTGCCGAGCAGCAGCGGACTCATGGCGATGGTCATCGCGAGGATGCCGTTGTGGATGCCAATCTCCATGCCGATGGCCACGGCCTGACGACGCGGCAGGCGGAACAGCAGCGGCGTGACGTAGCCGATGGCCATGCTCAGCACGTTGAAGCTCAGCGCGGCCAGCCCCACCTGCTTGAAGTACGCGCCGATGTGCGCGCGCTCCTGGTAGACGGCGGCGGCGATGACGACCGCCAGGAACGCGGCGGACATCAGGCGGATGGGCTTGTCCAGGGACTGGGCGATGCCCGGCTTGCGCGAGCGGATGAGCATGCCGATGCTCACCGGGCCCAGCACGATGATGAAGACCTGGAGCACCTTGGAGAACTGCATGGGGACCGCGCGGTCCTCCCCCATGAAGTGCATCAGTGACAGGTTGACGATGAGGGGCAGGGTGACGAGCGTCAGCGCGCTGTTCACCGCCGTCAGCGTGATGTTGAGGGCGACGTCACCGCGGGCCAGGTGGCTGAAGAGGTTCGCCGTCGCTCCTCCAGGAGACGCCGCGAGCAACATCAGCCCCACCGCCAGCTCGGGTCCCAGGCCGAAGGCATGGGCGATGAGCGCGCAGCCGGCGGGAAGCACCAGCATCTGGCACACGAGCCCCACAATCACCGCTCGCGGGTAGACGATGACGCGCTTGAAGTCCGCGAGCGTCAGCGACAGTCCCAGGCCGAGCATGATGACGGCCAACGACAGTGGAATCAGTACCGCGGTGAATACGTTTGACTGCATTCGCCCCCCGCCAATTTTCGGGCGTTTCGTCGCCCGCGCCGCGCTGATGTCTCAAGTGCAATCAAGCGTGGCGCAAACGGGTGTCTCGCTTCAAGCCACCCCCTGGCGATTTGCGACGACGCGCACTCGGCCATGACGCCGGGCGTCATTCATTTGTCACATCGATGGAAAGCTACACCTGTACGCGTGTTACCAGGGCCGTGCGGGGATGGTGTCACGGATTGCTCAGGGGGGTGTCCTGTTTGCCATCCGGGGTGTTGGTGCGCGCGAAGCGGCGGAAGAAGCTGTCGTCGTTCCAGCGCGGTCGCTCGGGCGCGTTGGCCACGGTGCGCGTCAGGTCGGTGAGCAGCTGGACGAACTTGATGGCGCCGTCCTTGTGGATGGGCTGGCGCAGGTCGTCCGAGGGGGCGTGGTAGTGGCGCGTGTACCAGTCCTTGAAGGTGCGCTCCTCGGGGGAGCCCGGCGCGTAGCCGAACTTGAAGGACAGGGCTGGCACGCCCTGGCGGATGAAGGCGTACTGGTCGCTGCGGATGAAGGTCATGCTGCTGGGGTTGGGGTCGGGCTGGAGCTTCACGCCGTGCGCCGAGGCGACCTCCCGCAGGGGCGCGAGCAGCGTCGATTCGTCCTGGCCGTAGGCCACCACGCGGGTGAAGTCGAACAGCGGCAGGAACATGTCCAGGTTGAAGTTCGCGACGATGGCGTCGCGGGGCACGGTGGGGTGCGCGGCGAAGTAGCGCGAGCCGATCAGCCCCTTCTCCTCACCTGTCACCAGCACGAATAGGATGGAGCGCTGGGGCTTCTGGGCCTGGAGCGCGCGGGCCACCTCCAGCACGGCGGCCACGCCCGTCGCGTTGTCCATGGCGCCGTTGTAGATGGCGTCGCCGTTGATGGGCGCTCCCACGCCCACGTGGTCCAGGTGCGCGGTGAGGACGACGTACTCCTTGGCCAGCACCGGATCGCTGCCCGGAAGCACGCCCACGACGTTGACGGATGTCACGGGAGTGGAGACCCACTCGGCGCTCGACTGGAGGCGCGTGGGCAGCTCGAAGCGCGGCAGCGGCTTGCTCGCGTCCGCCAGCGCGAGCAGCTCCTTGAACGAGTGCGGGCTTCCGGTGAACAGCTTCTCGGCGTGCTCCGGGTTGAAGGAGACGCTCACCTGGAGGCCGGACGTGTCGTCCAGCGAGGTGTCCGCGAAGTTCATCGCCGGCTGGAGGCGCGACAGGGCGGAGCGGGACCAGGGCGTCTCCATGTTCTTCGGATTCAGGAGCACCACGGCGCCCACGGCGCCCGCCTTCTTCAGCGCCTTGACCCGCTCCGCCGCGGAGCTGTGGTGGGCCCTCAGGGGGCCGGGGATGTGAGCGGGGCCTCCGTAGATGAAGACGGCCAGCTTGCCCTGGAGGTCCACGCCCGCGAAGTCGTCATGGTTCGCCTCCGGGATGCAGAGGCCATGGCCCACGAACACCAGGGGGGCGTCCAGCTGACCCGACTCGCCCTGGCGCGGGGAGATGAGGGCCTCGCGACCGACGACGAGCGGCGTGCGCTTGCCCTCGCGCACCAGCGTCAGCCGCGAGCGCGCATCCACCAGTCGCCTCGACACCAGCGCCACCTCCTGGAGGTAGCCCTCGCCAGCGCCGGGTTTCACGCCGAGGCCCGCAAGCTGCTCGGCCACGTACGCCGCGGCCTCGCGGTGGCCTTCGCTTCCCGTGTCGCGCCCTCGCAGGCGGTCGTCCGCGAGGAACTGGACGTGGCTCCACCAGCGCTTCACCTCGGGGGATGGCTCCGCGGCGGGGGCCAGCGACGGCAGCAGCAACAGCGAGGTCAGCAGGACGGAACGGGGCAAGGGAGCGCTCGCGGGAAGAGGGGAGACTGTTTCCTCAACGGCCGGCGGAGCATGCCATTCCTTCCGCGCCCGGCCAGGGCGTCCTCCGGCGCACGGCGGGCTCACGCGGGGCGAGACAGGCGCGGCCGGGGTCGGCTAGGAGGGGCCTTCATGAGCCGAGTCCTGGACGAGCTGCTGGAGCTCCTCAAGCTGGAGGTCATCGAGGAGAATCTGTTTCGCGGGAGGAGCCAGGACCTGGGCTTCCGCCAGCTCTTCGGTGGGCAGGTGCTGGGGCAGGCGCTGTCGGCGGCCAGCCAGACGGTGCAGTCCGCGCGGCATGTCCACTCGCTGCATGGCTACTTCCTGCGCCCCGGCGACGCGAGCCTTCCCGTCGTCTACACGGTGGACCGGGTGCGCGACGGCGGCAGCATCAGCACGCGGCGCATCGTCGCCATCCAGAAGGGACAACCCATCTTCACGATGATGGCGTCCTTCCACGGAGACGAGGTCGGCTACGCGCACCAGGCCCCCATGCCGGACGTGCCGCCCCCGGAGAGCCTGCCCACGGACCTGGAGTTGCTGCTGCGTCAGGCGGACAGGATTCCGGCGCGGCTGCGCGAGAAGATCCTCTGCGACAAGCCCATCGAGATGCGGCCGGTGGCGTACATGGACCCGTTCAATCCGGTGCCGGACGAGCCGCGCAAGGCGGTGTGGATTCGCGCCGACGGCGAGCTTCCGGAGGACCCCCAGGTCCACAAGTACGTGCTGGCGTACGCGTCCGACTTCAACCTCATCAGCACCGTGCTGCTGCCGCACGCGGCCAGTTTCTTCCAGCCGCAAGTCATCGGCGCGAGCCTGGACCACGCCCTCTGGTTCCATGGGGACCTGAAGGTGAATGACTGGCTGCTCTACGTCATGGACAGCCCGTGGGCGGGCAACGCGCGAGGTCTGGCGCGGGGCTCCGTCTACACGCGCGACGGACGCCTCGTCGCCTCCGTGGCGCAAGAGGGACTGCTGCGCATCCTCAAGGGCGACAAGGCGAAGTAGCGCGGGGGTGCCACCGCTCCGTGACTGACACGCGCACTGCTTGCCGCTTGAGGCAGGTCGCGAGCGACGACGTGCGGCACACGCGCCTCGCCCTCGGGATTCCAGGTAGGCTCCGCGCGACGGTGGACACGGAGGTCGTGACGATGCGCGCGGTGGTGTACCAGCACGAGGAGCACGAGGGCGTGGGACTTCTGGGGCCGGCGCTGACGAAGGCGGGCTTCACCCTCGTCAACCGCTTCCGCTCCGCGCGTCACGACGACGTGGACGCGGAGCTGGTGGTGGTGATGGGCGGCCCCATGGGCGTCTACGAGGCGGACCAGCACCCGTTCCTGCGCGAGGAGCTGGCCATCCTCCGCGAGCGACTGGCCAACGAGCGCCCGTCTCTGGGCATCTGCCTGGGCGCGCAGTTGCTCGCCGACGCGGCGGGCGCCGAGGTCTTCGCGGGAAAGAATGGCTTCGAGGTGGGCGTGGGCCCGGTGCGTTGGACCGCGGAGGGCGTGCGAGACACCGTCATGGCCGGCGTGCGCCCCCGCACCGTCGTCGCGCACTGGCATGGTGACACGTACAAGGCCGTGCCCGGCGCCACGCTGCTGGCCTCCACGGACCGCTACGTGCAACAGGCCTTCCGGCTGGGCTCGTCGTTCGGTTTCCAGTTCCATCTGGAGCTGACGGCGCGGGAGATGGGGCGCTGGCTGGAGCTGGGCGCGGAAGACCTTCGCCAGCGCGGCAAGGACCTCGCGGAGCTGAAGGCGCAGCTGCCCAAGCTGGAGTCCGCCGAGCGGGAGAACACCGAGCTGCTCCAGCGGCTCGCGGAGCACTTCGCTCAAACAGTGCGCTGAGGCTCTCGCCGCGCCCTCCGACAGTGCGGCACCTCGCGAGGACCTGGAAATTCGCGGAGGAGCTGGGGGCTTTGCCCCTGGGTCCAGATGGCTCCAAGCGAGCGGGTTCGGGCCTGGAGGGGGAGGGCCCCTCTGCCTTCCTGTCTCACGGGTGATGTCTCATTCATGTATCGTCTGGCGAATCCGCCGGCGCAGAGGGGGAAGTCAGTCTCGCCGATACAGCGTGCGGATGCGTTGAGGTGGGGATGTGTTGTTTCGGCATGATGCTCACGGTGCTCGCGGGGATGCCCCCGGACGGCATCGCGCAGCTCGAGAAGGTGGAGCGGCTGATGCCGGCGCTCCAGCGGATGGCCGTGGACCCGGAGCTGGTTCAGGCGGTGCTCGCCCAGAACTCGCGCGGGGCTTCACTGGTCTCCATTCGCGCGGATGATGACGCGTGGCTCGCCACTCCGGCGATGACGCCCTTCAAACAGCGCGTGCTCGACGCCGCCTGCTCACGGGTGCTTGCTCGCCACCGTATCTCCCTGGGCCGCGACAAGGTTGCGGAGGCGTTCGTGATGGATCGCCAGGGCGCGCTGGTGGGCGCCACTCGGCGGACGTCCGATTACTGGCAGGGTGACGAAGACAAGTTCCGGGTGCCGTTCAAGCAGGGGCGGGTGCTGCGCGAGCACCCCTTCTTCGACGAGTCCTCGCAGGCCTACGTCATCCAGGTCTCCCTTCCTGTCCGCGACCGTGGCCGTGTCATCGGCGCCGTCACCGTCGGACTCTCCCTGCTGGACCTCTGAAGACTCACGCGGACCGCCATGCGCCTGCTCGACGCCCTCTCCCTCCGCACCCGCCTGACGCTGGCGGTCTCTCTGCTCACGCTCTTCGCGTTGCTGCCGCTCAACATCCTCGGCCGGCTCTTCATCTCCGACAACCTGCAGGAGCAGATCCACGCGACCTTGAGGGTGGAGGCCCAGGGCCTCAGGGACCTCGTCGAGTCCACGCTGGCGGAGCGCGAGGCCAACGTCCGGAGCTGGTCGGAAGACGCCATCCTCCGCGGCGCGCTGCTCTTCGACACCTTCGACAAGAGCGACGCGGTGCTCGTCGCCCTGGAGAAGCGTCACCCGACCTTCGCGGGCCTCGTGCTCTTCACCGAGGACGGCCGCGCCGTGTCCGCCAGCGAGGCGCGGCTTCGCAAGGCCTACGAGGGACATGAGGGCGAGGTGCGCGCCTCTGCCTGGTTTCGCGCCGCGCTGAACGGGACGCTGGACACCACGGGCTTCACGAAGGTGGACCCGTTCTTCGAGCGGACGGTGCTGCCGCTCGCGGTGCCCGTGCTGAGCCCCATCAGTGGCGCGCGCATCGGTGTGCTCCTGGCCGCCTACGAGTGGAGCCAGGTGGGGCAGGTGGTGGCCCCCGCGCTGGAGCGCTCCCGGGCCCGAGGCCAGCGGAGCTTCGCGCTGGAGATACTCGGCGCGGACGGCATGAGCCTCTTCGACACGCACGAGCGCGACCTCTCGCGTCCCGATGATGTCGTCAGCGTGGAGTCCATCAACGAGAACGCGGTCCGTGACGTCGGCGATGGCTGGCGCTTCGTGGCCACGGTGGACCCGGAGGACGCCTACGCGCCGCTGGAGCAAGCGAGCAGGGGGGCCATCGCCCTGACGGTGCTCTCGCTTGTCGTCGCGGGCGTGGGGGGCTGGCTCCTGGCGCGCGGGGCCACCGGCCCCATCGCCCGGCTGAGCGAAGTGGTGGGCCGCGTCGTGCGCGAGGGCGACCTCACCCAGCACGTGGAGGTGTCCAGCCGCCGCGACGAGGTGGGGCAGTTGGCCGCCTCCTTCTCCCAGATGATGGAGCACCTGCGCGAGTCCACGCGTGGCCTCCAGCAGGGCACCAAGGTGTTGGGACAGACGGTGGCGGAGCTCACCGCCGCCGCCGCGCAGCAGGAGCGCACCCTGACGAAGCAGGCTGCGGCCCTCCAGGAGACGCAGGTGACGGCCCAGGAGATCAAGCAGACGTCACTGATGGCCGCCGAGCGCTCCCAGGCCGTGCTCGGCGTCACCGCGCGAGCCCGCGAGGTGGGGCGCTCCGGCGAGGCCACCGTCTCCGCGAGCCTCCAGGGATTCGAACAACTGCGTGAGCAGGTGGGCCGCGTGGCCGACAGCATCTCCGCCCTCAACGAGCGCACCCAGCAGATTGGCGGCATCACCCAGACGGTGAAGGACCTGGCGGACCAGTCCAACATGCTCGCGCTCAACGCGGCCATCGAGGCCGTTCGCTCCGGCGAGCATGGCAAGGGCTTCGGCGTGGTGGCGCGCGAGATTCGCAGCCTCGCGGACCAGTCCATCACCTCCACTGCCCGCGTGCGGGAGATCCTCGAGGACATCCGCCAGTCCATCCAGGGCTCCGTCACGCTGGCCGTGCAGAGCCAGGGCAGCGCTGAAACCGGATTGGACCAGGTCCGTGCCAGCGGCGACAGCCTCCGCGAGCTGACCGGCATCATCCAGGACAACGCCTCCGCCGCTCAGCAGATCGCCGCCGCCGTGACGCAGCAGAACGCCGGCGTCGCCCAGATCTTCATCGCCGTGACGGACCTGTCCCGGATGATGGAAGAGTCCATGCAGGGTTTGCAGAGCGCTCAGCGGATTACCGCGTCGCTGCGTGACGTGGCCGCACGGATGGAGACGGTGGCGGCCACATACCGCGTCTAGTCATTGTTGAGGGGGTAACACTCGCAGTGGTTTGCGGGAGCACACTCCAAGTAAACATGAATTATGCGCAACCCGGGTATTCCTGGAGCCATTCCGGTTCCCTGGAGTCCCCGTTCCGTTGGTCCTTCATCTGAAGGAGCACCGCATGCGCAGCGTCGTGAAAGCCGCCGTATTCATGGCAGTGATGGCGACGTCCCAGGCGTGGGGATTCGACCCCCCCGCCGCACCCCCCAAGGGCTCACTGGCGAGCCAGGCGTTCTTCAAGCCTGAGCTGTCGCTGGCCAGTGGTCAGGTGCCTCTGAACGAGGCCCTGCCCAAGCTGAGCCCCGATGTGGCGAAGGTCTGGGACGACTTCTTCGCTCGTAACGGGAACAACTTCGAGATCTACGTCGACTCCGTCACGGGTACCGCAGCAAACATCCAGGGCGCCATTCCGCTCATCCCGGGCAATGGCGTGGGCAACAAGCTGACGCTGGGCAGCCTGGGCAGGCAGCTCGGGCGTTCGGTGGACAAGGTGGATGGCGGCGTCGTCGCCGACCTCGTCTACAAGTTCGTGGAGGCCAACCGCGACGCGGTGGGCGTGGACATGCTCCAACTGGGACAGGCCCGGGTGGATCAGATCACCCCGGACCTGTGGCAGGTCTCCATCGTCCAGCAGCACCAGGGCATCCCCGTCCGGTATGGACGGCTGGCAGCCACCATCAGCCACGGTAACCTGATTCTCCTGGGCACCGAGTCGTGGACGAACGTGGGGCTCTCGCCCATGCCGCTGGTGGACGCGGACCGGGCGATGGTCGTCGCGCACGAGCGCTTCGGCCTCTACGAGAGCCCGGCAGACATCTGGCAGGCGCCCACATTGGAGGTCGCGCCGGTCTCCATTCCGGGCGCGGGCTTCGGCAAGGGCATGGGCCACCAGCTCGTGTGGACGTACGGCTTCCAGCTCCAGAACGAGAACGAGCGCTGGAAGGTGACGGTGGACGCGGCCAGCGGTGAAGTGCTCGCGCTCGAGGACGACAACCACTACCTCGATGCGGCGGTGAATGGCGGTGTCTACCCGTTCACCAACACGGGCGTACCCGCGGGGTGCCCCGCGGGGTCCTTCTGTGGCGTGATGCAGCCGCGCTATCCCATGCCCTGGGCCAACGTCACGGGCGTATTCAGTGGCTTCGCGGATGGCTATGGCGTCTACAACTTCACGAGCGGCACGAACACCACGTCGCTGGCGGGCCGCTACATCCGCATCGTCGATACCTGTGGCGCCATCAGCGTCAGCAACGTTCCGCCTTCTGGCGACATCAACATGGGGACGGGGGGGCCGAGCAACTGCGTTGCCAGCCAGGGCGGCAACAGCCCCGCGTCCCGCAGCGCGTTCTACGAGCTGAACCGCATCAAGGAGCTGGCCCGTGGCTGGCTGCCCACCAATGCGTGGCTGCAGGCGTCCATGACGGCCAACGTCAACATCAACAACACCTGCAACGCTTTCTGGAACGGCTCCACGGTCAACTTCTACCGCAGCGGCGGTGGCTGCCGGAACACGGGTGAGATTGGCGCCGTGTTCGACCACGAGTGGGGCCATGGCATGGATGACAACGACACGGCCGGCACGCTGAGCAACTCCAGCGAGGCCTACGCCGACATCGCGTCCATGTACCGCCTGCCGTTCAACCCCGCCGCCACCCCCACCAGCGGCCGGTCTCCCGCGTCGTGCGTGGGCTACGGCTTCTTCCAGACCACGAACCCGGGCTGCGGCATGACGGCGGATGGGACGGGCTACAACGTGAACGAGGCTCAGACGGGGGCCGCGTGGTGCGCGACCAATTGCTCAGGTGTCCGCGACGCCGACTACGCGGCCCACAACCCGCCGACGCCCACCACGCCGCAGAACTTCGTCTGCACCCGCTGCTCCACCGGCACGGGGCCGTGCGGCCGGCAGACGCACTGCGCCGCGTCTCCGGTGCGTCAGGCGGCGTGGGACTTCATCGCCCGCGACCTGCGGTCCGCTCCGTTCAACTACGACTGGAACACGGCCCAGAACATCGGCAACAAGGTGTTCTACCAGGGCAGCGGCAACATCGGCTCGTGGCACGCCTGCAACTGCACCGCGGGCACGTCGGATGGCTGCGCGGCCACCAACGGCTACAAGCAGTGGCTGGCTGCGGATGACGACAACGGCAACATCAACGATGGCACGCCGCACATGACGGCCATCTACGCGGCGTTCAACCGCCACAACATCGCCTGTGCCACGCCGGTGGCTGTGAACAGCGGCTGTACGGGCGGCCCGACGGCGGCGCCCACCGTTTCGGTGACGCCGGCCACGGGTCAGGTGTCGCTGAGCTGGGGCGCCGTCAGCGGCGCGACGCAGTACTGGGTGATGAAGTCCGACGGCATCAACGGCTGCACGTACGGCAAGGCCCGCGCGGCCACCGTGACGGGCACCAGCTACGTGGACACCGAGGTCCTCACCGGCCACAACACCTGCTACTCGGTGGTGGCCGCGGGCGCCAGCGCCGCCTGCTACGGCGCGTCCAGCACCTGCACCTGCGTGAGCCCGCTGTAGTCCGGCGGCTCATCGGGACATCACCGGCACCGAGGGAGCGCGCTGGAGTGGGGCGCTTCCGCGGTTGACGGCAAGTGGTTTCGAGGCGGCCTTCTCCATGGAGGCCGCCTCTTCATGCTGATTCCCTGTGACGCGAAGGAGCACGACATGCACAGCGTCGTGAAAGCCGCCGTATGTATGGCCGTGATGGCGACGTCCCAGGCGTGGGGATTCGATCCCCCCGCCACTCCCCCGAAGGGCTCACTGGCGAGTCAGGCGTTCTTCAAGCCTGAGCTGTCCCTGTCCAGTGGTCAGGTGCCTCTGAAAGAGGCCCTGCCCAAGCTGAGCCCCGATGTGGCGAAGGTCTGGGACGACTTCTTCGCTCGCAACGGGAACAACTTCGAGATCTACGTCGACTCCGTCACGGGCACCGCGGCGAACATCCAGGGCGCCGTTCCACTCATCCCGGGCAATGGCGTGGGCAACAAGCTGACGCTGGGCAGCCTGGGCAGGCAGCTCGGGCGTTCGGTGGACAAGGTGGATGGCGTCGTCGTCGTCGACCTCGTCTACAAGTTCGTGGAGGCCAACCGCGACGTGGTGGGCGTGGACATGATCCAACTGGGCCAGGCCCGGGTGGATCAGATCACCCCGGACCTGTGGCAGGTCTCCATCGTCCAGCAGCACCAGGGCGTGCCGGTCCGGTATGGGCGACTGGCGGCCACCATCAGTCACGGTAACCTGATTCTGCTGGGCACCGAGTCGTGGGCCAACGTGGAGATTGCCCCCATGCCGCTGGTGGACGCGGACCGGGCGATGGTCGTCGCGCACGAGCGCTTCGGCCTCTACGAGAGCCCTGCCGACATCTGGCAGGCGCCCACGCTGGAGGTCGCGCCGGTCTCCATTCCGGGCGCGGGCTTCGGCAAGGGCATGGGCCACGAACTGGTGTGGACGTACGGCTTCCAACTCCAGGATGAGCATGAGCGCTGGAAGGTGACAGTGGATGCGGTCACCGGTGAAGTGCTCGCGCTTGAGGACGACAACCACTATGCCTCGGTCAACGGTGGTGTCTATCCGTACACCAACACGGGCGTGCCCTCGCCATGCACCGCGGGCTCGTTCTGCGGCTCGATGCAGCTGCGCTACCCCATGCCCTGGGCCGATGTCGCGCCGGGTGTCTTCGCGGATGGCTATGGGGTGTTCAGTCCTCCCCTAATCGCGACCACGACGCTGACGGGCCGCTACCTTCGCGTCGTTTCCGCCTGTCCACTCAGGGTCAGCGCCACGGGCCCGGACGGCGACATCGCGCTGGGGACAGTCGATGGTGTTTGCGGAACTCCCGACGGTGGAAACACCAGGGCGACCCGCACCGCCTTCTACGAGCTGAACCGCATCAAGGAACTCGCCCGTGGCTGGCTGCCCACCAATGCGTGGCTGCAGGCCTCCCTGACGGCGAACGTCAACCTCAACAACACCTGCAACGCGTTTTGGAACGGCTCCACGGTCAACTTCTACCGCAGCGGCGGAGGGTGCCGGAACACGGGTGAGATTGGCGCCGTGCTCGACCATGAGTGGGGCCACGGCATGGACGATAACGACACGGCCGGCACGCTGAGCAACTCCAGCGAGGCCTACGGTGACATCGCGGCCATGTACCGCCAGCCGTTCGACCCCGCGTCCACGGCGACCACTGGCAGGTCTCCTGGCTCGTGCGTGGGCTACGGCTTCTTCCAGACCCTCAACAATGGTTGCGGCATGACGGCGGATGGGACGGGCTACAACGTGACCGAGGCGCAGACGGGGGCCGCATGGTGCGCAACCAACTGCTCCGGCGTCCGCGACGCCGACTACGCGGCCCACAACCCGCCGACGCCCACCACGCCGCAGAACTTCGTCTGCACCCGCTGTTCCAACGGCACGGGCCCGTGCAGCCGGCAGGTGCATTGCGCCGGGTCTCCAGTACGTCAGGCGGCGTGGGACTTCGTCGCCCGCGACCTCCAGCTCCCTCCGTTCAACTACGACTGGAACACGGCGCAGAACATCGGCAACAAGGTGTTCTACCAGGGCAGTGGCAACGTCGGCTCATGGCACGCCTGCAACTGCACCGCGGGTACGTCGGATGGCTGCGGGGCCACCAACGGCTACAAGCAGTGGCTGGCAGCGGATGATGACAACGGCAACATCAACGATGGCACGCCGCACATGACGGCCATCCACGCCGCGTTCAGCCGCCACAACATCGCCTGTGCCACGCCCACGCCCATGAACAGCGGATGCACGGGAGGCCCCACGGCGA
>NZ_JABUMR010000023.1:0-35509 GCF_013336725.1 Myxococcus sp. CA040A | reverse complement strand
GACAACGGCAACATCAACGATGGCACGCCGCACATGACGGCCATCCACGCCGCGTTCAGCCGCCACAACATCGCCTGTGCCACGCCCACGCCCATGAACAGCGGATGCACGGGAGGCCCCACGGCGAAGCCCACTGTTACCGTGATACCGGCCGCTGAACAGGTCTCTCTGAGCTGGGCCCCCGTCGCTGGCGCGACGCAGTACTGGGTGATGAAGTCGGACGGAGTCAACGGCTGCACGTACGGCAAGGCGCGAGTCGCCACCGTGACGAGCACCAGCTACGTGGACACCGAGGTCCTCAAGGGCCACAACACCTGCTACTCGGTGGTGGCCGCGGGCAGCAGCGCCGCCTGCTATGGCGCGTCTAGCACCTGCACCTGCGTGAGCCCGCTGTAGTCCATCGCGGCGCCCCAGGGCGTCGGCGCGGAGGGGGCACGCTGAAAAGATGCTCCCTCCGTTGACGGCGCATTCATTCGAGGTGGCTTCCCTGCAGGAGAGGCCACCTCGTGGGTTCGCACTTCCGCACTTGGCCAATGATGCGTCCTGTTGGTCCTTCATCTGAAGGAGCACCGCATGCGCAGCGTCTTGAAAGCCGCCGTATGTATGGCAGTGATGGCGACGTCCCAGGCGTGGGGCTTCACCCCTCCCGCTACTCCTCCGAAGGGCTCCCTGGCGAGTCAGGCGTTCTTCAAGCCTGAGCTGTCCTTGGCCAGTGGGCAAGTGCTGCTCAAAGAGGCTCTGCCCAAGCTGAGCCCCGATGTGGCGAAGGTCTGGGACGACTTCTTCGCTCGTCACGGAAACAACTTCGAGATCTACGTCGACTCCGTCACGGGCACCACGGCGAACATCCAGGGCGCCGTTCCGCTCATCCCGGGCAATGGCGTGGGCAACAAGCTGACGCTGGGCAGCCTGGGCAAACAGCTCGGGCGTTCGGTGGACAAGGTGGATGGCGGCGTCGTCGTCGACCTCGTCTACAAGTTCGTGGAGGCCAACCGCGCCGCAGTGGGCGTGGACATGCTCCAACTGGGCCAGGCCCGGGTGGATCAGATCACCCCGGACCTGTGGCAGGTCTCCATCGTCCAGCAGCACCAGGGTGTGCCGGTCCGGCATGGACGGCTGGCGGCCACCATCAGCCACGGTAACCTGATTCTGCTGGGCACCGAGTCGTGGACGAACGTGGCGCTCTCGCCCATGCCGCTGGTGGACGCGGACCGGGCGATGGTCGTCGCGCACGAGCGCTTCGGCCTCTATGAGAGCCCGGCCGCCGTCTGGCAGGCGCCCACGCTGGAGGTCGCGCCGGTCTCCATTCCGGGCGCGGGCTTCGGCAAGGGCATGGGCCACCAGCTCGTGTGGACGTACGGCTTCCAGCTCCAGGGTGAGCATGAGCGCTGGAAGGTGACGGTGGATGCGGCTACCGGTGACGTGCTCGCGCTCGAGGACGACAACCACTACGCCTCGGTCAACGGCGGTGTCTATCCGTACACCAACACGGGCGTGCCCGCGACGTGTCCGGCGGGCTCGTTCTGCGGCGCGATGCAGCCGCGCTACCCCATGCCCTGGGCCGATGTCGCGCCGGGTGTCTTCGCGGATGGCCATGGGGTGTTCAGTCCTCCTCCTCCTCCCCAAATCGCGACCACGACGCTGACGGGCCGCTACCTTCGGGTCGTTCCCGCCTGTCCACTCAGCGTCAGCACCACGGGCCCGGACGGCGACATCGCGCTGGGGACAGTCGATGGTGTTTGCGGAACTCCCGACGGTGGAAACACCAGGGCGACCCGCACCGCGTTCTACGAGCTGAACCGCATCAAGGAACTCGCCCGTGGCTGGCTGCCCACCAATGCGTGGCTGCAGGCCTCCCTGACGGCGAACGTCCACCTCAACAACACCTGCAACGCCTTCTGGAACGGCTCCACGGTCAACTTCTACCGCAGCGGCGGAGGGTGCCGGAACACGGGTGAGATTGGCGGCGTGCTCGACCACGAGTGGGGCCACGGCATGGACGACAACGACACGGCTGGCACGCTGAGCAACTCCAGCGAGGCGTACGGTGACATCGCGGCCATGTACCGCCAGCCGTTCGACCCCGCGTCCACGGCGACCATAGGCAGGTCTCCTGGATCTTGCGTGGGCTACGGCATCTACCTGACCCTCGCCACGGGCTGCGGCGTGACGGAGGATTTGACGGGCCGCCTCGTGAACGAGGCGCAGACGGGGGCCCCTTGGTGCGCGACCAACTGCTCCGGTGTCCGCGACGCCGACTACGCGGCCCACAACCCGCCGACGCCCACCACGCCGCAGAACTTCGTCTGCACCCGCTGCTCCATCGGGACGGGTCCGTGCAGCCGGCAGGTGCATTGCGCCGGGTCTCCGGTACGTCAGGCGGCATGGGACTTCGTCGCCCGGGACCTCCAGCTCCCTCCGTTCAACTACGACTGGAACACGGCGCAGAACATCGGGAACAAGGTGTTCTATCAGGGCAGCGGCAACATCGGCTCGTGGCACGCCTGCAACTGCACCGCAGGCACGTCGGATGGCTGCGGGGCCACCAACGGCTACAAGCAGTGGCTGGCGGCGGATGACGACAACGGCAACATCAACGATGGCACGCCGCACATGACGGCCATCCACGCCGCGTTCAGCCGCCACAACATCGCCTGTGCCACGCCCACGCCCATGAACAGCGGATGCACGGGAGGCCCCACGGCGAAGCCCACTGTCACCGTGATACCGGCCGCTGAACAGGTCTCACTGAGCTGGGCCCCCGTCGCTGGCGCGACGCAGTACTGGGTGATGAAGTCGGACGGAGTCAACGGCTGCACGTACGGCAAGGCGCGAGTCGCCACCGAGACGAGCACCAGCTACGTGGACACCGAGGTCCTCACGGGCCACAACACCTGCTACTCGGTGGTGGCCGCTGGCAGCAGCGCCGCCTGCTACGGCGCGTCCAGCACCTGCACCTGCGTGAGTCCGCTGTAGTCCGGCGACTCACCGGCACGGTGGGACGGTGCTCCCACCTCTGCCAGCGCGCAGTCGCTCGAGGCGGCTTCCTTCCGGGGAGGCCGCCTCGTTCGTCAGAGCTTCAGCTCCCACGTCTCGCCAATGAGTCCCTCGCCGAACTCCTGGTGGGGTTCCGTGCTGACGCGCACGAAGCCGGCGCCCTCGTAGACGCGACGCGCGGCATGCAGCTGGCTGTCCGTCCACAGCCGCACCTTCCGGTAACCGGCTTCACGCGCGAAGGTCACACACGCGTCCACCAACCGGGTACCGATGCCCAGACCGCGCGCCGAGGGCTCTACCAACAGCAGCCTCAGCTTCGCCACCGTCTTCGTGTCCCGGACCAGGAACACGGAGCCGACACTTCGCCCATTCACCTCGGCGATCCAGCAGCGCTCCCGGGCGGGCTCTTGCTCCAGGATGAACTTCGCGGCGACGCTGGCGACCAGCGCCTCGAAGCGCTCGTCCCAGCCGTACTCCTGGCTGTACAGCACGCCGTGCCGGTGGATGACCCAGCCGATGTCCCCAGGGCGGTGGGGGCGCAGCACGACGTCGGCGCTCGACGCAGGGGGCTTCTCACCCAGCAGTTCCTGGATGGTCTGCATGGCCTCCAGGAGTCGCTGGCGCGCGTCGGTCTTCAGCGGGGAGATGAGCGCGCGGATGGAGTCGTGGGAGCGGCTGTTGAGCCGCTCGTAGGTCTGCTCTCCCTTCGCCGTCAGGCGCACCAGGTGCTGGCGACCGTCCGTCGCGGACGTCACCTTCTCGATGAGCCCCTGCGTTCCGAAGTTGCGGAGCAGGCGACTGAGGTAGCCCGGGTCCAACGCCAGCTCACGGCTCAGCTCGGCCGCGGTGGGGGTCTCCCGGTGGAACAGCTCGTAGATGACGCGGGCCTCGGTCAGCGAGAACTCGCTGTTCAAGAGCCCCTCGTCCAACACGCCAATCTTCTGCGTGTAGAAGCGATTGAAGTGCCGCACCGCCGCCACGCCTTGGTCCCGTCGAGTCTGTGCCATTCAGTCCTGTCTCCAAGGCGCCGTGCCGTTCGAGGTCATTGTCGGGGAAGCCATTGACTCAGGCAACCAGTTGGCTCACTGCGCCGGTGGGCGCGCCGCATAGCGCTCAGCCAGGACCGAGCAGACGAGCAGCTGGAGCTGGTGGTAGAACATGAGGGGCAGGACGATGAGCCCCAGTCCAGGGTGTGCCCCAAAGAGGAGCCGCGCCATGGGCACCCCCGAGGCCAGCGTCTTCTTCGAACCGCAGAAGACCGCGGCGATCTCATCCTCCGTGGAGAACCGCAGTCTGCGCGCCGTCAGGGTGCTGAGGGTCAGCACGGTGGCGAGGATGAGCACCGCGCCCCCTAGGATGAGCGCGACGATGGCGCCGCCATGGCGACTGAAGATGCCGGACGCGACGGAGTCGCAGAACGAGGCGTAGACGAGCACCAGGATGAACAGCCGGTCCACGCCGTTGGTGTACTTGCGGTAGCGGGCGAAGAACGCGCCGAGCAGCGGCCGTGCGAGCTGCCCCAGCGCCAGCGGCAGGAGCAGCAGCAGGGACAGTTTGAGGATGGCGTCCCCCAGCGAGAGCGACTGCCCGGTGGTGCGCGCCAGAAGCCCGACGATGAGCGGCGTGAGGAAGATGCCGAGCAGGCTGGACAGGCTCGCGTCGAAGATGGCCCCCGCCACGTTGCCCCGGGCGACGCCCGTCATCGCCACGGACGAGGAGATGGTGGACGGCACCGCGCACAGGAACAGGAAGCCGAGCGACACGTCCGCCGGCACCCACGCCCCGAAGACGAGGTTGAGCACGAGCCAGAGGGCGGGGAACACCCCGAAGGTGAACGACTGCACCAGCACGTGCAGGCGCCACTGGAGCGCTCCGGCCCTGAGCTGGGCCATGGGCATGCCCAGCCCGTGGAGGAAGAACACGGCGAAGATGCCGACGTTGGTGACGACGTCGGCATGCATCGCGCCGCCGGACCGGCCGAAGTCCGGGAAGAGGAGGGCGAGCCCGACGGCACCGAGCATCCCCAGGAGGAACCAGTCCCGCGCGAGCCGCTTGACGAGGCGTAGAGACATGTCGGGGGCTGAATACTCCCTGCCTCGGGAGACCTCCAGCCCCCTGTGTCTCCAGGGTCAGTCGTCCACCCGGAACTCCACCACCAGGCCCGCGTGGTCCGACGGCCAGAGGCCGGAGTTCGTGCGGTCGTCAATCAGGGTGCCCACCACCACCGCGGACTGGGGATTGACGTTGTCCCCGGCGTACAGCACCAGGTCGATGCGCTCGTCGAGCGCATCCGTGTTGGCGTCGTTCACCGTCTCGCTGAAGCAGCACGTGAAGCCGTCACCCGTGCCCACCGTGGACCAGGCGTCGACGAGCCCCGTCCCCGGGCCGACGATGGTGGGATAGCCGGTGGTGGCCGCGCCCGGTCCGGTGTTCAGGTCTCCGACGACGATGAGCGGCCGGTCATAGGTGTTGACGAGCGCGGCCAGCTCCGTGGCCTGGTTCTCGTTGCCGGGCCGCAACGTCTCCAGGTGGGTGTTGACGAAGGTGATGCGCGCGCCGTCCACCGTGGCGTCCAGCTTGTTGAAGCCACGCAGGAAACGAATCGACGCGCCGCCGACGGGCACCTCCTGGGCATAGGCGTAGTTGCCCGTCACCACGTTGGCGATCTGCACGTCACCGCGCGCCAGGATGACGTCCCGGTCCGTGAGCCGCACGTCCGTGAGGTCCGTTGCATTGCCCGCGAGCGCCGCGGGGACCTCCGCGTCCGCGTTCTGCACCGTCGCGGCGGCGCGGTAGTTGAGCCCCCGGCTCTGCAGCTCCGCCAGCAGGATGGCCAGGAAGTCGTACGTCACGGTCTGCGCGTTGGGCACCGGGTTGGAGGCGAAGTCGCTCGGGCTCTGGGTCCGGTAGAGGGAGACTTCCTGCAGGCCGACGAGGGCCGGGTTGGTGCTCTGGATTTCGTCCGCGATGGCCTTGGCGCGCTCGGGGAAGTTCGTCGCCTGCACCGTCGTGTAGAGCTGCGCGGCGATGGCGGGAATCTGCTGGGGCGTCTGCGCCGTGGCGAGCAGCTCGATGTTGCCGCCGAGGTAGAGGTTGCGGGTCATCACCTTGAACTGGGCGGCGCCCGGCAGGACGGAGTCATCACCGTCGTCGTCATTGCAGGCGACGAGGCACAGCGGAGCGCACGCGAGCAGCGGCGCGAGACGAAGGAAGCGAAGTGGGGTCATGGGGCCGATGGGGGCAAGGGTGGAGTGCCGCGAATCCGGCCCCGTTCCCGCATGACAGGCAAAAGGATTCCCAGCGCCGCGTCGGCTCACGCACAGCCGTCGGCACTGGAGTGTTCAAAGCCCCGCTGGCCCTCGGCTGTAAGGCAGAGCGAGGTGTTCGCCAGGAGGCGGAAGCGTGAGCGCGCGCAGCCCGTCTCCGCTCCACGTGACGAAGCAGAGCTCGGTCGACTCCAGGGCCTTTCCGAAGTCGAAGTGCACGCGCGTGAAGCCCCCTTCGTTCGACTCCAGCACCGTGACGTTCAGGTCCCCCAGCCGCAGCTTCGTGCCGATGGGCGGCGGCGTGTCCCGATTGACCAGCTCCCAGAACCCCGGGTGTCGCGGTGTGCCGCTCACGACGAGGTCGAACGCCTCCGGGGAGGTCCGCTCGAGGACATGGTCGTGTGGCGCGGCGCTGAGCAGCCGGTAGAGGCGAGGGGCGCGGCCCTGGAGCAGCATGGCGGCGGGCACGTAGAGCGAGATGCTCGGGTCCGCGGCGGCCACCATGACCATTGTCCCCGCGCAGGGCGGGGCCTCGCGGGCGATGCGCCACTGCGCCTCCGCGATGCGGCCCAGCGCCACGCCCAGGCCCACCCGGAACAAGGGGCCCAGCACGCAGTGGCCCAGCACGAGCACCACGACAGCGGACCGGAGCAGGAGCTGGTGGCGGCGAGGGAGGGTGGCCTCGCGCGCCGCCGCCCAACCCCGGAGGATGAGCACCGCGACCAGTGCGCTCCCCGCGAGCAGCGGCACCATGAGGACGCGTCCTCCGATGATTCCCGCCGCGCCGGGAATCGTGGCCGCCAGGCCCCCGGGCAACAGCCAGCGCAGGGTGCCGCGCTCCTGTTCGGACAGGCGCGACTGGAGGGCGCGCAGCATCAGCAGCGCGCCCACGGTGGCGAGCGCGCCCCAGGCCGCGAAGCCGGAGTGCAGCTCTGGGGTTCCCGAGGCCGCGTCGGACGGCGTGGCCACCACCAGCTCCCCCACGAGGATGCACACGCGCTGGAGGAGGGTGGCGAGGAAGGCCCCGGGCGCGCCAATCGGGTCCAGATAGCCGCCGCTGCCGCGCGCGCCGTAGCCCTGACTCGCATAGAAGAAGAGGTAGGCCGTGACGAGCAGTGCGTAGGGCGTGAGCAGCCGCGCGCACTGGCGCCACCCCTCGCGGCGGCCGAAGACCTCATAGGCACCGATGAGCCCCACCGCGCCCAGCGCGGCCTCGCCGGAGAACAACGCGGCCACCAGTGCGAGCGGCGCGAGGACTCGGCCGGGCTTCCAGTCTTCTTCGCGGTAGCGCAGGTGGGCGGCCAGGGCGAGCAGTCCCAGGAGCGCGGAGACGAGCGGGTGGCGCGCGGCGAGCCAGGCCACCGGGAACAGGTGCGCGGCGGCCACCGCGTAGAGGACCGTGGCCAGCGCGGCCAGCGAAGGTGGCAACAGCCGCCGGTGCAGCCAGCCGACCAGCGTCACCAGCGCCAGGAACCAGGCGAGGCTGTGCAGGTGCGCGGGGAAGGGGGCGTCGTCGAAGAGCCACGCGTCGGCGGTGAGCAGCGCGCTGGGCAGGGGACGGAAGAAGCGCACCGACAGCGAGTCCGACGCCCACCAGGGCAAGAGCCCGGACTCCCTCAAGCGGGCCGGGTCCGTGCGCGGACCGCCCACGAACTCGTAGAGCGTCAGCGGTCCCCAGTCACCCAGGGACGCCACCTGTCCGGAGAGGGCGAGCCGGTGCACCAGGTCATCGAGCAGCAGTCCCACGCGCAAGGACGGCAGCGAGACGAGGATGCCCAGCCCCAACGCCAGGATGAGCGAGCGGGGCCAGCTTCGCCATGCTCCAGCCGTCCTCGCGCGAGATGAACTTTCCGCCATGGAGACCTCCACCTTCGCCCGAATGCGTCAGGCGCTTCAAGGCGGGGTGCGGCATGGGCCGCGCGCTCCCACGGCATTGCCCCGCGCGCCGGGTTCCGCCACGATGGGGACATGAACATGAATTCACCTTCAGGTCGATGCGCGGTGGTGACGGGGGCCGCGCACGGCATCGGTCTCGCGGTGGCGGAGTCGCTGGCCGCCCAGGGGATGAAGGTGTTGCTGGCGGACCTGGACGAGGTGGCGGGGGTCCAGGCCGCGACGCGACTTCCAGGGGCGCTCTTCCAGCGCACGGACGTGTCCTCGCGCGAGGACTGTCGGGCCCTGGTGGGGCGGGCCGAGCGGGAGTGGGGGCGGCTGGACATCCTGGTGAACAACGCGGGCGTGCAGCACGTGGCGCCGGTGGAGGAGTTCCCCGAGGAGCGCTGGGAGCAGCTCATCCGCATCATGCTGGTGGGGCCCTTCGTGCTGACGCGGCACGCGCTGCCGCTGATGTATGCCCGGAAGTGGGGACGCATCATCAACGTGTCGTCGCTCCATGGGCTGGTCGCCTCGCCGTACAAGTCGGCGTACGTGTCCGCGAAGCATGGGCTGATGGGCCTGACGAAGACGGTGGCGCTGGAGGCCGCGGACCGGGGCGTCACGGTGAACGCCGTGTGCCCCAGCTACGTGCGCACGCCGTTGGTGGAGAAGCAGATCGCCGACCAGGCGCGAATCCACGGCCTCACCGAAGCGGAGGTCGTGGAGAAGATCATGCTCGCGCCCGCGGCGGTGAAGCGGCTGTTGGAGCCCGAGGAGGTCGCCGCCTATATCGGCTTCCTGTGCTCGGACGCCGCGGGGGGCATCACGGGGTCCGCGCAGGTGATGGACTGCGGCTGGACGGCTCGCTGAGCGAGTCCCCGGTGGGGGGCGCCTCCGTGAGCTGGGCGCGGTAGGTCTCCGCGGACAGCCAGACGGAGACGAGCGTGACGACGGCCAGGGCCACCATGTAGAGCGACACCGGCCACGCCTGTCCACCGGAGCGGGCCAGCAGCGCGGTGGCGATGACGGGCGACAGGCCTCCGGCGAACACCGACGCCATCTGGTAGCCGAGCGAGGCCGCGCTGTAGCGCACGCGAGTGCCGAACAGCTCCGAGAAGAAGCTGGCCTGCGGGCCGTACATGGCCGCGTGGGCGATGATGCCCAGCGTAATCGCCAGCCAGATGAGCCCCGTCTCCTTCGTGTCGAGGAGCCAGAAGAAGGGGAAGGCCATCAGCCCACAGCCCAGCGCGCCGGCGAGGTAGACGGGACGTCGGCCGAAGCGGTCCGACGCCGCGCCGAACGCGGGAATCGCCACCAGGTGGACGGACGTGGCGATGAGCACGCCGTTGAGCAGCGTGGTGCGTGGCAGCCCCAGCCGCTCCGTGCCGTAGGAGAGGACGAACGTGGTGATGATGTAGAAGAAGCCGTTCTCCGCGAAGCGCGCCCCCATGGCGAGGAGGATCTGCCGGGGGTACTGGCGAAGCGCGTCCATGACCGGGAGGCTCTCGGCGGCCTCCTGCTTCGGGCGCGCCTTGAAGATGGGCGACTCCGCGACCTTGAGACGGATGAACACGCCCATGCCGATGAGCACCGCGCTCAGCAGGAAGGGGACACGCCAGCCCCACGCGAGGAACGCGGCGTCGGGCATCCGCGAGAAGTAGCTGAACACCGCCGTGGCCACGAGCAGGCCCGCGGGTGCGCCCATCTGCGGCCAGCTCCCGTAGAAACCCCGGCGATGCGCGGGGGCGTGCTCCACCGCCATCAGCACCGCGCCGCCCCACTCGCCGCCCAGTCCGAAGCCCTGGATGAGCCGCAAGAGGACGAGCAGCGCGGGAGCCCAGGCGCCCACGGTGTCGTACGTGGGCAGCAGGCCCACCGCGAAGGTGGCCACTCCCATCAACATGAGCGTGGCGCTGAGCATCGCCTTGCGGCCCAGCTTGTCTCCGTAATGCCCGAAGACGACTCCGCCCAGGGGCCGGGCGATGAAGCCCACGGCGAAGGTGCCGAAGGCCGCCATCGTCCCGGTGAGCGGGTCGAACGACGGGAAGAACAGGCGGTTGAACACCAGCGCCGCCGCCGTCCCGTAGAGGAAGAAGTCGTACCACTCGATGGCGGTGCCGATGAAGCTGGCCACCGCCACCTTCAGGATGGAGTCCCGCTGCTCGTGCGCCGGTGCTTCCATGGGGCTGCTCCTCTGGGCTGGACCTCGGGCTGCGTGGCGTACGGCGGCGAGCGGGCTAGAGCTGGAGGCGGAGCGTCAGGAAGTAGGACGCGTCAATCTCGTCTGCGACGCCGTCCTGCTTCTTCTGGTGGCGCGCGTACCGGCCGCCAATCGCCACGTCCTCGGTGAACCAGTAGGTGCCACCGATGTTGAGGAAGGTCTGCGTCGTCCGGGTGACGGGCTCCCGAGCCGGCGCGTCCCCGGTGGCCGCGACAAAGGAGGGAGAGCGGTCCGCGACGCGGTTGAACTGCACGCCGATGCCCGAGCGCCCGTGGAGGTTGACGTCCACGCCCGCGCCCAGGCTGGTGGCGGTGTAGTGGGTGCCCAGGAGCTGGTCGGCGAAGCCCGGCGTGCTGTTCGTCACGTCGTTCTGGACGCGCGCGAAGTTGAAGAACGGGGTGATGAAGAGCGGGATGCCCACGTCGGCGTGCAGCTTGAACAGCAGGTTGCCGCGCAGGTTGTTGCCGTGCAGGAGCGGGTCCGTGCGCGACGTCGTCTGGTAGTTCACGTCGAAGACCTGGGCCATGGCCTTCGCCTCGAACAGTTCGTGCGAGTACGACAGCGAGGGACTGAGGACCTGGAAGTGCAGGTCGTCATCGGGCTGGCCATTGCGGTAGTTGGCCAGCGGGCGCTCCCAGAAGCGGCTGCCACCACCGAACGAGCCGCCCACCTGGTAGGAGCTGGAGGTGCTCAGCGGGTTGGCCGCGGTGAAGCCCATGCCCAGGCGGAAGCCGTTCCACTCGTAGGCGGCCTGCGCGCCCTGGCCCCGGTTGAAGCCGCTGTAGAGCAGCGGGTCTCGCGTGTACTTGTCCGCCAGCAGCGTGTCCGCGATGTGCGTGGAGATGAAGTCCACGCTGGCCGGGTCCACGATGATGCCGGCCTCCAGCGTGACGCCCCAGCGCTGGAGCCGGATGACCTGGTCCCTCACGCTGAAGGACGCGGTGCCTTCCCACACGCCGGAGCCGTGCGCGCGGATGTTGCGCTCGAACTCGCTGCGGAAGGAGACGTACTGCCCCAGGCGTCCCTCGAAGCCGAAGCGGGTGAGCGCCACCGTCGTCGCGCGGCTCTCCCGGTTGCGGTTGAGCGTCTGGATGAGGTTCTCCACGTGGAGCCCGCCCGCGAGCGCGAGCACGGGCTTCACGTAGAACGTCTCGTTGCCTACGGCCAGGCTCGGCCGGGTGACGGGCGGCGGGCGGGTGTCGACGACCTCGGTGGTGCCCGCCATCTCCTCGGGGTTCTTGGCCGCCTCTTTGGCCGTGGGCTTCTCGGCGGCGAGCTCTCCGGCTGACGTCGCGTCGGTGGTGGCCTGGGGCGCCGGCGCCTCGGCGGGCGTGGGCTCCGCCTGGGCCTCCGCGGGAGGGGGTGGGGTGGTGCTCTGGGCCCATGCCGCGGGCGCGGTTCCGAGGGCCAGGACGCAGAGGGACGCGGTGAAGGGGAGTCGCTTCATGGGGGGCTCGAAGGGGAGGGCGGGAAGGGCTCGGACCGGCGCGCGGTGAGGAATCCGCGCGCCGGTCCGACTGGAGGGGAAGGGACGGGGCTACTCGGCCAGGTAGCGCAGCGTCAGGTCGAGCCCCGCTGTCGAGCGCAACGAGCCGAAGTGATTGGCGATGAAGCCCCGGTTGAAGTAGCCGCTCGTGTCGTAGTCGTTGAGCGTGGTCAGCGTGTTCGTCACGCAGCCTTCCATCTCGATGCGCGAGGCCGCCTCGGACACATAGAAGTCCTGGTAGTTGGTGCCCCGCTCCTTGTCCGTCATCGTGAGGGTGAAGTACTTCACGACGTTGTCCCCGCACTGGCCCGTCTTGCCGAAGGCGTAGTCGCCGTCCGCGCAGGGCGTGGCGAACAGGTCGCGCGGCCCGTTGAGCGGCTTGTGGAAGTACGTCTGGGAGTAGTTCGAGCGGCTGCCCATTTCACAGACGATGGTGCCGCGCATGGTGCTGTTGGTGGAGCACAGCTGGCCGGCGGCCGGGTCATACGTGGACACGCCGTGGTTGGCGCCCGAGCCGAGGATGACGTGGCTGACCTGCGGGAAGGGGTTGATGGCGCCCGCCAGGCCCGTGCGCCACTCCACGTACAGCCGGCGCAGGGCGTCGCGCGCCACCGTCACGCCGAGCGAGTGCGCGATGAGCGCCACCTTCCGGTTGGGCTGGTCCTTCATCACCGCCTTGATGAGCGACTGGAGGATGGGCGTGGACCAGCCATGGTCGATGTTGCCCGCGGCGTTCTGGGTGGTGTTGTTGGTGGACGGGTCGATGCCCGGGACGATGTCCGTGCGGAAGTCCACCGCGATGACCCGGTAGCGCTGGGCGATGAGCGTCTCCGCGAGCTGATTCCTGGCGACGGTGTCCCCGGTGAACTGGACGTTCTCCGTGGCGGTGTTGACCGACGTGCCCGGCGGCAGGATGAACTTCTCCCAGGTGTGCGGCCGGGTGGAGTTGCCGTGGACGAGGATGATGATGGGCTTGGAGGTGTCCTCGTTGGCCTGGGCGTACTCCTTGGCGGCACAGGAGAAGCCGGGGATCCTGGCCACGTCACCGCCGATGAAGTCGGTGGCGCTGTTGGGACCTCCGAAGGCGGTGTTGCCCGTCCACTTGCCGTCGTTGTTGCCGTCCTTGTACGGCGTGGTGCCGGTGCTGTTCGCCTTGTCGTAGTAGAGGTTGTCGACGGAACAACCCGGATGGTTCGACAGGGGCCGGTACTTGCCGTCATAGGCGCGGTAGGTCTCCTGCGTCTGCGGCGCCGCGGTGGTGATCTCCTTCATCTCCTCCGCGTCCTGGATGGGCCAGGTCGCGATGTCGATGCTCGCCGCCTGAAGTTCGGAGGTCTTCGCGGCGATGCGCTCCCGGCACGCCTTGATGGCGGCGGGGACCTCGGTGTCCGGACCGGGCCCCTCGACCACTGGATCCTGGTTCGAGCACGCCATGCCGACCATGCCGACAACAGCCACCACCGCGCGGAAAACCCTGCGACGCGTTGCCATATGTAGCTCCGTTGCAATCGCTAGCTGTGTTGTGGGGAGAGGCGCTGGCACGTCTTTCCGTGACAGCACCGCGATCCGTACCAAACGGGTGGTCCCGGCGGCAAATGAAGTTGAAGGGTGATTCACCTTTCTTGTTGGTGGGACATGAATACTGAATCAGTACTGCGATGCGTCAGAGACCGGGGGACGGTCGGATATTGCGTTGCGTCAGGGATTGGGGCGGGCGGTGTGGGTGGAGCGCGCAGCGTCAGGGATTGAAACAATGTGTCCGGACGCGGGACTGGGAGGCGCGGGAGTGTGTCGGAGGCGGGAATCGGATGAGCCGTGGCGCGGCGGGGGCTACGCTCGAGGGAGCGGCGGAGGCTTGCCCCGTGGTCGAGGTGTCCCGTGTCCCGTCATCAGTTCAGTCGCAGTGAGTTCCTGTCGTTGACCAGCCTGCTCGCGGGGACCGCGCTCTGGAGTGCTCCAGCGCGAGCCGCGTCGCCCGCGCCGGCGAAAGCCCGCAAGGAGGCGAAGGGGGCTCCCGGGGAGTTGTCGCGGGCGGAGGTGGAGGAGATCCGCCGGGCCTGCCGGGGAACCCTCACGGGTGTGTACGCGTCGGATGACCCGGGCGCGGAGCTCGTCGCCATCGGCGAGTGGATGCGTCGGCAGGGCGTGACGGGGGACTTCTACGGCAACAGTGAGTTCATCGACGGCTTCGAGAAGAAGGTCGCCGGGATGCTGGGCTTCGAGGCGGGCTGCTACATGCCGACTGGCACCATGGCGCAGCTCATCGCGCTGCGGAGCTACGCGGACGCGGCGAAGAACCGGAACTTCGGCGTCCACCCCTCGTCACATCATGTGTTGCACGAGGACAGCAGCCACGTCCTGTTGCATGGGCTGCATGACGTCATCCTCTCGCCCTGGAACCGGCCGATGCTGGCCGAGGACGTGCTCGAGTCACCGGAGTCGCTCGGCGTCGTCAGCGTCGAGCTGCCGGTGCGGTGGCTGGGCGGTCAGCTCCAGACGTGGGAGCAGTTGGAGGAGCTGAAGCGGGCGTGCCGCGAGAAGGGCGTGAAGCTCCACATGGACGGGGCGCGGCTGTGGGAGTGCCAGCCCTTCTACAATCGGCCCCTCTCGGAGATCTGCCGGGGCTTCGACTCCGTCTACGTGTCCCTCTACAAGCGCGTGGGCGCGCTGGGCGGCGCGATGCTGGTGGGTGGCCGCGACTTCATTCGCGAGGCGCGCATCTGGCGGCACCGCCATGGGGGGAACCTGTTCCACCTGACGCCCTATGTGGCCTCCGCGGCCATGCGCCTGGATGGCGTGCTGGCGCGAATCCCGGGGCAGGTTCGTCGCGCGAAGGCGCTGAGCGAGGCGCTGGCCGCCGACACCCGCCTCACCGTGCAGCCTCGTCCGGCGCAGACGAACGCGTTCCGTGTCTACCTGAGAGGTGACGCGCAAGCGCTCTCGATGCACGCCTTCCGCGTAGCGCGGGAGACGGGCATCTGGACGGGAGGGTTCGGTCCCACGCGCGTGCCCGGAGTCGTCGCGACGGACCACGAGGTGAGCGAGGGCCTGGACAAGGTCTCCGATGCGGACGTCGTCCGCGCTTACCGCCGCCTCCTCGACGAAGCCGCGTGAGCGGGGCGGACGCTCGCCAGGCCGCTTGTCCGGCGAGTGGCCGCCTCGGTTGCGGAGGTCGAAAGCTGCGTTACGTCGAATGCATGACCGAAGCACACCCCGCCTCGCGCGACTTCACGATTCCCGAAGGATGCCCTGTCTGTGCGGCGGACCTGCCGGTGCGTGTCACGGCGTCGGGTCCCAGTGGCGTCTGCAAGCACTGCGGATGGCTCGGGCGCCCCGTCATCACCGTGACGCACCGAGGGCTGAGCGTCAGCTACGAAGGCGCGCGGGCCTGAGAGACACAGCGCATCCGGGTTGGGCCAGGGCCGCGCCCGGATGCGGCTCGCTGGCCTCGGATGGACCCTGGTGGTGATGCCCTGGCCCTCGCGGGCAGGAGCCGTGGACCCGGGCGCCGCGCGTGCGCTCGGGTCAGCCCGCCTGGGCCGTGGAGGCTTCCGCCGGCTGTGGCTCCGGAGGTGAGGTGTGGCCCGCGGACTCCAACCGGTCCACCTTCCGCAGCTCGGGGAAGCCCCAGGCCCAGATGGCGACGATGGCCAGCGTGCCCACGGCGCCCGTGACGACGGCCGGAATCGCGCCCACATGCTCCGCGAGCCAGCCGGCGCGGAACTCGCCCAGCTCGTTGGAAGCGCCGATGCACATCATGTTCACCGCGCCCACGCGCCCGCGCATCTCGTCCGGTGTCGCCATCAGCTCCAGCGTGTGGCGCACCACCACGCTGACCATGTCGGCGGCGCCCGCGATGGCCAGCGCCACCAGCGACAAGGGCAGGGACTTGCTCACGCCGAACACGAGCGTCGCGGCTCCGAAGATGGCCACCGCCGTGAACATCTTCCAGCCGGCCCGGCCGCCCAGGGGACGCATCGCCAGGACGATGGCCACCGCCGCCGCGCCCGCCGCTGGCGCGCACCGCAAGAGTCCCAGCCCGAAGGGGCCGGTGTGCAGGACATCCCGCGCGTAGATGGGCAGGAGCGCCACCGCGCCGCCCAGCAACACGGCGAAGAGGTCCAGCGTGATGCTCCCCAGCAGCAACCGCTGCCGGCGCACGAAGCCCAGCCCCGCCACGAGCGTGGAGAAGGACAGCGGCTGCGCCGAGGCCCGCCCGGTCCGCACCTTCAGCGAGAGGATCCACACCACGGTCAGCGCGCAGAGCGACGCGGAGCCCAGGTAGGCCCCGGTGGCGCCCGCCCAGCCGTAGAGGACTCCGCCGACCGCCGGGCCCGCGATGGTGGCCACCTGCCACGTCGTGGAGTTCACGGCGACCGCGCGCGTCAGCTCGTCCTTCGGCACCAACTGCGCCGTCATCGCCGACCCCGCGGGGGCGTAGAACGCGCGAGCCGTGCCGAAGAGGACCAGGACGCCGTACACGAAGCGCACGTCCCGGATGTGGCCCAGGGAGAACGCGAGGAGCGCGAGGCTGCACAGCAACATCACGCTCTGACAGATGGCGAGGATGATGCGGCGATCAAACCGGTCGGCGACCTGGCCACCGACGAGACAGAAGGCGAGGAAGGGGATGAACTGGGACAGCCCCGTGTAGCCCAGCGCGAGGGCGCTGCCCGTCACCTCGTAGACCTGCCAGCCGATGGCCACCGACTCGATCTGCATGGCGAGCACCGCGCAGAGCCGGGCGATTTGATACGTGCGGAAGTCGCGGTGGCGGAAGACGGAGAGGGCGGAGGCGGCGGTCTGGGACATGCTGGAGCGGGGCTGTAACGCACGCCCGCCGGGCTTTCCAGTCACAGTGCGAGGACGCGCGAGCGAGCACACGTGCCGCCTGTTTCCCTGGTCGCGAGTCCCCACGACGGGTGCGTCCTGGACTACGGTAGCGCCCCCTCTTCGAGGCTTGGAGCCGTCACCATGGCGCCGCGTCACTGGCTGATGCTGTCCTGCGTGGTAGGTCTGTCTGGCTGTGGTCCCCTGGAGTCTTCGCTCCCCGAGGTGGCAGACCCGGGCGGCACGGTCGCCGCGCTGGCGCAGCAGGGAACGGTGCAGCTCAACCTCCTGTATGTGCACGGCGTGAAGGGGTGTCAGGGCCAGCGCGAGCGTGCCGAGGGCTCCCTGGACGAACTCGACGCGGCCATCAACGCCGCGCTTCCCGCGCGCATCGCCGCCTACGAGGCCGCGCATCCCGGGACGACGGTGGTGGTGCGCAGCGCTCGCGCGAACCTCTACACCGCGCCCGCCTCCGCGCATCACCCCTCGGACTCGACGAATCCCTTGAACATGGATGACTGGGAGGCGGGAGACCCGGGGTGCTCCGCGTCACGCCAGGGCGCGCCCTGCACCACGGCCTACGAGTGGCGCTACCGGCTGGCGCGCGAAATCGAGCGGAGATTCCCCTCGGACGCGAAGAACGTCCTGCTCGTGGGACACAGCACCGGCGGTCGGGTGGCCTTGGAGGTCGCCGCCAACGTGGGCGTGGACGGTGTCGGCACCCAGGACTGGGGCGTGCAAGGACGCATCGCCGGTGTGGTGTCCATCCAGGGCATGGTCGATTCGCTGGGCACCAGCAAATACAACGTCGTCGGCGCGGCCAGCTTCGTCACCACCTGCAAGAACGGAGAGGTCATCCTCGGGTACGGGGACTCGTGTGCTCCGGGCAACGGGTGGTGCGAGTACGCGGGCAATGTCGGGGGCTTCCCGGCGGCGGACTGGGTGGCGCGCAACAAGCACGCGCTGATGCTCACGTCCTGGGCGAGCTGCTCGCCCTCGCTGTGGACGGGCTACAGCGACGGCTCGTTGCCCTTCGATGCGCAGGGCAGTGGCCTCGCCGTGGGGCTGGGCATGACGCCCGCGGCGGGCAAGACGTGGCGGCCGTCCCACGGCATCAAGTACGGCTCGTTCTGCCACGGCACCATCACCGACCCGAGCGCGTCCGGACATGCGCAGGCCGTGACCGCCGCGAGGGACCGCATCCTCGACTGGGTCTTCGCGCGGGCCACCGGCGTGGCTTCCAGCGGGAGTCTGAGCACGTCGTCGTCCATCGCCTACAACGCCTCGACGCCCACGTATGCCATCGGCTCGGGATGTCCGGCGGGGAAGGGCGACGAAGGACTCCAGGTCGTGGGCGTCTGCAAGCACCCCGGCTACTTCGATGGGGATGACCACGCCATCGCCGCGAGCGAGCTGACGCTGACGGATGGCCCCAACTGCACGGGGGCCTTCAAGTGGACGCAGCGGCACGACAGCGGCAACAAGCACGCCGCCACGTTCTGGTGGAAGACCCAGTCGCTCCCCGAGGAGCAGGGCCTTCTGGCGACCCTGCCCGCGGATTGAGCAAGCGCCCTCGGGGGCTCAGGCCGAGGTCTTGTGGAAGCGGCGCGCGGCCACGGCCATCATCATGGCGCCGAAGACGGCGAGCGCGAGCACCTGCCGCCACAGGTCCGCCAGCCCCGCGTCCCTGAGCAGCGCGCCGCGCAGCACCTCCACGTAGTAGCGCACGGGGTTCAGGTATGTCACCCACGCCAGCCAGTCCGGCATCGCCCGGATGGGACTCATCACTCCGGACAGGAGCACCGCGGGCAGGACGAAGAGGAACCCTCCGACGAAGGCCTGCTGCTGCGTGCGGCTCACCGTCGCGATGAGCAACCCCACGCCCAGTGTGCACAGCAAGTAGAAGAGGGTGGCCACCGCGACGAGCGTGAGGCTTCCGCGCAAGGGGACCTTGAAGACCCAGGCGCCCACGCTCAGCGCG
Organism: Myxococcus sp. CA040A; assembly: GCF_013336725.1. NCBI lineage: Bacteria > Pseudomonadati > Myxococcota > Myxococcia > Myxococcales > Myxococcaceae > Myxococcus > Myxococcus sp. CA040A. The sequence goes on along the minus strand of NZ_JABUMR010000023.1, from coordinate 16,853 downwards.
AGCCCCACGTCCACCAGGCCAATCAACAGGAACGGCGTCACCTTGCCCATCATCAGGATGCCGGGCCGCAGCGGCGTCACCTGGAGCTGCTCCAGGGTTCCCGTCTCGCGCTCGCGGGACAGGCCCATGGCCATGATGACCGTGGTGACGATGAGCAGCAGCATCGCGGCGATGCCCGGCACCACGTACACGGACGTGGACAGCTCCGGGTTGTAGAGGACGCGAGGCACCAGCTCCACCGGGGAGCGGGGGGCCGCCTCGCCCTGGCCCTGGGCCTGCTCACGCGCCATGCGCATCGCCCGGAGCACCGCGTACTGCGCCACCGCGTTCGCCGCGACGGACGAGCGGGTCGGGTCCGAGCCATCCACCAGCGCCTGTACCTGGGCCCCCTGGCCTCGCAGCATGTCCTTCTGGAAGTCGCGGGGGAAGATGAGCGCCACGGAGGCTTCGCCGCGCTCCAGGGCCTCCTCGGCGGCGACCTCGTCGGCGACCTCGGCCTTCAAGTCGAGGGTGTCCCCGGCGAGCTGGGCGCGGGCGTAGTCGCGGCTCTCCGCCGTCTTGTCCCGGTCCACCACCACCGTGGGGACATGGCGCACGTCGAAGTTCACCGCGAAGCCCAGCATGAAGAGCTGAATCAACGGAGCCAGCGTCAGGAGCGCCATGACGCGGCGATCTCTCGCCGTCTGGCGCACTTCCTTCACCACCACCGCGCGGTACTGCACCACCAGCGGATGCATGCTCGCGAGCCTCCTTTCAGTCCAGACGTCGTTGGAAGCGACGGGTCGCCACCGCCAGCACGAGGGCCGCGAACAGGGCCAGGGCCACCAACTGCGGCCACAGCACGTCCAGGCCATTTCCGCGCAGCAGCACCCCGCGCAGCGTCGCCACGAAATACCGCGCCGGTATCAGCGTGCTGATGAGCTTGAGCGGCGGCGGGAGGTTCTCAATCGGGAAGATGAAGCCTGACAGGAGCATCGACGGCAGCACCGAGGTGATGGTCGCCACCTGCGTCGCCACCACCTGGTTGCGCGTCACCACGGAGATGAGCAGCCCCTGGCCGAGCATCCCCACCAGGAACAGGAACGAGCCCAGCCCCAGGGCGAGGAGGCTTCCGCGCACCGGGACGTCGAATACCCAGGCGCCCACCGTGAGCACCAGCAGCACCTGGAGCAGGCCGATGCCCAGGTAGGGCAGCAGCTTGCCCACGACGATCTCCAGTCGGCCCACGGGCGTCGCGAAGAGCTGCTCCATCGAACCGCGCTCCCACTCGCGCGCCACCGTCAGCGCGGTGATGAGCACCGCGACGATGGCCAGGAGGTACGCCGCGAGTCCCGGCACCAGGAACATCGCGGAGCGCGCATCTGGGTTGAATAGCGTGCGAACGCGCGCTTCCAGCGGAGGCGCGGTCACCCGCACCGGGCCTCCCAGGTTCCGACCCGCCATCTCGACCAGGGCCTGGGCCTTGGCGAGCGCCTGCGTGGCCGTGTTGCCGTCGGAGCCGTCCACCAGCAACTGGACCTGCGCGCCCCCGCGCTTCACGTCCTCGGCGAAGCCCTTGTTGATGAGGAACACGCCCGTCGCGGCGCCCCGGCGCAGCGCTCCGAGCGCCTCGTCCGGCGACGTGCCGTCCTGGACGACCACGAACTCCTGGGACGCGGTGACCTGGCGCACCAGCTCACGCGACAGGTCCGTGCGGTCCTGGTCCACGACGACCAGCTCCAGATGGTCCACGTCGAAGCTGATGCCGAAGCCGAACAGCACCAGCATCAATACGGGCATCGCCAGCGCCAGATAGAGGGTGCGGATGTCCCGGCGGATGTGCAGCACTTCCTTGCCCGCCATCGCGAGGATGCGTCCCATCCGGCGATTTACACGTGTCGCGGCCATGGGCGCTTTAGTCCTCTCCCCGCTGTGCGCGGGCGGTGAGCGCCAGGAACACGTCGTCCAGCGTCGGCGCCGAGTCCTCCAGCTCCAGCGGGTCCACGCCCCGCGCACGCAGCCAGTCAGCCAGGGTTTCCGCGGAGAGGCGCTCCGGGTCCACGCGCACGGTGGCGCCGGAGCCGAAGCGGCTCACATCCAGCACGCCCGCCATGCCGCGCAGCGAGTCCAGTGCGGGGGAGAGGCGGGGACCGCGCACCTCCAACACCCGGCCGGGCGCGTGCGTCCGCTTCAGTCCCTCGGGGGTATCCAGGGCCACCAGCTTCCCGTCCACCATGATGCCGATGCGCGCGCAGTTCTCCGCCTCGTCCATGTAGTGCGTGGTGACGAAGACGGTGGTGCCGCGTGAAGCGAGGTCGCGAATCAACTCCCAGAAGGAGCGTCGCTGCAACGGGTCGACGCCCGCGGTGGGTTCGTCCAGGAAGACGATGCGAGGCCGGTGCAGCACCGCGCTGGCCAGCGCCACGCGCTGTTGCATGCCTCCGGGCAGCGCGCCCGTCACCTCGTCCTGCACCGCGCCCAGTTGCATCCGCTCCACCATCTCCCCGATGCGCGTCTTCAGCTCCCGGCCATGGGCGCCATAGGCCGAGGCGAAGAACTCCAGGTTCGCCCGCACGCTCAGGTCCAGGTACAGCGAGAACTTCTGGGACATGTAGCCGATGCCGGCCTTCACGCGCTCGGGCTCCTGGCCCACATCGAAGCCCGCGACACGCGCGCCTCCGCCCGTGGGCTTCAGCAGTCCGCACAACATCCGGATGGTGGTGGACTTGCCCGCGCCGTTGGCGCCCAGGTAACCGAAGATTTCGCCCGCGCCCACCTCGAAGCTGACGTCTTCCACCGCGGTGAAGCTCCCGAAGCGGCGCGTGAGGTGGTGCACCTCGATGGCCGGAGTCATGCGGCCCTCCCACCGGTGCGCTTCTCGACGAGGGCCAGGAACACCGCCTCGAAGTTGGAGGCCGCCGCCCCGTGCTGGCGTGCCAGCTCCCGCGGGTCTCCCTCCGCGATGAGCTCTCCCGCGTAGAGCAGTCCCACCCGGTGGCACCGCGCCGCCTCGTCCATGTACGGCGTGGAGACGAGCAGCGTCATGCCTTCGTGGACCAGTCCGTAGAGCAGCTCCCACAGCTCACGGCGACTCACCGGGTCCACGCCGTTGGTGGGCTCGTCCAGGAGCAGCACGCGGGGGCGGTGGAGCAGGGCGCACGCCAGCGCCAGCTTCTTGTACATGCCGCCCGACAGTGCGTCCGCGCGCCGGTCCGTGAAGCGACTCAGTCGGGTGATGTCCAGCAGTTGCTCGCGGCGCTCGGTGAAGTCCTTTCGCGACAGGCCGAACAGCTGCGCGAAGAAGTGCAGGTTCTCGTCGACGCTCAGGTCTCCGTAGAGCGTGTTCCGCTGGGGCACCAGGCCCAGCGACTCCCGCACCGGGGAGCGCGAATCCGCCGGGTCCTCACCCAGCATCTTCACGCGACCCGCGTCCGGGAGGAGCAGCCCCGCCATCAACCGGATGGCCGTCGTCTTCCCCGCGCCGTCGGGTCCCACCAGTCCGTAGACCTCTCCGGTGTGGACGGCCAGCGACACACCCTTGAGCGCCTGCGTCGCCCCGAAGCCACGGCGCACGTCCTCCATGGCCACGTCCACGTCGGGGCAGGTGCTCATGGCCGCTGCTCCGCGACCGCCGCGTCATTCACCGGCCCCAGGGTGATGTCCACGGGCATGCCCGGAAGCAGCACACCCTCCGGCGCGTCGATGTGCACCTCGACGGGATAGACGAGACGGTCTCTGTCTCCGCGCGTCTGCACGTTGCGCGGCGTGAAGGCGGCCTCGCGCGCCACGGTGACGACGCGCGCCTGGAAGGTCCGGTCCGGATATGCGTCGGCGCGCACCGTGGCGGACTGACCCGGCTTCGCTGCCGCCAGCTCCGCGTTCGGTAGATAGAACGTCGCCTTGGGCCGGTGCGTGTCCACCAGTCGCGCGATGATCGCTCCCGGAAGGGCCAGCTCTCCCACCTCCAGCGGCAGGGTCTCCACCGTGCCGCTCAGGGGCGCGCGCAACTCGCACTCCGCCACCGACACCTGGGCCCGGCGCACCGTGGCCTCCGCGGCCTGGATGGCGCGCAGGGCGGACTCGGCCTGCTGGAGACTCGCGCGCTCCTGCTCGGTGGCGGCGCGAGCTTGTCGGGACGCCGCGGTGCTCGCATGCCGCGCCGCAGAGAGCTGCTGCTCCAGGGACTGGGCATGGGCGCGCGCCTGGTCCAACGCGGCCGCCGTCGTCGCATCCCCCATCTGCTGGAGCCGGTCCGCCTGTCGCTGGGCCAGTCCCTGCTGGTCCGCCAGTGAGGCAATCTGCGACTGGCTCCCCTCGGCTTGCGCGGCGACGGCTTCACTGCTGCGCCCCGCGGCCACCGCCGCCGCGCGCGCACCGTCCGCCTGCGCCTGCGCCATGGCCAGTCTCGCGGAGGCTTCACTCAGCCCCGCCTCGGGCTCGGTGCAGTCCAGGGTGACGAGCACCGCGTTCTTCTCCACGCGCCCACCTTCCTCCACGTGTCGCGCCAGCACTCGCGCATTGAGCCGGGCCCGCACGTCCACCGCCGTGCCCTCCACGACTCCCGACCCTCCGGCCGGTCCCTCCGCGGCCCGCCGGTCCTTCAGGATGCGCACCCCCAACAGGGTGGCGAGCACCACCACCAGGACCACGAACACCACGACGGCACGTCGCATGGAGCCTCTCCTCGATGCCGCGGTTTCCCCCCGCGGTGACGCCCGCCTTGATGGCAAGGCCCATGCCAGCGCTCGCTCGCCGTGAGCACTCACGTGGGTGTCGGAGGCCCGTGCGGAACCCCTGCCGGAAACCCGGCACCCCCGCCGGAAGGCCGACACCCGTCAGGTGCGTTGGCGGGGGCGCTCCTCGCCTCGGATGGAAAGGTGCGCATGCCCCTTGAGGAGAGCCTTCCTTCCGAGGAGAGAAGGGGCTTTCGCCACGCCATCTTCATGCTTCTTCACGGGTTCGCGCCCACCCACCGTGGCACCTTGCGCACGCCTTCCTCGAAGGATGAGGACGGTGGCATCGCCATTGCTCATGAACCGCGCGCCACATTCCGTGCGCACCCGTTGAAGGCGAAGAGGCCCCATGCTGCTCGACATGTACCTGTTCTTCTGCCTGCCGTTCCCCGCTCCGCGCACGCCCAAGGCCAAGCCCGCGCCTCGCCGGGGCCGAGCGAGCGGACGCGGCTCGACGACTTCCCGAACGCCCCCTCGGCGCGTCGTGAAGGCGGCGAGCGGAAAGGCGGACAAGCCCTCCACCGGAGCACGTCGGACGTCGAAGCCCGCGCTGCGAGTGCTCGACGGAGGCCGCGCCGGCGTGCGCTGAGCCGAGGTCGCGGCCCCTGGGGTGGGGGTCGATTGAATTGACAATCTGGGTCCATCTTGTCAAATCTGTCCAAGATGGGGACCGAACTGAAGTCACCCGAGAAACCGCCGGACGACGCGCGGCGGAACCGGTTGCTGGACGCGGCGCTCGGCGTCTTCCTGCGCTACGGCTTCCGGAAGACGTCCATGGACCAGGTGGCCCGGGCCGCCGACGTGTCGCGCCAGGGGCTGTATCTGCACTTCGCGACGAAGGAAGACCTCTTCCTCGCCACGTTGCAGCACTCGATGGAGGTCTCGCTGCGGCTCGCTAGCGAGGGGTTGTCGGATGTCTCCCTTCCGCTGGAGGAGCGGTTGGTGCGGGGCTTCGATGCCTGGGTTGGCCGCTACGTCGGGATGCTGGGTGCGGACGCCAGGGATTTGTCCGAGGTCCTGAGCGCCTCCGGCGTGCAAGAGGTGGCGACGCGCCATGAGAACTTGTTCCTGGAGGCGGTGGCGAAGCTGCTGCGCGCCTCGGGACTGGTCGCCGCCTACAAGTCCACCGGCCTCACCGCGCGGCAGCTCACCGACACGCTCTACGCGACGGCGCGGGGGCTCAAGTACAGCAGCGGTACGCGTGAGGCATTCGTTCAAGGCATCGGCGTCGCGATTCGCGCGCTGTGCATGCCCCTGGGAGCATCCCGATGAAGACGCGAGGTTGGCGGCGTGTCCTGCGCCGTGGAGCAATGGGACTGGGCGCGGTGCTGGCGGTGGGCATCCTCGTGCTCGTCGTGGACGGCCACACATCCTTCGGCAAGAGCGCCACGGGGGCTCGGCGGGAGCGGATGGAGCGCTCGCCCCAGTGGAAGGACGGGCACTTCGACAACCCCCAGCCGCTGGTGAATCACTTCGGGGAGATGATGTCGGGGCTGCTCCACACCAGCCCCCACACCAGTCCCGGGGAGCCACTGACGGTGGAGCACATCAACCCCCAGCGCTTCCAGTCGCCGCCCGCGACGGGCCTGCGGGTGACGTGGATGGGGCACTCCTCGCAGTTGGTGGAGATCGACGGACATCGCATTCTGACGGACCCCGTGTGGAGCGAGCGCGTCTCGCCCTATTCCTGGGTGGGCCCCAAGCGGTGGTTCGCGCCGCCCATCGCCCTGGCGGACCTGCCTCCCATCGACGCGGTGGTCATCTCGCATGACCACTACGACCACCTGGACCGGCCGACGCTCCTCGCGCTGAGGGACTCCGCGAAGGACTCCAAGCTGGTGTTCATCGTGCCGCTCGGCGTGGGTGCGCATCTGGAGTACTGGGGCATTCCGGCGGAGCGCATCGTGGAGCTCGACTGGTGGGAGCGCACCCGGGTCGGGGAGTTGGAGGTCGTCGCCACCCCCGCGCGCCATGCCTCCGGGCGGTTCCTGTTCGACAAGGACTCCACGCTCTGGGCCGGTTACGCGCTCATCGGCTCCAAGAACCGCGCGTTCTACTCCGGCGATACGGGCCTGTTCCCGGCCATGCGGGACATCGGCGAGCGGCTGGGGCCCTTCGATGTGACGATGATCGAAACGGGGCAGTACCACCGCGCCTGGCCGGACTGGCACATCGGTCCGGAGCAGGCGGTGTTGGCACACCAGATGCTACGGGGGAAGGTCATGATTCCGGTGCACTGGGCCCTCTTCGGGCTCGCCTACCATGGCTGGACGGAGCCGGCCGAACGGGCGCGCGCGGCGGCCGAGCGCCTCTCCGTGACGCTGGTGCTGCCCAGGCCTGGACAGAGCGTGGAGCCGGAGCTCGAAGCAGCGGGTGTTCGGCAGCGATGGTGGCCGGAGCTGGCGTGGGAGACCGCGGAGCAACATCCCATCCTCTCCACGGGGATGGGGACGCCCGTGACGGCGAACCAGCCCGGAGGCCAGCCATGAAGGTCCTCCTCTTTGGCGCGACGGGCATGGTGGGGCAGGGAGTGCTGCGCGAGTGTCTGCGCTCTCCGAGCGTGGAGCAGGTGCTCGCGGTGGGTCGGGCGGAGACGGGGCAGCGTCACGAGAAGCTGCGCGAGCTGCCGCTCAAGGACTTCCTGGACGCGTCGTCGGAGTCTTCGCTCGATGGCTACGGCGCCTGCTTCTTCTGCCTGGGCGTGTCCTCGGCGGGGATGAAGGAGGAGGACTACCGGCGGGTGACGTACGACCTGACGCTGTCGGTGGCGCAGGTGCTGGCGCGGGTCAACCCGAGGATGACCTTCATCTACGTCTCGGGCGCGGGGACGGACAGCACGGAGAAGGGGCGCTCCATGTGGGCGCGCGTCAAGGGGCGCACGGAGAACGCGCTGCTCGCGATGCCGTTCCGCGCCGTGTACCTGTTCCGGCCCGGAATCATCCGGCCGATGCACGGCATCGTGTCGAAGACGCGGGTCTACCGGGTTCTCTACAAGGTGCTCAGCCCGCTGTACCCGGTGCTCAAGGCCGTGGCTCCCGGGTTCGTGACGACCACGGAGGCGGTGGGGTTGGCGATGGTGGCCACCGCCGAGCTGGGGGCGCCGAAGAAGGTGCTCGAGAACGACGACATCAACAACCTGGCGCGCCTCTATTCGCAGCGGCAGGCCAGCATCCGGGCCGGGCTCACCTCGACCTGACAAGGTGGACATGGACCCGCGAACCCGGCGCAGCTACGAGGCCCTCCGGCTCAAGCACATCGGCCGCATCTTCGGCCGCATGGTGCGCCTGCGTGCGTATGGTGGCCTCCTGCTGATGGGAGCTGTCGCCGGGGCGACGCTCATGGATGGCGCGCCCTGGCGCCGCATCTGGTTGCCCATCCAGGTGGTGTTGGCCCTGTCGTTCTTCTTCTTCGAGCTGCGCCGTTACGAGCGAGAGGGACTCACGGCGCGCAGCATCTCCGGCAACCTGACGCTGGGCATCATCCTGGAGCAGAGCCTGACGTGGGGAACGGGAGGGCTGGCCAGTCCGTTGCTGCCGCTCGTCCTTCCGCTGGCCTTCGTGGGGGCGGCGGTGCTCCCGCCGCGTCAGCGGCTCCTGTTGATGTTGGAGGAGCTGGGGCTCGTGTCCCTTCTGGCGGCGGCGCACCTGCTCGAGTGGACTCCCCCTTTGCACCTGTCGTTCCTGGGAGAGCCTCCTCGCGAGATGCTTCTCGCCCTCGCGGTGTTCATCCTGCTCCTGGTGGTGGCCGCCAACATCGTGGGGGCCGCCGTTCGGGGCACCTTCGAGGACATGCTGGCGGAGTCCTTCCATCAGCGTGACGAGCTGTTCGCCACGCATCGCGCCCACGCTCGGACGCTGGAGTCCTTGTCGGGGGAGATTGCCCACGAGCTGAAGAATCCCCTCGCCACGGTGAAGGGGTTGACGCAGCTCATGCGGCGCGAGCCGGAGCGCGCGCAGCCGTCGGAGCGCCTGGAGGTGCTGGCCGGCGAGGTGACGCGCATGCAGGACATCCTGGAGGAGTTCCTCAACTTCTCGCGCCCGCTGGTTCCGCTGTCCGTCAGCCAGGTGGACCTGGCGGCGCTGTGTGACGAGGCCGTGGTGCTGCACGAGGGCCTCGCCGCCGAGCACGGTGTCCGACTGGCCCGGGGTGGTGACGGTCCGGTGGTCGCGGCGTGTGATCCTCGCAAGGTGAAGCAGGTGGTGATGAACCTGCTGCACAACGCCATCGACGCGAGTCCACGGGGAGGTCAGGTGGTGGTGGATGTCGAGTCCGGCAGCCTGGGAGATGTGCGCGTGTTCATCCGGGATTCGGGGGCAGGGCTGTCACCCGAGGTGTCCTCGAGGGCCTTCGACGCGGGCGTCACCACGAAATCGAAGGGCTCGGGGCTCGGCTTGACGGTGGCCCGTGCGCTGGCGCGGCAGCACGGTGGCGAGGTGACGCTGCGCAACGAGGCGTCCGGGGGCTGTGTGGCGGAGATGATGTTGCCGCGCGAGCTTCCCGCGGACACCCTGGGCCCGGTGAGGGACGTGCGCGAGGTGGCCCATGCGCGGTGAGCCGGGCGCTGTATCGCGCGTGCTGGTGGTGGACGATGACGCGGGCGTGCGCTTCACGCTGCGGGAGATGTTGCGCAGCCTGTCCGGCGTGGAGGTGGAGCAGGCGGAGGACGGAGAGGCCGCGCTGGAAAAGCTGGCGTCGCGCGCGTTCGAGCTGGTCATCACCGACCTGCGCATGCCCCGGATGGACGGCATGGAGCTGGTGCGCCGGGTCAGCGGGGCACCCCACGCGCCGCGCATCATCGTCATCACGGCGCATGGCTCGGAGCGCTTCGCCGTGGAGGCGGTGAAGGCGGGCGCCTATGACTACTTCCGCAAGCCCTTCGACGTGGATGAGCTGCTCGCCGTCGTCACGCGCGCCCTGGAGTCGGTCCGGCTGCGCCATGAAAACGAGCGGCTGACAGGAGAGCTGAACCTGTCACGCTCCATGGTGTTCTCCTCGGAGCCCATGGGTCGGCTGGCGCAGTTGGTCCAACGCGCGGGCTCCCGCGACGTGACGGTGCTCATCACCGGGGAGAGCGGCACCGGCAAGGAGCGGGTGGCGGAGGCCCTGGTGCGCGCCTCACCGCGCGCGAACGGACCCTATCTGCGCTTCAACTGCGCGGCCCTCACCGAGGAGCTCGCGGAGGCGGAGCTGTTCGGTCACTCGAAGGGCGCGTTCACGGGAGCGAATCGGGTCCGCCCCGGGCTGTTTCGCGAAGCGGACGGAGGCACGCTGCTCTTGGATGAAGTCGGAGAGCTGGCGCCTCCGCTCCAGGCCAAGCTGTTGCGGGTGCTCCAGGAGGGCGAGGTCCGCCCGGTGGGAGAAGACCGGCCGGTCAAGGTGGACGTCCGCATCCTGGCCGCCACGCATCGGGACTTGCGCAAGCGCGCGGCGGAGGGGCAGTTCCGCGAGGACCTCTACTACCGGCTCAACGTGGTGCAGCTCCGCGTGCCGCCGTTGCGCGAGCGCCCCGAGGACATCCCCGTGTTGTCACGGATGTTCCTGGACCGCTTCAGCGGCCGGTTCCACACGGGCCCGTTGAAGGTGCCGCCGGGCTTCGTGGAGCGGCTGATGGCGCTGCCCTGGCCCGGCAATGTGCGCGAGCTGGAGAACACCCTGGAGAGCCTGGTGGCGCTGTCGAGCGAGGGAGAGCTGGACCTGTCCCTCCTGCCGACCTCCGAGCCTCGGTCGGCTGGCGCCGCGTCGACGGGGCCCGTGGCCGAGGGACTCCGGAGCGAGGAGGGCGAGGCCGCCACGGGGATGGGGCTCAAGGAGCGGGTGGAGGCCTATGAGCGGGGGCTCGTACTCGACGCACTGCGCATCGAGGGAGGAAACCGCAGCGGGGCGGCTCGGCGGCTGGGGATTGGCCGGGCCACCCTGCACGACAAGCTGCGCAAGTACGGGCTGGACAGCGCCCCGGACGAGGGCGGAGAAGGACGGAGCTGACGTCCCCTCGGGCTCGGGAACAAACGGCCTCCCGGGCCGTTCGGGGGCGGTTGTGTCCCCCACGATGTCGCGTCCCTTTACTGGAGCGTGCATGTCCCCCGTGTCTCGCAGTCTCGCGGCGCTGCTTTGGTTGTCCCTCGCAAGTCCCGCCGTCGCCCAGACGCCGCCACCGACTCCGTCGAAGGCCCCCGGTGCCTCGACACCGGAGCGCACGGAGCGCATCCGCTCGCGCTACACCAAGTTCGAGTACCGCATCCCCATGCGGGATGGCGTGAAGCTCTTCACCTCCGTCTACATCCCCGTCGATGCCTCTCCCAGCAAGCGCTACCCCATCATGATGGTGCGCACGCCCTACAGCGTCGCGCCGTATGGGCTGGACCGCTACAAGACGCAGCTCGGGCCGAGCGAGGCGTTCGAGAAGGAAGGCTTCATCTTCGTGTTCCAGGACGTGCGTGGCCGCCTCATGTCGGAGGGCGATTTCGTCAACGTGCGTCCCATCAACCCGAAGAAGGGCGCGAAGGACACCGACGAGAGCACCGACACGTACGACACCATCGACTGGCTGCTGGCGCGCGTGCCGAACAACAACGGCAAGGTGGGGCAGTGGGGCATCTCCTATCCCGGCTTCTACGCCTCCGCGGGCGCCATCAGCGGCCACCCGGCGCTCAAGGCGGTGTCTCCGCAGGCGCCCATCGCGGATTGGTTCTGGGACGACATGCACCGGCATGGCGCCTTCAACCTGTCGCTCGCGTTCAACTTCTTCTCGGGGTTCGGCAAGCCCCGGCCGGCGCCCACGGACAGCGAGGACTGGGCGCGCTTCGAGTACGGCACGCCGGACGGCTACGAGTTCTTCATGGACCTGGGCCCGCTGAGCAACGCGGAGACGAAGTACTTCAAGGGCGACGTCGCGTTCTGGAAGGACGTCACCGCGCATCCCAACTACGACGCCTTCTGGCAGGCGCGGAATCTCCTGCCGCACCTGAAGGGCCTGAAGGCGGCGATGCTGGTGGTGGGCGGCTGGTACGACACCGAGGACCTGTATGGCCCCTTGCGGACGTACGCCGCCATCGAGAAGCAGAACCCGGGCGTGGCGAACACGCTGGTGATGGGCCCGTGGCAACACGGGGGGTGGGTGGGCACCGAGGGCTCCAGCCTGGGTGACGCCGAGTTCGGCTTCCGCACGTCGGACGCGTACCAGGAGCTGGGCCTGGCCTTCTTCAAGCAGCACCTCAAGGGCGGCGAGAAGGCGGCGGTGCCGGAGGCGCTGGTGTTCGAGACGGGCGCCAACCGCTGGCGCCAGTTGGAGAGCTGGCCGCCGAAGGGGTTGCGTGAGACGCGGCTGTTCTTCCAGCCCAAGGGCGGGCTGTCCATGAAGGCGCCCACGGGGACGACGGAGTCGTTCGCGGAGTACATCAGCGACCCGGCCAAGCCGGTGCCGTACACGCAGGAGATCACGACGCGCTGGAGCAAGAACTACATGGCGGAGGACCAGCGCTTCGTCGCGAGCCGGCCGGACGTGCTGGTGTTCGAGACCGAGCCGTTGGAGCAGGACCTCACGCTGGCGGGCCCGCTGGAGGCGGACCTGTGGGTTTCCACGACGGGTTCGGACGCGGACTGGGTGGTGAAGCTGGTGGATGTGAATCCCGGCAAGCCGCGCGGCTGGAGTCGGAGCGACGCGGAGAAGGGCGAGAAGAACCGGGGTGGCCAGCAGACGCTGGTGCGCGGCGAGCCGTTCCGCGGCCGCTTCCGCGACAGCTACAGCGAGCCCAAGGCCTTCAAGCCCGGTGAGGTGTCGAAGGTGCGCTTCACCATCAACGACGTCTTCCACACGTTCCAGAAGGGGCACCGGGTGATGATCCAGGTCCAGTCGAGCTGGTTCCCGTTCATCGACCGCAACCCGCAGACGTACGTGCCCAACATCTTCGAGGCGAAGGAGGCGGACTTCACGCGCGCCTTCCATCGCGTGTACCACTCCGCGGCGCACCCCAGCTCCGTCAAGGTGGGCGTGCTGCCGGCGCTGGACGCACAGGGCAACTGAGGTCCGCGAGGGCGTGGCGGTGCATCTGTTTGGCACCGTCCGCTCGCGCTCGAAGGGTGGATGACGGGGCGGGACATCCGTCCCGTTCCTGTTACGTTTCCGCCCGCACGGAGGGATGGGAGGGGCATGACTGGCACCGAGGGGCCCGGGAGCGGGCTGGTGCGGCTCGACGGGAGTGAGGGCGAGGGGGGAGGGCAGATCCTCCGCTCGGCGTTGTCGCTGTCACTCATCACCGGACGGCCGTTTCACATCACCCACCTGCGTTCGCGGCGGGAGCCTCCGGGGTTGCGTCCCCAGCACCTGGCCTGCGTGCGCGGCGCCGAGGCACTGGGTGGCACCAGCGAGGGCGCCACGGTGGGCGCCTCCGAGCTGTCCTTCACGCCCGGCACCGTGCGCGCGGGGGACTATCTGCTGGAGGTCGGCACGGCGGGCAGCACGCCGCTCATCTTCCAGTGCCTCGTCTATCCCCTGGCCCTGGCCGGGGGCGGAAAGCTCACGTTGCGGGGCGGGACGCATCTGCCGCACAGCCCGAGCTTCCACTATGTCGCGACGGTGTGGCAGCCGGTGGCCCACGCGTATGGGCTCCCCGTGCACCTCACGATGACGCAGGCGGGGTTCTATCCAGAGGGCGCGGGGGAGATGGTCGCCCACGTCTTTCCGCCGCAGGAGCCGCCCCGGCTGGTGGATCTGCCCGCGCGGGGGATGCTGCGCGAGGTGCACGTCTCGTCATTCGTGGGAGGCCTGCCGTTCGCCATCGCCGAGCGGCAGTCGCGCGCCGCCGTGGCGGTGCTGCGGGAGAAGGGCATCCTGGCCGAGGCGGAGAATCGCCCGCTGCCGGTGAGCCGTTCGCTGGGCACGGTGACGTTCGTGCTGGCGCAGTTCGAGCACACCATCGCCGGCTTCACCGCGCTGGGGGAGAAGGGGCGTCCGGCCGAGGACGTGGGGCGGGAGGCTGGCGAGGCGCTGGCGCGCTTCATGGAGACGGGGGGCGCGCTGGACGAGTCGCTGGCGGATCAGATCCTCCTGCCAGCGGCGCTGCTGGCCGCGGGGCGCCTGGGGCCGGTGACGCCGGGCACCACGCGCTTCACCGCGGCTCGGGTGACGGACCACCTCACCACCCATGCCCGCGTCGTCGAGCGCTTCCTTCCGGTCAAGGTCCGGGTGGAGGCGGGCGGCGCGGTGGAGGTGGCCCCGGCTTGAGGGCCGGGGTGGGGTGGCTCAGGCCGCCTCGTCGTCGCCGCGGTTGGAGTTGTTGCCGAAGGTGTTCACGTCATCCATCTCCTTCGTCGTGTTCCGGAAGGCGCGGAAGCCGAAGGGGATGGCGACGAGGAACACGAGGCCGGCGAGGCCCACGGCCTTCCAGGGGAAGGGCTGCGTCTTCACCTGGATGTCCTTGCCGTAGGAGTTGAGGTTGTTGCCCATGGCGCGCTGCTTGGCGGCCTCGCGCTCCTCGGCGGTGAGCTCACGGGGGGCGTTGAAGTCCTGGACCGGTTTGCGCGGCTGAGCCAGTGCCGCTCCGCCCGTCGCGAGCGCGAGGACCAGGAGGAGTCGGGCAAGGGAGGGATTTCGCATGAGGGGGGAGGCTATCACGACCCAACGGGAGTGCTGAACAGGGCTTGCACCGGGAGCGCGTTGTCCAGTACGCGCCAGGGTGCCCACATCACCTCCGGACGCCATGCTGCGCCTGCCCTTCATCGCCCTCGCCAACCTGTTGCTGCTCCTGCGGACCCTGTTGGGTGCGCCCTTCCGCCTGTTCGCCGCCAGCCACCGGCCGGCCTATGTGCGCTTCCGGTTGGCGGGGGATCCGCCCTACCGCGAGCAGCGCAAGCCCCGATTCTCGCTGGGGGGAGGCTCGCGTCCGGAGCCTGCGGACGTCACCTCGTTGGAGCGCTTTGGCGAGTCCCTGAGGCTGTTGGCGAAGGACCCCAAGGTGAAGGGGATTCTCCTGGAGGTGGAGGAGCTGGGGTTGCCGGGGGCGAAGCGCGACGCGGTGGTGGCGTTGCTGGCGGAGTTCCGGGCGGCGGGCAAGCGGGTGGTGTCCTGGGCGGTGATGGTGGACACGGACACGTACCCGGTGCTGTGCGCGGCGGACGAGGTGCTCCTGGCCCCCATGGGGCGGCTGGAGCTGGTGGGGTACTCGGCGGAGTCCACGGCGCTGGGCGAGGGGCTGTCCCGGATTGGTATCCGGCCGCAGTTCATCCGGCGGGGTGACTACAAGACGGCGCCGGAGTTGTTCACGCATCCGGCGGTGTCGGACATCCAGCGGCGCACAGTGGAGTCGTTCCTGGACGAGCGCTACGCGACGCTGGTCGACGCGGTGTCGGTGGCGCGGCGCAAGACGCCCGACGAGGTGAAGGCGCTGATCGACCAAGGCCCGTACAGCGGGCCGAGGGCGAAGGCGATGGGGCTGGTGGACGCGCTGGTGGACGAGGCGGACCTGCCGCTGCACCTGGGGTTGGTGAAGGTGGAGGAGGGGAAGGCGCCGGAGGACGTGGAGGACACGGAGCTGGAGGCGCTGGACACGTATCTGGAGACGGTGCCGTTCCCGGCGGTGAAGTGGCGGCGGATGAAGCGGAAGCCTCGGCTCGCGTTGGTGCCGGTGTCGGGGATTATTGTGCCGGGGAAGGGGAATGCGGGCGGGCGTCTGGCGTCGACGGACGCGGTGGTGAAGGCGTTGAGGGCGGCGGGGCGGGACAAGCGGTCGAAGGCGGTGCTGCTGTATGTGAACAGCCCGGGTGGGGCGGCGATTGCTTCCGAGCAGATTCTGGAGGCGGTCCAGCGGGTGGCGCGCAAGAAGCCGGTGATCGCATACATGGACCGGGTGTGCGCCAGTGCGGGCTACATGGTGGCGCTGGGGGCGAAGGAGCTGTGGAGTGCCCCGCATGCGGTGGTGGGGTCCATTGGTGTGTTCGCGGGCAAGTTCGACACGTCCGGGCTGATGAACCTGCTGGGCATCCACAAGACGTTGATCACGCGGGGAGCGAACGCGGGGTTGTTGTCGTTCTCCCGGGGCTTCACGGACGGGGAGCGGGCGGCGCTGGAGGCGGACATCGAGGAGATGTACCAGTCCTTCCTGGGGCACGTGGCGAAGGCGCGAGGACGGACGAAGGAAGAGATCCACGCGCTGGCGGAGGGCCGGGTGTACTCGGGGCTCCGTGCGAAGGACGCGGGCCTCGTGGACAAGATTGGTGGGTTCGAGGAGGCGTGCCG
Organism: Myxococcus sp. CA040A; assembly: GCF_013336725.1. Classification (NCBI taxonomy): domain Bacteria; kingdom Pseudomonadati; phylum Myxococcota; class Myxococcia; order Myxococcales; family Myxococcaceae; genus Myxococcus; species Myxococcus sp. CA040A. Next base: position 911 of record NZ_JABUMR010000023.1, on the reverse strand, counting down.
CTACGCGCTGTCCCTGGCGAAAGTCGCGCCTGGGGACTTCGAGCTGAAGACGTATGGGGCCGCGGAGCGACGGATGTCGGTGCTGCGGTTGTTGATGGGTGCGGCGCAACCCCAGACTTATTCGCTGTGCTCCGTGTCGTGGAATCTGGCCGGGCAGGAGCGGGAGACGTTGGCTTCGCTGGCGGATGAGACGCGGTGGGGCTCGTGGCTGCGGGAGTTGGTGCGTGATGCTCCTCCGGGAGAGATGCCATGAATCAGCCGGACGCCGCTTGGGAGGACACTCCACGGTGTCGGCAGTGCAATGGGGAACTGGGGTTCGTTAAGGCGCAAGGCCCCGTGGAGACGTATCGATGCATGTCTTGCGGTATGGAGATGGTCGGCATCATGTCCCCGCGGATTGATGAATTCATCAAATTCCTTGGGCCACGAGGAACGCTGCGGGTGCGCTGGGGCGGGAAGTCAGCAGGAGCAAAAGAGGCGCACGCGTTGCGTCAGTTGGCGCCTGAACTCCAGGCCAAGTCTGTTCCGGAAGCCCTGGCTCTGCTGAGAAGCAAGAACGAATGGGTCTTTGAAGAGCTCACTCGAGGCCAGGCCAAAGAGCTGGGGCAAAGGGCGACTGCCCTGGGACTGGAAGTCAGCACGGAGTTTCCAGATGCCTTGTGACTTGGCGAAGGCGTAGCTTCTTGGCTCTCCGCCCTCACCGGCAATGATCCGGACATCCGGATGAAGAGAATCTAGCGAGCGGGCAAGTCAGGTCACGTCGGTCGCTTACGAAGAGAAGCTTAGAGCCTCTATCAAATGTGAGGATAGAGGCTTCGGAAGAGCATGACGCAGCAGCCGAGGACGAGGAAGCCGAAGTGGACGTCGTCCCTGCGCTCGTCACGGACACGGAGCCGACGAAGTTGATTTTT
>NZ_JABUMR010000022.1:0-58476 GCF_013336725.1 Myxococcus sp. CA040A | reverse complement strand
AGACTCGCCGTGCCCTCGCGCAACTCGGCGGGCGCATCGTGCTCCACTTCCTTCCGCCTTACTGCCCCGAGGGCAACCGCATCGAGCGGGTATGGCTGGACCTGCACGCCAATGTCACCCGCAATCATCGCTGCCGCACCATGGCCCGGCTCATGGTGCGGGTGCATGCCTACCTCGCTGCTCGCAACGCCCAACGCTCTGCCAGTCCATCCCTGCGCCGAGCCGACCTCAGGCGTGCCGTCTGAGGCCGTTCGAGAATCATGAACTCTGGTTTAGGTCTCTCCTCCCCCACCACAACTTGGCAAGCAGCGTGCGGGGTTTCCACAGCACTCCAGTCCTGCTGGGCAGCTGACAGTCTTTCCGCAGATGGCGGGCGCGTGATAGCCCTGCTCAACTTCAATGAGTTGCGTGTCTGAAGCGTTCTCGGTGCCTTCTTCGACGGGTCCACCACACCCAAACAACAGGCCAAGCGCCAACAGGCCACCAGTCATGAGCAGCTTCATGGTCCCCTCCGTTGCAGTGGTAATGCCGTGGCAGACGCTAGCACTCAGCGTGCTGGCTGGGAATGTGTGGGCCCGGCAGCGCTCGACGGGGCAGCCCGTCTGGCCGCTCCTGAACACCGGAGCGGGCCGATCAGTCCTTCTGCTGAAGGTACGCGGCGTCGAGGGCAAAGCGGGGTGCTGTCCTCTCGATTGCGCCAAGCGGACTGGTGCTCTCCATGAGCTGAGACGCGTCAGTCCGGAGAAGCGATGTCATGCCCTTGTCGCCTCCGGGCACAAACGTGATTTGTGAGCCCGAGGGCGTGACGAGTTTCAGAAGAAGTCCACCTGGAACAACAGCTCCGAAGAGAGCCTCCAGGTGCTTGGCTGGGTCGACATCGAGCGAGCTGACCGAGCCATTCTCCTGGCGCGTCCAGTAGCGTTGGTGGATGGGGTGCCATTTGAGTGAGTCCATTGGGTGCCTCCTTGAGTGGCTATGAGTCTACGCAGGTCGCCAAATTTGTCATTCTTGCCGCCGGGCGACGGGGCAGTGGACCGTCGGACCGGGTTACCAGTTACCACCCGTCACGAGGGTTTCGGCTCGCTGGCTTGTCGTCCGCAGCGCGCGTGCTATTGAGGTTGAGCATCCCCGACGCTCAAACCCGTTGCACAGGCGACTGCCTCGCCACAGGCGAGGTGCGTCTGACAATAAGTCATGACGAAATATCCGACACTCAATGGCCTTGCCGTAATGAGGGACGCCGCCGAGCAGGCCGTCGCCGCAGACCAACGCAATAGCCCACACTTGGCCGAGGTTCGGCCAACCGTGACGGTTGATGCCATCGACCTGCACAGCATCCTTCTCGACTGGCAGAGACTCGCAGACGCACACGACAAGGCGACGAAAATTCTGGAGGCCGAAAGGGTGGCCTCAAATCCCAGGGGCACGCCCACGGAGAGGGTGTTGGCGGCATTGTATGATGCGATGGAACATCAGGACTGAGCGGCCACTCCGGTGTCGCTCAAGCCACCGGAGTGGCCGTCACGCCTCCCCCGCGACTGCGGTGGCCATGAGTCCGACGAGCTTCGGGCCACTGAGCTTGCGCAGCTTCGCCGCGGGGACGAGAGCGCAGGCCTGGACGAAGGCCGCATGCTGGAGGGGCTCCGGGACTGGCGCATCCCATTCCAGCTTGCCGTACTCGGCGGTGATGTCTCGCGCGAGTGCGTAGAGCCCATCCGCGAATGAGGACTCACCGCTCACGCGGAGGGCGGCACAGAGTTCGTGGATGGCACCCACCAGCACGCGCGGGTCCCCGAGGCAGACGTCGAGGGGCTCGTCGTACTGGCGCGGCGGGTGGAAGTGGACGGTCATTGGCACAGCAGCCTTGGGCTCGCTCTGCTTGGAGCTCATGCCGGACCTCGGGGCCCCGGTGTCGTGGACTCGGGGAGAAGGGGGACCTGGGGCGCGGCTGAGCGCTCGAAGCGCGCGTGGAGCCACGCCATGCCCTGCGGCGTCACCATCGTCTGGCCGCGGTCATCCTGGACGATGCCTTCGGGCGTCTGGCGCTCGACGAGCCGCGCGCGGTTGACGAGGTATCCGCGCTCGACGAACTCGGCGTAGGGCAGGAGCCGGTTCTTGCGCTTCTGGCCCGGCTGCTGAGGCCGCCGGTAGCAGATGCCTTTGTCCACGAGGTAGGCGTTGAACTGCTTCGGGGGTATGCGGAGCGCCGTCGCAGCGTCCCGGAGGCACCTGTCTCCCTTCGCGGAGAGGTACGTCTGGGCGAGGTCGACGTGGGGCTGCTGGGCTTCGAGTTGCTGAGCCTGCTGGGCGTTCTCAGCGGAGAGCCGGAGCTTCTCCTTCTCGGAGACGAGGAGGGCCTCGAGCGATTCAATGTAGTTGGCGGGGAGCGCGGGCGTTGCCGGGACGAGGCGTCCGTCGATGTAGTCCTCGAGCACCTTGTAGACCTTGTACTCGAAGGGGGCTGAAATCCACGCTGCATACCGGAGGGCAACGAGCCGGCAGGCATACGTACCTCTGTTGGGGCCGCCGTTCACGACCTCCACCGGGGCACTCCGGGAATCTCCGGAGTGGATTTCGTCGACGAGCGCAGCGACGGATGCCGTGCGCAGGAAGTCACTGGGCTGGTGGCGCTTCTCCAGCCCAGCAGCCCGGTGCAGGTCGTTGAGGCTGTATCGGCCGTGGGCGTCCTGCTGGACCACCACGTCACCAACCTTGAGGGGACTTCGCAGACACGTCATGGGGGACCTCCGGGCCGCGAGGGGAAAGTCACTCCTCTCCGCCGTCTGCGCACGACGGAGAGGAGCGGCACCTGGTGGCATGGGGATGCCACTGGTGGCTTGAGGGATGGCACGCGCAGAGCCGTCCAAAACACATACGTGCTGCGGCGTCGGCGCGCAAGTCGCTGTGACTACAAGTCATGCGTGCGATTTTGCGCTGACCGCTCCTGGCGACTCCTGGCGGCTCTTGGCGAACCCTGGCGGACTCTGGCGATGCTCTGCGAATCTTTGCGCAAAATCACGGAGATTGAGTGAGTGGTTTTGCGCCGGTCCGCGCTGATTTGCGCCGGCCAACTGTCACGGCTTGGGGCTGGCCGTGACGGGCGTCGCGCTCCCGGACGTACCCCAGCGCGAAGAGTCCCTGTCCCTCGGCGTCGAGGCGCGGCGGGAGGGGCGTCGGGAGCGCGGCGACGAGCTCGGCCCGCGCGGCTACAAGCTCTCGACGGGCCCGTGCGTCGGGCGTCGCTCGCTCGAGGATGACTGGAAACGCCAAGGCTGGTGTGTGGGAGCACCGAACGTAGTGGCGCTCACTGAATCCGGACCCGCCGTCGAACTGCTCCAGGAGGGCGAAGAGACGCCCCAGGACGAAGGCGGCGGGGAGGGCGGCGCCAGGCGCGGCCCGAAGCGCGGTTGCAGCGGCGCCTCCCGTGCGGAGGAGACACGCGCGGATGAGCCCGGCCCGTGTCACGAGGTGGCTCGCGTCGTCGTCGTGGCGGGCCATTCTCCCCAGGGCCGTGGTGAGGACCATGGCGGGGAAGGGCTCTCCCGTGAGGATGCGCCGGGCAACGAGCGTGGCGAGGTCCGCCGTGAGCTTCTGGCCGCCGTTGCCTCCCAGCGCGAGGAGGAGAGACCAGACGGAGACGGGCCACGCCGGAGCGCCTCCGAGGCGCACCTCGTCGTGGAAGCGGTGGACGTTGCTGACGACGTCGGCGAGCTGGGCCTCCAGCATGTCGCGGACGCGGGCGCGGCCCTCCGCGCCGGAGAGCGTGGCCGCGAAGAGCCGCGCACCAGGTCGGAGCGGCGGGCCAGTTGGCGCTGGCATGGACTCCGCTCGGCGCTTGATCTCCGGCGGCGTCGGGTCCACCAGGGAGAGGAGCCGCTCCGCCTCCTCTGCGGGGCCGTCCGTCCACAGCACCAGCACCGTGTCCTCGGCGAGCCGGATTCCGTTCCTGTAGTGGCGCGCCTCCGACGAGTCCAGCAGGTGGTTCAACGCCAACACGTAGCCGAGCGCGGCCCGCTTTCCGATGGGAGCGTTGGCACCTTGCTCCAGGCCGTGCGACGAGGAGGCCGGAGCGCGGAAGGACACCAACCGCGCACCCATGCCACCCGTCCCGGGGATGCCCTTGACGGGCTCATGCACGCGGGCCAGTGGCCCAATCTCGCCCGTGACGCTGCACAGGCCGACGACTCCACCCGCGTCCTCCTGGGCCCCGCGTCGCTCCCACCACGCGCGGAGGGCCGGCACGTCGTGCACCAGCCCGGCGACGCCCTCGACGGCGAAGGCGAGCGTTTCCGCGCCCGTCCATTCGCGCTCGGCGAGCACGCGCGCCATGGCGGCGGAGTCCGCGAGGAAGCGCGCCACGGCCGTTGCCTCCACGGAGCCGGTAGCCTCGGCCGCTTCGCGCGCCAGCGCGGCGAAGGCGGCAACGCGCTCGTCCGCCCGCTCCGCGCGCCCCTTGCCCGCGGCGGTGTACCCGAGGACGTACTTCGCATTGTCCACCAGGAAGCCCGCGGCGATGTTCACCGAGCGCGGCGGCGGACGGGGAGCGCGCAGGTCCACGCCGTCCGGCCCTGTCGGCTGCACCGCGAGGAGCTGGCCCTCGGGGCTGAGACACAGGACGTAGTGGACGCGCCGGGTGGCGAAGCGGCCCTCTGCGAGGAGTCCGCGCGCCTCGGCGTAGGCGGTGAGGGAGGCGAGGAGCATGGGGCCGAGTGTTCAACCCGGGCCCGCTCCTCGCCATCACCCTCACGGACTGGGTGTGGTGGACTGGACGCTACTTCGTCGGCGCGAGCAGTGGCTCCAGCCGGGACGTCTCCTGCATGGGGGCGTCCGTGCCGCCCTCCCACCCTGTGTTTTCCCAGTTGTCCGCCGCCACCCCCAGCCCCTTGAGGCGCTGGTTGAGGCGGGTGGTGAAACTCGGCGGAACGTCGTCCGCGTCGACGCCGTCCTGGTAGGTGACGGAGACTTTCACCGGCTCGCCGTCCTCGACGAGGAGTTCCACCTTCCCCACAACTTCTGGCCAGTCGCCCTTGAGGACGTGCCACCCGTCGGCAGCGAGCCGCCGTCGGAGCCCCATCCACCTCTCCAACTCCTGGCGCGACGTGAGGCGCCATGCGGCCGGGGTTTCGTGCGTGGAGTGCGTCCGCTCCAGGGGCCAGCCCTGGTCCAACAAGTCCTGCCCCGTGCGCTGGGCGGTGCGGACGGACACGCCCGTGCGCTCGGCCATCTCCTCGGTGGTGTGGGGGCGCTCCACCAGCGCCCTCAACCATTCCCCGCCGTGCGCGACACGGGGGAGTCCGCTGTCGTCGTCGCTCACAGCGAGTCACCGAGCGGCCACCGGAGGCCGGCCTCGAGGATGACGGCGCGGTGTCCCTCGCCGCGCAGTCGATAGAGCACCTCCTGGCGCCCCATCTCGGCCTCAATCACAGCCTGGATGGGACACTGTGCCTGGGTGAGCAGCTCGGACGCCTGCCCGTCCGGCTCGTCGAAGAGGCCCCACTGGGCCCCGTCCCACTCCAACCGCCCTTGGGGTTTCCCGTTGGCCTGGACTTCCGCCCAGCCCCACGCGTCGAGCAGCGCAAGGGCGGCCCGGTGCGCCTTGCTCCCGGGGCCGAATCGCTCGCTGGCGCTCATGCGCGCGCCACCGGCGTCTTGCGGAACCACTCGAACATGTAGAGCTTGCCGGCGGGCCATTTGTCCAAGTAATCGCCGAGCGAGCGGCACCCGTTCACGCCGCTGACGAGTTCGCGGAAGGCGCGGAACGCCCCGTCGTGGGGCTCGACGTACCACTTCCAATGGGAGTCTCGCGGGCTCTCCCAGTGGTATGCGAAGGCGGCTGCGTATGCATGTCCTTGGACGCGGGCCTCCCGGGCCTCGGCTTCGGTGCAGGGGACGTAGCCGGACTCCACCATCTGCTTCGACATCTGGTCCTTGGTCATTGCGGTTCTCCTCGCCCCTCGCGGGGGCGTTTGGGTGAATCGCCCGAAGGCATCGGCCACGGTGGGCCGCGAGTGCTGCTGGTGAGAGAGATGCCAACCCGCCGGGAATCCCTCGCACTGACGGCTCACATCTCAGGATTCCCGCGCTACCTCGACACGGAGGTGGTCAGCATGTGCCTGCCGCCGAGACGACCACCAATGCTCAGGGTGGTCGTCGAGCAATGCCGCGACGGCCACGGCCATCTGTTGGCGAGGTCCACCCCGTTGGTCCAGGAGGACAACCCACCACATCGCATCCATGGACTCGCCTTGCTCCAGAATCGTCTGCAGGTCCGCGATAGGCCCCAGGACGTCCTCGACTGAGAGGGAGCCACGCCGCGCCCCGGTCTCCGCCAGCGATGCGATGAAGGCCCGGAGGGCTACCACTCGGCAGCGGCGCGCCCAGGCGACCAGGTGACCGTCGTTCCCAGCCAGGTCAGGCGCACGCACGCCCGTCGCCGTGATGGTGAACCCCGCCGCAGTCACGACAAGGCGTCCATCGCGTTCCAACTCATCGGCGAGAACTGCCTCGCTCTCCCCAGGGTGCGCCATGGCTAGTTCCGCCACTCCACGCCCGCCGCCCCGTGGACGCACACACCCTCGCGCCAGTTCTGCTCGAGGCGGTCCGCGCGGAAGAGTTCGACCTTGCCCCCGCCAGCGCCGCGCTGGACGCCGTCCATCCGCTTCTCGGCCTCGGTTCGCGCTTCAGCTTCCGTCACCTGGCCCAATTCTTCGGACTGCGGACGGCTGGACTGCGACTCCCAGATTTTCAGCGTGTAGTGGTGCATGACTCCCCCGTGTCTGTGCTGCGTGGTGGCGGGAGCGTGAGCCCTCCCGCGAGTGACCTACTCGTCCGCGCGCGCTGCGAACTCCGCCTCCATCAACGCCACTCCCTCGGCGTAGCCCAACTCGCGGAGCGCCGCGATGCGCGCCTCGTCCTCGTGCAGCCGCTGGCCGTCGAAGTAGACATCGAGGCCGTGGAGGCTTGGCTCAATGGTCAGCCGCTCGCACGGCGGGATGAGGATGACGGGCACCGCCGTGAGCTGCGCCACCAGCGCCGCCGCGTGCCGGTGGCTCCCCGTCAGCGCAACGCCGTCTCCGTCGCCGTAGTCCACCACCAGGAGGGGGCGCCCAACCCACCCGTCGGCGCGCATGGACTCCACCAGCGCGGCCAGCTTTGCGGCGTCGCGCACCTCATGGAGAGGGGTGATGCGCCGGGGGCTGAGGTCGACGGCGTTGTCCGAGAAGTCCACGGCGCACCCGTCGGCTGGCGCGGCAGGAGCGCCGCGTTGATGGACGTACTATGTGTCTGGCCAAGTCGCTCGTCAATAGATGACGAGCGATATTCTGGTGAGGGGTGATTGTCACCCAGCCCGCTGCGGGCTGCCGTACCCCTCCGGGGGTATGGCGTCAGGGCTCCAGACCCAGCTTGCGGTTGCTCCGCGTGCGTGCTGTCGGGCGTGCGGCGAGTGACACGGGAGACAGCCTGCCGTTGGGCGCCAGGCGGTAGAGTCGGGGCGTCGGGTCCAGGCAGTCAAAGCCGTGGGCGAGACAGGCGAGGACGCCAGGGCGCGGGCTGCGGCCTGGGTCGCCTACGTCGGGCGTGAGTGGCAATCCACATCCTGGGCAGCGTGGCTGTGTCGTCATGCCCAGGAGACGCGGGGCGGGCTGGTTGTTACGTCGCCCTCACGCGCTCGCGGGCGGCACGCGGGGCGGGGTGGCCGCGTCCTCACTGGCCCGGACGAGGTAGCCGATGAGCATCAGCGAGGCCACGCGGTCGAGCACCGCCTCTTTGACGTCCTCGGGCAGCATGGGCGCCAGCTCCTTGAGGATGCTGCCCGTGTACTCCTCGAGGACTCGGGGCAGCGCGGCGCCCGCGAGGCGTTCCACGAGGGCGTCAGCGGCCTCCTCGGACATGGTTTGAAACTGGGCCAGGAACTCGTCGGCGTGGTGTACGCGCTCGGCGTCGGTCATGGCCCGGAGGCTACACGAGGGACGCTGGGTCGCCAGTCGTCAGCGCCCGTCGCGGCGGTACAGGTAGAGGCGCGCGCGGAATGCGAGGTTCGCGCTGGCGCGGAACATCTCCAGCGCCTCCTGGCTCGGCGCCTTCTTCAACTCTGCCCACCAGTAGCAACACGAATCCACGTGCTCCTGGTAGGCGTCGGTGGCGTGGTCGCGGCCGTTGTCGTGCTGGTGCCGCACGCCGTACTTCGTCGCCCCGTGGCTGTCGCGCGAGCGTCCGTCCTCCGCGAGGAGTGCCCAGGCGATTGATGCGTCGCCCGTCTTGTACGACGACTGCTCGTCCATCCACTGGGCGACGCCCTCCCAGGTGGGCTCGGCTGCGCCCGGCACAGGCGGCGACTGAGGAAGTGGCTCACGGCCTGAAGTCCTCCGGGCGGACGGGGCAGGGCGCGCCCGAGGTGGAGGGCGGAGCGAAGCTGCGGAGCGCGGCCACGCCCGCGAGCGCGAGGACGGCCCCGGCCAAGACGAGGAGGGTGGACCTCATGCGGCCCTCCTCTTGGCGTTGCGCGGCGCCAGCTCGCCCTTGAGCAGCCGCAGCGCCCACCCGTCACCCCGCGGCTCCAGGTCCCGGGCGATGCCATGCACGTGGACGTGGGGCGCCCGGCGCTGGGCCCGCCAGAGGGTGTTGGTGGGGTAGACGTCGACGGTGCCGGTGGGTGTGCCGTCGGGGAGCAACACCGTCACCTGCATAGGCTTCGCGCTCATGAGCGAGTGCCCTCCAGAGCCTGCGACAGCGTGGCGATGGCCTCGCCCACCCGGCCCGTGTGCCCGTTGCGCAGGTGGCCGAGAGCCAGGCGCATGGCATCCACGAGGCGGGGGTACTCGCGGAGCTCGGCCTCGGGAGTAGCCGACACTTCGCCCTCGGACTCCAGTGACACGGCACGGATGACCGACGCGAGGTTTCTGAGTCCCACGTTCGCGACGATGCGCGCCGCCCGCTCGCGCATGGACTCGGCGGCCCTGTCGCGCTCGACCACAACGCGCTCCATGTGGTTGATGCGCATCTTCCGGCGGATGTCTTCCTGCTCCCTCTTCGCCTCGGCCAGCGCGCGGGCGATGGGATTTGCGCGGTGCCCGCCGTGCGCGTTCGGCAGCCACTCGTTGACGGCCGGCGTCCAGGTCTCCCACGTTCCATCCGCAAGCACGCGCACCCCGTCTCCGGTCCACACCACCTCGGGCGCGGCGGGCTCGGGCTCGGGCTTGGGGCGCTCGGGGATGGCGTAGGCGCGCGAGTCCACGCGCATGCGGCGGGCGACGGCAGGGCAGCGCGAGCACTTCACCTCCAGCCGCCCATCGCCCGGCAGGTCCGCGCCGCGCCCGTCCCAGTCGTGCTCGTCCTCGCACCACTTGAGCGCCGGCACCTCCGGCACGGGCGTCGGCTGACGGGGAATCAGCCGGACGAAGGGAGAGCCGGGGAACGTCTCGACGAGCGTCCCGGTGGGGACCTCCGCGCCGTGAAGCGGGTTCGTCGAACTCTCCGGAGCGGCCGGAGGGTTGGACAGGCGGAGGAGCACCTCGCGGGCGCCCCGGACGAAGGAAGCGGGTGCTGGCGCGGTGCCCCCCGTCACTCCGTTGCAGTCCTCCGCGATGTCCTCCACCACGCGCTCGACGTCAGCGCGGGTGATGACTTCTGGCACGGGGCCAGCGAGGAGGCGCTCCTTAATCTCCTTCGCCGCCGCCCACCCGCCGGCTGCGATGTGCAGCTCTCCTTCCTGCTCCTGCGTGCGCGCTGCGATAGGGGAGAGCCTCGCCTTCGTCTCCTCCGCGTCGGCTTGAATGCTCGCCACGACGGCCGCGACGGTGTCAGCGGTGAGCACCACCTCAGACGGCTTCTCCTCGCCACCTCCCGGCCCGGACGGGGGCGTGTCGAGGGCGAGCACTTCGGTCAGGACCGCAGACAGCCCCGTCCAGAAGGTGTCGGTGCCGGCGCGAGTCACGTCGCAGAAGAGCTTGAGCAGGACGCCCTTGTCCTTCACCCGCTCCACCGCCGCGCGGTACTTCGCGGCGTCCAGTCGGTTCGCCTCGCGCGTTCCAGCATCGGGGTCCCGGCACACATCCCCGTGCGTGTCGCAGGCCCAGTGGTCGCCACAGGCACACGCGATGGAGCGCCCAGTAGAGCAGCACCGCCCGCCCTTCGCGGCGTCGTAGGCGGCGAGCAGGGCTCGAATGTGCCCGATGCTCACGTCTTCCACGTAGTTGTCGGTGAGGTGGGCTGGCGAGGAGCCCGCGAGAGATTGCGCTGCCTGCGCGCGCAGGAAAGGGACGAACGGCCCCACCGCTTCCACCAGCGCGGGCGGGGTGTGGGTGGAAGGGAGACGACGGATGCGCTCAGCGAGCGACAACTCAACTCTGGGCGGCATCTCGTCGTCTCCCGAGTCCCGAGGCACGCCGCGCTCGTCGAGCACCTCGTGCGCCGCTTCTGCCGCGTTCACCTCCTGATTGATGGCGAGGATTTGCGCCTTGATGGTGTCCGCCACCCCCTGCGCCGGGGCGGGCGCGGGCGGTGCCATCAGCGAGCGTTGAGCGAAAGCGCAGACGCGGTCCAGCGCCTCCTGTGCTCCGATTGTCCCAGTGACACGACTCTGGATGGCCTGGATATCCGCGCGCAGCGCCCTGTGGTCGTAGCCCAGCGCCGGGGCGGGCGGGGGCGGGGACTTGTCGCGCAAGGTGCGCTCAGCCCAGTCCACGAGCGGGTGCGGTCCCTCCGCGTCCTCACCGTAGCTGGCGAGGTAGTCGTCCGCCTTCGTGCGGATGGCCGCCTCCAGCTCCTTCACGCGCGCCTCGGCGGTGTTGGCCCGTGCCACCACTCGCTCAACCGCATCCTTCGGCGTGTCGTCTGCCTCTAACCCTACCGCACCACTCACGGCGCGCATCTGTCCGCTGAGCTTCGCGTTCTCCCGCTCCAGCGTGGCGACGCGGGTCTCCAGGAGCCCCGTCAACTGGCGGTTGGTCGTGAGGCTCTCCTCCAGCCCCGGCACCTTGGCGGCCTCGTCGAGCGCGGTCCGCAGGCGCGCGAGGACGGCCACCAGGTGGGGGCTCGGCTCCGGCGCGCCAGCAGGCAGAGGGAGGTGAGCGGTGCCCAGGTAGGGGCACGCCGCCACGTAGTCCGCCGAGGCCTGGGCATCGAGCTTGGCGGCGCGCTCAGCTCCGGTCCGGAGGCGAGTGAGTGCGTCCCGCGCCTCATTGCCAGGGCAGCGGTCTCCGTGTGCCCCACCTTCGTGCTCGCACAGGGTCTCCAGTGCATCCAGCACGGCGACGGTCCGCTTCGACACTTCGTTCGTCGTCTCACACGTCACGTTGCACCTCGAGTACAGCGAGAGAGGAGCGGGCGGTCCGTGCTGCACCGCCCGCGCGTGGTGCGGCTAGTAGCGGGGCCCGCCCGTGTCCGCGTCCCAGTCGTGGGAGCGGCGCCCGGCGTTGCCGAGCAATGCAGACAGCTCGTCGACCTCGGCGGCCATGCCGCGCCCCCGGTCGATGTCGTAGTCAGTGCCTTCCCCGCCCCGGGGCCGGCCACCGATGCCGATACAGACCTTGCGGTATCGGCGGTTCAGCAGCGCCTCATCGAGACGGCTATCGTTCAACTCCTCGGTGCCTCGTGGCGCGTACTCCTCCAGGAAGTCCTCCGACTTCGAGTCCTTCCTTCCCGTCGCGTACTTGGCCTTTGCGACGAACCAACCACCGCACTGGTGGAGGAGGTGAAGTCGGAGGCAGTCCACCTGGGGAACGGAGAGCGCCAGGACTCGCGGCTCGGACTTCATCAACTCGGCCACGTCCTTCCAGCACTGCTTCCAGACTTCTGCGTTGATGCCGTCTGGCACTGTCGCAGGGCACCTCTGTTCGAGCCTCAATTCGACGGCGCGGCGCTGGTCACCGTCTGAGGCCCAGATTCCTGGACGCGCCTCGGGAGGAAGGACGCGCCTGTCTCTGCCGCGCGGCAGTGACTTGGTGTTGGGAGTCTGTGCCCTGTCGCGGGCGGCGCCAGCGGGTGTGTATGTCGTGGGCGGTGGCCTGGCCGGAGCGTTGACTCCGCGCCGGTACGTCTCTCCGCCGGCACACGCGCTCAGCAGCACCACGAGCAGCAGGTAGCGCGTCACGGCGTGGCCGCCGCGACTTCGGGCTCGGACGCCGCGGGGGCGGACTCCACGGGCTCGGGCGCCCGAGGGGTGCAGGCCGCAGTGGTGGCGGGGCCCACTTCGCCCGGATGCGCGCAGAGGCTCGCGCACAACTGCTGGTCCTCCGGGAGCAGTCGGTCCTTGCAGTCGTTGCACGGTCGATTCGACTTTTCCAACTGCTCTTCGAGCGCACTACACCGGCGCTGGGCCAGCGTGGCGCAGCCGGTGGCGGTGGTCATCAACACCGTCAACAACAAGCACAGCAGCTTCATGGGGACCTCTGGGGTGCTACGGGGGAGTCCGCCGGGCCGGAGTCGAACCGCGCCCGTCCTGGTGCTCGCGCCTGGTGCCTTCGCGGGAAGACTCGCGGGTGCTGCGCGCGTCAGTAGTTGCTGCTGAAGCAGCAACCGGGGGCGGACATCTCCGCCGCCCACTCGGCCGCCGTCTTCGTGGACTTCACGCCGTCGTCGTTGACCGTCACGGCCTTGTCGTCGGGGATGGACCTCCAGTCACCAGCGTCCTCGATGGGCTGGCCCGTGTCGGCCACCCACAGGTCCTTCGCGTGGGCGAGGTCACGGGCCGCGTAGGTGTTTCCGTCGTCGTCCGTGAAGAGGTGCAGCGTCTCCGCCGGCACCACGTGCTCGCTCACATCGCCGATGTCGAACCACGTGGGCTTTACGGCGTGCTTCGTCGCCCAGCCCGTGAGGAGGACGTCCAACTCCGTGCGGGCCTCGTCCGAGATGTCGTAGCCGTCGCTCCCATCGGGAGCCTCATCGCTCGCGTGGTTGTCGAGCGCGTCCACCACGAGGGCGGCATTAAGGGCCGACGGCGCCTGGACTGCCACGCCAACCCAGAACGTCAGCCCCGGCCGCAACGCCAGCTCGACCGGAGCCCGCGCGATGGCGTCCTCCTTCGTGTCGAACGCGCTGGCGTCCATCCACTCCTCTTCATCCTTCGTGATGCACCACTGTCCTGCCTTCATGACGTCTCCTGTCTGGGGTACGGGTTGAGGGGTGGGTCAGGGGTCGCAGCGTCCGCCGGCACCGGGGACGCGCGGCGTGGCCTGCTCTCCGCCCAGCCGCTGGTAGGCCATGGCGGCCAAGTTGCCCACGTCGGCGAGGGCGGCGCCGACCTCAGCCGCGGATGCGCCGTCGACAACGAGAACGCGGGCCTTGGCCATCTTCCGGTCCAGCTCGGCGAACAGCTCGTAGCCACTCGCCTGCATCCACGTTTCACCGGGGCCGCGCTCGGCCACCTTCGCGTCGAGCCGCGCCTCCATGTGCTGCAGGAACGGCTTCAGGTGCTGCCACTTCGAGGGCTCGCTGACCGGCGCGAGGCTCACGCGCTCCAGCGCGTAGCAGCCGCTGATGCCGTCCAGCCAGATGACGGCGGAGTGTCCGCCGAGCAGCTCGGCCCCGCTGCGCGTCTTCGTCGTCAACTCCTGACCGTTGTCGCGCTTGACGACCACCGGCGTTCCGATGGGGTGCTTCCACGCGGCGACTGCCTTCTCCGCCTTCTCCTTCTGTGTCTGCAACGACATGGCTCCTCCTGTCTGGGGTTGGTGCTGCGGAAAGGCGAGCAGTCGGCAGGCACGGGGGGAAAACCTGCCGCTGCTCGTGGCGCGATGCTTGGCGCCGTGAAAGGCCCCGCCCGGAAAGGCACGGGGTGCCGCCTCACATGAGGCAGCTGGTGCGTGGGCGTTGGTGCTGGGGCCGCAGCCCCATCCCGGCGAAGTGCCGGCGCCCACTCACCGTGACTTCAAGCAGCGTCGGCGACCTGCGGCGTGTGCCGCTTCACCGGATGCGTGCGCCGCACGGCCACTCCGCCGGCCTTGCGCAGACCATCCAGCACCTCGGCCACGAGCTTCGTGAGGCGATGCCCAGGGTGCTCTCGCATCCAGGAGCGGAGCGCCTCGTTGAGGTCCGCCTTCGTGCAAGTCGCCTCGGTACGGACCGCGTGCCGGGCAACGTCAGCGCCGAATCGCTCCGTGAGGAGGATGGCCGCGCGCTGGGCGTCGAGCGTCTCACGGGTGACGGTGACGGGGCCGTAGACCTCGCCGCTGGGAAGCGGGACTGGCGTCGCCCGAGCGAAGTCCTCCAGGTTGGCGCGGACACGGCCAAGGACTTCCTCCGCTGCCTCAAGTCGCTCCAGCACGGAGGGGAACGTCTCCAGCGTGAGGGGCGCCAGCGTCAGAGGCTCACCGCCGCCGAGAGCACGGGCGAGGTTGGCCTTGGCAGGGCAGGATGCGAAGGCGGGACAGAACTGGCAGTGAGCCCCCTCGACGGTGCGCGGCGCATTCCCGGCGGCGACGCTCGCGGACTCTTCGTCGGCACGCACCAGGACGTCGCGGAACCGTGCCGCTGCGGCCTCCAGGTCCAACTCGTCCAGGTCCGCCTTGTCCCACCACACGTCCCCGTCATGGAGGCGGCAGATGGCGACGGTGGCCCGCGTCCGGTTGTAGGCCCGTGCGGCGGCGAGGGCGTAGGCAGCGAGTTGGACGTTGCTCGCGGCCGGCGCGACAGGGGCCCACCCCGTTTTGTAGTCGATGATGATGACGGAGTCCGCCGTGAGTCCGACGACGTCGGCCGTCCCTGGCACCTGCCACGCCTCGTGGGGCGGGTACGCGCGTCCCATGCCGCGCCCCAACTCGCGGGCGGTGTCTTCGCGAACGTCGTACAGGAACGCCACCTCGGCGGCGTATGCCTCGGGCTCGCACGCCGGGAGGCGAGACAGGTCGATGGACTCGCACGCGGGACGGAACTCCTCCGGCACCCGGGCCAGCGCCTCGGGCACCCCGAGAACGCTGACGTGGCACAGGTACTCGTGGACCGTGTGGCCGAGCGTGGACGCCTGAGTGACCTTGCGCGTGTGGGGCAGCACCAGGGAAGGGGGGCACGCGTCGGCCCTCTCCATGCCGGACATGGACAGCTTCATCAGCCCTGCTCCTTCAACTGCCGCCGACGGAGGTTGATGGCGTTGCCCAACTCGTTCCTGCGCGGGTGGTCCTTCGCGATGGCCGCCACCTGCTTCTGGTAGGCGTCCAACTCACGGGCATCCGCCAAGGGGATGCTGTCGGCCAGGACGTCGAGCGGGTCCACAGCGGACACGGGCGCAACCTCCGTGCTCGCCTCCACGGGGTCCGAGGGCTGGGCGCTGGCGGGCGAGGGGGCTGACGGGCCGTCGCCGGTGGAGTTGGGGGCGGTCGGCGCCGTGGCCTTCGTCTTGCCGGTCCGGGCCTCCAGCAACTCCGGCCAGCGCGCCTCGCCGTTCTTCACGCTGTTGTGGACGCTCCGGAGGCTCACCAGCTCGCTGGGCGTGAGCTGCTCGAACGGCTTCCCGACGTACAGCTTGAGCTCGTCGACGGGGACGCCCACCTGGCCGAAGGCGTCGATGATGCGCTTCCGCTCGGCGGCGGGGTCCTGCTGCGCACGCTTCTTCAGCGTCTCCAGGACCCGCTCCTCGGCCTCGTCCGCGATGTCCCCGGGCAGGACCCGGAGGACGTGGCCTCGAAGGGCCTTCGACTCCAGGGCGGACTGCTTGTTCAACACCTCGTCGTCGCCGGCTTGAATCAAGTACGTCTTCTTGCCGCGGCTGTTGGCGCGCTCGCTCAACACCACCTGGCCGTCGCGGACGTAGTTCCGCTCGACGGTCTTCTTGACGAGGATGTCCTTGGAGTACGTCAAATTCGCCTCCAAGTCGGTGAGGGAGACCCGGACAATCCGCTTCTCGTCGTCCTCGTAGATAATCATCGTCTCCGGGAGGCAGTTCGTCATGCAGCGGAGCGCCGCCTCCGCGAAGCGGATGGAGAGCCCGTCGATGGTGTTCTCGCCGCCGATGGGCTTGCTGTACCGGGCGACCTCCGCGAACCCGGGGCGGTCGCACTCCTTCATCAGCCGCTGACGGACGACGTCCCAGTCGCGCGGGTTGCGCAGAGCCATGACGTAGCGCGCCTGCACGGCGGCCTGGGCCTGGGCCGCGACGGCCGCGCTTGCCGTCTCGGCGCGAAGCTCCATCGACTGCGCTCCGAACTCCTGCCGCACGAGCGCACCTGCGCCTGCGGAAACTTCGCTCCCGTTTCGCATTAGACCTCCAAGATTGGTTGATGCTGATTGGACTATAGAGGTTGAGTCTGACGCTCAAACACATCCACGAGCGCTTCATCCACCACCTCGCGCAGCCGACGCTCCTCGTCGCGCGAGAGCGGCTCGACGTCACCGGGCGACAGCCCCGCGCGCACCATCCACTCCTCGCCCTGCAACCACACGGCACCGCTCGCCGTCACCGTGCGCTCGGCGTCCCGGGCCGTGCATGGCCGCCACGCCAGGGCGATGTCACACAGGCGAAGGCCCACCGTGACGGTGAGCTGCACAGGGACGGGGCACGTCATGGCGTGGGCGCCAGCGCCCGGCAGGCGTCGCTCAGCGCAGCCTGAAGGCGGGTGAAAATCCCCTCCGCTTCTCCGTACAGCCCACCGTCGGGCGGGCCCTGCCGGTCCCAGTCATGGAGAGCCATGGCCTCGGTGTTGAGGCGCTCCAGGGCAGAGCGCGCCCGAGCCAGCCGCTCCAGCAGCGCAGCGCCGGGGTGGGGCTGGGCGAGAAACGCATGGACGCCGCCAGTGCAGATGACGTCCCTGTCGTCGCACTCGTGCTCCAGGGTGGAGTCACCGCAGAGCGTGCAGGACGTCCGGCGGACGCCCCTGCCGCCACACATGGAGCACTGCTTGAGCATCTTCTCCAGAAGCACCGCGTTGTCGGCCGCGAGCGCGGCCACCTGCGTCTCCGCCTGGGCGAGCAGGGCGGCGAAGTCCGCGCGCTCGTCAGCCTGCGTGGGCTTGTCGGTGCTCATCGCGCGCCCTCCCTACATCCGCGCCGGCTGCCGTCGCAGTGCGAGAGGCGCCGCCCACAGGCACAGAAGGGCTCCATCCAGGTGACGTCACCCGACTCCAGCGAGGAGCGGTCCTGCGCGTCCGCCTCGATGGCGACGGCACGCGCAGCTGCACGGATGCGCTCGCGGCCTCGGCGCGCGAACTCGGCGGACACCGCGTCGCACTCCCGCGAGGGGTAGTCGCGCAGCGCCCTGGCGGCGCGCCGGACGAGGTCAACGTCGGACTCAGGGCAGACGGGTAACGTGGGCTGCACGGCAGCCTCCTTCACAGGTGAGAGTGGTTGGCCGGGATGTGCTCCCGGCGGTGGAGCTACTTCGGCGGGCTCGCGCGGATGCGCTGCACCTCGGCCTGCGCCGTCTCGTACGTGGTGCCCGCCGGGAACGCACAGCGGAGCGCGCCCTCCACGTAGATGGAGTACCGCGCCCTGGGGTCGCGCGGCCCGACGAGCGGCCCGGCCCCCGGCGCGGCGAAGATGCGGAGTTGCACAGAGGGGACGTACATGACGTGTCTCCAGGGAGAGGGGCCCACGTGTCGCGCGGGCGCTGAGTGCTACTGGCTGTCTTTCACCACCCCATCGAAGCTGGGGAGGTGCTCGACGGGGTCGACGCTCCAGCCGACAAGGTGCGCCGACGGCGCGTCCGGCCAGAGGGCCGCGCCCGCTGCGTCCCCATGCTCTTCGAGGAAGTCCTCGAACACGGCGCGGGCTGCTGCGTGTGACGGGGCGTCGATGGAGAAGAAACATGTCGTCGCGCCAGCACACGACTTGCGTCGGCAGTAACAGGCGACCGTGGCGTATCCGGCGAACAGAGCCATGGTGTTGTCTCCAGAGGAGAGGGGCCCGCCCCGAAGGACGGGCCCGGTGGCGCTACTTGGAGGCCAGGGACTGAACCTGCTCGAAGAAACCCTCCGGCCACTCCTCGGGCTCGCCGTGCTCCTCGACGGCGGCGAGGACCTCAATCAGCGCCTGCTTCACCGACGGCCCCGGCCTGCGCGGCTCGGGCGCGAACAACCGGTCCCTCATCTGCTCCGGCGTCAATCCCTCGTACTTCTTCGTCGACTTCGGCATTGCACACCCCCGTGTTGGTGCTGCTCTTCGTGCTGCCCTGCTCGACGCCCCAGGAGGCCGCCCTCCCGATTCCCGCCGCCCTCTCCCCACGCAATGGGGGCCCGCCGCCCAACAGTCGACCTACGACATGAATAGTACCTAGATTTTATATAAAATCAAGTCCATGATTATGGGGTATTCGATAGGGAGGACGGCGCGATGGTCCAGGGCAGACTTGCCGGCACACTGGCAACCACATATGGAAGGGGCCGCATGGGCGCAGTGGCGACCAAGGGAACGGGACTCATGGCGACATTCTCGAAGAGGGGTCCGCTCGACGTGCGGGTCCAGAAGCCAGCCATCCTCACGTTGGAGGACTGGCTCTACCTCGAGGAGGTGAAGAAGCAGCGACGCGCAGCGGGGGAGGTGTCGCCGTTCACAGGCCGCCGACCATCGCGGAACGACGCCCTCTGGCTGCTCGTCGCGCTGGGCCGCGAGAAGTACGACGAGAAGTACGGCAAGGTCGTCATCCCTGAGAGCGCGGCGCTCGATGATGACGAAGAGGACGAGGAGAAGCCCGCTCCGCGCGCCAAGAAGACAGCAGCCAAGAAGGGCGGCAAGTCATGACGGACCCCTATCACTTCGGCCCGCGCCTTCGCGGCGTGGCTGCCCGTGCCCTGGGGCTCCTCCACCTCACGTGGGACAAGTGTCATGGTTGGCCGGCGCTGTTGCTCCGCGCCCCGAAGGACCGGCCCCTGCCTGGCGCCGTGACACTCCTCGTGACCGGATACCCAGACTTCGTCGTTGCCGAGCACCGTGCAGGGCGCGCCGAGCTTGTCCCGCGCGTCCTGGACATGGTTGCGAGCGCCTACGAGGCCGCGCTGGACGAGGAGCAGGGACGGGCGCATCTCAGGTCCGGGAAGCGGGACACCCGTCCGATAGGCAACGTGACGATGGCCGAGGCGCTGCCGAGTCCTCCTGCACGCCGTTTCTCCTGGATACCGCCCGCCCTCGCCGCGGCGACTCTGGCGGCGCTGCTGTTGCCGTGGCCGCTGCGCCACACGCGCGCCACAGCCTCGGACCCCATCGGCTACACGTATCCGGCGGCGGGGATGGAGGACGCGTACATGACGGACATGGTCGAGTTCGACCTGCTCAGAATGGGGGAGAAGGACGTCCGCGTTCTGATGCCGAATGGGCCGATGCTGGGGCAGGACACGCCACCTTGCCGTGAGCCAGCGGAAGAGGTTCGGGGCGCCTGTTGGCTCCACCTGAAGAAGGACCCGCCGTGCCAGAAGAACAGCGTCGAGTACAAGGGCGGCTGCTACTTCGGGCTCAAGGGCGGTAAGCCCATGGACCTGCCGCCGAAGGACCGCACCATTCGAGGCCGGCGATGAGCGCGCAGTCAGCCAGGCGCCGCCGCCAACCGCGACAGCGCGCTGGCCCGATGACAGCTGCGCGGCGTGAGGTCAGCAGGTGCTGCCCCAGCGCGGAGCGTGTGGCGTGCGATTGCGCCCACGCGACGGAGTGCGATGAGCACGGCGAGCGTCACGCCGCGCACGCCGACGAACGGTAGGGTTGGCCCGGACTTGACAGAGCCCGCGCGCAGGGCTCATCCTGTCCGTGAAGTACCCTCGCTGGGTGTAACGGATAGCCGGCGAGCCACACGACAACTTGAGAGCGGGAGTCCGGCCACTTCGGTGGGCCGGTAACTGCTCCGGCACGCAGACGGTGCTCTATCCGTCACCGTCTGCGCGCCGTCTTTCTGGGTGTCGCGTGCTCGTCCACCTCAACCACTCACGTGCCGTGACGCTGGATGTATCAGCGTCTATCGTTGCATGTGGGGTCCGTGGTTTCGGACTGCCGCGCACCGCAATCGCAGACAGCCCGCAAGTCCTGCGGGACGCCGAATACTCGGACTCCCCGAGTGCGAAACCTGACGTCAAGCGATTTAAGACGGCTCGTTTGCTTGCGGGTCAAATGGCTGGTAGTAGTTTTGTAGGTGGTTGCCACGAGGCGTCCGCGTCTGTGTTTCAGGCGTGTGTGTCGGGGGTGAGCGGTGGGCAACCACGGTCAAGACAGGCGGCCCCCTGTCTTTCTGTTGGCACGATAGCTGCTGATATGTTCAGGGGTGGGGGAGCGCGCGATGGTCAACTGTGATGACAGCGGGTCCGGCAAGCCGTCGCTACGGCTGGTGACGAAGGATACCGAGGCGTACTGGACGACTGAGGACGTGGCCGAATTCCTTCGGGTCAGCACAAAGACCGTCGGTCGCCTCCGGGTAAAGAGGGGCCTTCCTTCGGTCGTTCTCATCGACCGCACCCGGCGCTACAGCCCGGCGGCCATCAAAGCATGGGTCGCTGCTCAGGAGTCCACGTGAGTCGCGTCTACTTCCGCCGCAAGAAGGGCGACAAGACGTCTCGCAAGGAGGCGCCCAAGCACGGCACCTGGCACCTGGATTATCGGGACGCTGGTGGCGTGCGCATTCAGCCACGCACGGACGCGCGCACGAAGGCCGAAGCCGAGGAGAAGCTTCGCGAGGCACTCCAGGACGTCGACGACATCCGGAATAGCCGGGCCCCTCGCTCGCGGAAGGCCATTCGGCTTGAGGATGCGATTCGCGAGTTCCTTGCAGCACGCGCGGGAACGGCGTCCTACGAGCACATCGAGCTGACGTGTCGTCTTCATATCGGCCCGGCGCTCGGTCGAAAGTTCCTGAGCGAAGTCACGGTCGCTGACGTCGAGCGATTCGGGAACGATTTGCAGCAAGGGGCAAGAGGGAGACGTCCTCTCGCGGCATCGACAGCGGCCGTCGTCATTACGCGGCTCAACACCATCTTCGAGTGGGCGCGCAAGTCGCGGCGCTTCTTCAACGAGTCTCCGGTCAGGGCGGCGGCGAAGCCGCGCCCAGTTGTTCGGCGCCCTCGGCGGCTGAGGTCGTCGGACCTGGAGCGCATGCTCTCGTTTGCTGGGCCGTGGGCCGACCTTTTCTGGTTCGCAGCGTGCACGGGACTGCGAGAGGGTGAGGTGGTGGCACTGAGATGGGGTCATGTCATTCTCGACGGCGCTCCCACTCTCCACGTGCAACACAGCAACTCGTCGGACACGACAAAGGGGAAGCGGGACCGGTTCGTCCCGTTGCCGGCAACCGTGGCCGACATGCTCCGCGAACGGAAGGCATCAGCAGTGAGCGACTTCGTTTGGCCCGGGAAAGACGGCGGGCGGCAGCGAGGCGCTGACGTTCTGTACAACCTCGTTCTTCGTGCCGCGCTGACGCGAGCAGGTCTATCGAAGGGCTGGCGCTATTGGTGCGAGCCCTGTGGGGACGAGACATTCTCGATTTGGCCGAGGAAAAGGCCGTGCCGGAACTGCGGGGTTGTCGTGCGCCCGCGCGTCGTCCCTGGCGATTTGTCGTTTCGGCACCTGCGGAGCACGTATGCAACGGCGCTCAAGAATCCAGCCCTTGCCCAGAGGGCCCTTGGCCACCGGCGGCTCTCCACGACGATGGCCCACTATTTCGATACCGATGAGGACGATGTTCGCGAGGCTGCCGAGCTGATGCCCTTCGCCCAGCAGAGACGGGACAAGGGCGTGACACGGCCACGACGCGTCGTCGGTTGATTTATGAAAGTGTCAGTAGTTCAAGGGGGTTACATGGCTGGCCCGAATGGCATGCGTAATACGGGTAGAACATCCAATACACCACGTCGGTCGTGGACGTGGGCAGTCCATTCACGGTGCGGGTGATGAGCTCCGCATAGACAGGCACGGGCGTCTGGTTCGGCCGCTGCCCATCCAGGAACTGCGGGTCCGTACACGAGTCACAGCCCAGGGCCTGGTTCGTCACCTGATGGCCGCCCTCCACATGGACATTGGCGAGGTGGAACTCCGTGGAGGAGGGGAAGTACGCCTCGCCGGGGTGCATCCACACGCGAGGGGCGAAGGCCGCCGCCGTCGCGGCGCTCACGGGCAGCCCCTGGAGCTCCGGGTGCGCCGTCGCGCTCTTGTTGAGGGCCCAGTAGCGACTGCCTCCCGTGTCGGAGTGGCTGGGCCGTGCCACGAAGGTGGCGACAGGCAGCCCCCGGTGGTCCCTGGCGTTGCTCTGCCAGAGGCCCACGTCGTTGTTCGCGCCAGAGCCGCTGTCGTTCCACACGGCGCCAGGGTCGGCGGCCACCACGTACTCGCTCTTGAGGCAGCGGATGAGGTCCGTGGAGGGCTTGCCGTAACCCAGCACCCCTACCGCGCCCAGGCAGGTGTAGCCGGCGGGCGCCACGGGCTCCCAGAACGAGCCATCGTGGGTTCCTCCGGAGCCCTTGTCGTCCCAGACCCAGACGTAGTCCACGGGTCGGGCGAGCAGGTCTCCCTCGCCCTGCACCACGAGCGCCGTCGCGGGAGCGGGACCGCCGCCGCCATTGGGCATCGCGACATCGCCGAGCGAGTAATAGCCCGGCGCCTGGGCGAGGTTGGGCCGCCAGATGGAGACGTCGTTGTTGGAGCCCGTGCCGCTGTCGTCGTAGATCCACTGGAAGGCCGAAACGGGCTTGAAGAGCAGTCGCTGGCTGAAGCGCAGCGGAGCCCTGTCGGAGGCGAGGGTGAGGTCCGCGCTCTGGCCCGGTGACGCGGTCGCCGCGACGAGCTTGTAGGTGCCCGGGGCCAGGGAGAGGGACACGCGCGCGCCCAGGTTGCCCGCGCTGTTGTCGTCCTCCGCGAGCACGTTGCCGCTGGCATCGAGCAGGTAGAGGTACGCATCCACGGACGAGGTGAGGGTGAAGGTCACCGTCGCAGTGGGGCCCACGTGGTCGACGAAGAACGTGCGGTTGCCGGGATGGGTGGGATTGCGTCCACCGGAGCCGAGCCATCGCCCATACACGGTGTTGCCCTGGAGTCCCGCGAGGGCGGCCTCCGTGTCGCGCGGCGACGTGTCTTCGACGGCCTCCAGCGAACCGCCACATCCCAGCGCGCCCACTCCCAACGATGACAGCACGAGCCAGCGGAGTGAACCCAGACGTCCAGCGAGCATACGGGCCTCTTCATGTCCCTGCGTGGACGCGCAGGATGCCCTCAAGTCTCTTCAAGACACCAGTCTGGCACCTGGAACGAATGCGTCAGGGTGGGGGGACTCGGAGCTGGAGCGTCAATCGCACGTTGTCCGAGCGCAGGCCCACGGGACCGTCGAGCGCGAGGGCCTCTGGGGGAAGGTCGCCCTCCCAGACCAGCGAGTCGTCCGCCCAGACGCGCAACGTCACTCCGGCCAGCTCGGCGCGCAGGGCGTGTTCCTCTCCCTTGGAGGGCGCGCTCACCGCGCTGCGTCGGAACGGGCGGACGGTGACATAGCCGCGATTGCCACAGTCACTGCTGTGGCGCTGGTCGGGGTTGCGCTTGTAGTTGACGACGATGTCCGCCTTCGGAGCGAAGCGCCACATCACGTACAGCACGTTGCAGCCGTCGCGTGCGCGCAGCTTGAGGCCTGCCTGCTGTCGCTGTTCTCCGGACTGCAGGGCCCGCTGCTCGCTGGAGGAGCCTCGGAGCGAGAAGCGCAGCTCCGCGCGTGACGTCGTGTTCGTGCCGGGAACGATGGCTCGCAGCCGTGCGCCTTCCACGTCGAGCCGTCCATCGGTCCGCTCGCGCAGCGCGCCCTGCGTGACCCGCAACTTCGACAAGGGCACCAGGGCGAAGGTCGTCACACGTTCCTTCTCCCGCGCGCCCGCGCCTTGGGGAGCGCCGGGACTCTGGGCGTCACCGGGCGGAGGCCGAGCCCACCCGAGGACAGAGAGCACTCCGAACCCCAGACAGGCCACGAGGACCCGGCTCGGGGCCCTGTCCGACATCAGGGACGCGTCGTCCCGAGGAAGGACGTGAGCGCCTCCACATGCGCCGTCAGGTACGCCTGCTCCGCGCGCAAGCGTGCCAGCTCCAGGAGGAGGTAGTCGCGGAAGCGGCGTATCTCCCGCGTCTGGAGTGCCTCCACTTCGCGAAGCTGTCCCTCCAGGTCCGACACGAGCGCGGAGACCTCCCTCAGCCGAGCCTCCTCCGTCCGATGCCGCGAGCGCAGCTCCACCAGCAACTCGGAGATCTTCTGATGCACGCCGTCCACGTCATTCGCCGTCGAACGTCGACGACCGTCGCGGGCCCGGGCATTCGCCTTGCCTTGCCACAGGTGGCCCAGGTCATACGTCAGCATGACCTGCCCGAAGAGGGGGACTTCCTGCTCCACGTCGAAGACCTCGTCATACCCTCCGCGCACGCTCAGCTCCCACGCCTTGGCGCGGCGCAGGCTTCCGGTGGCGACCTCCACCGCGTCATCCGCCGCGCGCAGCTCCTCCAGCAAGGGCTCCAGTCGCTGTCCGCGAGGAAACTCGGGGCGCGACGCCAGGCGCTCTCGCGCCAGCGCGGTGTCCGTGCTCAGGGAGCGCAGGTTGTCCAGGCGCACCTGCATCGCGTTGAGTTCTTCCAGCGTCGCCCGGCCGTCCCGGAGGTCCGCGCGCAAGGCGTTGACGAGCTCCTCGGCGCGGGGCAGGGCGTCCTGGAGGACGCGGGCCCGGGCTTCCAGCGCCGAGTCCTCACCCAGCCCCATGCCCTGTCTCACCGCCGCCTGGAGCGAGGAGAGCGCCTGGTGTCGGCGGCACTCCGCCGCCGCGCGTCGGTGAATCTTGTGGCCCCGGTACAGGCCCACGAAGTCGTAGCTCAGGCCCGCCGTCACCCGCAGCTTCGGCTTGCCAAGAGGGACGCCGCCCTCGGCCTCACCGGTGTTCACCACGCCAAAGCTGCCGAACACCTCGGGTGCCAGCTCCAGCGCGGCCTCCGCGTCGCCCAGTCCTTGAACCCAGTCGCAGTAGCCCGCGGCGCGCTGCTCCACGCGGGCGTCGGGAGTGGCCGACTCGGTGGGCTGCTCCGCGTGGGCCGCCGGGGTTCGCGCGGCGAGCAACACCAACACGCCACAAGTGAGAGTCTTCCGCATGGGGCTTCTCCACGTCTTCATGTGCGCATGCCCTCACAGCACCAGGGGCGCGCGGCCCAGGTGCAGCAGGTCCTCGCGCGCCGACGCGGAGTCCGTGAGCTTCACCTCCACCATCACCCCGCGCAGCATGTGCTGACGGATGGGGTGTTTGATGGAGACCTCACCCTCCAGCACCCGGCCCACGACGCCCACCTCGCGGCACCAGATGACCTTCGCGGCGCACGCGAAGAGGGGCGTGCCCACGGCCGCGTTGTTCAGGTTCTCGTACGGCACGAAGGCCACTGTCAGGTCCTTCTCGATGGCGCGCAGATAGGGCGAGGCTCGCAGCGACACGATGAGCGCCTCGTAGCGCTGGGACACGTCGTCGAGCGCCTTCAGGTCATGCTCCAGGCTTCGCAGCGTCGCCACGGCGCGGGCCTGCTCCAGCACCGAGTGCGTGTACTCGCGCTCCAGGAGCAGCACGTCCGGAGTGATTCCCACGGGCGTGCCGTCCTTGCCCATGCCGTTCTGCACCGCCGTCAGCCCCGCGAGCTCCCGGTGGAGCGAGTCCACCCGCGTCTCCATGTCCACCGTGGTCTGCGCGAGGGCCAGGTTGCTCTGCGCCAGCTGCGCCAGGTGGTGATTGATGGTGAGCTTGTCCTCCTGCTGGAGCAGCCGCGCGCCATACATCGCGTCCGTGCGTGCGCGGGACAGCCCCGCGTAGGCCCGGTTGGACTTGAGGATCTCCTCACGGGCCCGGCCGTACTCATGGCGCAGGGAGGCCAGTCGCTTCGCGGCGCGGTCCTTGGATGCACGCTCGCCGCGCAGGGCCACCAGGAAGCGCTGTTGGAAGGCGCGCTCCGCGGACACGGTGCGCTCCGCATCCTCGATGCGGTTCTCCACCGCGCGCCGCTCGGCGACGACGTGGTCTCTCGCCGACGTCTGCGCCGCGAGCTGCGTGTTCAGTGAGAGGATTTGCGGGTCCGTGGGGGACACCACCGTGGGCGTCACCCAGCCATGGCTCAGGAGGAAGAAGCCCTGGACCGCGAGGAAGGACACCAGCGCCGCCAGGATGATCCCCAGGAGCACCGAGCCCAGGAGCTTGTACGTGGACACGGCGATGGCATTGATGCGATTCGCGACACGTTGGTTCATGGCGAGCCCTCTCCGGCGGGGTTGGGCGGCAGTCCGCTCCGGTTTTCTTCGGTGGAGGGAGCCGGGGCGACGCTGGGGCTGCCCCGCGTCTCCCAACTCCCGGAGTCCAGTGTCAGCAGTGCCAACGGCGTGAAGAGCGCGTACGTCACCGGCATCAGCAGCGCCATGGGCAGGAAGCACGCCCCGTGCACGCGTCGGTCCTCGGGCAGATGCCGCGTCTCCAGTCGGTAGATGATTCCCAGCAACCCGATGACGAGGAAGTGGAACGAGAGGATGTCCAGGAACTCGCCGGTGAGGACGTTGTGGACGATGACGACGGGGTAGGCGAGCAGCAGCGCGAGCTGGGACACGTAATGGATGGTGATGACCGGGTGCAGGCGCCACGCGTGGGACAGGCCGCCGAGCAGGTCCACCAGGTTGGAGCGCCGCCACCGCAGCTGCTGGGAGAAGTAGCCGGCCAGCGTCGCGGGCGCGGCGGTGAAGCAGAACGCGTCCAGCGTGTAGACCGTCTCGTAGTCGTGTTTGACGATCTGCCGCGTGAGGAACCGGTCCTCGCCGTATTTGATGGGGATGCCGGCGATGGAGCGCGCCTCCAGGATGGGCTCCAGCTCCAGGAGCACATGCCGGCGATACGCGGTGAGGCAGCCGGACAGACACATCACCTGGCGGAAGCTGCGCTCCAGGTCCTTCAGCCACTGCTGGGCGAAGTGGAACTTGATCTCCACCATCCGCGTCAGCCAGTTCTGGTGCCGGTTCGTCACGTACGTCCGTCCGCCCACGGCCGCGATGCGGGAGCTGACGAAGCGGCGCACGAGGTTGCGCACCGCGGAGCGGTCCACGATGACGTCGGAGTCCACCGAGACGATGATCTCCGCGTCGACCGCGGCCTTCACGCCCCGGTTGATGCCCTTGCGCTTGCCCATGTTCTCCGGGTTGCGCATGACCAGGACATTGGCGTGTCCCTCCGCGGCCTTCAGGGCCCACGTGTAGCTGTCATCGTTGGAGCAGTCGTCCACCACCACGATTTGCAGCAGGTCGCTGGGGTAGTCCTGCTCCAGCAGGCTGCGGATGGCGTGGAAGATGCCTTTCCCCTCGTTGAAGAGGGGGATGACGATGGCGACGCGAGGCCGGTATGTGTCGTCCGCCCGGTCGATGCTGGACCCGCGCAGGCGCCGCAGGAACGGACCGAGGATGTAGCGGTTCATCAAGACGACGATGAACAGCAGCTGGATGGGAAAGAGCTCCATCAGGTCCCGTCCCCCATCACGCCGCCACCCCTTCCCCGTGGCGGCCCGCGCCGCCCCCAATTCTCCCGTGAGGGAGCGGGGGGAAAGTTGGTGGGGGTTGGGCCCACGCCAACTGCCCCCGGGGACGGTGGAAGGGGATTGCTCACCCAGGCGTCATCGCGCGCCGGAGGCCGTCCGGTACGCGTCAGCGCGCCGGCCCCGGAGGGCACCCCGAGCTTCTCGTGCTCGACGCCTGGGAGGCGTCAGTGCGCCGCGGGAGGCGACGGAGACGTCAGCGCGTCCGCGCGCTGGAGGTCCCGGGTCAGCTCCACCTTGCGGGCATCTCGCTGGGCCGCGGAGGTGAAGGCGATGCCCTCCATCGACTCGCGCGCGGCGATGGCCACCCGCGCCAGTCCGTCGCGGGAGATGAGGCCCAGCGCGAAGGCCTCCAGCGCGGCGCCCACATAGGTGTCGAAGAAGTGGATGCGCTTCTCGCGCCACGCGCGCCGGGTGGTCTCCGGCGTGTCCACCACGTCGTGGATGAACACGGCGTGGACGGCGTGCGGAGCGGCGGTGAGCATCTTGTCGCCGAACTCCACGTCGCCCTGTCCGCTGTCGCCCACGAAGACGAAGCCGTACTCCGGGAAGACGCGCACGTAGCGCTGGAAGTTGTCGAACTTCTTCGCGGCGATGCGGGAGTTGCCCAGCAGGTGGGTGAGGCTGCCGGAGAGCACGACATGGGGCGGGACGCCGTGCTTGCGCAGGGAGTCGAAGGTCAGGTTCTCCACCGCGCCCAGCGGGTCCATGGGCCGGGCCGTGACGAAGGTGAGGTCGCCCTCCCGGCCGGGGATGATGCCCGGGCCGCGGTCCAGCTCCGCGTAGAAGGCGAGCACGCCCGGGTACACCGTCTTGGACGGGTACCGGGTGTCCTTGAGGTTGGCGAAGAAGGTGTCGTCGATGTCGCTGAGGACCTTGTTTTCGCCACTGGGTGCCGCTTCGCCCTCGCGGAGGATGTGCGCGAGGATCTCCTCGCGCAGCGCCGGGTCGTCCACGTCGTCGAAGAGGAGCTTCTCCAGGTCCTGGTGGTTGTTGCCGGCGTCGAGCAGGTTCTTGAAGGCGGTCAGCTCTCGGCCGTGCACGCTCAGGAACATGTCGCGCAGGGCGCGCTCCGCGGTGGCGGGGGTGCCCCCTCGCTGGAGCGCTGTCACCAGGCTTGCGCGCACCGGCAGGGCCAATTGGGCGGCGCGCTCGCGACAGAGCATCGTCAACAGGGCGGTGTGGTGGTCCGGCCCGAAGATGCGGTCATCCATGTCCCCCAGCAGGGACTCGAGGTCGATGTTGGCCAGGAGGTAGTTCAGCTCGGCGGCGTTGGCGTCGCGCAGGAGGTCCAGGATGCGACGCTCCTCGCTGGTATCGGTGTGGCCGGCCATGAGCGTGCGCAGCGTTTCCAGCTTCTTCGTCGCGGCGTGCGGATCCATGTTGCTCCCCCCATTCCGGCGCGAGGCCGGACTTGGATTTCCGAGCCTACGCGGGGTGCGGCCCGGCGTGGTAGAGGTGAGGCATGTCGACTGTCGCCGTTCCGCTGGAGCTTCGTCCGGACGAAGTCCATGTGTGGATTGTCGAGCCCGAGCGCATCCAGGAACAGCGGCTCCTGGACGCCTACTGGGGGCTGCTGGATTCAGGGGAGCGCGAGAAGCAGAAGCGCTTCCGCTTCGAGCGTCACCAGCGGCAATACCTGGTGAGTCACGCGCTGGTGCGGCTGACGCTGTCGCGCTACGCGCCGGTGGCGCCCTCGGCGTGGAGCTTCTCGACCAACGCGTACGGGAGGCCGGAGGTGCGGGGTGAGTGGGGCGCGCGGCTGCGCTTCAACCTGTCGCACACGGACGGCATGGCGCTGGTGGCGGTGGGGCTCGACGCGGAGCTGGGCGCGGATGTGGAAGATGCCCAGCGGCCGGGCGAGACGGTGGAGATCGCCGACCACTTCTTCGCCCCCCCGGAGATCTCCGCCCTCCGGGCCCTGCCCGCCGCCGAGCAGCGCGGGCGCTTCTTCGAGTACTGGACGCTCAAGGAGTCCTACATCAAGGCCCGGGGCGCGGGGCTGTCCCTGCCGCTGGACCAGTTCGCCTTCCACCTGGAGGCCGGCAAGGAGCCGCGCATCTCCTTCGATGCGCGGATGGTGGACACGCCGGAGACCTGGCGCTTCATGCAACTGCGTCCCTCCGAACGCCATCAAGCGGCGGTGGCGATGCGGGGGCCAAGGGAGCGGCCCTTCCGCGTGCGGTGGCAGTTCACCGTGCCGCTGGAGTCGGACGCGCCGCCCCGCTTCGACGAGGCGGCGTGAGCCTCAGGCCGGAGCGGCCATCCAGCGCGTGAGGTCCTCGCCCAGCGCGGCGAGCATCGCGGGCTGCTGCTTGCGCAGGAAGAAGTGGCCGCCCTCGAAGTGGCGGATGCGGAAGTCGGCGTTGCGCGTCTCCTCGCGCCACGTCTCCAGGCGCGCGAGGGACACGTGCTTGTCCTCGGTGCCGCCCATGACGGAGATGGGCACGTCGAGCTTCACGGGCCCGGGGCCGTTCTCCCACCACGCGAGCGCGAAGTCCGCGCGCAGGGTGGGCACCAGCAGCTCCAGCAGCTCCCGGTGCTGGAAGATCTCCTCCGGCGTGCCGTCATAGCGCCGCAGCTCTTCGATGAACTGCTCCTGCGGCAGGTGGTGGATGGGCTTGCGGTCCGACTCGCGGGGCGCTCCGGACGCGGCCAGCACCAGGCCTCGGGGCAGCGGGCCGTTGCGCGCCTGCAGGCGCCGCGTCAGCTCCAGGGAGATGCGCGAGCCCATGCTGTAGCCGAAGAAGGCGAACGGCTTGTCCAGCAGCGGAGCGAGCACCGGCAGCAGCACGTCCATCAGCGCGGACATGTTGTCGAAGGGCTTCTCCATCAACCGCCGCTCACGGCCGGGCAGCTGTACCGCGCACAGCTCCACGCCCGGAGGCAGGCCTCCCTGCCAGCCGCTGTAGATGGACGCGCTGCCTCCGGCGAACGGCAGGCAGAACAGCCGCAGGCGAGGGTCTGTCAGCGGCTTCCGGGAGGGAAACCAACGTTCGGGAGAGTTCGGGTTCGGGGTGGGAGCACTGGGCATGGCGGTATGGTTCTGTCGCACAGCCGAGGAAAACGGGTCAAGGCCCCGGTACTTCGAGCGTGTTGAAGACTTCTACCCAGCGTACAGGACTGGCTGTCTCTGCTCGGAATTCGTGAATGAGTGGACTGGCGGGACTCCTCGGAAGACGTGCTAGCGTTTTTCGCGTGAGCTACGAGCTGTCGCACCTGGACGCCCTGGAGGCTGAGTCCGTCTTCATCATCCGGGAAGTGGTCGCCGAACTGGACAGCCCGGTGTTGCTGTTCTCCGGCGGCAAGGACTCCGCGGTGATGTTGCATCTGGCGGTGAAGGCCTTCGCGCCCGCGCCGCTCCCGTTCCCGTTGATGCACGTGGACACCGGGCATAACTTCCCGGAGGTGCTCGAGTACCGCGACGCGCGCGTGGCGGAGCTGGGCGCGCGCCTGCTCGTGGCGTCCGTGCAGGAGGCCATCGATGGGGGCCGGGTGGCGGAGGAGAAGGGGCCGCGCGCCTCGCGCAACCGCGCGCAGACGGTGCCGTTGTTGGAGGCCATCGAGAAGCACCGCTTCAACGCCGTCTTCGGTGGTGCGCGCCGCGACGAGGAGAAGGCGCGCGCGAAGGAGCGGGTGTTTTCGTTCCGCGACGAGTTCGGTCAGTGGGACCCGAAGAACCAGCGCCCGGAGCTGTGGAACCTCTACAACGGTCGCCACCGCCGGGGAGAGCACCTGCGCGTCTTCCCGCTGTCCAATTGGACGGAGCTGGACGTGTGGCAGTACATCGCGGGGGAGGGCGTGGCGCTGCCGTCCATCTACTTCAGCCACCGGCGCGAGGTGTTCCGCCGGGATGGCATGTTGATGGCGTGGTCTCCCTACCTGCCGCTGCTTCCGGGCGAGGAGGTCACCACGGCGCCGGTGCGCTTCCGCACGGTGGGGGACATGACCTGCACCGCGTGCGTGGAGTCCGGCGCCGTCACGGTGGCGGAGGTCATCACGGAAATTGTCGCCTCGCGAGTCACGGAGCGGGGCGCGAGCCGGGCGGATGACAAGTTCAGTGAGACGGCGATGGAAGACCGCAAGCGCGAGGGCTACTTCTAGTGGAACTGCTTCGATTCGCGACCGCGGGCTCCGTCGATGACGGGAAGAGCACCCTCATCGGCAGGCTGCTCCATGACACCCGCTCGATTCTGGAGGACCAGCTCGCCGCGGTGGAGCGCACCAGCCGCGCGCGAGGGGACGAGTACGTCAACCTGGCGCTCCTCCTGGATGGCCTGAAGGCCGAGCGCGAGCAGGGCATCACCATCGACGTGGCCTACCGGTACTTCGCCACGGCGCAGCGCAAGTTCATCATCGCGGACACGCCGGGGCACCTCCAGTACACGCGCAACATGGTGACGGGGGCCTCCACCGCGGACCTGGCGCTCATCCTCGTCGATGCGCGCAAGGGCGTGCTGGAGCAGACGCGGCGCCATGCGTTCCTGGCTTCGCTCCTGCGCGTGCCGCACCTGGTCCTCTGCGTGAACAAGATGGACCTGGTGGACTTCGACGTGGCGGTCTTCGAGCGCATCCGCGAGGAGTTCCGCCAGTTCTCCATGAAGCTGGACGTGGCGGACCTGTCGTTCATCCCCATCTCCGCGCTGGGCGGGGACAACGTGGTGACGCGCTCCGAGCGGATGCCCTGGTATCAGGGCCCCACGCTGCTGCACCACCTGGAGAACGTGCACATCGCGTCGGACCGCAACCTCATCCACGTGCGCTTCCCCGTGCAGAGCGTCATCCGCCCCATGTCCTCGAAGTTCCCCGACTACCGGGCGTACGCGGGGCAGGTGCTGGGCGGCGTGCTGCGGCCGGGCGATGAGGTGATGGCGCTCCCTTCCGGCTTCACCACGCGCATCCGCGAGCTGGACCTGGCGGGGAAGGCCGTGGCGCAGGCGTTCCCGCCCATGTCGGTGAATGTCTCGCTGGCGGACGAGCTGGATATCAGCCGGGGCGACATGCTGTGCCGGCCGGGCAATCCGCCCATGGTGGGGCAGGACCTGGATGCGATGGTGTGCTGGCTGGCGGAGGGCGTGTCGCTCCAGCCGGGAGCCAGGTTCGCGCTCAAGCACACCACGCGCTCGGCGCGGGCCCAGGTGAAGCAGCTGCACTACCGGCTGGACGTCAACACGTTGAGCCGGGACGAGGCGAGTCCCCGGCTGGCGCTCAACGAGATTGGCCGGGTGACCTTGCGCACCACGGTGCCGCTCTTCTTCGACGAGTATCGCCGCAACCGGCACACGGGCAGCTTCATCCTCATCGACGAAGGCACGAACGCGACGGTGGGTGCCGGGATGATCAACGGACCCGCGGTCTGAGGTGCGCATGAATCGGCAAGGCTCCGGATTCATTCTCTGGCTGACGGGCATGTCGGGCGCGGGCAAGAGCACGCTCTCGCGGGCGCTGCGCTCGCGGCTGGAGCCGTTGCGTCCGGTGGAGGTGATGGACGGTGACGAGGTGCGCACCTGGCTGACGCGCGGACTGGGCTTCTCGCGGGAGGACCGGGAGGAGAACGTCCGGCGCATCGGCCACGTGGCGCGCCTTCTGGCCCGGCACGGCGTCGGCGTCATCGTCGCCGCGATTTCGCCCTATCAGAGCTCGCGCGCGGAGGTGCGGCAGTTGGCCGCGGACGCGGGGCTGGCCTTCGTGGAGGTCTACATCGAGGCGCCGCTGGAGGCGCTCATCGCGCGCGACGTGAAGGGGCTCTACAAGAAGGCCCTCGCCGGTGAGCTGCCCCACTTCACCGGCGTGTCGGACCCGTACGAGGCTCCGGAGGCGCCCGAAGTGACGGTCCGCTCGAGCTCGGAGCCGTTGGAGGCGGGCCTTGAGCGCGTGCTGGCCGCGCTCCAGACCCGGGGACTCCTGGCGCCTCGCGCCGCCTAGAGCACGCGTTCCATGCGCACGTAGGGGCGCTCGGCCTGCATGCCCTTGGAGCGGCAGTGGTCGATGAACTTGTTCGACTCGATGAGCTGCGGGGTGGTCTCGTTGTAGACGAGGATCATCACGTGGCGCAGCCAGGGCTCCTGGCCCATGGCGTAGACGTAGACCTCCTTGGGCGTCAGGTGGTTGGTGATCTCCATGGCGCGGTTGCAGTCGGAGCCGTTGAGGCGCCGCGCCTGGTCCATCTTCCGGGGCAGCGGGTTGGACAGGAGCGGGCCGTACATCCAGCTCATCGGGCCGCCCTCGCACTCCATGCCGAGGAACAGGATGTCGATGGGGCCGATGATGTCGCGCAGGTGCTGGTACATGCGCGGCTCAATCGCGTTGGAGTCCGCCGCCATCAGGATGGACTTGCCACCCACGCGCACCAGGTGGGCCGTCTTGGCCTGGATGGCCAGGTCGCTGTGCTCGCCGAGGAAGGGCAGGCCGGTGATGGAGCCGCCGGGGATGGTGATCTCCTGGAGGTCGTCGATCTCCACCACGTTCTTGAAGCCCGTGTGGTGGAGCATCAGCCGCAGGGAAGGGTCCGCCAGCGAGTTGCCGTTGTTGCGCGGGACGATGATGGTGCCCACGCGGTGACGCAGCTGGAGGAGCGTCTCCATCATCAAGTGGTCCGCGTGGCCGTGGGTGAGGACCACGTAGTCCACGTGCTCGGGCAGGTCCGCGTGCGTGTAGCGCGGCAGGTCCGTGGGGAACTCGTAGCTGATGACGGGGTCGGTGAGGATGCTGACCTCCTTCGTCTCCAGCAGCACGCAGGCGTGGCCGAAGTAGCGCACCCGCACGCCCTCGCCGTCATAGCGAGGCGCCTTGCGAGGCACGGCGTCCGTGAAGAGGTCCGCGAACGCCGCGGCGGCCGAGGACGGCACGCCGAGCATCTCCGCTACCTGGCCCGGCGAGCCCGGCGTGTGGCGCATGCGGAACAGCGCGTCCAGGCCCTCGTGGCGGTAGGGCACCTTGAGGTGCACCGGCATGTCCTCCTCGAGGCGCGGCGTGCTGAAGATGTACGGGCGCCAGTCGCCGTCCACCTGCATCAGCGTCACGCTCTGCGAGGACTCTTGATAGAAGCGGCTCTTGTACAGGAGCGGCTCGATGAAACGCGCGCTGGCGCGGTTGCTCAGGTCGTACGTGAGCTCCACGTAGCCGCGCAGCAGGTCCGGGACCTTGGGGTAGAGCGCTTCCAGCGAGCCGCCGTTGTTCGGCGCCATCAGTTGCTCCAGCTCCGCCACCGCCTTGGTGTACGCGAGCATGTGCGCCTGGTCTCGCAGCGTCCGCTCGAGCAGCTCCTTCACCCGGGCCGCGCGCGCCGTGGGGTGGTTGATGAACGGGCCGCCCATCAACATCGGGTTCTTCAGCGCGGCCACGTGGACGTCGGGGTTGGCGACGAAGGACTGCATCAACTTCTGGTGCAGGTTCGTCACGAACAGCGGCGCGGTGGCGGGAGACAGCAGGTACCACCACGCGTACCACTGGTTGTACAGTGGCTCGATCGCCACGTTGGGCTTGAGGTACATCGGTCGGTCCAGCATCGGTTCTCCAGGCGAGGTTTGATTATCTGGGAGGGCATGGAGACAGGGAAGCCCCTGATGACGTTCGCCTGCCTGCTGGACCTGTAAGGGTGGGCCCTGAGTCCACACCGCGAGTCTCTCCCTCTAACGGCTTTTAGCCCTCGCGGATTTCGCCTGCGCTACCATTACGTCGGACCTTCAAGAGTGCGCACGTTTTGTGCGTCAGCGTCCGGAGGCTTCTCCACGTGACGGCATCCTCGACTTCCTCTTCGGAGTTGCCGCTGGCGTCCTGGGCCCGGCGGCTGGCGCCCTCGGCCATCCAGGACATGCTGCAGATCATCACCCGGCCGGGCGTGTTCTCCCTGGCGTTGGGGCTGCCGGCCGCGGAGTTGTTTCCCACGGAGGGGATGGCGGAGGCGGCGGCGCGGGTGCTGGCGGAGCAGGTGGGGGCGTTGCAGTACTCGCCGACGCTGGCGCCCCTGCGTGAGCAGGTGGTGGCGCTGATGGCGAAGCGCGGGGTGCGCTGCTCGACGAGTCAGGTGTTCCTGACGACGGGGGCGCAGCAGGGGCTGAACCTCCTGACGCGGCTCTTGCTGGAGCCGGGGCAGACGGTGCTCCTGGAGGACCGGGTGTACTCGGGCTTCCAGCAGGTGTTGGATCCGTTCCAGGCGCGGCGGCTTACGGTGCGCAGGGATGCGCGGACGGGGTTGGACCTGGACGGCCTGGCGTCGCTGCTCGCGTCAGGGGAGCGGCCAGCGTTCTTCTACACGATGAGTGACGGGCACAATCCGCTCGGGACGAGCCTCGCGATGGATGCGCGGGAGAGACTGGTGGGGCTGGCGCGGGAGTACCGCATGCCCATCATCGAGGACGATGCGTACGGCTTGCTCCACTACGAGGAGGGCGGGGCACTGCCTCCGCTGCGCTCGTTGGATGCGCAGTGGGTCTATTACGTCGGCTCGTTCTCGAAAATCCTGGCGCCGGCGCTGCGGGTGGGCTGGGTGGTGGTGCCGGAGTCGCTGGTCTTCCGGTTGGCGACGGTGAAGGAGTCGAGCGACATCGACACGGCGACCTTCACGCAGCGGATGGTGCTCTCGTTCCTCCAGTCGGGGAAGTTGGAGGCACACCTGACGCGGCTGCGAGGGGAGTACCGGCTGCGGCGGGACACGTTGCTGAGGGCGCTGGAGACGCACCTGCCAGCCGGGGCTTCGTGGACGAAGCCCACGAGCGGGATGTTCGTCTGGGTGGAGTTGCCGGAGGGGAGCGACACCACGGTGTTGCTGGCCCGGGCGCTGGAGACGCAGCAGGTGGCATTTCTTCCGGGGCAGGCTTTCGGCGTGAGCGGCGGGCGTTCGGCGTCACATGGGCTGCGATTGAACTTCTCGAATTGCGATCCAGCGCGCATCGAGGAGGCCGTGCGTCGGCTGGGCACGGTCCTTCGGGCGGCTTGAGTCTGGCTTTGGACGCGAAGGGAAGGGGCGGGTGCTTCGGAGGCCCCCTCCCTTCAGTCGCCTATGGCAGCGTGACCTGCCTCGGGTGGTGGACGTCGGCCGAGGTCCCGTCGCCAAGCTGACCCATGAGGTTGTCGCCCCAGGTCCAGACAGTGCCGTCATCGCGGACGGCCAGGGAGTGGCGGTTGCCCGCGGCGATGTGGATGAGGTTGGAGATGCCGGCCACCTGGAGCGCGGTGAGTTGGTCACCGGAGCTGGCGTCTCCGCGCTGGCCGTGGCTGTTGCTACCCGTGGCCAGGAGCGTTCCGTCCTCGCGCAGGGCCAGGGAATGCTCGCCGCCGCCGGCCAGGGCTCGGATGTGGGTCAGCCCGCTCATCCGATCCGCTATCCGTCCACCTGTGTCCCGTCCGGTGCCGAGCTGTCCCTGCTTGTTCCATCCCCAGGCCCAGGCGGTGCCATCCGTCAGCACGGCGAGCGAGTGGTCCATGCCCGCGGCCACATCGAAGACGTTGGTCAACGCATACACCGGGAAGGGCACGTGGCGGTGGGTGTTCGTTCCATCGCCGAGCTGGCCGACGACGTTGAGGCCCCAGGCCCAAAGGGTGCCGTCATCGCGCAGGGCGAGTGAGTGGTACCCACCCGCGGCGATTCGGGTGACGTGGGTGAGGCCGGGCACCTGAACAGGCACGCTTCGGTCGGTGGTTGTTCCGTCGCCAAGCTGGCCGAAGAGGTTGCTGCCCCAGACCCAGACGGTGCCGTCTTCGCGCAGGGCGAGCGAATGTTTCATGCCCACGGCGATTCGGGTGACGTGGGTGAGGTTGGGTACCTGGATGGCTTTGCGGCTGATGACCGTTGTCCCATCGCCGAGTGTGCCGGAAGTATTGGTGCCCCATGCCCAGAGGGTGCCGTCGCCACGCAGGGCCAGTGAGTGCGTGTCGCCCACGGCGATGGCGACGATGTCGGTGAGTCCGGACACCTGCACCGGGGAGGGGCGCCGGAGGAAGGTCCCATCGCCAATCTGGCCGTTGTCGTTGTCACCCCATGCCCAGACGGTGCCATCCGCGCGCAGGGCCAGTGAGTGGTGGTCGTCCGAGGCGACGTGAAGCACACCTGTCAGCCCGGGGACCTGGGTGGGTGCGTGGCGTCGAGGAGGCGCGCCCACGCCGAGGCGCCCGTCTCCGTTGTGGCCCCAGGCCCGCGGGGTGCCGTCAAGAAGGAGCGCGAGAGAGTGCTCCTTGCTGGCGGAGACGGAAACGACGCCGGTCAACTCCGGCACCTGGACGGGCGTGTGGCGGTCCACCGCCGTTCCATCTCCCAGTTGACCGTAATAGTTTTCCCCCCACGCCCAGACCGTCCCGTCGTCACGCGTGGCCAGGGAGTGGCTGGTTCCCACTTCGAGGGTCGTCACACCTCTCAACCCGGTGACTTCCACGGGCTCGTTCCGGGAGATCTCCGTCCCATCTCCCAGGGCGCCTTTGTAATTGAAGCCCCATGCCCAGACGCTGCCGTTGGTGAGGAGGGCCATGGACCGGCCCAGGCCGCCGGAGAGGGCAACGACCGGCCCCAACCCCGCGATTCGCACGGGCGTGGAGCGGTCCGTGGTCGTTCCATCGCCGAGCTGGCCCAAGGCGTTGAAGCCCCACGCCCAGGCGGTGCCGTCCGCGCGCACCGCCAGGGATTGAGAGGCTTTGCCGACGGCG
This sequence comes from Myxococcus sp. CA040A, assembly GCF_013336725.1. Lineage (NCBI taxonomy): Bacteria > Pseudomonadati > Myxococcota > Myxococcia > Myxococcales > Myxococcaceae > Myxococcus > Myxococcus sp. CA040A. The sequence goes on along the minus strand of NZ_JABUMR010000022.1, from coordinate 20,385 downwards.
ACGCGGGTGACTCGATTCAGCCCCGATACCGGCACGGGCGACCTTCGGGTCGTGGTCGTTCCGTCGCCAAGCTGGCCGAATGAGTTGCTACCCCATGTCCGGAGGGTGCCGTCCTCGCGGAGCGCGATGGAGTGATAGCTCCCCGCGGCGATGCTGATGACCCGGGTCAGCCCGAGCAGCTGTGTGGGCGTGGAACGGTCCGTGGTCGTTCCATCGCCGAGCTGGCCGCGGACGTTGTAGCCCCAGGCCCAGACAGTGCCGTCCTCGCGCAGGGCCAGCGAGTGGGACTCTCCCGCGGCCACGGCGGTGATGTTCGTCAATCCGGCCACCTGGACAGGGGTGTCGCGGTCGAGGGCGGTCCCATCGCCAAGCTGGCCGAAAGCGTTGCTACCCCATGCCCAGACGGTGCCATCCGCGCGCAAGGTCAGCGAGTGGCGAGCGCCCCCGGAGACCATGGGGCCCGTGCAGGGGTGGGCTGACAGCAGGAACGTCTGGGTGGTGGAGAGGTCGTCATCATCCGTCACGGTGGCGGTGACGGAGATGCGAGTCCCCGCGGGCAGACAGGGGGGCGCGGTCCACTTCACCTCGCTGATGTTGACTGTGTCAGTCTGAGTCCCGAGCGAGCCCGTGCTGGCCGTCCACGTATAGGTGAGCTGGGGCGTCTTGTCGTCCCGCGTGATGACTCGGAGGGAGACCACCTCTCCAGGCCTGGTGTTGACGGCGGACTGGGTGGTTTCGATGAGCGTGGGCGGATCGAGAGGAGGGCCAGCATCGGGTGGGCCCGCGTCTGGGGCGCAGCTCGCGGGGGTTGTCGTACAATCGTCGGTGGGCTCCGGGTTGGAGGAGCAGCCGGCGCCGAGGGTCAGCAACGCCGAGGCCAGCAGGAGTGGGAGGGCGAAACGACTGGGTCGCTGCATGGGCATTTCAATCCTTGCGAAGATTCGAGGGACTGAAGGGCTGCGGACGGGGTTCGGCGCGCGGGCGCTGGCAATCGCAGCCTACTTCATGCCGGGTTCACATGAAGTGAACGAGGGGCCGACTCCGGGCCACCTGTGCACCCAGCGTGCCCCGCCTGCTCCCACGAAGAGGAGTCACTCGAGAATGCAGGGGTGTGCACGCCCATGTATGCCCAATGACGCACGTGTATAGGGGGCTGCACAGCTGGCCCTCCGCACCACACGCGGGTCCTTGGCGGGGTCGTGATGTCTGTGATGCCTTCTGTCGCGATCAGGTCGGGCTCGCGAGCCGGCGCGAACCGCTGAGGCGGTACGCCGGCTCGGTGTGTCGCAGCGAGCCGCCTACGGGTGAGGCTGGGACGTCGGAGCAGGGGCGGCGGGCTTGTTCTCCGCGCCTTCGATCTTCAACTGCTCGAGGGCGTCTTCCTTCACCTCGATCTTCGCCTGGGCCTTCAGTCCGTCGATGAAGCCCTCCATCGCCTTGGAGCGGCGCTCGCCCGTCAGGCGCGCCTCGATGCGCGGCTTCGCCTGCTCGAAGGTCTGGTTCATCCCGACCTGCCGGCTCTGGAACTTCACCAGGTGGAAGCCTTTGTCGGTCTCCACGACCTGGCCAATCTCAGACGACGACTTCAGACCGAACGCCGCATCCGCCAGCGCGGCGCCCCAGGCCTGGGTCAGCTCCTCCCGGCTGCGGAAGCCCAGGTCGCCCCCGGCGGCCTTGGTGGCGGAATCCTGGGACTGCTGTGTGGCCGCCATTTCGAAGGCGCTCTTGATGGGGCCGGCTTCCTTTGTCTTCAGGTCCGCGAGCAGCTTCACCACGGTGGTGCGCGCCTGCGTGCGCTTCGCGGCGTCAGCCGGCGGCGCCTCCAGGAAGATGTGGCTCACCCGGACGCGCTCGGGCTTCACGAACTCGGAGGTGTGCTCGTCGAAGTACTTGCGCAGCTCCGGCTCGGAAATCGTCCCGGCGGCGGCCTCCTGCTGCTTTCGCAGCAGCTTCTGCACCATCACCTTCTCCAGCGTCGCCTTGATCTCCGGGTCCTTTTCCAGCCCCTGCTTGCGAGCTTCCTGCACCAGCAGCTCGAAGCGGATGAGGTTGTCCAGGAACTCCTTCTTCTTCTCCAGTGTGGCGTAGCGGCTGCGCACGAACAGTGGCTGCTCGTCCAGCTTCGCCTTCACCTCCTGGGTCGACAGGGAGCGGCCATTGACGACCGCGACCGCGGGGCCCGTGTCCTTGGCGCTCTGTTCCGCTGGGGGAGCGCTGCCACCGCCACAGGCGGAGAGGGCGAGGACGGCGACGATGGCGGACAGGACTCGGGTTCGGACGGAGGGCGTGTGCATGGTCGGACTCGACCAGCGTATATCCAACAGGGCGGGAGGTGCGAACCCCGTTGTTCCGAGTGAGCATCCAAGCGCGCCCATGCCCTGATGGCCCCGTGTGCGAGCCAGGCGCTGCTCGCCGCGGTGTGATGACGGCCACCCCGATGGAACGTCCTGCCCGCAGTCACGGCTCCTTGGGTTGTTGTGGCGAACAGGCGCGAGCAAATGCCCGCTCGGGGGTCCACTGGCAGGGGCTCAGGAACCCACCCAGACTGACCACCAGACTCACGATGCCCAGGGCAATCCAGAGGAGGAGGACGCGTTGGGTCGCGAGGCGTGACAACGGCAGGGGGATGAACATCCGGGGTCCTCTCCTCTCGCGAACAGGGTGTGTCCGGTAGGAGAGCAGGGTGGAGGGAGCCACCCGGGCAGGTCCATCCCAGGAATGTGGGGTCTTCGAGGGGGAGGCCGGTCAGTGCGTGGGGCCGGGGAGAACCCAAGGAGACACGGAACGTGCGGGCGGCCCTGGGCGTCTTGTGGGGGCTCGGGCGAGACTCCTCGCCCATACCCTCCGTCTGGAGAATTGAATGGGACTCGCCGAACGCAAGGCCGCGAAGCAGTTCGAGGAGACGCACTACCCGAAGATAAAGAAGGACCTCGAGGCCGCCGCGCGCTTCGAGGTGCCCATCGAGGTCGACTGGGCCAGTCTCACGGCGGAGGGTTATGCGGACCTCTACGCGGAGGCGTGGCCCCAGGTTTACTTCAGGCCGCTCATCGGTGCGTTGGCGGCCCTGGGCCAGGACGACCTGGGCCGGGAGTTCCTGCGAGGCGCGCTCAAGCGCATCGTCATCCGCAATTCGTCGAGCAACTCCTCGTCGTCCAGCATCGCCACGTTTCAGGACGGGGTGCTCACGTTGGACCACGAGCCCGTCACGAATGTGGACCAGGTGGAGGACCGCAAGGAGTCCATCCGGAGGACAATAGAGGCCGCCCCGGAGCTGCCGAACCCGTACACGGGTGACTCCCTGCGTGCCTTTCTGGATGCGGATGCCAAGGGGCTGGACGCCGTGCTCCAGGTGTTGCTGCGCATCAGCGGGCGGCAGCGTTCGGGGATTCCCCTGCTGCTGCCCCGCGCGACGTTGTCCCTGCGCAGTGGCCGCGCCGTCACTGGCATCGTCCGAGAGATGCTGGAGGACCGTCGCGAGGGCCGCGCCATCCTGCTCCTCATCCCCCGCGAGAGCGGCTACCCCCAAGAGGACGCGGTCATCATCCCCGTGGGCACCATCGAGACCGTCACGGTCCACGATGTCGCGTCGTTCGGTGAGCTGAAGCGCGATGCCGTGCCTGTTCCTTCACTGCTCGAGCTTCGTCGTCAGCTCGGCGCGCTGGAATCACGCTTTCGAGCCGTCACGGAGTCACCGCTGACGCTGGCGCTGGCCCCGGGAGTCAATCCCGCGAGCGCCGAGGAGCTGCGAGCGCTCGGCTTCCTCGTGGCGCGTGTACATGAGGTGCTGGAGTCCCTCCAGAAGGACGATATCGGCCGCACCGCGCTGAGGGAGAAGGTGAAGCGCATCCAACTGCGTACGGACCTTCACGCCGCCGTCACCGTCTCGAGTGGGACGCTGGAACTGGTGGCGGGCCTGCGTCCCGTGAGCTGGCAGACGCGCGAAGAGCTGGAGCAGACGCTCCAGGCCGCGCTGTAGCGCCCACGTCACGAGCGATGCTTCCGCCTCCCCATCGCGGACCCCGCTGTAGGGGCCCGCGCATGGGTAAGGCCCTTGCCGCGGAGTGAGAGTCCCCTGCTGGCGGTGACGCGGAGTTTCCGTGCTGGTGTGACACGAGCCTGATGCTGAACTGGCTGAGCTTGATGCGTCGGGGCTGCCATCGAATGAGGTGTGCACGACTGAGTCGCGATATACTGCGGCCCACGGACTTGATGGTGAATTGCGCGAGCTTGCCAGGAGGAGGGGAATTCAGTGGGAGCTGTGGATGGGGGCTCTGGCGAGATTGTCTCCGTGGAGGGGCTCTCCGCGACTCGCGGTGACTTCATCATACTGGCGAACCTGCGAATACCGCGCATTGCGTTCTGTGAACTGAGTGAGGCGGAGTATGCGTATTTACTGGTTGTATGTTTGTGACTTCGGCCATGCCTGGCACATCGAGCGGGATGACGAAATTGTTCCGAACTTCGCGGAGCAGATCTGCTCCAAGGGGCATCCGGCGGTTACGGGGTCTCGTCATGTCGCGATGGACCTGGTGGAGATACGATTCAGGCCAGCGGGTCGAGTAGTTAATCCGAAGAGGCCCCCGGGAAAGCAGAACGCGTACGAGAAAGATTTCCATCTGGTGCTCACGGCAGTCGGGGGCACGGAGGAAGTTGTCTCACAGCAATTGTATAAGTGGCGCGAGGTGCTTGCACTTGCTGAGCGATTTCAGGGAAGGCCCGTGGAGGAGTGTTTCCGGCGAATGAGGGAGAGTGGGCTCTGACTTATGCCGGTGTTGTTTCAGCGTTGCTGGCGAGTGTCGACAGTTATGTGTGTGGGTGATGTCATGGGAGATGAGAATGGAAAGCGAATTTTTGGTGCGGCGATGGCATACGCCAAGTGGTCAGGACGTCTGGCGCCGGGTCTGCATGGGGCTTCACAGTGGAATGTGGTTGGATGATGTGCGGGAGCTGCCTCGTGTGGATGAGGTCCCTGCTAGAGCCGACCTCCGGGGAATAGACCTCAGCGGGATGAGTTTGGCCGGAGTCGAACTTCATGGATCTTGGTTGAACTATGCTGTCCTAGATGATTGTGACCTGACGGGGGCCTATCTGCTGGCAGTTAATCTGAGTGCTGCGTCGCTCAAACGAGTAAAGGCGTCAGGTGTCATGCTGCATGGGGCACGGGCGCCGTCCGCATGTTTCGATGATGCGACTCTGAGTATGTCGGATATGTCGTCAATGGACTTGGAGGGGGCATCCTTGAAGCGAGCGATGCTTGATGGCGTCGATCTGAGTCGTGCGGATCTTCGTGGGGCGGACTTGGAGGGGGCTGATCTGACTGGGGCCTACATGGAGTATGTACAGCTTGATGGTGCGAGACTTCAGGCGACGAAACGGTGATTGGTCGTGATTCTCGATGACGATGTTGTTTCTGTTCTAGTGGCCGGCGGGTGGTTTGTTGAGCGCAAAATGGATTGATGTGGATGATTTGGCCTGTGGTCAGGCGTTGTTTTCTGGTTCTGCATGGCCCTGGAGGTGAGTTTGTCACCCATTCCTTTGAGGTTCCTGAGGCGCAGATGGTTCTTGAGGAGGCTGCGACCGAGGTCGTCAAGGGCTTCAGCACACTCGAGGAGGCCCTTCAGTTTCTGAGGGATATCTCTCACTGCGACGTGCGCGACCTGGCTCCCCTGAAGGGGGCTCAGATATTTAAAGCGGGCAATCCATTATGACGCCAGACCTTCAGTTGAGTGTTCATTTCGTCGAGGGCTTCTTGCCGAAGGCTGGACTCAATACCCTACCCGTTGTTTTTTGCTTGTCGTCCAGCTCAGAGGTGACCCTGTCCGACCGTGTAGACGTCACTGAACTCTGTCTCTGGTTGCCTGATGGAGAGGCCGCTGGCTATGGCGGAGCTACCCGAGGGCATCTGGGGATTGTTCGTGGAGAGATGATAGTCTCTCCAACGCGTCCGTGGTTCGGTGTGTATGATCTGATGCAGTTCGACCGAGGCGATGTTCTGCCTTCGGGGCAATTTGTTCTAGGCGTCCAGGTCCGCGTATTTGTGTTGCAAGGGGACGATGATTACCGGCCGCATTCCCTGCGGATGGATCGCGAACTGAGCCTCTGAGGCGGTCGTGGGGCTCGGGAGCCGGCGCGAACCGCTGAAGCGGTACGCCGGCTCGGTGCGTCGCCGCGAGCCGGCTACGGGTGTGGCTGGGACGGCGGAGCAGGGGCGGCGGGCTTGTTCTCCGCGCCCTCTATCGTCAACTGCTCGAGGGCGTCTTCCTTCACTTCGATCTTCGCCTGGGCCTTCAGTCCGTCGATGATGCCCTCCATCGCCTTGGAGCGGCGCTCGCCCGTCAGGCGCGCCTCGATGCGCTGCGGTAGCCCAGGTCGCCCCGGCGGCCTTGGAGGCCAAATCCTGGGACTGTTGTGTGGCCGCCATCTCGAAGGCGCTCTTATTGTGGCGTCGCGCGGTGCTGGTTGCTTGGGGGCTCTGCTCGGCCTGCACGAAACCCACCCCGGAGGCTCCTCCGATCGGGGACACCCACGCCGGTGGAGGCCGGGTCGTCGGCCGCTACGCCGACGGTGTCGTCACGCCGGCGGACCTTGTCGAGGAATCCGTCCGCATGCCCTCTGCGTGAGGAGTTCGAGCGGCCCGCATGTCAGCGCGAGGTCGTTAGCTCCATGATCGACAAGCGCCTGCTTGCTCAGGAGCCCTGGGTCTGGGGTCTTCATCAGCCCTCGGAGATCCACCGGCATGTCCAGGCCTTGGAAGAGTGGCGGGTCATCCACGCGGGGGCTGTCCCTCGACTCGGGTCGCACCGACCCGTTGTCCGGCGCGGTGAGCGCGGGTGATGGCCGTCGAGGCAGGGCCCGCTGTGGGGGTGGTCCCGCTTCCACGGGACCCGTCTGAAGGGACTAGCCGGAGGGCTTCAGCATCGCAGCGCCACAGGGACGCCACGCTGGCGTGGTAGCCACTTCATCCACAGGTGCTGCGAGCGGAACCCCTTGGAAAATCAAGGGGTTCCGCTATGACCCCGACAGGAATCGAACCTGTGGCCTGCGGTTTAGGAAGCCGGACAACGCGCCCCAGGCCTTCAAGCGCAGAGGGCAGAATCGGGTAGGGGCGGCCAGAAAGCCAGCATCCCCGCCACAAAGGCGCCACAATGGCGCGGGACGCTCGGTAGGGCGTCGGTCGCCGAGCCTCTCGCTCTCGCGGACCACCGCCTTCCGCCTCTCCATCCCGCCCGCCCCCGGGTGCCTGAGCTGCTCCGCCGCCTCCCTGGGTGGGCCCATGGCCTGCTACGGGCACGCCCTCCAGGTTGCCGCCGGCCCCATCCGCGCCGCCCTTGAGTCCGAGTCCCGCGCCGCCGCCCGATTTGTGGTCGGGAGGGGGCGATGAGCGCCGCCCTCGACCTGCCGGCGTCCCGTCCTACGTGCCGTGCGGCCTCGGCCCCACGCCGTGTCGTTGCGAGCCCTCCGTCCGGGGCGTTCGGCATCGTCGCGTGGCCTCACCTGACGCGCCGGCAGCGCGAAGTGTTCGCCCGGCCGCGCACGATGGGGACGCTGCTGGACCTCGTACGCGAGCGCCCCCGGGGCGCATGCGTCGTGTGCTGGCGGGACATGGGCAACACCCTGGCCGGCGCTGACGAACTGTCGTGCGGGCGCAAGGACAACCCCGACGCCACCACCACCTACTGCTCTGGCTTCGCGAGCGCCTGCCGCGAGCAGGGCCGCCGGCAGGCCGAGGTCGCCAAGGCGTCCGCCATCGCTGAGCTGGAGGCGGGCCATGTCTGAGCGGCTCACCTTCGACGTTGGCACCTTCACTGAGCAGGGCCAGCGCCGGTACCAGGAGGACGCCGTCGGCCACGAGGCGGGGCCATCCGTGGCCGTATTCGTCGTGGCCGACGGCCTGGGCGGGCACCCCAACGGGGACCTGGCCAGCAAGGCTGCCGTGGAGACGGTGGTGGGCCTCGCGCTCCTTCCGACGGACCTGGAGGGGGAGACCGCGCCAGGGCTCCGTGCCTTGGCCTCCAACAGTGTGACGGCGGCGCACCGCAGCGCGCAGGACACCGGAGGCAGCACGACGCTGGCCATGGTGCTGGTGGCTGGCGCCTGCGCGGTGGTGGCGCACGTGGGCGACTCCCGCGTGTACCGGCTGCGTGGCGGGGCGGTGGCGCAGCTCACCGAGGACCACCGCGTCGCGCGTCACTATCTGTCCCGCTGGCTGGGCGGTCGCCGCGACGACCCGGACTTCTCCACGCCCACGGTGAGCAAGCTGGACACCCGGCCCGGTGACGTCTGGGTGCTCGCCACCGACGGCGTCAGCGACACGCTGTCGGAGGAGTGGATCCGGCAGATTCTGGAGCGCGAGCCCACCGCCCAGGCCGCAGCCGAGGCGTTGGTGCGCTTCGCCCTCAAGCTCGGCAGCGGAGACAACTGCACCGCCCTCGTCGTGCGCGTGGGGGGTGCTTCGTGAGCTGCTCCTCCCACTTCACCAGCATCAGCACGAGGAGCCCGCTCGGCCACGCCGTCACCCTCCGCGCCCCCGGCGCCGAGGTGGAGGCGCACGCGGCCACCCGCGGCGAGGCCATGGATGACGCTCGCGCCGCCCTCGAGCTGGAGCTGCGCCGCGCGCGGCCCACTCGGAGCTTCAGCCTGGGGCGTCGCGCTGTGAGCAGGAGGCGGCGATGAGGCAGCCCCAGCGACCTCTCACCGAGGCGGAGCAGCAGCTCGTGCTGACGGCGGAGCGGCTCGTTTGGTGGTCCGTCCACCGCTTCGTCCGGCGCAATCCGGCTGCGGCTGGCTTCGAGTCCGACCTCGCGAGCTACGCGTGGATGGGCGCGATGTACGCCGCGCAGCGGTGGCACGCGGAGGGAGGGGCGTCCTTCGTCACCTTCGCCAAGGTTCCCGTCCGGCACTACGTGAGTCGAGGCTGGCTCATCCTCGCTGGAGCCGTGCGCGAAGAGGATGGCAGGTACGTCCCCCGGCATGAGGTGGCACTCGACGTCGAGGAGCTGCTCAACGTCGTCGTGCCGCCTCCGCAGGAGCGCACGGTTGAGGCCCACCGGCTTGCCGCGACGCTGGGCGAGCGGCTCTGCGCGCACATGCGCCCAGGGATGAAGCAGCACGTCCGCGAGAAGGCCGCGCGGGCGTACTACCTGCTCCATCTCGGAGACGAGACGCTGGAGAGCATCGGCCAGCAGGTGGGTGGCACCCGCCAACGCGCGCACCAGCTCCTCAACCAGGCTGAAGAAGCCGCGCTGCGGTGGGCCGCGTCCATGAAGCCCGCGTGGGAACGGAGGGTGGCATGACGGACTGTTACCCCCGTCCGCCGCCGGAGCATGGCTCCTCTGGCGGTGCGCCGACGAGCCTCCAACTCGCGGTGCTGTCCTTCGTGGTCGCCTTCATCGGCGCGCACGGTGAGCCGCCCAGCGTCTTGGAATTGCGCGCGCGCTTCGGCTGGAAGTCCGTCAACGGCGGCGCTGATGTCCTGCGCCGTCTGGCGAAGCGCGGCCTCCTCACCCGGCGCCCCGGCCGCCACCGCAGCTTGCGCGTGACAGAGGCCGGCGAGTCGCTCGCCGAGCCGTACCTCCGAGCGCATCCGGAGGTGCGTCATGCGGCCGCAGCCCTCAATCCCATCCACCACCACGAGGAGTCCTTCCATGTCTGAAATTGAAACCGAATCCCTGCTGAAGAGCTTGGCCAAGCGTCTCCGCGAGCTGCGCAAGCAGTGTGGCCTCACCCAGGAGGAGTTCGCCGAGGCGGTGGACTTGAGCGTCTCGTACATCTCGATGATGGAGCGGGCGGAGCGTGTCCCGCACCTCGAAACGCTGGTGTCGGTGGCGAGGGCGCTGGGGACGACGGTGGGCGCGCTGCTGGCTCCCGCCAGCGAGCAGCCGTCCGGGAACGTCGCTGGTGGCCTTCTGTCTTTCATTGAGGCGCGCGGCCTCACCGCCCTGGAGGTGTCCCGCCTGGAGAGCGTGGCGCGACAGATGTTCCCCGCGAGAGATGGGGGTGGCCATGGGTGAGGTGCTGAATGGCGGGCGCCCTCTGCCGTGGGCGGACGTACCCGGATGCGACGACCCTGATTGCAAGGGGCCGATGATTCCCGTCCGCGCGATGGTGAACGGCTACTCGGGGCCGCGAGGCACGCGCATCGCGTGTGCTGGGTGTGGGAAGGGGCGCGTCGGAACGGCCGAGGAAGTCCAGAAGACCGAGCGAGCCGAACGCGCCAACAATCTCCTGGATGCTGGGAAGATCCACGATGACCGTGGGTGCTCCTGCTGCAACGGGCCTCTTCCGCGTGAGCGCTTCCGACTCTGCGCGGACTGCGTTGAAGCTGACAACGAGGCGCGACAGGTGTCGATGTTCCCGGAGGTGTCCGGGTGAGCTGCCCCTACCTCGACTCCGGTGCGCTGCTGAGCGCGTGCGGCCAGTTCCGCTACGCCCTCTGGCGCGAGTGGGACCAGGTGTCCGCGCCGCGCGTGGCCCTGTGGCTGATGACCAACCCGTCCAACGCGGACGGGCTGCTGGACGACAACACCCTGGCGCGCTGCGTGGGCTTCTCCCGGGCCTGGGACTGCACGGGCCTCGTCGTGGGCAACCTCCGCGCGTACCGGACGCCGTACCCGGCCGCACTCGCGAAGCGCGTGGCCGCCGGCGTCGAGACGGTGGGCCCGGCGAATGACACCGTTCTCGCCGCGCTCCTGGCCGCTCCGGAGCCGGCTGTCGTCATCGCGGCATGGGGGAGCCACGACAACAACCTCGAGCGCATCGCGGGCGTCGTGTCGCTGGCGCGCGCGGCCGGCCGGACGCTGCATTGCCTGGGGCTGACGGCTGACGGCAGCCCGAAGCATCCGCTCGCGCGCGGGAAGAGCTTCGTCCCGTACTCCCAGCAGCCCATCCCCTACGAGCCCGTCCGCAAGGAGTTCCGGACATGAAGGCATGCCACCGCCCCATGGTGCTCGGCGCCATCGCCCTGGGAGGCGCTGGCTTGGCCGGACGCGCCGCCCACAGCGAGCCGCACCTCACGCACGCCATCGCCTTCGCCGCGGTGGCCTTCGTCCTCCTCCTGGGCGCCGGACTCCTCGGTGTCGTCGCCTTCACGCGGAGCTCGCGATGACGTGCCCTGCATACCTACTCGGAAGGCGTTACCGCGAGTCCCGCGAACCACTCTCGTGCGAGTGGGCCGGAGAGCCGCACCTCATTGCCAGCAAATGTCAGGACGGCTACCCCCTGTACACGCAGGAAGCCCTCGCGTTCTTCGCTGACAGTCGCGTTTGTGACCATGCACAGGCGGTCATCCGCGGCACCGTCGAAGTGTCGGTACTCAACGAGCTGGGAAAACGCAGCGCGTGCTGGGTACGCGTCGTTGCCCTCCGCGAAGGTCTTGGCCTCGAAGATGACGCGGTGACCGTCATGGGGGCTGCGTGCCCAGAGATCGAGTGCTCCCGGAATCTCTTGAATGTCTGTCCAGGCAGCCATCGTCAGGGCGTGGTGCAGCTTCGAGAGCAGCGCGTGGTGCGCCTGTGTCGCTTTCTCGTGTCGCGCGAGGGTGTCCGCGGGATGCTCATACTCCTCGCTTGCAATGAACTCCGCGGGAACCCGGGTAGGGTCAAAGGGCCGCGGCATTCGGTTTGGTCTTGGCATCCGACGACGAGGTGCCGCGCCAGAGTCTTCCTTCTCAGGACTCTGTGCGTCCTGCTCGTTGAACTTGAGGCGGAAGTAGAGGACGCGGCGGTCCTTGCCCTCGCTGTCCGGGGCAATTCCCCAGTCGTGGCTGGTGCACTGAGCCATGCCAATGAAGCGATGTTGGCGGATGCCGACGTACTCGAAGACGTAGTTTGTGTGGCGATTCTCTGCGAGCTGCCGATTGGCACCTTGAAAGACCTGGTCCCCCTTCTTGCCTCGCCCTGTGTAGATGAGGTCGTCTCCATCCCACCGGTCCCCGTAGTTGATGGACTTCGCGCCATCGGGGTGGGTGATGAGGATCAACGCCTTCATTCGGGGGCGAGGTCCCATGCCCCCGACGGTGCCGAACCAGGCGGGCTGCACGTCGAAAGCTACGCCGAGCTCATCCCAGGTGTATGTGCGGCCCTTCTGAAGCTCGGGGAGCGCGGTACTCCTGGTCGTCGGTGCTGCTCTCCGCGCGCCTGCGTTCACCTCTACGAAGAACCCCAGGTCCTCAAGCTTCTTCTGCACGGTGGCTTCGCCACCGCTGAAGTCATTTGGGGTGAGATGTCCACGGTCCGGGTGCTCGAAGCGGTAAGCCGCGCCGACGATGGCCTTCGAGTCGAAGCGCTGCTCTTCGTGCACCAGGAAGTAGTTCCGCGCACGGCCGTACCCGTACTTCCTCAGGAAGTCCGTTCGGCCGAGCTCTCTGAACTCGGCAATGGCCTGAAGGACTGCATCCCGAGATGTGAGGTCTTGAAGGGGCACACAGGAACCGTACTCCACCCCTACCCACATGGCTGCTCACCCGGAGGGGCTCGAGCTCTACGTGCCGGGTGGGTCTGCGGTGCCCCGATGCCCTTTCAGAGCTCAGGCGTGGGGGCCGCGGCATGACCACCCCTGTCCTCGAAGAGCTGGGCCGCCTGCGCTCGCTCATCCTCGGCCACCGCTTCCGGTGCACCGGGGAGGCGCAGCTCCAGGCCGCGCTGGAGCAGGTGCTCACCCAGGCCTGCCTGTCCTTCCGCCGTGAAGTCGTGCTCGGCGATGCCGGCCGCATCGACTTCATGGTGGGGCACCTGGGCGTCGAGGTGAAGGTGGACGGCAGCATCTCCGCCGTCACCCGGCAGCTCCTGGACTACGCCGAGCGGGAGGAAGTCCACGGCCTCCTGCTCATCACCACCCGTTCTCACCACGACGGCCTGCCCGCGCTGATGCGCGGCAAGCCGGTGCGCGTCGCTGTGCTGCGAGGAGGCCTACTGTGACGAAGTGCTTCGGGACTGTCCGGCTGGAGAAGCGGAAGCTGGGGACGCGCGGTGGCGAGCGGCCTGCCTGGGTCATTCAGTGCGAGCCGCACGTGTCCCTCCGGTTGAAGCGCGTCTTCGACCGCATCAACAAGGGCGACGTGGGCGAAGTGCTGATGGCCGCCACCGCGGAGACGGCGCGGGAGCTGGAGTGGTTCATCGAGCGCTACCCCCTGGAGGTGGTGGGGAAGGAGGCCCAGGACTTCCTCCGCCATGGCGCGCGGGAGCACACCCGGCGCGAGGCGGCTGTCGCGGAGTTGCTCTCCGCGGACTACCAGGCGCCGGACTTCCAGATGAACGTGCCCCCGCGGGAGTACCAGCGGCGCGCGGCGGACATGTTCCTGCGGATGCGGCACCTGTTGCTGGCGGACGACGTGGGCCTGGGGAAGACGGCCAGCGCACTGACTGCCTTCACCGACACGCGCACGCTGCCGGCGGTGGTGGTGACGCTGACGCACCTTCCGCGCCAGTGGCAGCGGGAGCTGGCGCGCTTCCTGCCACGCCTGCGCGTCCACGTGGCGAAGCGCGCGACGCCGGAGGAAGTCACGCGGGGCAGGGGAGGGAAGAAGCTGCCCTGGCCCGACGTCCTCGTCCTCAACTACCACAAGCTCTCCGGCTGGGCGGAGACGCTCGTCAGCGCCGGGGTGCGCACCGTCGTCTTCGACGAGTGCCAGGAGCTGCGGCGCGGGCCCGAGTCGGAGAAGTACCGCGCCGCGCACTTTCTCGCCGAGCGCGCCAACTTCGTGGCCGGGCTGTCGGCCACCCCCATCTACAACTACGGCGGGGAGATGTTTCACGTCCTCGACGCCATCAAACCCGGTGTGCTGGGGACGCGCGAGGAGTTCAGCCGCGAGTGGTGCACGGGCGTGGAGGACAAGCTGTCCTTCAAGGACCCGCGCGCCTTCGGCACCTACCTGCGTGACGCGGGCCTCATGCTGCGCCGCACACGCGGGGACGTCGGCCGGGAGCTGCCCGCCCTCACCCGAATGGTGCACACGGTGGAGGCAGACACCAAGGCGCTGGACGCGGTGCAGGACAAGGCGGCGGAGCTGGCGCGCATCATCCTCGCCCAGGGTGGGGTGAAGCCCGAGGAGCGCATGCACGCCTCCGGAGAGCTCTCATGGCGTCTGCGCCAGGCCACCGGCATCAGCAAGGCGACTTTCGTCGCCGAGTTCGTCCGCATGCTGGTGGAGAATGGGGAGCGCGTCCTCCTCTACGGCTGGCACCACGAGGTGTACCGCATCTGGGAGGAGCGGCTGGCCGAGTACTCCCCGGCCATCTTCACCGGCCAGGAGTCGCCCGCGCAGAAGGAGGCGGAGGCCCAGCGCTTCAAGTCCGGGCAGACGCCCGTCCTCATCATGTCGCTGCGCGCGGGCGCGGGGCTGGACGGCCTCCAGGGCTGCTGCCGCACGGTGGTGTTCGGCGAGCTGGACTGGAGCCCCGGCGTGCACGAGCAGGCGTGCGGCCGGGTGCATCGGGACGGGCAGCCGGACCCCGTCATGGCCTACTTCCTCGTCTCCGAAAGCGGCTCGGACCCGGTGGTGGCGGATGTCCTGGGCATCAAGCGGGACCAGATGGAGGGCATCCGAGACCCGCAGGCCAGCCTCATGGAGAAGCTGGAGACGGATGAGAACCGGGTGCGGAAGCTCGCCGAGGCCTTCCTGAAGAACCGGAGGGCAGCGTGAGCCGGTGCCTGTACCCGACGCTGGCTGAGCGCTGCCCCCGCTGCGGTGCCATGCGCATGGGCGGAGACGTCACTGAAACGGGGAAGGTGTCCTTCCACGCGGCGACGGCCGGCGGTGCGTCCGCCCACGCGAGGTACCAGGCCCCGTGGCCGACCTGTCGCCACGACGTGAACTGGCGGGCGGGCTGCGTGGACCAGCCGGTTCCGCCCACGTGCTGCCTCCACCCGCCTTGCGCATGGGTGCCGCCGGCGCGCCTGAGCTTCCGCCTCCCGGTACTCGCCGGCTCCGCCTGCCTCCACCCGCGCACCGCTCCACCGTCGCCCCTTCTTCCAGCCATGCCCGTCCATCCCGAGGAGCCGTAGCCCATGGCCGCCTGCAATCACCCCACAACGCCCGAGGAAGAGGTGCCGCCCGGCATGGTGCGCCTGCTGGGGGGCCAGCTCGTCACCGCGGAGCAGGCCCAGCAGGTGATTCCGCCCGTGGGGAGCGGCACCGCGAGCCGTGCCCGCGGAGAAGACCCAGGGGTGCCCGCCAGCTTCTTCGCGGACGCATGCCCCTGCGCCCAGGCCCAGGTCGCGGAGCTGCGCGCGCAGTTGCTGGAGGAGCGCGAGGCGCGGCTGCGTGCGGAGAGCTACGCGGCCGGCGTGAACCACGGGTGGGAGAGGGCTGTGGCACTGCTGGCCCCGGTGGTCGGCGCGCGCCCTGCAACACCCCCCACTGCCGTGGCGCCTCCTGCCCCTTCCCCTCTGCCTGTCACGCACGTCGCGCCAGAGGTCACGCAGAACCAGCGTGACATTCAGCGTGACACTCCTGCCAGCAGCGTGACCGCCAGCGTGACAGGCGCCAGGGAGGGGGGAAGGGGGGAGGGTAAACCCTTGAAGGAATTGAAGCCTGCCACCATCCGGAAGCGCATTTCACGCGCGCGCCAGCAGCGTGACAGCCAGCGTGACAGCGTGACAGCCAGCGTGACGGGGGAGAATCCACCCCCTCCACCCCCACCCTCTGCCTCGAAGTCGAGGGGGGCTCGGCGGAGTGTCACGCAGGCCCAGCGTGACCTGCGGGACGTCCAGCCCGGCGGACCGAGGGAGCACCGCAAGCCGGACACCCTCCCGGTTGACGTGCGGGCGCTGCGCGACGCGTGGAACACGTTGGTAGCTGCCCACGGCTTCTGGCCCTGGGGCGAGCGCACCTCCGTGCAGATGCTGGAGGACGCGTTGGCGGCGCTGGAGCGGCGGACCCTCGCGGAGTGGCGCGAGGTGTTCTCCCGAGTCCCCCGCTCGCCGGTGTGCCGCGGGGAGTTGGACAGTCGCTTCCGGGCCACTGTCGTCTGGGTGCTGGTGGGCACAACCCGCGCGGGGGCAGAGGTGGCCGAGCAGCTGCTCAGCGGTGCGTGGAGCCTCGACGCCGTGGCGGAGGCGCCCGTGCCCGAGTCGGAGCCCGGGGCCGCCATGTGCCGGGAGGACGTGCCCGAGGGTACCGAGGCGGCGCGCGCGTGGATCCGTGTTCTGGGCGAGCTGAAGGCCCAGAAGAAGCTCGTCATCGCCGGGCAGCTCCAGTCGGCCCGCGCTGTCGCGGTGGAGGACGGGCACCTCGTCCTGGAGGTGAGGGACAGGTTCGCGCGGAACTGGGTGGTGGCCACCTGCCTGCCGCTTCTGGTGGAACTCCTCACTGCCCAGGGGCTGGAGGGCCTGCGCCTCGCCGTCGCAGGCGAGGAGGACGCGGAGGTACCGTCTACGCCGCCGGCTCTGGTGTCCGCGCCGGGAGACACACTCCCATTCGAGCTGCCGCCCCAGGAGGAGCCGCACACCGAATCACTGCCGGATGGGGTGGGCCGCGTCTTCGCGAACGCGAAGGACTGCGAGTACCGCTGGCGCGGGCGCGCGGACGACGACGCGTCTCGAGCGTTGCTCTCCCTGGCCGGCAGCGGAGGTGTCCCGGAGGTGCTGCGCCGGTTGGACAACGGTGTGCGGGCTCTCTTCAAGCAGCGCTGCGACAACCTTGGCGACCTGGTGCGGAAGTGGAACGACAACGCCACCCCCGAGGAGCGGGCCGGGAGTGCTCCGGCGAAGACGCGGTCCCCGGACCTCGCCGTCGGTGGCGGGTGGCGTCCGGTGGGTGGGGCCTGTGCCACGGGCTGCGGTGGCAACGGCTGGGCTGAGGTGTGGGGGCACGCACTGTGTCTCCGGTGCGAAGCCGCGCTGAACAACGCCATCCCGAACGGGAATGACTTCCACCGCGTCAGCGTCACCGCGTGGGTGGAGTCCCACCGCGGTCAGGCCCAGGGGGTGGCACCTTGAGCCCGCTGCTCTTCGCCATCGTCGATGCGTTGGTGGTGGTCGAAGTTGAGGCTGAGGTTCATGAGATGCGCGGACACCGGGCGTGGGCCAGGCACTACGTCCGGGAGTCTGTTGGCCCAATGAGTGCGCACATTCGCAACTACCGCGCACGGCTCGGGGCATGGCGCTCCCTCTGGCCGCTCGGAGGTGGGCGATGACGTGCCGCCTCATCCTCCTCGGCTGCGGCGCCTCCGGCCTGACACTGGCGCACCTGCCGGTGCTGCGCGAGTACGTGCGGCGCTTCGCGGGTGTGCCGGGGGCGACGCTCATGCACGGCGCTGGCGGGCCACGGAAGGAGGACGGCCCCGCCGCCATCGGCGCTGACAAGCTGTGGGAGACGGCCTGCTCCGTCGAGTGGCCGTGGTTCCGCGCCGACGACGTGGACCGCTTCCCGGCGGACTGGGAGCGACTCAAGCGGCGCGCGGGTCCCGTGCGCAACGAGCTGATGCGCGAGGCGCTGAGGGGCTACTCCCGGCGCGGCATCTCCGTGCGCTGGGTGGCGGCGCACGTCGACCTGGAGCTGGGCAAGGGCACCGCGCACATGGTGGCCCTGTGCCGCGCGGAGGGCTGGCGGGGCCGCGTCCTCCTTCTCTCCCCGGACGGACGCTTGGTGTCCCAGGCGCCTGCCCCGTTGCACCAGGAGTCGCCGCGATGACGCCGTGCGCTGAGCTCTTCACGCCGCCGGACCTCCTCGAAGCGAACGAGGACTGGAAGGCGAACTGCGGCCCGTCCGCGCTCGCGGCGGTGCTCGGGGTGCCGTTGCGCCAGGTGCGCGCGGCCTTCCCCAGCTTCCCCGCGAAGCCCTGGACGACGCCCACCAGCATGGCGGCCTCGTTCGCCGCCCAGGGCGTCCGCCACCGCGTCCAGCAGGGCATGCCGCCGGGCGACGTCCACGGGGTGGCCTTCGTCCAGCTCAGGGGCACGTGGGACTCCGCGCCGGAGCGAGCCCAGTGCCGCCACACGCACTGGGTGGGGATCCGCCGGACGGGTGGTGCGCTGGCCGTCTACGACTGCAACGCGGGAGCGGCGGGCGGGTGGTTGCCGGCGGACGCGTGGAAGGCCCAGGTGCTGGCGGGGCTGCTGGCCCGCCACGGGGGCGCTTCGGGGAAGTGGGCGGTGCGCGTGGTGCTGGAGGTGCTGAGATGAGGTTGTCTCGCTACTCAGGCTGCGCGGGGAGCTTCGCGGTGCGTCCGCTTCAGCTCGCCCGCCTCTGTGAAGATGGCGGAGAGCCCGCACGCCGGACATGTCAGCTGGAGCTTCCGTGGAGGCGTCGGCAGCGGCCCGGATCCGGGCAGGGGGGTTACGCGGACGGGCTGCACCACAAGAGAATCGGGCTCGATGTCTCCATACGGCTCCTGGCACGCGGGGCAATGGAGGCGTCGAACCAATGGCCGGATGACGTACCGGTCGTGTCGCCATGCGGCGATCATCGCCACCAACACGAAAGCGACGAACGCGACCACTCCAGCGCAAAGCACGAGAAGAGCGGCAAACTCCATGGCTACCCCCTGACGGCACGAGTGTACCAGCGCACGTGCGCGACCTGCTTCTGGGGGCCAGAATGACGTGCTCGCGCATCGTCTTCGAGGTGCCGGTGGGCACGAAGAACACCAGCAACGTCCGGGAGCACCATCAGGTGCGGGCGAAGCGGGCGAAGGGCCAGCGCCAGGCCATGGAGCTGCTTTGGCCAGGGTGGACGGGGCCGGCGCTGCTGGTGGTGCGGCTGACGCGGGTGTCGCCGCGGCTGCTGGACGAGGACGACAACCTGCCCATCGCGCTGAAGAGCGTCCGCGACGAGGTGGCCCGGCAGCTCCGCGTCGATGACTCCTCACCCCTGGTGCGGTGGAAATACGCACAAGCGCAAGGCGAGGCCTCCGTGCTGGTGGAGCTGTCCTGGGGCGAGGACGCGCTCGCGGCGGCGGTCCGCGCACAGGACGCAGTGGCGCCCCCGCCACCTCCCGTGGCACTGGCCCCGCAGGTGCGGCCGGTGCGCGCGCCCAGGAAGGCGAAGGTGCCGGCCCCGAAGGCGACGAAGGCCAGCCCCGCGAAGTCCTGGGCGGACCTGGTGACGCCGGCCTACCGGAAGGGAGGTGTGCCGTGACGTGCCTCGAGGAGTCCCAGAAGCGGACGTGCGCGGACGAACGCTGCGGCAAGGCGCTTCCCGCTGGGAAGGCAGGGGCGTACTGCGAGCGGAAGTGCCGGGTCCGGGTGGCCAAACGCGTGAGGGACCGTGCCGCGAATCCAGGCAGGCCCGCGCGACGGGTGCCGGCGTTCATCCGCCGGATGCGCGAGGAGGCACCGGCGGGGCGGTGCGTGTACTGCGAAGCCGCCTTGGCCCCCAGGCAGCGTTTCCTGTGCGTGCGCCGTGAGTGCCGGACGGCCTACAACAGCGACTGGCGCCGCGAGCGGAACGCCTGCGTGGCCGACGGCCAGGAGGAGGGTGGAGAAGAGCGCGAGGCGCGGGATGCCGCCGAGGCCGCGGTGGAGTTCCGGGCGGGAAGGGAGAGGCTCGCCGTGCAGTTCGACTCGGCCCGTGCGGCCCTCCGTGAGTTGCGCGAGCGCATTGAGGCGCTCACGTTCGACAACCTCAACTTCGAGGAGAGCCCGAAGCCCCACGAGGGGAGGAACACGTGACGCCGTGCCCCCCGGAGCACTGCACCGTGGGCGACTGCACCCGTACCGCCGCGCCAGGGCGGAGGCAGTGCCACGCACACCAGAAGAGGGCGACGCGGGGGCAGTCCCTGTCCACGCCCGTGGCGGAGACGTACGCCACCCCATGGGAGAGGCTCGTCGCGGCTGCCCTGGCCTACGCGGACGCGGGCGACGACGAGGTGGAATTCGCGAGGGCGAAGGACAGGCTCCGGAAGGCCGCCCAGTCCTATGCCCGGAGCCTGCTCCTCCAGCCTCCGCCGCCCCCGACCCCGCGGGCGCGAAAGGAACGCGGGGCGGGGCAGCTTGAGCTGTGGCCTGAGGCAAAGGGCTAGAACTGGCTTGCGAGGTATCCCCTCGCGCTGAAAGCATACACCCCTGCTCATTCATCTGACGGGGGGACCATGACCAGGTTGATGGTGCTGCTGGTGGCTGCACTGACGCTGCAGGGGTGTGACATTGGAGGCGACTCTTGTGCGAACGAAGAGCCCGGAACGCTCATGTGCGATGAGTACGCCGTGCTCAGGTGCAAGGCGGACAAAGAGGGGCGTCGGGAGTGGCACGTTGAAGACGAGTGCTTGGGCGAGAGCGAATGCAACCCAAACTCGATGACGTGCGAATACCCGTCTGAAGGCGGTGGCGGAGGTGGTGCCTGCTGCCGACGCTGTGGGCCCAGCAGCAAACCCTGTGGCGACTCCTGCATCCCCCGGGCGAACACCTGTCACAAGGGTCCGGGATGCGCGTGTTGACGCTGCCGGTTCC
>NZ_JABUMR010000021.1:0-59289 GCF_013336725.1 Myxococcus sp. CA040A | reverse complement strand
CACTGCAGGCACTGCTGGTATGCGCTTCTCAGCGCTCCCTTGCTGGTGCCTTCTCAAAGATTGACTGCGGTTTCCGCAATCCTTCTCTTCTTCTTGGGCTTGCTATTTGGTTTTCAAAGACCGAGCCACTTGTTTCATCCGCGACTTCCTGCTACCTTGCTGCCGCCTTCTACTTCTTTCCGGCGTCAGCGGGGCGCCTCTTCTATTTCATCTTCGCGCTCCCTGTCAACCACCCAGTTTCGCTTTTCTTCTTTGCTGCTTCCCGAAGTCTCCAGCGCCGCCCAGTGGCTTCCGCTGCTTCTTTCGAGAGGGCGGCTTCTATCACCACCGCGCCCCGGATCAACCTATTTGGTTGGCTCCGTCTTTTTTCCTGCGTCCGCCCCGGTGGGTTACCGCGATCACCGTTTCGGCCAGGGGGCGCGGCTTCTATCACCGCCGCGTCCCAGGTCAACAACCTTCGTCGACCGTTTACTTCCCCCGTCCGTTCGCCGTCAGGTGCCGGGGCACCAAGGCGTCGAGCAGGGGTCCAGTTAGTACCTCGTCACCTGTCGTCCGTCAAATACCGGATGATCGGTCCGCAGGATTTATCCACCGAACCGCATTTCGTGAACCCCCGACGCCCCAGGAAGGCTTCCTCGGCATCAGGGGTCGGCCCTCCGCCCGCCCTCCGACGTTGGGGGCGAGGCCAGCGTCCCGAACAACCAGTCCGAGAGCGGAACGGTGATGTTGAAGTTCCAGCGCCCCATCTTCGAGGGGTCGTGGTGCGCCTGGTGGTGCCTGCGAAGCCAGCCCAGCGGCCGGAGTCGGGCCAGTCGGTGCTCGGGCGGCAGGTGGTGGCAGAAGTGGAGCCACTCGTAAGAGAGGTAGTAGCCCACCGTCGACGCCACGAAGAGCCAGCCCACGTTCCGCGTCGACACCAGGAAGGTGAGCACTCCCAGCGGCGCGGCGACAGCTCCCAGGAAGAAGAGGAGCAACACCGGCGGGAAGAGCACCATCTTCACGTCCCGGGAGGACTCGTAGGCCAGGGCGTCGTGGGTGAAGAAGCGGTGGTGTTGCTCGGTGTGCCGCTGGAAGAGCAGCCCCAGCCCCCGCCTCTTGTGGTGCATGGGCCCCCGGTGCCCCAGGAACTCCACCACGTTCCCCAGCAAGAAGACCCCGGGAACCGTCAGCCACTCCCAGGGACGCACCGCCTCTACTCGAGAGAGCGCCAGGAGGATGACGCCCAGCGAGCCCAGACTCGTGAAGGCGAAGTGCGCCCGGCCAGAGTAGCGGGGACCGACATGCTCACCGCGGTACTGCTCGCGGAAGGCCGTCACCCGCTCGGGAATGGTGCCAGGCGCCACGTTCCCTCCCGAGCCGCTCAGCTGTCCTTCTGCCGAGCCTTCGTCTTCTGAAGCTTCTTCATCTTGTCCAGGATGAGCGTGCGCTTCAGCCCGGAAAGGTGGTCCACGAAGACGTGGCCATCCAGGTGGTCGATTTCGTGCTGGAGGACGTGCGCCAGGCGCCCTTCCGCCTCCACCTCGTGCCACTCCCCTGTCCTGTCCTGGTAGCGGACCTTGACCCGGTGGAACCGCGGGCACTTCTCCCACTCACGCGGGACGGAGAGGCAGCCCTCCTCCAACGTGACGTTCTCCTTCCGCTCCAGGATTTGTGGGTTGACGATTTCGAAGGACGTCCCGTCCTCACGCCCCACCAGGGCCACGCGCAGCGACACGCCCACCTGATTGGCGGCGATGCCGATGCCTTCGGCTTCCTTCATGGATTCGGCCATCTCCTCCAGGAGCGTCTGGAGCGAGGGACCGAAGTCCGTCACGGGCTTCGTGGGCGAGGTGAGGACCTTGTGCGGCCAGATGACGATGTCGCGAGCCATGGGGCGCAATTTGCCATGTGCCCCCCACCCGGTGCCACGCCGGAAGGCTCCAGATGAGGTCTTCGCCACCTCGGCCGTCCCCTCCCGAAAACTCCCGGGACGCCCCAGCATGGGCGAGCACAGGTCTGGTAGACCTCCCCGCATGAATCCGCACTCCCAGCTCATCGTCGACTTCTACTCGGCGTTCCAGCGCCGTGACTCGAAGGCCATGAACGCCTGCTACCACCCGGACGTGGAGTTCTCCGACTCCGTCTTCATTGGCCTGCGCCACGGGAGCACCACCGCCATGTGGACCATGCTCTGCGAGCGCGGCAAGGACCTGCAGGTCACCTACCGCGACGTCCAGGCCGATGACCGCACCGGTCGCGCCCACTGGGATGCCCTCTACACCTTCGCCACCACCGGCCGGAAAGTCCTCAACCGCATCGACGCGGAGTTCGAGTTCCGCGACGGGAAGATTGTCCGCCACCAAGACCGCTTCGACTTCTGGACCTGGTCTCGTCAGGCACTCGGGCCCACGGGGCTCGTCCTCGGATGGACGCCCTTCCTCCGGAACAAGGTCCGCACCCAGGCCCGACGCACCCTGGACAAGTACATGCGCGACCACAACCTCACGGGCCCCTGACCCTCTACCGGAGCGCGCTCCCTCCGATTCCTCGAAGGGCGGCCCCTGCTCGCAGCGGCTTCAGGTCCGGTGCCACCCAGGAAGCTCGTGCCTCGGCCGAGTCCAGCGTCTCCTTCTGGTAGTGCCTCGCCAACAGCTTCGCGTCGGCCAGCTCCGGGGTCGTCTCCAACAAGGCCTCCAGGGACGCGCTCCCCGGTGACTCGTCCATCGCCCCCTGGACGAGCTCCGCCCAGCCCCGGGTCAGCGTCTCGTGATACTTGCCCGCCGCCCCGAGCGTCGTGGCGTAGCGCCGGATGAGGTCGCGCAGCCGCGCCAGCCCCGCCTCGAAGCCTTCCGCGCGCAGGCACAGCCAGGCCAGCCGCAGGTGCTCCCGGTGACGGAACCGCTCTCCCGGATAGGTGGCCGCCTCCACCGCCGCGAGAAAGTCCGCGTCCCCCAGGTCGCCCCCTTCCACGCTCACGGTTTCACCTTCGGCTTCGACTTGCGCTCCGGGCGGGCCACGTGGTCCACCTCGGCGAGCGCCTCGAGCCCCGTCGTCAGGCCCTCCACATCCTCGTCGCCCAGCCGCTCCAGCACCGCGGCCTCCAGGACTTCCAGCCGGCGGTGGACCCGCGTGGCCAACGCCCGGCCCGCTCCCGTCAGCAATACCTGGAACGAGCGACGGTCCTCGGGCCTCGCCTCCCGCTTCACCAGACGCTTCGCTTCCAACCGGTCCATGTAGCTGGTCAGCGTGGAGCGCTTGTGTGCGAAGGCCGCGTGCAGCTCGCTCAGCGAGGTGTCCCCCGCTTCCAACAAGTACGCCAAGAGGTGGGCCTCCCCCTGCGAGAGCCCCAAGGGAGGCTCGACCGCCTCCAGGAACAGGCCGATGCGGTGGGTGGCCCGGTGCACTTCCAGGACGAATCGGAGCCGCTTCATGGCGCTTCTCTAACAACCGCTCCGTTTTCGGAATTTCCGAAAACGAAATGAATCGTCCGGCAGCCAACCCGTGCCCAGCCCCCCACCCGATGCTCTATCCTCCAGGAATGCTCCCCGAGAACGCGCCCGTGGACCTCCTGGACCTCTGGCTCCTGGAGGCAGCCCTGGAGCTGCCGACGCCCCTTCAGCTGCTCGTGTCGCCGGACCCCGCGGGCTCACTCAACATGCGCGATGACCCTCGCTTCTCCCACGAGGAGCTGTGCGAGCGCCTGGCCGGACTCGCCGAGCGGGACCTCATCCGCATCCACGAACACCCGGACGGCATGGAGGAGCTCTTCACCCCCGAGGCGATTTCCCAGGCCATCCTCCGGCCCCGTCCGCGCTCCATCCAGGTCTATGAACTCACGCCCTCGGGAGGTGCGCTCTGGGAGACCCAGGCCCGGCCCGACTGGAGCCGCTACGTCAACGCCGGCGAGGAGCCCAGCGTCAACGACGCCCCGGAGTCCTGGGTCATCGAAGCCCTGAGTCTCGACATCGCCGAGGCGGAGTTTCGCTTCCACGAGGAGCTCGGCGATGGAAACCGCCCCGTTCCCGAGTCGAAGCGCGGCGAGGCGCTCACTCCCTGGAATGTGACGTACTGGAAGACGCTGCCGCGCGGCTATCGCCTCCACTACACCAGCGTCCCCCAGCCACCCGACCCGGTCCGCACCGCCGCCTCGCACCGCCGAGAGCCCTGGTACACCCCCGTCCGACTGTGACGAAGGGTGGACCCTTGCCTCTCAAGGGGCTCAACCCGGCACTCTCGACGCACGCGAGGGCGCGGGCGGCTCAGGGCGCGGGGGCCTTGGCTCCGGCGGCCTTCGGGGCCTCGGCCCGGTACACGTAGAGCGTGTAGTTCGAGCCCGTCGCATAGCCAGGCAGCTTCCCAGGGTTGAACACACTGGTGCTCGACACCGTGCCGCCCGCGTAGCCGCTCGGCGCCTCCACCAGCTTCAGCGCACACCCCGCCAGCACGAGCCCCGCCACCGGCACGTCGTTGCTCACGAGCGTGCACGTCCCAGAGGCCGTGAAGCTCCCTTCCGGCAGATTGAAACGCATGTGCGCCGGTATCTGCTGCCCCGCCGGAAAGCGCGTGTCGGTGATTCGCAGGCACGCCGTCGCCGACCCCACGCTCTTCTCTCCCCGGCTCACCCACTTGCCGTCGCGCTCGCGGCTCTTCGGCACGTAGATGCTCGCGCCCAGCTTCACCGTCGTCTCGAACGGCGCCGCCGCGCACACCGCCGCGTCCGGGGGCTTCGTCGGGTCCTCCTGCGTGCGGAACTGGTAGACCTCCTCCGCCGCTCGCGCCTCGGGGACTCCCGCCAGCATCACCCACGCACCCAGCACCACCGCACCACCGTGCCACCGCGACATAGGTTCCTCCTCTTGAGAGTCCTGGAGCCCGCACGCATCCGGGTCCCTGCCCGCCGACAGCCTCTACCCGTTGGCCCATGAGCCCCTGGCGCGCACGGCCCCTCCTTACCGCGCGCGCCTGGAGGCCGCTGCTACTGCCAGGACAGCGTGTACTCGGCGTCGAGCGGCCCCGTCTTCTTGCCGCTCACGTGCACCTGCGTTCCGCCCATCGCCTCGATGACCGCCTGGAGCACACCCTCGTGATAGGCCGGCGTCATGAAGTCGCGCTTCATCGTGAAGACGCCACTCGTATCGCTCGTCCACGTCACGCCGCGCTCACCGTAGCTCACCGCCGCCCGGTAGCCCGAGTGCAGGTTGCCCAGCATCCGCTTCGGGCTGTTCCCGGCCAACAACAGCAGCGTCTTGCCCGCCGCCGAGGACAGGAAGTCCGACGTCGCCTGTACGCCCATCCTCCGCAACGCCGGGTCGAACCCACCGAGCTGCGGCCCCATCACCTGCGCCGCCGTGAAAGACAGCCGCAGGAACGCCGCCACCGGGTAGTTGAAGAAATCGACGTACTTCTTTTCTCCCGCGACGGCGAGGCACTGCTGTACCGCGCTTTCGCCACCAAGCACCTTCACCGCGCCAAGCACGCCATTGAAAAACAATCCGCGCGCGGTGTCTTCGCGCGTCGCCAACGAGACTCGCTCCTCCAACTCGCGCGCGAGGTGGGGCTCGAGCACGTCCGACTTCTGCTTCATGTCTGTCATCAAACGGTGTCTCCACGGGGGGAAGGAGGCACTCGAAGTTTACAGCCGAATCAACTGCGCGCCGTAGTGGATATTCGCTCCAACGGCCGCCACCAACACAATGTCCCCCGCACCCAGTCGAACGCGACCCGCCTCCAGGTCCTCCGCCAGCAGGATGAGCATCCCCGCCGCCGACGTATTTCCATACAAGTCAACATTGCAAGCGACAGTCTCGGGCGAAAGCCCCGCGCGCGACACGAAGGCATCCATCACCCGCTTGTTGGGTTGGTGAAAGTAGTACCGCTTCACCTCACCCTTCAGCTCGGGTCTGGGATTCAACACCGTGTCCAGGCACTTCTGCATGTACTCCGGATAGCTGCGCGCCACGCGAAACCCATCCACCACGAAGGCCATGTCCGCCGGACGCGACCGCCCTGGCTGGTAGGGAAGCTTCAACACCCCGCCCCCCTTGCGGATGACCAGGTCCCCATGCGCGTTGCCCGAGAAGGAGGCGAGGATGCCCGCCCCCGCCGGCGCGTCCTGCTTCGTCTGGAGCACCACCGCGCCCGCCCCGTCCCCGAACACGTACATGGAGAGGTAGCCCTGGAGCGTCTTGGCCCGACCCGGCCCCGGAGGCAGCTCGTCCAGGTACACCTCCCGGTTCACCAGCGGCGACGTGAAGGCCGAGGCCACCACCGCCACCGTGCGGAAGCGGCCCCCGTCCATCATCTTCTTCACCAGGTCCAACACGTACGTCGTGCCACCACATCC
Source organism: Myxococcus sp. CA040A (assembly GCF_013336725.1). NCBI lineage: Bacteria > Pseudomonadati > Myxococcota > Myxococcia > Myxococcales > Myxococcaceae > Myxococcus > Myxococcus sp. CA040A. Next base: position 52,967 of record NZ_JABUMR010000021.1, on the reverse strand, counting down.
GTCATCCACCACCAACGCGAAGGCGTCCTCCCGCAGCCCCAGCCGGTGGTGCAGCTGCATGGCGTCATGGTTGAAGTGCGGCGCGTCCGGCGTACACGTGACGACGAAGAGCGCGTCCAGCTCCCCCGCCTCCACGCCCGCGCCCGTCAGCGCCTTGCGCAGCGCCACCTCGCACATGTCCGTGTTCGTCGCGGGGTAGATGTGGCCGTCATCCTCCGGCGGAGGCACCGCGCGTCCCGTCGCCTCGTCGATGTCCCAGAGGAAGCGCCGCTCACGGATGCCCAGCTTCTCCTCGATGCGCTCCGCGGGCCACCCAGGAATGGCCCGGGCGATGCGCGCATTGCTCACCCGACGCGATGGAACGAAAGCCCCGGCTCCGACGACACAGACATTGGGTGTCATTTCATGGCCTCGTCTTTTCACCGCCACGCCGGATGGGAGGGATTCCCTGGCCTGTTCTGTCGAGCAGGATTCACGCCAGAAACGAAGCCCTTGAAATGACGGTGCACCGCGTCGGAAGCAGCTTCAGTCTTGAAGCTTCTTGCGCACATCCGACTCAGCAATCCCACGGATTTACTGAGAGGAGGCCCGTGCTTCAAAAATGAAGCGTTTCGCACCAAATCCGAAGCAAGCCCGGCGATACATTTACTTTCCGTGCGCGGATGCTCCACGCAAAGCGGGCGGTGACCTCAGGGAAACCCCTGTATTGCAAGTGATTGCGTACTCTGAGTGCCGAGACATCCTGGACCCACCCCACTGCTACGCGCGTGGAGGTCTCCTGATTTCCAGACCGAGCCGGAAGCCGTCCGCATCCAGGAGGTCGGGTGCTTCCCGGCGCAGGCAGGCCCATGCCAGTCTCCGTCGACCGAAAGGCGTCGGAACCCACCGCCTCGTCGCGACGCATGTCCCGAGCGAGGCCCGACGAATGGGACGTGCCCTCGTTCAAGTCCTATCCCCGTCGCTGGCAGCCCCTCCTCCGGCTCGTGCTCTTCACCGCGACCTATGCGCTCGGCGTGCGGCTGGGCGCGGTGCTGGCCTTCCCTCCCGAGTTGGTCTCCGCCATGTGGCCCCCCAGCGGCGTGGCGCTCGTGGGGCTCCTGCTCACGCGACACCGGGAGTGGCCGCTGCTCGCCCTCGCCGCCATCCTCGTGGAGCCGCTCGTCGTCGGCGACTCCCACGGACCCATCACCTCCACCAGCTTCGTCATCGCCGCCGGCAACCTGCTCGAGGCCATGGTGGGCGCCGTGCTCCTGCGGCGACTGGTGCGACTCCACCCGGCGATGGACCGCGTGCGGGACGTGCTGGGACTGGTGGGACTGGCCGCCCTCGGTAGCACGCTCATCAGCGCGACCCTGGGCATGGGGATGATGCTGTCGGCCCTGCGCCTGGCACCCAGTGACTTCTGGCCCTCGTGGCGGGTGTTCTGGGTGGGCAACGCCATGGGCGTGCTGCTGGTGGCGCCCCTGCTGCTCACCTGGCTCTCACGGGGACTCGACGGGTGGAACCGGCAACGACGGCTGGAACTGGCGGCCCTGCTGCTGCTGCTCGGCGTGACCACCCAGTGGGTGTTCAGCATGCCGCCCACCGCCGCGCCTCCCGCCACCTTCCACCCCGTCACCTACCTGTCCTTCCCCTTCCTGCTCTGGGCCGCCCTGCGCTTCGAGGCCCGGGGCACCACCATGGCCACCGCGGTGATGTCCTCGCTCGCCCTCTGGCACACCGCCCACGGCAACGGCCCCTTCGCCCAGTTCGCCTGGCACAACGACAGCCTCACCTTCCTCCAGTCCTTCCTCGCCGTGGCCAGCGTGTCCGGACTGCTCCTCGCCAGCGCCCTCAGCGAGCGCCGTCGCGCCCAGGAAGAGGTGAGCCACCTCAACCAGGAGCTGCGCCAGTCCCTGCAGACGCTCGCCGCCACCCAGGCCACCCTCGTGCGACGCGAGCGCATGGCCGCCCTCGGAGAGCTGAGCGCCACCGTGGCCCACGAGGTCCGCAATCCCCTGGGCGCCATCTCCAACGCGCTCGCCGCCATCCGCCGACTCGCGCCCCAGACGGCCCATGGGCCCGCGGGCACCTTGCTGGTCATCATGGATGAGGAAGTCCAGCGCCTGGACCTCATCGTCAATGACCTGCTCGACTTCACCCGCCCCATGGAGCCACGACTGCGGACCCAGGCGCTCGGCCCCGTGGTGGAGGGCGCCTTGAGCGCCTCACTGCGCTCGGGGCCCTCGGGCATCAACGTCTCGCGGACCCTGGACGAGCCGCTGCCTCCCATCGACCTGGATGCCCACCTGCTCCACGTCGCCCTCACCAACCTGTTCACCAATGCCGTGCAGGCCATGCCCTCGGGCGGCAGCCTCGTCACTCGCATCGAGCCGGAGACGCGCTCCGGGACTCTTCACGCCCGGCTCACCATCTCCGACACCGGGCACGGGATTGCTCCCGAGGTCCAACAGCGCATCTTCGAGCCCTTCTTCACCACTCGCGCCAGTGGCACCGGACTGGGACTCGCCATCGTCCGCCGCATCGTCGATGGACACCACGGAGAGGTCACCGTCGACAGCGCCGTCGGCCAGGGCACCACCTTCACCGTGTGGCTCCCGTGCGCCAGTGCACCCCAGGCCGCGGCCTGAGTGAGTGGCGGTCCACGTTGTCGTCGTGAGACCAGGCCACCGGGGCGCACCGCGCTCCTGCTCGACGGCCCTGCGCACGGCGCGGACGTCCTCACGCCTCCGTACTCCTGCTTGCGAGCCGGTCCGGACACCGTGTTTCGCACGGTGTCCGTGTCCCGACTCACGAGCGCCCCGTGACAGGGCGCCCGTCACTTCACTTCAGAACGGGATGTTGTCGTCATCGCTCGGCGGCGGAACGTCATCCTGGTAGCCGCCACCTCCACGGCTGCCGTAGCCGTCCCCGCCCCCACGATTGCCGTAGCCCTCGTTGCCACCACCACCGCCACCACCCTGCTGCCGGGCCATCTCCGCCTCGATGGCGCTCAGCAACTGGCGCTCCTTGTCGTGCCAGCGCGACTTGCTCGGGTCGTTCAGCGAGCGGCGCGCGCCGTTCGCATAGAACTCGAGGTCCTGCATGCTCGCGCCCGCGACCGGCGCGCCCTTGCTGCGGCCGTAGTTCGGGAAGACCATTCCGTCCCCGCCGCCACCACCGCCGCCGCCGCCACTGGGCGCCGCCGCGCGACGAGGCGCCGCCGACGCCGCATCCGGCGTTCCGCCGATGGACAGCTCGCCCATCCTCAGCGTGAAGCCTTCTTCATTCTTGAACGCCGTGCCGACTCGCACCTGTTCCACTCGCCCATCAGGGCGCCGCACCGCCACGGTGACTGGATAGCCTTGCTCACTCATGGCGCCCGAATCCCATCACGGGACCCTTACTGTCAACGGGAGCGCGCGCCCCGCTGTCCGCCATCCACACGCCCGCCTGGACGACGCTCTCCCGCCCTGAAGAAACAGGGGCTTCCCGGGGTGTTCGGCACACGCCGGCTCGCAGGGCAGGAGCGCGACACACCCATTCGCGTCCTCTCCCTTGCACCCGAGCACATCGCCTCACAGGGCGGCTCGCGGCTCAGGACGTCGGTGGGCCTGTCGGGCGTCGTGCTTGCGAGCACGCCTCCGCTCGGGCTGGGGGTGGACCGCCTCAGAACACGGCCGCGTCGCATGGACGGACGCGACCCGCGCGGCCTCGGCTCCGCTTGAGCCTGGGTGGACGCCTCAGGACACAACCGCGTCGTCTGGACGGGCGCGACCCGCGCGGCCTCGCCTCCATTCGGGGCGGGAGTGGACTGACTCAGGACGACAGCCGCGTCGCATGGACGGGCGCGACCCACGCGGCCTCGGCTCCGTCATTGTGGAACAGGCCCCACGGACCGGAAAAACTCACGGCCTGGATACACGCCTCGCGCAGCGGCCCTCCTCAGGGACACTCGAACGGGGCGGCGGGCTCCCTCACTTCAGGAGCCCACCTCGAATGGACAGCGAGTGGAGCGCGAACCTTCCGCGACTCCCCTCAGCTACGCCATCCTGCCCTTCTTGCCACGCGCCGCCGTCTTGGACCGGGACGCGCCACGCTTCGCGGCCACCGGCTGGGCCTCCTGCAGCGCCTTGCTCGCCGCACGACCGCGCGGCAGCTTCACGTCCTGCACCGACTGCGGCCGGGCGTCATCCACCCACGCCGTCGGACGACGGTCCGTGCGCATCAGCAACCGCAGCTTCTGGTAGTGCGCCGAGCAATACCCCTTCGAACGGCTGGGGCGCTTGCACCCGATGATGGCGCACGAACGCGAGCCATCCGCCGTCTTCGCTCCACGCGCCACCGCAACCGGCGCCTTCGCCGCCGCGCCACGCGTCGCCACCAACGGCAACTCCACCTGCGCCGTGGGACGACGTCCCGGCTTGCCACGCTTCACCGCCGGCGCCGGCAACACCGCCGCCTGCCGCGTCGTCGCCGCGGGACGCACTCCCGCCAGCGCTCCCAACCGGCTGGTCAGCGGCGCCAGGCGGAACGTCACTGAACGCAGCATGTCCAGGGCCTCAAGGCCCTCCTCCAACCGATTCACCGCCTGCTGCAAGGGCACTAGCTGGGACTGCAGCTCGCGCCGGAACATCTCTCCAAGCTCGTTCGCAATGGACATGTGACGGGAGGATATACGCCGTCCTGGGTTATCGGCGGGAAATCCGCTGCACGACGCGCGCCAACGGTCATCCCCCGAGCGATTTTCAGCCCCAGCCCCCTCCCCAGGGTCCTGCTCCGAGCAGAAGTCTCAGACCCGGGGGCCATCCTGAAACAGACGTATCAGCCTGGAACATGAGGCGACGGCACCGTCTCCACCACCGGCTTGGGCATCACCGAGGCCTGGGTCTCCACCGTCACGGGGCGCTCGGGCAGCAGGGCGGTCGCCGTCGGGCAGGAGCGCACCATCGAGGAGAGCGCCCACACAAACAACAACGTGACGACGAACGGGTGACCCACGACGGATGCCTCCAAGCACTCGGATTCCCACCAAGAACGCGACCCACCGCATTCCTTGGCCTTGCTGGGATACGAACGAGGATAGGGAAAGGGTCTGACGTGCCCCGGAGGGAGGGACAGCGGCCCGCCGAGCAGCCCCCTCCCAGGGATGGACCCGAGCCCCCGCGGCGACGTCGTGGATGTTAAAGGAGCCGGGACATGACTCCGGCCCCTCCTTCCGTCCGCTTCCGAGGCACCGATTCCTACCTGACCCACGAGGGCCTCCAGGCCGCCGTCAACTGTGCCCTCACCCTCCAGCGCCCCCTGCTGGTGAAAGGCGAGCCGGGCACCGGCAAGACGCTGCTGGCGGAGGCCATCGCCCAGGCCCTGGGCCACAAGCTGCTCACCTGGCACGTCAAGAGCACCACCCGCGCGCAGGACGGCCTGTACGTCTACGACACCGTGCAGCGCCTGTATGACTCGCGCTTCGGCGACGGCGACGTGCGAGACATCCGCCGATACATCCGCATGGGCCCCCTGGGCGAGGCGTTCTCCGCCCCCGAGCGCGTCGTGTTGCTCATCGACGAGGTCGACAAGGCGGACCTCGAGTTCCCCAACGACCTGCTCCACGAGCTGGACCGGATGCGCTTCCGCGTCACCGAGACGAACGACGAGGTGGCCGCGAAACACCGCCCCATCGTCGTCATTACGTCCAACAACGAGAAGGAGCTGCCGGACGCGTTCCTGCGCCGCTGCGTGTTCCACTTCATCGACTTCCCCGACGCGGAGCTGATGCGCCGCATCGTCGACGTGCACCACCCGGGGCTCGACGCCGCGCTCACCGACCAGGTCCTCAAGGTCTTCTACGAGCTGCGCGGCTTCACCCGCCTGCGCAAGCGCCCCTCCACCAGCGAGCTCATCGACTGGATTGCCGTGCTCAAGGCCCAGGGCATCAACGACTTGAAGCTGGACGAGAACCTGCCGTTCCTCGGCGCCCTGCTGAAGAAGGAGCAGGACCTGGTCTCCGTGGCCGAGGCCTTCGGACGCGGTCGGCGCTCGCGGGCCTGAAAGCCATGTTCCTGCCATTCTTCTACGAGCTGCGGCGACGGGGCGTGAAGGTGGGCGCGCAGGAGGCGCTCGCCCTGGCGGGAGCCCTGAAGGCGGGCCTCCATGACAGCAGCCTCGACGGCTTCTACCACGTGGCGCGCGCGCTCCTGGTCCACTCGGAGACGCAGCTCGACTCGTTCGACCAGGCGTTCCTCTCCCACTTCCAGGGCGTGGAGACCGCGGGCCTGGAGCTGACGCAGGAGCTGATGTCCTGGCTGGAGGAGGCGCGCGAGCGGCCCCAACTGACGCCCGAGGAGATGGCGCTCCTGGAGGCGCTGGACCCCGAGGAGATTCGTCGCCTGTTCGAGGAGCGCCTTCGCGAACAGAAAGAACGCCACGACGGCGGCAACCGGTGGATTGGCACCGGCGGCACGTCACCGTTCGGCAACAACGGCTTCTCGCGCGGCGGCATGCGCGTGGGGGGCAAGGCCGGCGGCAAGCAGGGCATGGCGATGATGCAGGCGGGAGCACGCAAGTACGCGGGGTATCGCGACGACCTGGTGCTCGACACGCGGCAGATGGCCGTGGCGCTGCGCAAGCTGCGCGCGTTCGCTCGAGACGGAGCGCCGGACGAGCTGGACATCGACGAGAGCATCTCCGCCACCGCTCGCAACGCGGGCGAGCTGGAGGTGGTGACGCGGCCTCCGCGCAGGCCCAACACCCGCGTGGTGCTGGCCATGGACGTGGGCGGCTCCATGGACCCTTACGCCGCGGTGATGAGCCGGCTGTTCTCCGTCGCGAGCCAGGCCACGCACTTCAAGGAATTGCGAACGTATTACTTTCACAACTGCGTCTACGGAAAGCTCTACGCCACGCCCCAGCTCACCGGCGGCATGACGGTGCCGGAGCTGGTGGCGCAGGTGGGACGGCACCACAAGCTCGTCCTGGTGGGCGATGCGTCCATGGCGCCGTACGAGCTGGCCATCCGCACGGACGCCGAGGGGCGCTACAAGGCGGACGGACAGGAAGGGCTGACGTGGCTGATGCAACTGGCCCAGCACTTCGAGCGCAACGTGTGGCTCAACCCGGAGCCGATGGGCTCGTGGCGCTCGGGCTCCATCGCGATGATTGCCCAGGTGTTCCCCATGTTCTCCCTCACCGTGGAGGGGCTGGGTGAGGCGGTGGCCCACCTGACTCGCGGACGCACCGTGAAGGGCGCGGCGGCGCGGCGCTGAAGTCGCTCGCCTCCCCCCTCCGGGGCGGGGAATTCCCGGGGCCCGTGGACTGAAGGACTGCGGGCGGCCAGGGGCGCTCGTTTCGTGCGGCGCCCCGGCGTCAGTTACGGCATGGTGCGCCGCGCGTGAGCCCGGAGCACGAGGACCTTATGACGACCGACAATCAGCAGGACGTGCTGAGCATCAACACCATCCGCACCCTGGCCATGGATGCGGTACAGCAAGCCCACTCGGGCCACCCGGGGGCTCCCATGTCCCTGGCCCCCGTCGCCTACCAGCTCTGGCAGCAAGAGCTCCGGTATGACCCGTCCCACCCCATCTGGCCGGACCGCGACAGGTTCATCCTCTCCAACGGCCACGCGTCCATGCTGCTGTACGCGCTGCTCCACCTGGCCGGCGTCAAGCGCGTCACCCGCGACTACAAGGTCGAGGAGGCCCTGAGCGTCTCGCTCGAGGACATCCAGAAGTTCCGCCAGCTGGACTCCGCCACCCCCGGCCACCCCGAGTACCGGTGGACCAGCGGCGTGGAGACCACCACGGGTCCCCTGGGCCAGGGCGTGGCCAACAGCGTGGGCATGGCCATCGCCAGCCGCTGGCTCGCCGGCCACTTCAACAAGCCCGGCTTCGAGATGTTCTCCCATGACGTCTACGCCATCTGCGGCGACGGCGACCTCATGGAAGGCGTCGCGTCCGAGGCCGCGTCCATCGCCGGCCACCTCCAGCTGCCCAACCTCTGCTGGCTCTACGACTCCAACCACATCTCCATCGACGGCAGCACCGACCTGGCCTTCACCGAGGACGTGGGCCGCCGCTTCGAGGGCTACGGCTGGCGCGTGCTGCGCGTGCCGGACGCCAACGATTTGACCGTCCTGGGCGAGGCCCTCCACACCTTCAAGACGCTGCGGGGCAAGCCCACCCTCATCATCGTCACCACCCAGATTGCCTACGGCGCCCCCAAGCTCCAGGGGTCGTCCAAGGCTCACGGCGAGCCGCTCGGCGACGAGGAAATCAAGGGCACCAAGCGCAACTACGGCTGGCCCGAGGACGCGAAGTTCCTGGTCCCCGAGGGCGTGCGCGAGCGCTTCCAGGACCGCATGGGCGCCCGCGGCAAGAAGCTGCGCGAGGCGTGGGATGCGCGCTTCGTCGAGTACCAGAAGCAGTTCCCCGAGCTGGCCGACGAGCTGACGCGCATGCAGCGCCGTGAAGCCCCCAAGGGCTGGGACTCCGAGCTGCCGACGTTCCCCACCGACGCCAAGGGCATGGCCACCCGCGAGTCCAGCGGCAAGGTGCTCAACGCCGTCGCGAAGAACTACCCGTGGCTGGTGGGTGGCTCGGCCGACCTCAACCCGTCCACGAAGACGTACATCACCGGCTCCGAGTCCATGAAGCCCGGCGAGCACGCCGGCCGCAACATCCACTTCGGCGTGCGCGAGCACGCGATGGGCTCCATCGTCAACGGCCTGTGCCTGAGCAAGGTGCGCGGCTACGGCGCCACGTTCCTCATCTTCAGTGAGTACGAGCGCCCCGCCATCCGCCTGTCCTCGCTGATGGAGCTGCCCGCGCTGCACATCTTCACGCACGACTCCATCGGCCTGGGCGAAGACGGCCCCACGCACCAGCCCGTGGAGCAGCTCGCCAGCCTGCGCGCCATCCCCGGCCTCATCGTGCTGCGTCCCGCCGACGCCAACGAAGTCGTCGAGGCGTGGCGGGTCATCGGCCAGCAGAAGAGCCACCCCGTCGTCCTCGTCCTCACCCGCCAGGCCGTGCCCACCGTGGACCGCACCAAGTACGGCGCGGCGTCTGGTGTCGCCAAGGGCGGCTACGTGCTGGCGGACGCGGAGGGCGGCAAGCCGGAGGTGGTGCTCATCGGCACCGGCAGCGAGGTGTCCCTGTGCCTGGACGCCCACGACAAGCTCACGGCCGAGGGCATCAAGTCCCGCGTCGTCAGCCTGCCCTCGTGGGAGCTGTTCGAGAGCCAGTCCCAGGAGTACCGCGACAGCGTGCTGCCTCCCACCGTGCGCGCGCGCGTCGCGGTGGAGAAGGGCGCGGCGTTCGGCTGGGAGCGCTGGGTCGGCTTCGAGGGCGGCATCGTCGCCATGCGCAGCTTCGGCGCGTCCGCCCCCATCAAGGCGCTCCAGCAGAAGTTCGGCTTCACCGTCGACAACGTGGTGAAGGTGGCCAAGGACACGCTGGCCAAGGCCAAGGCGTAGTCACCGTCACCCGCGCGCCCGACGCGCGACGCTGAAAAAGACGAGGGCCCCGGACCATCCCCCAACGGTCCGGGGCCCTTCTTGCTTCAGTCCTCGCCACTGTCCTTCCAAAAGAAAGGGACTCGGGCCATCCCCCAACAGCCCGAGCACCCGATGCCCCTCTTAAAGAGAGGCTCCGCATCAAGAAAAGGCCCCCGACTCATCCCCCAACAAATCGGGGAGCCCGAACAGCCACTCCCGTTGCCGCACGAGAGCCGCGTTGCTCAAATCATCGTGGGTTCACGGGAGCCCCTTGCCCGACTCGAAGCCCCCCGGCTCCGGTCGCTCCCACGTCCCACCCAAAAGTCCGCACCCCTTCGCCCCCCGTCCCCGCCTCACCCTGGTGCGGTCGTCGTGCCACGGTGCCGCTGACTCCCTGACTTCATTGCATCGTGCATGCCGAGCCTCGGTACACGCACTCGCGCCGCATCTCCCGGCGCCATCCCCTCCACCTCGCCCGGACACCTCGGGGCTCCCTCGGACCGAGGCCTGGCTTGTGCCTCGACAGGTCCAGGTGGTGGGTCGCTCCTTCCGACCACCTGGACTCCTCGGAGGCAGGGGCAACGGCGCGGCGGTTCTCGTCCGCGCCGCCGCGCCCGGACTTCGCTTCGGAATCAGGCAGTGATGAAGCGCGGGGGCGGGCGCACCACGCTGAGCTGCTCCATCTCCTTCACCATCTTCTGGAAGTCGGAGTTCGCGATGCCCGTCTCGCCCTTGGCCAGCGACTGGGTGGCGTACTTCTCGTAGGTGTCCACCACCTTGCGCGCGTCCGGGCTGAGGCGGTCGTAGTTCTGGCGCGCCCACTTCTGGAGGTCCGCGTACTCCAGCCCGGCGGCCTGGCCGTCGAGGTCACCGGCGCCCTTGCTGATGGCGTTGGTCAGGTCCCTGGCGGAGATCTTCCCGTTCTTCCCATCCAGCGTCTCCAGCGCGGTGCGCATGGACGCGTCGTGGAAGGTCTTGTGCTGCGAGGCGTCCTTCACCATCGCGTCGAAGCCCGGCTTGTCCAGGCCCTTGGGGCCCGCCGTCTTCGAGTGCTTCTCGTACGTCTCCATCACCTTCTGCGCCTCGGGCGTCAGCCGGTCCTTGTTCTTCGCCGCCCACTTCTGGAACTCGGCCAGCTCCTTGGTGGAGTTGCCGTCCGCGTCGCCCGCGCCCTGCTTGATGGCGCCGAGCAGGTCCTCACCGGAGATGGGCCCGTTCTCCTTGTCCAGCTTCGCCAGCGAGTCGCGAGCGCTCACGTCGCCCACGCTCTTGAAGTCCTTCATCATCTTGGACCACTCGGTGGAGCTCAGGTCCTTGTCGCCCGTGGCCATCGCCTTGGTCGCGTGCTTCTCGAACTTGCCCATCACTTCCTTGGCCTCGGGCGACAGCTTGTCGCCGTTCTTCTTGGCCCAGTCCTGGAAGGCCTTCAGCTCGTCCGCGGTGTTGTTGTCCGCGTCCTTCGTGCCGCTGCGGATGGCCTTCGCCATGTCATCGCCGGAGATGGGCTTGGGCAGCTTGTCCAGGCCCGCGAGCGCCTTCTCCGCGCCCTTGTCGCCCACGCCCTTCATGTCATTGATCATCTTCCGCCAGTCGCCGTCCTGGTGGCCGTTGGCCTTCCTTTCCGCGGCGAACTTGGAGAAGCGGTCCATCACCTGCTTCGCCTCGGGCGTGAGGCGGTCCTGGTTCTTCTCCGCCCACTCCGCGAACGCGCGGTACTCGCCCTTCGCCGCCTGGCCGTCGTGGTCACCCGTGCCGCGCTGAATGGCCTTGGTGAGCTGGTCCGCGGTGATGGGGCCCTTCGTCTGGTCCAGCTTGTTCGTCTCGCTCAGCGCGCCCAGGTCCAGCGGGCTCCACTCGTTCGGCAGCGGCTTGGACGGGAAGCACCCACCCTTGTCGAAGCTGTCGCCACCCGGACGGCCCGCCTGCTGGTGCGGCGCGTGGTGCTTCATCATGTGGCGCAGGTCCTTCAGCAGCTGGTGCTCCTTGACCAGCGCGCGCTCCAGCTTGCCCTCCAGCTTCTCGAGCTTCGACTCGGTGCGAGCCAGGGTCTTCTGAGCGGAGTTGAAGGAGGTGGCGACGGACATTTGGTTTCTCCGAAGTAAGTCGTTGTGAGCACCCCTATTGCTCGCGGCGTGCCACACATCTCCTCCGGTTACCCACCTTCACTTCCGGCCTGTATTCAAGGGGTTAGGCGGCACCAGCCCCTCCACGAGGGGTGGTGACAACTGTCACCACCGATGACAGTCGTCACCAGGGGGAAGGCCCCCCAGGTGGTGACCAGAGTCACCGGATCCCCCGAAGTGGTGACTGGAGTTACCGGATCCGCTTGCTCGCGGCTCGACGCGGCGCGCGCGCCGGCGAGGCCAGGGCCTTGCGCACGCGCTGCTTGCCCTGAGGCCGCTCGGCCACGAGCTCGAACCCCTGTTTTTCAAAGAACGGCACCGTGCCCGTGTACGCGGACGCATTGGATGTACGCGCGGACCCCTTGGGAGGTTTCACGGGATATCCCTCCACGGTGCGCGCGCCCCGCTGACGCATCACGTCCAGCGCGGCCTTCAGCAGCACCGTGGCGACGCCCTGGCCCCGGAAGTCCTTGTGGATGAAGAAGCAGGGCACCGACCAGACGTCGTCCGCGTCGTCACACCGGAGGCTCGGTGCGCGGTCCAGGCGCGGGAAGCTCCGGCGCGGCCCCAGCGTGAGCCAGCCCACGGGGTGTCCGTCCACGAAGGCCAGCAGGCCCTGCGCCTTGCCCTCGTCCACCAGTGCCTTCATCCGCTGCTTCGCGGGCGCGCCCTTCACGTCCGCGAAGCGCTCGCCTTCTTCCAGCCGCCAGAACATGCACCAGCAGCCCGCGCACGCGCCGTTCTTCCCGAACAGCGTCTCGAGCGCCGGCCACAGCTTCGGCGTCAGCTCCTGAATCTCGATGTCGAGGGACATGCGCGAGAAGGTAGTGGGCGCGAAGGCTCGCGGCACCCCTTCGTTACAGGCCGCCTCTCAGCTCTGTGTCGCTCCACAGAGCGCCCTCACGCTCGCGCAGCAGGAACGTGAGCCGGCCCTGATGGAAGCCTCGCACCGGGGCCTCGGGGTCGGGGAAGCCCGCCGGCAGGCGCCAGTCCGGAGGCAGCGTGCCGCTCAGGGGGATGGACCGCTCGCGACGCAGCTCGCCCACCTCCAGGTCCGTGAGGGGACGCACCCGCGCCCAGGGCAGCAGGGCCCGGCCCTGTGAGCCCACGCGCGTCCCCGGCGCCGGGTCCGTCCACGGCCCTATCGCCGTGCGCCGCAGCGTGGACAGGTGCGCGCCACAGCCGAGCGCACGCCCCACGTCCCTCGCGAGCGAGCGGACGTAGTAGCCCCCTCGACAGGTCAGCGTCAGGCGACTGGTGCGCGGCAGCTCGTGCGAGAGCCACCGGGCCGAGTGCAGGTACACGCGAGAGGGCGGCAGCTCCACCACCTCGCCCCGGTGGGCCTTGCGATACGCGGGCTCGCCTCCCACCTTCTTCGCGCTCGTGGCCGGTGGCACCTGCTCGTGCCAGCCCACGAAGGGCGCGAGCGCGGCATCGAGCAACCCGGGCGTCAGGCGAGACACGTCCCCCTGGAGCACGGGCTTGCCGTGCAGGTCTCCCGTGTCCGTCTCCGTGCCCCAGACCACGTCCGCTTCGTACGTCTTGGGCACCGCGTGCAGCAGCTCGAACAGTCGCGTCGTCTGCCCCACCAGCACCAGGAGCAGCCCTTCCGCGAACGGGTCCAACGTCCCACCGTGGCATATCGGCAGGCGCTTGCCCGGCACGGCCCGCGCCTCCTCCAGGAAGGACTGCACCACCGAGAAGCTCGTGGGCCCCACCGGTTTGTGCACACTGTAGAGGCCCGGCGTCATGCGTGCTCCCGATGGAGAACACGCGTCATGGACTCCGCGACGTGCTCAACCACCCCGGTCCTCTTCTTCCTCGTCCTCTTCCTCGACGAAGTCGGAGGAATCGCCATCCAGGGCTCCCTCCACCTGCGTGGCTCCGTCCCGCTTCACCAGATACACAGGCGAACAGCGTGAGGCCTGCGCCACCGTGCGCGCCAGGGGCTCCGCGTGCGTCGTCACCCAGACCTGGCTGTCCCTCGCCGCCCTCAGCACGAGCCGCCCCAGAGGCTCCAACAGGTCCGGATGCAGGCTCGTCTCCGGCTCGTTCAACGCGAGGAACGGCGGAGGGCGCGGACTCAAGAGCGCCGCCAGCAAGCAGAGGTAGCGCAACGTTCCATCGGACAGCTCGGACGCGGCCATGGGCCGGCTCAACCCCGGCATGTGCAGGAACAGACTGAAGCGTCCCTCACTGGAGCGAACCTCCAGCCGAGCTCCCGGGAACGCATCGTCGATGCCCTGCTCCAGACCGCGCGTGTCCCCAATCCGGAGGATGGTCAGCAGCGCCGCCGCCAGGTCCGCGCCGTCATGCGCCAGCACCGGCGTCCTCACGCCCACGCGCGGATGCCGCATGGCCGCGTCCGGGTCCGTGCGGAAGTGGTGATAGAAGCGCCACGCGGAGAACGTGCGCTGCACCTCCGACAAGCGCGGGAAACGGTGTGGCTCGCCCAACTGGTCCAGCACCGACTCCGAGTTCCAGAGCTGCGTGGGAAACGTCACCCGCTTCCCGTCGGCGTCCCGCATGAAGGCCGTGCGGTCCTTGCGCTCCATCAGCACCACCTTGCGCCCCCCGGACCAGGCCCACAGGTGCTCCGACTTCACCTCCGGGTCCAGCTTGAAGGGGTCCGTGGAGCGCGGGAGGTTGGGGACGATGCCGCAGCTCAGCTCGTACGCCAGCTCGCCCATCTCCACCTGCACCGTCAGCCGCACCGGCTGCTTCGCGCCCCGCGAACCCGCCCACAACACGCTCGGCGTGCCGCCCTCTTCCGCCAGGGTGCGCGCGAGCCTCCCCTCCGACGCCGCCACCAACAGGTACAGCGCGCGGTACAGGTTCGTCTTGCCACTGCCGTTGGCTCCGACAATGACATTCACCGGGCCCAGCTCCAGGGAGAGCTGACGCACCGAGCGGTATCCGGAAATCCGCAAGCGCTGGATGGGCATCGAGCACCCCACCCTAGCTCGCCCACCTCCCACCGCAACGGTGCTCTGGAGGTCCGTCACACTCGCGACGGACCGGGCACTCCACCCGAGGGAGCACGCCATGTGGACAGGTGCCCCTCGGGTCCTTCAGCCGGCGCGACGACTACCGACGACGCAGCAGCTTCTCGTAGCTCCGGCTCAGCTTGCCCGCGGTGACAGCGGGCACGTGCACCGGCGCATCCGCCCACTCGGCCAGCCGCTCGAAGTAGAAGGTGCGCTGCGGCTCGGGCAGCGCGGTCAGCGTCCCGTAGAAGCCGATGCCCGCCGGGTCCACGATGCGGTACGAGTCATTCCTGGAGCTCACGCCGAAGGCCGAGGCACTCCACGGGCTCAGCGCGCCGTCGACGATGAGCACGCGCCGGGCATGCAGCCGCGTCCACAGCTCCAGCTTGAGCAGCGGCACCGGGTTGTAGACCTTCACCACGCCCGCGGGCGGCAGCGCCGTGGGCACCTGCCCGCCCGGGTAGCGCAGCAGCGGACGCAGCTCCAACTCCGGGAACAGCGGCGCGCCCAGCTCCGTGGCGCACTGGTAGCTCTCCGGCTCAATCGCGCTGTACAGCGACTGGTCTGAGAAGGTGTACGCGGGGCCCGCCACCAGGTCCACGAAGGCGAACAGCTCCTCGGCCGACACCGTGGGCTCCGGAATCGTGTCGCAGTCGTACGGCGCCAGCCCCATGTACTCCCAGAAGTTGAACGGCAGCCGCACCACGCTGAACTCAAACGCCTTGTCCACGCCCAGCGTCTCGAAGGTGAAGCCCCACTCCACCTGCGCCGCCAGCAGCGGCGTCAGCTCCTCGCGCCGCTCCAGCGCCGCCCGCTGCACCGCCTTCAACCTGTCGCGGCACGTCGCGTCGCCCACGGTGGCCAGGAAGTGCGGCGTGCGGACATCCTGCAACCCCAGGCTGTGCCGCTCCGCGTAGGGAATCGTTGCCTCCACGTCGTTCGGATAGAAGTAGCGGTGCAGGAGGGCCGCCGTGCCGCCCCGGAACACCCCCGTGGACAGCCAGCGCGCGCCGTAAATCGTCTTGAAGACCTCCACCACGCGGTGCGCGTCCGCCGCGGACTGCCAGACGTCCAGGAGCTTCCAGTCACGCGAGGCCGGCGTCGAGGTGCCGTAGAAGCGGTGCTCCACCGTCACCTGGTTGCCCTTCAAGAGGTCCACCGGCTCCGCGGCGATGGGCTCCGCGAAGATTTCCGCGCCCTCCGTGTCGATGACCATCGGCGCCGTCACCGAGCGGTGGAACAGCGTCATGCGCTGAAGGAACTTCTCACCCTCCGGATGGCGGTGGTCCGCGGGTTGCTCGAAGTCGAGCGTGAAGAAGCGAAAGTCATCAATCTGCTCGTCCCCCAGAATCGTGACGCCCGGGAGCGCCTCCAGCCGCGCGCGGATGTCGTCGTCGATGGCTCGCGCCTCCGACAGCGTCTCTCCCGAAGGCGCGCCCTCGCGTCCCGCCTCCGACGTGTCGCCACAGGCCGCCAGCAGCGATACCGCCAGCGCCCCCACCACGCCTCGAAACCGATACGTCACTCCCCACATGTCCCGCTCCTCTCGATGAACAACGTCACTCGGGTTCAGTCAGGAACCAGCCCGGACATTCTCACAATTCGAGAATTATAGGCTACCCATGAAAATACACTCCGGGTGTGGAGCACCGAAGGACCTCGGGAGAGGTCCTCCGGCGGGACGGCGTGGCTACGGGGTGGGTGGCGTCTCCGGACGGCCCAGGATGAGGCCGCACGAGGGGGGCACGGCGAAGCCATTCCTGGCGGAGTCGACGGCATTCGTCGCGTTGGAGCCCAGGCCGATGGCGGCGAACGCGTTCCACATCCGGCAGACGTCTTCCCCACCATGCAGGGTGGTGGCGGCGCTGATGATGCCGTCGCGTGTCTGGAGGAAGGTGGGGTTGCAGGCGGTGCGCTTCAGGCCCTCGGTGAAGTACAGCAGCATGCGCTGGTTCCCCGCGTTGCCCGTGGCGTCGTAGAGGTCCGTGCTGAAGCCCCACTGCGTCACCAGCGCCCAGTACACCTCCCACAGCGCCTGGGCGAACACGGAGCCCACGCCGTGCGGGACGGTCATCGTGTTGATGCTCTCGAAGGTCCAGGTGTTGACGAGCGCGGACGTGCTGTAGCGCTGGGTGCGAAGGCCCGGGCCGGTGATGGCCTGGTTCAGCACGTACGTCCCGATGCCACGTCCCTGCGGGCCGGTGTCCGACGCGCGCGCGGTGTAGACGAGCGCCAGGAAGTCGCTGAGGCCCTCGCCCGGCTGCTGCCGGTTGGTCAGGCACGACACGTTGCTGGGGCCGCCGACGAGGCGGTTGGAGATGCCGTGGCCGTACTCGTGGACGATGACGCCGCTGTCCAGGTCGCCATCCTTGTCCGGCGTGGGCGCCGTCCAGAGGTACATCTGCATGCGCGGGCGGAAGCCATCCGGAGGCGTGAGGAAGTTGGCGTTGTCGACGCCACCACTGTCCTGCGCCTCGGCGCGCACGTCGTCATTGCCGAGCCCGCCTCGGGCGTAGTTGTTGACCTGGAAGTTGCCGGCCAGCTCGTCGAAGCCGTACTGGTACTGCACGTCGTGGACGAGGTTGTTCCAGTAGAAGAGGTTGGCGACCGCGGCGGCGAAGGACGTGCTCGGCGCGCCCGTCAGGTTGATGGCGAAGTCGCACGCCAGCCCGGCGCCGCAGTTCGGGTCGCTCGCGGGCGGCTGACCATTGTTGTCCCGGTCCTCGTAGGCGTGGACGTTGTTGCCGCGGGGGGCGAGGAACTCGGCGCCCGTGACTCCGTTGGTGTCATGCCAGCCGAAGGGCGAGGCCAGCGAGTGGGCGGGGTTGGTGACGAGCGTGCGCCCATCCGCGGGAGGAACCGGCGTGACGTGGTGCGGGCTCTCGGCGGGCCTCGGGTACACGCGGTACGAATCCCCCGCCACCCAGTCGAAGCGCGTCCAGACCTCGCCCGTGCCCGCGTCCACCGTCAAGTCAAAGGCGTGCCGGGCATCCAGCGTGTGGACCTGGAAGCGCCAGACCAGACGCGACTCTCCACGACGCAGCGGCAGCACCGCCAGCGACGCGTCGATGGGCTCGCTCGACAGCCCCCGCGCCTCCACGCGAGTGCGCCGCGTGGGACCGGGCTCGGCCTTCAGCTCGCGGGGCGCCGCGAATCCCTGGAGGCCCAGGTGCCGCGCCGCGCTCGCCACCGCGTCGGCCGCGCCAATCCGAGGCTCCACGCTGGAGAGCGTGGACTCCAGCGCGGGCTGGAAGTCGCTGTGCACCGCGAGCACGCGCCCTTCCCGGTCCACGTTGACCTGGAGCTGCGCGTTGTAGACGGGCAGGTCCCGGTATCGCTGTCGCAGATACAAATGCGTGGCACCACTGAGGCGTGAGTAGACGCGGTCGGTCACCTCCAGGTTGGCCAGGTCGGACAGCTCCAGGCCCAGGGCCTCGCGATGTCGTTGGACGAAGTCCAGGCCCACCGCCAGCGCGTCTCCGCTCGCGGGACCCGAGAGCGCGCCCACCAGGTTGATGAGCGAGCGCACCCGCCCGTTGGACGCATCCACCTCCACGCGCAGCTCCGGCACGGACTGGCGCAGCGCCGCTTCCGCCGCCTGCTGCGTCGGCGCGAAGGTGAAGCGCGTCCGGGCGTTGTAGGAGAGGCGCGCGTCGTGGTGCCGCTCTCCCTGGGGCTCCGGCACCACGGCCAGGGCGAGGGGGGACAGCAGCGCCCCCGTGAGAGCTACCGCGTGGAAGAGGCAGCGTCGGGCGTGTCTTGGGGACATGTCGTGCTCCTGCGTCACGGACCACCCCGGGATGGGGCGTCACGCGGAACAAGGACACGGCCCGTCGACCTGACTCAACAGGGGGACCGGGCGAGACCATCGACTTCCGAGCGCGCGCTACGGCTCAATCGCCGCTGAGGTCGCTCCATTGGTCATCACGCGTCTCGGGTTTGCCCTTGGGGCGGAGGTGCGCGAAGGACAGTGTCATCTCCACGGCGAACTCGCGCTTCTCCGGCGGCTTGCCCAGGTAGATGTACTTGGTGCGGTTCGTGATGCAGGCATCCAACATCTTCACCGAGGTGATGGGGGTCACCTTCCCCTTGACGCCCTCCCCGTTTGCGTCGAACCGCGCCCGCAGCCGGAAAATCCGGGGGATGCCGCCGTCGCGGAGGATGGCCTCCCTGCCGCAGTAGTCGTAGTCGCGCAGGTGCTTGCTCAGCATGACCGCGCCCCACGCCTCATTCGTCTTGGGCAGCGGCGGGCGCTTGATGGGCTTCTCCACCATGGGCGGCAGCGGGGGCTGCGTCACGATGGGCGGGGGCTCCGGAGGCCGCGGAATGGGGGGCGGGGTGATAGTGGGAGGCGGCGGCCTGGGCCGCTCCGTCACGCGCGCGGGAATGGGCTCCGTCGCATACACCAGGAACGCCACGCCCACCCCGCCGAGCAACATGAAGACCGAGAAGATGCCCGCCACGACCATCGCGGCGTGATTCCGTTTGGCCGCCTCCTGCTGCGCGGAGGGGACTTCCTTCCACCCTGGCTGAAGGGGAATGCCGGTGGGTTTGGTCCTCTCCGCGCCGCAATGGGTGCAGAGAGGCTCGCGCTCCACCGCCTTGAGGAAGGGGGCGCCACAGTTCAGACATTTCGGACGGGGTCTGGCCACGGTCCGGAGTCTAGTCGCTCCGCCGACACCTGGGGCGACGACATGCGCTCAAGTGGGCAAAAGTAGGCGTCACCGGGGCGCGCCCAGGGTCCGGAGGAAGAACAGGCCCACGTCGTCCTGGTAGTAGCGACCCGCGGCCCCCTGCGGGGAGTGCGGCTCGCCGGGCATGATGAGCAGCTCGAAGTGCTTGCCCGCCCGGATGAGCGCGTCCGCCATCCGCATCGTCACGGAGAGCGTGGCGTTCACATCGCTGGTGCCGTGCATCAGCCGCAGGTGGCCCTTCAGCTTGCCCGCGAGCGGGAGGTTGTCACCCACCGCGTAGCCCTGGGGATTGGCGCTCGGCAGGTTGAGGTAGGGCTCGTTGATGATGGCCTCTTCCGTCAGCGCCCCCGGTGCCGCGGCATACCCCGCCTTGAAGAAGTCCGGTGCCGTCAGCATGCCGCGCAGCGCGAAGTAGCCGCCCCAGGAGTGGCCATAGAGGCCCACCCGCTCCAGGTCCATCCACGGACGCGTGGACGCGGCCTGCTTCAAGCCCGTCACGTAGTCGGGAATCTCCGTCTGGCCCACGCGGCCATAGTTCGCGTCCTGGAAGGCCTTGCTCCGCCCAGGTCCTCCGCGAGGGTCCACCAGCACCGTGACGAAGCCGAGCTGCGCCAGGCCGCTGGCGGTCAACGACATCGAGTTTCCGATGTAGCTCCATGGCAAAAGATTGAAGAACGGGCCGCCGTAGATATAGGCGAGCACCGGGTAGCGCTTCGCGGGGTCGAAGTCGCGCGGCTTGTAGAGCACGCCGTGCAGGGGCGTGACGCCGTCGGCGGCCTTGACGATGAACGGCTCCGGGCGCACGTCACCGAGGGCCTCGATTTCACTCGCGTCCGCCGTGGTGAGGCGCACGCGCTTGCCGCCCTCCATGGATACCAGCTCCCGCAGCCGGGGCTGCGCGCGGGAGGACCACGCGTCCACGTAGTGCTGGCCCGAGGGCGACAGCGTGATTCGGTGCATCCCCGAGCCCGAGGACAGCCGCTTCAATGCGCCGCCCTTCAGGCTGCCCCGGTAGAAGAGCTGCTCGTACGGCGCGCCGCTTTCGGCCGAGGCCAGCACGTAGAGGGTATCCCCCTGTGGCGCCACGCCCACCACTTCGTGCACGGGAAAGGCGCCGCGCGTGAGCTGCCGCAGGAGCTTCCCCGCGCGGTCATACGCATACACATGTCGCCAGCCATCGCGCTCCGACATCCAGAGGTAGCCACGTCCTCCCGGCAGCGCCGTCACCTGCTTCGCCCAGCCGCCCACCGCGAAGTCCAGGCCGGCGACGAAGGTCTCCGGACGCTCCTCGCGCAGCACGTGCCGACGCTGTCCCGTCCCCGGTGTCACCGCGGTGAGGTCCAGGCGCTTCGCGTCACGAGAGAGGTGGAGGCACAGCGCCTCCGTGCCCTCGGGGTTCCAGCCCGCGAAAAAGTCATACGTCTCGCCCTCCACGGGAGGAATGCGCGTCACGCGGCCCGTGGCCACCTCCACGACGTGCAGCTCCGAGCGCGGCAGCGGCGTCCCCGTCTTCGCGTACGGCACCGTCGTCACCTTCTCCAGCGCGTCCGAGTAGTCCACCACGGGCACCTGATGCACGGCGCGCAGGTCGTCGCGCCACACCACCAGGAAGCGTCCATCCGGCGACCAGGGGCGCTCCGGAATCCGCCAGTCCAGGCGCTCCTCTCCCGCGCGCTCCACCACGGTGGCACCGTCCGCGCCCAGCACCGCGAAGCCGCCCTTGCGCTGCACCGCGAGCGCTCCTCCGCGCGGCGCGAGGAAGTGGTCCGGAGACAGCGTCAGCGCGGCCCGGTCCTCCGGCGACAGCAACGTGACGCGGCCTCCCGTCAGCCCCAGGCCGAAGGTCTTCCCCTCCAGCCGGAAGACAATGCCCTGCTCATCTGGAGCGAGCGCGACGTCGAAGAAGCGAGGCGCCGTGACGGGCTTGCCCAGCAACGCCGAGAGCTGCTCGCGCAGTTGCTCACCCGACAGGAGCGGCTTCAGCTCCCCCGTCTTCGCGTGCGCCAGCACCCACGTCCCGCCGTCCTTCCCCTCGCGGGACCAGAAGACCAGGCGGTCTTGGTCTCGCATCCACCTGGGCGGGACGAGGCTGTCGCGCAGGAGTTCCACCCGACGGTTGAACTGGTTCGCCAGGTCCAGCTTCGCCTGGACCTTCGCATCCGGCGTGGACCCGGAAGCGACGGCGGAAGGTGACTCACCGTCGAGCGCCAGGACGGGAGCCCCCGTCAACGCCGTGAGCAGCAGACCCAGGGGAACGCAGGGGAATCGCATGCACCGATGGTAGGAAACGGCATTCTTCACCACCAATATATCTTTCGAGGCGCATTGAGACGGTTAACGTCTCGATATGGAATTCCGTCAGCTCCAGCTCTTCGTCGCGGTGGCGGAGGAGCTGCACTTCGGACGCGCCGCCGCGCGCATCGGCATGGCCCAGCCGCCGTTCAGTCAGCAGATTCGCCGGCTGGAGACCGAGCTGGGAGTCGAGCTGCTCACGCGCACCAGCCGCCGCGTGGCCCTCACCGCCGCTGGGGCTCGACTGCTGGAGGAGGCGCGAGCGCTGCTGACCCGACGGGGGGATGTCATCCACTCCGTGCAGCAGGCGGCAAGCGGAGAGACGGGCACGCTGCGCGTCGGCTTCGCCGCGTCGTCGGCCTTCGGCGTCCTGCCGGACATCGTGCTGCGCTTCCGCACGCGCTTCCCGAAAGTGAAGTTGGAGCTGGATGACAGCGCGACCCTGAACGTCGGCGCCGCGCTCACCTCCGGGGAGCTGGACATCGCCATCATCCGGGCGCCCTTCCGTCACGAGGGGCTCACCGTCGAGCGCCTGCTCCGGGAGCGCTTCGTGCTCGCGCTGCCGGCACGGCACCCTCGCGCCCGTCAGCAAGTCATCGCGCTGTCCTCGCTGGCGAGCGAACCCTTCGTGCTGTTCCCCCGCCACTCCGCGCCCGGCATGCATGACCTGGTGACGAGCATGTGCCTGGCCGCGGGCTTCTCTCCGAACATCCTCCAGGAAGCCAGCTCGTGGCCCTCCGTCGTCGGCATGGTGGAGGCGGGGCTGGGACTGACCATCGCTCCCGCGTCCTCCCAGGCCCTGTGCCCCAAGGGCGTCGTGTTCCGCCCCCTGAGCGGCGCTCCCGGCCACGCGGAGCTGGTGGTGGCCTTCCCCGGGCCTCGGCCCTCACCCGCCGCTCAGCACTTCCGCGTCCTCGCGCATGAAGCGGTGTCCCGCTCGGGGAGGGGCGCCTCGGACTGAAGCGGGGTTTGGGCCCTGCGGCCGTGACTCCCCGCTCAGGACGGTGTGGGCTTCTTGCTCCGTCGCGCCTTCGTGCTCGCGGGTGGCTCCGAGTCGTTCGCCGCCACCTGCGGCCCCAGGTTGAACCAGAAGGGACAGAGCAACGGTGGCGCTCCTCCTGCTTCCGGCGGTGTCGACACCTCGCGCGGCCCTCGCCAGAGCGGACGCACCTCGCCACCCCGTCTGCTTCGTCTCGCTCGCGTCGCCATCAGCGGCACCGTCCACTGCACCGCCACCACGAATCCCCCATCCCGTTGAAGCGTGGGCACGACAATGCGCCTCGGGGAGCGGGCCTGAAGCGGCTCGCTCCCGACGATTCCCTCATCGGCGTCGGCATGCGCACGAACTACCGAGATGACAGTTTCCTGTCAATTCAAACGGGCAACAAAATACAGAACACCCGTTCAGCGCACTCCTGCCTCCATTCGCCTCCTCCATGCGGCAGGTGTCACACCATGCACGCGGCGAAAGAGGCGGATGAAGTGTGTGACGTCCGCATAGCCCACACGGTCCGCGACGATGTCCACCCGCTCGTCCGTGTGACGCAGGCGGCTGCGCGCCTCGGCCATCCTGCACTCGAGAATCCACTCCCCCACCGAGCGCCCCGTCTCCTGCCGCACCACGGCGGCGACGTGCGGCGCCGAGCGCCCCAGCTCCCGCGCCACCTTCGCGAGCGACAGCGGCTCCAGGCAGTGGGTCTCGATGTACGTCAGGGCCCGGCGACTCAGGCCCATCGAGGAGGACTCCGGCACGACGTCGGGGAACGCCATCCGCTCCAGCTCCACCAGCACCAGCCGGAGCAGCGAGAGGCTGGCCTCGTCACTGCCCCGCTCCTGTCGCGTCTGCTCTTCTTCCATCAGCCGCATCCACCGCAACAGGCGCCGACGCTGCACGGGCGTGGGCCGCAGCACCGGGTGACAGCCGCCGCGCACGCGCAGCAGCGGCCCCAGCCGTGACGCGCGCTCCTCCGCGTCCGAGGACAGCGCCTCCGGATAGAAGCCGAGCCCCATGCACTCCGCATCCGAGTGCTCGCGGCCATGCGCGTCTCCGGGCGGAATGAGGTGCACGTCCCCAGCGCGCAGCACCAGGTCGCCCGCGTGCCGCACCTTCGTCTCCCCGCGCAGCACCAGCATCACCACGGCGTACGAGTGCACCGTGGAGTGGGCCCGCGAGTGCTGCGCGGTCAGGGGCCGCTGCGGGCCTACCCAGGTGAGACGCCGCTTCTCCTCGAAGTCCCGTTGGATTGCGGGCCACGCGTGGCTGTGTCCTTCGATGGATGCGGGGGCCATGGGGCCTTCGTAGCGCGGGGCTCGACCCGGCGTCACTTCGCGTGGCCCGCGCCCAGCGCCTCCATGTTGAGCTGGTGGTTCATCACGTAGGCGGACTGCGCACCGGCCGCCGCCGCTATCAGCGCGCCCTGCAAGCGCGTGGTGAGGTCTCCCGCCGCGGAGATGCCGGGCACGGAGGTCTGCTGCATCGGGTCCACCTTCACGAAGCCCATTTCGTCCAGCGCGAGCCCCAGCCCCTCCACCAGCGCCACATGCCGCTGCGGCGGTCGGGTGAAGATGTACTCCTGCCGCACGCGCGTCCCGTCCTCCAGCTCCACCGCCTCCAGCGCGTTCCCATCCGCGGACGCGATGAGGCGCCGCACCGGGCCCTCCACCAGTCGCACCTCGGCCCGCTGAAGCTGCGCGCGCCGCTCGGCCGACACCTGGAAGCCACCCAGGGTGTACAGCGTGACGTCCGCCGACCAGCCCTTCAGGAAGAAGGCGAAGTCCAGGTACAGCTCCGCCTCGGGGCCCGCGAACACGCCCCAGGCCTTGTCCTGGATTTCCCAGCCGTGGCAGTAGGGACACTGGAAGACGGCCTTGCCCCACAGCTCGCGGTAGCCCGGCAGGTCCGGCAGCACGTCCACCATGCCCGTGGCCAGCAGCACGCGGCGGGACTCCACGACGACTCCGCCCTCCAGCGTCACGCGGAAGCGCGCGTCACCCAGGCGCTCGATGCCGCTCACCCGCACGTCGCGAATGTCGACCTCGTAGGGACGCAACTGCTCCCGGCCGATGGCGCGGAACTCCCGGGGGGGCGTGCCGTCGCGGGTGACGAAGCCCTGGATGTGCTCGGCCGCCGCGTTGCGGGGCGAACCCGCGTCGCACAGCAGTACCTTCTTGCGGCCACGGCCCAGCACCAGCGCGGCGCTCAGGCCCGCGGGGCCGCCGCCCACAATCACCACGTCCTTCGCGAGAATGTCGTTCATGGTGAAGAACTAAACGCCGGCGATTCCTCGCGGGAGAGCGGGGCTTCGGGCGGAATCGGCGCATCGGCGGGTGGGGGCAGCGGACCCGGGCGAGCAGGCGGACGCTCGACGAGGACGACCGGCCAGGTATGGCGCCCTTTGAGCAGGTGGGAACAGTCGGCACATGCCACGGGACGTGCGCCGTTGACCAAAAGTGCGAAGGGTCGGCTTCCCGAAGGGGAAGCAGCGTTCCTACACTGCGAGTCAGGAGCCTCAAGGCCGGAGTGCGGCTCCCCACCCAGGAGGTATGCGATGCAGCCCGCGCGTCTCGCGTTGACGGTCCTGCTCGCCTGCGCTGCGTCCGGCTGTTCCTCTTTGGAGGACGCTCCGTGGGACGGACGCTACACACCGCTCGAGGAGCGGGGCGACTGGATGGACTCAGGCCCCTTGTCCGTCTGTCACGTGCTGGAGGGTGCCGACGCGGCCTGTGGCAGCCTGGAGTCGTTCGACTTGTCCGGCTGCAAACGTCGCTCGCTGGAGGCCCTGGAGCGCGAGGGGGTGTACCGCAGCGAACTGCGCTTCGACGCGCGGGGCACTCAGGCGGCCCGGGCGGCCCCTTTCGGCGGAGGCTTCAAGCTGAGCTCCACGGGCGTCCCCGAGCAGGTCCTCGGAGCGACCGCCGTGGCCGGAGTGTGGGACGCGCGGACGTTCCTCGTCTCCAGCCAGTCCCCGGACGGACTGTTCACCTTCGCGGGCTGCAACGCGGTGGGCCCGCGCGCGCTGACAGGCTGCTTCTCGCGGTGTCGCGATGGCGTGTTAGTGGAGTCGGGGACCTTCCGCGCCGAGCGCGTGGCGCGCTTCAAGGGAGAGCACGAGGTCTCCGGCGGGCTGAAGCTGGTCTCCGAGCGCTGGGTGGACCTGGGCATGCCCGTGGACGTGCAAGTCATCGGTGAGCATGCCTATGTCGTCTCTCAGAAGCGGGAGGGACAGCGTGGGGGGCTCACCGTCTTCGACGTGAGCCAACCCGAGGCGCCGGTGCGCGTGGCGCGGATGAGCCTTCCGGAGGACT
Source organism: Myxococcus sp. CA040A (assembly GCF_013336725.1). NCBI lineage: Bacteria > Pseudomonadati > Myxococcota > Myxococcia > Myxococcales > Myxococcaceae > Myxococcus > Myxococcus sp. CA040A. The sequence continues at coordinate 27,094 of NZ_JABUMR010000021.1, read as the reverse complement.
CGGACTGGCGGGGCGCGACGTTCAAGGGCGGGGTGCTCTATGTCGCGAGCGCGAGCTCGGGCGTGGTGGTGCTCGATATCTCCCAGCCCTCCGCGCCGGTGTTCGTGCGCAGGGTGCCGGAGAAGCCTGTCAGCGTCGGGCTGGTGAGCGTGGACGGGGACAGGTTGTACGCGGTGGGGACGGAGCCCTCCGCGGGCACGCTGATGTTCGACATCTCCACGCCCTCCGAGCCCCGGCTGCTCCAGCACATCGTCTCCGGCTCACGCATCGCGGAGAACCCCTCGTCGCGAGGCCCGGTGAGCTACGAGGGCCGCCTCTATGTGAACCATCTGCGTGACGGGCTGCAGGTGGTCGACGCGCGCTCGGGCGGAGGGGTCCAGTTGTTGGGGCGGTACACGTACCCGTATGCGAACAGCCGCGCGAGCGCGGTGGGCACGTTCGGCGGGCGCATCGTGGCGTTCGAGAGCAGCCTGGGCGTGGGGGCGCGGCTGCGCGCGCTGGATGTCAGCGAGCCGCGCAACATCGTGAAGATTGGCGAGTATGGCTTGCGCGGAGTCGTGTCACCGCGGGCGCTGGAGCTGCGCGGCTCGCGGCTGTACGTGACGTATCACCAGGAGGGGCTGCGCGTGCTGGACGTGAGCAATCCCACACAGCCGCGCGAGGTGGCGTACTTCAACAGCTTCAGAGAGACGGACCCGGGACGCGGGGACGCGCTAGAAGAGGGCGCCACGGGGCTCCAGGTGCCCGGAGATGGCTATGTGTATGTCGTGGATACGTCCCGTGGATTGCTGGTGCTGACCGAGCCGCCACAGTGAGATGTAGCGTCCACGAACGCGGAGTCATGCGTTCTCGCCAGCGTTTCCCTTGGCTGCATCTTTAAAAAGCTGCGTGAGCGAGTAGTCCAGCAGCGACTGGCGGGACTGCATGTACCGGCGGGCGCGGAGGAAGGGCAGCCACACGCGATGGCCCACGCGCACCTGGGACTCTTCCCTCTTCTGTCGCGGCACCCACGTTCCACCCAATCGCCGCACCAGCACTTCACCCAGGTAGGCCCCTAGCGTCGGTGCGGTGTGCGCGTCGATGAGTTCGCGCGTGTACCGCTCGGGGAAATTCTCCCTCCAGAAGTAGAAGTCCAGGTCCGTGAGAGACTCGGGCGTCTCGTCCATGATGGACGGCACCTGGGTGTGGAGCGCCGCCACGAGTCCTTCGGACAGGACTCCGTAGTCAGCGAGGACACGCTCCGGATTTTCCACGTCCGAGGGAAGGGCGGCTGGGAGCCACTCCTCCGGCGATGGAGGCCGGAAGGCGTTGAGTTCGGCGATCTTCCGTTGCCGCTCGCCGATGGAGAACTCATCTGGCAACCGCGCGAGGAACGGCGCCACATCAGGGTGGAAGCGAGGCTCGACGGGTACGAATGCGGCACTGCGCTCTCTCAGCGTGCTCAGCACCGTGTCGAAGTCGAGGTCCGGCCGCAGGTGGACATGGGCGCGGGCCTGGACGACCCGCGCTTCCTCACTGGCGAAATCGGCGGCGGTGGGCCACAGCACCAGGAGGACGGAGCCGTTGGGCAGCTCCTCCACGAGGTGCGCGGGAGTCGAGAGCATCCGCTCGCGACCCACCATCTCCACCAGCTTCGGTCCAAAGACATTCAGCCAGAATACCTCATAAATCGTGTCAAACCCATCCTTGCGCGAGATCCTTCCATCACGACCGAAGTAGGGAGCCCCCGCGAGCTGCCGATCCGCCAGGCCATGGGCCATGGCGTAGTCCACGAGATAGTGCGCAGCCAGGGTCCTGACCATCTCTACAAACCTGAGACACCGCCCCCGCTCTGAAAACAGCGAGAGTGGCTGAACACTCAGGCTACAGCTCAACTGAGTTGCTGATGGAGGGAGATCGAGGTCGAGCGTCAACTCGACTGAGGGCTGTGCACGGTAGAATGCGACGGATATTCCATGCTCATCGCGCCGCTCCTCCAATGCCTTCTTGATGGAAGCGCGCGAGTATTTTCGCCGTTTCGACCCCTTCACGACCTCCGGCATCCAGCCTTCAGCGTGAGCCTCCAGCGCCTCGAGGAAGGGCGTGAGTTCGCTGTCCGACTCGACCCGATGGCCAAGTGCCCCATCCAGCAGGAATCGCAGGCTATCGCCAACTTTCGGCTCGAGCGAACTCATTGCCTTCATTGAAACAGCACCTCCACTCCCTTTGCCCTGGTCTCAGCTCTATTCACGGCACGGTCAAGGGCATCAGAATTCAATGGCTTCGAGGTCTTTTCGTAAATCAGACGGACCCTCTTGATTTGCACAGTCTGTTCGAGCCCAGGCCTCCGTATGTTCAACGTCTCGCCGTAATACCTCAGTGCGGCTCTTGCGTCCTCAACCACTTGAGCAGCGAGAGCATCCCCATCAAGGCCAAGAAACTCACGGCTCTTGAAGCTGAACGTCTCCACGCGGGCCGTCGGGCCACCAGCGGGCCCCTCTTCGATGACGAGGACATCCACGAAGCGCAGGTCCGCCTTCGCGACACCCACGTGCGTTTCGATGCGAGGCTTCTCGAAGTCCCCGAGCCATCGCCGCTGCGCCCGTGGCAGGGCCGCATCCGCCACCAGGATGACGACCATGTCCCTCTCGAAGGCCAGGCCCCGGGCATACCGCTCGCGTACAAGCTGGTAGCTGGACCACGGCAGCGGTCCCCTGGAGGCGATGCCCTGCTCGATTTCCGCGGCCCTCTTCTCCAGGTAGGACAGGTAATCGAGCCAGAGCGGATGCACGTCGGCGCCAGGAGGCGCGGTTCTCAGGAGCGCCTCGCGATGCTTCTTCAGGGCAGCCACATCCGTCGATAGCCGGGCGCCCCCAGCCTCGGCCTCCACCTGCCGGAACTTCGCCTCGGCCACCTCCGCGGGGATGCCGGCCGACTCGGGTGGAGGCGAGGGCCTGCCACCGCTCTTCCCTGCTCCGCCCTTCGTTGACGTGCCGCTCGGAGGCTCGCCATGCCGCATCGCCAACGTGGCCTGCGCTCGAGCCAGATTGCCGCGTGCTTCGTGAAGGGCCAGCGCGCCGGCCTCACCCCACTCCGCCACCAGGAGCGCCGCCTCCCGACTCTGCTGGAAGTGGCGAGCCAACTCCGCCACGGAGCCCGCCCCCGCCCGCGCCTCCAACCTGTCGAGCACGGCCTTCAGCGCCTCTACGCGCGGCACTGTCGCCTGGAGCCGTGACCTCTCCTTCCTGGCGAGACCCGCTTCACGGAAGGCGCGCGCACCCGCTCCTCCGGAGTACAGGCCCACCATGAGGGCCGCGGGCGCCAACCGCCGCGTGGCCTCCTCGTACTCGCCCTTCGAGAGGGAGACCCCGCCTTGCACCTTCCCGGCCGCCAGGAAGTAGAAGCCCAGGGGTACGCCGAAGGTGAGGTGGTCGAACGAGGCCAAGGCCACGTTGCCCGGTGCGAAGGCCCCCAGGTACTGCGCCTTCTCCACCTCCCAGTACGCCGCACGGTACGGGGGCGGTAGCTGCCGAGGCGGCAAGGAGGCCTCCACGCTTCGGCTTCCACCCACGAGGGGAATGGAGGAGGCGACATCATCCGTGGCCTTCCCCAACCCTCGCGCGAGGTCGCTGGCGAGGAAGCCCCTCTCCGGGAAGTCCTCCGGGTCGAGCCCCCTCGCCGACAACTCCGCATGGACGCTCGCCATGCCCCTCAGGGCGCGCTTCAGCAGCCTGTCCTCGGCCAGCAGGCGCAGCACGTCTCGCGCCTCATCGTCGAAGGTGGTGTGGAAGACGAAGAGAGCAAGGACTTCCGCCTGCCCTGGCCCGTACTTCTCGGCGGCGGTGGAGAGGAAGACGACGCGCTTCTTGAGAAGGACGCTGGCCGCTTCGGCTTCCAACGGGCCCAGGGCGCCCAGCCGGACGGCATTCCAGGCCGAGAGGGACTCCACCAGCCGGGGCATGTCCACCGTGCGCTGGAAGGCCAGGAAGGCCGCTGGAGTGAGGCACTCCAGGAAGGGCGCCAGCACTTCCTCATCCGTGGACAAGCGCGGCCAGCCAGAGGGCACGTCTCCGCAAGCGGCCATGAGGTCGACGATGGGCAAGGGCGCCGTCTCACCTCCGTTGCGACCCGCGCCCGGGGTCGCTGACGGAGCTCGACGGCGATGCAGCAGCGGCCCGACTTCGGCCGCGAGGTCGGAGGTGTCCTCGGGCGCGACGGCGTTGTTCCCCAGCGCCAACATGCGCGCCCGACCCGAGCGGGATTCAAGGGTGGCTCCAGAATCAGCCCGAGTGGGCCGCGAGGCACACCCCGAGGTGAGGAGCACCAGGGCCAGCGCCAGACAGGCTCCGCCCCACGGCAGCCGCTCAGCGCTCATCATCCACCCCCACTCCCAAGGCCGCGAAGGCCCCTGGCCGAAGCGTCCCCTCCGGGGAAGGAAACAGCAGCGTGCCGCCCTGCCCCACCGCGAACAGCCGCCCTCCGAGAAAACGCCACCGGGCTTCCCCCGAGACGAGGTAGCGCGCGCCCGGCTGGCCCATGCCTGTCGCCAGTCCCCCCACGCCCAGACTCAAGTCCTGGTGGAAGAGGTGTGTCTCCACACGCCCATCCACATCCACCCGGCCCCAGGTGAAGGCTTCCACGCCCAGGGAGACAAAGAGGTGTCGCCGCCGCAGGCCATCCAGGCGCACCGCATCCCAGCCGAGAATCACCTCACCGTAGGCCGAAGCCCCCTTCGGAAAGGACGCCTCCGCCAGTGGCACCGAGGACGCGCCCGCCACCTGGAAGCGCGCCAGCTCGTGGTCCGGGCCGAAGGCGCCCTGCCGAAAGCCTCCGCGCTGCAGGCGTCCCTCCAGGCGCGCTCGCACGTCCAGCATCGGCGACACCGCCTCCACTCCCAGGCCCGCCACCGCGCCCCACGCGCCGCCTTCACCAGGACGCCCGCCCCAACCTCCCAGCAGGTGCAGCTCCAGGCCCGAGTCCCTGCTCCGACGCCGCATCACCACGGCGGTACCGTCCAGGTGCGCCAGCGTCAGGGGTTTCGAGGTGCCTCCCCCCTTCCCCCAGTCATGCGCCGCCGACAGCGCCAGCGTGTAGCGCCCGGAAACAGGCGGGCGGCCGAAGAGGACATGCTGCAGGTCCAGGGCGACTTCCGCACCCATCAGACGAGCGCCCAGCAGGTCCGAAACGAAAGCCTCCGCGTACACCGGACCCAGCGTCCCCGTCCCCACCACTCCGGCCGGGTGATAGTCGGGGTTGGCTCGGTTGCTGTAGCGCCGTACCAGGTGCCCCGACAGCAGGGAGTAGCCTTCCAGCATCCCCACCCACACGGAGTCGGGTGTGTCACCGCCCACCGAGAAGAGGCGCACCACCTGGCCCCAATCGGACAGCGTGTCCCAGTCCTCCTTCCTCACGATGCCCGCCCCTTCGCCGCCACCCCACAGCCGCAGCCGCACCGGGGCTCCGAGGTTGAGACGAAACGACTCGCCCTTGTCGAAGACAAACCCGGGCTCCACCTGCACGAAGCCTTCGTCGCCGCCCGCACCTCTTCGAGGGAGCAAGGTCCACGTCGTGGCCTCCATGCGCAGCGCGTTCGTCCACCGCGATATCGAGTCGGGTGCGGGCGGTGGCATGGACTCCTCCTCGGGCTGAGCCTCCGCGCCCCCGCTGGAAGACTCGGGCGTCAGGGCCTGCTCCAGTTCGCGGATGGCGGCTTCCCTTTGCTTCCAGTGCCCAGGAGCGACCTCCTCCTCGGCCCACCCCACCCCGGGTAGCAGCAGCGGCAACACGACGGCCCAACTCCGACGCGCGAACATCGACGCCTCCCATGAACGCCCCGGCGGGGGATGGAGAAGGGCAGAGGTTCCCAGCCCGGTCCGACACGCTGGGGCCACGAGGGACGAGCCCGTGGTGTGCCCAGGTCCTGCTCCCGGGCCTGGGGCGGCCACGGGAGAGAAAAACGCGACGGGAATGCGCCACCTGCTCCGCGAGGGCCTCTTCCCCTTGGAGAGCCCATCCCCCACGTCCCCCCAGGAGAACCCCCACCATGTCTTGGTACGACAGCGTTCGACGTCAGGCCCCCGTGGTCGCACAGCCCCTGAAGACCGAGCCCCCGGCCCCGCCTCCGCCACAGGAACCCCCGCCAGGTCCCGTGCAAGGTCCGACCGGGATGCCCACGCGCGACGAGTTCGTGACCGCGCCAGGGAAGGGGCCCAACATCCTCCCGCTGGATATCCCCCCGCTCGCGCAACAGCATGCGCAGCAGGTGTCGGACGCATACCGCACGGGAGGCGCGAAGGCGGCCACGACGAAGTTGCAAGAGCTGGTGCAGGCGCAACCGGCGCTGGACACGGCGTATGTGAATGAGCTCATTCGCATGACGCAGCCCACGCTTCAGCAGGTGGGAGTGGAGCTGGGCGTCCGGGTCAGCAAGGACAAGGATGACAGCAAGAAGAACGGCATCACCCGCGACAGCTTGAACGCGCTGGCGGCGGTGGCGGAGCGGGCGGGGCCGGAGGGGCAGCAGGCCCTGGGCAAGGCGCTGGCCGATGGCCTCCCCAACAGCGGTCAGCTCAACCAGTTCGACGATGTGCTGCAGGACATGAAGACCCAGAACCCCATTGGCGCGGTCTTGCTAGGCGGGGCGACCGTCACCGAGCTTCAGGCGTCCGGTAAGGACAAGGCCGCGAAGGAGCTCCAAAGGGAGCACAAGCCGCTGGACTATCAGGGGCAATGGAAACCAGGCCAGAAGCTCTCCGAGGCCAACAACGCCCACGCGACGAACACGCAGCATGACTTCAACAAGGCCGTGGAGGAGGGGAAGAACTGGGTCGAGGGGGATCTCCAGACGAAGAAAGACGGCGGCATGGAGATGAACCATGACGAATCCGGCCCCAAGCTCTCCTTTCAGGAATGGCTCGCGAAAGGAAAGGCACTGGGGGTGGGCGTGAAGGTAGACGTCAAGCTCGATGCCTTCAAGAATGACCCGGTAAAGAAGGAAGCCGCCGTGAAGGAGATGGTGAAGCAGGTCGTGGACTCCGGCATCCCGGGCGAGCGGTTGATGTTCAGCGTGAACCCGACCGAGGCGAGGTGGATTCGGGAGGCCCTGGGCGACAAGCTCCCCACTGCCACCATGGGCATCAACGCTCCTGACGGAGCGCTGACGAGCGATACCGCGGCGGCGATGCAACAACACATCACCGACAATGCCCCGAGGCCGGTGTCCTTCATCACGAGATACAAGGACATCAAGGACGCCTCTCCGGAGGTCATCCAGGCCTTGAAGAATGGAAAGGCAACCGTCTCTGTCTGGAACGACCCGGGGGACATGTCACCGTTGATTGAACAGGCCGATGACGTGGTCAGTGAGACGAAGAAGCTGAAGGAGCGCGGAGTGGATGGGATGGTGGACATCCGAGAGAGCACCACTTTGGCGATCACCGGCGGCAAGCTCAAGGACACAGCCGGCGACGTGAAGGACTCCGTGGTCAGTAGCTTCAAGGGCGCCGTCTCCTTCGGGAAGTGGAAGTAGACGTCGCGACCTGAGCGCGGGTGCCCCGGGCACCCCGCTCACACCTCGATGCGGTTGCGCCCGTTCGCCTTCGCGCGGGTCAGCCGCGCATCCGCCGCGCGCAGCAGCTCCTCCATCGTCGCTCCGTCTCCGGGCGCCTCGGCGATGCCTCCGCTCACCGTAATCCCGAAGGACTCTCCCCCGTCGCCGTCGAAGGTCATCTCCGCCACCTCCGCCAGCGTCCGCGACAGAATCGCCTTCGCGCGCTCCTTCGTCTCCCCCAACAACCCCACCACGAACTCCTCCCCGCCCCACCGCCCTCGCACGTCCTCCCTCCGGAAGCGCGCCCCCAACAACCGCCCCAGCCGCGTCAGCACCCTGTCCCCCGCCAGGTGCCCATACCGGTCATTCACCCGCTTGAAGTGGTCCACATCCAGGAAACACAACGCCAACGGGCGCTGCTGACGCTGGGCCTCCGACAGCCTCGCCCTCAGCCCCTCGATGAACGGCCGCCTCAACAACAACCCCGTCAACGCATCCCGCTCCGCCCGCTCCCGCGACAGCCGCGCCCGCTCCAGCCGCGCCTGCACCCTCGCCCTCAACTCCTCCTTCAACACCGGCTTGGAGATGTAGTCGTCCGCCCCCGCCTGGAACGCCGCCAGCCGGAACTCCAACCCCAGGTGCGCCGTAATCAACAACACCGGCAACTCCTGCCACGCCGGCGTCGACCGCAGGATGCGACACAAATCAAACCCGCTCGGCCCCGGCATCTGAACGTCCAACAACAACAGGTCCGGCCGATGCTCCGCCAACGCCTCCATCAACTGGTGCGCATCCCCCAACCCCACTACTTCCACCTGCTCGCTCGCCAGCGAGTGCACCAGCGCCGCAATCGCCTCCGGGTCGTCGTCCACCACCAACACCCTCGCGCGCTCCGGCCGCCGCGCCGCCACCATCCGCTCCGCCGCCGCCGCGAAGTCCTGCGCCGTGAAGGGCCTCGGCAGGAACAACGACGCCCCCGCATGCGCCGCCGCCACCCGGTCCTCCAACCCTCCCGCCGTCTCCGTGAAACCCAGGGGCAATGAACCCAGGCCCTCCACCGACCGCAATTGATGCGCCGCCTGGATGCCCCCCATCTCCCCACCCAGATGCATGTGGATGAGCACCCCATCCACCCACTGCTTGCGAGCCACCGCCACCGCCTCACTCGCCGTCCGCGCCGGCAACACCCGCACCACGTGCGCACGCCCCAACCGCTCCGCCTCCGCCAACACCCGCGCGTCCTCGTCCACCACCAACAACACACCCTCCGTCGGCAACACCGCCGCGGGGCCCTCCTTGCGCGCGGACTTCACCGGCACCGACGCCGTCCTCGCCAGCTCCCGGAACGCCGCGTCCACCACGCCCCAGTCCAACCGCGAGACGTCCTTCGCCGACCGCAGCACGTCCTCCAGCCGCCCCGCCGACAGGCTCACCTCCGTGAACCCATAGCTGCCCGCCGTCCCATGCAGCTTGTGCACGACGAGCGTCGCCTCCTCCAACGCCTCCCGCCGCCCCACCCGCGCCTCGCCCAGCAGCACCTCCAGCCCCCCCACCTTGTCCTTCAGCCGCGAGCCGTACTCCTGATTCAACGCCACCAGGCTCGCCGCCAGCTCGTCACGCACCAGGTCCACGTCCGCCAACGCCCGAAGCCCCGGCGGCGCGGGCGGCAACGCCTTGGTGAAGAGCTGATTCACCCAGAGGTACAGCTCCTCCGGCCGGTAGGGCTTGTGGATGATGCGCGCCACCCGCAACTGCCGCGTGAGCAGCTCGTGGCTCTTCAAGTCCTTCCAGAACGCCGAGGCGAACAACACCGGCAGGTCCGGCTGCGTCTTGCGCAGCTCCCGGATGAAGTCCGCCCCCGTCACCCCCGGCAACAACCCGTCAACTATCGCCGCGTCCACCGGCATCTTCGCAAGCAACGTGCGCGCCTCCGCCGCCGTGCGCGCCGACTCCACCCGGAACCCCTTCTCCCGCAGGAACGCGCAGACCAGCGTCTGCAAGTCCTTGTCGTCCTCGAGGAACAGGAGCGTCTTGGCGTCGTTCATGACACAGCCCTTTTCTCCAGGCCGCCGTCCTTGTGGGACAGCAGCTCATGAAGCAGCTCGCGCACCGAGGCCACCAGCTCCTCCTCCGACGAGCGCGCCTTGCTCAGATGCCGCGTAATCCCCAGCGTCAACTGCCGCTGGTCCGCGCGCGACAAATCCCGCCCCGTGAAGACGATGAGCGGCGTGGCCCGCCCCCGCCCCTGTCTCAAGATATCCACCACCTCGAACCCGTCCAGCCCCGGCAACCCCACGTCCAACACGATGAGGTCCGGCGGCGTCTCGCGCGCCAACGCCACCGCGCTCTCCCCATCCGCCGCCTCGAACACCTGCACCGTCCCCAGCCGCTCCAGCCGCGCGCAAATCACCCGCCGCGTGGCCACGTCGTCGTCCACCACCAGCACCCTCGCCTGCCCCGGCCGCCGCATCGCGTGCCGCAGCGCGCTGAGCAGCCGCGACTCCTCCAAGGGCTGCGACATCCAGTCCACCCACAGCGGCGTCCCCACCCCCTCGCCCTCCGCCGAGCGTCCCGACACCGCCAGCACCGGCAGCTCGTGCGTGCGCGGCTGCTCGCGCAGGCTCCGCACCCAGTCCAGCGCCTGCCCATCCGGCATCTGCGTGTCCAGCACCACCGCGTCCGGAGGCGTCTCCTCCAGCACCTTCGCCGCCTCGGCGAGGCTCGCGGCCCGCACCACCCGGTAACCCTCTTGCGACAGCAACCCACGCAACAACGCGGACAACTCCGTGTCCGCCGTGGCCACCAGCACGTTGTACCGGGAGGAGTCCTTCACCGACGCGCCCACCACCGGATGCGAGCCCGACACCGAGCGCGCCGCGTCCAGCGTGAAGGTGAACATGGAGCCCGTTCCGAGCGCGCTCTCCACCTCGATGCTCCCGCCATGCTGGTTCACGATGGCCTGGGAGATGGCCAGCCCCAGCCCCGTACCGCCCTTGGAGCGAGTGTCCGAGCCGTCGAGCTGATGGAAGCGCGCGAACAACTGCCCCCGCTGCACCTCGGGGATGCCCGGCCCCCGGTCCACGACGCTGAAGCGCACCCGGCCTGGCGCCTCCAGTCGCACGTGCACCGCGACCTCCGCCCCGCGCGGGGAGAACTTCACCGCGTTGGACACCAGGTTCGTCAGCACCTGGATGAGCCTGTCCCTGTCCCCCTTCACCCGGGGCGCATCCTCCACCACCGCGCGCAGCGACACCCCCGCCGCGTCCGCCACGCCGCGCAGGCCGCTGAATGTCGCCTCCACCAGCTCCAGCCCCTCCAGCGGCGCCAGCTTCAACTCCAGCTTGCCCGCCTCCATCTTCTCCAGGTCCAGGATGTCGTTGATGAGGCGGATGAGGCGCTCGGTGTTGGAGCGGGCGATGCGCACCATGTCCAGCGCCTGCTCCGGCATCTCCCCGACGATGCCGCCCTCCAACAGCCCCAGCGAGCCCCGGATGGACGTCAGCGGCGTGCGCAGTTCGTGGCTCACCGTGGAGACGAACTCGTTCTTCATCCGCTCCACCTCCTTGCGCTCGGTGATGTCGCGCACGAAGGCGGTGAAGCGCGCCGGGCCCTCTCCCGGCACCCGCGCCAGCGTCAGCTCCGCGGGGAACATGCTCCCGTCCGCGCGCAGGCACGGCGACTCCAACCGCGTGGCGTTGCCCGACGCCTCGCGCAGCGCCGCCGCCACGTCCTCGCGCTTGCCGGCCGGCAGTGACGCGGGCAGCGCCAGCGCCAGGAAGTCCCGCCCCACCGCCTCTGACGCCTTCAGCCGGAAGACGCGCTCCGCCGTGGGGTTCAACTCCAACAGCCGCCCCGCCTCGTCCACCAGCAGGATGCCGTCCGGCGCCGCCTCCAGGATGGCCGCCTTGCGCGCCTCCGTGGTGCGCTGCTCCTCGCCCGCCAGCAGCAGCGCCTGGCCGCGCTCCTCCACCCGCTTCTCCAGGACTTCGTTGAGCGTGGCCAGCTCGCCGGAAGCGCGCGACAGCCGCACCAGCACCACCACCACGTACGCGCCCAGCACCAGCGACACCGCGAAGAAGACGACACGCGAGCGCTCGTTGCTCAACTGCGCCCGCTCATGCAGTTGGAGGAACGTGGTGACCAGCCGCTCGGCCTGCGCGCTGGCGGAGCGCTCCAGCAACGCCTGCACCGCCACGTCCGCCTCGCGCCGCTCACCCCTCGCCTGCGCCTGCCGCGAGCGCACGAGCAGCGCCCGGTTGTCCTCCAGCGCGCGCAGGTATGCCTCCAGCGAGGCCGCCATCACCCGCCGCTCCTCCTCGGAGAGGAAGGATGGGACGTCGCGCAGCGTCTCGGCGCGGGCCTTCAGCGCCTCGAAGGCGGAGCCCTCCGAGCCATGCAGCTCCGGCAGCCCCAACCGCGCGCGCAGCACGTCCTGCTCCAGCTCCGCGCTGGCGAGACGGAGCTGCTGCAGCCGCGTGCGATAGCCGTCGCTCTCCGCCATCCCCCACGGACGGCCCACCACGAACAGGGCGCACAGCGTGAGCAGCGCCCCCACCGCCAGCGCCACCGAGCGCTTGGACAGGCGGGAGCCCCTCATTCCGGCACCAGCTTGCGAATCTCCTTGGGCAGCGTCATCGGGTCGAACGGCTTGCCGATGACCCCCACCGCCCCCAGCTCCAGGTAGCGGGCCACCTCCTGCTTCTGCACCTTCGCCGTCATGAAGATGATGGGCGTGCGCGACGTCGCGTCCTGCTCGCGCAGCTTGTTGAACGTGGTGGGCCCATCCATGCCGGGCATCATCACATCCAGCAGGATGAGGTCGGGCTGCTCCGCCGCGGCCTTCGTCAACGCCTCGTTCCCCGACGCGGCCAGCACCGTGTCCCACCCCCCCACCCGGCTCAGACTCAGCTTGCCGATGGCGCGGATGTCCTCCTCATCGTCCACCAGCATCACCTTGCGCAGCGTCGTCACGGGCGGGCCTCCTGGAATGAATGGCGGTGGTACCGCACGTGAGGGGTGCGGGGGACTGGACGTCCGTCCAAGGCCCTGACGGATGACGGCCCGACCAGGATTCAACACCCGGCCCCACCGCATTCCCAGCCCCGTGGACGGCTGCCTAGCCGGTGGCCTTGCGGCGGCGCACCGCGCGCACGGGCTTCGCCGGCGCCACGGGCGGCATCACCGCGACGACGGCGTTGACCACGCGCGACACCGCCCGGAGCTGAGACGGCTCCAGCTCCCGCAGCTTGCGCGTCATCCGGCGCAGCTCCAGTGGGTCCTCCCGCTCGGGCTTCCGGGAGGCCACGGGCGTGAGCGAGGCACCGCCCCGCCCCACACCCAGCAGCGTATCCGAGGAGACCTGGAGGACGTCACACAGCCGCTTGAGCGTTTGGGTACGGGGCAACATTCGCCCCCGCTCCAGCCGACTGTAGACCTCCATGGCCATGCCCACGCGCTCGGCCACGTCGCTCTGGGTCAGGCCCAATCGCAGGCGGGCGACGCGAGCCGCTCCTCCCAGGATGGCCGCGAGCTTGTGGTCGACGGGCTCACGCATGATGGCCGGGAGCGTCGCACGGCCGCTCCCTGGCGCAAGTTTCCCGTCCCCCCGGGATTCAGCGGCGCAGCAACCCCAGCGCGCCGTGGACGAGCTGGACCACGGCCCGGAGTTCGTCCGGCCCCAGCGCGCGCAGCGCCCTCACCAGCCGACGCAGGGCGGGCGGGTCCTCGGAGCGCGTCGCCACGGACGGGCCGGGCGCCACCGGCAGGCCCTCCGCCAATCCCAGCAGCGCGTTCGCGTCCATGCGCAATACCAGACACAACCGCCGCAGCGTGGTGACGCTGGGCAGCACCCGCCCCCGCTCCATGCGGCTGTAGACCTCCATCGCGATGCCCACCCGTTCGGCCACGTCCGCCTGGGTGAGCCCCAGCCGGGCCCGCGCCGCCCTCGCCGCCGCGCCCACGGTGATGGCCAGTTCCTGGTTCATCGTCCTCGCGCCTCTCTTCGAGTCTCCCTACCACGTCACCTGTCCCGGACCCTACCCCACACGGCAGGAGACTACCCGAAAAGGCGTCCGCCGTGCTAATGACCTCCAAGGTCCAATCCATAGGCCACACATGCACCTCCCGTTTCGAATCCGCCGTCTGGAGCTCAACCTTGAAGGTCCTTCACTCCGCGCACCTCACGCGGGTCGGTCCAGCCAGGGGAGGACGGGGCGATGAGCGACCTCGAATCGACGCACCCGTTGCTGCTGCAGCCCTTTGAAGAGCTGGGCGCCCTGCGCATCATCCGGAGGCTGGCCACCGGCGGTTATGGGGCCATCTTCCTGGCGGAAACCCAGACGCGCGGCACGGTGGCGCTGAAGTTCGCGCTGGAGGGCCCCTCCGAGAACGACGAGGCCCGGGTGGACGCGCGCACCCAGCGGGAGGCCCGGCTGCTGATGCACCTGGACCATCCCAACGTGGTGGAGCTGCTCGGCTACCTGCGGTGGCCGGACCTGCACCGCGGCTACCTCTACCTCATCATGGACTACGTGGAGGGCCCCACCCTGTCGCGGTGGGCGTCCAGTCCCCAGGCCACGCCGCGCCGGGCCACGGAGGTGTTCGCCTCGCTGGCCCTCACGCTGGACGCCATCCACCGCGCGGGCGTCGTCCACCGAGACCTCAAGGGCAGCAACATCATCGTCCGCGCCTCGGATGGTCAGCCGGTGCTGGTGGACTTCGGCTCGGGGGACCATGCGTGCGCGCCGTCGCTGACGGAGGACCGGCTGCCTCCGGGCACGCCCAGCTATCGCAGCCCGGAGGCGCTGCGCTTCTGGCTGGGGCCTCGCATCCCGGGCTCGCGCTATCGCTTCGTGCCCACCGATGACCTGTACTCCCTGGGCCTGGTCTTCCATGAGGTGCTGACGGGCGTCTTCCCCTACCGCGCCCACCTGCCGCCCTCCGCGCTGCTGGCCAGCATCGAGTCCGCCGAACTCAAGCCGCCCTCCGGCCTCAACCCGCGCGTCCCTCCGGTGCTGGATGCCATCGTGCTGCGCCTGTTGAGCAAGTACGGCGCGGGCCGCTACCCCACGGGCGCGGAGCTGTGTGGGGCGCTGAGCGCGGCGCTGGAGCAGGCGGACAGCGCCTGGGACGAGCCGCTGTTTCCGCCCCGCCCTCCCCACGAGGCCGTCACCGAGGAGGACGAGGCGCTCTTCGACGGAGACGAGGAGGCGCGGGAGTTTCGCCAGTGGATGCGCCGGGAGGACAGGCCCGGGGCGGGCTCGGACTCGGGTCCTCCAGGCACACCTCCCACGGAGCCCGCGGCCCCGACGTCCGTCCCCTGGCGGTCCTGGCTGCGCAGGCGGATGCACGTCCTGAGCGGCGCGCTGCGGCCCTGGCGCAAGCGGGACGACTGAGGCGCTCCCCCGTCTCTTGGGCATCCAACTCCAGAGGTCTATCGACTGTCAGTCAACCTCTGACATTCCACATGGGTTGCCTTTCGTGTTACCTCAGGCATCCTGTAGTAGTCCCACCACTTCCCAGGTTCAAAGGCAGGCCATGACGACGCCCGACACGACGACGGAGGATCTTCCCGGAGGACCGCGCCGGCCCCGGGTGCTGTTCAACGTGGGCGGCACGGTGTTCGAGTTCGTCCGCAAGCTGGAGGTCCGCTCCACCGGAGAGCTGCTGATGCTGGCCCGCCGCCGCTACCGGGGCGGGCAGAGCGGGCTCGTGGTGGTGAAGCGGCTGCGCAGCCCGGCCACCTTCGTGGAGCGGCGCCGGCTGGTGGAGGAGGTGAGCCTGACGTTCCGCTTCAAGCACCCCAACATCGCGCAGGTGCACCAGATGAAGCTGTACCGGGGGGCGCCACACGTCGTCATGGAGTACGTGGAGGGGCGCTCGCTGGACACGCTGCTGAACCTGACGGCGATGCGGCGCAGGCCGGTGTCGGCGCCGCTGGCCGCGTTCGTGGTGGCGGAGGTGGCGGACGCGCTCCACCACGCGCATGGCGCGGTGGATGACTGGAACCGGCCGCTGGGCATCGTCCATCGCGATGTGAGCCCGCGCAACATCCGCGTGGGGACCCATGGGGATGTGAAGCTGACGAACTTCACGGTGGCCGCGTCGCGGCTGGAGGGACGCGAGGAGACGAGCCGTCCCCTGGTGAAGGGCGACATCGCGTATGCGTCACCGGAGGCCCTGGTGCGGGCGCCGGTGGATGCCCGTTCGGACATCTTCTCGCTGGGGTTGGTGTTGCTGGAGCTGCTGACGGGGCGGCACCCGCTGGCGGTGGAGGACACGGCGCCCCCGCCGCTGCCCGAGGGGCTCGAGTTGGAGGCGCAGGGCCCCACGTGGATGCCGGTGGAGGAAGTGGCCGCGCGGATGCAGAGCCTGGAGCCGGAGCAGGTGGCGCGGCTCGTGGAGGATGTGCCGGAGGGACTGGCGGCGGTGGTGCTGCGCGCGCTGCGCAGGGAGCCTGCGGAGCGGTTCCAGACGGCGGATGAGATGGGCGGGGTGCTGCGTGGGTGGCTGAGCATCCATGCGCCGGGGCAGGGGCGGCACGCGACGGCCGAGGAGGTGGCCCGCGTGGCGATGGAGGCGACGAGCCGGCGCAATCAGGCGGAGCTGCTCGAGGGCGGCCTGCATCCGGAGGACCTGACGGCGGAGGAGGCGTCCGTGTCACTGGAGCCGGGTGTGGCGGCTTCGGTGCCGCCCTCCGGGCCCGAGGAGGTCGATGCCGCTGGAGCGCTGGCGGAGGAGGCGGCGCGGGTGTTCGGCGTGCCGGGGCTTCGGGGCGTGACTCGCTCGTTCGCGGAGGAGGCGGACGGGCGGCGGGACTCACGCACGGACGACATGACCGATGACTCTTCGCACGATGAAGACAGCTCGGACCTCGCCTCTCGCGATGACGACAGTTCCGACGATGCCTCGCGCGACGACGACAGTTCCGAGCAGTGAGCCCTCGCGCGAGGGCACTTCCGACGCATCCTCGCGCGACGACTCTTCCGAGCAGTGAGCCCTCGCGCTCCACTCCGCAGGTGACCTGTCGGCTGGACCTCCGTGGTCCAGCCCGTTCACCCGCTAAGACAGCCCTCCCGTGAAGAACAGCAGCGCCGCCATAAAGGCGAGGAACGCCACTACGACACCCAGCACGCGCCATTTGGAGAGGGGCGTCTCTCCGAACACGAGCTCCGCATCCTGTCCGTGCACCAGCACCCGGTACGGATTGCCGCGATAGCGATAGGCCAGCACATACACAGGCAGCGCCCACCGCGTGGTGCGCAGACTGGAGAGCGCCACCGCCACATGGACATTCCGGAAGCGGCTCCCGGGGATGTCTCCGCTCTCCTGGACATGCTCCCTCGCGAGCCGCTCCACCGCCGCCAGCACCGTCTTTCGCGCTCCCGAGCGAGTCGCCTCGAAGCGCTCGACGCTGGCCTCCTCCGGCCCGCGCCCCTCGTTCTCCGCCAGCTCGAACCGATAGCGCGGCGTCAGCGTGTCGCACTCGCTCACCTTCAGCCCTCGCGACGCCGGCACCAGGATGTTGGTGAAATCCAGGCGCGTACGTCCCGCATGCGGTGCCCAATCCGAGCGCCGCGCCCCCGCGTCCGAGTCCGCCGTCCAGCTCACCGCCACACCCGCCTGGAACACCCACGCCGGCCACCACAGCGGACGCATCGACTCCAGCGACGCCTCCTTCGCCAGGCCCGACGGCCGGAAGAACGCCTTGTGCCCCAGGAAGCGCCCCAGCGCCTCGCTCGCGGCCTTCGGGTCCACGGTGAAGGGCAACCACCCTTGCGCCTGGTCCACCGGGTCCACCGTCATCTCCACATGCGTCACCGCGCCGCAGTAGGCACACCGTGGCGCCCGCGCCTCCACGGAGTACTCCACCGCGGCCCCACAGCTCTCGCAGCGCACCACCCGCGCCCGCTCGCGCGTCGCCACCGCTCGCTCCGGAGGCGGCGTCGCCAGTCCACAGATGGGACAGCGCAGGTCCTCCGCCTCCAGCTCGCACGCGCACCGCTCACACGCTGCCACCCGCGCGGCCTCGCTCATCCGACGCCTCCCCCCACGTACAGCACGACCCCCAACACCAGCAGGATTCCCACCAGCACCGCGGCCAATACCTTCCACGTCGAGAGAGGCGCCTTCCCATGCACCTCCCCCGTCTGCCCGTTCACGAGCACTCGCAGGGGCTCCTCCCCTTCCGCGTAGCGCACGGGCAACACCCAGACGGGCAACAGACACACGTCCAGCGACTCCCAATCCAACCGCGTGTCGTGGCTCACATCCCGGTGCGTGTCCCCCGGCATCAGCGCCCCGAGCCTGTTCAACATCAGCTCGCCCACCTCCTGGCGCGCGCCCTCCAGACAAGCGTCCCTCGTCAGCGAGGGCTCCTCCGCCACCCACCCGGACACGAGCGCCGGCGTGTAGCGGGCCAGCGCGCGAAAGTCGAAGGGCTCCAGCGCCTCCAGCTCCTCGTTGCGCAAGCCATTCGACGCAGTGACGAGCACGTCCGCCACGTAGCCCTCCAGCTCACCCTGCAAGGGCCGCCACTCGGTGCGCGTCACCGTGCGCGTGCGCGTCACCGTCTTCCCGTTCTCCGTCGTCGTGTAGCTCTCCCGCTCCTGGTAGTGCTCGCCGATGGTCGCCTGGAAGCTCGACTTCGCCAGCGCGCTGTAGAGGAACGCGGGCACGTAGAGGCCATGCACGTCCCCCGGCTCCGCGCTCCGGATGCCGTTGCGGGTGAAGCGACTGCGCGAGCGCAACCACCGGGACACCTTCTCCCGCGCCGCCGCGTGCGTCAGCGCGAAGCCAAGCGCGAAGGCGGGCTCCGGCACCCCGGGCCGCGGCGGCCGCTCCACCACGGACGGCGCCGCGCAGTAGGGACACCGCGTGGTGCGCAGCGACGGCTCCAACACCAACTGGGCCCCACAGGACTGGCACCCCAGGTGGAGCCGAGGCTCCGTCAACGTCGCGGTCGGCTCGTCACGCCTCTCGGGCATCGGCACCCTCCTCTTCCTTCAAGGGGAGCGCGCTCCTCGCGCCTGCTCGCCTGCCCCCCGGACTCCGGCCCGGAACGATAGCCGGGTTGCGGTACGCATTCCCCGTCACGACCGTATCCAGGCGGAGGATTCCACCATGGCGCAGGACAAGCGACGACAGCCCGCTCCCCAACCCGCCGAGGACTACTACGGGCGCCCCACCGGGCCCCGCCACCAGGACGCGCCAGGGGAGGACTCGGCGCCTGACCGCGACACTCCGGACAAGGACCGGCGCGCCCAACCCATGGACCCGACGGAGAGGACCCCGGGCGCCATCCTCGACGACATCCCGGACGGTGACGGCCCTCGCAGCGACGCCGGCACCAACCCGCTCCCCGACCTCTACTGGACCGCCTTCCCCGGCAGCCTGGAGGAAGAGAAGGACTGACGTCTGGGCCAGCCCTCACCGCGACGGCCCTACGTGCGCGGTGAGGCCCCTGTTTTCAATCACTCACGCCAGCAACGGAATGTCAGCCCCCCTCTGTACTGTGTGCTCATTCGCCAGCATCCAGGGGGAGGAACTCCATGGCGGAAGTCCGTGAGCTGCCGCGTGTGTCCGTGAACAAGCTGGGTGAGTACCTCATCGCGACCCCCGCTCGTCGCAAGCGCATCATCTACGACCAGAAGCATCCACCCGAGCAGCAGTACCTGCGCTATCCCGAGGCGTCTCACGCGATTACCGACTTCCTCTGTCGTGATTTGGACCCCGCCATCCTCCGCGACCACCAGCGCCGCTTCGCGTGCAGCGTGCCGCAGTCGGAGTTCGAGGCGCAGCGGCTCCACCTCTGTTCCGAGGCGCTGGAGCGCTTCGCGGACGTGGTGCCGTGGCTCGGTCTGGAGGACACCATCGTCAGCGCCGTGGGCGCCGAGCCGCCTGTCCTGGAGATGGCGGGCGTCACCATCAGCGTGCGCCCCGAGGTCATCCTCCAGCGCATGGACCGCCACGGCAACCCGCGCGTGGGGTTGATGAAGCTCTACTTCTCCAAGCACCACCCGCTGGATGAGCGCTCGGGGCAGTACATCGGGACGATGTTGCAGCGCTTCGCGGAGCAGCACCTGTGCCAGCTGGGTCCGTCGGACCACCGCATGGTGCAGGTGGTGGATGTGTTCGCGGGCACCATCTTCACCGCGCCTCGAGCGCACATCCGCCGGCTCACGGACGTGGTGCTCGCCTGTGAGGAGATCGCCGAGCGCTGGGCGGTCCACTGACGCCGTCGTGAAGACAGACATGCTCCGGGCCGTCTGACTTTCAGGACGCGCGCGGGCCCGAGGGGCTGGGGCGTGTGCTCGTCCGGAGCCCGGGAGGGCCGTCGAGCGATGACGCGAGGCGCCTTCCGGTGTGACAATGCGAGCGCGTCGCGCTGTGTCATGCACTGGTGAGCTGGAACATTTCAGTGTCTCCGCGTGGGCGCTGAGACACGGTGCAGCGTGAAACACGAGACACTTCCCGCGCTCCGTGGCGAGACCTAGGCTGACGTCGCCGGCCGGTTTCGGCGGCCGGCTTCACACCTCGACGGGAGATGCATCATGAAGAGCCACAAGGTGAAGACCCTGAAGGAGCTGTTCGTGAAGGACCTCGCTCGCATCCACGGAGGCGATGGAGCGGCGACGTCCACGTCCTCCACCGAGACGCAGAGCACGGCGCCCCAGGTCTCCACCACGCAGGCCTGTTGCGAGGAGAAGAACGACCCCTGCTGCTGAGAGCGGTCGCCCTTCGTGTCGCTGTACCGGCGCGTGTCCTCATCCGAGGGCACGCGTTTTTCGTTGCGGGGTGTCGGGTTCGAGGCGGGGTGGATGTTCGCTCGTGGGCGCTCGCGGCGGCGGGGCTGCCAGGGAGCGAACAGTCCTCGCCCTTGGGGCACCTGGGTTGGTTGGTGGGGACCGGGGGCGTCTCCAGCCTTCGCGGCATGGCGCATCGAAGCTTGGACAACGGCAAGGGTGAGACGCTGGGGCCTTCTCGGCCTGGACTGGGGACGGAGCCGGCTCGGGCAGCCGATGCGGCGCCTCCTGGCTCGCGGGAGCGGGGCGAGTCGGATGTTTCGGGCTGGAACCCGGCGCGGGACGAGTCGCCCTCCGTGCGCGAGGGACGCTTCTACCGGGGCGCCTCGCAGCGCATGGCGCAGCCTCGGACCGATGTGGAGGACCGGGGTGGCGCGGCCTGGGCGAGTGGCGGGGTGCGGGGTGGGCCGTACGGGCGCGATGACCGCGACGACCGCTATGCCACGGGCATCGGACCACGGCCGCGGATGGGGGAACACGACCGGGAGCTGGCGCCCCAGCCCGCGGAGTACCGCGCGTGGGACCGCACCGGGTACGGCGGACAGGCGTGGGATGATGAGGACCGGGCCCGGCGTGAGGCTCGCTCCCGGAGGGAGTTGAGCGAGCGCTCGGGTAGGGAGCCGCTGGTGGAGAGCGGCGAGGACCGCGCGTGGCGGGAGGAACAGGCACGTCGGGAGCGCGGTGGCTTCGAGGACCGCCCGCGAAGGGAGTCGCGAACGCAGCGGGAGTTCAGCCCGCCCGAGGACTATTCGTCGAGGGATGTGACACCGGACCAGGATTTCCGCTTCGAGGCTCGCTCGCGCAGAAGCACTCCGTCACGCGAGGAGACTGCCGCTCCCGAGGTGCGCTCGCGGAGGGAAGTCTCTCAGGGCGAGGAGTTCAACTTCGAGGCTCGCTCGCGCGGAAGCACTCCGTCACGCAAGGAGACTGCCGCTCCCGAGGTTCGCTCGCGGAGGGAAGTCTCGCCGGGCGAGGAGTTCAGCTTCGATGCTCGTTCGCGCGGAAGCACTCCATCACGCGAGGAGCCTGTCGCTCCCGAGGTGCGCTCGCGGAGGGAAGTCTCGCCGGGTGAGGAGTTCAACTTCGAGGCTCGTTCGCGCGGAAGCACTCCGTCACGCACGGAGCCTGTCGCTCCCGAGGTGCGCTCGCGGAGGGAAGTCTCACCGGGCGAGGAGTTCGACTTCGAGGCCCGTCCACGGAGGGCTCCGTCCGATGAGCGTTCGCGCCAGGGCGAGCGACAGCGTGAAGAGCGCACGCGCGCCGCCGACCACATTCGCGAGGACCGCAGCCAGGACTTCCGAGCGTCACCTCTGGCCGAGACCGAGCGGAGGAGGTGGCAACGCGAGCCGTTGACCGCTCGCGAGGTGATGACTCGCAACGTGCGCACCGCGCGACGTGACAGCTCGCTGCGCGAGGTCGCTCGGCTGATGAAGGAAGAGGACTGTGGCGTCATCCCCATCGTCAACGAGCACGGCCGCCTCGAAGGCATCGTCACCGACAGGGACATCGCCATCCAGGCCTTCTCGGGTGGACAGCCCCCCGAGCAACTGCGCGCCTCGGATGTGATGACGGACGACGTCCCGGCCGCCACACCCGACGAGACGCTTCACACCCTCGTCGACATCATGGCCCGCGAACAGATTCGCCGTGTCCCCGTCGTCGAACGCGATGACCGCCTCATCGGCATCGTCACCATGGGTGACATCGCGAAACACGCCGACTCCGACGAGGAGCTTCAGCGCGCACTGGAGCGCATCTCCTCGCGTCGCTCCTTCTGGTCCCGACTGCGCTGACCTCCGCTCGCCTCGTCATGAAGCCATGAGGCGACGCAGGTCCTCATCCCTGAGCCACCACGCGCTCGTGACGGGAATGACGTAGAACCCCTTCTCAGCCAGCGTGAGCAAGGCAGGCGGCACCCAGCCGTAGATGATGCCGCCCATCTCTCCTGTTTCCTGGTGCGCGAACCACGTGTCCCAGCCAGGAACGTCGTAGTCATCCAGGAAGCCATTCGAGGGTGCCGTCGCGGCGCCACAGATGTCGGTGTTGAAGTCCGTCGCGAACACCCATCCACCGGCGAGATCTCCGAGCGGAGGCAGCGGCATGTTCATCCGCGCCAGTGCCTCACGGCGTCTCTCGGTGATGAAGCCCACCGCCTCCCTGGGGACATCCGGAGTCTTGAGCACCAGGTCCAAGAAGGTGTCTCCATCATGGCCGCAGACCGGCGGCATCAGCTCCGCCGTGCGCGTCGTGCCCCCCGCCCGAGCCGCCTCGGCGCGAGGCAGGCACCACGCGATGGTCTCCGCCAGACGCAGCTTGAACTCGGTCGGCAGCACGCCGCTCAGGTTCACCGGCACCGTCGTGTACTTCGTCCACGGCGCCCCCTCGGGGCGAGGCAGCAGCCCCGTGAAGAGCTCCGACTGTCCCCGCTTGAAGTCGCTCGACATCGATCCCTTCAGGTCCACCTGGCGGACAATGCTCTCTGACCACGGCGGCAACTCCTCTTCGGGCAGCGGACCCAACCACGCCCAGGCCTTGTCCAGAAGCCGCTTGAAGTCGCTCGACATCCCTCCATCTTCAGTCACGCCCGCGCCCATGCTCAAGCCGGCGCCTGGAGGAAGTCGATAAAGGCTCTCAGCGCCGTCGGGAGCTGACGCCGGCTCGGGGAGTACAGGAAGAACCCCACGGAGGGGACACCCGTCCTCCAGCACTCGCACTCGTCGCCCCTGCTCCAGGAGCGACGTCACCCGCTCCTCAAAGACATCCGCGAGCCCCACGCCCGCCAGCGCCGCGTCCACCATCAATCCCTGGTCATGCAGCGACAGCGGCCCGTCCGCCTCGACGAGCACCTCCTCACCGTCCCGCTCGAACTCCCAGCGGGAGTACTGGCCGCTCGCGAACCGGAAACGGATGCAGGGCAGGCAGGCCCCGCAAGTCCTGGGGCGTCCGGGGCACCGCGTGGCGCGAGCTGGCCCTGTCCACGGAAGGCTTCGGAGAGAGCGCGCGGGATCGGGAAGTCGCGTCACCTCCAGCCTGGGCACGCCGACCTGGGTCACCGCCTGCGCGCCGAACCCGTTGGCGAGCTCCGCGCAGCGCGCCAGCGGCCAGGCCCTGAGCAGGCCCAGGGTAAAGCCCGCGAGGAAGCAGTCTCCCGCGCCCGCCGGGTCCACTTCCGTGATGGGCCAGGACGGCACCTCGAGAGTGTCTCGTGCGGCCAGCACCGGCCTCGCGTCACCACCAGACACGTCTTCGCGCGCATCGCCGTTCTTGTGAGGGGGGCGTACGATGGGCGGGAAAGGCCGCCGCTGAGTGAAGGGCGGCGCCCGATGTCCGGAGCCCTGAGGAGCGCCCATGTCCGATGACGGCTGGAGGGGTGGCACGCGCTGGTGGGGCCCTCTGCGGGTCATCCTGGGCTGCGTCCTGCTGAGCACGGGGGCCTGGGGGCAGTCCACCGACGCGGGGCGGACGGAGGCCGGAGGGCTGGGCCCATCCGGCGCTCCTGACGCCGGGCAGGCCGTTTCGGGCGGCCTGGGCCCATCCGAGCCCGCCGACGCGGGGCAGGCCGCTTCGGCCGCACCAGTCCCCGCGGAGACTCCCGACGCCGGGCCGTCGGATGCAACGCGGGTGGAGGTGAAGCTGCATGGCGTGTCCGTCACTGTGACGGCGTCATCGGTGCTGGTGGACGCGAGGGAGCCCGGTCGCTATGGGCCGGCGAACCTGCTGGACGAGGACCCCGGCACTCTCTGGGCGGAAGGGGCGAAGGGCAGCGGAGCCGGGGAGTGGGTGGAGCTGAGCTTCCCACCGGACACGCCGGTGCATTCCTTCCTGGTGACGCCGGGCAACCCAAAGTCCGCGAAGCTCTACAAGGCCAACGCGCGTCCGAGGAAAGCGCGGCTGGAGCTGAAGTTCGCCGAGGGGCGCAAGCTGGACTACGTGCTGGACTTCCCCCGCGACTTCCCGGCGGGCGGGGCCCTTTACGTCCAGTACCGGCGCCAGTTCGCCGTGAAGTCCGCGCGGCTGACGGTGCTGACGGTATGGCCTGGGAGCAGGTACCGCGACCTGTGCCTGGGCGGCTTCGTCCCGGTGTTCCGAGGGCCCGAAGAGCGCTTCTTGCCGACGTTCCTGGGGACGCACCGCGAACTGGCGCCCACCTTGGCGGAGTTCATGGCCAAGACGCTCCTGGTGTTCAAGCTTCTACCGCCTGAAAAAAGCGGGGTACCGGCTCGGCTGCGCGCCTACTCGCGGGTGCCCCACAACGGGCCACTGCCCCCGCCCGAGGAGGAGTTCGACATGCATCACGTCACGGGCGATTGGAGTCGCTTTGGCCGAGACCTTTCCCGGAATACCGCCGGCGCGAGCGTGCAGAGCGACCTGTTCCGTCTCGTCCCGGCACCCGGCGCAAAGGGCTATGTGTTCGACCCCATCGCTCCTCCGGAGAGACCGGACTCGTACTCCAACTTCCGGGTCCACTGGGCACGTGTCGAGGACGGGTGGTACGTCGTGGGGGTGGATGTGCTGTACCGGGAGCAGACCGCCGATGATTGAGTCTCTCGCGGTCCGGGGGGCAGGGCTACTTGGGTGCGCCGGCCGAGGGGGGAGGGGGCTTGCCCTTCTTCCCTGCTGACTTGGAGGGAGCCTGCTTCTTGGGCTTGGGGGATGGAGGTGGCGGGAGGGGCGCATCCTCGGGGAAGAGCGCATTCCAGTCCCGGCCACCCAGCTTCGACACGAAGGCTTCCATGTTGGCCCGGGTTGTCTCGGCCAGCATGTAGTCGAACCTGAAGCCGCACGCGCCGAAGTCACAGGGCTCAAGCCCATCCTTCAGGTACTCCGCGTGCCTTCTATTGATCTGCAGGGTGTGTTCGGCCTTCGCCCAGGCGTCCTTGGTCTCCGTGAGCTTCGTTCGAAGGTTCTCCAGGCCAGTCTCGGTAGCCTTTTTGAAGGTCTTTTCCAGTGCCTTCTCGAAAGCCCTGGCTTCTTTCGGCTCTGGGGGCGGGCCCTCGACGGCTTTCTGGACGTTCTCCTCGGGGAGCAGCCCGGCGAGCACCTTTTCTCGCGTGTAGCTCTTCAAGAGCGCGAAGTTCTTGGGGTTCTCGTACTTCTTGTTCGGGAAGACCTTCAAGAAGGTCGCTCGCACCTCCTTGTCGAAGTCCTTGTAGGAACGGCTCTCATCCAGGAGCTTCTCGACCGCCGCCACGAACAGTGGGTCGGGCGCGGGCGGTGGAACGATGGCCTTCGGGTCGGGCGCGGGCGGTGGAACGACGGCCTTCGGGTCGAGCGCGGTGGCTGATGCGGCGGCCCCGGGCTCCGGTGGTGTCTTGGTGAGAGGAGGCGGGGGCGGCGGTCGGGTGAAGGCCATCATGATTGCGTCGCTCGCAGGTTCGGCGAAGTCACTGGGACACTTGCCGATGAACTCCGTCATCTTCGGGCCGATGGCCTTCTCGACGTCCTCCACCGTGAGCTTCTCGCAACAGCTCGCCTCGCGGAATGGGCAGTGCGCACGCTTGGACAGCATGGCCATCCGCATGAAGTCGCGGAAGTCATCGGGCGAGCGGAAGACCTGACACCCCTCGGAGAAGTCGTTCACCTCGCGTCCCCGTCTCCAGGAGCCGTTCTCCCCGGCGACCGAGCGGTGGATGTTGGTGGCGCCGGCGGTGCCGAAGACGACAAGCACATTGCGCTCCGTCAGTCGCAGGGTCCTGGGCGGAGGAGGGGGAGCCGGCTCGGCGGGAAGTCCCGGAGCGCTGGTGGGAACCGGAGGCGTGGGGACCGCGGTTGACGCAGGGGGCATGACGGGAGGAGGAGGCGGGGCCTTGAAGACGAGTTGGAGGCCCACCTTCATGGGCGCCTCGTCATCCTCCACGACCTCCAGGTGGGACAACTGATTGTCTTTCGCCTCGAAGTTCTGCGTCTCCGCGCCGCTGGCGTCCTCGAGCCGGATGAACCTCTCGCTGGCGTCAATCTTTCGCTTCACCTTCAGCGCTTCGGAGCCATTGACCCACGCGTCGAGCATCTCCCGGGCCTGCTGCTTCCGGTGCTCGGCAATCCGGGGCTTGTAGTACTCGCGGTTCCGCGCTTCGAGCGCCGCCTCCACCGCCCGCTCGAAGGCCACTTTCTGCCGGGCCTTCTTCCGCGGCAGCTTCTCGCCGAGCTTCGCCTCGAGCTCCGCGCGGGCCTTCTTCTGCTCCTCCTCGTCGTCTTCGGCGAACTTCGCGCGGAAGTCCTCGTCCCGGCCGCTGTCGTGCGCGGCCTGCGCGGCGTTCAGGAAGTCGGAGACGGGAAAGCGCCGCCGGGCGGGGATGGAGGGCGCGGCGAACTGGAGCGCGGCGTAGGAGGTGGGCGGGTTGCTCGCGCCCTTGTGGAGACCCACCCGGTAATACCCCGTGTAGATACCGGGAGCGATGGCCCCCACGTCGTTCGGGAGCAGGGTGTAGTTGTCGAAGTCGGGGAGCGTGTTGCCCTTGTCGTCCTTCAGGGCGGGCTTGTCCTTGTCATAGCCGGGCTCGGTGGTGATGGGTAGGACGGCCACCCGCCAGTGCTTGCACTGCGGACACGAGACATCCACGCCGGGATGCGGCCAGTGCTTCGGGACCGGCCACTTCGTCTCCGCGAGCACGGCATCCACATACGCCTGCGCGTCCGTCAGGTTCTCCGCGCGGAGCCCCTCGGCTTCGAGGACGGTCTTCTCTCCTTCCTTCAACAGGGCCGGGTCGTAGAGCACGACGAGCAGGTCGTCGAACCGGTTGGACAGGGAGCGCTCCCGGCGCAG
>NZ_JABUMR010000020.1:0-80647 GCF_013336725.1 Myxococcus sp. CA040A | reverse complement strand
CGCGCAGCTCCGCGTTGTCCGGGTGTTCGTAGAGGCGCTTGAAGTCCGCGAAGCCATGGCGCCGCGCGATGAGCAGGAGGCACTCGCCCTGCGTGACGACGTGGGTGGTGGGCATCTCCCCCTCCTCAAGTCTTGTCGACTGGTAGTTCATCTCCAACTGCTTCCGTCCAGGTCGGGGAAGGAGACCTGGCACTGCCCCGGATTCACGCCGTCCACGCGGGCGTAGCCGTTCTTGTTGAGGGTGCCCTCTCGAGTGGTGCCGTCCGGCAGCGTCACCATGTAGTGCGCGTTGGGGACGGGCTTGCCCCCTTCGTCCGTCAACTCGATGACCAGCCATGTCGGCTCCTCGATGGACGCCTCCGCGGACTTCTGGATGAACGTATCCGGCCAGGGTGGGGGCACGAGCACGGGGCGCTCCACCTCCAGCGCCACCAGCTCGCCGCGGGTGAAGGCGTCGGCGAGCCGCTGCTTGAGGCGTCGCTCGTACTGGCCGCGCTCCAGTCGGGACTGCCCCAGTAGCGGGCCGCCGCCGAGCGCCTCGTCCATGGCATGCAGCGTGCGCGCCGTGGGCGTCGTCAGCCAGTGGTCGAGAGCGGACGTGACGAAGACGTCCGGCACCCAGTTCCGTTGCGCCTCGCGCGCCTCGCGGCTGGCGGATGGGACGACGACCCAGTCCGCTCCTCGGGCCGGCAACGTCCACCGGCGTTCCCCACTTGGTTGCGACATGACAGCGTCCCCCTCGGCCGGAGTGTACTTGCTGGGACTGACCTGAGGCATTCCCGACAGGCTGGCCGCATGGACCACGCCCAGCGTCGCCAGTGACAGCGACAAGACCCTCTTGGCATGCAGTCGTCCCCGAAGAGTCCGTCGAGGAAGGCCTACACCTCCTTTTCATTGATGGGGGCTCACCCTGTCGAGGGTGTTCTACTCTGCGCACAAGCCGGCGGACCTGCCGCTTCCTCGTCAGCTTGCTGAATGAGGGGATGCCTCAGCGGTGGGACGTCACGGGGTGTAGAGCTGGACGATGCTGAGCGGATTCCAGTCGTCCGCGACGTCCGTGCCGCCAATCACAAGCACCTCTCCCTTGCTCAAGCGCGTAGCGGTATGGCCCACCCGAGAGGTCGACATGCTTCCGGCCTGTGTCCAGCGCCCCGCCGGACTGTCCAGAATGAACAACTCCGCCGTGTCGTGAGCCGCGCTCTCGGCCGCGTTGGAGAATCCCCCGGTGACCAACACCTTGTCCCCCGCCAGGGGCGTGGCCGTGTGGCCAAAGCGTGGCACCGACATGCTGCTCGCGCCGGACCACGTGCTCTGAGTTGGGTCGAAGAGCACCGCGGTGTTGCCGACCTTGGAGCCAGCGACCAACAGCTTTCCTGACGTCAGCAAGGTCGCCGTGTGTCCCTGTCGTCCGACGCCCAGTACCGACCGCTGGATGGGCTGCCATCCTCCATCCGGGAGGTAGGTCTCGGTGGAATTCTCGGCCCCGACATTGTTGTAGCCGCCGACCGCCAGAGCGACCCCATTCACCAGGCTCACAGTCAGCGTGTTACGGCCGGCATCCAGCGTCCCCGCATCCATCCAGGTTCCCGGTGCGCCAGCCGTCGGGCTGTAGAGCGCCGTGGTGCGCAGTCCGCCAGTCGCGTTTTCTCCCCCTCCGACCACCAGTACCTGGCCCGAGGGCAACAAGACGGCGGCATGCGCCGCGCGATGGCCCGTGGGTATCGTCCCAGCGGGCGACCAGGTCTTGGTGCTCGGGTCGTAGATTTCGGCACTGGCCACGGCATCCGTCTCGCTTTGACGTCCACCCACCACCAAGACCCTGTCATCCGAAAGCAGGGTCGCGGTGTGGTCCACGCGAGGCGTATCCAGCGAGTCCACCGCGGTCCAATCGCCGGTGGACGGTTCATACACCCCCGCCGTGGCGATGATGACACCACCTGTCGAGAGCCCACCCACTACCAGCACACCGCCACCTTCCAGCAGCGTCGCGGTATGACCGGAGCGAGGCTCCGGGAGGGACTTGAGAGACGACCAGCCCGTCGGCCTGGGGCCTCCGGCGTCGCCCGCATCACCGGCATCACCCGCGTCACCTGCATCACCCGCGTCACCGGCATCACCCGCGTCGCCGTCGCAGATCCCCGGGTTCTCCCGGCACCACTTGTTCGTCGCGCCATCCACGTCGATGCACGACGCGATGCCAAGCAACCCCGCCGCCACCAGCACCGCCATCATGATGCGCACCAGCGACCTCACGGCCACCTCCCGGTAACGAAGGCGGACGTGCCATCCGTCCCCACCGTCAGCGCCAGCGGGCCCGGCTCCGGTGCCCCCAGCAAGTACATCCCCGTCGCCACGCCCAGGCTCACCGCTCCACCCACCCACAGCCCCACGCCCACCGACTGCAGCGACCGCGTCCGCGAAGCCACCGCACGCGCATCCTTCTCCGTGCGGATGTCCTCGGACGGCCCATCCAGCTTCCCCTGCTCCTTCGACGCCAGGAACCACATCACCCCGCCCCCCACCGCCAACACCCCACCCACGACGGCCGGCATCCACGCCCGCTCTCGCAGCGAGGAGCCCTCCGTGGCCACCTCCGCCACCGGTGCGGCAGACACCACGGGAGCGCGCACCACCGGCTGCGGGGACTCAGGGACGTCCATCTTCAACGCGTCCGGGCGCTCACCGCGCGACGCCAGCTCCTTCAACACCTTCTGCCGCACCGCCTCGAAGCGCTTGCGCAGCTTCGGCGACACCGTCAACGGCAGCTTCGCGTCTGGATTCAGGAAGAGGGCCGCCTGAAAGGCCGCGTCCGACTCCTCCTGCCGCCCCTGACTCAGCTCCGCCAACGTGACTCCCTCATAGAGAGACACCGCCACGTCGTCCTCGGGGCCCTTCGACACCTTCTTCGCGCGAGCGATCTGCTCCAGCGCCCGCTCATACGCCAGGTCCTCGATGAGCCGGTTGATGGACAGCAGGTAGCGCCGCACGTCGGGGGAGACCTCCGCCCGCGCACGCAATGGCAACACCAGAAGCCCGAGCCACAAGCCCCACACCCAGGCCCCACTTCGCCAGGACAGCCTCGGACAAAACCGGTTGGTCGGCATGGATTCCATTTTCCCGGGAGATCCATGCTCGATTTGTCCAAGGGGTACAAGAGGCCCCACTCGCCCTCGGCGCGAGCGAAAACGTCAAGGGCCTCGTGAGTCCCCACACTCGTGGAAACCCGCGAGGCCCTCCGGTGCAAACCCTCTCACCGACAGAGAGAAGGTCGCCCACCGAGCGTCACTGCACGCCCGTCACCACCACCGCGTCTGGCGTCTCCGTCACGGTGAACTTCTTCAACGGCAGCACCGCGGGGCCCTGTGTCACCTCGCCCTTCGCCGTGAAGATGGAGTTGTGGCAGAAGCAGATGAGGTCCTGCTCCGCCGGCCGCGAGGTCACCTCACAGGCCTGGTGCGTACACAGCCCGTCCACCGCGGACAGCGAGCCGTCCGCCAGCCGGAAGACGAAGATGCGCTTGCCGTAGCCGCCCGGGACACCCTCCACCACGCTGCCGTTGTCCCGCAGGGTGGGGAACTCGGCGAAAGGCAGGCGCACCTCGCCGCCCACCGCCGACGGGAAGCCATCTTCGCCGGCGCGCAGGTCGATGCTCAGCACCTGCGTCCCCGCGTTGTACTTCGAGGCGAACTTGCGCAGCCCCACCGTGGCCGGCCGCTGCGTCACCGAGCCATCCGCCGGATTGAACTTCGACAAATGGCACGGGCAGACGACCTCCCGGCCGTCGAACCCCAGCGGGCAGGCCGCGTGCGTGCAGAGCGACGACAACACGGAGTAGTCGTCCCGCGCCGCGTGCGTCACGAGCAGCGGCGTGTCCTCGCCCGCCACTCGCACGGTGATGGCCCCGCCCACGCGCTCCAGGTCCGGATAGCGCGACACCAACAGGTCCACCGTGCCCGCGTCACTGGCCGACACGTCCGTCACCGGCGCGGGGTCGATATCCGGCGCGCAGCCCGGCAGCGCCGTCGCCGCCGCACCCGCCGCGCCCGTGCCGAGGATGCCCTTCAAGAAACCTCGTCGCGACGTGCTCACTTGCTCTCCACCTCGAACACCAGCCTGGGCTCCAGCACGAGCTCGTCGTCCACCTTCACCATCAACAGCGAGGGACGCTCAATCTTGTAGGACTCCAGGCTGACGGTGAACGAGCCATCCGTCGTCACCTCCGTGGCCGACTTGAACAGCACCGTCACCGGCACCTCCACCTTCTGCTTCACCCCGTGGAAGTCGAGCTGCCCCTTGAGCGTCACCGGCACCTTCGTCGGAAACGTCGTGGGCACCGTCACCCCCGTGGCCGCTCCCTTGAACTCGACGGTGGGGTACTTGGCCACCTCCGTCACTTCCTGCATGTGGATGTCGCGGTTCTGGTTCTCCGAGTCGAAGTCCTTCACGTTGGCGACCACCATCACCTGCAGCGTGCCGTCCGCTTTCAGGTTCGCCTTGCCGGCGATGGGCTTCGCCGTGCCGACGACTTTGTGCGCCGGGTGATTGAGTCGGTACGTGAGGGTGCTGGCATCCTTCTTCAGCGCATACGCCTTCGCCGTGCCCTGGGCCAGGGCAGGCAGGGAGACAAGCAGGGTGGTGAGCAGCGCCAGTCGTCGAACAGTCATGTCCATCTCCAGAAAATCAATGTCAGCCCACCCGATGCCCAACGGCACGCGGGCGAAAAGATTCAGAAGAACAGCGTGAAGATACCGGCCGACACCGCGCCCAGGGTGGTGAAGCCAACGACCTGGTGCGCGGTGGCGAGGTCCGTCTCCGACAGCCGTCCATACCGGTCCGTCGCCATGATGCCGAGGATGATTTGCGCCACCATCGCCGCCGTCGCGATGGACATGAAGATTTTGTGGAAGGTGATGGTGTCCCACTGGAACTCCTCCTTCTCCAGGGGCTTGGGGGCCAACAGGCCCAAGAGGCCCACGGAGGCGAACACGACGGAGGTGCCCACGGCGAACCCGCGGTGCAGACCCAGCAGGTTGCGGTCATCACCGCCACCGCGGAACGAGTCGTTGAACTGGAGCTGGCCAAGCACCGTCGTGGTGACGAGCCCCGCGGCCAGCGCGAACCCCAGCCCCTGGTGCAGCTTGAGCATGGTGCGGCGGCGGTCGAGGCGCGCTTGCAGCTCCGGGTCCACCTTGGCCGCGCCCGCCAGCTCGTCAGGCTCCAGCAGGTCGAAGTCCAGCGAAGGGTCCTCCGCCGCGGGCTGCTGTTCGGCGGGCGCTTCCGTCTTGGGCGCGTCCTTGGGTGGCGGCGACTTCTGTTGGGCGCGAGCGGTGGTGGTGGACAGCAAGGACAGGATGACGAGGACGGCGGCGAAACGGTTCATCAGTGGGTATCCGTGAGGGCGCGTGGCAGGTGGCCGAGGCGGACGGGGCTTCAGGGTGTGCCGGGCGTCCTGCTTCCATCATGCCGACGTGACTCACGAAGAACCCGGAACCGATTGCAAAGTCGCCGCAACAGGGACCGGCCAGGGGTTTCGTGGACGCGATGCCAGAAGGCGGAGGCGACCGGAGACAGCCTGCTTGGGAGACCCGAACGAAACCTCCGTGCCAGTGATGACCTCGGAGGAGTGACTCCAAGGTCCAGGCGGGACGGTAGCGCCACACTCCGCGTAGCGGAAGCCGCTTGAGGGGCGGGGCCGTCTGTCCGACAGCCACCTTCCTCCGGGCTCGGGGTCGGAAGCCGGCGGCTGGTGTGTTCACTGGCCGCGCGGAGGACTGACTGCCGCAGGACACTCATCCCGCCGGGGCCGGAAATCCGGCCTGGGATGCGTTTCAGTGCACGGAGCTCGCGGCGTCACCTGCGCCGTCGGGCAGCGCGCATGGAGAAGCATTCGTCCATCAGCCTCCGCTTGCCACCACCCGACGAAGGACAGGGTCCGGGGGGGGATTTGCTGGCAGAAAGCCGCCGGGCCCGTGCCAGCGCCGAGCTCGCTCGCGCGCGCATGCGCAGCCTCCAGTCCCTCACGCTGGCCCTCTCCGCCGCCCTCACCCCCGAGGACGTCGCCCGCGCCGTCGTCGTGGAGGCCGTGCGCACCCTGGAGGCGCAGACCGGGGGGCTGTATTTATTGAACGCGGCGGGCACGTCCCTGGAGATGGTCCACAGCGTGCGCTGCCCCCCCGCGGTGGAGGCCGCCTTCACCCACGTCCCCGTGGGCGCCCCCCACGTCCCGGTGGCCGTGGCCGTGCGCGACCGGGCCCCGCTGTGGATAACGGACCTGACCTCCATGGCCGTGCGCTTCCCGGAGGCCGCCGAGGCCGCCCGCCCCGAGAGTGGTGACGTGTCCATCGCCTGCCTTCCGCTCTTCTCCAGGGACAGGACGGTGGGCTGTCTGGCCTTCATCTGGGGTCGCGCGCACGACTTCGACACGGAGGAGCGCGCCTTCATCGACATGCTGGCGCAGCAGGCCACCATGGCCCTGGAGCGGGCCCGGCTGCTCGCGGCCGAGCGCGGTCAGGTGGAGCGCGTGGGGCTGCTCCAGCACGCCACCGCGGTGCTCGCCACCTCGTTGGACCTGGGCCACACCCTGCGCGGCGTGGCCCTGGGACTGGTGCCGACGCTGGGCGACTTCTGCATCATCGACGTGCTCGGGCCGGACCACGAGGTGCGCCGCACCTTCCACGCCGCCACGCCGGAGTGCGCGGGCCTGCTCGCCGCCAGTCGCTGGCACCCGCCCGAGCGCCCGGGCACGCCCATCTGCGCGCTCGCCAGCGGCCTTCCCGCCTTCCACCCCGACATCGACGCGGCCTGGGTGGAGGCCACCGCGTGCGGCCCCGAGCAGCTGTCCCTGCTGCGCGCCATCTCCCCCACCTCCTGGCTGTCCGTGCCCCTGGAGACGCCCGAGGGCGTGCTGGGCGCGCTGACCCTGGGCCACTGTCTGTCCGGCCGCCACCACACGGAGGAGGACCTGGCGCTCGCGGTGGAGCTGGCCCGCCGCGCCAGCGCCGCCGTGCAGAACGCGCACCTCTTCCACCAGACGCAGCAGGCGCTGCAGTTGCGCGACGAGTTCCTCGCCATCGCCAGCCACGAGCTGAACACGCCGCTGACGGCCCTCAAGCTCCAGCTCTCGCGGCTGCGGCGGATGTCCTCGGACGGGGACGTGCGCGAGCGCACCACGTCGGCCGTGCAGCAGGTGGACCGGCTGGGGCGGCTGGTGCGCGAGCTGCTGGAGGTGGCCCACCTGTCCGAGGGCCGCCTGCACCTCACGCCAGAGCCGGTGGACCTGGTGGACGTGTGCCGCGAGGTGATGGCGCGCTTCACCGAGGAGCGCGAGCGGGCGGGCGCCTCCCTCTTCCTGCACGCCTCCAACGCCGTCCCCGGGCGGTGGGACCACTCCCGCGTGGATGGAATGGTGACGCACCTGCTGTCCAACGCCCTGAAGTACGGCCTGGGACGGCCCGTGGAGGTGGAGGTGTCCTGCATCCCCGGAGACCTGGCGCGGCTGGTGGTGCGGGACAGGGGCATCGGCATTCCGGCCGAGCAGCTCGCGCACCTCTTCCAGCGTTTCGGCCGCGCGGTGCCGCTGCGGCACTACGGCGGCTTCGGCCTGGGGCTGTGGTTCTCCCGGCAGGTGGTGGAGGCTCATGGCGGGCACATCCACCTGGAGAGTTCGCCGGGGCTGGGCACCACCGTCACGGTGGAGCTGCCCCGGACGCCCGAGTCAGCCTGACGGAATCATGCCGGCGTGGTGGCGGGGACCTCCGAGCGTCGCGCGGTGCCGTGCGCCAGCTCCGTGCCCAGGGCGTGCGGGTCGTAGTACGCGTAGAAGCGGCGGATGTGCTCTCCGTCCCATTCGAGGATGGAGACGCCCTCGTAGGCCACGGCCGCGCCGTTGTGCGCGGTGCCCTGGGACTCCCATTCGAGCGCCACCCTGTCGCCGGCCTCAATCATGTTGCGGAAGGTGGACTTCACCTGACGCAGCGTGCCCTTGTACTCGCGCCAGAACTGACGCGCGCCCTCCTTGCCGGAGAAGACCCGGGACGAGGCCACGTTGCTCACGCGCGCATCGTCGCTGAAGAGCTCGATGAGGCCCTCCAGATCGCCGCTCTCCTCCAGTCTCGACAGTGCCTCCACGAACCGCTCCGCTCGCTCCGTCGCCATCCGCTGCCTCACTCGAATTGAATGGGGGACTTCCGCAAAAAAGGGTGCGCATGCGGCGTCCGAGGTGCCCTGCTTCCAGCCTCCTCCCTTGCCCGGCGGGCGGGCGCCGGGGTGGCCGGCCGCACCTGCCGCTCACGCGCCCTGGGCACGCGTCCACTCCTCGCGGTTCCAGCCGTTACGGACATAGCGCTCGCGCTTCGACTCCGGCAGCGCGTCCCAGGACTGGCCCCGTCCCAGTTCTGGAGGCTCATCGAAGAGGCCCACGTGCTGGCGATCCACGGCCTCCTTCGCGCGCTGGGCCGTCAGCCCCTTCATGTCGAAGCCCAGCCGCACTTCCGCTTTGTTCCCCGCCTCCTCCACCTGGGCGAAGACGCCCCCTCCGAACCGCGCTTCTTTCAGGTTGAGCGTCGTGTAGCTCCCGGCGAGCTTGCCCACGCCGAGCGAGACCTTCAGCTCTCCGTCCGAGACCTGGCTCACCTTGACGAGCCCCAAATCGAGCTTCATCTCCGACTGGAATCCGCCCTTCGTGTCCTGCGTGACCTTCAGGCCCACCGGCCCGCCCTTCAGCTCCACCCCGCTCAAGCCCTTCAGGTCCACCTTGCCGCGCGAGTCGACCTGCGCCTCGCCCCCCAGCTTGAGGTTGCCCTGGGTCAGCTCCGCCTTGCCCTTCAGCGCGAGGGTGCCGCCCGTGCGCTCTCCGAGGAGCGCTCGCTGGCGGGCATTGATGGCCTGATAGACCCAGTTGGTGGAGGTCGGCGCGCCCACCGCCAGCCGCCACTGCTTCGCATACGCCTCCCTCTCGGGGTCCCTCCGGTCCAGGCCCAGCACCGAGTCGGGCAGTCGCGCGTCCCGAGGCGCCCCGAGCTTGCGCAGCTCGGGCAGGCCCGGCGCGTCCTCCACCGCCTGCGCGTAGCGCCCCAGGTACGCCGCGTGGGCCGCGTGGAACGCCCTCCCCGCCGCGACGGCGTGCTCGCTCACGGCGTGCCTGAGGGACTCCGGCAACGCGGCGTCATTGCGGAGGAACTCCGGCTTGCCCGGGTAGCCCAGGGGCCCCGACGCGGGCTCTCCCGCGAGTCGCTGGAGGACCCCCTTCGCCTCAGCCTGCTTCAGGAAGGACTCGCGGGCGCCAGGGTCCTGCTCCGTGAGGAACGTCTTCAGGAGCCCCTCACGCTCCATCCAGTCCAGCGTCGCCCGGTACGCCGCGGGCGGGAGCTGTCCGAGCAACGTGTGCACCGTCTTCACGTCGGTGTCGCTGACGGCCCAGTCCCCGAGGCCGCGCGTCAGCCGCGCCTGGAGCTCCGACGAGACGTCCGAGGGGACCTCCGCGCTGGGGGCGCGCAGCCTTCCGCCCAGGGCCGCCAGCGCTCCGGCCGACACCGTCGGGCCCGCGACTCCAGGCGACGGCTCCGCGCCTCGGGGGGACGCTCGGCTGGAAGGGCCATCGTAGGCGCTCACCTCGTTGCGCGCCTGCGCGGTCGGCGTGCGTGGGAGTGACGGCGTGGGGACCGCGTCGGCGAGGGTGTCGAGGGGAAGGGACGTGCCGCCTGAGGCGTCGATTCGGGCCATGGGGTTCTCTCCGGAAGGAACCGCCGGCCCCACTGCATCCGACACACCAACCCCGTGCTCCGAGGCGCGAGGACGCGCGCTCCTTCACCGGGCATCGCGAGCCGCGGACGCGGAATCTCCCGAGGTGGACGTCCGTGGACGGGCTGCTTGCGTCACTCCCGGGGTTGGTAGGGCGCCGAGTCGGGAGGCAACTCCATCGTGAAGGTCGTCCCGGTGGACTCCTCGCTCACGACGGTCACCTTGCCACCATGGGCCCGGGCACAGCCCCACACCAGGGTCAGCCCCAGTCCCCAACCCTTCGCGAGCCCTTCCCGAGCGGAGCGTGTCCGCGTGAAGGGTTCGAAGAGGGTCTGCTGGTCGGCGCGAGGAATCATGCGACCCTCGTTGTGGACGGAGACACACGCGCCCTGCTCGGTCCGAGCGACGATGAGGGTGATGGGTGCGTCGGACGCGCCGTACTTCACCGCGTTGCTGACCAGATTCCAGAGGGCCCGGCGCAGCTGATCCGCGCTCCAGTTGCCCCGGACCTGCTGCTCCGGCGCGACGAGCAGGAAGCGCTCGCCGTGCAGGAGGCTCAGCTCCTCGATGACGTCGCGGGCGATGACGTCCAGGTCGCACGGCGCCAGTTGGAGCGCGAGCCGCCTCCCCGCCCGGATGAGGTTCGCGTCGAGAAGGTCCCTCACCATCCGGTCCGTGCGCTCGATGTTCTGGTCGATGCGTCGTGCCAGGTCGCGCCGCTCGTCCAGCGTCTCCGGGCGCCGGATGAGGAGCTGGGCCCCCATCTTCGCCGCGGACAGCGGGCCCCTCAAGTCATGGGCCAGGACGGAGACGAAGCGCTCTCGCAGCTCACGCTCGGACTGGAGCGCCGCCACCTTCGCGCGCAGGTCCGAGTAGAGCTTCGCGTTGTCCAGATGGACCGTCAGTTGCTCTCCCAGCGACTCGAGCCGTCGTCGCTCCCGGGCCGTGAAGTCGCGGGCCTCCGCGAGGCCGACGCACATGACGCCTATCAGGGCATGATGCGTGGCCAGCCGAAGCCCGAGCAGCGCCTGGATGCCGCTCCGATGAAGGTCTTCGTCCACCTTGAGCACCGTGGCCTCGGCGTCCTCGGCGGAGGTCCCCTCGTCCCCCGTCAACCCGGGGACCTGCGCGGCGAGGGGCATGGTCTCCAGCGTGGAGACGTATCGCGCCAGGGCCTCCTGCGCGACGCCCGCGGAAGCCACCATGACGAACTCACGCTGCTCCGGCTCATTCAACAGCAGGAGCCCTCCCTGGGCCCCCAGGCCTTCCATCACCAGCTCGAGCACCTCCACCAGACGTTCTCGCAGCGAGGCCGCATCCACTTCCAGCGCCTCGCTGGCCACGTTCTGGATGAGCCGCAGGTAACGCTTCTCCGTCTGCTCGTCGTCCCGCATGTGCTCGCTGAAGAGTTCGATGACGGCCGCCGAGGCGCCATGCAGCTCGATGAAGAGCTGCTCGACCTCCGCGACATCGGGCCGCGCTTCTCGCGGAGCCGTGGACCACATCATGGAGATGCACCGCCCCAGGAGCGCGAACTCCTCGACGACCTCCGCCACGTGAAACCCCTGGCGAAGCCGCGCGGCGACATGGCTCTCCACGTGTTTGCGTCGCATCGCGGTGGCGACCCCCAGCGGCTCGCCAGTCGCGAGCGAGGCCAGGTAGGTGGGCATGATGTTCTTGAGTTCGGGTTCATCCAGCCCCCGGGCGGAAGCGGCGCGGGTCGCCTCCGCGGTCCACAGACGGACGATGGCGTCGTGGTGCTCGCGAATGATGTCCGCGACGCGCTTCATGATGAGTTCCTGTCGTCTCGGAGCACGCATGCCGCACCACCTCTCCCCTCCCAGGAGATGCGTCGGGGGACTTGCTCGGTGGGAGTGGGTGAACAGGGAGGCAGGCCGTCGGCTTCCCGCTCACCGGGGTGAGCAACACCGGGTTCTGTTCGACGTACCGTGAGCGGAGCGCACGGTGAGCGGGCGTGTGCCCTGCCCCACGAGCGAGCCCCACGACTCCAGGGCGGGCCTGGCGCGCACCACGCCTCTGCAATGCCTACCCTCAAGATATCTCCCCCCATCCCTTCAAGCTGACCTTCCCCACGACGTGCGCGGCGGGCCGCCAGAGGTTCCGCCATGCTCTCCTACAACGTCGATATTCCCTCCCGCCTCCATCATGCGTACTGGCGGCTGCCCAATGAGGTCCGCATGACAGTCGCCCTGCATCTGGTCACCCTCGCGGAGATGGCTCCGCTGACCCGCGATGCCGACGACGGTGGACCGACGCGGAGCGACATCGGCGGACTGAACGCGGGACGCCATCACCTGCTGCTCGAGGGACTGTGGTTCGCCTACAGCATCAGCCCTCAGGAGAATCTGCTGCGCCTGCTCGACTTTGGCGACGCGAGCATGACGTCTCGCACTCCCTCCGCGCACCCACCTTCCGACTGGCGACAACGGCTTCCCGCGCAGGACGTCTGGACCAACGAGGGTGGAGCCCCCCGCCCCGCTGTCTGGACACCCGTCGCCTCGGGGGAATGAAGGCGGGCGGGTCCGTTTCGGGACGGGCCTGACAGGGTGATGACATGCCCGGAAGTTGAGCCGGTATGGTCTATCTCTTCTTCGCGTCACACTGGACGCTGAGCGTGCTCTTCCAGAGCCTCTTCCAGCACCGCTACGCCGCGCATCGCATGTACACGATGCGGCCTCGCACCGAGCGCGCCCTCCACCTCTGCACCGCGCTGGTGCAGGGCTCCAGCTATCTGGACCCGCGCGCCTACGCCATCCTCCACCGCGAGCACCACGCCTACGCGGACACCGAGAAGGACCCCCACTCGCCCGCGCACCAGAAGAATCCGCTGCGGATGATGCTCCGGACGGCCCAGCGCTACGCGGGCCTGCTCACGCGGCGCATCCAGCCGGAGGCTCGCTTCCTCGGGGGCTATCCCGAGTGGCCCGCGCTGGAGAAGGTCTTCAACAGCTGGCCCGCGCGACTGGGCTTCGGCGCGCTCTACACGCTGTTCTATCGGCGCTTCGCCACGCGCCGGTGGCACTGGGCGCTCCTGCCCGCGCACTTCGTGATGGGGCCGGTGCACGGCGCCATCGTCAACTGGTGCGGACACCGCTACGGCTATCGCAACTTCGCGAGCCGGGACGCGTCACGCAACACGCTGCCCATGGACGTGGTGTGCATGGGCGAGCTGTTCCAGAACAACCACCATGCCCGGCCCGCGAGCCCTGACTTCGCCGCGCGACGCTTCGAGCTGGACCCCACATGGCAGGTGATGCGGCTGTTGTCCCGACTGAAGCTCATCCGGCTCGCGCGCGTCCCCACGGAAGATGCACACGTGGCGCCCGTGCGCCCTCGGGAACGACTCACTGAGCCGAGCTTCGCAGTCGGGTCTTGAGCTCATCGGCCGCGTCCGTGTCGCGCAGCACGACGAGCGTCTGCACGTAGTACGCGAGCGCCCACAGGTTCTCCTCGGGGATGGCGCCCTTCCACGTGGGCATCGCCGCACCCCCCACGCCCGAGGAGATGACGCGGTAGAGGTCCTCGCGCTGGCGCTCGGCCGTGTACGTGGAGCCGTCCACCGTGTCTCCCACCGGCCACACCGTGCGCAGCGGCTGGAAGAGGAAGTCTGGAGGCAGCACCTTCTCCGTCTTCGTGGGCTCGCCCTTCGCGTCCACCGCCACCGGGTGGTCCGACTCGCGGGCCAGGGCGGTGTAGGGGTCCATCTTGGACAGGTCCACGTCGCGGCCCAGCGCCTTCTTCAGCAGCGCGGCCAGCTCCGAGCGGGGGAGGTACGCGACATGGCAGCTCGAGCAGCCCGCGTTCCCCGCGCCCGAGACGTGGTAGGCGACCCGGCCTCGCTCGATGGCCTCCGCGTCTCGGCCCCGCCACGGGTCGGTCGACATGGCCAGGGGCTTGCCGGGGACTTCTTCCTTCCAGCGCGGGCTGAAGGTCTTCACGTATTGCAGCACCGCGTCCAGGTCCGCGTCGGGCACGTCCCACGCGAACATCGGCGTGCCGTGCAGGCCGCGACGCAACGTGCGCTTCAGCGCATCGTCCGTGGGCAGCTCGCCAACCGCGACGCCGCCGAACTTGAAGAGGCCCTGCCGGAAGCTGCGAGGCACGGGCCTCATCCCACGCCCCGCGGGCCCTTGTCCGTCACCGAGTTCTCCGTGACAGGACGCGCAGTAGTACGTGTACACCGAGTGCCCGCGCGTGAGCGTCTCCGCTGGGATGACTCGGCCGTCCGCCAGCTTCAGGGGCTCGAAGGTGGGAGCACTCTTCGAGCGACAGCCCGTGAGCACGAGCGGCAACAACACCGTCAGGGCGCGAAGGGTGTTCACACGGGAAGTTCCGCGAGGAGTCATGGGAGGTACACCGCCACGAAGAGGAGCACCCACATCGCCGTCACGAAGTGCCAGCCCAGCACGTGACGACGCAAGGAGGCTCGCACGTCCGCGCCGCGCGTGTGGCGCCAGCAGACGAGGAAGAGATTGAAAGTCACCACGAGCACATGCAGCGCATGCAGCGCCGTGAGCCCGTGGAACGCGGATGCGGAGACTCCGCCCTCGGGGATGCGCACGTGCTCGGTCCACCAGGCCTGATGCGTCCACATCGCCTGGAGCGCGAGGAAGCCCAGCCCCAGGAGCAGGGCACCCCTCGCGGGCCACGGTGACTCGCGCCGACGGAGGCCCAGGTGGAGCACGGCGCTCCCCACGAGCAGCAGGAGCCCCGTGAGACTCAGCCCCAACAGGGACACGGGGAGCGTGGGCCACGGCTCGCGCATCCGATACCAGCCCACCGCGAAGGCGAGCGAGGCGAAGAACATCGTCCACGCGGCCAGCCCCAGCACCGTGCCGAGCCACGCGGTTCCCTCCGCGTTCGCGTTCTCCGTGCCGGCGTCGCGCGCTTCAGTCAGCGGCGTCATGCCGAGAGGTTGAGACCTCGAGGGCGGAGTGGCATCGGCGCGCGTCTCCGACTCGGAGGAGCGGGGCCCGTCCACCGCCGGCTTGCGCTCCGCGCTCATGTCGCGCACCTGGGGGCTCGTGCAGGGTTCGACAGGTGCTCGGCTGGACTCCGTCCGCGCTCGCTCATGTCACACTCCTCACGGTGGACACCGTGGCCAGTGCTTCTTCACCGGCACCCTCTCGGGCCACACCTGGCAGGACTTCCGCCTGTCCAATCCAGTCGCGCCCCAGTTGCTCCAGCACCTCCGGTTGCGACAGCGCATGCGGCCCGCGCAGCACCACGGGGACTTGCGTGAAGTTGCCTTCGCCGGGCGGGCTCGATGCACACGTCCACTCGAGCGTTCCCACCTGCCACGGGTTCGCTTCCGCGGCTCGCCCTCGACGCAACGTCCACACCAGGTTCACCACGAACACCCCCTGCGCGGCGCCCAGCAGGAACGCGCACACCGTCGTCCACTGGTTCAGCGGCAACAGGTGCTTCAGGTACGTGTACTGGTACGGGTCATACAGCCGCCGCAGTTGCCCCGCGTAGCCCGCCGCGAGCTGTCCGCCGAACACGCCGAGGAACAGCACCGCGCTCGACAGCACGTGCACCTTCGCGAGTCCCTCGTGCAGCGCGCGGCCGAACATCTTCGGGAACCAGAAGTAGAGGCCCGCGAAGAGGCCCAGGAAGCTCGCGGCCCCCATCGTCAGGTGGAAGTGCCCCACCACCCACAGCGTCCCGTGCAACGGCACGTCCGTGGCCACCGCGCCCAGCGCGAGCCCCGTGATTCCGCCCAGTCCGAACACCACCATCGTCGCCAGCGCCGCGAGCATCGGCGACGTCAGCCGCACGCTGCCTCGCCACAGCGTCATCAGCCAGTTGAGGAACATCACCTCCGCCGGCAGGGAGATGAGCAGCGTCAACACCATGAACGTGCGACCGAGCAACGGCGACATGCCACTGGTGAAGAGGTGGTGCGCGTAGACGAGTCCACTCAGCGCGGACACCGTCCCCATGGCCCCCGCCGTCAGTCGATAGCCATGCGCGGGCTT
The DNA here is from genome assembly GCF_013336725.1 of Myxococcus sp. CA040A. NCBI lineage: Bacteria > Pseudomonadati > Myxococcota > Myxococcia > Myxococcales > Myxococcaceae > Myxococcus > Myxococcus sp. CA040A. Next base: position 64,907 of record NZ_JABUMR010000020.1, on the reverse strand, counting down.
GCGACTGAAGAACGCCACCAGGTCCCCCACCATGCCCCACGCGGGCAGGATGAGGATGTAGACCTCCGGATGGCCGAACAGCCAGAAGAGGTGCTGATACACCACCGGGTCTCCACCACCGCCCACCGCCGCCGCGCCCGCGATGAAGAACTGCGTGCCCAGCAATCGGTCCATCAACAGCAATACTGTCGCAGCGGCCAGCACCGGTACGAACACCACGTTCAACACCGAGGCGAAGAACAGTCCCCACACCGTCAGGGGCAGTCGGCCCCACGTCATCCCCGGTGCTCGGCATCGCGCCACCGTGACGACGAAGTTCAAGCCGTACGTGAAGGCCGAAGTCCCCGCGCACAACACCGCCACCGTCACCAGCGTCTGCCCCAATCCGGGTGTGAAGGCCGACGTCGACAGCGGTGGGTACGCCGTCCAGCCAGCACTCGCCGGCCCGAGCCGCACCGCGAACGAGGCCAGCACCAACACGCCCCCGAGCGCGTACACCCAGTAGCCCAGCGCCGAGAGTCGCGGGAAGGCGAGCCCTCGTGCACCGATGGCCAGCGGCAACACGAAGTGCCCCAGTGCGCCGAAGAGCAGCGGCGTCACCGCGAAGAAGATCATCACCAGGCCGTGCATCGTGAAGACGGCCGTGTACGTGGGAGGCGTCAACGCGCCGTGGGACTCGGGCAGTGCCCATGCGAGCCCAGGCACCGGGCGCCCCGGCCAGGCCCACTGCCAGCGGATGGCCAGCGCCAGCAGTCCTCCGAGCAACAGGAAGCCCAGCCCGCTCCACAGGTAGCGCCGCGCCACGTCCTTGTGGTCGAGAGAGAGGAGACTCACGGCGCCTTCCACTCCCAGCCCCAGTGGGCCGCGCTGTCATCCACGTCGTACGCCTGCACGGCCTGCCTTCCCGCTTCGCGCAGCCATGCGGCATAGGCCTCCGCGGACAGGGCTCGCAGCTCGCCGCGCATGCGGTAGTGACTGGTGCCGCAGTGCTGATAGCAGGCCACTTCCCAGGCACCCTCGCGCGCGGCACGGAACCAGGTCTGATTCACGCGCCCCGGAATCGCATCCAGCTTCACGCGGAAGTTCGGCAGAGAGAAGCCGTGCACCACATCCGTGGAGACCAGCTGCACCCAGACAGGGACTCCCGCTGGCACGCGCAGGTCGTTCCACGTCACCACGTCGTCCGGTGTGTTGAAGCGGCCATCTTCGCCCGCGTAGCGCGCCTCCCAGGACCACTGGTGGGCGTTGATTTCAATCCGCACAGTGCGCGGGTCCTTCGCGGGGACGTCGAGGTTCCACAGCACGTCCCGCAGATAGCCCTCCGAGCCCACCAGCAGCGCGCCGTCCACCACCAGGAACGTGCTCAGCGCCAAGCCGAGCACCCACGCGCGGGAGCGCTTCGTGCCTCCGTCCGAGGCTGCTCGCTTCGAGCCTCGGAAGCGCCACACCGCCACCACCATCCACCCGAGCGCGAGGGCGGCCATGCCCGCCTCGAAGCGATGACTCCAACCCAGCAGCGCGTCGATGCGATGCCCGTCGACACTCGCGTCCTCGGGGAGCGCCAGCGTCCTCGCGCTCGTGCTCGTGCTCGTGCTCGTGTCCGACGATGGCTGGGATTTCTCCTCGACAGACGTGCTCACGCGCCATCCTCCCGGCCCGCGCGCCGCACCGCCCACAACCCCACGCCCACCACCAGGAAGGGCGTGAGCATCAACCCCACGACCAGGAGCGCGGAGCGCACCGCGGACTCGGGCTCGCGCAGGGAGCACGTCGCACAGGCGAGCACGTCCAAGGGGAGGAGGGCCAGGAGGAGCCCGGCGAGCGACAAGGTCCCGCGCATCGTTCCCGCTGGGAAGCGGAACACGGTGCCTGGCGCCTGGATGGGAAGTTCGACTGATTCGCTCACGCGCATCGCTCGCGATGAAAGAATGGATGCGCCTCGTCGTCGCGAGCTGGGGCTCTGTACGGAAATCGCCGCGGCTGCTCCGACTGGATACATGCGCGCTCGAAGCTCTCGACTCGGAAGGAGGGACACGGCGGCGTCGAGTAGCTTGCTCCCACGCAGCCCTCGCTCCGAAACGTGGGAGGCGGCGCCATCGAGTGACATGCGCCCATCCGCCCCTCGCTCCGAAACGTGGGAGGCGGCGCCATCGAGTGACATGCGCCCATCCATTTCTCGCTCAGGATGGCAGGACACGGCGGCGTCGCGTGCCATGCGCCCCGTCATCCCTCGCCCCGGAAGATGGGACGCGGCTCGTCGACTCGGAGTGGAGCGCTCTCGCCAGTCATCACCGCTCTCCCGGCTAGCACGCTGCCCCTGAGGCCTCAAGCCACGGCCCCGTCCGCGTTCCCCGGGCCCGCCTGCCCTCGGGGCGGCCTGCTGCCGGCTACACCTCGCGAGTAGGCAGGTTGACCCCTGGCCCTCCGACGCGCTTGTGCCCTCCCAGTCCTTTCGTTAGGTCCGGGCCATGTCCGCCGACTCCCCTCTCGCGCTCCCCCCGGCCCGTCTCACGCAACGCCCCGGCTTCTGGGCCGGTCTCGCCGTTGTCGCCCTGGGACTCGCCTCGGTCGCCGCCGTCAACCTGATGCGCGCGGGCAACGAACCCCTGCCCCAGCTGGGCGCCCTGCCGGACTTCACCTTCACCCGCCAGGACGGCAAGCCCTTCGGCAACACCCAGCTCAAGGGCCACCCCTTCATCGCCAACTTCATCTTCACCCGCTGCCCCACCGTGTGCCCGGCCTTCACCCGGAAGATGGCCCAGGTGCAGACGAGCACCGACTCCTTCGGCCCGAACCTCCAGCTCGTCTCCTTCTCCGTCGACCCGAAGTACGACACGCCCGAGCGCCTCGCCGAATACGGCCAGCTCCATGGCGCCAACTTCGCCCGCTGGAGCTTCCTCACCGGCGACTACGACGTGCTCAAGGACACCATCGTCCAGGGCTTCAAGGTCAGCATGGGCCGTGAGGCCGGCGCCGCCGAGGACGACCTGCTCTCCATCTTCCACGGTACGCACTTCGTCCTCGTCGACTCGCGCGGAGAGATTCGCGGCTACTACGACAGCGCTGACAGCGACTCGACCGACCGGCTCCTGCGCGACGTGAAGCGCCTCGCCCGCGAAGAGGGCTGACCCGCACCGAAACCCGGGCCGGGATGATCCACAGGGCGCGCCACACCCCTTCCCGGGAACTTCTCGCGGCAGCGCCACACCGCTTCGCATGGGCGTGATCCACCGCCTTAGAAGCCGAGAAAAAAGCCCTCAAAAATCCATACTGCCAGTATGGATTTCGCCTCAGGGGCGAGGATCACAACTGGGTATCCATTCACCCAGGTTTGGTGCCCGACCACGCGAACTGAGGGACTGCTTCGCCGTAACGAGGAGCATCCACTGAGCCTGGCTCGCTCCAAGCGGCTGAAATGCGGGCTCCTTCTCCGAAGGGAAGAGCCGCGCAGAGGCGGACTCACTCCATCGTCGCCAGAACTGGCCCGAACCTTCCAGAACGGAAGCCCGTCCCAGGCAGGGCCTGTTGAAGCCCTGGCCCTGTGAGAAGCCAGGCCTCAGCCCCCCTCACCTGTCGCTCCGACGAGAACCACCGCTCCAGCCACAAGTGCCTGGGCAAGCCGAAGGGCCAACCCCGCTCTCGCGGAAGACCAGCCCCGATGCCCATTCATCCTGGCTGGTAGGGGGCCCAACCTCGCGTGCAAAGCCAAAGGGCCACCCCCTCCTTCACGGAAGACCGGCCCTCCGTGCCCACCTCGTCGCTTGGGGACACGAGTCCTCCCGTCCCCTGCAAAGCCGAAGGGCCGGCCCCGCTCTCACGGAAGGCCAGCCCTCGGTGCTCATTCGTCTCGCCAGGGGACACCCAACCTCCCGTACCCCGCAAAGCCGGAGGGCTTACCCCGCTCTCGCGGAAGGCCAGCCCTCGGTGCTCATTCATCTCGCCAGGGGGCACCCAGCCTCCCGTACCCGCAAAAGCCGAAGGGCCGACCCCGCTCTCACGGAAGGCCAGCCCTTGGTGCTCATCCCTCTCGCCGGGAGACACCCAGCCTCCCGTACCCCGCAAAGCCGAAGGGCCGGCCCCGCTCTCGCGGAGGACCGGCCCTCGGGCTTGCCACATCTTCGCGCCAGGGGCGCGAGGCCTTACTCGATGAAGGAGGCGTGGCGCTGCGCGATGATGTTCTGCACGTTCTGCTGGCCGAGGACGTTGTCCGTCCACGCGCCCACCTTCTCGGCGCCAGCGCGAACCTGCTCGGCGACCTTGGTCACGTCCTCGATCTTCGAGGTGGCCTTCGCCAGCGCGCCGATGCCGCCGATGGGGCCCTCGCCGACCAGCGACGTCACGCCCTGCTTCAGCAGGCCGTCCACCACCGGGGCCAGGAACTTGCCCACGTAGGGGATCTTGTTGATCTGCTCGCTGATCTTGTTGGTGATGGGCTCGATGATTTCCGAGGCCGGCTTCTTCAGGAAGCCCAGCAGCTTCTCACCAAACTTCGCGATGCCACCGGCGAGGCCGCCGACCTTCTCCGCCGCGGAGCCAATGCCCTTGAGGACGTCCTTGAACAGCTTCGCGGGATTCAGATTGAACAGGCCCATGGTGACACCTCAGAGTTCGCGGGGGACGCGGAAGTTTGGGAGAGAGAAGACTCACAGTGATTCTCGACAGAGCGGCTGAATAGTTTCCGCCAGAATTTCCGTCGGATTTTCTTCCGCTTTCCAGCCCAGGGGGCCGGACCTCAGGCCCGGCCGCCACCGCCCCGCTTGATCTGATCCAACATCGCCTGCCGCGCCGCGGCGTCCTGGGTCCCCGTGGAGGGGGCGGACGGCGTCGACGGCGGCAACGGAGCGTCCGGCGCGCCCAGCGAGGGCTTCCCGCCCGCGGCCTTCTGCTCGAACTTGGAGTTGTCGAAGTCCGGAGCCGACCCGGGCAGCTCGCCCTTCATCCCTCGGATGAGGAGGTCCGCGGCCTCGTCGGACGTCAGCGGGGTGATGCCGTTCTTCTTCAGCTCCTCGTCGGGGACGATGTTCAGCTCCGGGTCGAGGTCCTTGTCCTGCGCGTACTTGAGGACCAGCTCCACGTAGTCCTCGAGCTTCATGTTCACGGCCGCGGCGATCTTCTTGGTGTCCGCGTCGCTCATCAGCTCGGCGCGAACCACCTCGATGGGCCGCTTGAGCCCGCGCTTGGGCTTGGGGGAAGCATTCTCCTGAGACATGTGATGCTCCGACGAAGAAAGGACGTGGGCGAAACTCTAGCCCAGTTTTCCTCGTTCACACATTCTCGCCCCCCGGGGCCCCCTGGAGCCCCTCGAGCGCGCGCTGATACGTCTCCAGGTCCGCCTCCGAGAAGAGCACCACTGTCACCTTCTCAAGATGTGACAGTCGGGCCAGGGCGGCCTGGATTTCCCGGAGGGCCACGGGAGCGGCCTTCTCGATGGGAAAGCCGTAGATACCCGTGGAGATGGAGGGGAAGGCCACCAAGCGAAGCCCCAGCTCCGACACCCGGGCGAAGATGCTCTTGTAGCACCGGGCCAGCGTGGCCTCTTCGCCCTGGGTGCCGCCGCGCCAGACGGGGCCCACGGTGTGGATGACGTGTCGGGCGGGCAGGCGGTAACCCCGCGTCACCTTCGCCTGTCCGGTGGGGCAGCCGTGCAGGAGCCGGCACTCGGCCACCAGCTCCGGACCGGCCGCGCGGTGGATGGCGCCATCCACGCCTCCGCCGCCCAACAGCGAGCTGTTGGCCGCGTTGACGATGGCGTCCGCGTCGACTCGGGTGATGTCTCCTCGGATGAGCTCCAGCGACATGGGGTCTCCTCGCGTCTTCGAGTGGGCCGGGCGCCGACGGGCCCTCGCGCCTCGACTGACGGCGCGAGGGGAGTGAGTCCCCCCGCGCGTGGAGGTCGCGCCCTTCAGCGAGGCGACAGGTTGCGGGACGCCGGCTTGCGCGAGCTGGAGACCGGCTTGCGCGCCTTGGGGAGCGTGCGAGTCACCGAGCCGGGGCGACGGGCCTCCGCGGCCTCGCGCTCCGACTCCGCGACGGCCTTCGCGGCGGCGGCCTTCAGCGCGAGCTGCTCCGACTGGAGCGCCCAGCGCCGCCGCAGCAGCTCCCGCATGCCGTCCTTCTGCAGGTCCACCTGCGCCTGGTGCAGGCGGTAGTGGAGATCCTCCCGCAGCGTGCCTCGAGAGAGCGCCGCGTCCGCCGCGCCCGACACCCCCACCACGACCTTGGGCCGCTCCTCCTGCATCTGCAGGCAGCGCAGGATGAGCCCCTGCGCGTCGCGCCCGAGCTTGGCGGCATCGGGGATGAACAACACGCCGTTGCGCTGGCGAAGCGCCGCGGCCAGGTCCGTGGCCTGTCGCACCTCCACGAGCTCCACGTCGAAGTTGCGCGCGGCCTCCTGGGCCCAGCTGCGGCGCTCCTCCTCCGTGCCGCCATGGATGATGAGCGAGGCACGATTGCAGACGAGCTCTTCTTCTCGGTAACCACTGAGCGTCACCGGCAAACCCCCTGCTGTGATGCGTGGTGCGGGGATTCTAGCGCCCCATCGGGTCTCCCGTTCAACGGGCCACGTGTCCTGACAGGTGGGGCTCGAAGCGACCCACCTGAAAACCCTTTCATGTGTACCTGAGTGACTGCTGTCTCAAACGTGTCACGTGCCGGGCACCACCATGACGGGCCGGCGGCAGCGCGCCACCAGCTCCCGAGCCACCGCGCCGGGCAGCGCGTCCGGCTCCCGCGAGGGCTCCCCCGACGTCCCCAGGCAGACCAGGTCCACGCCCTCGCGCTCGGTGGCCTGGCAGATGGCCTGCGCGATGTCCTCGCCCGTCACGCCCTCCACGCTCCAGCGCAGCGCCTGGGCGCCCTCGTCGCGAGGCACCAGCTCCCACAACCGTCGCAGCATCACCTCGCGCTCGCGAGGAGGCTCGGGCAGCACGCCGTAGTGGTCCATGAAGCCCCCCGTCTCGCCCAGGCGCTTGCGGTGCACGTGCAGCAGGTGCACCCGGCCGCCCGGCCCCACCAGGGAGCGGGCCTGGGCGATGGCGCGCTCGGACGCGTCGGAGAAGTCCACCGGCACCAGCACGCTGCGCGGCGGCAGCGCATGCCGGGGCTCGCGCAGGACGTCCGGCACGCACACCACGGCCTGCTCCGCGTTGCGCAGCACCCCGGCCGACACCGAGCCGTGCCACAGCCGCTTCACCGCCCCGCGCGCGCGCATGCCCACCACGACGAGGTCCGCGCCGCGAGAGAGCGCCACGTGCAGCAGGTGGTCCGCCGGCCTGCCGAAGCCCGGCTCCAGCACCACCTCCACGCCGCCCTCTCCCAGCAAGTCCCCCACCTGCTCACGCACCTCGCGCAGCAGCACCGTCTCCACCGCCGGGTCCAACGCCTCCATGTCCCGCGCCCGGGGCTCCAGCAGGTCCACGTGGACGGGGGTGTGGATGCCCAGCCGGTCGCGCTCCTCTAACGGCGAGCACACGTAGGTGGCCAGCACGTCGCACGGCCCCACCCGGCGCAGCTCGCGCAGGAAGGCCACGGCGGCGTCGGCGGTGGGGGACAGCGGATCCACGCCCACCACGACAAGCAGGCGCCGCCGGCCTCGCAGCCAGTCCACCAGCGCGTCCTCGCGGCGCACCGACAGCACCGGGCCGCAGCCATGGCGCGCCAGCCGCTCCGGCAGCGACGCCCGCCGCCAGGCCGACGTGCGCCAGCCCTCCGCCGCGGCCACCACCCAGCGCGAGTGGCGGCACTCCTCGTCCGCGAGCACCGCGTCCGTGTCCGAGCGCACCCGGCAACTCACCCGGCCCGGGGGGAGCTCCAATCGCTCCGCCTGCTCCTCCAGGTGCCGCTGGGCCTCCAGGCGCGTGGCCTCCGTCAGCGGCTCGCCGTCGATGACGCCCACGAGCAGGAGCGGCTCTCCCAGCCGGGCCGCCAGGGCCGCGGCGACCTCCACTTCCCGGGACTCCCGCGCCATCAGCGGGCTCGCACAGACGATGGCCATGGCCGCCCTCCTCGCGGGGATGGCCTGGACGTCCATCCCCTCCAGGACAGATGCGCACGACGCCGCCAGGCGGGGGGCCCCTCCGTCATGACAGCCCGCCCGGAGGCCCACCGGTCGCCGGGCCCGAAGGCACACGGCCGCACGTCAGGACGGCTACTTCACCGGCTCCGGCCGGGGGTGTCCGTCGTGGTTGGTGTGGTCCTGCTCCTCGCGGCTGCCGCCCCGGTCGTCGCTCTTGCCGAACGTCGCGATGAACACCTGGGTGCCGTTGCTGGTGTACCGGTAGTGCCGACCCCACGGGTCCAGCGGCAGCGCGGGCAGGTACTTGGGCACCAGCAGGGGCTCCAGGTCCGCTTCTTCCGGCAGCTCGTTGCCGTCCGCGTGGAAGCGCGACAGCGCGTCCTCCAGCACGCCGATGTCCTGGTGGATCCGCTCCGCGTACACCGCCTTCGAGCGCGTCAGCGCCCCCACCAGCACCGCGCAGATGAGGGCGAGGGCGAACACCAGCCCCACCCACAGCACGGGTGAGCGACGGGAGGGCGGAGGGCGGTCGTCAGCGGACGGATTCATGCCCCCCACCCTACCGCCAGAGGGGGCCTGGGGTGCGGAAGACTTCACGCGGGCCTAAAGCGCGCGGAATAGCGGCACCGGCTGCTGCTTACCCTTCAGGCGGACAGGGGGCAGGTCCTCGAAGGCCGTCTCGTTGGCGTCCACCAGCTCCCGGGTGCGCTCGCCCACGAGGATTTCCCCCGGGCCCGCGAGCGCGCACAACCGCGCGGCCACATTCACCGCGTCGCCGATGCAGGTGTACTCGGAGCGCACGGTGCTGCCGATGTTGCCGGCGACGACGACGCCCGAGTTGATGCCCACGCCCAGCTCCAGCACCAGCGGGTGGCCCTCGCGGCCGTTGGCGGCCCACTCGGCCTCCGCCTCCACGCGCAGGTCCGTCATCGCGTCCATCATCATCTTCGCGCACTGGAGCGCGCGCAGCGCATCGTCCGTGCGCGCCACCGGGGCGCCGAACACCGCCATCAGCCCGTCGCCGAGGAACTTGTCCAGCGTGCCCCCGCACGTGAGCACCGCGTCGGACAGCCGGCCCAGCACCTGGTTGAGCACGCCGACGACCTGCTCGGGAGGGAGGCTCTCCGCCAGCCCGGTGAAGTTGCGGATGTCCGCGAACAACACCGTCACTTCGCGCTTCTCGCCGGTGAGCACCACCGCATCCGCGCTCTTGAGGATTTCGTCCACCACCGCCGCGGACGTGTAGCGCGCGAACAGCTTGCGCATCCGCTCCGTCTCACCGGTGCGGCGCACCACGCTCTCGATTCGCGCCGCCAGCTCATCCATGGACGCGGACTTGTTGACGTAGTCGTCCGCGCCCGCGCGCAGGCCGCGCACGCGCTCCGCCTCGCGGTCATTCGCGGTGAGGATGATGACGGGCAGGCCCCGCGTGGGGCCCTCCTTGAGTCGGCGGCACAGCTCCACGCCATCCAGACCGGGCATCTCCAAATCGCTCAGGACGATGGCGGGCTGAAGCCGGCTCATGCCCTCCAGCCCCTCGAACGGGTCCTGGAAGCAGAGGACCTCGTAGCCCAGGGCGACCAAGCCCTCCTGCACGAAGGCACACGCCAGCGGGCTGTCGTCCACGACGACGACGCGGCGGCGCCCGTCGATGAAGGGCCGCGGATTCTCCTGCCGGCCCGCGATGCGGTTCTGCAAGCCGAGCGCCTCGTAGATTTGCTTGTACGTGCAGTGCCCCAGCTCCACGAGGATTTCACCCAGCTTGCGCCCGTCGCGGCGCTGACGGGCGAGCGCTTCCTCGAGCTGCGCGAGCGTCACGTACTTGAGCCCCACCAGCAGCTCGCCCAGGGCGGGCTGCGAGGGCCCCTTGTCGTGGTGCAGACCCAACGCCTCTCCCAGCGCGTCCTGAATCTGCTCCCGGGTGACGTAGCCGAGGGAGATGAGCGCCTCGCCCACGCGCTGGCCAGTGAGCGCCTGGAGGGCCAGGGCTTCCTGCACCTGCACGGGCGTGACGATACCCAGCTTGAGCAGCAGGTCACCAAAGAGGGGGGATGCGCTCATGGGGGCCACCTCGGCGTCCGGTGGAGCCTTGGACGCGGCCGACAGCGTATCCCACCTCCCGACGCTCCGGGAGGACTCCACCCCGAGGACGAGCCGAGGCGCCCGAGACCCGCCCACCTCACCGCCGGGGGGCGGGCCGGGCGGGCTTGCGGACGGGGGGAGGCGGGATGATGAACTCCACGCGGCGGTTGGCCGTGCGTCCAAGCGACGTCCCGCTGGACTCGAGCGGCCTGTCCGCCCCGAGCCCCTGCGCCTCCAATCGCTCCGTCGGGACGCCCTTCCCCTCCAGGTAGGCCACCACGGCCTCCGCGCGGGCCTGCGTCATCGCGCGTCCGGTGGTCGCGTCATCCCAGGCGTCGGTGTGCCCCTCCACGATGACGCGCGTCAGCTCCGGGTGCGCGAGCAGCACCCGGGCCACGTTGTCCAGGAGCGCGTGCGAGCTCGCCTGGAGCTTCGCCGTCTGACTCTCGAAGCCGATGCGCTCCAGCAGCTCCAGCCTGTCCCGCTGGAGGCTGACGCGCTGCTTGTCCTGGGCGGGGCAGCCCTGGTTCGTCGCCGGGCCGTACACCGTGGGGCAGTTGTCCCGATGGTCCGCGAGGCTGTCACCGTCCCTGTCCCGCTCGGGACACCCGCGCAGGTGGGGGACGCCCTCGTCGCGAGGACAGGCGTCGTCCTCGTCCGGGACACCATCGCCGTCCTCATCCTGCTCCGGACAGCCCTGCCGCTCCACCGGGCCGGGCTCGTCGGGACACACGTCGGCGTCGCCCTCCACGCCATCGCGGTCCGGGTCGACGATGGGGCAGCCCTTGCGCTCCAGCGGGCCGGCCTCGCGGGGACACGCGTCCTTGGTGTCCTCCACGCCATCGTCGTCGACGTCCCGGGCGGGACAGCCCTCCCGGAACGCGGGGCCCGCATGGCGTGGGCACTTGTCCACGGAGTCGTCCAGGCCGTCGCCGTCGGTGTCCTTGCTGGGACAGCCGCGCGTGGAGGCGGGGCCAGGGAGGAGCGGGCACGCATCCCCGGCATCGGACACACCATCACCGTCGCCGTCGGGAGCAGGCCGCGCCTGGGGCGCATGGCCACATCCGGAAGCGAGCGCCCCACCCAGCAGGAGGAGCAGGACTCCGCCGCGCAAAACACGCATCATCACGAAGGGCACCAGAGCGCACGGGGCCAAGCGCTGTCCAGGTGATGTGTCTGGTGGACGGGCCACGCGCTCACGTCGGCAAGGTGTCGGACAGGGGAAGCTCCACGGTGAAGATGGAGCCCTTGCCGGGCTGGCTCTGGACGCGGATGCCGCCGCCGTGGGCCTCGACGATGCGCTTGGTAATCCAGAGCCCCAGGCCCAGGCCCTTGAAGTGCTGCGCGGACTCCGAGCGCTCGAAGCGCTCGAAGATGCGCTCCTGGTCCTCCTGCGCCACGCCGATACCCTCGTCCTGGACGACCAACTCCGCCACCGCTCCGCGCGGCTCCACCCGCACCGTCACCGGCCGCCCCGCGCCATACTTCGCCGCGTTGGACAACAGGTTCACCAGCACCTGCTCCAGCCGAAGCTTGTCCCACTGTCCCACCACGGCGTCGTCCGCCAGCATGCGCACCTCGCTGCCCGCGCGCACCAGCTCCTCGGACATCCGCGACACCAGCTCGCGCGTCAGCGCCGCCAGGTCCACCTCCTCCAGGTTGAGGGACAGCCGGCCCGCGCTGATGCGCGACACGTCCAGCAGGTCGTCGATGAGCAACCCCAGCCGCTGGCCCGCGCGTGCCGCCTTCTCCGCGCGCTCCGCCAGCCCGCTGGCCGCCATCGCGTCCTTCGCCATGCGCGCCAGCAGGTGAATCTGGAGCTGCAACGCGTTGAGCGGCGATTTCAGCTCGTGCCCCGCCACTGACAGCAGCTCGTCGCGAGCCTTCACCGCCTGGGTGGCCGCGCCATACAGCCGCGCATCCTCGATGGCCAGGGCGGCCCGCGCGGCCAGGCTCTCCAACAGCGCGCGCTCTTCCGCGGTGTACTCGCGCCCGCGCGCCTCGCGGATGACGCCGAGCGTGCCCAGCACCCGGCCCCGCGCGCCCAAAGGAACGATGATGAGGCTCTGCGGCCCGTAGCGCTCCAGGAAGGTGACACCCTCCGGCGAGCGGTCCCCCTGCAGCTCCTCCGCGCTCAGTCGGGGCACGAAGAGCGTCTGCCCCGTGGCCACCACCCGGCCCGACAGCCCTTCACCCACGCGCGCCGGGTTCATCCGCAGCGACGACTCCAGCACGCCGCGCGCGACGGGGTCCGGATGGTGCGCCGCCACCAGCTCCAACTGCTCCCCTTCCTCCGCGAGCAGTTGCAGGACGCACCCGCCACCCAGCGCCTCGGACACCTTGCTCGCCAGCACGTCCAGCACCGTGGGCAGGTCCAACCCCGCCTCGGCGATGAGCTGGCTGACCTGCACCAGCACATGCAGCCGCGCGGCGCTGCGCCGGCTCTCCTCCTCCGCCGCGCGCGCGTCGCGAAACAACCGCGCGTTGTCCATGGCCATCGCCGCGCGCCGGGTGAGTTCCTCCGCGAGCGACAGGTCCGTCGCGTCGAAGGGCGCCCGCCCCGCGTCCCGCACGAAGGTCAGCGCGCCGAGCGTGCGCTGCCGGGCCACCAGCGGCGTGAGGATGAGCGAGCTGATACTCCACGTCGACGCGCCGTCCATCTCGGAGACCGCGCGCGTCTTGCGGGTCTCCATGCGGGATTGCCCGCTGGCCAGCACCCGCGCCAGCGTGGAGGGCTGCCCCGAGTCGAGCGGGAAGCTCGTCAGCTCCAGCACCCGCTGCGCCTTCTCCGGGCTCGCGTGCAACACCGCCAGCCGCCGCACCACGCCCTCTTCGTACGAGTCCACCGAGCACCCGTCCGCGAAGTGGCCCAGCGCCAGCCGCGCCACGCCGGCCACCGTGTCCTCCCAGCCCAGCGAGCCGGACACCAGCGCGCTCGCGTCCGCCAGCAGGCTCAGCCGCGCGCCCAGCGCCTCCGCCTCCAGTCGCGCGGTGTGCTCGCGCTCGTACAGCCGCGCGCGCTCCAGCGCCTGACCACACTGCCGCGACAGCCCGATGATGGACTCGCGCTCCAGCGCGGTGAAGTCCTTCTCCCGCTCGAAGCCGAAGGCCAGCGTGCCGAACACCCGCCCCTCGACGAACAGCGGCGCCAGCGCCAGCGCGCGCAGCGGCCCTTCTTCCATCAACGCCGCGAGCCTCGGGTAGCGGGCCTGAATCGCCGCCAGCGTCTCCAGCCACACCGGCGCTTCGGCCAGCACCGCGTCGTACCCCGGCAGGTCCTCGCCGGTGCGGGGCAACACGCGCAAGGGCTCCAAGAGCCCGTCGGGCACGCCCACCGCCGCGATGAGCTCCGCGGACGCGCCGCCCTCCGGCGTCAGATGCACCATGCCCGCCATCGCATCCACCGCCGGCAAGCCCAGGTCCAACACCACGTGGGCCACCTCCTCGCGGGTGAGCGTCTGACCGAAGGCCTCCGTCACCGCCTGGAAGCGGCTCAGCCGCAGCACCTCCGCCTGCTCCACCTCCGCGCGCGCCCGAGCCACCTCCACCCGCGTCCCCTCCACCGCCAGCTCCCGCTCCAGCGCCAGCCCCGCAAGGCGCGCGTACAGCCCGCAGCGCTGAAGGTCCTCCTCCGACGGCACCCGCCCCTGGCGCAGGACGGCGCACAACACGCCGACGACGCCCCGGTCCACGGAGGGCGACAGCGGCAGCGACACCAGCCCCACCGCGCCCAGCTTCCGCCGGGCCTCCGGCTCGCCCGCGAGCAGCACGTCCCGCTCCAGGTCCACCGACACGTACGTCAAGAGCGCCCCGTCGATGTCCCTCGGGCCGTTCAGCAGGCGCTGGCCACACACCTCCAGCGCGTCAGCCGGCAGCGCGGGCGTGGCGAGCGTACGAGGGACGCTTTCGTCCTCTCTCCAACACATGAAGACGCCGGACGCGGAGAGGGTGGCCGCGGCCTCGCGCAGCAGCGCCTCCAGCACCGCCCGCACCGGCGGCGCCACCGACAGCCGCTCCCGGGGCCGCGTCACGCGGTCCGTCGCGGCCACCCGGTTGCTCTCGGGCACCTTCATGCCCACACGTCCCCCCGGTCTGGGCCCCATCGGGCCAACCGCGAAGCTCCAGTGTCCCATGTCCGCCAGGGCCGCGAAACCCGCGGGCACCTGTCCCCAGGTACAAGAGACCTTGGCTTTCAGTGAGCGAACACATTGAAGAAGGCGAAGAAAATCTCGAGGACGATGAGCAGGACGATGACGGCCTCCAGCGTGTGGGAGCGGTCGATGTCCACGTCGCCCTTGAGCAGGCCATACGTCTGGGCGAGCAGTTGCTGCTTGCGCGTGACGGAGCCCTGCCAGGCGGAGATGCGCATGCGGCGCACCGCGCCCTCGTAGACCTTGGCCAGGTAGAAGTCGCCGATGATTTTCAGGCTGTTGTCCACCCGCTCGATGAACTCGTTGAGGTCCACCAGCGTGGTGAGCGTCTGCCGCGTCAGCGTGCGGTACGGACTGCGGAACAGCCGCGTCCACCCGTGGCGCTTGGCCTGCACCTCGTCGTGGATGCGCGCGATGTGCTCGTCCAGCCGCTCGTCGTAGTAACGGAATTCCAACAGTTGCGCGTTGGCGATTTCGAGCAGGTCCGGGATGTCCCCGGAGCCCGACGGCTCGTAGACGAAGGCGCTGTTCCAGTCGATGACGACCAGGTCATTCACCGTGTAGCTGAAGCGCATCTGCGTGACGGCCTCGCTCTCCCGGCGCGACAGCGGCGTCTGGCCGTTCTCCCCCAGCAGCAGCCGGGCGAGGTCCGCCTCCGCGAGGATGTCCTCCGCGGACGGGTTGCCCTGGATGCTCTCCGCGAAGATGACGGTGTAGCTCTCGTTCTGGTCCCACAGGTGCGGCTCCTGCACCGCGGCGGCGATGGTGTTGCGCACGCCTTCCACCAAATCCAGCGCCAGGTCCTCCAACGCCTGGCTGTCATACAACTCGTCCGCCACGCGGATGAGCTGCTCCAGCGACGTGCCCGGCACCACGGGCACGCGCAGGATGATGGACGCGGCGCCATGGTCGAACAGGCGTGCGGTGGCATCCACCGTGACGGGCCCGTCCTTCAGCGCGAGCGGCCTTCGCCCCAGCTCATACGCGAGCGGCGGATTGGGGAGCTGGAGGTACTGGCCATTCTCGCGCGACAGCTTGAGGCGGCGGGTGTCCTCCGACACGGCCTTGCGCGCTCGCTCCAGGTTGATTTCCTCCGCGATGTCGAAGGTGCGGTAGCAGAGGATGTGGGCCTTCTCGAAGAGCAGGGGAGCCGAGGCAGCCATGGTGCGCCCAGCCTAGCCCGCGCGTCCCCACACGAACGCCGCCGAATGGCTGACGCCGGGCGCCTGTCGACGAGCCGTCAGTCCTCGGGCACGGGTGAGGGATGCACCACCGGCTTGCCCGGGCCGGGCCGCGTGTCCGGCACCCCACCGACCTGGTCGGGCGGCGGCGACACAGGCTCTCCCGCCGAACGCCGAGCCTCCCGCCCGTCCTCGGGAAGCCGAGGCTCCTTCCTGGGATGGGTGACTTCATGTTCGGCCATGGCGCGCTCCCTTTGCTCACTCAAGCTAGGGCGCGCCCTGAAGCGAGCGCATGTCCCGCCCACCCGTCAGGCCGCTGGGCGGACAGGGTGGCTTCCGACACCTGCCCATCCACCCCGTCACATTGTCGATGTTTCACGCCGGAAGCCTGTCACGCCGGCCCCCCGCCATTCCTCTCAATTGGCCGCACGTCAAGACTGGGGCGCAACGCCTGCCATGACGGCCAGGAGCGCGCTCATGTCGACGGTTTATGAGCCCGGGCCCCGGGGGGCGCCAGCTCCGTGCGCACATCCCACAGCTCTGGGAAGAAGCGCAAATCCAAGGCCTTGCGAAGGAAGGACACCCCGGAGGAGCCCCCGGTGCCCTGCTTGAAGCCGATGATTCGCATCACCGTCATCATGTGCCGGTAGCGCCACAGCTGGAACCGCTCCTCGGTGTCCACCAGCTTCTCGCACATCTCGTACGCATCCCAGTGCGCCTCGGTGTCCTCGTAGATGCGACGGAACACCTCCACGACGGCCGGGCTCTTCTCGTACGGCAGCCGCCAGTCGCGCTGGGCGCGGTCCTCCGGAATCGCATGCCCCATGCGCGCCAGGTACCGCAGGAACTCGTCATAGAGGCTGGGAGACTCCAACAGCCGCTCCAGTTCGCCATGCACATCCGGCTGGTGGCGGAAGGGACCCAGGGCATTGGGGTCCTTGTTGCCCAGCAGGAACTCCACCGCGCGGTACTGCCAGCTCTGGAAGCCAGACGCGGGCCCGAGCGCGTCGCGGAACTCCAGGTACTCATTCGGCGTGAGCGTCTCCAGCACGCTCCACTGCTCGAAGAGCATGCGTTGGATGTTCCCCACGCGGGCGAAAATCTTGAACGAAGGCTCCAGCCGGTCCGCCTGCACATAGCGGATGCACGCGCTCAGCTCGTGGATGAGAAGCTTCATCCACAGCTCGCTCGTCTGGTGCTGGATGATGAAGAGCAGCTCGTCGTGGTGCGGGGGCTGCGAGCGCGGAACCTGCGCCGACAACAGCCGGTCGAGCTGTAGGTACTCACCGTACGTGGTCCTTCCGGCCAGGTCGGTGATGATTCCAGGCTCCAGATCTCGTTTGTTCATGGGCCCGGGCATTCATGCCCCTGCAAGCCCCCGCGGGCAAGACTTCCCGTACGGGCTGCCCCCGAACCCTCTCCCTGCCAGGGAGCACGGTTGACGGAGGTGCGGTCACTGTCTGCCCGGGCCGGGGCCAAACGTGCCGCTGATTTAACCGTTCGCTGCTTGGGCGGCGGCGGCCAGGGCCTTCGACGCGGCGCGGCCACGGGGCAGCTTGATGTCCTCGACGCTGTTGGCGGGCGCGTAGTCGACCCACGCCGACGGGCGGCGGTTGGTCTTCTCCAGCATCCGCAGCTTCTGGTAGTGCGCGGCGCAGTAGCCCTTGGTCCGGCTGGGCTTGCCGCAGTCGACGATGGCGCACTCGCGCGAGCCATCCGCCGCCGCCGGCTTACGGCCGCGACGCTTGCCACCCGCCGACACCGACGCCGCCGCGCTCACCGCGCCACGCGCCGCCGCGGGGGGACGACCCACGGCCTTGCGGCCCGGCTTCGCCGCCGCGACCTGGGCGCCGAACAGCGGCCCCACGACCTCGGCCAGCGGGGCCAGCCGCTCCGCCACGTTGCGCAGTGCATCCAGATCCGCCGTCCCGGACTCCAGGCGGGAGACCACGTCGCGCAGCGGCTTGAGCTGGACCTCGATTTCGTTACGGATCATGTCCCGAAACGCTTTATCCACGGACATTCGTTCAATCCTCGTCTTGGCTAATCTGGTTGTTGAAGGTCTGGAAGGGGGAGTTGATTTGTGATGCTGCTCATACCCATACCTTCCAATTTAGGATTTGTCTAAAGGAAGCGATAAAAGGTGTGACTGAAGGACGTATCACCCCCCCTACCGTACCGGTCGGGGCCCCATTCCAGTGGGGCGGGAACGGCGCTCAGCCGTCCCAGCGAAGGTCTTCCAGCAGGGAGCGGGTCCCCGAAACAAAGGGCCCCTCGGCCAGGGTGCGCAGCTCCTCGCGAGCCAGCGTCAGCTCCACGCGCAGCGTCTGCTGCTCGCGGGGATCCAACGCGGTGGAGAGTCTGGGCAACAGCGAACTCTCTTCTTCTTGGAAATGCGCGACCCAGAGATCCTCGAGCGCATAGAGCCGGGCCTGCCATTCGGCATCGCCCAGGGGCAATTCCTCCAACTCATCCATCAGCTCACGCATGGCCAGATGATCCTCGGCCTGCTGACGGGCACGAGCACGCCCTTCCACCCGAGCCACCAGCGGTTGCAGACAGCGCTCCTCCAGCCAGGTGTGCAGTCGCAACAGCTCCAGCAGCTCGCGCTGCGCGCTCAGAGGCTCCTCCTCCGCGCCGGACACGAGCCGCTCGAAGCGCTCCTCGAGCTCACGGTGCTCCTCCACGAGGATGTCGAACGGGCCTCCCATACCCTCAACCATCTGCATGGTTCGGCAGGCAGACAACCAAAGCTGCGCTTCATCCTCACATTATCGAAACTCAAACGACAGGGCGAGCGAACGTTCGGCGGGGTGAAACAACGTCCCGCAGCCTGCCTCGACTGGCGGCTGAAAGCCCATGGGGCCGGGCGCGAAGCGTTGCCTACTCAAAGCAACCTCCGGGGTGGGCAGGGCGCGTCCCCCCGGGGACGGCGCGTGGGTTTGCGCTGACCGACGGCCCGGAAGCGGGGGCCCGTCCGCCCGGCCGGGTTGGATGGCGATGGGCGGGGACGTCTCCATGATGTTTCCTCGTGGAAGCTTCGCTCGCCACCCTGCGGAGGACGGTGTTCCACCTCGCCGAGCGGGGCGCGGCGCTGTCCGCGCTCTACCACCGGGCCCGGCTGGTGGGCACCGAGCACCTGCCGTCGAGCGGCCCCGTGTTGCTGGTGGGAAACCATGGCGTGTGGGGTTACGAAACGCCCGCGTTCTTCCATCTGCTGCACCAGGCCACCGGGCGCAGGGTGCTGGGGTTGGCGGAGAGAGGTTTCTTCCGGATTCCCGTGGTCCGCACGGTGTTGCCCTGGCTGGGTGGCGTGGAGGGCACCCAGGACAATGCGTTGGCGGTGCTGCGCGACGGAGCGTTGGTCGTCTGTTACCCGGGCGGCGCGAGAGAGGTCTTCAAGCGGCCGCGCGGGCGCTATCAGTTGCGCTGGGAGCGGGCGCTGGGCTTCGCGCGGGTGGCCTCCGATGCGGGGGTGCCGGTGGTGCCCTTCGCGGGCTTCGGCGTGGACGACACCTTCCTCTGGCCGCCCGGTGAGGCGCGGCTGGGCGTGCACCTGACGAACGAGGCGAAGTATCGCGTGCCGCTGCTGGTGGGGCTGGGCCCTCTCCCGTTTCCGGTGCGCCTCACCTTCGCGCTGGGCAATGCCCACACCCCGCCGCCTTCGGGGGCCTCCGAGCCGCGGCTGCGCGCGTTCCGCGACAGGGTGGCCACCAGCGTGCACCGGCTGCTGGTCAGGGCTCGCCATGCTTGAGACACCTCCGGGCCGCGCGTCCCGGGCTCCCGCGCCGTCGCGCGTCCCGGACGTCGAGGACATTCCCTCTGGCTACGCGCACTTGCATTGCGAGGAGCGCCGGGTGAAAGGCACACCTTCGCGGCTGTTCACCTTTCTCAACGGCGATACGGATGTAGCCCGCACCGTGGTGTGTCTGCCGGGGTTGGGTGCCAGTGGGAGGTCCTTCGCGCCCATGGAGCCGTTGGCCGGACGGTTCCGGTTGTTGCTGTGGACGCCGCCTCTGCACACCCCCGCCACCCACACCCCACTGCAGTGGAACCTGGCCGTGCTGAACGACCCCGAGGCGCGGCTGCCGGAGCGCTTCGCGCTCGTGGGTTCCTCCTATGGCAGCCTGCTGTCCATCGCCTTCGCGCTGGCGCACCCGGAGCGGGTGAAGGCGCTGGTGCTGGTGTCTCCGGTGGCCAGCGTGCGCCGGGTGAGGCGTCTGGCGGTGACGCTGTCCACGCTGGTGCGCACGCCGCGCCCGCTGGCGTATCTCTTCGCACCCACGGTGGCGCGAGTGCTCGGAGGCGCGCGGCTTCCTCCGGAGGGGCGCGCGGAAATCGTGCGCGAGGCGCGGCGGTTGACCCCCGTGGAGTTGCTGCGCCGGCTGCGCGACGTGCTGGCCGCGGACTTCCATCCCCGGCTCCACCAACTGCGAGTGCCCACGCTCGTCATCCAAGGTGGCAGGGATTTGCTGGTGCCGCCCCGGGCCGCGCGCGACGTGGCGGAGCACATCCCTGGCGCACGGTTGGAGCTGCTCCGCGACGCGAGCCACCTGCCGTACATGAGCCACCCGGAAGCCTTCAACGCCGCCGTCGGCGCGTTCCTCCAGGAGCACGGTGCCGGAACTCCGAGGCTCGTGCCATGAGCCACACCACCGCGCGATTCTCACGCTCCGCTCTGCAGTTCCTGTCATGCCTGGAGCAAGGCATCGACACTCCAGGGCGCACGCCATGAGCCACACCGCCGCGCGACTCTCGCGCTCCGCCCTGCTGTTCCTGTCGCGCCAGGAAGGGCTGAAGGACCGGGCGACCCGCCTGGGACCACTGCGACGCCTTTCACGGCGCTTCGTCGCGGGCGAGAGTCTGGAAGAGGCGATGGACGCGGTGAAGGCACTCACCGCGCGCGGGCTCTGGGCGTCGTTCGACCATCTCAACGAAGCGGTGCGTGACGCGGCCCAGACACGCGACGAGGTGCGCGAGTATCGACGGCTGCTGGCGCGCATCGACCAGACGGGCGTGAAGGCCAACGTGTCGCTGAAGCTGACGCAGTGTGGACTGTTGCTCGACCCGGCGCTGGCACTGGAGAATGCGCGCACCGTCGTGGCCGATGCGCGAGCAAGAGACACGTTCGTACGCATCGACATGGAGCACGGCGCGGTGACCCAGGCGACGCTGGACATCGTCCGCCAGTTGCACACGGAGCACGGCGAGCGACACGTGGGCGCGGTGCTGCAGAGCTGTCTGCGGCGCACGGAAACAGACGCCCGCGCACTGTGCGCCGAGCGGGTGCGCATCCGTCTGTGCAAGGGCGCCTATCTGGAGGGGCCGGACATCGCCTTTCCAGACAAGAAGGACGTGGATGCCAGCTTCGTACAGTGCATGAAGGTGCTGCTCGACAGCGGCGTGTATCACGGCATCGCCACGCACGATGAGCGGATGATTGACGCGACGCTGGAGCATGCCACCCGGCGACAGTTGCCGCGCGACGCGTTCGAGTTCCAGATGCTCTACGGCATCCGGGAAGACCTCCAGCAACGACTCTCCGAGAAGGGCCATCCGGTGCGCATCTACGTCCCGTACGGACCCCACTGGTATCCCTACCTCATGCGCCGCATGGCCGAGCGTCCAGCGAACCTCGCGTTCGTCCTGCGCCACCTCGCGCGGTGAGCCGCGACCCCGGCGCACCGGGCAGCCGGGCGTGGGGGAATGGACAAACGTCCCGTCCGCCAGTCCCGAGCGCTCAGGAATCCCTCACCACGCGCGTCTTTGCCTCACAGGAATACCCTGTCGGCCCGCGCGCCCCGCGCAAGCCCAATCCAACCCGGTGACTCTGTCACCCGGAGGGGGAAGCCATGTCCATGCGGTCCATTCACCACGGACTCCGGGTGTGCGCTCGGACCGTGGGTGTCGTCATCCTCGCGACGAGCCTCGCGTGCGCGTCCGGCGGCACGGGCGGCTCGGGACGCGCGGGGACGGACGAGCCTTTCGAGCACGAGGAGGCCCGTCGCCAGGAAGCGCGGGAAGTGGCCCGGCAGGTGGCGGCGCTGGCGGGTGGCGTGCGTGACGTCGGCTCGCGCCTGGAGCTCACGTTCTGGTCGGAGCGCGGCGCCCTCACGCTGGTGGGCTACCAGTCGGTGCAGCGCGGCGGACGGCCGGGACGCGGCATCGACTCGGATGACTTGCGGCGAACAGTGGCCCGGGCGCTGATGTCCACCACGAGTCACTCCGCGGGCGAGGTGGTGCTGCGGCTGCGTCGCGACGCGTCCTCGTGGGCCCTGGAGCCGAGCGCGTCCTTCTCCACCGAGCGGCCTCCCGAGGCCCTTCACCTCGCCGGACGGCGTGAGGCCTCGACGCCCGAGTCGACCTGGATGGCCGCGAGCGTCCAACGCCTGCTCATGCCGGTGCGGGTGCCCGTGGACGGCACGGTGTGGGCGGACGTGTCCGTGCACGTGCGGGACGGCCGCGTGGTGGGTTGGGAGTTGGAGGGCTGGCGCGTGGTGCGAGCGGGCCGGGGGAACGCGACGCGGTCGGTGTCACGCCGGGTCGTCGAAGAGGCGGCGGCGGTGCTGCGCCTCTACTCACCAGGCACGGGCTCGCGCACGCTGCACCTGGGCCTGCGGCTCATCCACGAAGGCAACGCGCCGTCCGCGGAGGGCTGGGTGGAGGAGACCCGCGTGGGCCGTCCACTCCGTCCGGGCGGGGGCGTCAGCCGCCTCACACTGCCCTGACGAAGACGACGAAGCCCCGGCGCGCGGCGGGACACAGCCTGCCGCGCGCGGGGCCTCGAAACCGCTAGAAGTAACCGCCCACCGTGGTGCCGACGCTGAACGTCACGTCGACGTCATCACCCAGGCCGAAGGCCAGGCGAGGACCGGCGCCCACGAAGAAGTGGGACGTCACGTGGTACAGGAAGGGCGCGTAGCCCTCCAGGATGACCGTGGAGGCCGAGCCCGTGCCGTCGGGAAGCGACAGGATGTTGTCGCCGACGAACAGCGTGACGATGGCCTTGGGCCACACGGAGACCTTCTCCGTGAGGGAGATGTTGTAGCCCACGCGCGCGTTGATGCCGAAGGCGGCCGCCGTGTCGCCGTCGCCGAACACCACCGCCAGGTTGACGCCGCTACCGATGGAGAGGTTCTCCTTCAGGAAGTAATCCACGCTCGGCGCCAGGTTGAAGAAACCGTACCCCGCGCCCTCCGTCGTGTAGCCCAGGTTCGCCGACGCATCCGAGCTGACGACAATCTGCCCGGCGTTGCCGAAAGCACCGGAACCACCACCCGTCGACTGCGCCAATGCACTCGTCGACACCATCAACCCGGCCGCTACGGCCATGGCCTGCCACTGATTTGCCTTCATGAAGCGTCCCTCCGTTGCGTGTGCCCGCGGTCATTCCCGGGCGCTCGGCGGCCCCTTCTAGTCAATGCGCGCCTGCGCGCATCCTTTTTTCGTTCCCTGTGTGTCATGTACCGCATGAGCGCAACTTGAGAATTCGCTCGGCGGAGCCGTTCCTCGCGCCATCTGCCGAGGAAGATCGCTCCCGGAGACGCCGCGCGTGAGACATCGCTGAGACATGGGCCCAGGCCTGGACACGGGCGCGCGGCGGGCCCGCATGGGCCAGGGCTCACGGACGGGAAGGTCGGCCAGGGTGGAGGAGTCAGAGGTCCCGGCCGGCCCTCCCATGCGCGAGGTTCCGTGCCCCGAACGGCCCTGAACCGCTCGGAAGGAGCGCACGGAACGAAGTCACCGTTAGCAAGCCTCACGCCAGACAAACGGCCGGTGAAATCAATCCTTTGTCATTCGTGGAGGGCCGGGAATGAGGCGCGCGGCGCTCGAAGTCGGGACCCGCACGTCCCACAAGCGAACAGACTTGCAATGATTCGCATATCCTCGCGTTGCCGTCTGTCCGTAGGATTCCACCCGGAGCCACGTTCGTGTGGAGCCCGGGGCCGCTGGTGGGACAGCCAGCCCCGCCCGTCAGTGCTCGCGGCGCCGCCCAGGGAAGGACGGGTTGGAGGACATGCCTCGTGTGCGTGCGCCCGCGGTGGCGGGCACCTTCTATTCCTCCAATCCCACCACGTTGATGACGCAGGTGGACGCGTGGCTGGAGCAGGCGCGGGGGCCGGAGGAGGGGCTTCCCGCCGCGCTCATCGTTCCGCATGCCGGGTATGTCTATTCAGGCGCGGTGGCGGCGGCGGCCTACGCCACGTTGTGGGCTCGGCGAGCGGAGCGCACGCGGGTGTTGTTGCTGGGGCCGTGTCACTTCCACAGGCTGCGCGGCCTGGCGTACCCGGAGGTGGACCTGCTGTGTACGCCGCTGGGGGACGTGCGACTGGATGCGGACCTGCTGCGCCGGGCGACCGCGCTGGGACAGGTGAGCGCCTCGACGGAGGCGCACGAGTCGGAGCATGCGCTGGAGGTGCAGCTCCCCTTCCTCCAGCGCGTGTTGGAGCGCTTCACGGTGTTGCCGCTGGTGGTGGGGCGCACAGACGAGGAGGAGGTCGCCCAGGTGCTGGAGGCGTTGTGGGACGAGGACGTGTTGCTCGTCGTCACGTCGGACCTGTCGCACTACCGGCCGTACGAGGAGGCGCGGCGGGCGGACCATGCGACGGCGGCGCGGGTGCTGGCGCTGGAGGGGCCGTTGGACGCGGGCAGCGCGTGTGGCGCGGAGGCCATCAGCGGTCTGCTGCGGGTGGCGAAGCGGCGGGGGCTGCGGCCCAGGTTGATGGCGCTGCGCAGCTCCGGGGATGCGGCCGGGGCACGGGACGAGGTGATTGGGTACGGCGCCTTCGTCTTCGATGCGGATGCGCCCGCGAGGGGCGCGTCCCGGTAGAAGCGCTCAGTCGTCCCAGGAGAGGGAGTACTCGCTGTCGAGCAGCGAGGTCTGGCGGCCCTCGACGCGGATGTCCTGGGCGCCGACGGCCTGGAGGGCACCTTCGAGCATGCCTTCGTTGTAGGCGACGGGGGTGAAGATGCGGCGCATGTGGATGAGGCCGGCGCGGGGCGCGGTCCATTCGACCTGGAGTTCGCCGAAGTCGATGGCCATGCGGTAGGCCTCTGGGAGCATGTTGACGAGGAGCTTTGGATCTCCGCCGACCTGCTGACGGACCTCGGTGCCGAACATGGAGCGGACGAAGGCGAGCGTGCCCTGGACGCCAATCTGGCGCATGGCCTCCTCGACGCCGCCGAGCTGGGGCGCGAGCAGGTTGGCGGAGGCGAAGAACAGCCGCATGAAGGGAGGGACGGGGTAGAGCTCGGTGGGGTCAAGGTCGGGAGGGAAGTCACCGGCATCGACGATGTGTTTCACCGCCTGCTCACCGCCCAGGAAGCGCACGGTGTCGAGCACGGCGGCGAAGTGCATGCCGCGAATGTGCTCGGAGGACTGCACGAGGGCGAGCCGCGAATCCAGCTCCCGCTGCACTGCCTCTGGCGTGTTCCAAGTGCCGCGTTCCATGAGCCGACCTCCACCGCGAAAAAGCGCGCGGAATGCTCGCACAGCTTCCTCGCGCGCGCGAACTCCTGGAGGTCATCCACACCCTGGCGCGTCCCGTTCCTGGGAATGCGGCCAACGCAGCACGTCGGGTGAAGCTCCGCGCCGACTAGGCGTTCTCCTTGCGCAGCTTCGCGTCGAGCAGGAAGTTGCCGAAGGGCACCAGCGACGCGCCGAACGCCACCACCACGCGCACGAAGGACCAGCGCAGCGCGATGGCCGCCTCCATCAACGCGAAGAGGTACAGCACGAACAACAGCCCGTGCGCCATGCCCGTGAAGCGCACCGCCAACGGCATGTCCGCCGCGTACTTCAGCGGCATCGCGATGAACAACAGGCACACGAACGACAGGCCTTCCAACAAGGCCACCGCGCGGAACCGTCCAAGAGGGGTCTTCAACATGGCGCTCTCCCCCTCCTGTCTCCCACCCTCCGCCCCTCCCGTCCATGCGTCAGGGTGACGCACCCGGTCGCCCGCCCGCCTGGCTTCTTTCCGCGTCACCCCTCCCACTAGAATGAACCGGGTGAGGCCGGCAAAGCCCGCCATCACCCGTCGAGGGGGAACACCATGTCAGGCAACGACAAGCTGGAGTCCATCATCCAGGTGCCACGCGCGGACCGGAAGGGCGTGAAGCTGGTGCTGGAGCGGCCCTCGGGTGTCCTCAACACCGTCGCCATGCGACTGGTCGTCAGCGGGAAGATGCAGGGCCAGGAGCGCCGCCAGCTCCACTCGGACGTCTTCACCGGCGAGGGCACCATCCCCCTGCCCGACGACTTCCTCCCCACCGCCGCCCAGGGCTGGGTGCGCGCCGTGTTCTCCGTCGCGGACCCGACGGGCGCGGGCGCCCGGTTCCTCCAGCGCGCGACACTCGTCTTCGAAAAGGGCCAGAAGGAAGCCCTCTGGGACGACTTCTCCCTCCAGCAGGGCGCCGTGGCCGACTTCATCACCCTCACCTGGACGGTGGTGGAATGAGGGCGCTCCTCGCGCTGCTCCTCCTCTGCGCCTCCGTCGCGAACGCCCAGGACGGTGGCACCCCGGACGCGGGCACCGTGGAGCTCGACTTCCCCAGCATCCTCCGAGGCGGCTCGGAGACCGCCGCCGGACTGGACATCGCCACCGCCGGAGAAGTCGTCCACCCCTCCAATCCCTCCGCCCTCGTGGCCAGCCTGCGCGGCGTGGGCGCGGTGCTCGATGGCACCCAGGCGTCCTTCGCGCTCCAGCTCAACCCCTACCTGCTCACCGACGGCTTCGAACGGCTCTACTCGGAGGCCGTCGCCGCGCGGAACGCCTCCATCCTCACCCGCCTGCTCCAGGACACCGCCATCACCCTCGGCGTGGGCCAGGACACGCCCTTCCAGGACGCCGTCCCGGAGAAGGGCCGCTTCGCCACGGTGATGGCCGGCCTGTCCGTGGACGTCCTCGGCGAGCGCAGCATCTACGGCTCCACCTACAACACCTGCATCACCCGCGTCCTCGCGGACCCGAGCCTCTACGAGTTCCCCGACAAGCCCCTGCCCGGCGACCATGTGAATCCCGCCGACTTCGAGAAGGCCCTCGCCGACTACCGCCTGGCCATGGAGGCCGCGCGCCAGGCGGGCATCGCGAAGATTCGCCAGGGCCTCCCCGCCTGCACCCGCGAGACACGCCAGGCCTCCAGCGCCCTCTTCTTCTCCGTCGGCGGACGCTGGGTGACACCCGGCCTCAAGTCACATGACGGCGACGGCGTCGCCATCCAGCGCGGCTTCGGCGCGGCCACGCTGGAGCTGTTGAGCAGCGCGGACTCCAACCTCGAGGTCGCCATGCAAGTGCGCGTACTCCAGGAACGTCCGCGCCCGGAGCTCTCCATGGACAGATGGGTCGACGTCGGCCTGTCCTTCGGCGTCGCCTCGCAGCGCTTCCAGCTCAAGCTCGAAGCCACCCAGTCACTGTTGAAACTGGGAAACACGGACACGAAACGCGCCAGCGTCGTGGCCACCACCCGCGTCATGGTGGGCGACCGCTTCACCGTGGGCCTGGGCGTACAGGGCCAGGGCGAGGACATGTCCGATGCCGTCGGCCAGATTCGCCCCAGCCTCGTGCTCGACCTGGCGGAGCTGCCCACCCTCCTCCAGCCCGTCCCGACGCCTCGCTCCTGACGGCGCCGGGCGGCGCGAGGCCATGACACGCATTCATGGCGCGTGTCTCGGGACGAGGGCTAATCGCCAGGCAGCGTCACCGCGTACCGCGTGAGGTCCTGGGGGGTGTTCACGTTCACCAGCGAGCGCAGCGACGGGTCCACGGCGCGCAGCGCGGACTCGGGCAGCAGTCGCGCGCGGAAGCGGGAGAGGAGCTGACGCAGGGACGGGTCTTCGGACAACGTCGCGCGCCAGACCCGCGCGAGCGCGGCACGGTACACGGCCAGCAGGGGCTCCACGCGTCCGCCCGCGTCGAAGCACACCGCGTCCACGTCGTCACCGCGCGCGTCGAGCAACACGCGCAGGACATCGGGCGAGATGAAGGGCATGTCACATGCGACCGCCACCACCCAGGGCGTCCGAGCCGCGGAGAGTGCCGCGTGGACGCCGCCGGGCGCGCCCTTGTCCGGCACCACATCCGCGACGGTGCGCAGCGCATAACGGGCGTAGGGCTCCGGTGAATTGGCGACGAGGAGCACCTCACCGAAGCGGGGCGCCAGCGCGAGCAGTCGCGCCAGCACCGTGCGGCCCTCCA
Source organism: Myxococcus sp. CA040A (assembly GCF_013336725.1). Classification (NCBI taxonomy): domain Bacteria; kingdom Pseudomonadati; phylum Myxococcota; class Myxococcia; order Myxococcales; family Myxococcaceae; genus Myxococcus; species Myxococcus sp. CA040A. The sequence continues at coordinate 37,282 of NZ_JABUMR010000020.1, read as the reverse complement.
CCTCCAGCAGGCCCTTGGGCACACCGGACAGTCGTCGTCCCTGGCCTCCCGCGATGATGGCCAGCGTCACGTCCGGATACGTGTTGCCGAGACTGCCGCTGTTGGGGTCCATGGCTCGTGTCTCGCTCTCCCCTGGAACGTCGGCACTTGCCCCCGGCCACGCGCGACGTCACACGTTCCATCCCGAGTGCAGCGAAGCACGCACGAGAGCCCTCCCCTCAGAATGCCACACCTCGAACGGAGAGGTGAGCGCGCCCCCTCGATTCGAGGTCACCCGCGGAGTGACGCGGCGAGTCCACGCGCTGCCTCCGAGCACCACGGCCGTGCATCGAAGCTCCATGTCGAAGCGGTGCATCCCGCGCGGCGCCATGCCCGGGCCCACCGCGAAGGACAGCAGGCGAACAGACGGCCCGCGGCCCCGTGGACAACGGACAGGGCCCGCGGCGTAGTCTGCGCGTCCCCGATGCCGCTCACGTCCCTCTCCGCCGCCCGGCAGGCCGCGCTCGAAGCCATTGCTCCCGCGGCTCCCGAGCCTGTGCCCCTGCTCGATGCCCACGGCCGCTTCCTGGCCACGGACGTCCGAGCCTCGCGCTCGCTGCCCGGCTGCGACAACTCCGCGATGGATGGCTGGGCCGTGCGCGCGGAGGAGACTCGCGGCGCCAACCGTGACAGCCCCACGAGGCTGCGCGTCATCGACACCATCTACGCGGGCGCCCTGCCCGCTCGCGCGCTCCAGCCCGGCGAGGCCGCGCGCATCTTCACCGGCGCACCCATCCCCTCCGGTGCCGATGCCGTCGTGCGACAGGAAGCCGCGCGCGCCTCGGACGATGGCCTCACCGTGGACCTCTTCATCACCGTGCCCCCCGGCCACGACATCCGCCGCACCGGCGAGGAGGTCCGCGCGGGCGCGCCGCTGTTCCGCGAGGGCCAGTGTGTGAATGCCTCCGTGCTTGGCGTGCTCGCGTCCCAGGGAGAGACCACCGTCCGCGTGCGTCCGGCGCCACGGGTGGCCGTGCTCGCCACGGGTGACGAGCTCGTGCGCCCCGGTGAGCCCGCGCTCGCGCATCAGGTCTACGAGAGCAACCTGGTCCTGGTCGCGGCGCTCGCGCGCGAAGCGGGCGCCCACGTGCTCCACATGTCCCGGGCCCGCGATGACGAGGACGCCCTGCGCGAGGCCCTGACCGAGCTCGCGCCGCGAGTCGACGTGCTCATCACCACGGGCGGCGCGTCGGTGGGAGACAAGGACCACGTGAAGCGCGTGCTCACCGCGCTGGGCGCGCATTTCTTCGTCGACGGCGTGGCCCTGAAGCCAGGCAAGCCCGTAGCCGTCGCGCGCCTGGGGGACACCGCCATCGTCGTCCTGCCGGGCAACCCGGGCGCGGCCACCGTCGCCTTCGACCAGCTCGCGAGGCCGCTGCTGCTCAAGCATCAGGGCGTGCTCGAAACGCGCCGCCGCGTCCGCGCGCGCCTGTCCGAGCCCCGTCACAAGCAGGCCGGCCTCACCTACCTCATCACCGCCACGCTGGAGCACGGCGACGAGGGCCTTCGTGCCTGGCTGCGCCCCCAGGGTGCCGGGCAGATTCTCCAGAACGTTCAAGCAGACGGCTGGGCCGTCCTGCCTCCGGGCCGCGCCGACTTCAACGAAAACGACCTCGTCGAGGTGGAGCTGTTCGACCGTCCCCACCACCACGCGGCGGACTCAGCCCCGGACACCGCGCCGTGAGCCATGTGCCCGCTCTCAACGCCGTCGAGCCATTCGACCGCCACCACCACGCCGTGGACTCAGCCCCGGACACCGCGCCGTGAGCCATGTGCCCGCTCTCAACGCCGTCGAGCCATTCGACCGCCCCCACCACGCCGCAGCCCTGAAGCCATGAGCCGCGTGCCCGCTCTCAGCATCGTCGGCTGGTCCGGCGCCGGGAAGACGACGCTCCTCACGCGGCTGCTCCCGGAGCTCGCCTCGCGAGGACTGCGCGTCGCCGCCGTGAAGCACTCCTCGGACACCCACCCGCTCCACCGGGGAGGCAGCGACACCGCCCGCTTCCAGGAAGCCGGCGCCTGCCTCACCGGCTTCGCCACACCCTCGGGCGTGCAGCTCACCACCGGCACCGCCCCCACGGAGGCCCTTCCGGAGCTGCTCATCCGCCTCGCGGGCACCCTGGACCTCGCGCTGGTGGAAGGCTGGAAGGACGGCCCCCTCCCCAAGCTGGAGGTGTGGCGCGAGGGATTGGGCCCGCCCCTCGCCTCCTCCCGTCCGGAGGTCTTCGCCCTCGTCACGGACGCGCTCGTGTCGAGCCCCTCCGCCGCGCGGCTGCTGTCACCGGTCGACACGCGCGCCATCGCGGACGCCCTCCTCGAACACCTGCGCCCGCCCCGACGCGCGCCACTGCCGCCCCAGGATGCGCGGGGCGTGGCCTCTCGTCCGGTGCGACGCTGGAACGGCGCCACCCTCCTCCCCGCCGAGGACGACACCATCGCCGTCGAGGAGCCGCTCGAGCTGCGCGTCAACGGCGAAGCCCTGGCCACCACCATGCGGACACCCGGACATGACCGGGAGCTGGCCGTGGGCTTCCTGCTGGCCGAGGGCCTCATCCGAAGCGCGGACGACCTGGGCACCCTCTCCCACTGCGGCCGGCCGGGCGAGGAAGGCTGGGGCAATGTGCTTGAGGTCACTCCCGCCCCAGGTGTTGTCATTGACCCTGATCCACTGAAGGCCACCCGCCGGGGCACCCTCACCACCTCCGCATGTGGCGTCTGTGGCCGGCGCAGCGTGGAGGACCTGCTGTCCCGCTGCACCCCGCTCCCGCCCGGCCCCCGGCTTTCCCCAGAAGTCGTGGCCCGAGCCACCGAGCGCCTGCGCGACGTGCAGCGCAACTTCGCCCGGACCGGGGGAGTCCACGCCGCCGCCGCGCTCGACGCCGACGGCCAATTGCTGGCGTCCTTCGAGGACGTGGGCCGCCACAACGCCGTCGACAAGGTCGTGGGCGCCCTCGTCCTGGCCAGGGCCTCGCGCGCAGTCCCCGCGCCGCCCGTCGCCCTGACGCGTCAGCCCGTGCTGCTCGCCGTCAGCGGACGCGTCAGCTTTGAAATCGTCCAAAAAGCAGTCATGGCCAGAATCCCAGTCATTGCGGGTGTTTCCGCGGCCAGCACGTTGGCCATCGACCTGGCGCTGCGTTCCCACGTGACGCTGGCGACGTTCGTCCGGAACGGGCGCTTCAACGTCCACACCCACCCGGAACGGCTGGAATCCGCGCAACCCCGCGAAACTCCTGGACCCTGACCCCATGCATCCATCCCACCCACGCGCTCCGTACCGTTCGCGTCAGACCGGCACCGTAGATGCAATGTGTTGGGGGACGGCACCTTCGCGCGGGGAAGCGAAGGGGCGACTCCCGGTGTTCGCTGGGACCCCCTGAGATGCGACGAGAGTCGGATGATCCAAAGATTTCACACCATGTCACGTCTTACTCACAGTGCGGGGGGTTGCAACGCGCCGCACAAGCATGGCAAAAAGCAGTTCTTTCCGACTTGAAGATTTTCAGCCTCAACGGCATCCTCTACCGGAACTGAACACTCAGTGGGCGGGTAGAGGGGGGTGGACACGATGAGCAGCGCAAGTACTGGTGCGGCGGTCGGTGCTCCTGGGTCGGCATCCGCTCAGGGCAATGTGGGGGGCGCGGCGGAAGAGCTGGTTCCCGGGCCAAAGCTTGCGCCCGGCTTCGCGGCCAAGATGAACCTCACCGTAGACCTGGTCTTGATGTCGGCGGTGCTGACGGCCTCGGCATGGTTGGACGGTCTGCTGTGGGCCCAGCCCGGCTGGCTGTTGCCCGCGCTGGTCATCGCGTCCCTCATCGTGTGGATCATCACCGGCACCGCGCTGTGTCTGTACGACTCGCGCTTCGCGGAGCGCAGCAAGCTGGACCACGTGGCGCTCGTGTCGGTGACGACGCTGGCCGTCGTCACGGTGCTGGCCGTGGTGCACCTGGCGCTGCCGGAGACGATGAAGGTCCCCGGCCTTGCCCCGCTGCTCATCCTCTTCTGGCCCGTGGCGTTGCTCTTGCGGCTGTTCGTCTTCCGCTCGGTGGCCTCCCAGGAGCGCCCCACGGACACGGTGGTCATCGTCGGCACGGGCGCCATGGGCCGCTACTCCGGCGAGGACCTGGCGCGCCGCGGCCGTCGTCAGCTCATTGGCTACGTGCGCTTCCACGACGACACGGGCTCCATCGGTGAATTGCCCGCCAAGGTGCTGGGCACGGTGGATGACCTGGAGCACATCCTTCGCAACACCGCCGTGGACGAAGTCTACATCGCCGGCAACACGCTCAAGCAGGGCGAGGCGATGCAGGCGTCCATCAAGCTGGCCGAGCGCTTCGGCGTCCCCTTCGCACTGCCCGCGCACAGCTTCCGCCTGGACCGCGCGCGTCCGGTGGACAGCCGCGCGGTGGCGGATGGCTTCCTGCACTTCGCGGCGGTGAGCCCCAAGCCGCACCAGATGGCGATGAAGCGCCTGTTCGACATCTGCGTGTCCGCCGTCGCGCTGTGGATGCTGCTGCCGCTGCTGGGCTTCGTGGCGCTCGTGGTGAAGCTCACGTCGAAGGGCCCCATCTTCTTCAAGCAGTACCGCGTCGGGCAGAACGGCAAGCCGTTCTACATGCTCAAGTTCCGCTCCATGGTGGTGAACGCGGAGGAGCTGAAGGAGAAGCTGGCCGCGCAGAACGAGCAGACCGGCCCTGTCTTCAAGATGAAGAACGACCCGCGCATCACCGGCATCGGTCGCTTCATCCGCAAGTTCTCCATCGACGAGCTGCCCCAGTTCATCAACGTGCTGCGCGGCGAGATGAGCATCGTCGGCCCGCGTCCGCCCGTGCCCAACGAGGTGGCCAAATACGAGACGTGGCAGCGCCGCCGGTTGTCGGTGCGCCCGGGCCTCACCTGCATCTGGCAGGTCTCCGGCCGCAACCAGATTTCGTTCGAGGAGTGGATGTACCTGGACATGCAGTACATCGACCACTGGACCCTCACGAGCGACCTGCGCCTGTTGCTCCAGACGGTGCCCGTCGTGATTACCGGGCGCGGGGCCAGCTAGGCTTCCAGGCGGCCTGACTTCCTCGGGGGCGGCATTGACGCGCCGCTCCCGCTCGTCTTCTATGCACACGGGCTGGCCGGCCAATTGCCGGAGCGCCCGCTCCCACCGTGACGACCCACAGCGAATCCTCTCAGCATGACGCCCAGGAGCGTGAACGCTCCCATGAGGCGATGGGCGCGGTGCGCAACGGCCTGCAGCTCGGCGGCTCGCTGCTGGTGACGTATGCCATCGCCTTCGGCATCCGTCCCCTGCTGACGCACTACCTGTCCCCGGAGGCCTTCGGGCGCTTCAACTGGGCGGACAGCTTCTCCGCCATCTTCTTCATCGCGACCAATCTCGGCCTGGAGATGTACATCCGCAAGGAGGTGTCGCGCCGGCCCGAACACGCCAGCGACTTCTTCGGCGCCTCCATGCTGGTGCGGCTGGTGCTCACGGGCGTGTTGATGGGCGCGCTCGCGCTCGTCATGAACTACCGGGACGACCCGCCGGAGATGCGCGCGCTCGTCTACGTCTTCGGCGCCGCGCAGTTGCTCGTCATGTGCAACGCGTCCATGGCGGCGCTGCTGCACGCCAAGGGCAAGGTCGCCGGACTCTCCATCTCCAACGTCGTCACCAAGCTGGTGTGGGGCGGCGGCCTGTTCGCGGTCGGCGTCATGGGCCTGCCCCTGCCGTGGCTCGCGGTGCCCGTCGTCGCGTCGGAGGCCATCAAGCTGGCGGTGGGCTGGCACCTGGCGCGCCAGCACATGGGGCTGGTGTTCCGCGTGGACTTCCCCGCCACGTGGCGGGTGTTCAAGGCGGGCCTGCCCTACTTCCTCACCGCCGCGGCGCTCGCGACGAACGGGCGGCTGGACATCATGATTCTGGGGATGCTCGGCAACCACGAGGAGGTCGGCTGGTACAGCGCCGCGTGGAGCATCTCCAACGTCACCTTCGCCCTCAACCCCGTCATGGGCTGGGTGCTCCTGCCGCTGATGTCCCGCGCCGCCGCGCGCTCGGAAGAAGAGGTCAGCGCCATCGCCCGCCGCGCGCTGGAGGGCACGCTCGCCGTCACCGTCCCCATGATGATGCTCATCGTCATGGGCGCGCCCCTGTGGATTGGGCTGCTCGGCAAGGACTACTCGCTGGCCGTCAATCTGTTGCGGCTCCAGTCGCCCCTGTTCGTCCTCGCCTTCGTGACGATGACGTGCGGCGCCTGGCTCACCATGACGAACCGCGAGTGGTGGGTGACGGGCACCAGCATCTTCGGCAGCCTGCTGCTCAACCCGCTGCTCAACCTGATGCTGGTGCCGCGCATGCACGCGGCCTACGGCGACGGCGGCGGCGCGGCGGGCACCGCGATTTCCCTCCTGCTGATGGAGGTGGTCATCACCATCATCATGCTGGGCCGCATGGGCCGCTCCGCGGTGGACCGCCGGCTGCTCGTCAGGGTGGCCAAGACGGCGGTGGTCTGCGTGGCCATCGTCGCGCTGGACAGGACGGTGCTCCTCTCCCTGGAAGACTGGCCCCGGCTGGGCGTGGAGGCCACGCTGTATGTCTTCGGAGTCCTGGCGCTCGGCGCGGTGAAGCCGGGTGAAGTCCTCTCGGTGGTGAAGCTCGCGCGCCGCCGTGGCAACCCCGAACCGGAGCCGGCCGTCATCGCCGTCGCCCCCACTCCCTAGAGGAAACCGTCAGAGCCCATGTCGTCCTTGCCCCGCACCCATCGCCCCGCGCTCCACCTCCCGCCGCGCGTCCTCGCGTGCGCCGTGCTGCTCGTCGTGGCCTCCGCGTGCAGCGGGCTGGGCAAGTACACCTGGGTGGACGAGTACCAGGAGAAGCCGCCCCCGCCCGACGCCAGCTACCGCATCGCCGCGGGCGACTTGCTCAACATCCGCGTGTGGAACCAGGAGTCGCTCACCACGCAGGCACGCGTGCGCGACGACGGGCGCATCAGCCTGCTGTTCCTGGACGACGTGGAGGCCGCGGGCCACAGCCCCGCCATGCTGTCGCAGCAAATCCAGACGCGGCTGAAGGACTACATCAACCACCCCGTCGTCACCGTGGCGCTGGAGATGGCGCGCCCCATCAAGGTGACCATGGTGGGTGAGGTCAACCGCATTGGCCCGCTGGAAATCGACGTGGGCGCAAGCCTCCTGCAGGCCCTGGCCGGCGCGGGCGGCTTCACCGAGTACGCGCACCAGGACCGCATCTTCGTCATGCGTCACGAGGACGGGCAGGGCCCGCTGCGCATCCGCTTCCGCTACCAGGACCTCATCCACGCCGAGGGGCGCGCGCCGACTTTCCGCCTGCGCCCTGGTGACGTGGTGGTGGTGGAGTGAGCGGTGCTGGGGGCGGCGCTCACCGCGATGTGGCTGGAGGTCTCCTCCACCGCCATCACCTACACCGCGTCGGTGCGGGTGGACTCGCGCGTGCGCTCCAACGAGGACCCCGCCGAGGACGCGCCCTCCGTCGCCGGTGACACCGACTTCACGCCGATATTGGGCCTGGAGCGGCGCGAGGGGAACACCACCCTCCAGTTGGACTACGCCCCGCGCATCAGCCTGCGCGAAGTCACCGCCCAGGCGCGCACCGAAGTGCAGCACGTGGGCCGCTTCGCTGCCCTCTGGCGTCCCGAGCGCGGCCTGTCCTTCCGGCTGAGCGAGGAGCTGGTGGTGGGCAGCGTCAACCTGCTCACCACGGACGCGCTGCCGGACTTCGACCCGGACCCGATAGACCCGGACGGCCCGCTGCGCCCGCCCGTGGGCGGCGGTCCGCTCCAGCCGCTTCCGGAGACGGACACCGTCCACTTCGTGTCGTCCGCCACCTCGCTCACCGGCGAGACGAGCTGGCTGGGACGGCGCTGGCAGTTGTCCGCCACCACCGGCTTCTCCGTCAGCGGCGGCCTGGACGGCCCGGCCCGGGAAGCCGTCCCCCTCCAGTACGGCCCGCGCCTGGACACGTCGCTGAGCCACGCGCTGTCCTCGCTCAGCGCGCTGACGACGTCCGCCGCCGTCACGCACGCGCGCTTCTCCACCGGCGCCAACAACACCGTCGTGACGCTGACGGAGAGCTGGACGCGGCGGATGACGCGAAGGACCTCCGTCGAGGCCGGCGCCGGGGCCAGCATCGTCCGCTCCCTCACCGCGACGGGAGTCGACCCGGACCCCGGCGAGGAAGGCGCGGACGCAGGGCCCCGCACGGAGCTGCTGCCCAACCTCACCCTCGCGGTGGGCCACCGGATTCCCTCCCGCACCGCGGACTTCGACGGAAGGTTGGGGCTGCGAGTGTCTCCCTTCACGGACCGGCTGACGGCGCGCGTCTACCCTCGAGCGGACCTCACCGTGACGGGGACGTGGGCGCTGGGGCCTCGCGTGCGCGTGGCCACCACGGGCGGCACCGCCTTCGCGGTGGGCGGCGCGACAGGCGACCGGCTGGTGTCCGGCGGGGTGACGGCATCCTGGATTCTCAACAGTTGGATGTCGGTGGATGCCGACACACGCGGGACGTGGAGCCGCTCGCCCGAGTTGCCGGCGGCCCGCTTCCAGTGGGCGGCGGCGTTGGGCCTGTCGCTTCGTCAAACTGGTATCCTCTGAGTTCAAGGCCCATGGCGAAGCTCATCCTGATGTCCGTCCTCATCCTCACCATCACCCTCCCCGCGATGGCGGCGAGGGATGAGAATCCGATGAGGGGACTGAAGAAGGCCATCCTGTGGGTGATCCTCTTCAACGCGGCATACACCTACGGCGTCATCGTCTGGGTGCCACGGCTCGGCTTCCACTGAGCGCGACTGAGAAGAAAGGCTGACGACGGATGGAGCCCCAAATGCACACGGTTCTCCTGGTGGAGGACGCGCCCTTCTTTCGGAAGATGCTGGGCGACTACCTGCGTGCCATGGGATTCAAGGACGTGGTGGAGCTGCCCAATGGCCAGGCCGCGCTCAAGCACCTGGCGGGAGCGGCGCGTCCGGACCTCGTGTGTCTGGACCTGACGCTGCCGGATATCTCCGGCTACGACTTGTGCGAGCACATCCGCCGCACCGTGGGCATGGCGGACGTGCCGGTGCTGGTGGTGAGCGCGCGCGATTTGCCGGAGGACAAGGCCCACGCCGAGGAGGCGGGCGCCAACGGCTACCTGGGCAAGCCCTTCACGCAGGATGAGTTCTCCCGTCGGGTGGGCCAGCTCCTGAAGAGCGCCGCTGCGAGGAGGACGTCGTGACGATGCCGGCCCCCGGGCCACGGGGTCCGCGGGCTCCCGCCCCCGCTCCGCTGTACACGCCGGAGCGGGCGGAGACGAACGCGCCGTCGGACCTCATCGACTGGGGCTTCGCGATTGACGCGGTCTTCTATGTGAAGAACGCGGTGCTGCGACACTGGTTCCTGGCGCTGCTGGTGATGGTCGCGGTGTCGGGGCTGGCGGCGGGCGTCAGCAAAATCATGCCGCGCAAGTACCACGTCGAAACGCGGATGCTGACGCAACGCAACTTCATCATCGCCTCGCTGGCGAACCCGGGCCGCTCCATTCCGGTGGACGCGGACCAGCCCACGCGCGCGGCGTGGGAGATGGTGATGAAGACGGACAACATCAAGGCCATCGTCCGGGACGCGAAGCTGGTGGAGTACTGGGAGCTGCAGCGCTCGCCCATGAGCAAGCTGAAGGAGACGCTGCTGCGCAAGCCGCCGCCGCCCATGTCGGACGACGACAAGCGCGATGCGCTCACCGCCATGCTGGAGCAGGCCATGCTCGTCATGGTGGAGGGTGGCACGGGCACCGTCACCATCGGCGTGGACTGGAGCGACCCGCAGCTGGCGCTCAACATCGTGGAAGCGGCGCAGAAGAACTTCCTGGAGATGCGGCAGGCGGCGGAGATGGGCGCGGTGTCGGAGGCCATCACCATCCTCGACAAGCAGGTGATTGACGAGGGCGAGGGAATCAAACAGGCCATCGCCGCGCTGGACGCCACCGTGAAGCGCGTGGAGACGAAGCGCAAGCGCGACGAGGCCAAGGCCGCGACGCGCGGAGGCCGGAACGCGCAGGCGCAGGCGGGGCTGGGCATCAACACCAACCACCTGCTCGCGCAGATGCGGTTCATGGTGCAGACCAAGCGCCGGGCCATCTCCGACGTGGAGGAGTTCCGCGCACGGCGGCTGACGGAGCTGCGCAACCAGTTGGCCGAGCAGCGCGTCATCTACTCGCCGCAGCACCCGCTCATCACGGACCTGGAGCAGCGCATCATCGCGCTGACGGAGGACTCGCCGCAGTTGGTGGCGCTGCGCTCGGAGCTCAACGAGCTCATCAACGAGTACATGCGCAACGGCGGAGACCCGGGCGAGCTGGAGCAGGGGACGACGGGGCCGCTGTTGGGCGCGGCGGCGTTCGGCGGGCCGACGACGGCGGACAACCCGGAGGTGTCGGTGGCGGCGGACCGGGTGCGCATGCTGGTGATGCGGCATCAGGAGAAGATGCGGCGACTGGACCAGGCGAAGACGGAGCTGGAGATTTCGCGCGCGTCGATGAAGCACCGCTTCAGCGTGCTGGCGCCGCCGCAGTTTCCGGAGAAGCCGTCCAAGCCGAAGGTGCAGCTCATCCTCGCCGCGGGCGTGGTGGGTGGCATCGCCATGGGCATCTTCGCGGCGGTGGCGCTGGACATCATCCGTCGGCGCATCCTGGAGAAGTGGCAGGTGGAGCGAATCCTGAAGCTCCCGGTGCTGGCGGAGCTGGAGCGGCGCTGACGCGCGCTCGGGGGAGAGTCTCGTGACGGTGTGGACCTGGGTGGACCTGGCGCTGTGCGTGGCGCTGTTGCCGGTGGTGGTGGCGTGCGGCTACCTGCTGCTCCTGACGCTGCTGTCGTGGCGGCGCGCGGCGCCGGTGCCTCCCGCGCCCACGCGCAAGTTCGACGTGGTGATTCCCTCGCACAACGAGGAACTGGGCATCGCCCGCACGGTGGCGAACCTGTCCGCGGTGGACTACCCCGCGTCGCTGCGGCGCATCCTCGTCGTGGCGGACAACTGCTCGGACGCCACGGCCGAGAAGGCGCGCGAGGCGGGCGCCACGGTGCTGGAGCGGCACGACACGGAGAAGCGCGGCAAGGGCTATGCGCTCGCGTACGCCTTCGAGTTCAGCCAGAAGGACGGCTTCGCTGACGCCGTCGTCGTGGTGGACGCGGACACGGTGGTGTCCCCCAACCTGCTGCATGCGTACGCGCGGCGGCTCGCGGACGGCGCGCACGCGGCGCAGGCGCACTACGGGGTGATGAACCCGACGGCGTCGTGGCGCACGCGGCTGATGACGATTGCGTTGGGCATGTTCCACAAGGTGCGCTCGTCGGGGCGCGAGGCGATGGGCGTCTCCTGCGGCCTGCGCGGCAACGGCATGTGCTTCACGCACGCGGTGCTGCGCGAGGTGCCGCACGACGCCTTCAGCGTGGTGGAGGATTTGGAGTACGGCATCCGCCTGGGCCGCAAGGGCCACCGCGTGCACTACGCCTGGGAGGCGGAGGTGCAGGGGGAGATGGTCTCCGCGGAGAAGCAGAGCCGCTCGCAGCGCCAGCGCTGGGAGGGTGGGCGCAGCCAGATGCGCAAGCTGCACGGCTGGCCGCTCCTGAAGGACGCGCTGAAGCAGCGCAGTGGATTGCTGCTCGACCTGTCCATGGACGTGCTGGTGCCGCCCTTGAGCCAGTTGGTGCTCGCGGCGGTGGGCAGCGCGGTGGCGGCGTCGGTGCTGGTGTGGCTGTCGGGTGGCACTGCGGTGTGGGCGTCGGCGCTGGCGGGCTTCGGACTGATGAGCCTGGGCGCGTACGTGCTGCGCGGCTGGTGGGTGTCCGGCGTGGGGCCTCGCGGCCTGTTGGACCTGGCCTGGGCGCCCGTGTACGTGGTGTGGAAGGTGGGGCTGATGTTGCGCGGCCCCGGCGCGGAGAAGCGCGGCGAGTGGGTGCGCACCTCGCGCGAGGCCGAGCGTCCCTGAGGGGTTGATGTGCCGGGCCCTTCGGGGCTCGTGACGTCCGCTTCGTGCGGAAACCATGATGGAGCCTGGAGCCTCGCGTGCGATGCGAGGCGTGGGCTCTCTGGATGATGGCCACCTCTCGAAACGCAGGGGTGGGCTCTCGTGAACGCTGTCATTCCTCGGATGCTGTGTGGACTGCTGGCGCTGTTTGCCTCGCAGGTGCTGGCCCAGAGCAGCACCATCACCGGCACGGTCATCGACGCGCAGAGCCGTCAGCCGGTGCCCGACGTGGTGGTCACCGCGACGTCGCCCAATCTCCAGGGCGAACAGACGGTCATCACCGACGCCCAGGGCGAGTATCGCATCCCCCAGCTTCCTCCCGGCGTGTACCTCCTTCGCTACGAGAAGGAGCGGTACAAGCCCTATGCGCGGAGCGACGTGCAACTGCGGCTGAACCGCACCATCCGCGTCAACGTCGAGCTGCTCACCGATCCCCTCGGTGAGGTGGTGGAGATTTGCGCCGCTCCGGACATCGATGAGGGCTCCACGACCACGGGCGTCAACGTGGACCAGGAATTCATCAAGCGCATCGCCGCTCCCGGTTCGGGCGGCACGTCACGGTCCTTCGAATCCCTGGCCGAGCTGGCCCCGAGTGAAGAGAGCGACCAGTACGGCGTGCCCATCGGAGAGGCGCTCACCGTCGTGAGCGAGGCCCCTCGGTACAACTTCTCCCCCGCGATGCCCGGCATGTCGATGACGCTGCGGCTCCATCCCGTCCCGTCGGGGCAGCCTCTCAGGAGACTCCGGCGCGGCGAGCCGCTGACCCGCGCGCACTACTTCGACATGTACTTCAAGGGGTACGGCGTGAACCCCACGGTGGACACGGAGGACGAGCGCTTCTCCACCTTCTCCGTGGACACCGACACCGCCTCGTACACCCTGGCGCGCGCCTACCTGGAGCGCTCGTCACTCCCGGAGGAGGGGGCCGTGCGCGTGGAGGAGTTCGTCAACACGTTCGACTACGCCTATCCGGGCCCCGTCGAGGCCCCCTTCAACGTCCACGTGGAGGGCTTTCCCTCTCCCGCGCGCAAGGGCTACCAGGTGTTGCGTATCGGCGTGAAGGCTCGCGAGGTGAGCGACGCGCAGCGCAAGCCGAGCCACCTCGTCTTCGTCATCGATGTCTCCGGTTCGATGCAGGGAGACCAGCGGCTCGGGCTGGTGAAGCGGGCCCTGCTGTTGCTGGTGAACGAGCTGGACGCGCGAGACCGGGTCTCCATCGTCGTCTACGGCTCCGAGGCCCGGCAGGTGCTGCCTCCCACGAGCGCGGAAGACAAGGAGCGCCTGCTCACCGCCATCGACGGGCTGCACAGTGAGGGCTCCACCAACGCACAGGCGGGCATGGAGCTCGGCTATCGAATCGCCTCCGAGCACCTCCTCGAAGGGGGCATCAACCGCGTCATCCTCTGCTCGGACGGAGTGGCCAACAACGGCATCACCGACGCGGACGGCATCTGGTCGCGAGTGAAGAACTTCGCCGCGCAAGGCATCACCCTGTCCACCGTGGGCTTCGGCATGGGCCACTACAACGACGTGCTCATGGAGCGGCTGGCCCAGGTGGGTGAGGGCAACTACGCCTACGTGGACCGCCTGAAGGAAGCGCATCGCATCTTCGTGAAGAACCTCACGGGGACGCTCCAGGTGGTGGCCAAGGACGTGAAGCTCCAGGTGGAGTTCGACCCGAAGGCCGTCTCGCGTTACCGGCTGCTCGGCTACGAGAACCGGATGCTGTCCAAGGAGCAGTTCCGCGATGACCGCGTGGACGCGGGTGAGGTGGGCGCGGGCCACTCCGTCACCGCGCTCTACGAGGTGAAGCTGAACAAACCCTCGCCGAGCCTGGGCACGCTGCGCATCCGCTACAAGGCACCGGAGGGTGGGGACTCGAAGGAGCTGGAGACGAAGCTGGCTCGCGGTGCGCTCCAGGCCAGCTATGGGGCGGCGGCACCCACCGCACGACTGGCTTATGTGGCGGCGGCCCTGGCGGAGAAGCTGCGGGGTTCCTACTGGACGCGCGCGCTCACGTACGGCGCCCTGGTGGAGCTGTGGGAGGGCCTGGGCGCCCCCCTGAAGGCACGAGAGGACGTGAGCGAACTGGGCGGCCTCATCCAAAGGGCGGCCTCACTGGACCAGCGTCAGGACCTCTTCGAGTCGTTCGCTCCGGTGAAGTCGATGGACTTCGACCACGAACCCTCGGGGCCACAGGGCGTCGGGCTCGAATGAAGGACGTGCCGAAACCATGATGAAGCCTGGAGCCTCGCGTGCGGTGCGAGGCACGGGCGCTCTGGATGATGGCCACCTTTCGAATCGCAGGAGTGGGCTCTCGTGAACGCTGTCATTCCTCGGATGCTGTGTGGCCTGCTGGGGCTCCTCGCCTCGCAGGCGCTGGCCCAGAGCAGCGCCTTGGTCGGCACGGTCGTCGACGCACGGAGCCTCGAGCCCCTGGCTGGCGTGGTCGTTACGGTGACGTCGCCCACGTTCCTGGGCGAAATCGCCGTGCTCACCGACGCCCAGGGCACCTATCGCATCCTCGAGCTTTCGCCCGGCATGCACACCCTGGTGTTCCAGAAGGAGCCATACCAGCCCTTCATGCGCGACAACGTCCAACTGCGACCGAACCGCACCCGCCGCGTCAACATCGCGCTGCCGCTCGTCCCCATCGATGAGCCGTTGGAGGTCATCGGCAAGCCACCCCTCATCGACGCGGGAGCACGGAACACGTGCGTCAACATGAGCGAGGAGTTCGTCAAGTGCACCGACGTCGTCCGGCCGGTCGCGAGGGGCCAGGGCAACGACTCTCGCGCGACCAGGCGCAGGCCCGATGCCGAGGCCAGGCCCGAGCCCGTGAAGGAGGAGCCTCCCGTCATCCACGCGCCTCCTCGGTACAACTTCTCCCCCGCCATGCCCGGCATGTCGATGACGCTGCGGCTCCATCCCGTCCCCAGCGTCGAGGTCCCCAGAAGCCCCCGGCGCGGCGCTCCACCGAGCCGCACTCGCCTCCTTCGTCATGCACCTCCGAGGACGTCAGCGAGCCGCGTGACCTCCTCCGCGAAGCGGCCTCGGGGCACCTGCGCCAGGACCACTTCGAGTCGTTCACTCCGGTGAGGGGGCGCGCTAGTTCGGCCTCTCGCTCACGCTGAGGACCGTCACGCGGCCGTCCGGGATGAGCGCCACCCTGTAGACATGGGTGGCCGCGCCGAAGCGCACCAGGTACGTGTAGACGCGGTCATCGCCCACCACCTCCCGCTGGGCCAGCACCAGGGGCCCCGCGGCGCCAAGGCGCTCGAGCAGCTCGCGGAAGTGCGGCAGCGCCTCGTCGACGAGCCACTTCGGGGCATACGCGAAGCGGGCGCGGTCCACGGTCCCCATCCGTACATCCTCAAGCAACTCCGTGAGCTGGGCGGTGACTTGAGGCTCACCGTCCTCGATGGGCGCGAGCTTCGGCACGGCGAGCGCGGGGTTGACGATGGCGGCGATGCCCTCGACGAATCTCGCGGGGCTGGCCCGATTCGTGTTGGCCAGCACGATGATGGACAGCGAGTCCCCGAGGAAGCGGGAGTACACGGTGCGGAAGCCCTGCCATGCACCGCCATGCTGATGCAGGGGCTTGCCGTTGCGCTCCAGGAGCTGCCAGCCAAACCCATACGGCTGGGTGGCTCCGCTGTTGAGCCGCGCGGGGGACAGGATTTCGCGCCAGCTCTCCTCTCTCAACAGGGAACGCTGCTGCACGGCGGCGTCCCACGCCAGCATGTCCTTCAACGAGAAGTAGAGCGACCCATCTCCCGTGGTGTTGAGGGACTGGGAGACCCACGTCTGGTGCTTCACCTCGCTGCCCACCAGTCGATAGCCGGAGGAGCGGTTGGGAATGACGTCGGCCTCGCTGATGCCGCGCGCCGTCTTCATTCCCGCGGGCTTGAAGACCTTCGTGGCGAGGACTTCGCCGTAGGGCGTCCCCGCGACGCGATTCACCAGGAGCCCCAAAAGGACATAGCCGGAGTTGCTGTAGCTCCACCGCACGCCCGCCGGGAAGTCCAGGGGTAGCGCGTAGATGAACCGGGCGAACTCCTCGTCCGTGTAGTCCTTGCGCTCGTCGAGCTGGCCCTCCAGGTCCTGGATGCCGGAGGTGTGATTCAACAGGTGGCGCACGGTGATGGGCGCCCACGAGGCCGGAGCGTCGGGGAAGTACTTCGTGATGGAGTCCGACAGCGAAAGCCGGCCGGCCTCCACCTGGGCCATCACCGCCATCGTGGTGAACATCTTCCCCACGGAGCCTGACTGGAACAGAGTGTCCGTCCCCACGGGGACGCGGTGCTCCAGGTTGGCGGAGCCATAGCCCTTCGCCAGGACGACGCGCCCATGCTGCACGACGCCCACCGCGAGCCCCACCACGCCCTGACGCTTCTGCTCCGCGCGAACGAACGCGTCGATGCGCTCACGAAGCGAGCCCTGTGCCGCCGCGGGCCCCGCCGCGAGCAGCCCGACAAGGACGACGACGAACGCCGAGAAGGACCGCGAACCACGTCGCATGAAAGCTCCTGACCCAAGAGGACGCCGCACCAGAGCATCCTCGGCCTCCACTCGTGAAGAGGAAGGACGACACCGGGACAGGTCCTTGCCGCGTGAGAAGCATGTGGAGTGCCCCATGATGAAACGATGACTCAGCAAAGAGGCGCACGTGCGGTTCACGCGGTGCGACTCACGGACGATGGACACCTCTCCAAGCTCCGAGGTGGACGTCATGACGCCAGTCATTCGCGGTGTGCTGTGTGGCCTGTTGCTGCTGTTCGCCCTGCCCGCGCTGGCACGGAAGGCCACGGGCACCCTCATCGGCACGGTCATCGACTCACGCAGCCACAAGTCCCTCGTCGACGTGGAGGTGACCGCGACCTCGCTCCAGCAGTCTGGCTCCTGGTCGGCGAAGACCGACACCTGGGGCAGCTACCGGATGACCACGCTTCCACCGGGCGTCTACACCCTGCGCTTCGCGGGCAAGCAGTTCTATCCCAGCATCCGGCACCAGGTCCGCGTCCAGGCAGGGCGAACCCAGCGCGCCGACGCCAGCCTGCTTCCCGATGACTCTCGCGGCGAAGGCATCGAGGTCGTCAGGACGTCACCTCCTGGCACACGGCAAATCATCGACGTGGCAAGCACGGTGGCGGGCGTCAACGTGGACCAGGAGTTCATCAAGCGCGTCGCCGTCGCTCGGCCCGGAGCCCGGGGTGGACCCTCTCGCTCCCATGAGTCCCTCGCGGGCACAAGCAGCAACGAGGAGTACGGAGTCCCCGTCGCGAACCCCGGCCCCATCTCCCCCAACATCCCCAACACCAGCTACGGCATCGGTCCCGCCGGCCTCGTCGAGTCCCGCCGTGCCTACGGCGTCAACGGCCCACCGCCGGGCACGTCCGTCAGCCACGCCTCCGCTCCCACGCCTCCGGCGGCCACACCCGTTGCCCTCCCCGTTCCAGCGAGCCCGCCTTCCGAGACACCAGCGCCCCTCGTCCCGCCGAACGGCGCCCGGTTCCTCGACATGTACTTCAAGGGCCACGGGGTGAACCCCACGGTGAACACGGAGGAGGAGCGCTTCTCCACCTTCTCCGTGGACACGGACACGGCCTCGTACACGCTGACGCGTGCGTACCTGGAGCGCCAGGCCCTTCCCGACGAACAGGCCGTGCGCGTGGAGGAGTTCGTCAACACCTTCGACTACGGCTACGCGGACGCGGAGGACGCGCCGTTCGGCGTCCACGTGGAGGGCTTTCCCTCGCCCGTGCGCAAGGGCTACCAGGTGGTGCGCATCGGCGTGAAGGCGCGCGAGGTGAGCGACGCACAGCGCAAGCCGAGCCACCTCGTCTTCGTCATCGACGTCTCCGGTTCGATGAACATGGAGAACCGGCTCGGGCTGGTGAAGCACGCGCTGCGGATGCTGGTGGAGGAGCTCGATGAGCGGGACTTCGTGTCCATCGTCGTCTACGGCTCCCAGGCTCGCCGGGTGCTCGCGCCCACGAGCGCGACCCAGCAGGCCCGCCTGCTCGAAGCCATCGACGGGCTCTACAGCGAGGGCTCCACCAACGCGCAGGAGGGGCTGGAGCTGGGCTATCAAATCGCCTCCGAGCACCGCATCCCGGGAGGCATCAACCGCGTCATCCTCTGCTCGGACGGCGTGGCCAACGTCGGCGTCTCCGACGCGGATGGCATCTGGGCCAAGGTGAAGGGCTTCGCCGCGCGGGGCATCACCCTGTCCACCGTGGGCTTCGGCATGGGCAACTACAACGACGCGCTGATGGAGCGGCTGTCCCACGTGGGCGAGGGCAACTACGCCTACGTGGATGGCCTGAAGGAAGCGCACCGCATCTTCGTGCAGAACCTCACCGGCACGCTCCAGGTGGTGGCCAAGGACGTGAAGCTCCAGGTGGAGTTCGACCCGAAGGACGTGTCCCTCTACAGGCTGCTCGGCTACGAGAACCGGATGCTCACGAAGCAGGCGTTCCGCGATGACCGCGTGGACGCGGGCGAGGTCGGCGCGGGCCACTCCGTCACCGCGCTCTACGAGGTGAAGTTGCGCGAGGGCGCCTCCGACCTGGGCACGCTGCGCATCCGTTACAAGGCGCCGGAGGGTGGGGACTCGAAGGAACTGGAAACGAAGCTGCCCATCACCGCGCTGCGGGCCAACTATGCCCGGGCCAGGTCGACGACGCGCCTGGCCTATGTGGCGGCGGCCTTCGCGGAGAAGCTCCGAGGCTCCTACTGGACGCGCCCGCTGACGTACGCCTCCCTCCTGGAGCTGTGGCGGGTCGTGGGCCTGGAGGACCGTCAGGACGTGAGCGAGTTGGGGGACCTCATCCGCATGGCGGCGGCGCTCGACCAGCGGCAGGACCGCTTCGAGTCGCTCGCCCCCTTGAAGAGCATGGACTACGACCAGGCGCCCTCGGTGCTCTAACTAGCGCTCTCGCGCGCGCAGCTCCAGGTAGCGTCGGATGAGCCTGAGGCGGGCGCGCTCGAACAGCGCCCCGTCGTCGGGCACCGCCCACGCGTGGGGGATGAGCTGCTCGGCGACCTGCATCGCGAACCCAGGGTCGCCCGCGTCACTCACCCGCTGGAGCCACTCGTAATCCTGGAGGCCCTGGCGGATGAGCTTCAACCGGATGGACGGAAGCGGAACCTCCGTGGTGCCTCCGATGACCGATGTCAGCCCCGGATAGAAGAGCGTGCCGTCCCCGTTGCCGTTGAAGCGGAACTGAGTGGTCCACGCCGTGGAGAGCAGGCCCACCGTCTGGTAGTACAGCTCACCGGTGGCGCCCATGCGGAAGGTCAGCCACTGCATGCCCCGCGCCTTCGCCGCCGAGCGGTCCACCATGTACGAGGGCCAGCCCTGCCCCGGCTGGTTCTCCGGTGGCGGCGGCTCGCCCTCCACACAGCCGTGGCTCATGCAACTCTGATACAGCCAGAGTTCTCGATTCGGCCTGGCGAGGAAGGCGTCGTACTTCGGCCGCTGGTTGCCCTCGTACGGAGGCTGCGTCCCGTCGATGAAGTTCACCAGGACGCTGAGGATGTCGATGTCCTCGATGAGTCCATGCGCCTGGGTCTCCGTCACGGTGGTGGTGAGGAACGTGCGCAGGTCCGGCGCGGCGGCGCGCGTGAGCCGGGCCCGCTCCGTGACGGCCTCCCAGGACGTGCCATAGGGCGGCTCGTCACCCACGTAGTCGAACGAGCGGCTCAGCCAGCCTCGGGTGCGGGCCTCTTGCTCGAACTCCGCGAGGTCCGGCGCGGTGCCGGGCCCCAGGTACTGGAGGCTCGTCATGCGCGCACCGGGCAGCGGGTTCGGCGCCGAGCCGTCGAGGAACGGGCCCCAGCGCGCATCGAAGGTGTCGTAGTCGGGCAGGTCCCAGGTGGGCTGCTCGGGGAGGCGGGGGAACGCGCTCGCCAGGGTGAAGCGGTGGGAGAGCGCCAGTTGGTGGAACTGCTTCAACAGGCGCACCTGGGTGTCCACGGGACAGCTCGGGTCGCCGGTGAAGGCGCGGCAGACGTGGGGCGGCCACAGCAGGAAGGCCGTGCGCAGGGAGGGCGTGCTGGACAGCGTGGCCTCCACCACGGTGACGCGGACCTTCACGTACTCGCGCAAGCCCCGGCCCGTCACCTCGACGAGGCCGTGGTAACGCCCGGGGCGCGCATCCTCGGGCACGTGCACATCCACCCAGAGGCCCCGAGCCTCCCGGGCGGGGACATCGAATGGGAAGGCCGAGCGCTGCTCACCGACGACCTCGTCCACGTCCGGAATCAACCCGTCCGGCCAGCGCCCCGGCTCCGTGTCCGGCGGGGTGGGCCGGGTGATGTCCAGGAGGGCCTCGCGATAGAGGAGGATGTCCGGTCCGTCGATGCGCCGCAGGCCGTTCCAGAGGGCGGGCAGCCGGGCCCGGACGTCCCTCAGGCCCGAGGTGCCTCCGTGAAGGCCCACCTGGAAGGAGAGGTATTCGTTCCGGGCGCCGACCAGCTCCACCTCCCGTTCGACCCGAGGCTGCGTCTGGGGCCGTATCTTCACCATGGAGCTCTCGGCCCAGACGGGGCCGGGGCGGGGATGGGCGGCGGAGACCCCGGACAGCACCAGCGACAGGATGAACCCCTGGATGAGCAAGCGCATGGAACGGAAGGCTAGTGAGTCCAGGGCACCCCGGAGGATTCACTCCGGACGGAAGGTCGGCTTTCACACGCTGCGCCCGGGTGTCGGGCCGGGCTGCCCCCGGGTGGATCCACCCCACCGAGTCCTCCTCCGTGACGAAACCATGACCAGGTCAGGAGCCTCTCGGGGAGATCATCCCGAGGAGCTTCCGGATGATGGCGTTCTCTCAACGCTTCGAGGTTGACCGCATGAAGTCCGTCCTTCGTGGGGTGCTGTGTGGACTCATGTGGTGGGTGGCCCCGGCCGCCTGGGCTCAGTCCGAGGACGTCCGCGTCACCGCCACTCCGAACACGGGGCCCAGCGCGGACGAGTCGCTGACCGGGTGCGTGGGCGAAGAGGAGAAGGCGCTCCCCTTGGAGGCAGGTGAAGCGAGCCGCACGTCCACGGTAAGGCGGCGCCCGAACCGTCCCGTGGTCGCCCTGGATGCGGCGCGAGCCACCGGGCCCATCGAGACGTTGGAGCCGGGGAGTGTCGCGCCGACCGTCGACGTGGGTTCCATGACGACGGGGGTTCAGGTGGACCAGGAGTTCCTCCGGCGCATCGCCGTCACGGGCTCGGAGGTACGCATCCGCATGGGGGACGAGCTGGAGCGGATCTCCGACGTCCCGGAGTTCTCCGAGGTGATGAGCCTGCGCAACGCGCCCCTCATCAGCCTGCGCGGGTCATGGGAAACGCGGGAGGCCCAGGGCGCGCCCGTCACGCAAGGCGCGGAGGCCGACGAGGGCGCGCGTCGCGTGAGCATGGGACTCCAAGGTCCGCCGCGGGGCTTCCAGTCCCTGGCGGAGCTGGCACCGGGGACTCCCGAGCAGCTCCTGCGCGAAAGCCTGGAGGAGCAGCCCTCGCGGACGTCGATGTCGAGCGTCTCGAAGCGCTGAAGCGAAAAGCGTCGGGCTCAGGGCGCGCATGGGCACCGGCGGCCATGCTGAAACCGTGATGCAGCGACGAGCCGGGCGTGAGGCTTGTCACGGGCCAGGTCGAGAACATGGACACCTCACTCGCGAGTCTGAACGAGGTTTCCATGATGAAGCTCATCGCCCCCTATGTGCTGTGCATGCTGGTGTTGCTGGTCGCCGTGCCAGTGCTGTCGCGGGCGGAGACTCCCGAGCACGCGCCGCCGCCCGGGGTGTTCATTGGCACCATCATCGGCGTGAAGAGCCGCAAGCCCGTCGCGGACGTGGCGGTCATCGCTACCTCGCCGAGCTTCAGGGGAGAGCGTGGTGCGGTGACGGATGAGCAGGGCCGCTACCGCCTGCCGATGCTGCCCGCGGGCACGTACACGCTGCGGTTCGAGCACCCCGACTTCAACACCTACTCCCGCTCGGACATCCTGCTGCGCGCCAACCGCACCGTGCGCGTCAAGGTGGAGCTGCTCGAGCTGCCGCCTCCTCCGCCGCCGGCCCCGGTCAGCGTGAAGCAGACCCGGAAATGACACGGAGGCCCGGGCCATTCCGCACGAAACTAAAATGTGATTTTAGTTTCGTGCGGATTCCTGGCCGACCTTGCACGAAACTCAAACGCGACTTTAGTTTCGTGCGGGAGGCGCGCGTCAGTCCGCCAGGGGCATGCCCCAGTCCGGCTTCTCACGCTCACCCATCACCCAGCGGTACACCTCCAGCACCTGCTCCGCCTTCGCCTTCCAGGTGAAGTATTTGAAGATGCGCTCCCGCGCCCGCTCCCCCATGGGCCGGATGACGGACGGGTCCGCCACCAGCTTCGTCAGCACCTCGCGCACCCGCGCCACGATTTCCTCCGGCGTTCCAATGGGCACCGCGAACCCCGTCGCCGGACTGACGATTTCTCCCGGACCGCCGTAGTCCATCACGATGGGCACCAACCCCAACGCCATCGCCTCGCACACCACCGCGCCGCCGAACTCGCGCACGCTCGGGAAACCGAACACGTGGTTCTTCGACAGCCGCCCCTGCAGCTCCTGGTGCTTCACCCACCCGGCGAACGTCACCCCGGACTCGATGCCTTCTCGCGCCGCCTGCGCCTTGAGGTTCGGCATCTCCTGCCCATCGCCGATGTACTCCAGCACCACCTTGCCTTCACGGATGAGCGGCGCCGCCGCCTCCATCAGCATGGCCATGCCCTTGTACGGCACGAAGCGCCCCACGAAGGCCACTCGCAAGGGCAGCTCCACCGGCCCCTCCGACTTCGACGTGCCGAAGCGCTTCGTGTCGATGGCGTTCTCCGGCACGTACACCGTCTTGCCCTGCCACGTGTCCGCCACCTGCCCCCGCGTCGCCCGCGAGCCGGTGATGATGGCCGCCGCGCTCTCCCGCGTGGACTTGTAGAAGGGCATCAGCTTGTACGCATCCCGCACGTAGCTCAGCCACTCCTTCTCCCGCCGACGCGCCCCACCAAAACCCTTGGGCCACGGCAACCCGCCGTTGAGCGGCCCCATCACGAAGGGCACCCCCGCCGCCTTGCACCGCCGCGCCAGCGTGCTCGGCGTCGTCGGGCTGATGGGCGTGTAGCGGTGCACCAGGTCGAACTCCTTCGCCTTGATGCGCGCGCCAAAGCGCTGCCACAGCACCTCCTCGAAGTAGTAGTACGGCAGCACGCTCAACGCCGTCGCCGTCGTCCAGCCCACGCCCGCCGTGCCCCGCAGGAGCTGCCCCACCTTGTCGAGCGGCTTCTCCACCGGCGTGGAGTCCAGCGCGGTGAATCCAGCGCCCTCCAGCACCCCCTGCTTCAGGATGTTCTCCCGGTTGCGCACATGCGTGACGAGGTGCACGTCCGCCACCTCGGCCAGCGCACGGTAGAGCGACCAGCCTTCCAGCGGGACACTCACCCAGTCAGGGTTGCACAGCTCGGCAATCAGAAGGACGCGTGGTCTGGGAGCAGGCATACGTGTGCCTTCATCTATCCCAACCGGCCCTCCAGATGTAGCCTCCCCCGCGTCGTGACGTACGCCCCGGACCGGCCTTCCTACCTGCGCTTCGTGGCGCTGCTCGGCACCCTGGTGCTCGCCACCGTGGGCGGGGCCCTGCTGCACCCTGTGGTCGCTTTGGCCCCAGTCCTGGTGGCCGCCGTCCTGTGGCTGGTGGTGAAGGTCCCCGTCCGCTACCCCGTCATGGCCGTCACCTACCTGGTCCTCGCCGTGGACTACGTCCCCGAGCGCCCCCAGTCCGGTTTCTGGCCCTCGCCGCTCCACCCCCTGGGTGAGCTGCTCTTCGCCCAGCTCAGCTACATCACCAAGATTGGAGCGCTGCGCTTCCCCCTGGTCGACGTGCTCATCCTCGGCCTGCTGGGGCTGGCCATGTACCGGCGGGTGACTCGGTCGAAAATCGACCCCCCCGCGCTGCCCATGCCCCGGCCCCTCATCGCCGTGGTGACGCTGTCCCTCATCGCCATCCTCTTCATGGAGGTGCGTGGCGTCATGCGCGGCGGGGACATCAAGAACTCGCTGTGGCAGTGGCACCAGGCCGCGATGATGCCGTTCATCGTCGCGATGTATCACTATGCGATGCGCGGGCCGGAGGACTGGCCCATCTTCGCGCGCACCGTCATCGCCGCGGGGCTGACCAAGGCCGCCATCAGCGTCTACTTCGGCGCCATCGTCGTGCCCTCCATGGGCGTCTTCGTCGAGTACACCACGTGTCACTCGGACTCGATGACGTTCAACTTCGCGCTGCTGGTGGCGACGATGCGATTCCTGGAGAAGCCCAAGGGCGCTCACGCGCTGCGCGGGCTGCTCCTCATGTTCTGCATCTTCATGGGCATGATGTACAACGACCGCCGGCTCGCCTACGTCAGCTTCGTGGGCTGCCTCCTGGCCGGCTACCTCATCACCCCGTGGCCCGCAATCAAGCGCACCTTCAGCCGGGGCATGGTGCTGCTGGCCCCGCTGCTGGTCGTCTACTTCGCGGTGGGGTGGAACGCGCGCGGCGGCGCCTTCGCGCCCGTGCACAAGGTTCGCTCACTCATCGACGGCGAGGGCGGCGAAGGCAACCTGGACTATCGCGACATCGAGAACCTGGACGTCATCGCGACGTGGACCCAGTTCCCGCTGCTCGGCACCGGCTACGGCCACGAGTTCCTGGAGCCGATTCCGCTGCCCAACATCGCCTTCGTGTTCCCCCAGTACCGCTACCACCCGCACAACTCCCTGCTGGGGTTGTTCGCGTTCGGTGGAATGGTTGGCTACACGGGCGTGTGGATGTACCTGGTCGTCACCCTCTATCTCGCGGTGCGCTCCTACCATCGCTCGCACGTCTCCGAGCACCGCGCCGCCGCCATGGTCATCGTCGGCGCCATCGTCTGCTACATCAATCAGGTGTTCGGAGACATGGGCATCATCTCGTACATCTGTACGTTCATCACCTCGCTGTGCGTGGTGACGTCCGGGAAGCTCGCCGTGGCCACCGGCGCGTGGCCCATGCCGAACAGCGCGCTGGTGCCCACCGCGCCCCTGCTCCCCGAGCCGCCTCCAGGCGCCATCGTCTACGTCAACGCGGATGACCCGGCGATGGCGAAGCGGAGCTGAAGGGCTACAGCAGCGTGCCGCGCAGGAGCAGCTCCGCGGTGGTGAAGTAGATGACCAGTCCGCTGACGTCCACCAGCGTGGCGACGAAGGGCGCGGACGCGCTCGCCGGGTCGAAGCCGAGCCGCCTCAACACGAACGGCAGCATGGCCCCGGACAGCGTCCCCCACGTCACCACGCCCAGCACCGACAGGCCCACCGTCAGCGCCACCCGCGACGCGTGCTCGCCGTAGCTGTGGAACAGGTGCTGCCAGAGCAGGATGCGCGCCAGCCCCACCGTGCCGAGCACCGCGCCCAGCACCAGGCCCGACAGCAGCTCCCGCCGCAGCACGCGCCACCAGTCGCGCAGGCGCACGTCCGTCAGCGCGAGCGCGCGGATGATGAGCGTGGTGGCCTGACTGCCCGAGTTGCCCCCCGAGGAGATGATGAGCGGCACGAAGAGGCTGAGCACCACGGCGCGCGCGATTTCGTCCTGGTAGCGGGACATGGCGGTGGCGGTGAGCATCTCCGACACGAAGAGCACCAGCAGCCAGCCAGCGCGCTTTCGCACCATGGCGAAGAAGCCCACGTCGAAGTAGGGCGCGTCGAGCGCCTCCATTCCGCCGACCTTCTGGATGTCCTCGGTGGCCTCCTCCTGGACGACGCTGACGATGTCGTCCACGGTGACGATGCCCCGCATGCGGCCTTGCGCGTCCACCACGGGGATGGCCGACAAGCCGTGCTCCGCGAACAGGCGGCTGACGCCTTCCTGGTGGGCGTCCTCCCGCACGGTGACGGGCTCGGTCCGCATGACGTCGCGCACCGTCTTCCCGGGCGCGGCCTGGAAGAGCTGGCGCAGGGAGACCACGCCCAGCAGGTGCTGCTCGGAGTCCAGGACGTAGGCGGAGTAGACAGTCTCCACCTGCTCGCGGGCCTGCCGGCGCAGGTAGCCGAGCGCCTCGTCGATGCTCATCTCCGGCCGCACACGCACGAAGCGCGGGTTCATCAGGCCGCCCGCGGCGTCCTCGGCGTAGGCCAGGAGCACCTGCACCTCGCGGCGAGAGGTGTCATCCAGCAGGGCGAGACAGGCGGCGTGTTCCTCGACGGGGAGGCTCTGGATGACGTCCGCGGCGTCGTCCGGGGGGAGCACTCGCATCCAGATGCGCCGCTCGCTCGGGGTGAGGGCCTGGAGGAGCCCCGCCTGGTCATTCGAGGAGAGGGAGAGGAAGAAGTCGTCCGCGCTCGACGGCGGCAAAAGCCGGAAGCCCTCGACCCGGTCTCGAGGTGCGAGCACGGGCCACGCGTCGCGCAGCTCGTCCTCGTGGATGGGGTCCGACTCGGGGGCCACGGCTCGCCTCCCTGCGCGCACGGGGCCGGATGCCGGCCTCGCACTGGGGACGCGTTCAAGCACGGCGCCCGAGACGTGGAAACCTCAAACGCCCGCTGGAGGACACCCGCGAGCACGAGTGTGAACCCGCGCGCACGAGCCGTGACGAGTCCTTCACGGGTTCGGACAGGAACCCGTATCCCCTCCAGGTTGAACGTCCTCGAAGGACCGACTCGACCCGCGGCCGTCCTACCGCTTCCGTGCGTCACGCCCCGTCATCAGCGCGGTGGGCGCCAGCTCGACGGTGAAGCCCTCCGCCGTCAGCGCCACCGACTCCACGCTCCGCAGCGCGCTGAAGGCGAAGCCCGCCTGCCCCTCGACGGCCAACGCGGCCTGCGCCGAGCCCGGCAGCTCCACGCCCGTCACCGCCAGCCCCGCCGTGCTCCCCACCGCGGCGGCCGCCAGCATCACGAAGACTCGCGCCGCGTTCTCTCCCAGCACGTCCCCGTACGCCTCACCCGCCGCACTCAGCTCCTCGAACGTGCGCGCCGCATCCACCCTCCGCACCATCACCACCCACGCCTCCAACGCCCGCCACACCGTGTCCACACCCAGGTACGCAATCGCCGTCGCCGTCAGCAACGACGCCAACCCCTTCGACAACGGCTCCGGCAGCGACCACAAGAGCAGGTACATCGCCACCGACGCCGTCAGCGTCGCCCGGACCGCGTGTGGATTCGCCACGCCCTCCAGCGCCTCGTCCGTCTCCTCCCAGACCCCTTCCATCGCGATGGCCAGTGCCAGCGCATACCTGCCATCGCTCCCCAACAGCGGCCCCTCCTCCAGCAGCCGGAGACAGTCGCCGCCCTGATGCTCGCGCTCACACCAGCGGCCGTAGTCACGCGTCAGCACCTCGTCCGCGTACGACTCCAGCAACTGGGGCGCGGACGCATCCCCCCCGTCCCCCACCGGGACGAGCCTGCGCCCTTCATACAGATACACCCCGCCGCGCTCCGGTACGCCGAAGCGCTGTCGCGCGTCCCTCAAGGGATGCTCGAAGGGCCTCACGTCCCGCGCGAGCTTCGCCACCGCCTCCTCGAACGCGTCCTCATCCAACTCCACCGGAGCCGCGTCTGCGTCCTCTCGTGGAGTGTGGACCCGAGGCGAGCCCGTGCCCGTGTCCAGACGGACCACCCGGGTCGACGAGCAACCCGTCGCCCCGAGCAACAACAACCACCATACCAATGCCCTACCACGACCCATCGCAGCCCTCCGGCATGGGGCGCCAAACCACCTGAGTGGTCTTCACCCATACCAATGCGCTCCGACATTTCGCGGGGGCAGGACTCGCTCAGCGCGAGGGCATCAACTCAAGGACCTCGGCAGCAGGATGTGGAGGGAGCTGCCCTCGCCCGCGCGGCCCGCCGACTCCGCCCAGATGCGTCCTCCGTGGCGCTCGACGATGCCTCGGGCGATGGCCAGCCCCAGGCCCAACCCGCCGTAGGCCACGCCGTGCGCGCGACCGAAGCGCTCGAAGATGCTCTCCAGCCGGTCCGAGGGAATCCCCAGCCCATGGTCCATCACCTCGACGTGCACCCACCCGGGCTCCGCTCTCGCGACCAGTTGGATGGCCCCTCCGTCCGGCGAATAGCGCAGCGCATTCGACACCAGGTTGCTGAACACCTGGTCCAACCGCTCTCCATCCGCCCGCAGCGACAGGTCCTCCGGCGCAGACACCTCGATGCGCCACCCTTCCGGCAGGGGCTCGAAGTGCTTCGCCACGTCGTGGAGCAGCACGCCCACGTCCACGTCGCTCTCCTCCAGGCACAGCTCTCCACGCTGCAGGCGCCCCACGTCCAGCAGGTTCTCCACCAGCCGCGCCATGCGGCTCACGCTGCGATGGATGCCCGCCAGCGCCCGGTCCACGTTCGGCGTCAGCTCCGCCGCCGCCTTCACCTTCGCCAGGTCCGCGTAGCTGCGCGCGGCCTGGAGCGGCGTGCGCAGCTCGTGCGCCGCCATGGTGAGGAACATGTCCTTCGCCTCGCTCGTCGCCCGCAGGGACTCCACCGCGCGGCGCGCGTCGTCGATGTCCGTCGCCGTCGATATCCACCCAACGAGCCGCCCCACCTCGTCCCGCTCCGGCAGCGTGCGACAGAGGAACCACCGGAACTCTCCGTCCGTCGCGCGGCGCAGCCGGTACTCCTGCTCCTTCGGCCGCCCCGAGCGCTGCAAGGCATTCCAGGTGAGCTGCACGCGCCCCACGTCCTCCGGATGGAAGCAGCGCAGGTTCTCCTCGCGCTGGCGACCCTGCTCGGGTGACAGCCCCGCGTAATCCAGCCATCCCCGGTTGGCGTAGCTGATGGTGCCGTCCGCCAGCAGCGCCCAGACGAACTGGGGCATGCAGTCCAACACCCGGCGGAACCGCTGCTCGCCCTGTCGCTCCAGCACCCGCCGCTCACGCTCCCACAGCGCCGCCTCCTGCAACTGCAAGGCGCGCTGACGCAGGTGGAGCGCGACGAAGGCCTCCGCCTTCCAGCGCAGCACGTCCGGATGGAACGGCTTGACGACGTAGTCCGCCGCCCCCGCCGCATAGCCGTGCACCAGGTTCGACTCGTCGCGCCCGTGCGCGGTGAGGAAGATGATGGGCGTGTAGCGGGTGCGCTCTCGCTGCCGGATGATGCGGGCCGTCTCGAACCCATCCATGCCGGGCATCTGCACATCCAGGAGGATGAGCGCGAAGTCCTCGCGCAAGAGACATCTCAGTGCCTCCCTCCCCGACGACGCCTTCACCAGCCGTTGTCCCATCGGCTCGAGGATGGCCTCCAGCGCGAGCAGGTTCGATGCGTGGTCGTCCACGATGAGGATGCGGGTGCTTTGTGGCTCCACCTGGACGGGAGCGCGAGGGGTGAGCTGCTCGGTGCCTTCCAAGGCCGGTCCTCCCTTCTCTCCCGAGGTCCCCTTCGCTTAATCAGCGCGGCCCCGATGATCAGCCCCCCACGACACCTCGGCCCGCCCAGCGCCCGACGACACAGGGCCCGGACGCCCGGTCGCCCTCCTCACGGCGAAGCACGAGGATTCCACCGGTTCAGTCTCAAAGGTATGGAGCCAGGGACGCGGTGGCACGCTCCCCCGTCATGTCGACGGGCGCGTGGCCAGGGTCCGAGCGACTGGGCGGCGATGCGCCGAAGGCCCCGTGGATCCACGGCGCGGCTCGTGGAGGGCGCCCGCATGCCGCCCTTCCCTCCGAGCCACCCCTCGCCGTGCGGATTACACCACCGCGCGCTGAAGCATCAGCGCGAGCATGTCCGCGCTTCTCTCGCTGCTGAACTGCGTCTCCACCTTGCGACGGCCGGCCTCGCCCAGGCGCGCGGCCTCCTTCGGGTCCCGCGCCACCTGCTCCAGCTTCTCCGCGAGAATCCGAGGCTCCTGCGGCGGCACGAGCAGCCCGTCCACGCCGTCGTCCACCAGCTCCTTCACGCCGCCCGCGCCCGTCACCACCACCGGCGCGCGCATGGCCATCGCCTCCATGATGGCCACGCCCAGCGGCTCCTGGAGGCTCGCCAGCGCGAAGATGTGCGAGCGCTCGATTTCGCCCCGCACCTTGTCCTCGCTCACCGCGCCCAGCAGCGTCACCGCGTCGCCCAGCTTCGTCTCCGCGAGCTTCGCCTCCAGCACCTTGCGGTACGTGGTGCCACCCGCCTCGTCCTCGCCTGCAATCGCGAGCCGCGCGTCGATGCCCTTCGCGCGCAGCATGCCCACCGCGTCGATGAGGTCCGCGTGCCCCTTGCACGGGTTGAGACGGCCACACGAGAAGATGCGCAGCGGGCCCTCGCCCGTCCACGCCGAATACGGCACCGTGCGGTTGAACTTGCCCAGCTCCACGCCCATGGGCGCCAGCTCGATGCGCGGCGGCAGGTGCCCCGCCAGCTCCTGGTTCACTTCCCCCAGCAGCTTCTTCGTGATGACGAAGGCGAACTTCGCGTGGCGCCACTTCTCCTTCTGGTTCGGCCCGTAGTCGTCCAGCGGACCGTGCAGCGTCATGCTGTACGTCAGCCCCGACAGGAGGTTCGCGAACAGCGCCACGTGCGCCGCGTTGGCGCAGGAATGCACATGCACGTGCGTCCACCCGCGCTCACGCGCCAGCGCCGCCAGGCGCCCACCCATGACGGCGAAGGCCAGGAGCTGCGCGCGCCCCTTCGCGTCCAAGCCCTCCGCGCGAGCAATGGACGCCAGACAACGGGCCCATCCCGTGGGCATGGCGCGAGCCACCTCCGCCGCCGCCTTGGCCACGCCCAGGGCCCCCGGAGGTGAGAGGTACTCGGTGCGAGCCATCGCCTCCTGCGCCCAACTGTGCGAAATGATGCGCGCGGGCGGAGGACGGGTGGATACCAGCTCCGGCGTCACGCCCTTGCCCGGCAGCGCCTGAAGCTCACGCCAGAAAAAGATGTGGGTCTGTCCGGGAAACTCAGGGATGAGATAGCCAATCTTCTGCACGAACTTTCCATAACACGCCCGCCCCCACGCCCGGGCGACGGGCCCCGGAATCACCGGGGGCAGGTCGATAGACACCCGCTCCCCCGCCCGCCCGGGCAGGTCGTTGGGCCGACGCCATGCGTTGCGCTATACCGGGCGGCGCTCCATGGCCGATTCCAGCGCACCCTCCACTCCCTCGGACGCCGAGGTTTCCGACGGCACCGTGCCGTCCCCGGCGCTTCAACGGCTGTGGTTCGCCCTGGAGCGCACCGGCTGGGCGTACCTCACCGTGGTCCCCGCCCACCCGGGCGCCCCCGCGCTGGAGGCCGCCACCGCCATCCTGGAGGCCGGCGCCCCGTACGCGGCCACGCAGAAGATCCACCTGGAAGACGCCACCAGCATCTCCCCCGCGGAGGCGCCCCGCCGCGTGTTGGAGCTGCGCGAGCGCGTCGCCCGGGGTGAGCGCGTCGTGGCCGTCATCGACTCCGTCCTCACCCGTCCCGCAAGCCTCCCCCTGGCGCTCGCCGCCGACGGCGTCCTCCTGTGCGTCACCCTGGGGGAGACCGACTTCGGCTCGGCTCGCAAGACGATGGACTTCATCGGCGCGGAGCGCTTCGTGGGCAGCGTCACCTTCCCCCGGCCGAAGAAGAAGGGCCGGGCCTCGTCGTCCAGGAAGAAGAAGCCATGACGTCTCCTGACGCCCCGTCGCTCCGCCTCAGCGTCGTCGTCGCCACCTACAACCGGCTCCCCCTCATCTCCCGACTGCTGGAGCAGTTCGCCACCCAGACGCTCGCGCCCGAGCGGTTCGAGGTCGTCGTCGTGGATGACGGCTCCAAGGAGCCGGTGAAGGAGCCGCTGCTCGCCCTCACCGCGAAGCTGCCCTATGCCCTGCGCGTGGAGGTGCAAGCCAACGCGGGCGCCGCGGCCGCGCGGCACCGGGGCGTGCTGGCCGCTCGGGGTGAAGTCGTGCTCGTCACCGACGACGACATGCAGGTGGCGAACGACTTCCTGGAACGGCACCTGGACCACCACCCCGCGGGCTCGCGGCACGTGGTGCTCGGCCGCATCCGGCCAGACCCGTCCATTGGCGACATGCCGCTGTTCGAGCGCTGGTACGCGTACCTCAACCACCGCATGGCGGAGGAGCTCTCCGTCCCCGGCGCCCGCGCGCACGGCAACCACCTGTACACCGGCAACGTGTCCTTCCATCGCGAGGACTACGTGGGCGTGGGCGGCTTCGACAAGTCGCTGGGCCAGTCCGAGGACGTGGAGCTGGGCGTGCGGCTGGAGAAGGCCGGCTGCTCCTTCGTCTTCGCCAGCGACGCGTATGTGTTGCACGGCAGCGACCACGTGTCCTTCGAGCGCTGGCTCAAACGCGCGCACCGCTACGGCATGTTCGACACGCAGGTGGCGCGCAAGCACCCGGACGTGCGCGGCGTGAATCCGTGGCGGCTCCTGTTCGAGACGAACCCGCTGGCGCGCCCGCTGCTCGCGGCGACCGTGGTGGCCCCGGAGGCCACGCGCCTGTTGACGGGCGCGGTGATGCGCGCGGCGAAGGCGGCGGACAAGCTGGGGCTGGAGAAGGCGGCGTTCGCGGGCACCTCCGTGGTGTACGGCATGGAGTACCTGCGGGGCGCTCGCAACGAGGCGGGTGGATGGACTGGCATCGCCCGCGAGGTCGCGCGTTACCTCCAGGGCGGGGGGAGACGATGAACATCATGAAGTCGAAGCGCTCGATGCTCGGCGCGCTGGTCTCCGATGCACTGGAGCTGGCGAAGGCGGCCAACGGCGACACCGGCGCGAAGTCCATCGCGAAGATGGTGCTCACCAGTGACTCGTACCGCATCACCGCGCTGAACCGCGCCCGCGAGGCCGCGCTCGACTACCACATCCCCCTGGTCAACCACGTGCTGCGCGTGGCGCAGACGGCGGTGCTGGGGATTGAGATTGGCAAGGACGTCACGCTGGGCAAGGGCGTGTACTTCGTGCACAGCCTGGGCATCGTGATTGGCGGCGACGCGCGCATCGGCGACCGGGTGCGCTTCTACGGCAACAACACCGTGGGCACCGCCAAGGACAACGGCTACCCGACCATCGAGGACGATGTGTGGATTGGGGCCGGGGCGCGCATCCTCGGGCCGGTGCGCATTGGCGCGCGCTCGCGGATTGGCGCGAATGCCGTGGTGCTCCAGGACGTTCCGCCGGACAGCGTGGCCGTGGGCATTCCCGCCCGCGTCTTCCCACGCAAGGACACCGACGACGTGGTGCTGTGAGGCCCGCCTCACGGCGAGCCCGGGGGAGATGAGTTCATGGAGGACGGCGTGAAGGGTTCGCGGAGGAAGGCCGGCGCGGCCGTGTTGACGTGCGCGCTCGTCGTCGGCGGCACGATGGCGGTGGCCCAGGGACTCCAGGCCCAGGACGGCACCGGCGCCGAGCCCGTGGCCAGCGCGTCGCCCAAGGCGGCGGGCAAGGCGAAGAAGGCGTCTGGTACCACGGCGGCTTCCGGTGAGGCGAAGAGCACAGCCGGAGCTTCGGCGGAGAAGGCTTCCGGCGAGGCGAAGAACGCGTCCGGCACCACGGAGACCTCCGGCGAGGTGAAGAACGCGTCCGGCACCACGGCGGCTTCCGGTGCGACCGCGTCCTCCGCCACGCTGGAGGCGCTCTATGACGGCGGCCTGGGCACCGGGTGGAAGGACATTGGCTGGGCGCCGCGTGAACTGCCTCGGGGCGCTCCGGCGCGCATGCGCCTGTTCAACTACGGCGGCTGGATTCTGTACCGCCCGAAGCTGGAGGGCTCATTCGGCGCGCTGTCCCTGCGCCTGAGCGCGCCCGAGTCCTACGGCGAGTTCCTCGAAGTACGGCTGGACGCGCAGGGCTCCACCTCCTTCCCGCGCATCCCGATTACCTCCGAGCTCCAGGTCCGCAAGGACGGCGAGTGGTCTGAAATCCTCATCCCCATGGAGCTGCTCAACCCGCGCGGCGAGGCGTTCGACCGCGTGGTGCTGCGCGCGTCCAAGGACGTGGGGCGCGACTGGGTGCTCTTCGACAAGGTGTCGCTGGTGCCGCTGCCTCCCGAGGTCGCCGCCGCGCTCGCCGCGGGCGGGGGACGCACCGGCAAGGGCAGCGGGCGCGAGACGAAGCTGACCATCGACTGCACCGCGCCCGGCCATCGCATCAGCCCGCTCATCTACGGCATCGCCATGGATGGCCTGCGCGAGAAGAAGGACCAGCACCAGTACCGCATGGGCGCGACGACGCGCCGCTGGGGCGGCAACCCCACGTCCCGCTACAACTGGAAGCTGGGCGGCGCGTGGAACACGGCCAACGACTGGTACTTCCAGAACGTGGACATCGGCCTGAGCTACGAGGACTTCATCGCCTCCAACCGGAAGCACGGCATGATGTCCGCCGTCACGGTGCCGCTGATTGGCTGGGTGGCGAAGGACACGACGTCGGTGGGCTTCCCGGTGTCGAAGTTCGGTCCGCAGCGCGGCGAGGACAACGGCTCCGGCAACGGCGTCACGCGCGATGGCACACCGCTCAAGCCGGGCGCTCCGTCCCAGACGAGCACCGAGGCCTCGCCCGAGTTCGTCGCCGAGTGGGTCCGCACCATCCGCGAGAGGGATATCGCGCGCGGAGGGGAGCGCAACGTCCGGATGTACATCCTGGACAACGAGCCCATGCTCTGGAACTCGACGCATCGGGATGTCTTCCCGGAGCCGCTGACGTACGACGGGCTGTTGTCCCGGACGATTGCGTACGGCACCGCGGTGCGGAAGGCGGACCCGGACGCGCTCATCGCGGGCCCGGCCGAGTGGGGCTGGACGAACTACCTCTGGTCGGCGGCGGACTTCGCGCCGGGCAAGGCGCCGCACTCGGACCGCCGCGCGCACGGGGATGTGCCGCTGTTGCCGTGGTATCTGCGGCAGCTTCGCGAGCACGAGAAGAAGACGGGCGTGCGCATCCTCGACGTGGTGGACGTTCACTTCTACCCGCAGACGAACGTCGGCGTGGGGTTGGAAGGCAACACGGACCCGGAGACGAACGCGCGCCGCATCCGCTCGACGCGGGGCCTGTGGGACCCGACGTACAAGGACGAGTCCTGGATTGCCGAGCCCGTGCGCCTGTTGCCGCGCCTCAAGGAGTGGATCGCGCAGAACTACCCGGGCCGGAGCATCTCCATCGGCGAGTACAACTTCGGGGCGTTCGGCCATATGAGCGGCGGACTGGCGCAGGCCGAGGCGCTGGGTCGCTTCGCGCAGGAGAACATCTACTCCGCGTACTTCTGGCAGTACCCCACGAATGGCAGCCCGGTGTTCTGGGCGTTTCGAGCGTTCAGGGACTTCGACGGGCGCGGTGGGCACTTCCAGGACTACTGGGTGCCGGCGAAGGCGGAGGAGGGCACCAGCGTGTTCGCCTCGCGAGACGAGTCGGGGACGAAGCTGGTGGCGGTGGTGTTGAATTTTGATCCGGACCAGGCCGCGCAGGCTCGGGTCGAGCTGAAGGGTTGTGGGACGCTCGAGGGTGCGCGCGTGCTCGGATATTCGGGCGCGCCGGGTGGATTCCTGGAGCAGACGGCTGGAAGCAAGACGGCGGGGACGCTGACGCAGCGGCTGCCGCCCTACTCGATGACAGTGCTTGATTTGACGGTGAAGAAGCCATGAGTGCCGCGACCCCCGAGACTCCGAAGCCGACGCCGTTCACCACGGGCCGCCCGCGCCTGCACATTGGCCAGTTGGCCATCGACCAGCTGACGTTCGAGGACGCCGTGCAGCAGATTGGGCGCCTGGTTGATTTGCACCAGGGCGGCTACGTCTTCACGGCCAACGTGGACCACGTGGTGCTGGCGGAGGACAACGTGCAGTTCCGCGAGGCGTACTCGCGCGCCACGATTTCGGTGGTGGATGGGATGCCGATTGTCTGGGCATCGAAGGCGATGGACGTGACGTTGCCCGAGCGCATCGCCGGCTCGGACCTGATTCTCCCGCTGATGAAGCTGGGGGCGGAGCGCAAGTGGCGGGTGTTCCTGCTCGGCGCGGGCCCTGGCGTGGCGGCGAAGGTGGCGAAGCAGGTGAAGGATACGTACGGCGTGGAGGTGGTGGGGTGGGACTCGCCGATGGTGAAGACGGATGGAGGGGATGCGCAGAACGACCCGATTGTGGCGAAGATTCGGGAGGCGGATCCGCACCTGCTCTTCGTGGCGTTGGGGAGTCCGAAGCAGGAGGTGTGGATTTCGCAGGTGGCCGGGAAGCTGGGGCCCACCGTGGCGATTGGCATCGGGGCGGGGTTCGACTTCATCGCGGGTACGGCCAAGCGCGCGCCGCAGTGGATTTCCAAGGCGGGCTTCGAGTGGCTCTACCGTCTGGTGAATGAACCCAAGCGCCTGTGGCGCCGGTACATCCTGAATGACTCGCGCTTCGCGACGATTCTGGTCCGTGAGTTCTGGCAGCGGACGGGTGGGAAGTCGGAGTAGCCACCCCACGTCTGCCCAGGTGGCGACGAGCGCGGCCTCGCACATCCCCCGAAGGTCAACGAGGCCGTGAAGCCGCTGCAGCACTGACTCACCACCAAGAGCCTCCAGGCGAAGCAAGTGGTGCGTGCGAATCGACTTCCCCTCAAAGCTCGCTCGGCTGCCCATGGGTTCTCCGAGGAGAACCTTCAAACGAGGGGATAGCTCAGGGTTGGGCCCGACCCGACCTTCAGTCTGCCTGACGCCATTCTTTACGGCGTTCCCTACCGAGCCCCGTCGCGCCGGAGCAGCCGCGCTGGCACGGCCCAGGCGTCTTCACCGCACATCGTCGTGGCATACTCCGGAGCAGGCCGACTCTGACCCGCGGCTCGCTGGCTCGACTGAAAGGACGCGCCCATGCGACTCCGCGCCTGCGCCACGCTTCTGCTCTTCCTCTCGACGTGCGCTACGTCGGCACCGAGCCCAAGGGAGCAAGTGCCCTTGAACCCAAGGGTCGCCAACCTCCAGCGAGCGGCGACGCTGCCGTGGGCGGATGGCGGGCGCTGCGTGGTGCGGGAGGCATCCAACGAATGGGCCGTGCTTGTGGAGAGGTGCTATCAGGCGCTCGACCATCAGCGGGTCCAGTTTCGCGATGTCACGGGAAGATGCTCTGTCGCCTCCGCGGGGGCCGCGACCTTGGGTTTAGGGGCAATGCCGATCAGTTAAGGGCGAGAAGGATCATACTGCCGCGACCGCATACAAGGAGGCGGTTGCGTGGGAAGAGGTCCATTCGGGTATTTGCCCTCTGCGGATGAGGGGGCGTTCGACCGGCTGTG